>CAURNW010000013.1:0-150250 GCA_963526305.1 uncultured Chryseobacterium sp. | reverse complement strand
CGTAAGAAGTTTCACTGGTCACGCCGTCGCTGTTCGTGGTCTTCTGTCTTGTTACCTGATGATGGTAAGGACTTAAACTGCTGTACTGGTTTTTAGTTACTATTTCCTTTCCATTGAAGTTTTCTCTGACTTCTTTTGAATAGTCAGGATCATCAAAGTTTTTGAAAGTATAGTAAAAAAATTCTGGTCCTAAATAAGTTGGACTGACCCCGGTCACCATATAGGTAAAATCTTTTGGCTTGATTACCCTGTCAAAATCAATTCCTTTTATATATTGTAAATCCTTACCTATATAAGAAACATTTTGATATTCAAACGACTCCTTTTGTTTGTCCGCATAATTTATAAAAAGAGGTTTTCCGTTTAAGGGGTTTTCATAGCAGGGGACAGAACTGGAAGTCAGGGCTCCTCCCTGACCATAGTTAAAAAAACAGGATCCCAGATAGCTTCCCATCAAATACATGTTATTAAAAGTATGGGAAATATTGTTTCTTTCATTCGTAAGCTGATTTATTCTATACTCTTTTGCATCTGTGTAAGATATTAAAGATCCGTTTCCTGTCTGCATGGGAAATCTGCTCTGCGAAGTAACAAAGAGCTTACCCGGAGTGGACTGAAGAAAATCCAGTTCGAATAGAGAAATACCGCTTTCAATACCGTCGGATGTATAATCGTATTCTTTTATAGTTGGATTTACATTATTTTCATAGTTTTCAATTCTTTTAATCCTTAATCCTCCAAAGGGAACTTCGGTACCATACTGAGTAATTCTGGCCATCGTTGTATCAATTACTTTGTGAGTGATGGTAATGTTTGCTTCATGTTGGTTATGGTCAAAGACCTGAGAGCCTGAAGATGATTTACCGGCATACAATTCAACTTTTAATTTTAGCCCATCCGTCAGCTTATTTCTTGGGATCTGTACTATTCTTGATACATTATTCCTTAATAAGGCTTTTGGGATAATAATTTGATTATTATGATCTATGACCGAATAATAGATAGCGCAGCTGTTGCTTAACGGAAGCGAATCATCAGGATAAATACACTGATTGGTATTTGTAAATAATTCAAGGGGCTGCATGGAAGTCGTCGTTATTTCACCTGCATTAATAGGTAAAGGGTATTGATAGACCTTATTGAGCAGGGGGGTAATATTCTCATTGGTTGAGAAAAGATGTTCCTTAACAATAAATGGGATGATATCATGGATTTTTTGCTGTTGCAAATTATTGTAATCATAAAAAACACCCCTGTTGCTTTCAAACTGGAATTTGGTTTTTCCTCCTGTCGGATAAATGATTTCTTCCAAAGATCCTGCTTTTGTAAAAAGAGGTTTGACATCCCTGTTATTTTCTTCCGTCATGACCAGATCAATACTTGGCGTCAGGCCGGGATTGCTGTCCTGTCCATTATAATATCCCCACCAGTCTCTTGCAAAAGACAAACGGCCGGGCAAAGCCATGGCATTGTAATTAAATTGATAGGATAATGGTTTCTGCGTTTCAGTATTAAAGCTGATTTTTCTGAGCATCAGTCTTTTTGAAATATCATTGTCATTTTCAAATCGGTTACAGGTGTATTTAGGGGAAGCAGGGGCACTTATCATGTAATCATACTCAAAAGACACCCGGTTTATTAAGCCTGCTTTATTTTTAATATCAACAGTATTGAGTTTTTTACCGTAAGTAGTGTAATCCAGACGGCTGTCTTTATTAAAAATGACTTCTCCAAAATCACCCCATATTCTGCTGATGTATAAATTTCTGCCTTTGGTTTTAGAATAATTGCTGTAAACTGTATTTCTTGCTTCATTAGGAAAAGCTGTTTCGTCAACTGAAACCGTTTTTGTCTGATTCACTAAATCACAGTCTTCATATAAAACAGGATCATACTCGAAATTTAGAGTACGATTATCAGGGCTTACTATTTTCGATAATGCCCATGTGCTTCTATATATCTGATCTCTTACCGGGGTTTCAGTTCCTATGGATGTTCCGCCTATCGTATAGGTATTTTGGGAAATAATAGTATTTCCCATTATGTAAACATATTTAAATCCCTGTGGGCTGGTAATTTCCCAATTCCCGGTGGAGGTACTATAGTCTATTTTATAATCGGAATCAGGGAACTGAACAAAATGACCAACGGGATGCTGGGGATCTCTCTCCTGATTAACCATAAAGGAAATGCTTTTCCCATCAGGAAGTGTTATTCTGTAATCGTCAGATTCCAAATCCAACAATCCCTCTTTGTATTTACTGTCAAGATTAATGCATTGCGGACAAGCTAATTGAATATCAGCTAAATGAACATCAGGCCCAATGGTGTTCAACAAATTATTGGCATTATCAACGGTATATTGGGTTTCGTAAAAAAAGCCATGAGGCAAATCATCAGGAACCTGTCTGACATTTCTGACCAGTGTGGGAACAGACAGATTCCATCCTAATCCAACCCAGGAAGATCTTTCTCCTACGGTTATACCTGTGGTATTATAAGATAATTTTACATCAAAATTAATATCTCCTTCTTTAATGCTGTAAATAGGAATCGAAATATCAGGACTTCCGGTATATAATGATACCGGGGTTTCAAAAGATTTTAAAATGGCATTGACTTCAGGAGGCTGGGGAGTGATGTTTTGGATATGATCCATTTTCTGCCCGTAAATATTTAAAAATATACCTGCACTGAGTATTGTAATTATTTTCTTCATCTGCGTTTTAGTGTTTTATCAGTTTAGCATTCGCCGTTTTATTCGTATCCGTTTTCACCGTCACCAAATACGCTCCCTGAATCAGATTCTGTGTATTGATCTTCGTGACTTTATTCTTGGTCTTAAGGCTTTGAAGCTGTCTTCCGCCCATATCATAAATGGTGATATCTGCTTCTTTGAAACCCTGCCCTGAGCCTGTCGAAGGGTCAAAACCTATTTCTACATATGCATAATCCGAAACCGGGTTAGGGTAGATCTTAATGTCCTGCTTTTCAATCAGCTGGTCAATCAGCTTATCACCCAGTTTCACGATCTTCCAGTTTTCTCTGCCCAGTTCTTCAGCACTGGTTCCTGCTAAAATAATAGAACCGTCACGGTTCAGTTTAATATCCGATAACCGTTCTTCCTTCTTCCTGGATTCTCCTTTGACGTGCTTTCTCCATTGTTCGTTTCCGTTCTGGTCGAGGTAGAGCATCCAGAAAGTTTCATCATCTGCTTCAATTCTTCCCTCTGCCTGCGTGTAGCCGCCGATTAAAAATCCTTTCGAATTTTTATCGTCTGCACTTTTTATAACGCTGAGTCCCATCAGGATATCCCGGTTCTTAAAACTGTAGGACTTCTGCCAGTTTTCTTCTCCTGTTTCTCTGAGCGAGAGGAGCCACAGATCTGTTCCCTCTTCAATTCCCACGGTTTTATTTCCTGATCTCTCAGATCTTGATTCGCCTCCGATGATGTATCCTGTAGAGGTCATGGCTAAAGTTCTCAGGTGGTCATCTCCTTTCCCTCCGTAATTCTTCTCCCACTCAACTTTTCCTTCTTTCGATATTTTAACGATCCAGTAATCTCCTTCACCCTCATTCTCTGTTTTTTTGGAATAGGTATTCAGTTTTGACTGGGAATTCTCAGGCGATGAATCTCTCAGCTCCTTTCCTTTAGGAGAATTGAGGGAGGATGCACTCCTGGAATACATGCCTAACAGAACACCGCCGTCAGCGGTCGGGATCATTTTTTCCACTTCATCATTTCCTCTTCCGCCGAGGATCAGCTGGGAAAGTTCTTTTCCGTTTTTATCGAGCCTGATGATCATGACATCTTTAGAACCGTAACCATCGGGTGAGTTCTGTACATTGCCTGCAACAACAAATCCTAAGTCAGTGGTCTGGATGACCGCTCTGGCTTCATCGTCCTGGGCTGTGCCTAATGTCTTCTGCCAAATTTCATTTCCCTCCGAGTTTGTTCTTATCAACCATAGATCTGAGCCTCCTTTGGAATCCTCTTTTTTATCCAGCCCTTTCCCGGAGTACGAAGTTCCTATTATGGCAAATCCGCCCTCCTGTGTAGCGACGGTTGCAGCCAGGAAATCATGGTTCTTTCCTGAGAAATATTTTTCAAATACGGTATCCCCGTTTTGGCTGAGTTTGATGATCTTAAAGTCGTACCCATTGTTCTGAGATCCTTTAGCCTGTTGAAGGTTGGAGCTTTGAATGGCACTTCCGCTGATGAGATACTGCTGGTCGATGGTGGTGGTCACCTGGGAAAGGAAGTCTTGAGTTGATGATCTGATATCATGTTGCCAGATTAAATCCTGTCCAAATGACAGACCTGTGAAGCAAAGAAGGCAGGCACTCACATAGATTTTTTTCATACTTGAGTTTTTAATTATTATATTTTGGCGAATTTAACTTTTTTTTAACGAATATTACAGTACTTGTGGAGATATTTCATCCAAACTTAATATTACGGCAAACATATAGAGGCGATGCGACAAAACCTGACGTGTTTAAAAAAAGTTTTTGTCTGAATCAATTGGTATTTGATGTTACTGATGTGTGAAATTTGTTGGAATGTTTTTTAAACGCAAAGTTTTATTATGCAAGCTGCTCAATTTTAAGGAGCAAAGAGTGGCGGCAAAGCCGCTGATGAAGCTGGCTTTATAAGAATCAATTTTATTGATTCCATTTCTTTGCTCCTTTAATCATTCAAGATTTAACGCAAGGCAAGACAAAGTTTTTTTCAACAGCTTTACGCTTTTAAGATAAACAAAGGCATAAACTTATCAATGATATACAAAGATTCTACACGTCAATTCGAGTAGGGTTTTTATAGAAAACCGTATCGAGAATTTTTGAACAATGAACAAATTTTGTTTTTAAGTTCACTGGTTCTCGATACAAATTCTTTCAGAATTCTACTCGACCTGACGGATTTTTAAATATCGCTTAACTTTCAGTCATATTAAAATAACAGAATCAGTTTAAGTAGTAACCACACTCAACTCTCAGCGCTCAGTTTGTCATTGATTTCATCGAATCTTTGATTTCCGGAGGAATCTAAACACAGAGAATCCCAGTTTATCATGAAATTACATAATTAAATTTTCTTAACGCAAGTTTTATGATGCAAGCTGCTAAATTTTAAGGAGCAAAGAAGGGCGGCAAAGCCGCTGATGAAGCTGGCTTTATAAGAATCAATTTCATTGATTTCATTTCTGTGCTCCTTTAATGATGCGTTATTTAAATAAAACTTTGCGTTAGAAAATAACATAATCAATTTATAGAATAAGGTTTTTTACGCACCGCTTATCATCGATTCCCGAAGAGTCTGAATTCCATCGTAAAATTTGCTGTTGAGATTCCTCCGAAAATCAAAAATTAGATAAAATCAAAGACAGAAAGCTATTGAGATTTTGAGTGAATGTTTGAAGTAATAACAAGTATTCACTAAACACACTCAACTCTCAGCACACAGTTTGTCTTTCCGGAGGAATCTAAACCCAGAAAATCCTGGCTTATAACGAAATTTCCTAATTAAATTTTCTTAACGCAAAGTTTTATTATGCAAGCTGCTAATTTTTAAGAAGCAAAGAATGGCGGCAAAGCCGCTGATGAAGCTGGCTTTATAAGAATCAATTTTATTGATTTCATTTCTTTGCTTATTTAATTATTCAAGATTTAACGCAAGGCAAGACAAAGTTTTTTTCAACAGCTTTATGCTTTTAAGATAAACAAAGGCATAAACTTATCAATGAAATACAAAGATTCTACACGTCAATTCGAGTAGGTTTTGAAAAAACCGTATCGAGAATTTTTGAACAATGGACAAATTTTGTTTTAAGTTCACTGGTTCTCGATACAAATTCTTTCAGAATTTTACTCGAACTGACGGATTTTTAAATGTCGCTTAACTTTCAGTCATATTAAAATAGCAGAATCAATTTAAATAGTAAATAGAATCAACTATCAGCGCACAGTTTGTCATTCTGGAGGAATCTAAACACAGAAAATCCCAGTTTATCATGAAATTACATAATTAATTTTCTTAACGCAAAGTTTTATATGCAAACTGCTAAGTTTTAAGGAACAAAGAGGGGCGGCAAAGCCGCTGATGAAGCTAGCTTTATAAAAATCAATTTTATTGATTCCTCTCTTTGCTTCCATTATTATTCAGTGTATAACCGCTGTACGTTTACTGGCTTGTCAGTCAACTGATCATCACATACTACGCCACTCAATTTTACGGTAAATGAAACAACATCAGTTTTATAAGATCGGTACACCTTTTGGTTAATCATACAACAGAGATCATCTTTTTTAATACTAATTTATCATATAAATTAAAAAACAACTGATCATCACCTCAACAATCACTAACAAAATTAAAATGAAAAAAGCATCACTTCAAACAATCGCACAGAAAATGAAAGACCTTGACTTCTGTATGATGACCACCCAAGACGGAAGACAGATTTCACATTCCAGACCGATGAGCAATAACGGTAAAGTAGAATATAACGGAGACTCATGGTTTTTCACGTATGAAGACAGTAACAAAGTCCGTCAGATCAAGAATGACCACAAAGTAAGCCTTGTTTATCAGACTGATGATATGCTATTCATAGAATGCTATGGAACAGCAGCCGTTATCACGGATAAAAGTATACTGGAAGAAAAATGGATTGACAGCTTAGAGCAATGGTTCCCAGATGGTATAGAGACACCGGGGATCTGCCTTTTAAAAGTAACATCTAAGCGCGTTTCATTCTGGCATAAGGAAGAAGAGGGAGAATATCAGTCAACGTAAGATCAGTTTCAAAAAATATTGGAAAAATAAAAAAAGCCTTAAAACAAATGTTTTAAGGCTTTTTGATGAATGATGAAAAATCATCTGCGATCCGGACGGGACTCGAACCCGCGACCTCCGCCGTGACAGGGCGGCATTCTAACCAGCTGAACTACCGGATCAATTTTTTTAAAGTAAATTGAGAAAACTTTTGCGATCCGGACGGGACTCGAACCCGCGACCTCCGCCGTGACAGGGCGGCATTCTAACCAGCTGAACTACCGGATCTCTTACAACAACTAAGTTTGTATGCTCTGTTATTGTGGTTGCAAAAATACAACTTTTAAGTGAACCCGCAACTATTTTGGCAAAAAAAATGCTTCCCGATACGGAAAGCATTCATTATCAAAGTGATTTTTTTTATAAGTGTGCACTCAATTTTTCAGCAATGATCTCCTTTGGAGTTACACCAACCAATTTATCAACTACTTCACCATTCTTAAAAATAAGAACTGTAGGGATATTTCTGATTCCGTACTGCATAGAAATCTCCTGATTGTTGTCTACATCTACTTTTCCTACGACAGCTTTTCCTTCAAAATCTGCCGCTACTTCTTCGATGATCGGTCCCAAAGTTCTGCACGGTCCGCACCATACTGCCCAAAAGTCCACCAATACCGGTTTATCAGATTTTAAAACTGTTTCCTGGAACGAGCTATCCGTAATTTCTAAAGCCATTTTTTTATTTTTATTTATTAATATTCTATCTAAATTATAAGATCAAAATTACCACTTTTAAGCGAATAGCTTATCTATGTTCAACATTTGTATTTTCTATGATCAGGTCTTCAGAAATCTCTTTCAAAGCACTGACAAATGTATCGATGTCCTGTCTGGTTGTGAGGTGGCTGAAAGAAATACGCAAAGGTGTACAGCTGTCCATTTCTTCTTCAGACAGCACCATCATCATTACCATGGAAGGTTTCGAAGCTCCTGATGAACACGCACTTCCCTGTGATACTGCAATTCCCTTCATATCAAGCTGCAGACCAATTAGTGGATTTTTATAAGGTAACAAAAGACTTAATAAGGTATACAAACTGTTTTCGCCTTCAGCACTTCTGCCGTTAAACTTGACAGCCGGAATTTCCTCAGAAACCCTGTTAATTGTATATTGTTTAATATCCTGCATATGCTGGGTATAGGCATCCATATTCTTAATTGAAAGCTCTAATGCCTTACCTAAACCCGCAATACCGCTTACATTTTCCGTGCCTGCTCTCAGACTTCTTTCCTGGGGACCTCCGGTGATGATTCCCTTGAGTCCGCTGGCCTTTCGGATAAAGGCGAAACCACTTCCTTTGGGACCGTGGAATTTATGGGCACTGCACGATGCAAAATCTACCGGAATTTCAGAAAAATCCAGATTCATGTGAGCCATTGTCTGTACAGTGTCTGAATGAAACAGTGCATTATGTAATTTACACAATTCAGCAATTTCTTTGATATCTACAAGATTTCCAATCTCATTGTTGGCATGCATCAGGCTTACCAAAGTTTTTTTATCTGAAGATTTAAGTAATTCTTCAAGCTTATTCAAATCAATATCCCCTTTTTCATTCGGACGGATATAGGCCACTTCTACCCCTTTCCTGCTTTTCATATCCAGAATGGTTTCAGAAACACACTTATGTTCCATCGGAGAACTGATGATCCTCTCAACACCCAAATGCTCAACACTTGATTTGATGATCATATTGTTGGATTCTGTACCGCAAGACGTAAAAATAATTTCCGCCGGACTCACATGAAGATACTCTGCAACCTGCCTCCTTACATTTTCAATTAAAATTTTGGCATCCTGCCCGAAACTGTGGGTTGAGGACGGATTTCCAAAATTCATTTTCATGGTTTCTACCATGGCATCAATGACTTCTTCTGAAAGTGGCGTTGTAGCTGCGTTATCTAAATATATTTTATTCATTTTTTATTTTGAATATTTTAATTTTACTGAAGTAAACTGAAAATCGGAAGGAACTGAAAATATAAACCAAGGCGCAGACATCACCTGTATTTCCATACCGCCGGATTCGTAATACGGTACTTCTACCGATAAAACATTATCTTTTACTGATATACTTTTAATTTCCCGGATCGTATGATCACCGGAATTAAATGATCCTAAATTATACAATACTGTTTTTCTGTTTTCAGGAAACTCAGGATATTTCATTTCAGATTCTTTACCTGCTTCTACCAAAACAGAGGATTGGGTTGATTGTATAAGAGCCTGAAACTCCTGCTCATTTTTAATGATTATAAAACCTGATTTTTCATTTCCTCCCTGAGATTCTGAAATGATGATTTCAGCTTTCTTCTGCTCATCACCGGGTTTTTGTGCAGTTGTACTCATACAGCTCATAATCATTGCTAAACACAAGATTAATAATTTATTCATTTTATTATTATTGATCTTTCAAAATTAGTGAAAAAATTGGTAATGTCCTTCATTTGCCCATTTCAGCATTGGCTTATCACCGGACGTATCGCCAAAAGCAATGATTTTATCATACTTCCCGTCTGAAATTTCTTTTTTTATTCTCTCCAGTTTTTCTTTTCCGTTACAGTTTTTACCTATGAAATTACCTGTAAAAATTCCATTTTTGAACTCTGCCTGTGTGGAAACCAGATTCATCTGGAGTTTTTCTGCAAAAGGTTTTGTCCAGATATCCAGGGAAGCGGTCACCATAAGGCTCTCCGTATTCTGTCTGTCCATATTCTGAATAAAATCCAATGCATTTTCCCGTACAATTTTAGGATAGTTCTGTTCAAAAAACTGTTTTGACTTTTCTTCTATTTTCGTTTGAAGCTGTCCCTTTAAGATAGAACCGATAAAGCTTTTTTTCACCTTTTCAGTCTCAGCTAATTTTAATTTCAATAAAATAAAAAGGGGGATATGCCTTACAAACTGCATCCTGAATTTAGATGGATTGTAAAATTTAAGATATAAAAACATGGTGTCTTTATAAGTCAGAGTACCATCAAAATCAAAACAATACAATTTTTTCATAATTAACAATCGAGGGTTTAAGATTCACAGTTTTCTATTCAGGATGATGAAATTTTGCCAAACTCCTGCATCCGTTTTTCATCATCAGCCTGTCAAAGTTTCAGTTTTTTAAAAATAAATTCGGGAATATTTCTGATAATCATCATTATAACGCCCCAAACCGGCAAAACGTATATTACATTCTTTTGTTTTTTGAATGCCGAGTAAATACATTCTGCAGCCTGCTTTGGAGTAGCTGTTAATTTTGGATTTAATGGCAGTCCCTCAGTCATCTTCGTTGCCATAAAGCCCGGCTTAACGGTCATTACATGAACTTTCTTTTCAGACAAATAATTCCTGAGACCACTTAGATAGGCTGTAAAAGCAGCTTTTGCACTTCCATATATGAAATTACTCTGTCTTCCTCTGTCACCTGCCACTGATGAAAGCCCGATAATGGTTCCTGACCTCCGGCTCTCAAATTTCTGAGCAAAATAGTTGATAACGGGAATCAATTTTGAATAATTGATATCTATAATACGTTCTGTATTTTTATTGTCATACAATCCTTCTTCTGTACCTTCACCCAGATAACCTGTTGCACAGAATAGCAGATTTGAATTGATGAAATCAAATTCAGAATAATGAACAGGTTTTGTTAAATCAAGTTCAATAATTTCAGATCGCTGCAGAAATTTCACGTCAATATGTCTTGCAAATCTTTCGGTGGTTTCTTTATTTGAGGTAAAAAGATAAATTCTTTCAAACTTTTCGCCTTCCTGCAGAGCTTTTTCTACAAATGCCTGCGCTACTTCAGAGGTACTTCCGAGAACTATCATTCTATTTGCTATTTAAAATTCTTTTATGCTGTAAAGAAACAAATTTTGAACTGCTGACATTTTTCAGATAATCAGTCAGCGACGATCTGCTCATGCTGTCTTTCGTTAAATAAATTCTGCCTCCGAATTCCTGAACAATATGATCAAGCTGATCAACAAGCTTTTTCAGTTTTGAATTCACTTTAAAATCAAGTGCTAAAGTATACCCTTCCATAGGGAAAGAATTATAAGCATCCGGATTATCCTTACCGAATAATTTTAATACCGCTAAGAAAGATCCGTTTCCACTGTTGGCAATGGTTTCCAGAATTTGTTTCATCCCTTCTTTTCCCTTTTCTTTCGGGATGACCATCTGGTATTGAATGAATCCTGATTTTCCGTAGATTTTATTCCAGTCGTTCACTGCATCCAGAGGATAAAAAAATGTTTCATAATCGGTAAAATTCTTCACCTCTTTTTTCGCCTGTCTTTTATAATACAGAAGATTAAAGAGCTTTACCGTCAAACTGTTCAGAACAAAATTCGGAAAATAAAAAGGAACAGTAGGTGAGAACTTTTTCTTTAATACCAAAGGGTTTTCAGCATCTTTTCCTGTCAATTCATGTCGAAATGCGTGCTCTCCACGCATCAGAATACTTCTGCCAATATTTTTTCCTTTTTGAAGACAGTCGATCCACGCTACCGTATAGGTCCAGCTTTCACTTTCTTCAAAAAGCCTGAATATTTCGTCCAGATTCTCCGCTTTTATGCTTTCCTGGCGGATGTAAGCGGTTTCAATATTTTTAAGTTTAAATTTTGCGGAAAGAATAATTCCCGTAAGTCCCATCCCTCCGATTGCAGACCAAAATTTATCCTGATTCTGCTCTCTCGAACAGATAATGATATCCCCGTTTTCAATCATCAGCTTAAACTCCAAAACATATTCTGAGAAACATCCTTCGGCATGGTGATTTTTACCGTGAACGTCTGAAGCAATTGCGCCTCCTACAGAAATGAATTTTGTTCCCGGCGTAACATAAAGAAAATACCCCTGAGGTACAGAGATTTCAAGAATTTCCGAAAGTAAAACCCCTGATTCGCATTCGATGATTCCATTAAGACGGTCGAAACTTATCAGTTTATTTAATTTTTTTGAAGAAAATATATTTTCACCCAATGAAGCATCACCATAGCACCTGCCGTTTCCCCGTGCAATGACCTCATTGTGAGTAAGGACAAAATCTTTTATTTTTCTGAAATTATCTTCAGACCGCATCTCTTTTTCGACAATCGGATAATTGCCCCAGTTCGTAACTTTTTGTATGAAATTTGGCTTCATCTGTAATTAATTATTTTAGTTGGGTCAGATGCAATCAACACGGCATTTTCATTATTATCTTTGCTTTTCAGTCTCTGCGATCTCATTCTTTAAAATAAATCTGAATTAAAAATGCAGCGATCCAAAGCAATAAT
This sequence comes from uncultured Chryseobacterium sp., assembly GCA_963526305.1. Lineage (GTDB taxonomy): Bacteria > Bacteroidota > Bacteroidia > Flavobacteriales > Weeksellaceae > Chryseobacterium. The sequence continues at coordinate 138,132 of CAURNW010000013.1, read as the reverse complement.
GTAACCTGAATATACCGGTCTCTGTAAACAATTTTCGTAGGAGATTCTGTTCTGTTATATACAAGAGTCTGCTGTAAATATCTTAAAAAAGCAAAGACAACAAAAATTACAGTATAAAAAACTCTTGGATGAAATCTTGCCTGCACCTCTGGTGATAACGTAAACATCAGATAGCAGATAATCGCAAGAGTTACTGAGATCGAAAGCGCAATATCTGCAAACTGCACATTATAGCCATCCAGTGCTTTTCTTGTTTTACCTGAAACCTGAGCATTGATAAGCTCTCCCCGTCTCTTTCCTATGGCCAGCACCAATGCTAAAACAAAGGTCAATAAGGTAGCCCACTGAGAAATTAAAATTCCGGTAATATATCCTCCTGCCTGGACCCTCAGAACAAATCCTGTCGCAATGATAAAAATATCAATGATGGGAACATGTTTGAGCCTGAAAGTATAGGCGAGATTCATCACAAAATAAATTCCGATAATAGTTGCGAACTTCCAGAGATTTTCATTAAAGTTAAACTGCGCAAAAAATATCAGCGCAATATCTATGATGATCAGAGCTGTAAGAATAAGCAGTGCCTGTTGTTTAGAAACAGCACCACTTGCAAGCGGACGCCTTCTTTTTTCAGGATGCTGCCTGTCTGCATCAATATCATTGTAGTCATTTAAAATATAGACAATACTTGCAGCCAATGAGAATATGATGAAAGCAAAAATACTTTTAGTAAGTAAATCCACGTTTTTAATACTTCCCGAAAAAAACAGAGGTACAAAAACAAATAAATTTTTGACCCACTGCTCTACGCGAAGTAGTTTTAAATATTTTTTCATTTATGTTATTTCAATTGCAAAAATAGTTATTTTAAAGCAAAAAAGTATGGTGTAAAAACACAAAAAACCGCCGAAGCGGTTTTTGTGTTTTTATGTTTTAATCATTACTGCCCTTGCTGAGCATCATTGATCATTTTTTCATTTGCTGTAATAGCAAACTCTACTCTCCTGTTTTTCGCTCTTCCTGCATCAGTGTCGTTAGAAGCTACAGGCATAGCCTCACCTTCACCCAATGCAAATAACCTCGCTGAAGAAATTCCTTTAGACATTAGATAAGACCTTACGGAATTAGCTCTTCTTTCTGATAATTTCTGGTTATAATCATCTGCACCCTTACTGTCAGTGTGACCGTAAATATTAATATTGGTATCCGGATTATTGACAAGTACCTGAGTCAGTTTATCTAAATTGGTTTTAGCTAAAGAAGTAAGATCTGATGAATCAAATGCGAAAGTAACAATACTTTCATTCATAGTAACTTTAATTCCGTCTCCTACTCTCTCTACTTCGGCACCAGGTAAAGTTTCTTTGATATCTTTTGCCTGCTTATCCATTTTGTTACCTATGACATTTCCGGCAACACCTCCGATAATTCCTCCTAAAACAGCACCTAAAGCTGCATTTTTACCTTTACCTACGTTATTTCCTAAAACTCCTCCAAGTACAGCTCCCGAAGCAACTCCTACTGCAGTACCTCTCTGCTGGTGATTAGAATTCTGCACTGCTTCACAACTGGTTAGCAATAATGCTGATGATAAGAAAAACGCTCCTATATATGATTTGTTAAATTTCATTATGTTTTATTTTTAAATATTTATATTATTTCATTCCGGCTCTCTCAAAGTTGTAGACAACCCGTACAGTACTTCCGTCAAAAGGTACATTCTGCTCTAAAGAAAACTGGTCTGTAGACATAGACACAACAGTCAGTGAATAACCTGCTGTATTTTGTTTTGCCTTTGTTCCATCCTGAATCTTTTTGAACATAAAGGTGTTGCCACTTTTTACTTCAAATTTAATAGGCTGGGTAAATGTCGGGCAGCTGCCACCTCCGTTAAGGGTATACGCTCCTGTATAGTTGTTTGGAATAAATCTCCAATGACTTCCTACAAAACACTGCGCATCAGCACCTTCATCAAAAGGTTTAATCTTATATTGTTTGTCATATTCTATGCTTACAATCTGAAAATCTCCTTTCATTTTAAGAAATTCAGCTCTGTTGCTCTGTGCATCTCCCGCTTTTTTAACCGTGGAACAGGACACTGCAAAAAGTGATGTTCCCACCATCCCTGCAAGTAATAACTTTTTCATAATGTATATTTTTATTTCTTTAACATGGATGTATCATCAGAAATACTGCGATACTACCTATTTATTATCTAATTATAATTATAAAAAACCGTGCCAAAAAAAAGCGCTCAAAGTAAAAGCCCGAAAAAATCCGGGCTTTTATAACTTTTTTAAAATAAAAATTTGATATTTATTTCTTTACTGCTTTTTTAGTTTTTACAGTTTTTTTAGATGAAGAAGATTTTCCCTTATAAAAATTATTGAAAGCATATTCAGCGGCTTTTCTTACATCGATTACTCCACCAGCCTGAGATTTGTCTCCAAACTCATTTTCTGTACTTGCATTGCTTGTCTTAACCAAAGCCTCAATAATCTGTGCAGGCTTCAGATTCGGCATATATGCTAACAGAACGGCAGCTGCACCAGCTACTACAGGAGATGCCATCGATGTACCCTGCTGATAACTGTACTCATTGTTCGGAACCGTTGAATAAATTTCCTCACCAGGAGCAAATACATTTACCATTTTTTTATTATAGTTAGAGAAACTGGCTCTCAATTCATTATTTCTGTTTGTACTTGCACCTACGACTAAAACATTATCCACAAAAGGGGCTGCGTCCGTACTGTTTTTAAAATTGGTCGGATAAGCTAAGTGTTCTGCAACATCTTCATTCTCGTTCCCTGCAGCTTTCACCAAAAGAACGCCTTTGTCATCTGCATATTTGAAAGCATCCCACACAACGTTTTTACCGGGAGAAACCGGCTTACCAAAGCTCATATTCAGAACTTTAGCACCATTATCTACTGCATATCTGATGGCGTTTGCAACGTCTTTATCTCTCTCATCACCATTAGGAACCGTTCTCACAACCATGATCTTAGCTACTTTTGAAGCTACACCATACTGCACCTCCTTACCTTGTGGTAAACCTGCAATTATACCTGAAACGTGAGTTCCATGTTCTGCATCCGGACCCTGGTAATGGTTATTTCCATATTTCTTCTCAGAATAGTCATCGTAGTTATCCCCCACGATTTCGGCTCTCGGATCAAATGCAAGATCATATTGCTGTGCCATAGGTCCAAAATGGTCCAGTGCACCTTTCATTTCTTTTCTCAGCATTTTTTCTACTTCATCAGGAGATTTTCCGGAAAACTCAGGACTTTGAGCCAGATTGTTCAGAATCTGAAGACCAATAGCCTGTTTTTGTTCAGTAGGTTTTATGTTGGCAAGATTTTCTTTAGTTAAAGGTTTTCCACCAAGCATTTTAACCATTTCAGGTATTGCTTCGTTAATCATGGTAAACTGCTTGAAACTCTGGCTGGCCTCCACACTCTTTTTGGTAAATAATTCTTTAGATTTCATATACATAGCAAATTCCTCAGGCATTTTTGCCTGATTTGCTTTGTTCTTTGCAGAATCATCACCTTCAAAAACCGGCTTGTATTTAGCAACAACTCTGGTTACCTCCATGTTATCAACACCGATATCTCCATTTTTACCTCCAATAAAGTTCCATCCGTGAACATCATCAATATATCCGTTTCCGTCATCGTCTTTACCATTATTTGGAACTTCGTTAGGATTTGACCAGATATTTTTTACCAATCCCGGATGATCAACCTGAACTCCGCTGTCCAATACCCCTACAACAACAGTTTTTGGTTTAAGACCTTTGGATTCCAGATATTTATAAGCGTTGTCTGTATTAACACCATACACTTTTGTTGTGGCAAAATCTTTATGATACCACGTCATCAGATCTTTATTCTCCTTTGGATCAGGAGCTGCAACTTGAGCATCCTGTGCATATGTAAAACTGAAACCTGCTAGAAAGACAGCAGCTAATACTATTTTCTTCATTTTATAAGAATTATTTAATATTTTTTAGATAGGTCACAGATTCCGGTCCTTTGTTACAAATAAGATCTATAATTGAAAGATCTTTTAAAAAACCGTATTTATCTGTAAAAATCTGATAATACTCATCCATTTTAAATTCTGAATCGGTTTTAGTGGAAAATTTCTCACGAAAATTAATCTCAGAAGGATTTTTAATATACTCCTGATTCAAAGATTGTGCCTTTTCTGTCTTGAATATTTTTTGAATAATATCAATACTTTTTAAATTAAAATCTAACAGAAATTTTTCTTTCTTCTGATAGAGAACTTCAAATTTATCTTCATAATACTCAAAGTAAGGTGATCCCTGGTACACATTTTTTATCGATTTCCAGTGAATTTTCAACCAGTCTTCCCTGTAGGAAATCTCAGTATCCTTCATTTCTCTGTTTCCTGTATGATTGATGGGAATAACGAGGGAGAGTTTTCCGTTGGCTCCATAAATATTCGTCCTGTTTCTGTAGGTCTGCTTTGGAAAGCTTTCATACTGCTCAAAAATAACTTCGTTCTCAGGATCTAAAAAAACTGAAAACCACGAGATGGGTGGTAGATAAAATACCGGTAATAATATATTCTGCATTATCATTTAATTTTTAGGATAAAAAACGGCTCCTACAATATCTTCTCTTTCAGCAAAACCTACGAATCGAGAATCTAAACTTGCGTTACGATTATCACCAAGAAAAAATACTTTTCCGGGAGGTACTGTCAGCGGTCCAAAATTATCTGCATTCCACTGTTTACCAAAAGTTTTAAAAATATCAGGTTCAGTATTTGTATTAATGTATCTTTCAAAGAAATAATCTTTTTTAAGATTTTTTTTGGAAAGATGGGTGATATAATGATTTTCGTCGATTGGAAAAAAATCTTCTTCTGCAACTCCTTGTTCAATAAGATGATTAGCAAAACCTCTGTCGATTTTATATGCCTGATTTATTTCAAACTTTCCACTGATAAGAAAATCATTTACAAACAAGTCTCCGTTTTTTATTTGAATTTTATCTCCTTCTATCCCGACAAGCCTTTGAGCATAATTTCCTGGCTGATAATCTGGGTTATTCTGCTTATAAACGAGAATCTTATTTTTTTCGTAAGGCAAAAGATTACTTATCAATATCCAGCCTCCTCTTTTAATTGTAGGTTCACTTCCAGCTGTAGGCAATAAAGCATATTGCAAAACCCCGGAGAGTTTTGCAATAATTAGTATACTTACTATAAAGCTTCCGGTAAGGAGAACTCTATTAAAAATTTTATTTTTTAACACTATTCGTCTTCTATTTTCTTCTTTCCAAAAAGTTTAACAAAATACTCCCATCCGAAGAAGAGAACAAGAATCAGAGCCGCAATCCACCAATAAGATGTTTTACTGGCTTCGCCTGTGTTTGTTGCTTTAAACATTCTGTCCCAACGCACTCTCATTCCGTCAGCCTGATATGAGGATTGTGAATCTTTAAAAGCTCCTTCCACACTTAGCCATGTGAACATCGGTTTTCCTACAATGTTTTCTTCAGGAACAAAACCGAAAAATCTGGCATCCAGTGAAGAATCTCTGTTATCACCGATCATCATATAATAATCCTGCTGAATCGTATACTGACTCGTTTCTTTTCCGTTAATAAAAATTTTACCGTTTTTATTTTCTAAAGTGTTGTGCTCATAGTTTTTGATAATCCACTGGTATTCCGGCAGAGTCTGCTGGTTGATAGCCACAACATCTCCTTTTTTAGGAATCTTAAGCGGTCCGTACTGATCCTGGTTCCATCCGCTGTTGATTGGAAATATTGAATTGGTGGTATCAATTTTTGTTCTTGTTTCATCCCTATATACAATAGCTGATTCGCCCTTCGGCTGAATGTGTTCCTGCATATCGATAACCTGAGGAAGTTTTTTAATTTCAGCAGCAGTCTTTTTCGTCAGACCCTGAAAATAATATACAAAACCTCCCTTTTCATTCTGACCTTCCTGAACTGGTAAAAATCCGAAAGTTTTATACAATCCCGGGATATCGAGCTGACTTCCTGTATTGACGATATATCTTTGCTGAACTTCCTGATCGCCTAAAAAGACTTCCGGTTTACCATTAATAAACATTTTACCGTCTCGCATTTCAAAAGTATCACCTGCAACCGCAACACATCTCTTTACATAAGGATCTGCACGGTCAAGCGAAACATGTACGGAATCTCTGGGATAATTAAAAACAACAATATCAGTTTTCTGAGGTTTACTGAACTGAAAGATCCTTTCGTAGGGCAGTTTTACTGCTTCCACATACGATTTCGGATCATCTTTGGGATTACCCTTTTCCCCGGTATCCATGATGGTTCCCTGTAAAAAAGGTATTGCGAGAGGACGCATAGGTAATCTGTACCCATAGCTCCATTTATTTACAAAAAGAAAATCTCCTACCAGCAGCGTACGTTCCATCGATCCTGTAGGAATTCCGAAAGGCTGTGTAAAAAATACGTGTATAATGGTCGCAAAAACTACCGCAAAAGTAATTGATCCGATAAATGTATCTTTCTTCTTCGCACTCTTTTCTTCTTCTGTCAGATACAGATAATTTTCATCCTCCAACTCAACATCTTTAGAATAGTTGACCGTTGCCATGTAGATAAAAGGCAGAATAACGGTCAGCAACTGATTCTGAACAAGGCTTTTGCCAAATTTCTTCATCAGATAAATATGAAAAACAGACATCATAATCGGGCCTACTATAGGAAGGTAAGATAAAACCGCCCACCATTTCGGATGCTCTGTTTCTTTTAAAATGGTAAAATAATTGTAAAAAGGTACAAATGCCAAGAATGGACTGTACCCCATTTTTTTGAACAGTTTCCAGGTGGAGATCCCCATCAATACTGATAATATGAGAACATAAACTGTGTACGTTAAAAAATAATCCATAAATTTCTGTGCCTAATCTGTGATATAAGTAATGAGCAATGTGTAAAAAGTAATGAATACTTACACAAATTTTCTATTATTAGTTTACTAAATTGGAGGTTTGTTACACTATTAGAGACCTAAAACGTCTTTCATCGCAAAATTCCCTTTTTTATCTCTGATCCATTCTGCAGCAACGACCGCCCCTAAGGCAAAACCGTTCCTGTTGAATGCGGTGTGTTTTATTTCAATTTCATCAACTTCGCTTCTGTAAAAAACGCTGTGAGTACCCGGAACTTCATCCTCGCGGATTGCAAAAATGCCTAAATGCTGATCTTTTGTTTCTTCAAGTTTCCATGCATCATATTTAGAATTATTCCTGAAAATTCCTTCTGCTAAAGATATTGCCGTACCACTCGGAGCATCCAGTTTATGGATATGATGTATCTCTTCAAGCTGGCAGGTATATTCGTCAACATTTTTCATCAGATCGGCTAATTTCTCGTTTAATGCAAAAAATAAATTGACTCCTAAACTGAAATTTGAGCCGTATAAAAATGCGGTTCCGTTTTCTTCAGCCAAATTTTCGATCTCTGCTTTTCTTTCAAGCCAGCCTGTAGTTCCGCAAATGACAGGAATTTTATTTTCGAGGCATACTTTGATATTTTCAAAAGCGACTTCAGGTAAAGAAAACTCGATTACTACATCCGGATTATTTAAATTTTCAGCAGTTGGAGTTTCCTTAAGACGGGCAACAATTTCGTGACCTCTGTTCACAGCAACTTCATCAATAATCCTTCCCATTTTACCGTATCCGACTAATGCTATTTTCATATCAGTTCTTTTTATAAAAATTTAAAACTTGAAACTTAAACTTAACCCTGTTTTTGGTGGATTGTTTCCGAATTCATCATAAATCACCGCAGGTGCAAATGTTAAATCAGGATCCTTACGGCCTTCATACAGATGAGCATCAACGACAGCATCGACAATGTTTAAAATGTAGATCAGCCCTGTAATCGCAATAGCGTAATCTCTCTGTCTCTTTGATCTGTCCTGAGCATTTGCCAAAGCAATTTTATCCAGCCTTGGATTGCTGTCAACAAATTCATTGGGAGTTCCGTTGAGTTTAGCGATATAATATTCTCTATATTCAAGATAGCGGTTTTGATTCCAGATTGCGATTCCTGCCCCTACTCCTACTGCTCCCAACACGACGGGAATTTTCCAGTACTTTTTGTTATAGAGCTGTCCCAATCCTGGCAAAACAGCAGAATACAGACCTGCTTTTGTAGGATTTAGTTTTTTAACGGAAATTTTTGCAGGTGCATTTACTTTTTCTATGCTTTCCACGACAGAAACCTCCGGCATTTTTGAAACAACAATACTGTCTTTCGGAACTGCATCCAGACGGATGGTATCATTACGGGTCACCTGTGAAAACAGAGTCACAGATAAGCATATGAAAAATGTGAAAAGTATTTTTTTCATTTATTTAATATGAGACAGAATATATTCCAGCTCGTCTTCATTTTTAAAATCAAGGACAATTTTACCTTTTTTACCCGCTCCGACTGTCTTTATCTCCACTTTTACATCAAGAATATCAGCGATGGTTTTTTGTGCTCTCCTGTAATTATTCGAAAGTTCAACCTTTGCTTTTTTAGCTGCAGGAGATTTTGGGTTTTTAAATGCAATGGCTGCCTGCTCGGTCTGTCGAACATTCAGCTGTTCTTTGATAATGATATCAAACAAAGCCTGTTGATGCTCCTCATTTTCAAGACTGATGATGGCTCTGCCATGTCCGGCTGAAATTTCACCGCTTCTGATGGCATTCTGAATATCGGGATTTAACCGTAACAATCTAATTGAGTTAGTTATGGTACTTCTGTCTTTTCCCACTCTCTGGCTCAGATTTTCCTGGGTCATCCCAATTTCTTCCATCAGCCTTTGGTAGGTAAGGGCAATTTCGATAGAATCCAGATCTTCACGCTGAATGTTTTCTACAAGAGCCATTTCCAGCAGTTCCTGATCGTTAACCAGACGGATATAAGCAGGTACCGAAGTTAATCCTGCAATCTTACTTGCTCTGAAACGTCTCTCTCCGGATATGATTTCAAACTTTTCACCGTCTTTTCTTAAAGTAATAGGTTGAATTACTCCAAGATTTTTAATCGACTGGGCAAGTTCGTTAAGGGCTTTTTCGTCAAAATAAGTTCTCGGCTGAGTGGGATTGGGATAAATATCATCAATAGAAACTTCCATGATATTTCCTACAAAATTTTCTGCTCCCTCATCTGTTGCAGAATTTACCGTAGCTTTGGATTCAGCACTCAAAATAGCACCCAAACCACGCCCCATCGCTCTTTTTTTGTCTTTCATATTGTAAATGGCAATCAGCCAATGGCTTCTTGCTTTTATGTTATCAAATTTATTTACAATCAGCTAAAGCCGATATTGTAAACTGCTTTAATTCTTTACTAAATTTTCGTTTTTCAACAGAACTTCTTCTGCCAGCTGAAGATACTGAATTGCTCCTTTGCTTTCTGCATCATAGTTTAAGATACTTTCACCGAAACTTGGCGCTTCGCTCAATCGTACATTTCTGCTGATGATCGTTTCGAAAACCATTTCAGGGAAATGAGCATGAACTTCTTCAACGACCTGATTAGACAGTCTCAACCGGCTGTCATACATCGTCAGCAACAATCCTTCAATATCTAAATCTTTATTGTGAATTTTCTGTACATTTTTAATTGTGTTCAAAAGCTTACCCAACCCTTCCAAAGCAAAATATTCACACTGGATAGGAATAATGACAGAATCTGCTGCTGTAAGAGCATTTACGGTAATCAAACCTAAACTTGGTGCGCAGTCGATGATAATGTAATCATAATCGTCTCTTACCGTTGCCAAAGCTTTTTTAAGCATATATTCACGGTTATCTTTATCTACCAATTCAATTTCAGCAGCAACCAAATCGATGTGAGAAGGTACAATATCTAAATTGGGAGTTGTAGTCCTCTGAATACAGTTTCTTGTTTCAACACTGTGTTCTAATAGATTATATGTAGAATACTGAACCTCTTCTACCCCAAGACCGGATGTCGCATTAGCCTGCGGATCTGCGTCAATGATTAATATTTTCTTTTCCAATACCCCTAATGCTGCGGCTAAGTTGACAGCAGTTGTAGTTTTTCCTACTCCTCCTTTTTGATTAGCGATACCTATGATTTTTGCCATTGCTTGAACTTTAAGTTTCAAAAGTACACTTTTTTCTCTGTTTTCAAGGAATGACTAAAACGAAAGAACCGTTAAAATATTGTTAATAAGGATTTTAGACATCAAAAAAATTATCCACAAAAAATAGTATTTTGTGGATAAGTGAAAAGATTTGTTTTGAATAATACTAATTGTCGAATTTCATGGAAATGGGAAACTTAAAGTAGCTTCTTACAGGTTCCCCTTTTTTATTTTTACCCGGAATCCATGCTCCTTTGATTGATTTGATTGTTCGAAGGGCTTCAGCATTAAAGGAAGCATCTTTACCATTGGTTTTAATATCTGAAATTGTTCCGTTTGTTTCTACAATAAAAGTAACTGTCGTACTTAGAACTCCATCGGTATCAAATCCTGAATTATCGAATTTATTCATTACTTTATTTCTGAAAGCATTAATGCCGCCTTCATAATCAGCTGATACGGCTGCTACTTCAATCGTATTTTTATCTTTCGGAACTTCAATTACCGGCGGTTGTACATGATTAATAACTGGTCCTGTGCCAATTGTTGGTGGCGCAACATGAACATCTGGCGGTGCAATTATTCCATCAGGATTGTTTTTCACTCCGGCAACCGCTCCCTCAATTTTTTTTATTACTTGTTCATTAGTAGGATTTGCTGATGGCTCAGGAAGTCTATCGTCAAAAGTTTTCACAGGAGCTGGAGCAGTTCTTGGTGGAACAATAAGTTCAACAGGAACATCAGGGCGATCAACATTCCTCATAATTGTAGGAGGTTCCGGATCAACATTAATAATTGGTTCCACTGTACGAAATGCAGAAACAATCATTGGTGTAATAGACATTGCCGCAAGAAGGCTCACCCCTATAAACAGTGATTTCGTCAGAATTCTGTCAGACTCGTTTCTTAATACATAGGCTCCATATTCTTTGTTACGGTTCTCGAATAGAATTTCATTCAGTCGAAATTCCTGGTTTTTCAGTAGGTGTTTCATCACGATAAAAATTAAATTGTTAATATATTAATATTATTAGTTTTCTATACTGTTTGAATTAATCATTAAAACAATATCAAAATATTTGCCAAAAGTTTATCAAAATAGAATCATTTTGTTAAAATGTATAACAAATTATAAAATTAACTATTTATTGAATAGGATGTTGAATCTGCAGATATTTGGAACTTACTGATGGTAAAAGATATAAGTCATAATTTATTGACTTAATTGATATTAAAGTTTTTTTAAAGGAATTTTCTTTACCCCGACCCTAAAGGGAGGAAGATTTCTTACAGATCCGTACATTAATAATGAGTAATGGGTAATGAGTAGTTTGTGAGAGCTCTGATATTTTTGAAAATAAAAAAAGAGACTGTCGGTTGACAGTCTCTTTCATTTTATATAAAAATTCTTTTCTTAGAATAATTCTTTTCTGATAATGTTCTGACTTCTTTCAGGACCTACAGAAACTAAGTAAACATTGATTCCAAGATATTCTTCTATGAACTCAATGTATTTCTGTGCAGTGTCGGGAAGTTCGTCATAGCTTCGTACTTTAGTAAGATCTTCCGTCCAACCCGGTAAATCTTTATAGATTGGCTCGTAGTTGTATAATTTTTCTGTTGAAGAAGTAAAGTAATCAATTATTTTTCCATCTTCAGTTTTATAATGGGTAACGATTTTCAGGTTTTCAATTCCTGTAAGGACATCTAATTTAGTGATCACCAAATTATTGATTCCGTTGATCATACAGGCATGTTTCAAAGAGACAAGATCTAACCACCCTGTTCTTCTCGGTCTTCCTGTAGTCGCTCCGAATTCACCACCAATCTGTCTGATGCTTTCTCCCAATTCATTGTCCAGTTCTGAAGGGAACGGTCCGTTTCCTACTCGCGTGCAATAGGCTTTAGCAACACCAATCAGGTTTTTAAGTGACGTTGGAGGCACCCCTGCACCTGTACAAACTCCTCCGGTAGATGGAGAAGATGAAGTAACGTACGGATATGTTCCAAAGTCGATGTCGAGCATCAATGCCTGAGCACCTTCGAACAACACGTTTTTACCGTCTCTGATCGCCTCATTCAATTCAAGTTCCGTATCAACGATTCTTTCCTGAAGCTGTTTCCCGATTTCCAGATATTCGTTGTAGATTTCTTCAACATCTAAAGTCGGTTTGTCATAGTATTTTTCAAAAAGAGAATTTTTAACTTTTAAGTTTTTCTCAATTTTATCTCTTAAAATTTCAGGATTCAAAAGGTCTACCATTCGGATTCCGATTCTCGCAATTTTATCTTCATAGCAAGGCCCGATTCCTTTTTTGGTGGTTCCGATCTGAGTTCCTCCGTGCTCTTCTTCACGGTAAGTATCCAAAAGAATGTGGTAAGGCATGATGACATGCGCTCTTCTGCTGATAAAAATGTGGTCTGTTCTCAAGCCTTTGCTTTCGATCTGATTCACCTCCTTAATGAAAGATTTAGGATTCACCACTACTCCGTTGGCAATGATGCATTTTCCTTTACACTGCAAAACTCCTGAAGGAAGAAGGTGCAAAACAAATTTCTCTTCACCGACATATACCGTGTGACCAGCGTTGTCCCCACCTTGGAAACGTACAACGTAATCAGATTTTGCCGATAAAACATCCGTGATTTTTCCTTTACCTTCATCTCCATACTGAAGACCTACAACTACGTAAGTTGACATATTTTACTTTTATTTTAGATTCGTACAAAATTACTTTTAAAAAATTGGGTGGGCAAATTTGAGGTGAATTTTATTTTTTAGGTAAAAGAATAGCATAAAAAACGCTATAAAAAACTGCTCTACTTTTATGATTAAAATTTTAATAATATACCAACAATTGGTATATTTGATTTTAAATTTACTGAAATGGCAAAAAATACATCTATTTTATTGGGAGATTATTTTGAAAACTTCATCAGTCAGCAGATTAAATCAGGAAAATTCTCCAGTGCCAGTGAGGTAGTGAGAACTGCTTTAAGAATGTTTGAATATGAAGAGTCTAAAAAGACAGACCTGATCAATGAATTGAAGAGAGGTGAAGAATCAGGGTTTGTAGAAAATTTTAACCGTAATGAATTTCTTAAAAATCTTCAGCAAAAACATTCTTCCGACTAATGAAATATAAAATCAGTACGGAGGCGTCAAATGATTTGGAAAAAATCTGGCTGTATACTTTTGAAACCTGGTCAAAACAGCAGGCAGACCATTATTTTGATCTGCTCATGAACGAAATTGAATATTTGTCTGAAAATCCAAAATCCGGAGAGAATTATAATGCAATCAGGAAGGGATATTTCAGGTCGAGAACAAAATCACATTTTATATTTTACAGAATTAATCTCAAGGATGAAGAAATTGAAATCATCAGAATTCTTCATCAGAGAATGGATCTTTCTTCAAAACTGAATGAATAATAGACCAGTCAAATACAGTTAACTTTCAGATGCTGTTCTTCATGGAATATCTGTTAATCAAAATTTCCGCACTTCTTACAAAAAAAATTATCACATCCGGCCAGGTAATGATTATACTCTTTGCAAACCACACCGCCAAAAATTCTTCGAAATTTTCGCTACCCCTCCGAACGATGGGAATTCGAATGCGTAAAAACTCACTGATTTCTTTTGAGAAACAAGTTTTGTAAACCTGACAGACCTCACAAAAAACTTTCATCAAAATTCCGTAACTTTGCCGACTACTAAAAATTTTATGGAAAGTATACAAGTTCACGACAAAACTTTTGTTCCTTATCTAGAGGATGCTGAAATTCAGAAAATCGTAAAAGCAACCGCTCTGAAAATCTATGAAGATTACAAGGACGAAGTTCCTGTTTTCATTGGTGTCCTGAATGGAGTAATCATGTTTTTCTCTGACCTTCTTAAACATTATCCCGGAGAATGTGAAATCGCTTTCATCCAGATGAGTTCTTATGCAGGAACAGAATCTACAGGAATTGTTTACCAGAAAATGGAATTGACCAAAGACGTAAAAGACCGTCACATCATCCTGGTAGAAGATATTGTAGATACAGGAAATACAGTTGAAAGTTTATTTAAATATTTCAACGAAACACAACGTCCTAAATCTGTAAAAATCGCTTCATTCTTATTAAAGCCTGAAGTATACAAGAAAGATTTCAAACTGGATTATATCGGGAAAGAAATTCCAAACAAATTTGTTTTGGGTTATGGTCTTGATTACGATGAACTGGGAAGAAATCTTCCGAATTTATATCAGTTGGAAGAAGGAACGATCAACCATTAAACAGCTTTTAGCTTCTCAAAAGAAATAAATTTAATAATAACTAAATACAGCTGAAGGCAAGAAGCCAACCGCCCATTGCCAAAAGCTCCTCAACGCTATGATAAACATTGTTCTGTTCGGCCCTCCAGGAAGTGGAAAAGGAACTCAAGCTCAAAATCTGATTGAGAAATTTAATTTAAAGCAGATCTCAACAGGTGATCTTTTCAGATTCAATATGAAAAATGACACTGAACTTGGAAAACTGGCAAAATCTTACATTGACAAAGGAGAACTGGTTCCGGATCAGGTAACGATTGATATGCTGATCGACGAATTGAGAAAACCGACTGATGCAGCAGGATTTATTTTCGACGGTTATCCAAGAACTGCAGTACAGACTGAAGCCCTGGAAAAAATCGTAAAAGAGGAATTGAATAATGACATTGATGTCTGCCTTTCACTGATCGTAGAAGATAAGATTTTGGTTGAGAGATTACTGAAAAGAGGTGAGACAAGCGGAAGAACCGATGACAGCAATGTAGAGATCATTGAAAACAGGATCAAAGAATATTACACAAAAACTGCAGAAGTAGCAGAATTATATAAGCAGCAAGGTAAGTACGTTGAGATCAACGGTGTAGGGGAAATCAACGAGATTTCTGAAAAGCTTTTTGCTGAAGTAGAAAAAATTAGTTTATAGTTAATGGTTGATGGTTGATAGAAAAGTACACTACCATTAACCAACAACCGACAACTGAAAACTAACAATTAAAGAATTATGTCAAATTTTGTAGATTACGTAAAGATTCATTGCAAAAGCGGTCATGGTGGTGCAGGTTCTGCCCATCTCCGCCGTGAAAAATATATTCCGAAAGGAGGTCCCGATGGAGGTGACGGTGGCCGCGGAGGCCACGTTATCATGAAGGGGAATTCACAGGAATGGACTTTACTTCCCCTTCGTTACACGCGTCACGTAAAAGCGGAACGAGGACAGAACGGGGCGAAAAACCAGTTAACCGGAGCGTACGGAGAAGATACTTACATTGAAGTTCCTGTAGGCACTATTGCTAAAAATGAGGAAGGTGAAGTCGTAGGTGAAATCCTTGAACATGGTCAGGAAATCATCCTGATGGAGGGCGGTAAAGGCGGTAAAGGAAATGAGCACTTCAAATCCTCTACACACCAGACTCCCCGTTATGCACAACCAGGGATGGACGGACAGGAAGGTTACATCGTTTTCGAACTTAAAATCCTCGCAGATGTCGGTCTTGTAGGCTTCCCTAATGCAGGAAAATCTACGCTTTTAGCATCGGTTTCAGCAGCAAGACCAAAAATTGCCAATTATGCCTTTACGACTTTAACTCCCAACCTGGGAATCGTAGATTACAGAAATTACAAATCTTTTGTCATGGCAGATATTCCGGGAATCATCGAAGGAGCTGCTGAAGGAAAAGGTCTGGGACACAGATTCCTGAGACATATCGAAAGAAATTCAATCTTATTATTTTTGATTCCTGCAGATTCTGAACATCATTTCCAGGAGTTTAAAATACTGGAGAATGAACTGAAAGAATATAATCCTGAGTTACTGGATAAAGATTTTGTCATTTCTGTTTCGAAAGCCGATCTATTGGATGACGAACTGAAAAAAGAAATTGCTGCAGAATTTCCGGAGCACAGAAAACCGTTATTCTTCTCAGGGGTTACCGGTGAAGGTCTGATGGAACTGAAAGATGCAATCTGGAAACAACTTCACGGATAAAAATAGCAATTGTGCTGTGAATTCAATCACAGCACAATTTTTTTTATACTTCAGATGTTTAAACAAAAATAAACTTTTGTAAAAATAAAATTTTTTTTTGCTCTATAAATCACTATTTCAGGATTTATAAGCGCTCAGGATTCGAAACAGGATTCAAATTTTAAATTTGGAGTAAAAGCCGAATATAATCTCTCAAATATGAAATTTCTTGACCTTAAATTAGGCTAAAAATCGTATTTCTATGCCGGGCTTGTAGGTGAACGCCTGTTTTTTCAAAAGTTGGCATCCAGGCGGAGGTTTGTATACTCAGTTGGGTGGGACAGAATCTATGCCGCTGATGTCACTTGTAGGCAAGGACATGACCTATATTGGTACTGTAGATTTTAATTCTCAGTTAAATCAAATTCAGGTTCCGGTTTCGGTTTCGGTAAAATATCATTTTATTCCCAACTTTTCGGCATCTGCCGTTATGAATTCGGATTTAATATTTCTGAGAAATTAAAAACTGACGGAATTGTCAACGGAGGTACTTCTCAGAACTATGACGGAATTAAAGACCTAATCTTTTTCCGTTTCTTGAAGCAGAATATAAAATCAACGACAGGTTTTTGCAGATGTCCAATATCATTTTAATTTTATTGAAATCAACACAGGAAGATTTCCTGCAAAAGTAGGCTTTTTGCAAGACGGTGTCGGTTACCTGTTTAATTAACAACATAAAAAGAAACTAACAAGGTTTCTCTTTAATGGAACACTTATTGAGAGACTACGCTCAAATTTAAACAATGAAATATTTATTAAGTCTCTTCGCTGTTGTGATACTATTCTCTTGCCAGACTCAGAAATCAGAATCAAAGTATTCAACCATAGAGTATGAAGCCGGGGCATGCTTCGGATTTTGTCCTATTTATAAAATGTCGATTCAGGCAGACCGTACTGCAGTTCTGGAGGCTGAGCATTTTAATTTTTCCAAAGGAACTTCAAAAGACGAATTTTCAAAAGAAAGAGAGGGCACTTTCACAGCAACTATAAAGGAAGCAGATTATCAGAAACTTGTATCCCTGCTCAATGATCTTGATGTAAAAAACCTTAAGGATCAGTATGGAAGTCGTAATGTAAGTGATCTTCCTACTTCATATTTAAGGATAAAGCTTGCAGACGGAACGTCAAAAAACACAGAAGACTATGGAAAAAGAGGTTCTGAAAAACTGATGAAAGTGTACCAGTTTTTTGAGGAATTAAAGCAAAATCAGCAGTGGAATAAAGTAAAATAACAGCATTCCATTAATTTAGTCTATCTTTGCAGTATATTTCGCGGCATTCTCAGCCAGTAAAGTACTATTTTACTTAAAAATTCTGTTAAAAGTTTTTAGCAGATTTGCTAAAAATGATGAAGTATACTGCTTCACCCGCACTATTTTAATACACAATTTTTATTTTGTTATTTACAGACTTAAACATTATCAAGCCCATTTTAGATGCGCTTCAAAAACAAGGTTATGAAAACCCTACCCCTATTCAGGAACAGGCAATCCCGTCAATTTTAGAACACAGAGATGTATTGGGAACTGCACAGACAGGAACCGGAAAGACAGCAGCATTCGCCATTCCTATCTTACAGAATCTTACCGAAAGAAAAGGACCAAAGAACAACCATATTAAAGCATTAATTCTAACTCCGACCAGGGAACTTGCTATACAGATTGAAGAAAGTTTCAATGCTTACGGAAAAAACTTACCGCTTAGAAAATTAGTAGTTTTCGGTGGTGTAAAGCAGGGCAGCCAGGAAACAGCTTTAAGAAGAGGTGTTGACATTTTGGTTGCGACTCCGGGAAGATTATTGGATTTTATTGCTCAGGGCATTATCAGTTTAAAAAATCTTGAAATTTTTGTATTGGACGAAGCCGACCGAATGTTGGATATGGGCTTTGTACATGATGTAAAAAGAATCATTAAACTTTTGCCACCAAGAAGACAGACGCTTTTCTTCTCTGCAACAATGCCTACAGAAATTCAAAAGCTGGCAGATTCAATTTTAAATACGCCGATCAAAGTTTCTGTAACGCCTATTTCTTCGACAGCAGAGACCATCAAACAGTCTGTTTATTTTGTTGATAAGGACAATAAGCTTGATTTGCTGACTCACATTTTACAGAATGACATTTCAGGATCTGTTCTTGTATTTTCAAGAACCAAGCACGGAGCAGATAAGATTGCAAGAAAATTACAGTCGGGAAATATTTCTGCAGAAGCGATCCACGGGAACAAATCCCAGAATGCAAGACAGAATGCCTTAAATAATTTTAAGTCCGGAAGAACACGTATTCTGGTGGCGACAGACATCGCAGCAAGAGGAATTGATATCGACGAACTGAAGTATGTTGTCAATTACGAACTTTCAGACGTAGCAGAAACGTACGTTCACAGAATCGGAAGAACAGGAAGAGCAGGATCAGAAGGATCTTCGATCTCTTTTGTAGACGGACTTGATCTGCTGAACCTGAAAGATACGGAGAAACTGATCGGAATGAAAATTCCTGTTGAAAAAAATCATCCTTTTCACACCGATAATCTTGTAGTGGAAAAAAGAGATTCCAACAACAAACCATTCACTCCGAGGTCTAAACCTTCGGGACAGCAAAAATCTGATCACAGTAAAAAGCCCAAAAACAAGAGCAACTTTTTCAGAAATAAATAAAAAAATGCCTTCCGGACCGGAAGGCATTTTTTTATTTAGTAATCTATATTTTTCCGAAGAGCAGTCTGGCATTTTCACTGGTAATTCTGTCAATCTCAGCAAAATCTTTATTATAAATATTCACTAATTTTCCTACCACCAGATCCAGATATGAACTTTCATTTCTTTTTCCTCTGTGGGGAACCGGCGCAAGGTACGGTGAATCTGTTTCCAAAACGATTTTGTCTAACGGGATCTCATTTAAAAACTGGTCGATCTTACCATTTTTAAAGGTCACTACCCCACCAATCCCTAATATAAAATTTAAACTGATGGCATGCTGAGCCTGTTCAAGATTACCGGAAAAGCAATGGAAGATTCCTCTCAATTTCGGATGTTTCTTTCTTTCAAGGACTTCAAAAGTCTCGTCAAAGCTTTCTCTGGTATGAATGACGATCGGCAGGTCTTTTTCTATGGCCCAGTCAATCTGCTGTTCAAAAGCTTTCATCTGAATATCTAAAGTCGACTGATCCCAGTACAGATCAATGCCTATTTCTCCGATGGCAGGAAAGTCTCTTTCATCCAGGTACTTCTTTACCGTTTCCAGTTCTTTTTCCCATGATTCCGGTTTTACATAACAGGGATGAAGCCCCATCATTGAAAAAACCTGTTCAGGGTATTCACTTTCCAGCTGAAGCATCTTTTCATGAGACCCGGAATCAATGGCAGGAAGATAAAATGAGGTAATTCCTTTATCCAGTGCTCTCTGAATGGCTTCTTTTCTGTCTTCATCAAATTCCTCAGAATATAAATGGGTATGTGTGTCAATCATTCTTGTTAAATTTTAATAGATCTTCATAAGGATTTTCAAGATTGAGCAGCATTCCGAATGCCGGCTCAGTTTTGATTCCTTTTTTCTTTAATTCTATTATTTCCTGTTTAAATTCTTTTCCTTTCTGTTCTAATATTTTATATTCTGCAATCATGTGCAGATATGCATTTTGTTGGGTTGTGGGTATATTCTGTCCGAAAATCTCTATGGGAAACTCTTCCAGCATAAAGTTTATAATAATAGATTTTTCGCCATTGATAACCTGATATTCTATCTTGATATCCTTCCCGGAAGGAACCATTTTACTCAATGTAATACGATCCGGAAAATCTTTCTCAAATTCAAGATCCACCTCGCAGATAATATCAAGATCACTTCCTTCAATATCAATTCCGATGGGAATGGTTCCGGCTAAAATGGGAGAATAGCATTCCAGAATCTGGAAGATTTTATGTTTTTTCAGAACCTCATAAACCCTTTTCTGTCTTTCATTCCCGTCTGTCAGATAATCAATTTCAGTAAAGTCAGTCATTTAAATCAGAATATCCTATGTTTGCTTCTCTTTTGCTGAATTTCAATTCTCTGATTCAGTTTTTCTCTGAATTCTATATATTTCGGATCTTTTTCATCATCAGATCTATGCTCCAAAGCTTTATTAATTTTAAAATTCTCTTTCATAAAATCTCCGGTTTCAGCTGAAAAATAAGCACTGCCAAATTTTTCAAAGATGTATTGAATAGCCTGAGCATTGGGGTGAATCATGTCTTCCCTATAGAAACGGTAATCGCGGAGATCATCCATCAAAATCTCATACACCGGAAGGTAGTAAGAGTTTTCAATTTCCGGGATTGTCTCATGAATTGCTGTAATCAATTTTGATTTGCTTAACTGATTTTCAATCATCCCGTCTTTTGTATGACGAACAGGAGATACAGTAAAAAGGATTTGTAAATCATCTTTACAGATATCTTTTAAATTTAAAATGCTGTCGTAGATAGAATCTGTAAGTTCCTGATGGGTTAATAACCTCTTTTCAAAAAACTTCTGCGGAATCTTATGACAGTTCGCAACCAACTTTCCTTTTGGTTTAAATTCATAAATAAATGATGTTCCGTACGTGATAATCACCCAATTTGAATCCTGCAGAAACTGATTTCCTTCAACAATTTTCTGATTGATCCGATCGAGGGTCTGATGAATAAACCGGGTATCAAAACTTGAATGATGATCAAGCGAAATAAATTCATCATTAAAGGTAATCAGTTCCTCTTCCTGATAAAACGCCGAATCATGAAGCCTTTTAATCGCATGATTAATAGAAAAAGGATTAAATAGCGTACCAAAAGGATTATTAACAGACTGCAGCTGCCCCTGTTGAAACAGTCCGGTCATTTCGGAAGCAAAACACGAACCTATTGAAAATATTTTATCTTCAATTTCTATCTTTTTCTCAGAATCTGTAATGTCTACTTCTGTCCGGAATTTCATTTTATTTAATTTGAAAATAAAACAATCTGAAAATTTGAAAATGAAAAAACTGAATCAATACTAATTTTCAAATTTTTCCCATTTTCAAATTCTCAAATCAGCGCTTTAGCTTTCTCTTCTCAAAAGATAGTTGGCCAATTCAGCAAACGGTTTTTTCTTTTCTTCAGGAATATCTATTTTTGAAAGGTAGCTTTGTCCGATTTCATTATGTTTTTCGATCAGGCGCAAGGCTTTCTCATCTACTTTTGTTCTTCTGAAAATCTTTTCAACACCGTAGACCTTATCAATGTTATCCGTTTTTTTAGAATACCAGTGATCCAGTTCTTTTTTCTCTTCTTCTGTACCATGTTCCTTGGCCAGAAGATACAGAACTGTTTTTTTGTTTTCATAAATATCACCGGCATGCTTTTTACCAAACTGAGCCTGGTCACCGAATACATCAAGATAATCATCCATGATCTGAAAAGCGATACCGATGTGTTTCCCAAAATTAAAAATAGCTTTGGCATCTTTGAACTGGGCTTTAGCGATCAGTGCACCGATCTCAAATGAAGATGCGCTCAGAACCCCGGTCTTGTAAGTAATCATTCTGATATAATCATCAAAAGTTACATCTGCCTGCGTTTCAAAATTGATATCGTACTGCTGCCCTTCGCAAAGCAATAATCCGGTATGGGTGAAGATTCTGATGCATGCCTTGAAAACCTCCGGTTCAAGGTCTTCAAAAAACTTATATGCTTTAAGCATCAGTCCGTCCCCGGAAAGAATTCCTACGTTGATACCGTGTAAAGTATGAATCGTCGGTTTGTTTCTTCTCAAAGGCGCTTCATCCATAATATCATCATGGATCAGCGTAAAATTATGGAAAAACTCAATCGCCAAAGCAGGCTTGATCGCCTGTTTCATATCACCACCGAATAAATCACACGCCATCAACACCATGATCGGACGAAGGCGTTTCCCGCCGTGCGAAATGATGTAATTCATAGGGTCATACAATTCTGTAGGCTTGTCTTTGAACGTATATTTAGTAATGGCATCAGCAACAATCTGTTGGTAGGTGTCTAAGAATTCCATAAAAGTTTAATATTTTAAACAAAAATACGATTTTTCAGGGGGTTATAAAACAAAAATCTGTCCCATGATCAGGACAGATTTTTTACAATTGCAGCATTAATCCAAATAATTGTTTTTCTGTTTTCTATTTTCTGCAACTTTATCTTTAAACTTTTTACTTAAAGGATTTTTTGATAATTTCTGCAATTCAGCAACCGGATTATCATTGACTTCTTTTCTTTTCCTTACAAAATCATCTTTAGTTGTCCTGATTACTTGATGTATTGGTTTGATTTCATCTTTTAATCTCTGTATTGAGAGAATTGATATCACAAAAAAGGTTTTGGTATCATAGACCTTCAACACTAAACCGGGTAACCCTTTGAATGTATAAGGACCTTCAGAAATAGGAATTTCTTTTGTAAACCAAGCTACATATCTTCTCTTATTATATTCTCCTGATGCCTTCTGACAGGTGTAGCCTGCTATCTGCTTCGTTTCTTTTCCGATCTTCCAGATAACCTTTTCATTTACAGGATATGCATACTGATCTTTAACAATCTTATCAAAAATAAGCAGTTCATTATCATTCTTATATACTTCATGCGATAAATTCACTCTCGGTATCTTAGAAAAATCGATAACCAATTGTCCTTTACTCTGTGCACCCTGAATACTTTTTTTTATGGATTCATTTCTCAGAGAGTCCGTTTTTCTCTTCTGTTCGCTTTTGTATAGTGAAATATTTTTTCCAATTTGTAGAGCCATGATTTCATTTGTTTTACTTTCTTTATTCAAAGTATCTCTAAGAAATTCAACCTGGTATCTGCAGACAATGTCAGCAACGGATCCACTTACATTCTTTTGAGCGTAAGAAAGCAAAGTTGAAAGTACAAATATAACAGCTGTGACCTTTTTCATCTGATTAACAAAGTTCATGATCCCACGCATCCCAGATATCCATGATATCACATTCAATTTCATCATAATAATCACAATAAGTATCATCGATTCTCTCACCGCACGATAAAACATACGCAACAGGGTGGCAATTATCCGACATTGATTTTTTTACCTCTTGTGAAGCGTCTGTAGGATTATCATGATATACAGGACCGTCTTTTTTTTCTGCCCGTTCACTTATTGCAGCACTCACCAAACCGTTAAGCCCAATAGCTGTTATTAACAGTATTTTTTTTAATTTAATTTAATATTTTCTACATCAAAAGTATTCTGCAAAAACTTTTTCAAAAATGGAAAACATGTATAATTGTTAAGTAAGATCAATGTCACTTTGCGCATTTAGCTGAAGCTGAAAATGCCGGAATAATTGAATTTTCAGATATAGCGTTTTCTTCAAATGTTTTTAAATCCCATAAATTATATGTCGATTTTCTAACAAACATTTTACCTTGAATACTGTTATCCTTTACATTCAAATAGATTTTATTTGTAAATTGGTTACTTTTAGTATATAAATTCTCAACCCAGATAACAGACACATAAAAAGCACTTTCAACGATGATTTTCTCATTGATTTTAACGGAATTGGTCTTTTTCAAACTGTTTACAGGAACTACATAACTATTCGAATTCAGTCTTGCTCCCACTCCGCTGCGATTTTCTTCATAGATATCTAAAATTAGATATCCCTTATCATGTAGAGACTTTTTAAATGGAATCTCAATACCTTCCAGTTTACACAAACCAAAAGGATGTATAATCCTGATTGCAAACTCTTTGTTACTGTCTATAATAATAGTCTTTTTGCTTTTTTGAAATCCAATTGAAGTATTAACATTAAAATTATCTCTGCTAACTTCTATTTCACTGATATCTTTAAAACCCGGTTTTAATTTTATCATATGATTTATCAATGAAACATTTCTGTCTTGATAACCATTTGTCCTGATCATAAACTCATCAGGTTTTTCATCGAAAAAGTATTTTCCCAAAGAATCAGTAATCAATAACTTATTTTTTAAATAGATTTTTGCGTGCGCAACTGGTTTATTATCAATGCTGTCAACAATTATTATTCCCTGTCCATAACCGAATGATAAAAATAGCAGGGAAAGAAACATGATTATTTTTCTCATATGGAAATATTAAAAAGGGCTTTCTGATCTATAACAGACAACTTAAAATCTAAGAATTTGGAACAAGAACTCTTAACAGGAAATCCATTCCCCGGTTGCCTCATGTTGTACTCTGATCCAAAAGATGTAAAACGTCTTCATAAACAGGTCTTTCATAATGTCCGGGAGAAGTGTCCAGACAAGGACCAAAACTTGAATCGAGACCAAAACCTTTTGCTTCAATTTTTGATGGAACTAATGTAAAAATAAAGGTAAGTACCAACAGAAAAGAAGGTAATGATAATTGAAGTGATTTTTTCATCTTTTGTAAAATTTAAAATTAAAAATATCCGCATTCATTTACAGTATCCTGCAAAAACTCTTACCAAAAATGAAAATTTATTATTGAACATACAATTCCAAAGGGAATAGAACATCATTTTATATGGAATAAAATTTCATGAAAAAAAAATTATATTTGTGACAGTAAACACAAAATCATGAATGAAAATTTCAGTTTCAAAATTAAAAAACTGAGAGAATTAAAAGGCATCTCACAGGAGAGTTTGGCTTTCAGTTTAGAAATTTCGCAGGGCTATCTCAGCAAAATAGAAAATGGATTGGTGGAAAAAATAGATTTTAATCTTTTACAAAAAATTTCAACAGTTTTCAAAATAGATCTAAAGCATCTCTTAGATCACAAAAGTACGGACGAGATAGAGATCCATACTATTTCAGACTGTCTTCTGGAAAATATTCTTCAGAACCAGGAACAGATCAATCAACTGATGCAGAAACAAAATCAGTTAATTGCAAAATTAATTCCGGATAAAAAGGCACCGTAAAAACAAAAAACTTTGCCTGTTGAGACAAAGTTTAGTGATATGATCTATTTCTTTTATTAAGTAAGGTAGGTTACCGCAAGATAAGTCAG
Source organism: uncultured Chryseobacterium sp. (assembly GCA_963526305.1). Lineage (GTDB taxonomy): Bacteria > Bacteroidota > Bacteroidia > Flavobacteriales > Weeksellaceae > Chryseobacterium. The sequence continues at coordinate 112,880 of CAURNW010000013.1, read as the reverse complement.
TGCAGCAACAATTGCCGAAATAGGAATGGTTAATACCCAGGCCCAAAGAAGACTTACAGTGATTCCCCAACGTACAGCTGATACTCTTTTCGTAAGACCTACCCCGATGATCGAGCCGGTAATTGTATGGGTCGTAGAAACCGGAATACCAAAGTGATCGGTAATAAACAAAGTGATTGCACCAGCAGTTTCAGCACTAACTCCTTCCAATGGAGTTACTTTCGTTATCTTAGTTCCCATTGTTTTGATGATCTTCCAACCACCACTCATCGTTCCTAAAGCAATTGCAACGAATGAAACCAATGGCACCCACATATAATGCTGTGCAAAATAATTAAAACGCTCAGCAGATTCGATATTTAAATAAACAGGATCCTGAAGCATATTGACATGGTAGTAGATAATTGCCGCTCCGATGATCCCCATTACTTTCTGTGCATCATTCAAACCGTGCCCTAAACTGAACAGGGCCGAAGACACCAGCTGCAATCTTTTGAAAGATTTATCAGCCTTATGCGGATTTGACTTTTTATAAAGATGAACGATGATCAGGGTAATGATAATGGATATCACCATTCCGATAATCGGTGCAAGGAATATAAACAGGAAGATTGGAATTACTTTACTGAATTTCACCACATCCTGACTTGCAACTTTTATAACGGTCTGTTTTAAGGTATCCCATATTCCGAGATCAGGAGTTGCAGCAACTACTTCCCGGTAATCCATTAAAAAAGCATGCATCAGGGCTGCTCCCAGGAAACCGCCTATCAGCGTGTGAGATGATGAGGATGGGATTCCAAACCACCATGTAAGAAGGTTCCAGGCGATCGCAGCGATCAGTCCGGAAAAAATAACTTCAAGAGTAATAAAATTTTCATTAACGGTCTTCGCAATCGTATTACCGATTTTGAACTCACCGATGATGTATGCTGCAATAAAGAAAGCTGCAAAATTCCAGAGCGCTGCCCAAAGCACGGCCTGGAACGGAGTCAGAACTTTTGTAGAAACAATCGTCGCAATAGAATTGGCAGCATCATGAAAACCATTAATATAATCGAAGATTAAAGCCAAAGCAATAATAACCGTAAGTAAAATAGGAAATTCCATTTTTTGTTATGTATTGTTTTTTAAGCGTATTTAATCATGATATTCTCAATCGTATTGGCAACATCTTCTGCTTTGTCGGTTACGATCTCAAGATAATTAAGAACTGATGATATTTTGATGATATTGATGGCATCATTTGTTTCAAAAAGCTCTACCATTGAGTTTGAAAGAAGATCATCAGCAATATTTTCGATAGAATTTACTTTGATACAAGCTTCTTTTACCTGTTCCATGTTTTTAAAACCTTTCAGGTTCTTCATGGCATTCTGAATTTCAAGACAAGCTTTGTGAATGAGTAATGAGAAGTCTGCATAAGCCTTCATCATCGGAGATTTGTATAAGAAAATATATTTTGTAGAAGCGTAAATATAGTCTGCAATATCATCTAAACCTGTTGCGAGTGTATGAATATCTTCACGGTCGAAAGGTGTGATGAAGTTTTTTCCCAATTCAATAAAGATCTCGTGAGTAAGCTCATCATTTTTATGCTCATAGTCGCTCATCAGTTTTAACATTGCGTCATCGTTCAGATCAAAATCTTTCACTCCGTTGTTAAAATCATTAGACATTGCAACTAAATTCTCTGTTACCTTTTCGAAAAGCACAAAGAAAATTTTATCTTTTGGCTGAAATGCGTGGAAAATATTACCAATTGCCATTTGTAAATTGTATTTAATTTATTCGTGTGCAAATTTCTTAAAAAAGGACCTTAACAAAAAGCATCCGGCATTAATTTTTGTTAACATTACCGTAATATTTATTCTTATTAAAAACCGGCAATCGCAGCCACTTTACATTCGGTTAAAAATCAACAACTTATTTAGAATCAGTTGCAGAAAACATTCTAAATAATCCATAAAAAAAACCGGCAAAAAATGCCGGCTTATCTTATATTTTAGAGTTCAGATCAGTTAGCCTCTTCAGCTCTCATATCTTTTCCTTTAAATTTCATTGACTGGATATTTCCTAAGAGCTCGTTGCTGTAAGATTTTTCCACTTCAAAGAAAGAGAATTTCTCCAGAATTTCGATGTTTCCGATTTCTGCTCTCTTGCTTCCTTTGCTTGAGGTAGCTTTGTTGATGATTTCCAACACATCCAGTTTTTTCAACTGGTCTTTTTTACCAAGGTTGAAGAAAAACCGGGTCATATTTTCATCTCTCTGTCTTGGCTTACCGCCACGATCTCCTCTTCTTTCACCTCTGTCGCTACGTTCTCCCCTGTCACGGTCTCTTCCTCTGTCACGATCTCTTCCGCCTCTGCTGTCTCTGTCTCTTCCACCTCTGTCATCATCCCTGTTGTTGAACTTCTGATCAACAAGATCCTGCTTATCTTTGTAGTACAGAGCAAAGTCTTTCAACTGGAACTGCAGCAACTGGATAACCAATTCTTCTTTAGTGAAATTACTTAAATCCGGAACAAGACTCTGATCAAATTCAAAGATATTTTCGTGTTCTGTCATTAATTTTTCAAAAACTCCTTTTACCTGAGCCGAAATTACTTCGTCCCCTGTAGGAATTTTTTTCTCAACGATATCAATTTTTGTTGTTGATTTGATCTGCTTCAGCTTTCTGCTTTCTTCAGGTTTGATCAGAGACATAGAGATCCCGTCTTTACCTGCTCTACCTGTTCTTCCGCTTCTGTGTACAAAAACTTCAGGATCATCAGGTAAAGAGAAATGGATTACGTGCGTCAATGAATCTACATCCAAACCTCTTGCTGCAACATCTGTTGCTACCAGGATATCGATATTTTTCAATCTGAATTTCTTCATTACCGTATCTCTCTGCGCCTGAGAAAGATCACCATGAAGAGCATCAGCACCATAACCGTTCTGCATTAAAAAGTCTGCTACCTCCTGAGTTTCCATTCTTGTTCTACAGAAAATAATAGAATACTGATTCGGGTTTGCATCAATTAATCTTTTCAGAGCCTCTTTTTTGTTACGGTACCCTACCACATAAAATTCATGTTTGATGTTCTTTTTAACTTCGTTAATAGAACCCACAGAAATACGGTGTGGAGTTGTAAGGTAACTTTTAGAGATTCTTTCAACTTCTTTGCTCATCGTTGCCGAGAACAGGAAAGTCTGTTTTGTTTCAGGTGTTTCTCTCAAAATTGTTTCCAATTCGTCTTTGAAACCCATCGACAGCATCTCATCTGCTTCATCTAAAACCAACCAGTGAATTTCAGAGAAGTCAAGAGCTTTTCTGTTGATCAAGTCGATCACCCTTCCCGGAGTACCCACAATTACCTGTGGCTTGTCTCTCAAAGAACGCATTTGATCCGTAATACTGCTTCCACCATAAACTGCTGTAGTTTTGATGTTTTTCATGTACTTCGAATAGTTGTTAATGTCTTTTGAAATCTGTAGACATAGTTCTCGTGTCGGGCAAAGCACCAAAAATTGGATTTTGCGACTCGTATCGTCAATCATGTCCAAAATCGGAAGCGAAAACGCTGCTGTTTTGCCTGTCCCTGTCTGCGCAAGTGCGATTAGATCGCGAATATCTGATTGAATAAAAGGGATAGTCTGTTTTTGGATTTCTGTCGGGCTTTCGTAACCCAGTTCGCCAATGGCCTTAAGGATATCAGGACTTAAATTGGTCTCCGTAAATAAATTCATTAATTAATATAAAATTTTTGCAAAGATACAACTAATTATTGGATAACTCTTTATATAATATTAACGAATTGATAATTTTGATTTGGAAAACCCCAAGTATTTTTAAATTTATGCAAAAAATGGACAAAAATTTTATTTTAAATTTAAGAAACTCTCAAGTCCATTTTGTTTTATCGATTTATTTGAATTTTTCATTATTATTTATGAATCTTTAAAAACCCGTATAAATTTTGGGTAACCCCTGGTTTTAGCTAATTTTGACTAAAATAATGATTATGGCTGCTATGCTCTCCCAAAAAATATTCGGATACCTCAAAAAGCTGAAAGAAAACAACAACCGTGAATGGTTTAATGATCAAAAAAATCTGTTCATTGAAGTACAGCAGGAGTTCGAAACATTCGTTGAAGATCTTATTATGGAACTTGGAAAATCTGATGATAAAGTGGCAAAACTTAATGCTAAGAAATCATTGCTCAGAATCTACCGTGACATCAGGTTTTCAAAAGATAAAACACCCTACAAAACTTACTTTGGCGCATCACTCGGGATGGGAAAAAGCAACGAAAAATCAGGTCATTACCTTCACATCGAGCCTGGAAAATCGTTTGTAGCAAGCGGTATTTATCTACCGGAAGCTCCTGTTTTAAAAGAAATCAGAAAAGAAATTTCAGTTTTTAAAGATGAATTCCTGAAAGCAGTTGAGCATAAAGATTTCAAAAAACACTACGGAGAATTAGACCGTGAACATTCCCTCAAAAAAATCCCGCAAGGCTTCGAAAAAGAAGATCCAATGGCTGAATATCTCAGACTTAAAAGTTTTGTAGGAGTGCATCATCTCACCAACAAAGACCTAATGGATAAAAATACCATTGGAAATCTGACAGTCGTAATGAAATCTGCAAAACCTCTGAATGATTTTTTAAATGCTCCATTTTCAAATACTTCTGAGTAACAGGCAAATTTAACCTCATTCAATATTCTTAAGGTCAACAGGTTACAATTTCATTAATTTAACATCATTTTAACATTTTTTATTACCTTTGTCGGTCGTCATAAAAAAGAAAGCAATGTCTTTATACCAACAGCTCGCAGAAAAACTACAGTACATCAGTCCTGGTTTTTATAAACAGAGGTATTTTAAAAATTTAAAAAATCTCACAAAATCAAATTTTTCAGCGCGTAATGTAGAACCGGAGCTGGTCTGGATCAAAGAGTATTTACAAAATGACGCTGTAATTTTAGATATTGGAGCCAACGTCGGGACTTTTCTTTACCAGTTTGAGAATAAGCTCAACCATCAGAATATTTATGCTTTCGAGCCTAACAAAAAACTTAATACCAGACTGAAAAGGCTTTTTCCTTCTATGAATATTTCTTCCGCTGCACTTTCTGACGAAAATACAACCGCTCAATTTAAGGTTCCGGTTATCAAAGGAAAAATGGTGGCTTCAAGAGGTACACTGAACACTTCTTACAAAGAAAAAGACGAAGAAAATTCCTACACAGAAACCGTAGAAGTGGTAAAACTGGATGATTGGATACAATCTAAAAGCATCAAAAAAATTGATTTTATCAAAATCGATGTTGAAGGAAATGAAATAAAAACACTTTTTGGCGGAAAAAATACGATCCGGCAATTTAAACCGACCTTAATGGTTGAGATGGAACAGAGACATCATCAACAGCCTATCTGGGATGAGATTTCAGAAGTGGAAAGCTGGGGCTTTCAGGCCCACTATCTTAACAGGGTAAGTTTTACAACCGAAAAACTGACCGAAGAGATTCTTACTAAAAATACGGCTGACGAAAAAAATAAAACCGACTACATCAACAATATTATCTTTCTCCCTAAAAATCACTAAAAACGTTGTATGAGTGTAGTTGCAAGACAGGGATTTAAATATTCCATCATTGGATATTTTGGTTTTTTAATCGGAACGATTTCCGCCATATTTATCTTTCCGAATGATTTTGAATTTTATGGGAAACTGAGATATATTTTACCCACTGCCGAAATGCTGGTTCCTTTTGTCGTACTTGGAATTTCTTATTCCAATGTCAAATTTTTTCATAAAGTTGAAAAAGACGGTAAAAAACAGAATATGCTTTCACTTTCCCTTCTTGCTATTTTTGTAAATTTCTGCCTATTCTCCCTTGTTTTTTTTATCATTCCATCTGTTTTTCCTGCTTTTAAAAATACTGAAGCCTGGAAAATAAAAGAGGTCATTTTGCCGATGATCCTGCTGCTTTCGTTCTGTGCAGTCTTTAACAAATACACCTCCAACTACAAAAGAATTGTCGTATCCAATATTTTTGACAATTTATTTCCGAAAATAGCAAATCTTGGCGCTTTCTCACTTGTCTTTTATTTTGCTTTATCACAACAGACTGCATTTGCCTTTTTCTTTGGAATGTTTGCCCTCATGCTCACGGGTTATATTTATTACACCAACAGGTTAGAAAAAATCAGGTTTGACATAAGTACAGACTATTTTAAAAAAGACAGTTTCTGGAAAGAGTTCTCTTCCTACAGTTTTTTTGGATTCTTAGGAACATTCGGAAACTATTTAGCCATCAACAGTTTCATGATCGGAGAATTTCTCGGAATGGAGGAAAATGGAATTTATTCTGTTCTGTACGCCCTGATATCTTTGATTTCGATACCACAGCTTGGCTTATTCAATATTTCAGCACCCATCATCAGCAAAAATCTTGCAGAAGGAGATATGGAAGAGCTCGACAGATTTCATAAAAAAACATCACTGACGTTATATTTCCTGGGAGCGGTATTATTTTCCTGCATCATGGTGGGTTTTCCGTTCTTGACGCATTTTATGCCTAAAAACGGACTTCAGCTTCAGGAGTATACTCCGGTCATCTGGATATGGGGCTCTGCAGTACTGCTGGATCTGGCTACAGGCTTTAACGGAAATATCATTTCTCTCTCAAAGTATTACCGTTTCAATATCATCGTTATGCTTTTACTGGCAGGACTGACCATAAGTTTGAATCTGTATTTCATTAACCATACGGAACTGAAACTGATTGGAATTGCTTTATCAACAGCAATTTCACTGACTGCCTACAATGTCATTAAAATTATTTTTAATTATATAATGTTTAAAGTATCCCCTTTAAGTATTGAGATGATTTTTGTATCTATAATCTGTACTTTAGCCATTACAGTAGCCATTGTATTACCGAATTTCAACAACCAGTTTATCAACCTTATTTACAAACCTGCTGTAGTTTTGGTATTGATTTTTATTGGAAATCATTTTACCAGAATCTTCCCTGTTGAGGATTATCTGAATATGAAATTCATTAAAAGTGTTCTGAAATTTAAATAGAAATCAACTGATTTAAAAGCATTTCTGCATCTTTCTGAATTTTCTCCCGATTGAAATCTTTCTGAAAATCGTATTGGAAATTTTTCAGTCTCAGAAACTGACCAATCACATTATCTTCTTCCGGAATGATGAAGTCGAGATCAGATGAATAATCTGGAGGAAAAACGGCCGGCTTTCCAAATTTGACGGCATCCCCTAAATTTCCGGTCATCTTCGTTTTTCCGTAAATTTCTTTATTACTGAAAAATTCTGTTTCCTGTTGAATAGGACACCATAATACGTCTGCTTTTTTCATCCAGTCGTTGAAAATTTCTGGAGATACTCTTTCCTTAAAATATTTTATGCTGATGTTTTCAGGAAGTACTTTCAACAGGTGTTCCGCATGTGTCAGCTCCTGTCCTTTAATTTTGCCTAATAAAACAAAAGTGAGTTCGTGTGATGTATGCATGTTTTGAATGGTTTTGAAAACATGCTGATAATCTCTCCTTTTTTGGGATACTCCGCCCGGAATTACTACTGTTAAATGTTTGTTTTCGGTTTTCGACAGTGATTTTGTATAAAAAAGCGGTAAAAAACGATTTTTTCCTGTTGATAATTCTTTATCAAGAACAAGGTGGTATTTTGATGTTGAATAGGTCTTTTTCACATCTGACAGTCCTTCTTTCCACAACAGTTTAAGCCTGTAAATCAAGTCATCTCTAAATACATTTTTAATTAAACTAAGCCTTGAAATTTTTGAAAAATTCAGGTTATGGATAATTACCGCAGTTTTGTACTTTCGGGTGACTGTCAGGAAAGTATTGAAATACCGGTGCACGGTTCCGATGATCACCAGATCATATTTTTTAGCCGACAACTGATCTAAAATCATGGAAGAATCTGAAAGATAAACAGATTCATTATTTAGCTGTATCTGGTTTTTAATTTTTCCGGAAAAATAATAATCTACAGAAAACTCTTTGGAATCATCCATTAAATCAATAAAATCCTGCGCAATTTCTGCGTGGGTGTCTATTTCTATGTAGGCTATTTTTCTCAACAAATTATTTTCTAATTTTTGGCTATAGCCAATTGAATGATTTTTTTTGTATAAACAGGCTAAAAAGCCCACTCTGTCAATATCTGAATTTTATAAAGTTTTAAAACCTTTGAGGTTTAATAGATTATTTTTAAATTTTCAGCCATTTCTTTTTCAATTCTTTCCAACGCTGATTTTTGATTATTTTTTGTTCATCTTTCGAAATCTTCAGCTCCAGATTTTGAGATTTGCATTTTTCGTACGCTTTGACAATCTGAAACAGAAATGGAAGAGACTTTATTTTCATAGCTTCTTTAGCGGCCGCAACGTAGGTCAGAAATCGGTTTAATCCTAAAAAATAAAAATATCTGCCATAATAATCTGCAGGTTTTATCGTATAGTCAGCTCCTTTCACCTTGACTAATTTGACGCGTAATTCCTGCAAAACCACTTCTTCCCAGCCAAGATGTTTAAGCAAAATTGAATCAATGTTATCCCAGCCTAAAGTTTCCCTTAAACCCCCGATTGCTTCAAAGCATTCTCTGCGATATGCTTTCATCGGGCCCCGAACGTGGTTTTTATTAGAATTCCCTTCGTACACCCAATCGCCATTTTTTTCAACATATAATAAACCGCCAACCAAGCCGTATTTTGGATGATCAGCAAAGGCTTTTTCTATTTCGGACAAATAATTTTCATTTAAAATAATATCGGCATCAAACTTACAGATGATATCGTAATTATTGATGTTTTGAGTTTTCAAACCATTTTTAAAAGCATTTACCACCTTTGAACCCGGCTGATGAGCAGACTTCTCCAAATCAACTGTTTCAAAACGAGAATCTGCATCTGTATATTCTTTAATAACTTCAGATGTTCTATCGGTAGAACCATCGTTCACAATGACCACTTTAAAATCTTTAAAACTCTGTTTTTGTAAAGAATCTAAGGTGAGCGAAAGATTATCCTGTTCGTTGTGCGCGGGGATGATGATTAAAAATTTCAAATCTAATATTGAATTATCCTGTTATGAAAATATTGATTAATGGAAATTACTCATAACCAATTACATATTACCCATTATTTATTGTGCGGTTTCAGCATATTTCTGGGATCCAGAATTTCATCCAACTGTTCCTGAGAAAGAAGATTTTTTTCCAACACCAGATTATAAACACTCTTTCCTGTTGCCAGCGCTTCTTTGGCAATCTGTGTAGACTGCTTATACCCTATATAAGGATTTAATGCAGTAACTATACCGATGCTGTGTTTTACCATGTTGAGACAGACTTCTCTGTTAGCGGTAATTCCCACAATACATTTTTCCCGAAGGGTGTCCAGCGCATTGCACAGAAAATGAATATTTTCCATAATAGCATGAGACAGAACGGGCTCCATTACATTTAACTGTAACTGTCCTGCTTCGGCAGCAAAGGTTACGGTCAGATCATTCCCTATGACTTTAAAGCATACCTGATTGACCACTTCAGGAATTACAGGATTTACTTTCCCGGGCATAATAGATGATCCCGGCTGCATAGGAGGTAAATTTATTTCAGACAAACCTGCTCTTGGTCCTGAAGACAGCAATCTCAGGTCATTACAGATTTTTGAGAGTTTTAATGCAAGACGTTTCATTGCTGAAGAGTAGATGACGTAAGAACCTGTATCCGGAGTAGCCTCAACTAAATCAGGGGCAGAAATTACAGGATATCCTGTAATTTCTGCTAAATTTTTAGCGCAGAGTACTGCATATCCTACCGGTGCATTAATTCCTGTTCCGATAGCAGTTGCTCCCATATTTACTTCAACAAACAGATCAGCGTTGCTGTTCAGCTTTGAAATATCTTCTTCAAGAGTGGCAGCAAATGCTTCAAACTCCTGTCCCATTGTCATCGGGACAGCGTCCTGCAGCTGCGTACGCCCCATTTTGATAACATCCTGAAATCCCTGCCCTTTTGCACGGAAAGCTTCAACAATTTTTTTCAGTTTTTCGACTAACGTTTCATTCATCTGCAGCAATCCCATTTTAATTGCGGTAGGATAGGCATCGTTAGTGGACTGTGACAGATTGATATGGTCATTGGGAGAACAGAATTCGTACTGCCCTTTATTCTTTCCTAATTTTTCCAAAACCCTGTTGGCAATGACTTCATTGGCATTCATGTTGATCGAGGTTCCTGCACCGCCCTGGATCATATCTACAGGAAACTCACTGTGAAATAATCCACCGATCAATTCATCACATACCTCCGAAATTTTAAAATATAAATCCTGATCTAACAGACCTAATTCATAATTGGTCTTCGCTGCCGCTTTCTTTACGAAAGCCAGACCTTTAATAAATTCATGATAGGATGAAAGAAGCTGACCTGAAATCTTGAAATTATCAATTGCTCTCTGGGTCTGAACTCCGTAATAGGCATTGACCGGAACATTCAGTTCACCCAATAAATCAGTTTCCTGTCTGAAATTTTCCATAAAATCTTTATTTAAGCATTGACATTTTTGAAATGATATAAAACGTACCCTTAAAGATGTGTACTCTGTCTTATTTCGCCGGATATTTTTGATTCAGTGCCTGAAGAACTGCCCATGTTTCGGCATCTAAAATACCGCTGTAATTCTGAGGTCTGAAATGATACTGCAAAGCTTCAATTGTCTTTTTGGTTGCGTCATCCCATACACCGTTAGGCAGAAGATCATATCCGAATTTCTGCAATGCGGTCTGCACAATAAAAATAAATGCAGGCTCACTGTATCTTGTTTCAATATCTGTCTGGGCCAGCATCATGAGATTCTGCTTTGCCATTTCGTCATACCACATCCCGATCTGATATTCATCATATAATTTTTTCCATGGAAAAAGCGGACCCGGATCCTGCTTTCTCGTAGGGGCAATATCCGAATGTGCCAAAACATTGGTCGGGGGAATCTGATACCTTACAACAATATCTTTTGCCAGCGCAGCGACTTTTCTGATCTGCTCATCACTGAACGGTTCAAATATTTTCACTCCTGATGCATCAGCTTTATATCCCATATTGACGATCTCAATACCTATGGAAGTGTCATTAAGGTTTTTATCCGTACGCCACGCACTTACACCGGCATGATAAGAACGTTTATTTTCGTCCACAAGCTGATAGATCTCATTATCTCCCAGATTATTAACAAGATAATGTGCACTCACGGACTGTTGGGTAAGAACGGTGATCGATTTATCATCCGGTAAAACAGTGTAATGAAGGATCAGGTATTTCTGTCTGAAATTCTGTCCCATGGAAGGAAAGTAAGTTTTGACAACTTTGTATCCTGCAGGTTTTGCAGAGACAATAGATCCATAACTTACAGTATTGTCATTTTTGGTGATATCTGCAATATTGGTTCTGAAAAATTCCACTCCATGTTCGGTAGTTACTTCAGGTTTATTTTTCACTGAATTTTGAGAGTTACCCGCAGTTTTAGGCTGCACTGCTGTTGTTCTCGGTTTATAGGTTGTTTTCTTTACATTTTTTTGTGAACTGCACGAAAAAACGAAAACACTTAAGCCGATGATATATAATGTTTTACGCATTAGTTTAAATTTTTAATCATTTATCAGCTCAAAAATACACAATTTTTTTCTGAAAATTATTTGGTAAATAAAGAAATCTATTCTATATTTGCACTCGCAATAACGGAACAGCGATCATTCAAAAAACGTTATAACAGGAGAGTTGCCTGAGAGGCCGAAAGGACATGTTTGCTAAACATGCGTACTGGAAACGGTACCAAGGGTTCGAATCCCTTACTCTCCGCAGCAAAGATAAATTCGGGGCGTAGCGTAGTCCGGTCATCGCGCCTGGTTTGGGACCAGGAGGTCGCAGGTTCGAATCCTGCCGCCCCGACTGTTTTCGTAATTTTCTCAAAATTACCAATGGGTGCGTAGCTCAGCTGGATAGAGCATCTGCCTTCTAAGCAGACGGTCAAAGGTTCGAATCCTTTCGCGCTCACAAGACCGACATCAGAATTGTAAACAATTTGATGTCGGTTTTTTTTATCGTCTAAACTCATGTTTACCCACAAAATATACTTTTCTATTACATACATTTCATAAGTTCGAAACGCCGTTCCATCATATTCCAGTTTTCTAGGAAATATCGAACTCGCTATTGCCTGTTCACTCTCCGTATCTCCCTGTTTATGAAACTTTGCGATACTTGAAACATAATTTACGGCTTTATCTAATTTTCTTGGGATATCCGAAGACTTACTTAGTCCACCGCATAAGGCGTGTTCGAAAACCATGTTTTTAAAAACATAAGATCTGAAGGCCTCTTCCATGTCCCTTTTCTGAAAGCATCCCAGACTTCGCTCTCAAGCAGAATGGTTGGTACCGCATTTTTAGGTCTTTCAAAACTGCCAGACAATAGTTTGACCTGGATCGAAAACGAACTTTGGTGTATACTATTAATATCTTTGCTCTCACAGCGGGAAATATGCGGCGGCGGATCCTGACCGTGTCATTGTCCAAACACTCTGAATCCAAAATATTGAAATCCCAATTCCTCCATTCACCGACGTTTACGATCTTCTCCCAAATGACTGCAGAATGTTGTAAGGAGATGATGATGAAATGCGATCTTTCCCACATGGATATTTCTAATGATATTGGTTAATGTACTTTTCTAAATGGTCATTGTTTTTACTAGATCTGCCACGGCCGCCAGCTTGTGGAATTCAGGCGCTGTATAATAACGACCGTTGATACAGAGCAGAAATCAAAAGTTAGATAGTTATTTCATTTGTTCTTTCCAGTACAAAATAATAACATCATTAAAAATGCGATTTCTTTATTATACGAAAAGGATATAATAATAAACTAAGGAATAGCTTTCAAGTATTTTAACAATATGCAAAATCCCAGCTCCAAACTGCAGGAAAATAACGACAAGCATAATTTTCATCCTTTTTAGTAAAGTAAGTGGCTTCAGAAAAAAGAAATCTATAACAGATCATCATTATTTTTTTTAAATAAGTATTATTCAAACGATTGGTTCGGGTTAGCTCCCCGACCACGGACCTACCTGCATACATGTTTGTCAAATAGATAATAATCTGAATTTATTGATATAGTTCAATTTTTATATGCCTTGGCAATTAGCATCTTTGAAGGTGTAAAAAATAAATAGTAACAACAATGAAAAAAATAATTTTAGTGATCGGCATGGTGATCGGCATTTCAAGTTTGACATTAAATTGTTCCAAAGACGAAGTTACCATGGATGAAACTTCCCGAAACATTCAGCAGGAGGAAGATAATAAACAACTGGTAAAGACTTTTTATCAGAGATTATTTGGTGACAAGGATATCAGCGCTATTGACGATTATATCGCAGAAAATTATATCCAGCACAATCCACAGGTTGCTGATGGAAGAGCCCCTTTGAAAGCAATGGCAGCCCAGTGGATCGCAGGAACACCGCCGACCACGGTGGATTTCCGTAAAATCCTGGCAGAAGGAGACCTTGTTGTACTGCATGTAAGAGCCGCGTCTCCTGACGGCACCAGCTACCAGGCCATTACAGAATATTTCAGACTAGAGAACAATAAGATTGTCGAGCATTGGGATGTAATCCAGGATGCTCCCGCAAGTTCAGCAAATTCACATCCGATGTTCGGTAATGACTCAAACAGCACTACACCTAGACATATTGCACAAGAAGAGAACAACAAACAGCTTGTCAAAAAATTCTACCAACGCCTGTTTGGTGACAAGGATATCTCAGCTATTGATGATTACATTGTTGATTCTTATATTCAACACAACCCTCAGGTTGCAGATGAAAAGGCTCCGTTGAAAGCCATGGCCGCACAGTGGATCGCCGGAACTCCGCAGACGACCGTAGACTTTCGTAAAGCAGTCAGTGAAGGTAATATCGTGGCACTGCATATCAAGTCGCCAACACCGGATGGAAGCTATCAGGCTATATCAGAATATTTCCGGGTTGAAAACAACAAGATTACAGAACACTGGGATGTCATCCAATCAGCACCAACCACTTCTGCAAACCCCCACCCAATGTTTTAAAGATAAAAAATAAATTATGAATAGAAAAAAGTTTTTAAAAAATGGTTTTTTAGGTCTAGGGGCATTTGTAGCCCTTCCGACCATCATGAACTCGTGTTCAAATGACGAGGAAAATACCGGCAATACTCAGGAAAATGGCGACTGCCGTTTATCCCCGCCTGAAACTGTCGGTCCATTTCCGATCATCACACCTGCGCAGTATGTCAGGGCAAGCATCATCGGAGACCGGTCCGGAGTGGCGCTGCTGATGAACCTTACAATACAAGACCAAAGCAACGGTTGTCTACCGTTGGCAAACGTCTATGTTGATGTATGGCAGTGTGACAAGGACGGGAACTATTCACAATACGGAGGAAATCAGCTGCAAACTGCCAATTATACAGGTCAAAATTTTTTAAGAGGAAGGCAGTTGACCAACGCCAATGGACAGGTCTCTTTCATCAGTATTTTTCCCGGATGGTATCCTGGCAGGGCACCTCACATCCATGTTGAGATATTGACCGCAGGTGGTGTCTCACTCCTGGTGACTCAGATAGCTTTTCCAACTTCCGTATACTCATCTGTCTACGGATCAAATGATTATCATGGGACTCCTGACAGATCTAATGAACAGGACAGCATTTTTTCGGACAGTTTAAACAAAAATATGGCAGACAGTGTTACAGGAAATAATGGCGACGGTTATACTTTAGTAAAAACAATCACAGTAGCATAATGTAGATTCTTTAACCTGAAGGTAAGTCCCCTTAGAATTTCTGAATCTAAACTATAATACGACAGCTCCAATTTCGGGGAAGATCATTTATTCACAACAAAATCCTGAAATTTCAGGATTTTGTTGTGAATATTAAATTTTAAGTAGCCGAACCTAAACATAATTCATTATTTCTTATTTAATTTTGCTTCCACCTCATTGATCGTTTTCTGATGACCTTCTCTCTCTGCAGCACTTAAAAATCCCTGTTTTTTTGCCAATTGTCAATCGATGTATCTCCATCATTTAATCGCTTAGATAAGTTAGCAGCCAAATTCTTCTGCATAACCTTCGATTTAAATGCCTGTTTTTATTTTGTCTGTTGAACAGATACTTTTAATTTTAAGTTTTGCTGATCATTTTGACAAATACTAAATCCATTTGTACCTTCATGAAATTCAATCCCGCTTCCGCAAACCAACATTACCATAGTATCAGACGGTATCATTTTACAATTGATGGGATTAATTTTAAATTACTCACAGTACTGGGCTTGTAATTAACTTTTATATGGCTTTCCTTAGCAAATTCAGAACTTACTAAACATGATAATGGTAGCAATGCTTTGAAATATATTCATTCTAAAATAATTTATGAGTCAAAAATAAAGGTTTAAAACCCTTCAAAAAACTTTATTGAAATATCAGATGAATTGGAATTTAAAAGCCAACAACAATTTACAAGATTAAGACAACAGTAATCTTTTAAGGACGATAATCTCTTTGTAAATCAACCATAAAAGAGTTTTACAATTGCTCTGTGAGGCTCAAAAGACCGACATCAGAATTGTAAACAATTTGATGTCGGTCTTTTTATTTTATAAAGTACTCGTATCCTGACAGGAACTAGTCCTTTAGGATCAATTTAAATCATTCAATTTTATTTAGAATTACCAAACTTCAATTTTTACACAGATCATCCTGTTGTCAATATCAGAATATTAATGCTGATGACCGATGATCTTTATTCTTGGCAATATCTGTAAAACTGCATTTTCAGTGTGTATTAATTCTGTCTCAAAATTAAAAAACTTCAGGTTCAATTTCACTCTTATCAACCTGATTATCAATTACGTATTTATACTCAATTCATAATTTCAGTATTTTCACTCAACTTCATATTATTTTATTGTCTTTACTTTGACTTGTTCTCCAATGAAACTCATAAAGACTGTAAACAAAGGCAAACGATCGAAAGTCCGAGTAGAAAAAGAGAAAAAATGAATTGTAACAGGTCCAAACCAATATTTATCTATCGGTTATTTACAAGAAAGAATCGGATTGAGAAATGAAGAAGAATCAATGGTTATTCGATATACATAAATTAAGAACCCTGCCCGATTATAACATTACCTTTTTAAAATAATTTTTTAACCTTAAAACAAATAATTATGCCATCTCAAAATCCAGTAATCAATCAAAATGGAAGTGCCAGCATTAAATCAGGTCAATATTGCACCTGGAACACAACAAACGGTACAAATTCGACTATTACTATTGCTAACTCCAGCAGAAGCAACGTACTGAAATTCGCTATTTCAGGAGCACCAGGAAGCGGTATTATTGTAGACGACGCAGGGAATTCAAGATCAGCGTTCGACGGAGTTTATTCTTTAAAACCTAATTCTCCCAACATTGTGGTGACAGCATTTGGTGATTTTGGAGGCTCTACAGTCACTATCACAAACATCACTAATGCTCAAAATGATGCTGAGGCAACTATTCAGTGCCAAACAAGCTAAGTGCAGCTATAAACTTCACTTTCAGATCCTTTTATTAATTATTCTTGGTCATACCCTGGCAATGGGTCAGGGTTTGATCAGGTCTAAAGCTGATACCGTATCGCTTTCCCGTTTTGAATTTACACAAAAACTAACCAATAACGGAAGCGATTGTATCTGTTCGATCACCAATACCAGTCAGGTTAATATAGTTATGACCGTTCTGACCGGTGCCCCTGATGCTATTCAGCTGGACAACACGGAAATCTTCAATGGTATACATTCCTTAAAGCCCGGCCAGCAGGTAATTGCTGTAGGCAACTTTGCAGGCAGGCAAATCACGGTATTAAATCTGTCTCTGATGAATGTTATGATTCTTGTTATGCTCTTCTGCCCTGGTTAAAGTATTTACAACCTATAATTATTCTTATGGCACCATCCGAAACAGACATCATATTCAGCAATGAAAATTCAGGAAATCCTGCACTCTATCTGTTTAATCAGGCAGGACAGCACTGGACCGCTTTATTGCTTCCTGAAGGATCTTCTTATAACGACCCTACCATCAGCTTCCAGATAGCAGTTCAGCAACAGGTCTACTTCCTGTTTGCCCGGATAGCTCCCTCAGATGCAAAAAGCTTTATCGATAGCTACCGTCCTTACCTGTTGACGTTCCGGCAAAATGTGACAGCCAACCTCACGACCGCATGGCTCAGCAATCCGGACCAAAAACCCTCCACTCAGAATACAACGGTCCTCAACTTTGCACAATTTGGTCCCAGCGCCCCTTTTGTAGTAGGCCAGCCATTTACTGTAACTATCGGCAGCGGCTTCGGTACACTCTCCATCCAGAATAATACCGTGATGCAGCTGCAGCCGGATGAAAACCCTAATGCCCTACGCCTCACATGGACGCCTGGCAATCCCAATATGACTTTTGCCAATAAGACATTAGGTACCAGCTCTTTATTCAATGGCGACATTACGATTCCTTTCAGCGGCCCGGGTACGGGCTCCTTCCGTTTTTTGCTGGGTCTGAATATGAACCTAGACTTTAAGGGATATGGTCTGCAAAACAACTATTATTATGGTGACAGCACAGCACCTTCCTACTTTGCCTATCCCATTCTGCAAACTGGCAATACCAATGATTTTCTCCTTACTCAGACTGAAATAGATCTCCTTGACGTAGCTAATAATGGAGGACTGAATACCTATTTTGCCATCACAGGTCAGATCTACAATGCCAATACCGGAATGACAAGAGCAGCCAGTCTGCCCAGTTATTATGCCATCAATACCGGCTACCCTCTTACCTTATGGCCTGCTGTGAAAATGGTCGATTCAGGAGCACCGGTCAATAATCTTTTTCCGACAGACAGTAGCGCACGCTTTGTCATCTCCCCTCAGGATGCTGCAGGGATCAAATCATTTTACCTGTCGCCGGAGGGAGATTTCTATCTCGACCCAGGCGCATCACAGGCTGCTTTTGCTGATGAAAACGGACAGTACAGCTTACTGCCCGGCCTTTCCGGTACAGAAGTAGTTTCATTTACTCCCTATAAAAACAACGCCGGCACTATAACCGGTGACACCATACGTTTTATCTCAAAACAGTCGGCCTTTGCTGCCAATTTTCCCGGTCAGGAAGTATCCCTGGCTAACCCCGGCACCGATAAACCTATACTCGACAGCACTTATCTGACAGCATGGGCGAATATCGTAGCCGCTACACCTGGCAATGTGCAATATGCCTCACAGCCTCAGGGTGCTTCTTTATACGCTAAAGATCATGGGGTAGCATCTCCGGATAATAATATCACAGGGTTTCTGGGCTTTTATGAGCCCTCTGTAGACATGCCTCAAAACAGTGGTTTTGCAGTGCCTATAGCGCCATATCTTGGCGTAAATCCGGTTCCGCCACCCAGTGCAGAAGGTATTGATGCTTTTGAATCCAAGGTACTCAGCGCCGAAAGAAAAACATTGATATCTGCTGCTTTCAGTACGCCACACAGCAGTAAAAGCAAGGCCAAAAGAGCCATGGCAAAAACTGCAGCTACAGACTATACGGCCTCAGCCACTCCACAAGGTTTGGTGGCCAATGTGAGCAACAATGGTAACTGGAGCTTATTGAACCTGGCACAGAATACGGTCAACAACGGTTCGCCTGAATACCTTAACCCGGAAGGAGAAACTCCTGCAACACCTTCGCAATACCAGCTCAGCTTTATAAATCTGATGCCTCAAATGCAAAGTGCCTTCCTTACCAATCAGCAATTTCTGGTGATCACCAACAACCAGTATCTGGGTGATCTGTTTTCAACCATGAATACACCGGGCGGTGGCGCAAGCAGTCAGCCTGTCTTCAACAATAAAATGTCCATCGAAGACTGGCCGTTTGATCTGAACGTAGGCACCGGCAATACCTACGCCGATTACAATAATGTATTGATCTTTAAATTCTGTAAAGGCTCCATCATAGACCGGGTAAAAAATCCCAAAGAATGGACCCAGGCCAATGCATTCAACATCGACAAAAGCAACACCGACTCCGCCGCTGCCTATAATCAGCTGGTTGCGGTGTCATCCTGGCTGCAGACCTACCTGGAAACAGCTGAAGATTCCTACAAGGCAGCATTAGCCGATCCTGCTTCCGGACAGCTGGAATATTATCAGAAATTTCACACCATCATTAATGATCCCAATTGGAATGGTGTTCTGGCTTTGAAAGCAACGATTGATTTACAGGAATTCCCGCAGCAATTAAAAGGATTGATCAGCGGTATCAACCTTAAAAACTTCTACGCACATCATTTCGGCATTGAAGTGAACCGGGTAGATGCCAGCGGCGTAATCACCATGGATCCTGTCAGTTCGCTGTTTGGACTCATCAATTATGTTGACCCTGCTTATGCCCAGCAGATATCACAGGGACTGAACCCCAATAAACCTGTGCAGCCTGCTACAGGAGTTAATTACGATTTTAAAGTACTGTTCCTCCAGATATTGTTTGAAAATACCGCCATTAAAGACTTTGCCAGTAAACTGCAACTGACCATGAACAATTTGTTCTCCGATAAAGTGACCGGCACCAACAATCCGTATGGCTCAAATAGCTTAAATACAGTAGTGCTGAACGGTACTTATCAGGATCATAACGGCACCCCGGTCTATGTTTTCGATAACAAAGACGATAATTTATTCTACTTTGACAGTAACCTGCTGACCAATGTAGAGATCACCAAAATACAATTCAACACCCTCACGACAGATCCTGCGGCTCTGGACATACAATCAAGATTTACAATGTGGGGCTACCTCAACTTTGATACGATGATCGCTCAGGCAACCACCAAAGATGGTTCAGACTATCCACTGGATGCTTTTTCCTTTGGTATCGCATCGAATGATGGCACCCTGCAACGAGGACTCAATTACAGTAATCTGTATGTAAACATGGCCTTTAATCTCAATACGCCAACGGTGACCACTTATAGTTTTGATGCCTCGCAAATTGCATTTAACTCATCGCAAAGCAATGCCAGAGCCAATAGTCTCTACCCCAATTTTGCTTTACAGATCAATAAGCTGTTGAGCGGCAATGACGATTCGGCACCTTCAGGTCAGGGCTATTTAAAACTATCCTTACCCGGCATTAATGCCACAGGAATTACAGGGGATTGGTATGGCCTTCAGATGACCCTTAATATGGGGTCACCCGGCGAATTAGCCAGCAGCATCGGTTTTAATGCCAGCCTGCTTATCGCATGGAGTCCGGGCTCTAAAATTGCAGCTCCCGGCTATAATGCTTTTGTGGGAATCAAGCTGCCCGGTACTGCCAGCAATGCAAAACTGCTGAGTATCCAGGGCGTATTGAAGCTCGCTATTGATAAACTGAGCCTGCAATATGTAGTGGACCAGCAGTCGTATCTGCTCACCCTGTCCAATATCGCTTTGAAACTGCTGGGTATCCTGAAACTGCCACCGGGAGGCAATACCGACTTCCTTTTGTTCGGTAATCCCAATCCCGGAGCTACAGCCAAAAGTCTGGGCTGGTATGCTGCCTATAACAAAAATGTATAAACCTGTTGCTATAAACCTTAAATCGATGTCTTATGGCCCGTATCTTATATTGGAACATTGAAAAGTTCGGAATCAACAAAATAAATGAACCCAGAGCCAAGCGGAAACGGGATGGAACGCTTACGATCCCTCCGCCTCAGGCCGGTTACAGAAGAGAAGTGATCCGTACAACCCTTATCCAGAATACCCCCGATATTTTTGTGGTGGTAGAAACATCTACGGGCACAGGCGCTCCCGGCACGCTGATCACAGCAGGTGGGGAGACTGGCAGCCTATTTTTGCTACAACAGTTAAGAGCCTGGTTTCCTGCTCCCAATGACTGGCGTCTTGTTCCTCCCCTCAGACTGGGCCAAGGTAATGTGCAGGAAGGTATTTCCGTTTTTTATAACCATGCCCATGTACAGTTCACAGGTCCCTGGGGCTGGCAGGGCGGAGCTAATCCATCTGATTCAGTGGCTAATATAGGAGCGGGAAATCTTGTCAATTACGGAATCAACTGGACAGGTGCTCTCCCTATGGGTAATGCACCCGGTGGAGCTAACCTGATCAATCCGGGAATACCCTACCGTCACCTTGCGGGTCAATGGCAGTTCAGCGGACCTGCTGTCGGAGGTGTAGCCCCTGTGTTAAGTTTTCCGAATGCGATGAACAGAACCCCTTTTTTAACTACATTCTGGGATCCGGCAGGTGGAGGAAGGACGATCAAATTACTGTCGTTTCATGCTTCTCCCAAAAAACAACAGTCGGCAGATGGTACCAACCAGCTTTCCTATATCCAGGAAATGACGACAAACCTTGCAGTCAATGAAGTGGGCGTGATCGTCGGCGATTTTAACGTTGATATCTTTAACACACATTTTGAGCCCATTGCTTATGACCGGTTGCTGGGTAATTTTCCTGCCGGTGTCGGCTACTCACGTCAGATTAACCCCACACCCAATGTATGGCCTGACAAAGGTTATGTCTGTACCATGATCAGATCACACAACAGTGCAAGACCATGGCAGACCAATGGATATCCGGGTTATGAGTATGTGATCCAGGATACTTTTTCGAGTGTGGATAATGTACTGACACGCTATGGCGGCGGAACAGCGCTTGGTCCCCCGGCTAATATAACCATTGTGAACAGGGTAACCGGCACGACATATAACAGGGATGCACCGCCGGTCGTCGGTGTGCCACAAGGCAGTCTTGTATACAACTCTGCTATGGCTTTAAATGCAGCAATGCCTGCGGCAGGCTTACCTTCCGCTTTAGCAATTCCAACTGCAGGTCCTACGGGACATGGAGGTTACATTAAAGGCAATATAGGGGCTATGACCACCTTTGTTGGCTGGAACAATTACCGCAGGGTCAGAAGTACAAGTGACCATATGGGATTAATTGTAGACGTTTAACTGAATATTATTTTATTATGAGCTTATCCAAATTAGCTGCTACTTTCAGGAGCCAGGCCGCTTCCAATAATAACAACATTACAATCAATGCAGCATCTTTTACAGATTCGGATCTGATCTCACAGGCCGGGCTGGACGACCTTTTGTCCAAAAGCTACAAGCTGCCTGCTGATTCGTTTCTGTTGATCGACACTTCCGGTACTTCTATACCTGAGCCTGTAGGAAACACATTAACGATTACCAACGCAACGGCCGCCATACTCAATGTAGAAAAGACTAATACTTTCGTCACCCTGACCGTTACAGCGAATGATGCGAATGAAGTACAGTTTACCATACAGATCAATCTCTCCAACTGGACATTTTCCACAAGCTGGAAGTATATGACCGGCGGAGTATTTGACAATCTTCCTTATACCTTACCTTCCTTTATTTTCAGTACGGACGAAGTAACTGCTTTCCAATGGCAACAGAAAAATATTTCATTAGCGGAAGGCCAGAACTTTGCAGCGCTTATTACACTGACCAAATGGCTGCAGCCTGTTGTGAATTTCTTTACTTCATGGAACTCATCTATACAGCTGGCTCTGGTGGGAAGTGTAGATCCTTCGCAGGTCAATAATGAAGATATTGTTTACCCTGATCTGGATCTTTTTGTCAATGTTGATGCCACTTTGGTATCCTTGGGATTTCTGAAAGTAAGCAACCCCGGTATAGGGTTTCAGATCAAAACCGAAGAAGAGACCATCCCCACCGAACCGGAAGATGAAGGAGATGCATTGCG
This sequence comes from uncultured Chryseobacterium sp., assembly GCA_963526305.1. Lineage (GTDB taxonomy): Bacteria > Bacteroidota > Bacteroidia > Flavobacteriales > Weeksellaceae > Chryseobacterium. The sequence goes on along the minus strand of CAURNW010000013.1, from coordinate 89,964 downwards.
CCTTGAGTACGAAACGGATGATGGGTTGATGCCAACAGCAGGTGAAACGGAAAAAGTACAGACGCCCATACTCTACTTCCGCCTTTTACTGGCAGCCGGCGATGCTATTGTACTGAATTTTAGCGCAGCCGTTGAATCCGGATCTTCTTCTTTCCTGCTGAATGTAGCTTCCGAACCGGACAAACCACTTACTCCGCTCAGTTTATTTGGGCTGATGGCCGGACAGAACTGGTTTCAGACTATCCCGCCCACTTTACAGCAATACCTCAACAGTATTGCATTCAAAGGATTTAATACCTCTCTGGATTTCAGCAAAGGGCTGAGCATAACCAGCGTATCAGCATATATAGGATCGAACGGCGCATGGACGCTTTTCGATAATTTTGTTATTGAGCAATTCGATGTGAACTGGGTCATTATTGGTCCGGGGACCACGAATGCACAAAGTTTATATTTCAGTGCAAGAGTCAACTTCTTCCCTACTCTATTTGTAGGAGGTTTTGATGTGGAGATCACTTCAGATCTGACGCTTTCAGCTTCCTTTACCGAATCAGTTACGTTTAACAATTTATTATCAGCCATTACGGGAGGAGCTGTTAACATCCCTGAAAATTTATTGCTGGTTGAGTTTACCTCATTTGGTATCAATATGGATATCAACAGTAAGTACTATGAATTTTATGCTAATGCCAATATTGACATTAATTTCATCACTAATGTTTCGGTAACTGACGGCACCCTAAGACTGACATCTTCTTCACCTGCAAGCGGTTCCGGTCCAAGTATATTTACAGCCCAGGTATCAGGATTATTTGCCATTGGCAGCCTTCAGCTCAATACAGATGTGAATTACAATTCATCTGACGGATGGGACCTAAGTCTGGCTATGCCTGAAGGCAGTAATTTAAATCTGGGTGAACTCATTAAGCAGTTATTCCAAACCATCAGTCTGCCTTCCAGCTTCCTTCCCGACAGTTTAAATATTACACAGTTCTCCCTGAGTGCCACGATTCCAGGTGGAACAGGAAAAAGCAGCTATGAAGTGAAAGGAGGCCTGCAATGGATATTTAATTTCCCGGTTATTGATCAGAAAATTAATATTATCGCCAATCTCTGGCTGAAATATGAAGCCGCAAGCAATGATTCTGCCACCGGCAAATACTCCGGCGGCGTATTGGGCAGTGTTACTCTGGATTACTTCAATGCCACTGTCGGCATCAGCTATAATTTCTCCGAAAACAATCAGCAGCTGGCAATTACCTGGGAAGGTTTTACCGCAATGTATGATATAAGCGGACAAAGCCGTACCATTGTTTTCTCGATTAAAAACTGGACTTTAGGCGGATTGATCACTTCTTTCATGAAGATGCTGTTCAACCCAACCTTTGAGCTCGATGCTCCATGGGACATACTGAACAAAATAAGTCTGGACGGATTCTCGGTTACTTACAACCTGGATACCAAAGACATCAAGGTTACCTATAAACTGCCTAAAACGCTTAATCTGATATTCATCAATATCAATGGCATCAACCTTACCAAGACTGAAAAGGGTGTATTCATGACCTTTGATGGTAATTCCGTAGTGCCTTCTATCAACGACAGTAACCTGTTCAAACCCTCTACCGGCGGACAGGACATTCAGAAAATGCCGGAGGTACCGGGACAGGGCAACCAGTATTTTGATCTTCGTCTGCTGGCCATGGGTCAGCACGTAGAGTTGGTGAATCCAGCCCAATACAATTCTATCAAAGATGTAACCAAGGCCATGCAGGAGGCCTTTACCGAACCTAAACCGGGCACTGTGCCTATAGGACCGGGTTCAGGCAATACCCTGTTGCAGTTCAATGAGGACAGCAACTGGCTGATCGCGACTAATTTTGGGATACTGAATGCAGGCACCAAGGATAAACCGGTATGGACTCTGGATATGCAGGTCGTATTTAATGATCCTAATCTGTACGGTCTGCGCATCGCCATGGCTGGAGGAAAAGCCAAGATATTCGACGGGCTCGATTTTGAGATTATGTATAAAAAGATCTCTGACTCCATCGGGGTTTATCAAATAGATCTGACGCTGCCTAATGCCCTGCGCTATCTGCAGTTCGGAGCAGTCAATATTACGCTGCCTTCCCTTGGCATTGAAATTTATACCAACGGTGATTTTATGGTGGACATCGGATTCCCTTACAATATGGACTTTTCCCGTTCGTTTACCCTGCAGGCCATTGTGCCGCCGGGTATCCCTGCAATGGGTTCAGGAGGTTTCTATTTCGGCAAGCTGAGCAGCGCCACGACCAATAAAGTACCTAAAACCAATTATGGAAACTTTAATCCGGTAATCGTATTTGGTATCGGCTTGCAGGTAGGAGTAGGATATAGTGTGAACTATGGAGTGCTCAATGCCGGTTTCAGCATTACAATGTTCGGTATCATCGAAGGTGTTATAGCTTCTTATCACCCTTACAGTGGTCTATTACAGGAAAGCAACAAGGAACAGGTAGAAACGTCTTATTATTATTACCTGCAGGGCACCATAGGTATCATCGGTAAATTATACGGTTCTATTGACTTCGGGATCATATCGGCGAGTGTTAATATTACCGTCATGGTATATGCACAGGCTATTTTTGAAGCTTATAACAAAATCCCTCTTGCTATCGTTGCTTCAGTGGATGTCAGGGTTTCGGCTAAACTGAATTTGGGGATCTTTTCCATCACCATTCACTTTACGTTTACTGCTAAAATCCGCTTTGACCTTACCATTGGGACAGACCAAACCGCTAAAGCACCGTGGAACAACAATCTTGGAGCGCCACATGCTGCTGCCCGTTTATCTGTACCTCCGGCTACCGTACGTATTGCACCTGCCCGCAAGGCAACACCACTTGATGGTGCTTTGCCTGTTGAATTCGCAACCATCGATACATTCGAAGTGACACGAGAAATCTGGCCTGATCAAATGGTGATACGCCGTTCTCCGCATATGCCTGTCAACTACAGCTCTGTATTAGCAGCAACTTCTGCGGACAGTCTGCCTACACTGAATCTGTATTTTGTTCCTCACTTAACCGTGGCAGGACCTGAAAACGGAAACCTGAAAGACCAAGCCGCACAATATGTAGCGACCCTGTTCACCGACGCACCTGATCCATCGGGTGAAGGCAGTGGAGCTACGACTTCCTTTGAATATCTATGTGCTGACTTCTTCCGTTGGCTTGTACTGAACTATATTGACCAGACCCCATCACAATCTGCCCGTGCAGAAATAGATACCGAAGGTATTTCAAAAGCGGATCTGGATGCTTTGATCGCATTCCTTTCCAGCGAAAACAATCCTTTCCCTATACCAACCAATGATCTGCTCACTTTCCTTCAAAATAGCTTCCAGGCTGTTAACGTCCAGCTTCTGGAAAATAATCTGAACGCAGCAGCCATCTTCCCTATGTTCTTTGATCTTGAACTGAAGGTGCCCGATATTTCTTTGGACATCCAGTTTAATAATTATAATATGGCTACACAGGACTACCTGTCTGCAGTGAAAAAATGGTTCAATGAGCTGGCTGTAAAAGTACAGAAGGAAACAGCAACTGCTGCCCGATTTGCAGTATCCGATCCGCAGCAATGGAGTATGTCTACTTTTGTTTTTGAAGATTATTTCGTGTTGTTAGGCAAGCAATTGGCTGGATATGCGTCAGATGCGATGGATAATTTCACCTATCGCCTCAGCAATGGCAACAGCTTATCCGCTATGGTCAATTGGGCTAATGGTATCAGTGTAGACGGAACAAACAATAAGGTCAATGTACAGGACATCGCTACCGCTAATCAGAACCATCCGCTCACCGGCAATAATCCGGTAGTCATAACAGGGATTATGTATGATATTGCAGATGGTGACACCTTCACTTCTGTGGCTGCCATTTATGCCATTACAGCAACCATGCTAATCACAGAGAATGCAGCTGTGCCGGGATTATTGGCACCTCAAATGCTTACTTATAAAGGAAATTCTTATACTGTACAGGCTACTGATACGATCAATGCAGTAGCGGCCGGATTAAAAACAACGGTAAGTGATCTTGCCGCTGATACCAGCTTCCAGAATACGGCAGTCCTTATGACAGGCAGCTGGCTGATCATTGGTGCTGCAATTTATACTGCTAAGAACGAAGACACCTTTAATGGCATCTGCACTGACGTCTACAAAAACCTCGACGTAAGTGCCCTGTTAATGCAAAACCAGATAACGCCAGGATTATTCATTGCTGGTAACAGCTTTGAATATAATACTATCCCATACACTATTGTACCGGGTGATACGCTGACCAGCATGGCTGCTGCTATTTCCATATTAGCAAATGCTACGGTTACCCCTCAGGACCTTGCGGGTAATCTACAGGTACAGGCCATGCAAGTCCAGCCGCTGGGTCAGGTACTGGTGCAACCGTTTATCCATACTACCATTATCTTTGGCGATGCAACTGAGGCCGACACACTGGATACTCTTGCACAACAATATAATACCACGGCAGCCCTGCTGGCTACCAATTATGCCAACCAGCAGCAGGACAAATTATTCTACGACGGCGAAGGATATACCAACGCCAATATTCCGGGTCTGCAATACCTTACCGTAGGCAGTATTCTGGAATACTTTACGGATAATAATTCTTATGGGCAACTGTCTGGTATGGTATCGCGCTATCAATTACATGGTATGCGTCTGCCTACCACTCTTCCCGGACTTACTCTTTCGGACGGTTCACCTTGTAAAGGTTCCAATTGTGCCCTGTATTCATTGACTGGCCAGGAATTTGCCCTGCCTGCTACGATACCTGACGAATTCTCAATACAGCTGATCAACAATTCATTAAGCTGGCTGCAGTTCAACGGAAAAACAATGAAGGAAGAGGGTGGCAACACCCTCGATATCACCTTAACATCTGAAGATCTTAACCAAATCAGTACCCTGCTTACCTATGCACAGGAAACGGGTGTACAGCCGGATGTACTGGAACTTGCCCCTATGCAGCCTTTCAATCTGCAGGCGGTACAATATACTTTCCAGACTACTACGAAATGGCAGACATCAGGAGCGTTGAATTTACCTTATGGTTCACCTAGTGACCAAGGCAATGTATCACCGCTGATCTGGCAGTTCCCTTCCGGTCTGCTCAACCAGCTGGCACTGCCCAAAGAGCAAGGCTCAGCGTTCAGCGTTCAGATAGGACAGTATGATGCCGCCAAAGGGGTGATGGATTACTGGCCATCTTCTTACTACGGATGGAGTACGATGGTTGATATAGAGCTTAAACTTCTGGATACTGATTCGACAGCTTCTGTCAATGCTTACAGCTATGAACTTCTGGGGGCAAGCGAGGCTGATGCAACTATTCTGCAAAGACTGTTGCTGGCTTTAGATCCAAAATCAGCCAACAATAACACGGATAAAATCGTTGATATACAATGGCTGTATGAAGGTTCAGACGGATTATTATCTGTCGGCATGGAGCATATGAAAACATTTATTGTACAGGCCAATCTCTCAACCGAAACCAATCCGGATACCTCTGCCCTGAAAATGGCAGCAAGAGAGGAAGTGGAAGTCGCGCCAAATACAGGTGTACTGAACAGTATTTACGATTTCATCCGCCTGCTTTGGGAGTGCAGCATTACCCGTTCAGGAGGCTATTACCTGATGTACAACGAAACTGAAGGTAACACAGGTTTCCCTTCCAGCGTATTCGGTAAAGGGGATACTGCGAATGTGCGCCTGCTGGTCACTTACAGCAGTCAGTACAACAACAAACCAACTGATTATATGACCTGCGCCGTAACAGGCGATAAGATCGATGCCAACTCCTGCGTGGTCTACGCACAAAGTGAAATGCAGAAAGGATTATCGTACTATGTTAACACTCCTGATGATACGATCGATAGCATTACAGCCCGCTTCAATATACTGCCTGCCGAACTGGTAGAGCTGAATAAAAAAGTAGTCCTCAACACTAAAGCAGATGTAACAAACCCTGCACAATATCCTGTACCTGTTATCTCCTTTAACGGATTGGTGGCCGAAATAGGAACTAACGGTCCCGGTAATTCATTAAGCTCCATCGCAGCGTATTATGAAGTGGATGCAGCGGCTATTCAACAGCTAAATCCGGGTATCATCGACTGGAACAACCTTCCGCTTTGGCAACTCATACTGTTACCTCAGGTACAATATACCATTGGGGGTAAAGCAGGGGTTACCTTCGAAACCATGGCTGCCTATTACTTTACAGACATGGCTGCTATGGCCTGGGCTGCAAGGGATGTAGTGAACATCTTTGTGAATCCTACCACGCTTAGCATCAACGATCAGATCCTGCATAAGGTAACTGCTGTACAGCAAGGTACTGCCGGCTTCGATCTGAACCGCACGAATCCTAATCCGGATCCTGATAAACAACCTAAAGTAACGGATCCTGATTATGCCGAAGTGTACCTCAATAATATGTACAACCTTCTGAGTTATCAGGTGGTAGAGAACAGTTGGTTCACAGAAAGTATTGTAGGCTTACCTGCAGGACCTGCCAAGCCACAGACACAGGACGATGTACTGGGTAAAACAGACGACAGCGACGGCGACGACGATCTGATATGGTATTACAACCAGGTGGTGCCTATTGCAAAGTTCGCTAAACCTAATGCTTTTATGGCCTATCCGGCCGGCTATCCGCAGGAAGATGATAACCCTTACCGTGGTATCGGTCATCCGGTGCAGGTGCATTTTGATTGGGTGGATTATTACGGCAACGTAACGGTTACTCCATTCAGTGATCCGCAGCTTGATCCTGCCACCCCAATCAATAACCCTCCTATCCAGACAGGTTATGTGGATGAACTGAAAGGACTGAATAAATGGCCAAGTGTGGAACTGAGCTATTTATTTGACCTCGGTACTGATAATGAACCGGAACTGAAGCTGGAATTTAACTTCAATACGCAACGCTATAACGAGCTTCCGGATGTAACGGCAGACCAGCAGCAAGACTGGAAACAGAATGCCGCCAATGATTTACTGACGTACACGAATGTATATTATCAACTGACCCAGTTAAATCCGGTAGATGGTAAAAATACTTTGACTGCGACCCTCAGTACATCGCTTACTCCTGTTAAAGCAACCAATCTGTCCGGAGACCAGTTCAAACAGTTGCTGCAGTTTGTAAAAGATATTTATACGTATTTATCTGCACGCAGCCAGGGAAATCAGGGTACAGCTCCGGTTATGAACCCGCTCACCAGCCCGGTTAATTCAGCAGATATCGACACCCATTCCATCCTACAGCTCACTGTGAATCTTGATTTTTACCGGGACCTGAATTATGTGAATACAGACTTTAAAGACAGTACTTTGGTCACTCAGGCTCTTACGCAGGTGAAGCCGAAAACGATGTCTAAAACAGCACAGGACGGCACTGATCCGCAGTACAGTCTGAATGAGTTTGCTGCCTTGTTTGAAGCCGCCTTCTTAAGTGTTGGTAATTATGAACTGAAGATCGCCATCGGTACAAATGCTGCAACTGCAGGTGGTGCCAATAACCAGGCTGTGTTTGTAGTCCGCATGGGCTTAAGATCCGGTCAGGGTATTTACTGGCAGGTCAATCAGGCGGGTACTTATCAACTCACGGCTGACTCTATTGCCCAGCTGACAGCAGATGGCGTACCGGGCGATGTGACCACTGCGATCAATACATTAGTTGATACTCTGTATGACAGCAGAGATCTGTTTGACACTGCTTTGCAGCAACAATTGACAGCCGAACAGTTTAATCAGTACAGAATCAATATTTATACGTACAGCTTGCTGAATGCCGTATTCTATGCGCCTAAGCCATTGGCCACAAGTCTTGTTTCCAAAGCCGGTGTTCCTATATGTGATTATCTGACGGGTCAGGGTCTGGATTGCAGCAAAGGTGAAATACAAACGTTTACAGGCATAGATATGGATAATTGGGGCTCACAATCCCTCAATGCCATTGATGTATTCCTGAGTGCAGATTATGCTATACCGGCTTTCCTTGTGGATCAGTTGAAATCGGATGAGGAAAAAACATGGTTGGAAATACAGGGCATTGATGCTACAACGTACCTTCAAGCCATCACCAATGCTAAAACCAAGTTGGCCGGAGCCATTGCTTCGGAAGTAGAGCCTGTACTTACAGCACCTTATGTTTCAACTGCATCGGGTAATCATACCAGTCTCGGCAATGCAAAAGATAAATTCGAACAGCAACTGCTTAACCAACTGGGTAATGCCTACACCGTCAATGCTTTGGTCCAATTTGAAGTAACAGCTGAATCAGACTTTGTGGCATCAGGCAGTTATCAAACACCACCACGCCTGTATGGTACCCCGGTAATTGGTAATAAAACAGATGGTGAAGCAAAAGAATACAGCATCTCCACCTCCAAGATACAGCTGAATGAAAAGGATGCCACCGATACGGATTCTTTCCTCACCTTCAGCTTTACGACTAAAAATGCGAAGGAATTTACCAGCGTAGATCTGGATATGACGTATGTAGTAACCCATGTTGAATGCGACATCAGTGATGTGGCAGGCATCAACGGCTATCAGGGCTCAAATTGGCTTACCTTTATTATTCCTGCTGATGTAAGCAATAACAGCAGCAAGCTTAAAGCAGCGTCTGTTGCTTCATCTCTGCAGCAAAGCTTAGGTAACGTAGATATTCCTGTAGTGCTACGAAACTACCCTACACCTCCTACATTGACCACACAAACAGGCAAAGGCGTATCTGTAGAAGGCGATACGACCAAAACGCGTCTGGCCAAAGCATCCGAATGGGACTTTACGTACTCGTATACCGAAGATCAGGCTGCGCAGGACAAGATATTCTCTGATATTGAGTTCAATATGATTCCGAATCCTTCTGCAAAAATGTTCAGATCACCATCCCGTGACCTCTTCAGTGACCTGGCACAGTTCGTCACCGTATGGCCACAGGTGCTGGATGATTTCAACCGTTATCTGAAACTGATTAATGCTCAATCAGACAGCAGTGATACGAATCTGGCCAATGCTTATTATGCATTACAAACCATGGTCACCCTGTCCAGTAACCTTGCTGTTGCCTGGAGCGAATTTAACAGTCTGCTTCTCGGCAACCCTAACAGCAATGGTACGGCCCGAGCCTACGATTTCATTATCCGTCAGACAGATGACACTGATTTCGACAACCGCCTGCTGGTCACTATTGTACCTTCCGGAGATCTATCGTCTGATGATCTGTCTCTGTATCGGGGCACTAAAGCTGTGCTGGAAGCAGAGCTGCCACAAACCCCTTATGTAACGATTGATAATTATACAAAAGTGAATGCCACGGATAGGAAAGGGGTGACTATTCCTAATGCGTATTGGTATCAGGCAGCAGATAAAACCTATCTGACATGGGAAGAATCTTTCAATATCCCATCACGCAATGTTAATGTAGACGCACTGAATATCTTACAGTTCCAGTATGCATGGGCAGGCCTGTCTATTATCCGTAACGAAGATCTCGTGCCTTACAATCCGACAGTGAATGACTTTATTTACCGGACACCACTGGTAAGGTTCTCCAATAAGCTGATCCCACTGCTCAGCAGCGACGATACGTTTGATATTGCAAGGATTAATAATGATACGGGACTGAATCTACCGCTTGCTCAGCAATTGGCCAACTTCTTCAGTACTTTCTTTACATATGATGAACTGGCAGAACAATTGGTAAAGCTCAGCGTATCATGGAACTATCCTCTGCTGACCACATCAGGTGACTTGCTCCCTGCCATACAACTGCCTGTGTTGCTGGCAGCACCGTTCACTTTCGAGATCCCAACAGATTATGAAATTCCTACCGGAGGGTGTCAGCCGTCCTTCAGTGATTCAGATCCATTTGTCTGCCGTTTGGCCAATACCCTTAAATTATGGTATAAACAGCACCAGCCATTAACTGACGGTGCCTGGTTGCAGATCGATATAGCCGTTTTCTCATCACTCAGCGAAAGCAAGCTGCCGCTGATAGAGCTTAAAGATGTAAAACTGTATTATACTAATATTACGGATATGAATGCATAATAAAATTTTATTTCAATGAATTGAGCAAACTAAAATCCTTGTCATGGCGAGGGTTTTAGTTTTTATTTACAGAGTTTCAGTAATTTTCTCACATAAAAATATTTTTTAATATGATCTTTCAAAAGAAAATACCAAATATTCCGTTTAATTCTTAAATTTGGCTCATGCTAAAGAATCTTTATCTCATCATTATATTATTTTCCCTCAACAGTTGCTACACCTACCAAGTGAAAAAAAAGGTGGATCCGGCAACCGACAATAAGCAGGAATCTAAAAAGAATGCAACTCCTGAGAATAACAATTCCGGACAGATTAAAAATACACAGGCTCAATCTATAAGCCTGAACTCACAACCAATACCTGTTCCGGTTAATGTTCAGGAGAAACTTGCCCCTAATAAAAAATTTAAAATCGATGTAGATGGCAAGAGCTATAAAATAATCGTTAACAGATGGGAAGGCGACAGCCTGGTTGCCCACCCAATTAGTAGTCCTAAAAGAATTCTGAAATTCCATAAGAACCAGATCAATGGTGACAGAATTGCTGAAAAACGCTTTTCACAGCCGATAGCAGATATTATTACGGTTACTGCTTATGCCGGAATCGGTGTATTAATCTGGTCTCTGCTCCGCTAATCTTTAAAACTTTTCCACGTAACTACATATCTTTTTTTTATTCTTAAAAATTTCAGGATGATGTTAAATTTCCAAGTAATGATGTTGCGAAATACATTATAATTCAACAGTATGCATGATTAAAAAGAATTATCCTAAAAATATGCTTCAAAATCTTCTTTTCATACTCAAGGAATCTACATCTTATTTTAAACGAATTCGATGTCTGTATTTGTTGCTTTTATAATTCTTTTCTCCGGTTCATAAATCATTAATTTTTTTCAGTAAAGAATTGGTAGATTTATATATTCTACTGATTCAACAGTTCACAAAACGTTTCCATAGTTTATCATGAGAGTAGTCCTAACCCTCTTCTACAAATCCTGAAAGCCTCGGCTGAATTCTGATTTTCCTGTAATATAAGAATTAATTTATTTTTTCATCTCCCTGCGCAAAGTCTCCCGACTTTGAGCAAATTATCCATTCATCACCATTGCTATATTTCCAAAATTCATTCTTTGATGTTACATCGATGATCGGATTTTAAGCGAATTCAACCTCTAATAATCTTTTGCCTGTAAGATAATTACTCGCCGAAGAGTATATATAATGTTGTACTTTTTCTACAATGCCTGCTCTAATTGGATTTAGATGGATGTACTTTAGCTTATCCCACATAAAATGTAAAGTTTATATTTCTTCTGCATAATTTCCGTATTGTCAAAACTGATAATCTTATTTCTGCTATTGCTTTTTACAACTTTATTAAATAAATACAGCATCCACTCTCTTCTGCTTTCTGGTTCTGTTTATGGCTACTAAAATATTTTTTTATATTTTTTTCAAATCTCTAATTAAATTTGATAGCTTAGTTGTTGCTCAAAGTCAGGAGACTTTGTGCAGCGGGGGACTTTGTGCAGCGGGCAGTTTTATATGATATTTTATCCTGATCTGAATTCAGGAATTGTTTTACTGTCTAATGCGGCGGATCAGAGTACTCAGAATGAGTTGATCGTCTTAGCCGATAAAATTTTAAGACCGTAACATTACCCAATCAAAATCTCTTTATATTTATATTGAAATAATTTTAAAATCGTTTATAAAAAAAGCACCGGTCATTTAGATCGATGCTGAACCAATAAAATATCAGTTACGGTTAGTTAATTAGGATAGTAAAAAGGATCATTGTTATTTAATGAGCTACCAGTCATCGTTTCCAGAACATCCCAGTGCTCGACAATCTGTCCGTTGCTGTCAAATCTGAAAATATCCATTCCTCCTGTACCGTTATCATTTGACACAGTAGGATCTGTAACATGAGAATGAACAATGACCATATCTCCAAAAGCAAGTGTTTTGGCTATTTTAGTACTGGACTTATAACTGATCTGATTCAATCCGTTCAGCATATCGATGAATGCCTGTTTACCGTCTGCAACGGTCGGGTTATGCTGGATATATTCTGAAGAAACAAAGTTCTCAACAGGGCTGAGATCATTCAGGTTGTCAAATACATTTAAGACAGCGATAGCACGGGCTCTGTTCTGCTCAATATTCTGGTTGGCATTAACATTGGTATCAGGGCCTGCATACATCGTATTGCTATTGGCTGGATTTTCAGAAACATTTTGAAACTGGTCCCAATGCTCTACCAGCTTCCCATTTTCTATTCTCCAGATATCAACATACAGAATCTGCTGTGATCCGACCGTCCACAATGAATGCAGTGCTGCATAATTTTTATCACCTACAACCCTTAAAATCTGCACCTGATTGCTGCTTGAAGCATTGGCGGTCAATTCTTCTCTTAAAGGCTCTACTCCATCCGCGTATCCGGTAGCATGCTGTATATAAGTCGAACCAATGTACTTATTAAACTGATTCATATCTTTATTTACGATTACCTCCTGATAGAAGTCGCGGGCGAGTCCTGAAGAGGTTGCAGAGTCAGAAATATTTGTAAAATTATTATCTGAGCAAGATAACATTACAACTGAAGAGACAAACAACATAAGCAGTCTTTGAATTTTTTTAATCATTTTTTTGTGTTAAATTATTTTTATTAATAAATCTTTACAAAAATAAAGAGGAGATCATCTAAAAACATTGAACTACATCAATAAACTACTAACATTAAGGAATGTGCATTATTGAAATTTATAAATTTCATGAAAAAAGAATTTTTATCATTCGTCTGAACAATTAAAATCAAGATTTAACGAAAATATATTATCTTTAAATCTATAAAAGTCATCATGCATAAAGATTCTTTAAAACAGCAAATTATCAAGCTTGCGGAAGTATCAGAAGAAGAAGCCGAAAAATTCTGTAATCTTTTTGAATATAAAAAAGTCGCTAAAAAACAATTGGTTCTTGAGCGCGGAGGAGTCTGTAATTTTGAGGCTTATGTTATCAAAGGCCTGTTTAAAGTTTATCATATTGATTACAGCGGCATGGAGCAGATCCTTTATTTTGCTGCTGAGGATTGGTGGCTTGCCAATATTGACAGCTTTAATAATAACAGCCCGTCTGAATTGTATATACAGGCTATTGAAGACAGCGAAATTCTGGTTATTTCAAAAAAAGATAAATTATTCGCACTTCAGAACATTCCGTTTGTAGAAAAACTGTTCAGAATAATGACTCAGAATGCGTATGTATCATTACAGAGAAGGATGGTTGAAAACCTCAGTGTAACTGCTGATGAAAGATACCTGAATTTTATAGAGGAATATAGTGAGATCGCACAACGCCTCACCAATGTACAGGTTGCTGCCTACTTAGGTATTACCCATGAGTTTGTAAGCAGAATAAGAAAAAAAATAACACAGAAAGATTAACAATCATAAATTTATCTCCCCCAGGCAAAAGCCTGATGTAAATAATGATAAGCAGTAGATTTTAGAATGACTCTTTCCTACAGTTTACTTTTCAATAAAATTACTTCAGTTTATAAGCCTTTCCGTTCCAAAGGTAGGTTTTAGAAAGCTGCTTTGTTTTTTCTTTATCATTTTCATCTTTCTCCATTTCTTCCATCTTAAAAATGAAAGCATCAGGAAGTCCGCCTTTGTCGTTCGGGAAGATCAACTGCTCACCATGGTGATAAACATCTGCATCTCCAACATTCATCAGCTGAGGCAGTACGGTCAGTTTTTTATTTCCGAACAGGATATACTGGTCATAACCGGGAATTCCGCAGGCTTCACCGGAAACCACAGCTTTTAAAGTACAATCAACATTCTTAAGTCTGTGATTACTCTCAATAATAAATGTACCGTAGCTAAGACTCTCCCCTGAACCGGTATCAAAGAAAACCTCATCGATCAGAACATTGCCGCTCATTACCTTAACGGCGGCAATATTCTGTCTGTACTTCTGATTAAACTCTTTATCCTCTCTGTCAATTGTTTTTGAAATCCCAAAAAGAAAGTCAAAGCCGTCTCTGTTCCTGAAACCGATACAGAGATTAGCTCCCCAGATATATCCTTCTGCCTGCCTGTTTTCTTTTTGATAAGATATTTTATACCAGTTTGAAGCTCTTTCTCCCAACTGTAAAACCTGATCATCTTTTCTGATGATTACAATTTGCTGGTTGGTCTGTAAAGAATCCAGGATCGGGGAATTTACATTAGGTTCCTGTCTTATTCTAGCCCAATCGGTAAATATTTTCTGTGTCTTATTTTCTTCAAAACTGAATACACCATGAGCATAGATTACTTCCTGAGCAGAAAAAATCTGCATGATTAGTACCGAAAAAAGCACAAATAGATTTTTCATCGCGGGGTTACATTTATTTTTTTTCTAAAAGCAAACTTACCCATTCTTCACGCTGCAACTTCTTTTTCAACTCCAGATTATTTTCTTTACAGACTTCGATAATATCATCTACATCAAAAAAACACAATCCTGAAAGCAGCAGCTGACCTCCGGAATTCATCACTGATACATATGTGGGAATATCGGAAATCAGAATATTTCTATTGATATTGGCTAAAATGACACTATAATTTTCTTTACCCAAATTTTCTGCGGTTCCCAGTTCGATATCTAACTCTACCCCGTTTCTTACTGCATTTTCTTTTGAATTCTCAACGGACCACTCATCGATATCAATCGCTTTGGTTTCCCCTGCCCCTTTCTGTTTTGCATAAATTGCCAGGACTGATGTTCCGCAGCCCATATCCAGAACTTTTTTATCCTTGAAATCAATATCCATCATCTGCTGAATCATCAAATGGGTAGTAGGATGATGACCTGTTCCGAAAGACATTTTCGGCTGTATAATAATTTCGTGCATTCCTTCTACAGATTCATGAAATTCAGCCCTGATCAAAACTTTATCTTCGATATTGATCGGTTCAAAATTCTTTTCCCATTCTTCATTCCAATTTATATTGGGCATTTCGGTAAAAGTATATTCTATTTTTACTTCAGGATTCTGAAACAGCGGCAATGTTTTCAGATCATCTTCTATAAAAAGATCTTTCTGAATATATCCCAATATTCCTTCATGCTCCTCTGTAAAACTGTCAAAACCTATTTCTATAAGTTCGGCCATTAATATTTCATTCCAGGGCTGGAGAGGCTGTATCTTAAAATCGAATTCCAAATAATTTTGCATGTCAATAATTTGTTGCAAAAATAGAGAATTAAAAAATGAAAGATTTAAAAATTGAAAAATTTCAGCATTTACTGTTAAATTGATGGTCCATTAAAATCCTCACAAAGGATCAGACAATACAAAACAGTTCAGATTCATCCGGAATAAATATAAGATATTATTTTTCAGTCTGGCTAGAGACTGTTTTAATGATTCATGGAAAAAGCGGGCTTAAGCCCGCTTTCTTTACCTTTAGTATTATATCCTGATATAAGTATGCAATTACTGTTTTACAGTCCCGTTTTTCATGAATCCCTTTGAAAAAAGAATATTACGGGTTTGTAGAGAAGATGGAGCCATTTGCAATCAGAGCTCGTCTGTTCATTTTCAGGATATCCCTTACCCATTCAGCAAAATCATCCGGCTGCAGTACTTTTTCAGGATTTCCGTCTGTAAGTCCCCCTTCTATGGACATATCTGAGGCAATGGTACTTGGAGTTAAAGTAATAACCCTAATATTCTGTTTTCTCCATTCTGCCATCATTGATTGTGACAATGAGACTACTGCGGCTTTTGAAGCTGCATAGGCTGACATATTGGGACCACCTTTCAGTCCGGCTGTAGAAGCTACATTGACAATATCTCCTTCTCCTTTCTCTTTTAAAAACGGATAAACTGCCTTCGCAGCATAATAAACCCCGAAAAGATTGGTTCTGATTACCTGCTCCCAGGTCTCAGATGGCATATTTTCAATCGTTCCGAAATCACCGATTCCTGCATTATTGATGAGAATATCAATCCCTCCAAGCTGTTCGGCAATCGATTCTATTCCTGCTTTTACGTGGATTTCATTATCAATGCTGAAAACTGCATAGGCTGCCCTGACACCCGATTTCTGAATTTCATCAACAGTCATTTTAAGATTTTCTTCATTTCTCCCTGTAATTCCGACATTCACTCCTTCCTTTGCAAGAAGTAAAGCTACGGCCTTTCCAAGACCTCTGCCGCCTCCGGTAACAATGGCATTTTTTCCGTGTAAGTTCATTATTTAAATTTTTATGGTACAAATTTACGAAAGCATTTTTTTAAACAAACGTTTATTATTTTGATTTATTGGAAATGTATGATCAGGAAATTCTATATAAAGATGAAACCAACTCAGTAATAAGTTGGTTTCTGAAAGTAATATATAAAAGTGAAAAAATAACCTTAAGGAATGAGTACCGGGTTTTGTACTTCAAATTCTTCCGATGCTGAAAATTCATTTCCGTACATATCATTTGCCTTCACTTCTACTCTATGCTTACCGAGTGTTAATTTATTTCCGAATCCTCCGGTCCAGATATGTTTTGACTGCTCCGGATTTGAGGGTCTTCTTCCCGGGAACAGTGTTTCCGTAGAGTCCCATTTGAAGACAGCCTGCGCAAAGTTCGGATCGATGGTTTCGCTGTATTCCATTTCATCCCATTTTCCGCCGTCAATTCTGTACTGTACCTTATCTTTTTTGCTTCCCATAAAGACATTTGCCAGAACTTTAGCTGAAGTTTTTGACGGATAAGGAATTACTTTCGGTAAATACAGCTGTATCTGATAATCTTCAGGTTTACCTGCTGTTTTATACCTTACTTTATACTCATTATCTTTAAAGCTTATAAATGAATATCCTTTTGCTGTACCGTCTCTCATGGTAGAAGTAGGCAGACCTATTTCATCTGAAGTACCTGACCACCAATCTCCACAGGTCGTTCCTACATTGTATTCATGCAAATCTCCTGCACCGTTCCAGCCCTGTGCTTTTCCGTAGAAAATCTGCTGTTGAATGTGGGTATGGGCAGATAGAAGTAAAGCATTCTTAAAAGGTGCAAGGGCATCAAACAATTTCTGACGGTCAGCATTTCTGAAATTATCTTCATTGCTATGTTCCAGAGGAATGTGGAACGAGACAACGATTAATTTGTTTTTATCTACCAGCTTCAGATCGTTTTGGATAAACTGAAGCTGATCTTCCCTGAAACCGCCCCAATATCCTTTTCCGTCTCTGGGATCCGGATAAAGAATATCATCCAATACTAAAAAATGTACATTCCCATAGTTGAAAGAATAGTTTGCCGGTCCAAAATTAGCTTCAAACGTTTCATCTGAGAGCTGATCTTCCTGAGCATCATAATTCATATCATGATTTCCCATAACGTTGTACCAGGGAAGGCCTATTTCCTTCATAATATCGGTATACGGTTTCTGAAGGCTCAGATCATCTCCAACCAGGTCTCCCAGACTGATTCCGAAAACCGCATTTTTCTTATTTGACCTTACTTCGTCGACGATTGCTCTTTTGAAATAATCCAGCTGCTTTTCTGTATAAGGCTGAGGATCACCGAAGACCAAAATATCAAAGTTTTTACTTTCATTCTGCTGATGCAGAGCAAAATTTAATTCTTTCGGGAGCACTCCTGTAGGTGCAGTTCCTTTGTATTTAAAATCAGAAGGTGAGCCTTTGGGTTTGTACTGGTAATAATACTGCGGAAGATTATTCTGATTTAAACCCATCATATATCCTGCTGGCTTAATAACGAAAACAGTCTGGCCTTCTGCAATCGGAAGGCTGTATTTACCGTTTTTATCAGTTAAAACTACCAGGTTCCCATTAGAGACAGCTACATTTTCTATTCCTTTTTCACGATTTTCCTTTTTCTGGTTTTTGTTCAGGTCTTCAAAGACATATCCTGACACTGAAGTTTGTGAAACTGCCATTGAGGAAATCAATAATGACGGAAGTATATATTTTAAGTTCATTATATTTTTTTTATTGTTTAGTAATTTTATTCTGTTATGGCTTGTTCCACCAAACTTTTACATTCACGTCATCGCCACCCATCTGCTGTACGGCTGCCTGATAATTTGTTGTATTCAGAACTCTTGGATTAGGTGGATACATTAACCTTGAAGGCAGATTCCCGTTGTTTAAAAGACCTCCGTTATTGGGCAGTACAGGAAATCCTGTTCTTCTCTTTTCAAACCATTGCTGCTGATCCACAAAGAACAGGGCTACATATTTCTGTAGCATAATTCTTTCCAAGGATCCATTATAAGCTACATTCTGATTGGTAAAATAAGATGACGGTACTGTGGAACCCCATTGCTCGATTGCCGCTTTTACTCCGCTTTCATAAAAAGCCTGTGCATTTCCGGTAATAATTCCTCTCCATGCCAATTCTGAAAGAATAAACTGTATTTCCGCATAAGGGAAAACCAGAATGTTAAGAGGTGCCTTAGACAGGTTTTGGTTCATATTGGAAGGTTGATAATCGAATGTTGTTCCTGTTGCATAACCGGAAGGAACACCTTTGTAACCGATATTTGCCTGCGGAGAGGCCAGATTTTTAGCCTGTCCGAAAAACAACGCCATCCTCGGATCATTATTTGCCTTTAAGGTTTCTATAAAGAATGCTGAAGCAGCTCTTCCGGTGGTAAAATCCTGGGGCCTTGCAATAGGAGTAAGAAGTGGTGCAACGCCCGTAACATTTACCTTTGCTGTTTCTGCATTGCTTTGAATGACAGGATATTTTGCAGGATCATTGATAATCTCCAGGATTCTTTCGTTGACATTGACCTCTCCGTTTCTTTTTAAAATCCTTGTCAACAACCGTAGTGATAATGAATTACAGAATTTTTTCCAATTGACAATCCCGTTGACATCACTTTCTGCTTTATAGAAGATATCAGATCCTGTCAGTAATTTCGTAGTTACAAAAAGCGAATTAGCTGTTTTTAAATCGTCCAGTAACTTAATATAGATATCTTTCTGCCGGTCAAATTTCGGCTGCGTAACTCCACCATCCAGATTTGAAGCTTCTGAAAACGGAACATCACCGTAGGTATCGGTCAGGTTTGAATAAACCCAGGCATTCAGTACCATTGCAATTGCCTGATAATTTA
This sequence comes from uncultured Chryseobacterium sp., assembly GCA_963526305.1. GTDB lineage: Bacteria > Bacteroidota > Bacteroidia > Flavobacteriales > Weeksellaceae > Chryseobacterium. Next base: position 70,682 of record CAURNW010000013.1, on the reverse strand, counting down.
CATCATTATCCCTTATTGCTGCTTTTTTCATATCCTGAATCTGCATCAGCCATTTGTAACTGTTATTCCAGAAACCGGCTCCTGTATTTTCTGTAAGGTAATAGCGGCTTAATGAGTTTCCTTCATTCGGAAAATCAAGAGAAACCTGCATGATATCAAAAGTGAAATCGTTAGCCCTCATATAATTTACCGCTGACATATTATACTGAATCGGTACCAGCAGTTTTGAAGCTACAGGTTCGCTGATCCTGCTCTCGTCGACATTCACCTCATCCAGATTTCTGTCACAGGAAACCGAAACCAGGCTTATTCCTGCAATCAATAATGTATTTAAAAATATTTTCTTCATGATTTCAAATTTTAGAATTTAACGTTTAGCTGAATACCCACTGTCCTGGCGGTCGGTAATTGTCCCATCTCAACCCCTGGAGTGATCTGGTTGTCATTTAAGGTTGCTGCCTCAGGATCGAAAAGCGGGAACTTGGTCCACATCCAGAGGTTTCTTCCGAATAAAGCCAATGTGAGATCTGTAATTTTAAGCTGTTGTGTAACTGTTTTGGGAAATGAATATGCAATTCTGGCATCCCTTAATTTAATGAATGAAGTGTCAAAAGTATTGGTTTCTACGTTGGCTCTTCTGTAATAATCAGCATAATACGCTGAGGCCAAAACCCCTTTTGTATTTGCTGAGAATGTACCGTCAGCATTCTGAACGACTCCCTGCCCGATGATTAACCCTCCCGGATTATCTCTTCCTGCCAATGTGTGTCCAAGTTTTCCCTGTTCTGTCATTTTGTGATGAGACTGAGAGTAGGCCATCCCTCCGTATTGTCCATCAAATGAAAAGCTTAAGGTCAGGTTTTTATATCTGAATTCATTCTGAAGACCTGCTCTCCATTTTGGATAGGCATTTCCTATTTTTTTCATTTTTGTAGGTTTTGCCGTTAAGCCGTCACTTCCGAAAATTACCTGTCCGTCAGGAGAATACATCAGCCCGTAACCGTACATATCTCCTAAAGAACCGCCAACAGATGCATTGTAATAGACAGCCCCGCCAACACTTGCCATTGTATAAGGTTCGCCATTGAATTCCTGAGGAAGTGAAAGTATTTTATTCCTGTTCATCGCCCAGTTTGCATTAACGCTCCATGAAAAATTCTGATTTTTGACCGGATAGGTATTTAAAGTCATTTCCAACCCCCTGTTCCTTACTTCTCCTGCATTGATTACCCTGTTGCTGTAGCCTGTTTCCCACAGCGTAGGAATTCTTACAATCTGGTCTTTCGAATTATTCTGATATGCGGTAATGGTATAACTGATCCTGTTTTTAAGAATACTGAAATCCATACCTCCTTCGATATTGGTAATCATGTTGGGTCTCAGTCCGGGGTTGGGGTATAGTGAAGGTGATTCTACGGATCCTGCGAAATCACTGTTGTTGTAATATTTGATTAACATATAAGGATCTGTATCATTACCTACTTTAGACCATGAGGCTCTTAATTTCCAGTAATTAAATTTTTCAGATGTCAGGCCGAAGATATCGGAAATAATAAATGACGACCCCACAGATGGATAGAAATAGGAACGGTTTTCCTGCGGAAGTGTACTGCTCCAGTCATTTCTTGCGGTAACATCCAGGAAGGCTACATTTTTATATCCTAAGGAGGCGAGTGCATAGGTACTGTTAACGTGCTTGTCATTCGGTTTTGCAAACTTCACAATTGTTGATATACCGTTTGGCATCGTGTAAAGCCCCGGTTTTAGAAGCCCTTCTGCCAGATAATCATTCATGGTGTATTCCGTATAACGGATATTTCCTCCCACTGAAGCTGTGAAATCAAAATCGTTGAATTTATTTCTATATGAAAAGAGAACGTCATTATTCAAATCCATCAGCCTGATATGCTGTTCCCTGTACATTCCCTGCAGGTAATTGGCAGAGCTCCAGGGTCTTTTCTGGGTTCGCAGTTCATTGGTTAATTCCATCCCTGAACGCACCATAACATCAAAGTTTTTGGTAATCTTATAGTTCAGATTAACGTTTCCCGTAATAAAGTTTTTATCCACCCCATTCAGCATTTCGTAAGCAATCAGGTAAGGATTATCGATAAAAGAACTGAAAGGATGGATCTGATCCACATGTTCTTTTCCTGATTTCCAGATCGGTGCATACCAGGATAAATCGACATTCGGATTCTGGAAAATCATGAAGTAGGAAATAGACTGATTGCTGTAGCCCGTTGCCGGAAGATTGTCACTTTTTGTTTTGTTATAATTGAGCTTAATTCCTATTTTCAGTTTTTCATTTAATTTATGATCCACGGAGAAGGCTGCATTAAACCTGTCAAAACCCGTGTTTGGCATCATCCACTCGTTCTTTAGATAGGTTAAAGAAGATCTGAAAGACGTATTTTCGTTAGACGCTTCTACAGAAACATTATTTGAAAATGTTGTACCTGTCTGCCAAAAGCCTTTGATATTATCTTTGTATGGTCTCCACAACTGTCTTACTGCACTCTGACCTTCCGTTGCCGGATCATATTGAAAATAATACTGTCCATTGAACCTGGGTCCGAAAGCACTGCTCGTAGATCCTGTATTTACTCCATCTTCAGAAGCCTGGTAAGAGTAATAATAATTTCCGGCCGTATTTTTCTGCATGGTTCCCTGCCCGTATTCATATTGATAGTCAGGCCACCTGAGCACCGTATCATAGCTTGAATATGAATTTAAAGAAACCTGTACTTTCCCATTTTTGCTTTTTCCTGATTTCGTAGTAATCATCACCGCTCCCCCCGCACCTCTCGAACCGTAAAGTGCGGATGCGGTTGAACCTTTCAAAATTGTAATGGACTCTATATCATCAGGATTGATTGTATTAATCCCGTTTCCGTAATCAATAGGAAGGTCTGCTTTCGAACCTGCACCATACGCTGAAAACCCTGTTCCTGTTGTATTATTATTTAACGGTACGCCGTCCACTACAATAAGAGCATTGTTCTGATCTGCATTCATTGAGATGTCACCCCGCAATTTAATGAGTGAACTTCCCAAAGGTCCTGCACCTGCGGTCTGTATCTTCAACCCTGCTACTTTACCTTCCAACGCCTGTGACCAGTTATTGTTCTGCGTTTTAAGAATTTCTTCAGACTTAATGGTTTCTGCAACGTATCCCAAAGATCGATCCTGTCTTTTGATACCTAAAGCCGTTACTACAACTTCTTCGATATTTTTTACGGTATCTTTTTTAACCTGTTGCTGAGCTGACATATTGATGCTGACCAGTCCTAAAGCGGATAACAGAAATAATTTTTGAGTTTCCTTACGCATATCTTTTTGTTTGCGCAAAATTAGAACGACATTATGACGATGCTTTTAACAAGGCTTTAACATATTTTAAATAAAAAGATAACGCCATATTAACTATTCTTTAACAAAAATTTTAAAACATTACTAAACACTCAGTTAGAGACATTAATAAACTTTAATGCCATGCATACTAATTTTATCCGGTATCTTCGTAAGCATTTTCACTTATCCTTAAAGCCATAAAAAATGCCTTATAAATTTATAAGGCATTGTCATTTAAAAAGAATGGGGTTACTTGGTATTTTTTAAAACGTCCGGGATGTTGGTTGTAATGAAACCTATTCCCTGTTTCTTTAATTCCTGATACACCTCAACATCATTTACCGTCCAGGCGTTGGTAATCAGTCCCAATGCATTTCCTTCTGCGATCCAGGTTGGGTTTTTCTGGAAGATACTGTAGTGATAATCAATACCGTCAATACCTTCATCTCTGATCTGTTGTGGAGAAAGCTCTCCTTTCAGGTACTGAACTTTGAATTTTGGTTCTGATTTTTTGATTTCTTTGCAGATATTCAGACTGAAAGAAATAAATTCAGTCTGGGATTCAAGTTTCAGTTCCTTCACCATCTTGATGGTTTTTGCTGTCAGCTCATCTTCTTTTTCTTTTGTTTTATCCGGCTTGATTTCTACAATCAGTTTTAAAGACTGATCTTTTTTCCCTGCTTTTAAATAATCTTTCAATAAGGGAAAATTTTCACCGTTAGAGAGCTTCACTTTTTTAAGCTCTTTGAAATCGGTTTCTGAAATTTCCATTTTACCATGGTGCTCATCGTGATTGACTACGAGAACACCATCTTTGGTCATCCTTACGTCAAATTCGGCTCCGTAAATTTTTAAATCCTGAGCATTCTCCAATGCTTTCAATGAATTTTCCGTTGTGGGAGGATTGGTCTGCCAATATCCTCTGTGTGCGATAATCCGGGTTTGTGCGCTCATCATTACTGTACTTAAAACTGTTAACCCTAAGATAAAATTTTTCATAATATAATCAGATAATTAAATGTGTATGTCTGCGGAAGCATCTCCATAAAGATAATATTAAATATTTAGAATGTGTATTTAGCGCCTAACTGAATCTGATAAGGATTTCCTGTTAATGGAGCCAAACCACTGTTGTTCAGACTGTATTTAAATTCTTTAGTTGCCTGATCAAATCCTGTAATTCTGTACAGAGACATATTGTTGTAAGATTTGTTTACGCCCCATTCTTTATTGAGAAGGTTGGCAACGTTGAAAATATCAACTGAAATCTCAAATCCTCCGATCTTCTCAAATTTCAGCTTCTTGGCAATACGCAGATCCCAAACTCCAAAGAATTCATTTTTTCCGCCATTACGTTCTGCGATCTTATTGTTGTAATCGGTAATATAGTTCTTCAAAGCATCTCCCACTTCAGGATTGTCAATCAGAGTCTGTGTAAGACTAGGGAAAATATAAGCCAGATCATTTGAATCTACAAAGTCTCCGTTAATATTTCCACCTGCTGTCACAGAGAAACGTGTTCCGCCGATTCCGGAATATCTCAATCCTACAGTAAAGCCTGCAATGGTAGGTGAATTTCCATACAGTACCACTTTATTACGAAACTGATTGTCAGAATAAGACATCCTTAAATTTCTGGGATCTCCCTGAACCAGAGTAGATAAAGTTGCAGAGTTGGCAACATTCCCATTATAAGAAGTATTATCTCTGATATCAGACCATGTATAACTTGCCGTGATTTCTCCGTCTTTCCAGTAGCGGTAACTTGTATCTACAACAAATGAAAACTGGTTAACTTTACCGTCACTCACAAGCTCCAGCACTCTCCCGAAATTCTGATTGATTCTTCCGGCCTTCCAGTCTAAAGTTCCGTTGGCATTAATTGCTGATGCCGGCACATAAACCCCTCTTCCTCCTTCATTGTTAAGAGTGAAATAAGGATTGGCCACCATGTTTCTATCATAATAGAAGTAATTGTTTCTCCCTAATGCCATATACCCTGCCACTCCTGCTCTGAATCTCTCGTTAAAGAAGTGAGTATATGAGATATTGGCTTTGTAAACGACAGGAATTTTTGCATCTTCCCCTGTATAATTAATAGTGGGCAGCTGGTACTGCGTCAGTGAGGGAACAGTACCGTAATCGTTTCTGTAACCGTTGAAATCTGGTACAAGTCCAATCTGGGAAGGATTGACATCTACGGTTGCCAAATGATTTCCGTCAAAAACCAGGTTATTGATGACCATATAATTATTGATATCTGAAGAGAAAATTCCTGCTCCGAATTTTAAGAAATCTTTGTTCTCTTCATTGATATTCCATTCAAACTGAAATCTTGGCTGAATAATGAATGACTTAATCTGATTATCTGTCCGTATTCCCATCTGATCATATAATTTTTGATTAAACTGAGCTTTCGGATAACCACCGTAATCTAGCCTTAAACCTGCCATTAAATCTAAGCCTCTTGCAATCCTTGTCTGCATCTGACCATAGACACCTAAATTCCAGATACTTGATTTCACTGATGGATCAGCAACTAAAGGTACCTCTCTGTAAAATCTATAAGGGATCAGGTTTTCAAAATTAAAAAGATTACTGGCGTTGGTAGTAGCTTCTCTGAAATGGAACCTCCCGTTGACTTCGCTGCCATAAACAGATTTTGATCTTGTGTACATCAGATCTGCTCCGAAAGTATATTTTATTTTATCGGTATTATAATACAAATTATCTACAATCTGAAACACATTATTTCTGAAACCTTCCTGTGCAAAACGGTGACCTCCGATCTGAATATTTGTTGCGGCATTCTTTCCGTCTATATTTGATACAATATTCTCAACAATTGCTCTTGGAACTGGATGTCCTAATTCGTCGTTCTGATAACTGTCCTGAAAAGTGTAAAGATACTGTGCCTTCAGCTCATTGGTCAGGTTAGGCTTCAAATTTGATCTCAGCGTTACCAGTAAACTGTTATCAAGGTTTTTGTCATTAGCGTATGATTCATAGAAACTGATGGCTGTATTATCTGCAAGTCCGTTTTTATTTAAGTCGTAGGTGAAATTATTTCTTAACGTCAGTAAATTCTTATTATTAATCTGCCAGTCTAAACGTAAAAATGCAGCGTCAGAATTTCTTATTCTGTCAAATGCTCCAAACTGAGGTGAGTTTCCTACTCCATATTTTGCTCTGGCAATATCCAGAAACTGATTAAGCGTCTGGTTGGTTGTATTTAATCTCAGTTCATCTTCTTTTGAGCGTATATCTGCAATGAATAACGGTTTAGAATCCAGCTGATGATCCCAGGCTGCAAAAAAATGTAATTTATTTTTGATAATCGGACCTCCCAATGAAAATCCGAACTGGGAAGTTGAGAAATCGATTGTTCTTTTATTTCCCCTGATATCATAGGGGCTGGACAGCCAGTTTGTTCTTAAATATTCCCAGGCGCTTCCGGAAAATGTATTCGTTCCTGATTTTGTAACTGCACTTATGGTTCCGCCGCCACTTCTTCCTAATGTAACATCGTACTGGTTGGTTGTGATCTTAAATTCACGAACGGCTTCTATAGAAATAGAATAAGGTGCACCGCTTCTACTCGTAGTAGAACCAGCGGAAGTAGGGTTTTTGGCAGTCATCCCGTCAATGGTAAAATTGGTTGACGAACCTAACTGACCGGAGAGATTTCCGTTTTTTCCACTGAGAGGAGACAATTCTGTAAGATTGGTGAAATTTCTTCCGTTGACAGGTAAAATACCTATATTTTTAGTGGTAATTGCTGTGGCTGCTCCGAGGTTACCGATCTTATTTTTTAAGTTTCCTGTGATAACAACTTCTTCAATTGATTTTTCACCGGTATTCTCCAGATTCATATTTACAGTCACCTGATCACCGAAGTTAACATTGTATCCCTCTTTCTTTTTGTCATTCACTATGACGGTATAAGGCCCTCCCAAAGGTATTTCTTTGAAGATATATTCTCCTTTTGAATTGGTTTCTGTTTCGGTCCTGAAACCTGTAGATTCATTAATAATGATTACTTTCACTTTATCCTGTGTACCTGTACTGGTGATTTTACCGACAATAGATGCCTGTGTAGTCTGGGCATACGCCAGCGTTCCCCAACCTAAAAACAATAATCCGATTACAATTTTTACTTTTCTCATGATTTCAATTAACTGGTTGCAAAGGTAAACTGATCGAGTAAGCCTCCTGTTTACGGGACTTTTAACTTTTTTTTAATTAAATCAGAACATTAGATTAACAGATCGTAAACAGTGATTTTATTGAGTGAAATATCAGACAGTTATCAGATGTTAAGGTATTTTAATGATACCACATCATTTAATTATCATATTTTTTTAAATTGAAATTACTTTGGTTATTTTTGCTTCAAATAAATTTCAGATGTCCGAAACCATTCAGCAGAAGATAGAACAGCTCCGTAAAGAACTCAACCAGCATAATGAAAATTATTATCTGATGGATGAGCCCAGCATTACAGATCTTGAATTTGATTTACTTTTAAAAGAACTTCAGGATCTTGAGGCCAGGCACCCTGAATTTCATGATGATAATTCACCAACGGTACGTGTAGGAGGAGGTGTTACAAAAATTTTCCCGACAATCAGGCATCAGTTCAGAATGTATTCTCTGGATAATTCCTATGATTTTGATGATCTGGCAGATTGGGAAAAGCGCATTATCAAAACAATTGACGAACCTGTAGAATTTGTGGCAGAATTAAAATATGATGGCGCATCCATTTCTATTCTGTACGAAAATGGGAAACTGACGCAGGCTGTAACCCGTGGTGACGGCTTTCAGGGTGATGAGATCACTTCAAATGTGCGAACTATTTCTGATATCCCGATTACTCTGAAAGGAGATTTCCCTGAACGGTTTTTTATGCGTGGTGAAATTTATTTAACGAGAAAAAATTTCGATAAGATCAATAAACTGCGCGAAGAAGAGGGTCTGGATCCTTTTATGAACCCAAGAAATACTGCAAGCGGAAGTCTGAAGATGCAGGACAGCGGTGAAGTGAGAAAACGGAGATTATCTTCGGTTTTATATCAGTTTGTATCACCTGAAGTGCCGGCAGAGAACCATTGGGAACTGATCCATAAAGCTCATGATTGGGGATTTACAACTTCTGATCAGGTAAAACTCTGTAAAAATCTGAATGAAATCAAAGAATTCATTAATTTCTGGGATACGGAAAGACACAAGCTTCCATTCGAAATCGATGGGATCGTACTGAAAGTAAATTCTTTGAAACAGCAGCAACAGCTGGGCTATACTGCAAAGTCTCCACGCTGGGCAATGGCTTATAAATTCAAGGCCGAGAAAGTGGAAACCGAACTGCAAAGTGTTTCTTACCAGGTGGGAAGAACCGGTGCCATAACGCCGGTTGCCAATTTAAAACCTGTTTTATTGGCAGGCACAACAGTAAAACGCGCTTCTCTTCACAATGAAGATATCATCAGGAAATTGGGGTTGCATGAGCACGATTATGTTTATGTAGAAAAAGGCGGTGAAATCATTCCTAAAATTGTAGGTGTCAACACCGAAAAAAGAACGGCTGAAAGCAGAGAGGTGGAATATATTAAGAACTGTCCTGAGTGCGGCACTGAGCTGGTAAAGGTAGAGGACCAGGCCATTCATTTCTGTCCGAATGATCTGCATTGCCCGCCACAGGTTGTTGGCAGAATGATTCATTATGTTTCAAGAAAAGCATTGAATATTGATAATCTGGGAAGTGAAACGATCGAACAGCTCTACAGGGAGAGACTGATCGAAAATCCGGCAGATTTTTATACTCTCACCAAAGATCTGATTCTTCCTTTGGAAAGAATGGCTGAAAAATCTGCACAAAATATTATCGACGGGATCGAAAAATCAAAAGAAATTCCTTTTGAAAAAGTTTTATTCGGTATCGGAATAAAGCATGTAGGTGAAACCGTTGCCAAAAAACTGGTCAAGAACTTCAACACGATCGACGACTTAAAAAGTGCAACTGCAGAAGAACTCTGTCAGGTGGAAGATATAGGAATGAAGATCGCCGTGAGCATCGTTGACTTCTTTGCCAATTCCGAAAACATCCTGATGCTGGAACGTCTTAAATCTTATGGAGTGCAGCTGGAAAAGGGCGAAAACACCAACGAAGTTTTATCTAACGCTTTAGACGGGAAAACCTTCCTGTTTACCGGAAAATTATCCCTTTTCACCAGAGAATCTGCTGAAGAAATGGTAGAAAAACACGGCGGAAAAAACATTTCTGCAGTTTCCAAAAACCTCAACTATCTGGTGGTCGGAGAAAAAGCCGGAAGCAAACTGAAGAAAGCGAATGATATCGGAACCATCGAAATTCTGGATGAACAGCAGTTTCTGGATTTGATAGGCTAAGCTGTTAATTTCAAGTTAACAAACTAAAGACCTAAAAAAATATAAGCAGCTGAATTCCGGTTCTGACCGGAAAGATAAACCCCACAGGTTTTAAAAACCTGTGGGGTTTATCTATTTTACAGAAAAATCAAGATTTTTATTGATCCTGATTTTTCTTCAGCCAATCCAGGCGGCGCTGATCAGGGAGATGCTTTACAGAGAAATTCTCGAAAGTCGCTTTAAAACCTTTCCCGTCTGGGCTCGCTGCCATAAATCCTACTTTTACAGGCGTGTTATCCTGCAGATAAGCATTGCGCATCATCACATATTCCTTATCATCAAAGGAATAAAAAATCTCCACTGCATCCAGCCTTCTGACTGCCTTGATCCAGACAAACGGCGGTGTTTTTTCAAGAACAATGACACTCCAGTCACTGGTTTTATGCGTAACGACAGTACTTAAATTAAATTTTCCGTCGACAAATTCCACTCCGGCTTTGATGTAATTCTGTTCATCAACTCTCAGCATTAGCCCCATCTGATCAAAACGGGCTCTGTAATCACCGGTAATTTTCACCTTTGTTTCAAACTCTCCCCCATAGGTGGAATAGTAAAACGGAGCATCATCGACTGTAAAACCATAGTGTGAAATCCTCCAGTAATCACTTTGTGGCGTTACATTCATGACTAATTTCCCATTTTTGATCTCCCATTGCTGAGGTTCGTTAAACCATGTCATCTTCTCCAGGGACTGTGCTTTTAGTCCTGAAAATAAGTTGAAAACGATGATTGTTGCGTATACTATTATTTTTTTCATTTTAATTCTTACTAAATTTTTCTTCTGTACTCAATGATGCAGTCCTGACGGAAGTTCATTTCTTTAATCCGGATCATCAGGAAGATAAAATTATTGTTTAACCTTAAATTTCACGGATTACTTTACACGGATTACCGACCGCCAGCACATTGGCCGGAATATCTTTGGTCACAACACTTCCCGCTCCAATCACCGTATTGTCGCCAATCGTAACTCCTGGAAGAATGCTGCATCCGGCACCGATCCAGACATTATTTCCAATCGTAATGGGGTAAGCATATTCCAGCGCTTTATTTCTTGCTTCAACATCAAAAGGATGACCGGCGGTATAAAATCCACAGTTGGGAGCAATAAAGACATTATCCCCAAAAGTCACCTTTGCGCAATCCAGAATCACCACATTTACATTGGTATAGAAATTTTCTCCAATCTCAATATTATAACCGTAATCACAATAAAAAGGCTGTTCGATGTGAAAGTTTTCTTTTGTCCGTCCAAACAGTTTTCTGATGATATCTTTTCTCTCTTCTGCTTTAGAAGGTGGGAGATGATTGTATTCAAAACAGAGATCTTTACAGACATTTCTCTCCTGTACTAAAAATTCATCGGCGGCATTATATATTTTCCCGCTCAGCATTTTTTCTTTTTCGTTCGGATTATTCATTGTATTTTTACTTTGATAATCAGCAAATTTATGATCTTCATTTTTTCTGATCAATACTGATTTATAACCAATTTTATTACATAACGATACTTTAATAAATATTTAATCTTCATAAACTCTTGAAAATAAAAATTTAATAATCTTCCAACCCCATCAGATTGATTTCTCATAAATAATGTAAATGAAAACCATCCAATCCGACCTCAACGATAAACTGTTACAGCAGGAATTTTCTCCTAAGGCTGACAGCGATCAGTTACCACTAAAAAAATGTCAGAAAATTGCTGAAAACTTCATAGAACTAGAAAACGGCATTGCCGTCTTAAGTGATTTACAGAATAATAAAAGTTATATCTATACCGGAAAACTGGCTGATCAGCTTAATATTTTCCAGGATGAAAATGTTCAGCTGATTGAAAGCATTTGGGAAGAGGAACTTTTTTCGAAACTGCATCCTGAAGATGTCGTACAGAAACATTTGCTCGAACTCCAGTTTTTTCAGTTTATTAAAACAATTACTTTTGATCAGCACAAAGATTATTGTGTCGTGAGCAGACTTCGAATTGCTGATGATCCGGGGCAGAAAGCCCTTCTACATAAAATGTTTTACTTCACAAATGCCAGTGATAAAAATGTAGAACTGGCACTGTGTCTCTATCATTTTGATTTTCTTAATTCTTCCCTCCATCAGGGCATGATCATCAATACAGCCGATGGTTCAATAATTCATCAGACTGAGGCCGGAAATTCCGCATTCCTGTCAATTCGTGAAAAGGAGATTCTGACAATGATCCAAAGCGGAAAAAGAAGCAAAGAAATTGCTGAACTGCTGTTTATCAGCATTAATACCGTGAACCGTCACAGGCAGAATATCCTGGAAAAACTCCGTGTAGGAAATACAACAGAAGCCTGCACAGTGGCGGCGAAGCTGAAATGGATATAAATTAACAAAACATTCATCCCATTTTTGGATCACACATTTTTAAATGAATATTTACATTATATTTGAAAAATATAAGCTATATCCATGAAAAAAATCTACCTGATTATTTTTGTCCTTATCTTTTCTGCATGTAAAACACAAATTATCAACATTCCCGATTCTTATCTTAAAGCAAAATTACTGACTTACGGAGCAACTTCAAATGCCGGCGGAACGTTTATAAATGTTGACACAAATGGGGATGGCGAAATTCAAGTCTCAGAAGCAGCTTTGGTGTACAAAATATCAATCAGCAATCTTAATGACACCGTAAGCAGTTTAGCAGGATTAACCAGTTTTCCAAATTTGACCGAACTGGAATTTTCAAATCCTAATTTATCAAGTTACAATCTTACGTTTAATAATTATCCCGTACTACAAAAATTAAAAATCGTTGGAGGTACAGTGAATAATGTTACTATTGAAAATTGCAATGCTTTATTTTCAATCAGTCTTGATAAAGGGAATATCGTAAGTATCCAGAATACTACTGCGCAGGAAATTAAAATCGAGAATATTAATGGTTTAAATCTTTCTTCAACCCCCAACCTGAAAAAATTCTCTCTGTTTTCCTCAGAACTTTCGTCCTTAAATTTAAGTAACCACCCATTGCTGGAGGAGGTTAGTGTAACTGAAAACAACTTTTTAACAAATATAAATTTTTCAGGAGACACTGCTTTAAAAAAACTGGAACTGCATCATAATCAACTAAGCAGTCTGACAGTACCTAATCCTGCTCTTGTCAACTATATAAGCATAGGTTTTAATCTCTTCCAGATTTTTGATGCTACTCCATATACCGGATTAGTATTCTTTTACGGACATGAAAACCAGATTACAGGTCTGGATTTCAGCTCAAGCCCTCTGATTGGTCAAATTTATGTTTATAACAATTCACTATCTACTTTAACCCTTTTTAATAACAATAATCTGCAATTATTATATGCAAATAATAATCAGCTAAACAATGTAGCCTTCAACCATGCGAAAAATTTAAAAAACATTCAGATAACGAATAATAATCTGACTGATATTGATTTATCAAAGAATGTACTTCTGGAAGTTGCAGATTTAGATTTCAATCCTAATTTACAGACTCTAAACATTAAAAACGGAAAGCATAATAATTTAGGTCTTGGATTTTCAAATACCCCACAATTACAGTATGTTTGTACTGATCCCAACGAGACAAGTTTTGTAATTTCACAATTGGCAACTTACAATCAGCCTAATACAGTAGTTAATTCTTATTGTACTATGACTCCCGGTGGCGCATACTATACCCTTCAGGGTACAACCAGATACGACATGAATGGAAACGGATGCGATAATAATGATACCAATAAGCCATTTCAAAAATTTAACATTCTGGGACAGTCAACAGCAATATCTTCTTCAGCTGGAACCTATTCTGTAGCACTGACGCCAGGCCCTATTTTGATCTCACCTGTCTTAGAAAATCCTTCATACTTTAATATTACACCTTCATTGGTTAACCTTAATTTGCCAGCTCAGACAACCCCCTTTACTCAAAATTTCTGTTTAACGGCCAATGGAAACCATAATGATCTTGAAGTAGTAATCCTTCCCATTACTTTAGCTATTCCTGGTTTTGATGCTCAATATAAAATCATTTACAAGAATAAAGGGACAGCTGCGCAGTCCGGAACGCTACTGTATAATTTTGATGATAATTTAATGAATTTCTTAACATCGTCTTACAGTCTGACTTCACAAACAACGGGAATTCTGAGTTGGAATTTTACCAATTTATTACCTTTTGAAACCAGAGAAATCAATTTAACCTTTAAGCTCAATACTCCGTTACAAACTCCACCATTAAATGGGGGACATATCTTAAGTTCCACTTTTCAAATAAATGGATTAGCTGATGAAACGCCTGCGGATAATATATTTACCCTAAATCAAACTGTTGTAAACTCTATTGATCCGAATGACAAAACATGTTTAGAAGGAACCACAATTACTCAGGCGAAAGTAGGTGATTATGTACATTACCTTATAAGATTTGAGAATACCGGTACAGCCAATGCTCAGCATGTTGTGGTAAAGGATGTCATCGACACTTCAAAATTTGACATATCAACTTTGCAGGCAATTAGTGGGAGTCATAACTTTATCTCAAGAATTACAGGAACAAATATTGTGGAATTCGTCTTTGAAAATATACAGCTGCCTTTTGATAATGCTCTTAATGACGGATATGTTTCATTTAAAATTAAAACTAAATCAAATCTGAATGCAGGAGACAGTTTCAGTAATACGGCAGACATCTATTTTGATTATAATGCTCCTGTAATTACTAACACGTACACAACGACAGTACAGAATACTCTTGGAACAACAGAATTAAGTAATGATAAAATCAATATTTATATTTATCCAAATCCCGTAAACGATATGCTATATGTTAAAACAAAAGTTATCATTACAAAAGCTGAAATTTATGATACAACTGGCAGAATAATTCTTTCGACAGGACTTAAAAACAATTCTGCAGATGTTTCGAATCTGTCTGAAGGTAATTACATTGTGAAATTTTTCACACAAGATAAAACTGTTACACAGAAATTTATTAAAAACTAATTTTAAAATATGAGTATCGCTAAAAAGAAAATTATTGTAATTTTATTATCAGTAAAAATATACAGCCAATGGATTTTCTGAAAGATCATTCAATTCACAATGAGCTTGTACTGATTATTATTTCTGTGATTATGGGGCTTTTTATAGGAGCTGAGAGAGAATACCGGAACAAATCTGCCGGTTTACGGACTTTCATCCTTGTTTGCTTCGGTTCCTGCCTTTTTACTATTCTTTCTATAAAAATAGGTATCAATGATCCTGACCGTCTTGCAGCAAACATTATTACCGGAATAGGCTTTCTGGGTGCCGGTGTTATTTTTAAAGGAGACAACAAAATTGATGGAATTACCACTGCCACCACTATTTGGGCAACAGCTTCAATCGGAATGGCAGTTGGTGCAGGATATGTTTATTTATCTTTGACGGGAACAGTTCTGGTTCTTTTGATCTTAAGCTCACTGAGCTATCTGCAGAATTTCATTGACAACAATCACAA
Organism: uncultured Chryseobacterium sp.; assembly: GCA_963526305.1. Lineage (GTDB taxonomy): Bacteria > Bacteroidota > Bacteroidia > Flavobacteriales > Weeksellaceae > Chryseobacterium. Next base: position 55,375 of record CAURNW010000013.1, on the reverse strand, counting down.
AATCCGGGAATACAGAATTGTTGCTGACACTTTTGAAGATGTCGTTTATTTTGAAAACAATTTCAAAAATTATCATTTGAAGTTTTACGTTGTCAGACAAAAATTTACTCCGGAAAGTATTGCTACGACATGGATGCTAACGGGAAAAAATACCAATCATGAGCTGTTTATCCTTCATCTCCGAAATGATAAAAAGGTAAAATCTTATGAATTTTGAAAAACAAATAATCATTAATCTTATCAGTAACCTTTTCTCACCTTTATTTTTAAGTCTAATTAAAAAAACAGTTTAGGTGAGATATAATTATTTAATTTTATTTCCCATAATTTATGGATGATTTAATACATTTTTATGTTTCGGTTTTAGGAATTCCTAAAGACCTGGCACTACTCCACACCGTCAAATTTGAACGGTTAGAAATCCCTAAAAAGACAGTTATTTTAAATCAGGGAGAAACCGAGGATTATTTATATTTTATTTCTGAAGGAATTGTCCGTTTTTTTGTCTGCAAACCTCATCCGACAGAGCCACCGAAAGAAATTACGTTTTCATTTTTGGTGAAAAATATGTTCTGCAGTGCTTACGATTCTTTTATTACGAGAAGGCCCTGCCATTATAATATTGAGACTTTAAAAGATACCGTGGTTTACCGGATTCATCATACTCATCTGCAGGATCTGTACAAAAGTACAGAGATAGGAAATTATATTGGCAGAATTTCCGCAGAAGGTTTATATGTGAGAAAAGCCCAGCGGGAAATGTCACTTTTGATGCATTCCGCTGAAGAAAGATATTTAAATTTATTAGAAACCTATCCTGACTATGTGATCCAGATTCCATTGAAATATATTGCCTCTTATCTGGGGATTACTCCACAGGCCCTGAGCCGCATAAGAAAACGTATTTCTTAACATGGGTTCATTTTCCGGTATTGATGAATAATGTATTTTTGTAACAGCTTAAAAGATGCAGATGATGAAACAGTATTTGTAAAATTAAGCAAGATTTTCAATCTGTAAGATATCAGTTCCCAAGCCCCTCAGAACAAAATTCTGAAGGGTTTTCTTTTTTCAGAGACAATTAAATCCGTATTTTAGTCAAAATTTTTTGCAATGATAAAACGTACTATTTTAATTGCTTCGGCATTCTTTACTTTTTCATGGGGAATGGCGCAGCAATACGGCGGAATGTGGATTCCCACGGAATTGAATGAAAAGGAAATGAAGGATCTGGGAATGAAAATCTCTGCCAAAGATATCTTCAATACGCAAAAACCAAGTATAAAAGATGCTGTAGTACAATTCAACGGAGGATGCACAGCTGAAATTATTTCGCCAAAAGGGTTACTTTTAACCAACCACCACTGCGGATACGGTCAGATTCAGGCTCATTCAACGGTTGACAACGATTTGCTGTCCAATGGTTTCTGGGCAAAGAATATGGGAACTGAACTTCCGAATCCGGGTGTAACCGTTGACTTTATTGTGGATATCAAGGAGGTAACAGATAAGATTTTAGAAAACACTGAAAATCTTCAGGAACCTGAACTTTCTAAAAAAATTGCCGGTAATATTGAGATTTATAAAAATTCTCAAAAAACAGAACCTTATCAGTCAATTTCTGTAAAATCAATGTATTACGGAAATAAATTTTATGCCTATGTGATTGAAACCTATAAGGACATTCGTCTGGTCGGAGCGCCGCCACAAAGTATCGGAAAATTCGGAAGTGATACAGACAACTGGGTATGGCCAAGACATACGGGAGATTTCTCAATGTTCAGAATTTACGCAGATAAAAATAACAAACCTGCTGAATATTCTAAAGACAATGTACCCTACGTTCCGAAACATTACCTTCCGGTCTCTATAAAGGATAAGGCTGAAAATGATTTCACCTTTGTTTTCGGTTTTCCAGGCAGAACGACAGAATATCTTCCTGCCATTGCTGTGGAAAAGATCATGACAGAGATTGATCCTGCGAGAATCGCAGTACGTGATGTTGCTCTGAAGACATTAGATGAAAAAATGCGTGCTGACGACGCTACAAGGATCAAATACGCTTCAAAATTCGCTTCTGTCGCCAACTACTGGAAAAAATGGATTGGTGAGGTAGAAGGTCTTAAAAAATCGAATGCCGTGCAGAAAAAAGTAACGTATGAAAGTTTGCTCGCTTCCAAAAATCCTCAGATAAAAACCACAATAAACGAACTGAACAAACTGTATAAAGATCAGGCCCCTTATGCTTTAAATAATGCCTATTATTCTGAAGTGATCAGGAACGCTGAGACATTGATGCTTGCCAATCTTTTCTCTTCGTACATTACCGCCGTGGAAGCAGGCAGAATGGATGAGAAAGGAACAGCTGCATTCAAAAGCAGACTTACCTCGTTCTACAAAGATTACAGTCCGGAACTGGATGCCAAAGTAACGGCAAAACTTCTGGCTCTGTATGCCAACAAAACGGCTCCGCAATTTTTGCCTTCCGGTTTTGACAAATATAAAAATGAAGCTCAAAACATAACCGACTTCGAAGACCTCTCTAAAAACTCTGTGATCACAGGAAGATCTTCTGTAAACGGAGCTGCTCTGAACGCTGATATCGACAAAGCATTTTCCAATCAGGACAAATTGATCAAAACGGTCAAAAAAGATCCTGTTTATCAGCTTTTCATGAATCTTAAAGATACTTACATAAAAACTGCTGATTCACAGTTTACTTCTCTGCAGGCAAAAATCGACGGTTTGCAGAAAAAATATATGGCTCAGCAGATGTCAACTGATAAAGAGAGAAAATTCTTTCCGGACGCAAATTCTACACTTCGTGTAACCTACGGAAAAGTAAAAGGCTCAACTCCGAAAGATGCAGTTACTTATGATTACCAGACGCACCTGGCAGGTGTTATGGAAAAATATGTTCCCGGAGATTACGAATTTGATGTTCCTAAAAAACTGATTGATCTTTATGACAGGAAAGACTTCGGAAATTACAAAGACAAGACCGGAGATGTTCCTGTAGGATTTACGGCAACCAATCACACCACAGGAGGTAATTCAGGAAGCCCTGCTCTGGATGCACACGGAAACCTGGTCGGATTAAATTTTGACAGACAGTGGGAAGGAACCATGAGCGACATTAACTACGATCCGCGATTCAGCAGAAATATCATGGTTGATACGAAATACATTCTTTTTATCGTTGATAAATTTGCCGATTCAAAGTGGCTGATCAACGAGATGAAAATAGTGAAGTAATATCAACTTTTACCTGTTTCAGGAAGTGAAAATAAAACTTCAGAAAATTGATTTAATCGGACAACCTTGAAATTATATGTGAAAACTTATGATTTCAGGGTTGTTCTTTTTTTTAGTAACTGTAATATCGGTTGATGATCTGATAAAACAAAAATGAATTGCTGCAATTTTAATTAAAAAACTACAGTATTCCTGCCCGTACACGGCTCAGAGTTTCAGGGCTCATCAGAAGATATGAAGCGATATGGGCGACAGATGCCCTTCCGGAAATAGATGGCTGTTCTTTACAAAAGCGGTCATAGCGTTCCCTTGAATTTTCAAAACGCCAGGAATCTGCTTTGTGCTGAGAAACAACGAGCTTATATTCCATAACAGCCCTGTATAATTGATTAATATCCGGAAATTCATCACAAAGTTTTATCCATTTATTATAATCCAGAAGATAGATGACAGACGGCTCCAGCGCTTCTACCAATAACCGCGTCGGCTCCTGCAGAAATAAACTTTCAAGGCAGGTGGCAATATTACCTTCACAGGAAAAATGTTCTGTTATATCCCGCCCTTCTTTATAATAAAACTGTCGGATCAGGCCTCTTTCTACAATATAAATGTATCTGCTTACGGTTCCCTCTTCTAAAATCATTTCATCTTTCTGATAAGATTTCTGTATCAGTATCGATTGAAATCTCAACATTGATTCCTGAGAAAACCGCACCTTATATTTTTCGAGAATTGTTTTTACAATATCCATTATTTTAAAATAATCACTTTATCAAAAGTAATATTTATTCATTAAACATGAAGAAAATGACGTGCGTCATTTTTATTCACCTGATCTGTTATTAGTTTTGCACTCTAATTTTTAAAAGCACTTATGAGCACGCAGAAATTATCTCCAATGCGTATCAGCATTTTTTACTTTTATTTTATCATGGGATTGATATTCGCCAGCTGGGCAAGCAGGATCCCCGATATTAAAAAAGCTCTTCATCTCAATGATGGCGAGCTGGGACAGGTACTCTTTGCCATGCCTCTGGGTCAATTGACAATGATGGCGGTCTCAGGTTATCTGGTGAACAAATATGGAAGCCGGCCTGTTTTGATCACAGCAATGATCATGTATGGAATCATGCTTACATTCATTGCAAACGCAGATAGCTTTGCATACCTGTTCTCCGTATTATTTTTATTCGGGATTGCATCAAACATGGCAAATATCGCCGTGAATACCCAGGCAGTCAGTTTAGAAGCGCTGTACAAAAGAAACATCATGTCTTCTTTCCACGGATTATGGAGTCTGGGAGGGCTTACAGGTGGAATCTTAGGCACTGTATTCGCCCAAACGGAATGGTCAGTTTTCACCCATTTTATGATCATTCTGGTCTTCGGTATTTTAGGAATCTTTTTTTTCAGCCGGAGATTACTTCATCAGGATATAAAGGAAGCTGATAGAGATAAGGATAGAACAGAAAAAACGGTTTTTAAACCGGATGCTGCTGTAATTATTTTGGGACTGATAGGATTTGGAAGTATGTTTTGTGAAGGAACCATGTTTGATTGGAGCAGCGTTTATTTCTCTACCATTATCAAACCAGACGAGTCTTTTGTACGTATGGGATATATAGCGAGTATGGGAGCGATGACATTAGGACGTTTTGTCGCTGATAAATTTGTCAACCGTTATCAGGCCTCAACCGTGCTGAAGTACTGTGGGATATTAATTACTGCGGGCTTATTACTTGCTACTGCCAGACCTGGTTTAATCCTCTCAACTTTTGGTTTTTTACTTGTAGGATTAGGCGTTTCCTCCATTGTACCCATTTGTTACAGTGCAGCAGGAAGATTAAAAACGATGTCCGCAAGTATTGCCATCACAGCAGTCTCGTCAATAAGTTTTCTCGGTTTTATGATTGGCCCACCCCTGATTGGTCTGCTTTCTGAAATTACAGACCTCAGAATTGCATTATTATCAGCATCGGCCTTCGGAATTTTAATTATTGTTCTCTCCGAAAAATACAAATCCATTAAATTCTGAAAAATGAGAATTGATCATATCGCAATATGGGTTACTGACCTGGAAAGGATGCGGGAATTTTATGTAAATTATTTTAATGCAGTTTCCAATGAAAAATACAGCAATCCTTCAAAAGGGTTTACTTCCTATTTCCTGAACTTTGGGGAGGATAAAACACGCATTGAATTAATGAACAGGCAGGATATCAAAGATGAGCCGGGAAAAAGAGGATTTACAGAAGGTATGGCTCATTTTGCCATTTCTGTCGGCAGCAAAGAAGCGGTAAATGACTTAACAGAAAGGTTTCGTACCGGTCATTATACCATAGAAAGTGAACCCAGAACAACGGGTGACGGATATTACGAAAGTGTCATTCTTGATCCCGAAGGAAATCAGATAGAAATTTGTGTGTAGTAAGGATCAAAAAAGGTTAATGGTTGTTTCTATATATTAAATGAAAGGCTGTCCGAAAATCGGGACAGCCTTTCATTTAGATATTTTTACTTATAATTTGTTCACGGAAATTAATTATACTTTTAGTACCCAAAAATCTCTTCTAATTCCAGCTCTTTAAAAGTTCCCATCTGCTCAACAGCCTCCAGATTCAGGTTTTCTTTTTTTCCTATAATGGCGGTATTAAACTGGATCGGCTTTATCTCCGTCTGATAAAATTGTTTGATTTCATCAAATTTAAGATCTTTTATCTGGCTGTAGATATCCTTTCTGAAATCATGCGTTATCCCCAGTTTCTGTAATTTTAAGGTATTAAAAAAGATATTGGTTCTGGTAATTCTTGTTGAAGCAATCTGTTTTAATGCTGCACTTTTCGCATTTTCAAACTGGGTGGCCACTTCAGGCAGCTCATCCATCAGTTCGGTCATGGTGTCAACTGCAATCTGTAATTTATCAGGCTGTGTCCCTATGTAAGTTGTAATGTAGTCAGGACGACCAGCCTCAGTATTCGGTGAATAGGAAACATAGGCTGAGTAGGCTAAACTTTTACTTTCACGGATTTCCTGAAAAACAATAGATGACAGACCTCTTCCAAAATATTCATTGAAAACATTGATCTTACCAAAATTCTCTGTATTCACGTGATGCCCCTTCCCTATTTTACTCATTTCCATCTGTACCATATCGTAATTGGTAAAATATACATTTCCGGTTGTTTCCGGGTCAGGATATTTCTTCGGGTCGGGAGTACTTCGACTCTGGTTTTCAGTAAAGCTTTCTATTTCTTTTTTAAATTTTTTAAAATCTTTTCCATAGAAAAATACCTGGTACTGGAATTTGAAAACATTTCTGATACGATCCGTAAATTCTTCCACTTTTGTGTTTTCAAGTTCTTCTTTCGTAAGGAAATCCAAAAATCTGGAACCTTTCCCAAGCTTGGTATAATTGGTCAGTGCTGTCATGATCCGGTTTTTATCTTTTTTTCCGGCTTCACGGTTTTCCAGAACAGTGGTGACAAACTGATTGTAAATTTCCTGATCGGGCTCTACGTTCTTCATCCAGTGCTGAAGCAGCTCTATACCTTTCTCCATGTTTTCTTCAAGTCCGCTCAACGAAATATGCAGTTGGTCTGAAGTGGTTTTGAAATCGTTCGTTATTCCAATTTTAAAGAATTCTTTTTTCAGATCTTCGGGTGAAAATTTTTCAGTTCCCAGGTACTGCAGGATCTGTGTAGAAATTCCCAAATGCCGGTCGTTGTCGCTTCCAAACGGAAAAATAAAATACACCTGGGCAATTTCATTGTACTTATTCTTAACGAAACTTATTTTCTTATCTTTAATAACATCTGTGGTTATCTCTTCCTGATAGTCAATAAATTCAGGTTGAATATCCTCAGTTTTCTCCTCTACAATTTCTTTCAGAAAATCAGACTGTGCATCGCGGTTAATTTTAATAGCCGTGATCCCGGGATTGTCAACCCTCAGTAATTTATCATTGATCCCTTTTTCCTTGTTGATGACAACATAATTTTCTTTAAAGAAAGTATTGGCGAATTCTATGACTTCTTCCCTGGTAATTTCATCATACTCATCCATTTCATTCAGTTCCTGTTCCCAGGTTCTTCCTTTGATATAGGTGTCATACAGATTATTAGCCAATCCTCCGGCAGTTTCCAGCGCCTTCATTCTCTGAAGCTTAAAATCATTGATGATAGCTGGAAGCATCCAATCCGGAAATTCTCCTTTTTTAACCAGTTCAATCTGCTCCAAAACCATGTCTCTGGCTTCGTTTAAAGTCTGATTCTCCTTAGGAACAGCCACAATGGAAAAGAATCCGTAGTTTTTTAATCCTAAAGAATAAGCTTGTGCCCAAAGCATTTTCTGGGTCTGATTGATATGCAGATCGAGCAGACCTGCATCTCCCCTGTTGCTTAAAATATTGGCAACTACATCGGCATACATCGCTTCTTTTGAGCCGTAGCTGTCTGTTCTCCATGCAAGCTGAACCCTCGGTGTTGTCGGGCTGTATACTGTTCTTTCAGTAATTTCAGTCATGGGCTCTTCTGTAACGGCTTCTTTTACAGGTAATTCTTTATACGGGATCGTTCCGAAATATTGATCCACCAACTTTACGGTTTCTTCAAAATCGAGATCTCCCACCAACACCATTGCATAATTATTGGGAACATAATATTCATCAAAATATTTGTGAATCGCCTTCATAGAGGGATTTTTCAAATGTTCAGGTTTACCAAGAGTAGTCTGCTGCCCATTCGGATGATTGGGGAAAAGGGCTTCCATCAGTTCATCATTAACCAATCGGGAATCATTATCCTGCGCTCTGTTGAATTCTTCATAAACAGATTCCAGTTCCGTATGAAAAAGACGTAAAACCATCTCTGAAAACCTTTCTTTCTCCACTTTCAGCCATTTTTCAAATTCGTTAGCGGGAATATTATTTTTATAGACTGTTTCATCAAACCAGGTATGAGCGTTGGTTCCGCTGGCACCGAGTGATGAGATTATTTTATCATATTCGTTGGCAATAGCAAACTGGCTGGCTTCCTGAGAAATTTCATCAATTTTTTTATAGATCTCCTTTTTTCTTTCAGGATTCTGCTCCGCTTTATGCTGCTCGTATAAATCTGAAATCTGATCCAGCAAAACTTTTTCTTCCTCCCAGTTCTGCGTTCCGATCTTAGATGTTCCTTTGAACATCATGTGCTCAAGATAATGGGCCAGACCTGTATTATCAGAAGGATCATTATTACTGCCGGTTCTTACAGGAATAAATGTCTGAATTCTCGGTGCATCAAAATTCTGCGCCAAGAAAACTTTCAATCCGTTTTTCAGGGTATAAATTCTGACTTTATTTTCGTCGTTGGTAACAGTGATGTATTCGTAATTATTACTATCCGTATGAATCGTTTCCTTATATCTTCTGTTAATCATATTAAATTCATTTTCACTCTTTCTTTAAATCAGAATGCCTTACAAATGTAAGGATTCAAAAGATAAGACTTTCTACAAAATGTTCATAATAAATCTATGATGATGATTTGTATAAACTGTAAGAAATCAGATTACAATACATCAGGTTTATCAGGATATCAAATTATTTAATGTTATCTATCCTTAAATTTAAAAGTAAATTTTTAATTTTATCATCAATACTTAAAATGAAAACAACTGCAATTTTTTTCATAACACCGCAGGATTTCCGCAAATGGCTTGAAGAAAATCACAGGATAGAAGCGGAGCTGGTCGTGGGATTTTATAAAGTGGGAACAAAAAAGCCTTCAATGACCTGGTCTGAATCTGTAGACCAGGCACTGTGTTTTGGCTGGATTGACGGAGTAAGAAAATCAATTGATCAGGAAAGCTACAGCATTCGATTTACTCCAAGAAGACCGACGAGCATCTGGAGTACCGTAAATATTAAAAAGATTGAAGAACTTTCCAAATCAGGTCTGATGTATCCCGCAGGTATTAATGCATTTAAGCTCAGAAAAGAAAATAAATCAGGAATCTATTCCCACGAAACTGAAAACGGTTCACTTTCAGCAGAATATGAAAAAAGATTTAAATCTGATGAAAAAGCATGGGAATTTTTCAAAAAACAGGCTCCATCCTATCAAAAGGTCATGGTTCACTGGATCATGAGTGCTAAACAGTATAAAACTCAGATTTCAAGATTGGAAAAAACGATTTCTGAAAGTGAAAGAGGAAGAAGAGTTTCTTAAATCTTCCAGCTTACCCTTAAAAAGCATCGGAAGAATCTCTTCCTGATTGATCAAACTTTATTACTTTTAAGTTCTTAACCAAGAAATATGAAAGATTTTTTTACGGCACTCGTTCCGATATTCTGCTTTTCGTGTACTCCGTCCGAACCAAAAAAACATTTTGCAGATGAGCCTAAAACAGAAACAGTCCGGCAGACTGCCGCCAAAAAAGATTCGGTAAAACAGGATACGGTCGAATTTATTTCCTACAATGACGACTATGATTACTCGCAGCTCAACGGTAAAAAAGGGAAGGATGAAATCACTTTCGTCAACGACAATAACAACGACCGCAGCCTTCTTCGCGGTGACCTTATTGCCATCGAATGGAAAAATGATTCTGTCTATATTGCCGGTGACGGTGATACTCCCCAAAATGCACAATGGCTTGTTTCTGCAAAAAAAATAAAAGACGGAAACGTCTCAAAATTCAGGAAGGAATACGGAAAGTCTCTCAAATATTATTATACGAAAGAAAATGAATTTTCAGATTCTTATTTAGATCACCTTTATAAACTTGCAGAATATTATATTGCGAATTCAAAAAAAGATTTAATTAAATTATCTATCAAAAACAGGGAAGATCTTGCCTATTCCATTGAGAAAAAAACCAGAGATGATAAAGAATATTATGTTTTGGGAATTTATACCGAATCTGAACATAAGATCAGTCCATTTCAATGGCTCTATATTGATCCTGAAACAGATAAAATCTTCGAATATGATTTACCCAATGACAGGCTGTCCAATTTTCCTTAAATTTCTTCATTAAAAAAAACCGATCATATGCAGTTAAAAAATCATCTATCTGAAAAAGAAGCTGCAGCACTTCTTGAGATTGTACATCAGCGTTTTGAAAAAAACAAGAATCGGCATCCTGAAATGGACTGGCTGAAAATTGAACAGAAACTGAAAGAAAATCCTCAGAAACTGCGGTCACTCCATGAAATGGAAATTTCGGGTGGTGAGCCTGATGTTGTAGATTATGATCAGAAAACAGATCAGTACCTCTATTTCGACTGCTCGGCAGAAAGTCCCAAAGGGAGAAGGAGCTTCTGCTATGACCGCGAAGCTTTGGACTCGCGAAAAGAAAATAAACCTCAGAATACTGTTGACGATGTTGCCGGGGAGATGGGTATAGAAATTCTTGATGAGGCTCAATACCGCTTCCTGCAGACTTTAGGAGAATTTGACCTGAAAACATCAAGCTGGATCAAAACACCAAAAGAAATCAGAGCTCTCGGTGGTGCATTATTTTGTGACAGAAGGTACGATAAGGTCTTTGTCTATCATAATGGTGCCAATTCCTATTATGCAGCCAGAGCTTTTCGCGGCTTGTTGAGAGTTTAATTCAACCCATTTAAAAGTTCATCCAATATTTACGAATCAGTCCGTCCGGATAAATTCTGCGATAAGCCGTATTGATAATCAGTAAAATACAAATAGTCCCTGAATCACAAACTTCTCGATACGGTTTTTTCAAACCTACTCGAAGTGATGCTTTTTCTATACGAAACCTACGTTACTCCGTCAGCTCGAGCTCCGTCAGTTCGAGTGTTTTTCGCAGCAAAGCGAAGAAAAATATATCGAGAACCTTTGAACAACAGGCAGCCTTTGTATCATAAACTTCTCGATACAGTTTTTGAAAAACCTACTCGAAGTGACACCTTTTCTAAAAGAAACTAAAGTTACTCCGTCAGTTCGAGTGTTTTTCGAAGCGAAGCGGAGAAAAATGTATCGAGAACCAGTGAATAACAGGTATACTTTCAATCACAAACTTCTCGATACGGTTTTTGCAAAACCTACTCGAAGTGACACCTTTTCTAAAAGAAACTAAAGTTACTCCGTCAGTTCGAGCACCGTCAGTTCGAGTGTTTTTCGAAGCGAAGCGGAAAAAATGTATAGAGAACCCGTGAACAATAGGCAACCTCTGAATCACAAACTTCTAGATACGTTTTTTTACAAAACCTACTCGAAGTGACGTCCTATAATCCTGGTATAGATTTACACTTTAATTTTAATCCTGAAATAGTTTTACATTAGGATTTTTACCCGATAATTTTTAACTTTACTTTTCGGACAGTTGTAAGAATGACTGTACCTTTACCACTCAGAAAAATAAAACACATGGAACATAAAGTACATCAGGGACGTAATATCAAAAGATTCAGAGAAATGCTGGGAATTAAACAGGAAGCTTTGGCATTCGACCTTGGTGATGATTGGAACCAAAAGAAGGTCTCCCTTCTCGAACAGAAGGAAATGATTGACAATTCTATGCTCCAAAAAATCTCTGAAGTTCTTAAAATACCTGTAGAAGCTTTTCAGAATTTTAATGACGAACAAGCCATTAGTATTATTACCAATACGTTCAATGATGATACTACAGTGGGAGATGATTCTATGATAGGAAATAATTCAATTACTGCTAATGCTGAAAATATAAGGTGTACATTTAATCCAATCGACAAAATAGTTGAGTTGTATGAACGTATGCTTACACAACAGAAAGAGATGGTTGATAAACTTGAGAACATTATTAAGGATAAGTAGGAATTCTACAGAAATATTAAATTATACTCATCATCATGCTGTTGCTAGGTGAAACGCCCTTGCGACCGAAAATAATTTCAGGATCTTCAAAAAACTTTGCGACGGTTGCGTTAAAAATCCCACACAATTTTCAGAATTTCGTTACTAATCAAAAATTCTCAATATGGTTTCTACAAAACCTACTTGAAGTGACTTCCTATTTACACAAAGCTAAAGTTGCTCTGTCAGTTCGAGCTCCGTCAGTTCGAGTGTTTTTTGCAGCATAGCGGAGAAAAATGTATCGAGAACCCGTGAATCAAGGGCAGCTTTTGAATCACAAACTTCTCGATACGGTTTCTACAAAACCTACTCGAAGTGACTTGTAGAACCTTTGTATTTCATCGATAAGTTTACACCTTAGTTTATCTTAAAAACACAAAGCTATTGAATAAACTTTGTGTTGCCTTGCGTTAAATTCAAGACATTAAAAACTTTGCCGTTGCTGAGTAGAACGCCATTGCGAACAAAATATATTTTCAGGATTGTTAAAAAAACTTTGCAACCATAGCGTTAAAGATTCATGTTGAGATTCTTTCAGAATGACAAACGTTGCGTTAATTTTAAGATGGCTAAAAGTCTAAATGTGAAGCGACTTTTAAAATCCGTCAATTCAAGTAGAATTCCGAAAGAATTTGTATTGAAAAGCCTCGAATTCCGAAAACAAAATTTCTTCATCTTTCAAAAAATTCCAGATACGATTTTATTCAAAAACCTACTCGAAGTGACTTGTATAACCTTTGTATTTCATTGATAAGTTTACGCCTTAGTTTATCTTAAAAACACAAAGCTATTGAATAAACTTTGTGTTGCCTTGCGTTAAATTTAAGGCACTAAAAACTTTGCCGTTGCTGAGTGGAACGCCTTAGCGACCGAAAAATATTTTCAGGATTGTCAATAAAATTCCTTGCAATCGTATCGTTAAAAAAACTATGTTGAGATTCTTTCAGAATGACAAACGTTGCGGTAATTTTAAGATGGCTAAAAATCTAAAAGTGGAGCGACTTTCAAAAAATTCCAGATACGATTTTATTCAAAAACCTACTCGAAGTGACGCCTTTTCTATACGAAACCAAAGTTACTCCGTCAGTTCGAGCTCCGTCAGTTCGAGTATTTTTCGCAGCATAGCGGAGAAAAATGTATCGAGAACCCGTGAACCACGGACAGCCTTTGAATCACAAACTTCTCGCTACGGTTTCTTACAAAACCTACTCGAAGTGACGCCCTTTCTACAAGAAACCAAAGTTGCTCTGTCAATTCGAGCTCCGTCAGTTCGAGTATTTTTCGCAGCAAAGCGGAGAAAAATGTATCGAGAACCTTTGAACCACAGTCCGCCTTTGAATCACGAACTTCTCGATACGGTTTCTACAAAACCTACTCGAAGTGACGAACGACAGAATTCTATGTCTAATTAATAAAACTCCACGAAAGATCCGCCACTTTAAATATTTTTCGATATTGCAAATTCCCTGAAATCTTTTAATATAAAAACTATTAATCTTACCTTTGACGCTTCAAAAAATTAGGCATGAATACACAGATTTTAGATTTTTGGGTAGGGAATTTCAATTCGGAAGAAGATTTCTTACATTTTGTAGAAGAGGATGAAAACTATTACCTGAACGAAGAAGACGATGACAGCTACATCTCAAAATTTGCAGAATCTCAGGATACCGTATGGTTTGACGGTGATCTTGCAGAATATGGTTTTGAAAATCTCAGCCAGAACATCTATGACAATTTTTCAGAGTATTCTTTTGCAGATCAATGGCTCCCAGAATTGGTGCATAAAATCATTCAACTGGAATTGAAATTTGAAATAAATTCTTTAATTTTTGTAAGCCACGGACAAATTCCAAAACCGGTTTCTGTAGAATCTGATGATTTTTCCCTGACCTATCTTGGAAGTTTTGAAATTGAATATTAAAGAAATTGAAGCTGCTAAGCTTCTTTTTCTTTTAACATCCAGGGCACCACAAAATAAAAACCTACAGCAATAAGGGTTGCCGAAATTCCGGTTCCGATCCACAGGAAACTGAAGCCGAATTTTTCTGCAATCAGTGTTCCCAGATAAGGGGTGATGATAAAAGCAATTGAAAAAGAAATTCCATTCAACCCCATATACGCACCTTTATTATTTTTACCTGATCGCAATGCGGTAATTGTTGACATAAAAGGAAGCGCCCAGATTTCGCCTGCGGATAATAAACTCATGGAGATCACCAATGTTACAATACTGTAATCAAAACCCAGCAATGCATAAGAAAGTCCGCAGATAAAAGTCCCTAAAAACATCGTACGGGCTAAGCTGAAATACTTTTCAGCGATCTGCACCAGACCCATTTCAAGCAATACCACTAAAAAACCGCTGTACCCTAAAATATACCCTATACTCTCCTGGCTCAGATGCGCAGTATCTTTATAAAATATAGTCAGCGTGCTGAATAACTGGAAAAAACAAATTGAAAAAAGCATACAGAAGAAACAGTAGATCAGAAATTTACCATCCCGATAAGGTGAATTTTCTTTTTTAATTTCAACAGCTTCTTTTACTTTTTTAGCCTTTATTTTTGCCAGCTTATTTCTTTTATAAAAAAACAGAATATACATCAGACCGGCAAGCAAAGCTCCCAGAGCATTGCTGTAAAAAAGAAATTCATAAGAAATTGCAGACAGAATACCTCCTAAAGCAGGTCCGATGGAAAATCCGAGATTGACAGCCATACGGTTGAGTGAAAATGCTCTGGTTATATTTTCAAGTTTTGCATATTTTGTGATCGCCACCGAGTTGGCAGGCCGGAACGAATCACTTACAATACTCTGCAGTAAAATAATCAGTGCAACACCAGCCTCTGTTTTAAAAACAGGGATAAGGCAGAACAAAGGTACACTCAGCAGTAAACTGAGGTACTGTACTTTATATTCTCCGACTTTATCGGTAATGTAACCTCCCAGCCAAGAACCGATCACCGATCCTATTCCGAAAAAACTAAGAACAATACCGGTATTTTCGATACTGAAATGGAGGTATGCCGTCATGTATACTCCCAAAAAAGGCAGTACCATAGAGCCGGAGCGGTTAATAAGCATTACGAGTGCCAGCATCCAGCTTTCTTTTGAAAGTCCTTTAAAAGAACTTGTATATAAATGTATAAGTTTCACAATTTCTATTATTTGATGAATCATTTTAAACACAGACAGCGCTCACAGTTTCACAAATCACCCAATTGGGTTCTTGAAATCCCTGAAAATACAGTAAGGTCATCAATGAGATAAAAACAAAAAACAGGACTTAAAAAATTAAGCCCTGTTTCATTTACAATATTATAAATAAATTACTACTCCGGCTTATAGGAGTCTTTTAATGTTACGGTTCTGTTGAATACATAATTTGTATCCGTTGAGTCCTGATCTTTCGTAAAATACCCAATTCTCTGGAATTGAAGCGGTTCACCCACTGCAACATCCTTCAATCCCGGCTCAGCGAATCCCTGAATGACCGATACGGAATCAGGATTGATGAAATTAAGGAAATCAACATCCTTCTCAGCATCAGGCTGTTCTACGGTAAAGAGATTATCATAGATTCTTACTTCCACAGGAATAGCATGTTTCGCAGACACCCAATGCAGTGTACCTTTCACTTTTCTTAAACTCTCTTCAGTTCCGCTTCCTGACTTAGATTTATCGTCATATGATGCATAGATTGTTGTGATCTCTCCATTTTCATCCTTCTCCACCCTTTCAGCTTTGATGATGTATGCAGATTTTAAGCGGACTTCTCCGCCTAACTTCAGTCTGAAGAATTTATTATTAGCTTCCTCTTTGAAATCTTCACGCTCAATATATATTTCCCTGGAGAAAGGAACCTGTCTTGTCCCTGCATTTTCCTGCTCAGGATTATTTTCAGTATCTAACCATTCTTCCTGCCCTTCAGGATAGTTTTCAATAATCAGTTTTACAGGATCAACTACTGCCATGACCCTTTTTGCAACTTTATTGAGATCCTCACGTACACAGAAATCCAACAGCTGAACAGAAATGAGATTTTCTCTTTTGGCAACTCCTACTTTATCAATAAAATTCCTGATCGAAGCCGGGGTAAACCCTTTCCTTCTCATTCCTGAGATGGTAGGCATTCTCGGATCATCCCACCCGTTCACCACTTTTTCAGCAACAAGCCTCTGTAGTTTTCTTTTGGAAGTAATCATGTACGAAACGTTCATCCTCGCAAATTCTCTCTGCTTGGGTGCTACTTTCGAGTCATCATAAACCTGCTCAAGATACCAGTTATAAAGAGGTCTGTGGTTTTCAAATTCTAAAGAACAGAGTGAATGAGAAACCTGCTCTAAATAATCAGACTCCCCATGAGCCCAGTCATACATCGGATAGATCTTCCAGTCTGTACCTGTTCTGTGGTGCGGTTTATTTAAAATTCTGTACATCACAGGATCCCGCATATTCATATTCGGTGAAAGCATGTCGATTTTTGCACGCAGTGACATTGAACCACTTTCAAACTCACCGTTTTTCATCTTTTCAAATAAATCTAAAGATTCCTGAACAGGACGGTTTCTGAAAGGTGATTCCACTCCCGGTTCTGCCGGGTTCTTTCTCTGTTCGGTAATTATTTGCGAAGGCTGCTCGTCTACATAAGCTTTTTCTTCTTTAATAAGCTTCACTGCCCAGTCATAAAGCTGCTGGAAGTAGTCAGATGCATACAAAACCTTATCCCATTTGAAACCCAGCCATTCTACATCTTTCATGATAGAATCCACAAATTCCTGCTCTTCTTTTTCAGGGTTTGTATCGTCGAAACGGAGGTTTACGGGAGCATTGTATTTTTCACCGAGACCAAAGTTGATGCAGATCGCTTTTGTGTGACCTACATGCAGATAACCATTGGGTTCAGGCGGAAACCGGAAACGGATCTGATCATTTCTCATCCCGTTTGCCAGATCATCTTCTATTATTTGCTCAATAAAATTGAGTGACTTTTTTTCTTCTTCCATTACAATAAACTTACGCTGCTGCATGATTACACAGCAATTTGCAAATTTAAGAAAATTTAAGGGTTAAAAAAAACGATATTTTTAATCCTGAATTCACATCAAATTGATTTTTTTTTCAGAACTTTATTCAACCAAAAATCATTCTCACAAAACTGTTAATAATGGCTGTTTATATCCTCAGCAACCGCAAGATCGTGCGTCATAAAGGCGAAAAGACCGATTCTTTCTCTAATGACCAGTACTCAATCCCCAACTTCAGGATTGCTAAATGTAATTTTGAAAATTATACTGAAACCCCTGAACCTGTAAAAAATAAAAAGGAATACTCCAACAGAAAAATACTTGACTATCAATTGTTTTCTGAACCTGAAAAACAGGGCTACGAAGAAGTTCTGGAGGTTCTGATGAGCGAAAAAGGCCTGAAAAACTCTGCATTAACTGCGAATCATCTTGGAGGCACGCAGAGAATGTTTTATGAACTGTATAAAAACATGTCCTCAGCAAAAGTAAGAAATGATGTACTGATATTTATCCACGGGTACGCTTATACCTTTGATGATGAATTAAGAGCTATCGTTGATCTCAAAAAACTTTTTATTGACAATCCCGATTCTCCGATAGAACATATCCTGTTTGTAAGCTGGCCCGCATCCGGCAGCCTGGTTCCGATGACTTATTTTGATGATAAGGCAGCAAGTATTAATTCGGGAACTTCCCTTGTAAGGATGTTTTATTTTTACACCCAGTTTCTGAAAGACATTTTCTCTCACAGAGATCTGGCACCATGTAACCAACATATTCATATAATGGTCCATTCCATGGGGAACAGAGTACTGCAGAGCATGCTGTACAGTCTGAAAAGGGAAAATATTCTCAGGGTCATCGATCAGGTACTGCTGTTGAGTGCAGATGTTTCCTATAAAGTCTTTGAAGAGGCTGAAGATTCTTTCAACAAGCTTCCTCTGCTCGCCAACAGAGTTTCAGTTTACCTGAACAGGAAAGATTCCATATTAGGGATCTCCCAGTTTACAAAGAATATTCTTACCCCACGATTAGGGAAAAACGGACCGTCCGATATTGAACATTTTAAGGATGTTGTTTCCATTATAGACTGTACTTATATAGAAAATGACCTTAAAGATTCTTTCAAATTTGAATTTGGAAATCACTGGGGATATCTATCCAGCTCACAGGCACAAAATGATATTTTACAGACCCTGAATGGAATTGACAGTAATCTGATTACCAACAGAATAAAAAACAATGACTATACTTTTAGTATTACCTGAAAAGTCGTCACACAAAAAAAATAAATTTTAAAGTGAATTATTATAATTTGGTACGACGTTTGTCATAGTTCAGTTTGTTCAGATAACATTAAACTATATTATTATGAAAAAAGTAAAAAGAAAGTTTTCTTATATCTTAGAATATATAAAGAAAACCATGTTCATCGAAAAAGATGTGATTTAAATTTTCATTAACTCTTAAAGATAAAATTATCGACCAAAAACTACTTTATTTAAAAAACACCCTATCACCTTTCAGTTCCAGATCACTCTCAAAATTATTGGTGAACAGGCTTCCTGTTCCCAGACCCTGAGGCATTCTGTTGTTTTTTGTATAAGTATACTGAGCAATGGCGTTCAGTCCTAAATTACTTTCGAGAGCGGAGGTAATCCACCAGCCTATTTTGTTCTGCTCTGCTAAAGAGATCCATTCATCTGATCCGGAAAAACCTCCTATCAAAGCAGGTTTAAGTATAATGTATTGTGGCTGCACCGTTTCCAGAAGCGCTTTCTTTTTTTCAAAATCAATAACGCCGATTAGTTCTTCATCCAACGCAATAGGTGTTGGTGTATCCAGACACAAGTCAGCCATATCATCCCAATTCCCGGCTTTAACAGGCTGTTCAATAGAGTGAATCTGTAGATCTGAAAGCTGTTGCAAAACTTTTACCGCATTTTCTTTTGAAAAACCTCCGTTAGCATCGACACGCAATTCCAATTTCTCCTTCGAAAATTTCTTTCTTAATTTCTGTAGAATTTCATGTTCAGATTTCCAGTCAACTCCGATTTTTAATTTAATACAGTGGAATCCCTGATTTAATTTTTCACGAATCTGTTCTTCCATGAAATTTACATCCCCCATCCAGATCAGGCCGTTGATCATCATTGAGTCTTTCCTGTCAGTAAAATCACTTGGGAAATATAATTTTCCTCCGTGTTTTAGGTTTAAAACAGCCTGCTCATATCCAAACCAAATGGAAGGAAATTCCCTCAATTCATCTTTTAAAAATCCGTATTCCTGACGAATATTCTGACATAGCCAATTGAGTTTGTCTTCATAATCCGGACGGTCATCGCAACTCAGACCTCGGAAAATCGCACATTCCCCTACTCCTTTTTTTCCATTATCTGAAATTTCCAGAATATAGGTTTCTTTTTCATACAAAACGCCGCGAGACGTTCCGCTCGGGCGCTTGAATTTTAATAAATATCTGGAGTATTCTGCTTTCATTTATTTTACGCTGTCAATTCGCATAAATTCTTCTGCTTTTTCAACCATATCAACACTTCCTGCGAAAAACGGTATTCTCTGGTGAAGTTCGGTAGGCTCCACCTCCATAATTCTTCTGAATCCATCAGTGGCTTTTCCACCGGCCTGTTCAGCCAGAAATGCCATCGGATTGCATTCATACAACAACCGTAATTTACCATTGGGTGACTGACCGTAGGAAGGATAAATATAAATCCCGCCTTTAAGCATATTTCTATGAAAATCAGCAACTAAAGAACCAATATATCTGGAAGTATATGGACGGTCTCCCTCTTCCATCTGACAGTATTTAAGGTAATTTTTTACGCCTTGGGGAAATTTGATATAATTTCCTTCGTTGATTGAATAGATCTTACCCGTTCTCGGAAATGTCATATTAGGATGAGACAGATAATAGGTTCCCAGAGAAGGATCTAAAGTAAATCCGTTCACCCCGTTTCCTGTTGTGTAAACAATCATGGTAGATGAACCGTAAATTACATAACCTGCTGCAATCTGGTTGATTCCTTTCTGTAAAAAATCTTCAAGCTGAACCGGGGTTCCGGGCTCCGTAACCCTCCTGTAGATGGAGAAAATAGTCCCAACCGATACATTGACATCAATATTGGAAGAGCCGTCAAGAGGATCAATCAATACTACATATTTGCTAAGGTGACCGTTTTCACCACATTTGATATCAATAAAATCGTCATTCTCTTCAGAAGCAATCCCACAAACCACTTCACGCTGTGACAAAGCCGTAATAAAAATATCGTTTGCGATTACATCAAGCTTCTGCTGTTCTTCTCCCTGAATATTCTGATTGCCTGCAGCACCAGTAATATCAACGATCCCAGCTTTATTCACTTCTCTGTTTACGACTTTGGATGCCAATCTTATAGCACTTAGAAGACGTGAAAATTCTCCGGTAGAATACTGGAAGTCTTCCTGTTTATCAATTAAAAATTCTCCTAAAGTCTGTAATGGTTGGTCTGACATTTTAATATTTTTACGTTACCGTCAAATTTCGTAAAATTTATCACATTAAAAAATATTTTCTCATAAAACAGACTACACCCTAACAGTCAAATACATACATAGCAAAAAAGCGAATAAACTGTGATTTCTTATTATAAAAATGTTTCCCGTTTTGTATGCTGAAGCAATCAACATTTATTATATTTTACTGTAATTTTAATTAAATCTTAATTCAATCCTTCCGCTTCCCTATTTCATATCTCGTTGTAAATGTATAATTTTGACCTCCGAAAAAATCGAACGATTTAGTATCTAACAATTTTATTCTTAACAATCTAATGAAAATTTTCAAGTTTGGCGGCGCATCGGTGAAAGATGCCGAAAGTGTAAAAAATGTATCAATGGTTCTCAGCAGCCAGGGTTTTGAAAAATGTCTACTGGTTATTTCAGCAATGGGTAAAACAACCAATGAGCTGGAAAAAGTGGTAGAAATGTACTTCAAAAAAGATAACTATCAAACTGAAATAGAACTCATAAAACAGAAGCACATCGAAATAGCCAAGGGGCTTTTCCGGGAAGACCATGCAGTCTTTGAAGAAATCAATCTGTTTTTTGATGATATTGTTGCTTTCTTAAGAAGAAATAAATCACCGAATTATAACTTTGTGTATGATCAGGTGGTGAGCTGTGGAGAGATGATCTCCACAAAGATCGTAAGTGAATACCTTAATGACATCCAATTTACCAATCAATGGCTGGATGCAAGAGACTATATAAAAACCGACGATTCCTACAGAGACGGAAATGTCAACTGGGAAAAAACCGAGGAGTTTATCTCAACTTTAAATTCTGATATCTGCTATGTCACCCAGGGGTTTATCGGTTCTGATGATAATAACTTTACAGTCACCCTTGGAAGAGAAGGCTCAGATTATTCTGCTGCAATTTTCGCTTACTGCCTTAATGCAAGTGCCATGACGATCTGGAAAGATGTGCCGGGAGTGATGACCGGTGACCCCAGAATCTTTAAAGATGTTACCCTGTTATCCAATATATCTTATGAAGAAGCGATTGAGATGGCCTACTTTGGTGCGAGTGTCATTCACCCGAAAACTTTACAGCCCCTTCAGCAGAAAAACATCCCTTTTTATGTGAAATCTTTTGTTGACCCTACAAAGGAGGGAACTAAAGTAGGTATTTCTGAAAAAAATCAGAGCGAAGAATCTTACATATTAAAAGGAGACCAGACTTTACTTAAAATTTCCACAAGGGATTTTTCTTTTATTGCAGAAGATCACATGAGCTTAATTTTCAATAATTTAGCAAAGCATAAGATTAAAGTATCACTGATGCAGAATTCTGCAATCTCACTGGCACTGTGTCTCGAAGATAAATTTCTTAAAATTGAGGAACTGAATAGTGAACTTCAGAAAAGTTTCAAAACCGATATTATAAAAAATGTATCTTTATTTACCGTGAGAAATGCAAAAATAGAGAACATAGACAAATTTTACCAGGAAAAAAGTGTATTATTGGAACAGATTTCAAAGAATACGCTTCAAATGGTAACATTATAAAACTAATTCCGACTAAACACAGATGAGTTTAATATCGAAAACTGATTTAATCAAGGCTTCCGGCTTACATAAAATAGGATTTCTAAAAAATCCTGTGGCATCTGCTGTTATGAGCATTGCGAAAATAAATGAAGTGAACAGACTTTATGATAAGCTGAAAGAAAAGGAAGGTAAAGATTTTTTCGATTCTTTCGTAAGAGAAAGGAACCTAAGTTATGTCGCTTTTGAGGAAGACCTGGCAAAAATACCCAAGACAGGACCTTTTATCTTGGTTTCTAACCATCCGCTCGGTGCTATTGACGGGATTTTAATGTGCAAAATACTGACAGAAGTCCGTCCTGATTTTAAAGTAATGGGAAATTTTCTTTTAGAAAAAATAAAACCCATGGAACCTTTTGTAATTCCGGTAAATCCTTTTGAAGGAAGAAAAGAAGCCAGAAACAGCGCAACAGGAATGCGTGAAACTTTAAAACACCTTGAAAACGGCGGCTGTGTAGGAATCTTCCCGGCAGGAGAAGTTTCAAACAAAAACAATCCTTACGGAGAAATCCTCGACAGAGAATGGGAAAAACCGGCCTTAAAGCTTATTAAAATGGCGAAAGTTCCGGTGGTACCTATGTATTTCCATGCTAAAAACAGTACGCTTTTTTACCAGGTTGCCAAAATCCACCCTAACCTGCAGACAATTATGCTTCCCGCAGAAATGATGAACGACCGGGAAAAGCCCATCCGTATCAGAATAGGAAAACCAATCACTGTCAAAGTGATGGATGAGATGGAAAACATCGAAGAATTGGGAGAATTTCTGAAACGTAAGGTTTACATGATGAAGTCTTACTATGAAAAAAGAAAATCCCTTGCGCAGGTGATCAATCTTAAAAACCTGTCACTGAAATTCCAATTATTACGTGAGGAGAATATTGTTCAGAATATTATCGACGAAACCCCGAAGGAGGATCTGTTAAAAGATATTTCAAAGCTTCGCGGCACCGACAAAATGCTTTTCAGCAACGGCAATTACGAAATATACTTTACCTCCTACGAAGAGATCCCTTCTGTAATGAGGGAAATCGGAAGACAGCGGGAGCTTACTTTCCGTGCAGTGGGTGAGGGAAGCAACCTTCCTTTTGATCTTGACGAATATGACAAGCACTATCATCATCTGTTTTTGTGGGATAATGCCGCAGAAAAACTAGCCGGAGCATACAGGATGGCACTCGGTAAAGATGTCATGAAAAAGTTTGGAATCAAAGGCTTTTACACCAGTTCACTGTTTGAGTTTGAACAGGACATTCATCCTTTTTTCAAAAAAGTGATCGAGATGGGGCGTGCCTATATCTGTGAAGAATATCAGCAGAAACCTCTTCCTCTTTTCCTCCTGTGGCGTGGAATTGTGCATGTATGCCTGAGAAACCCTGATCATAAATTCCTGATGGGCGGTGTGAGTATTTCCAACAAATTTTCAGAATTTTCAAAATCGCTGATGATTGAGTTTATGCGTTCCAATTATTATGATTCTGCTGTTGCTCAATATATTACCCCACGAAATGATTTTAAAGTAAAACTGAGAGACCGGGACAAGCATCTTTTTTTGGATGAAATGGAATCTGATTTAAATAAGTTAGACAAAATCATAGATGATCTTGAACCTGAATTAAGAATGCCGGTATTAATTAAAAAGTACATTAAGCAAAATGCTAAAGTTATTGCATTCAATGTGGATCCTAACTTTAATGATGCGATTGACGGACTGATGTATATCCGGATCAGTGACCTTCCTGAAAGCACGATCAAACCTGTTTTGGAAGAAATGAGTGAGCAGATCAGAAAAGAACAGGAAAATAATCAGACTGAGAATCAGTAGGTTTTAGTTTAATGTTAAAAAAGTTCAATTAATACTTGCTTCATATACCAAAACTTCCTACTTTTGCATCACTTTAAAACAACGAAGTAAATCATACAAATGGTTTCTTAGCTCAGTTGGTAGAGCAATGGATTGAAAATCCATGTGTCCCTGGTTCGATTCCTGGAGAAACCACAAACCGCCTTGCAAAAGGCGGTTTTTTATTCAGACTGTTTAAAAGTAATTTGCAGAATTTAATATTTATTATTATTTTTGCATCACTTCAAATGAAGTACATCAATGGTTTCTTAGCTCAGTTGGTAGAGCAATGGATTGAAAATCCATGTGTCCCTGGTTCGATTCCTGGAGAAACCACATCATTTAGACATATTCTCGAAGCCCCTTCAATAGGGGCTTTTTTGTTATCTATAACCGAAAGTTTGCAGTATTCTGAGATATTCCTTTCCAAGATCTGTTCCCCCTATAATTAGCCTGCCCCAAACAAGGGGGAAATTTTGTAATTAATTTTCTGTTCGAATTAAATATGGCAAGATAATGAACTGGTAAAATATGAAATTCCATCTAAAGCAAACTACTCTATTCCAGAATTACAGTAATTTTTTTTCTCGGATCTTCTTTTTCTAAATAATGTTGGATTATAAATTTCCCTCTGTAAAAATCAAAGGGATATTTTTTGTACTTGTTATTGACAATATCACCTGAACATAAGGTGAACAATTCTGATTGATTAAGCGAGCCTGATGAAATTCCCAATTGTTCTTCAAATTTATTCAGTGAAAGTCCATCTTTATAATATTTATATTTTTCGAAATAGTAATCAATATTTGATTAGTAAGCATTCAAAAATATATTTTTAACTTACGCTTTATTTGGAAACAACATAAGAAATTCCCACGTTAAATTTTCGTTCGGAAAAAGTATCATCAGTCTTAAAAATGTCAAAATCAAATGAGCTGTTTTTTAAAGATAAATTATTCATTGAAAACTGCTGATAATCTGCTGTTATCAATATTTTCGGTAAAATTCGATATTGAAGTCCGAATGAAAACCCTACATTGAATTGTTTGCTTTCGAAATCATCAAGCTTATTTAAAACATTCTTTTCCGGAACTAAAAATTGCATTTTATAACGGTTTCTATTCACTGCAAATCCTACAAAAGGTCTTAATTTTCGCCATTCATATAAGACTTTTAATTGTGCGGAATATTCAAAATGTTTATTATTAAATCTTTGAAATAACAACGGTTGACTGTCCCGAGTGAAGTAAAATCCGTTCAGATAAGTATCTTCTTTGGTGGCATCGAGATCAAAAATTGAGTTCCAGTGGTAGATATTTGCCGATAACATAAGATATAAATTAGAACCAGCACTTTTGGAAACCCATATTCCTAAGTTTTCTCCGAACTGCTGTTTGTTTTTACCAAATCCCTTTGCCCAACTACTTTTTTTTAAGCCAATTCCACCTTCAAATCCATATTGAATGCTTTTGGAAAAACTTTTTTCACTGATGGTTTTTTCCTTTATTTTAAAAATTCTGTTTTCTGTAGGCTGATCTTTTACAACTGACGGGGAAATTTGCACACCGTTTATCCTGCTTTTTATTGCTTTTTCCATGTAAACCGTATCATAAACAATCACTTTTTCGTAAACAAATACAGTATCTGTTCTTGTTTTTTGGGCCATCGCAATTTGCATTGATAAAAGCGTAAAAATGAAAAATATAGTTTTGAAAATCATGTTTGCCTTATTAGTTTTCTTTTTCAATGAAAATGGTATCTCTCTGAATTACTTGTTTTACGATAATTACTTTTTCAGAAACACTGTCAGCAGAATCTTTGAAAACCATTTTTTTACCTTTTATAAAATTTGCTTTTGAAACAGTCTGCTGATCTTCTGTTTTTTTATCTGCATCAATTTCGTTTAACTTTTCATTTTGAACATTTATTTTTTCAAGGATTTCCGGTTTTACTACTGTTGAAGTATTATGATTTAGATTATTTCCTGTTTTATTTTTCACTGAAAATTCATCTTGTGAAGTGGTTTTCTTAAATGCTATATTTTTTTCAAATACTACAATTGAAATGATAAGTGTAAGAAAGAAAGTAACGGTAATAATCAATTTCGTCTGAAGGTCTTTGTTGGAGCCCGAAAATGAAATCGTATTTAAAGATATATCATCAGGAATTGAAAGGTTCTTTGACGGAGAAATTTTAAAATCTATAAATTTACTTCGGAAAATCTGTGCCCACATTAATCCGCCAAATCCTAAAAACACAAGCAATTGTGCAACTTTTTTGTTATTTTTCTGAGTATTCTGATTGACAAAATTGTTGAGTAAATAATTCTGAACCGATTTTTTTGCTCTTAGCAAATGCGATTTTGAAGTATTGACATTGATACCTAACAATTTTGAAATCTCCTGATGAGAATTGTTTTCGATAAAATATAAATTGAAAACAGAACGATGATGCAATGGCAAACTGTCAATAGATTTCAACAGTTCTTCTATGGTGAAATCATATGCAAAAACGTGTTTTTTTTCTGTGGAAGAGTTGTTCATTTCGGTCAATTGTTCCGGGATTTCTGATATTTCTGCTGAGACGAAAATTTCTTTTGAGCTGATTCGCAAATGCTGTAAAGCAGTATTCACAACAATAGTTTTGAGCCAGCCAAACAAAGCTTTTTCATCTTTCAGCTGATGGTTTTTTTGAATTGCTGTGATGAAGCTGTCCTGCAGAAGGTCTTCGGCAGTCTGTAAGTCTGAGATATATCTACGACAAATCCCCAAAAGTTTTGGGGAATAGTCGAGGTATATTTTTTGCCAGTTCAAGCTTGACATCTTTTAGTTAGGGATAATGGTGAGACTTCGTAAACGGGCATTCATATTATTACTTGTATTTGCGGTGGTCTGCACTTCAACATCATTTACGTATACTTTGTAATCTACTCCCAAATGATCTTTGTGCAGTATTTTATAAATTTTATCATCTAAAACTTTGAAGTCATCCAGAAATCTAAAATCACTGCCGATTGGATATAAATTGTACTGGACGGTGTTTTTGTAATAATCTTGCTGTTGGATGTAATATTTATTATTGTTATCCCATTCTGCAGTCCGGAATGTGTTGGAATTAATATTGGAAGGGAAAGGAGTATAAGTGTTTGTTGTCAGATTATATTGCTCCAGATTATTATTTTGTCTGTTTTTGGCAATTAAATAAACACCTGAATTATCATGTAAAAATTTAAAATAATTTTTTGTGTTGGATAAAAAATAATATACTCCATTTTTGTAATAACCTTCATCATAGTTGCCTGCATTATAATTTCTTGCTACTTTTATGTAGATGTCATTATTGATGATTTCCAAATCAGATTCAAAAGAATTATGTTCTGCAATACTTCGGCTGTTGAGGACTGTTTTACTACTGTTTTTCCAATAACATAATTGGTAAGTGTCATTATTAGAAGTTGGAAGCAGATTTTTTATACTTCCCACAATATGTACATCTCCATTTTTAAACTCGATGTCGCTTAATTTAAAATTATCCGTAGATTGCAGGTTTAGCTGTTGCTCAATATCATACTTTACATTGTTCTTCCAATAATAATATTTAGTCAAATCTTGTTTATAACCCTCAACATATACATTATTGTTGTCGACTGTCACCTTTTTTGCCGTACATCCGGATCCTGCTGTTAAAACAGTTTTTACCATGTTTTTCCAATAACAGGCGTTGCTACTTTCATCATTCCCTGCAACGTAAAGATCGTAAGAAGCAGGTGTGTTTTTGTTTACTGTTTCATCTGTTTCAGTTTCTCTGCACGAAAATAAAACTGCTAAGACAAAAAGAATAGGTAAAAATAAATGTTTCATGATAATACTTTTTTCTTTAAAGATGAAAAAAACTCAAAAGGTTGCAGCAATTATATAAAAAGGTTCAAATTCATGAGCCTTAAAATTAGTGATATTGATTTTTTTATCTGTTAATTATATTTTGAAATCTGGAAATCAATATTGCCGCGTTCTGTAGTAAGGTTCGGACAAAATTTCAGCTTACAATTTCAAGAAAAAACTAAAACAAAAAAGCTCCTGTGAATTACCGGAATTTTTTCGCTTTTTATTGAGATTTGTGCTTTTATATGAAGTAGATAAGTATTTAAATCTTACAAATATCAAATCATCTTCTAACTGATGTTTTACCGTTAACGGAAATGTTTTTTCTACTAATCACAGTTTCCGTTACAAGGCAGTGTTTGATTTGCATCCTGCTGATTAAATATAAACTGATATTCAGCATAACGGTTTTTTTCAACTGTTTTTGTGTAATTTTCTTTTTTCATTAAAATATTTCGGCTATTAATATCAGCTGATTTCCATATCTTGAATTTGCTTTGCCCATAGACAATTTTTATACTATCTGCATAAAAAATAATATCTTCAGTGGAACCAGAATTAGTTTCGAGTGCCTGACTGAAAGTGTTTTCTTTAGTCAATTGATATTTTGTTTTTTTACCTTGCCTGTAAGTGTAAATATCCATGTCACTGTCAGTATTATTTGTATAACTGTATTTATCAATCATTCTATACTCAATAATTTCTCTACCACAGCTTAGAGTGAAAATCATTATTAATGCATTGTAAAAAAGGTTTTTCATTTTTATTCAAATTTAAATTAATTTTAATAGTGTTGAAATAATTAAAAATTATATTATTTAAGATGAAAAAAATCCGAAAGGTTGCAGACAGTATATAAAAAAAGACTAGAAAATTTGAGTCATCATAAAATATTTGACGTTTTTTTATCTCATCATTACTGATCCCATCAGACAATAATCGATAATATCTCATTCCCTTCAATTCTCATCTCCCTGTTTACCAACCGAGTTAACATAGAATCCATTACTCCAAAATTCAACACCTCATAATTTTGACTTAACTTCCGAATGTCTTTTGACAATCTCCTATGCTGCAGTACTGTTCAATGTCCGAATTATTTTGCCAGAACTTTCAACAGGAACACTTTGAATGAAATAATGAACTTGATCTTGGTCAGTGAGTATTTTAATGAAAGCTATCGTTTAGTGATCTCCAAACATATTTTTTCAAAATAATATCAACCCCTTTACTAAAAACAATTATTCTTTATTTTTCAGGAAATACAAAATGATATAATTAGACTGATATATCAGGCTTTTTATTAATATATTCGCTCAAATAACAAAATCATACAAAATCGAAGCGGAGATTCAAGGAATTGAACCCAATGAGATTAAAATTTGTTAGAATACGTATCGGAATTCATTGAGAAGATTGTAAAAATTGTTTATTTTACTTTCATAGTTTACTGAACAGCGTTAAGCCAATATCGGCAAAATGATATAATTTTTAAATTATTATCTCTAATTTTTCCCTCTCATTATTACAATATACATTAAATCATTGAAAATCAGAACATAATAATATTTTTAAAGAAACCACAAACCGCCTCGAAAGGCGGTTTTTTTGTTTAATAATTAGCGATGCTTATCAAAATTTAAAAACAGAGAACTGTTTTTAAGGAAAAATTTCACTTTGGTTTACTCTAATGATTACGATAACAAGATCTTCAATTGGCAAAAACCCGCTCAGATTGTAAAAGACCTGAACTACTCAGAATTATTTCTTTTTTCTATTTTCTTTATCATACGCATCTGCTCTTGTGCACAATAACAGCTTCGGGAGATCAATATCCCAGATCCGATCATTTTCATTAATAACAATCATCATATCGTTATCGAGATTAAACTCTTCAACAAAACAATAATAAAGTAAACGGAAAAGCATTTTTACATTCCGGTCTTCCTTCTGATGCAACTTGAAACAAAGATGTGTCATTCTGTGCTCTCTAAATTGTATAGGGATAATCTGATCCTCTCCATAAAACTGCATACCTACCGTCCATCCGCTCATTCTTTTTACCCTTCCTTTATTTGAAATACTGTATTTACCTTCAAAACCGGGTAATGATTTCCAGTATTCATCGGATCGGTCTTTCAGGGAAAGGTCGAAAACGGCAGGTAGATTTTTTTTACTGATTCCTGGTTTCCCCAGTTTTTGCCAAAGCGTATCGTTGAACAGTTTTTTTGAATTGACAACCGTTCTCACCTTAGGGACATAGGTTTTATTTCTTTCTGCCAGTATTTCAGAAGAAGATTTCAGCGTGAGTTTCGCAGCATCCATATTCCATTGTGGATGACTTTCATTAACAATTATCAAAATTTTGTCATTAAGGTCAAACTTTTCAACAAAGCAGTAATAAACATATCTGCTAATTACAATATTATATCTTTTTCCATTACAGTTTAATCTGGTGTAAAAAATATATTTATTGGAATCGGAGACATGTACAAAGATCGAAATAATACGTTCCTTCAAAAAGATCATGCTTGAATTCCGTGTCCAGGTATTGAGCCGCTTTATCCTTCCTTTATTGGAAATGGTAAAATATCCTTCGACTTCAGGAATTGGCTTCCAAATTTCACCCGGAAGATCATTTAACGATAAATTCATCAACGCCGGAGGATTGGTTTGATCAATTGCAGGCTGTCCGAGCCTTTTCCAAAGAGTTACATTGAGTACTTCTTCCTTTTTATTTTTAGATTCCGGTAAAAAATCTTTCTGAGTAGGCTGATAATCTTTTGCAAACCATAGAAATTCGCCTGATGTTATTCTTTTTTTATTGATCACATTTAAAATATAAACAGGAGAAATTTCTAAAGCTTTACTGGCCTCATAAATATTTTCATAATCTGCAACGAAGTCACCATCAACTGTGTATTGGCTGACTGCCTGCTGATAATTCCCCTTTTTGCCTCTGCCCATATTCAATACCTTACTGCGCAGTTTATTGACAGTTAACTTTTCAAGATTACTAAAATGTAAATTAAACTTATTTCCATCTATATTAGAGATAAGCAATGAATGATCGTCTAGGTCAAATTTCTCAACAAAATGATAGTAAACCAAACGCGCTACTGACTTTCCATAAGACTTTCCTTCACTGGATAAAAGACAATTCACAACGTAAAAATGACTGTTTAAATGTTTATTAAAATATTTAATGCCCCGAAGCTTCATAATTCTCTCAAATATTTTCTGACCTCCTCCCAACGAATTCGGAACCCAGCGTTCCAAACTTTTTACTCTCCCAAAATTAGAAATAGTATAATTTTCAAAATCTTTGATCATTTCCCATTTTTCACCGGGAAGATCTTCCAGAGAAAGATTGGCAAGTACTGTTCTTAAATATTCATTTTCTATTTCAACAGGTAATCTCATAAGTCAGAAATTTCTTTTTTATCACTTTTTGTATAATTCTGTAACGAATTTAAAACGAAATTTTGCGATATCAAAGATTACCTGCTATTTTTTAATACACAATTTTAAATTTTCATTTAAAAAATATTCAAATTATTCACTTTTTGTTAATAAAATAATAAACAAACAAATTTTTAAGAGAAAAATAATCTAAGTAAGAAATTGATAAACTTTACAACAAAACATGTATCCCTGATAAAAAAAACTTACTCCTTTACGAGATGTCATTGTTTTTATTTTAACACTGTGTCCGTTTACTTTAAATATTTTTAACAATTCTGATCAATCAAAATCAGTATCTTCGCTAATTAAAATTTTGAATTAAAAATGAAAAATATTATCTCCGGATTATTTATTTTTATCACTATACTCAGTTTTGCACAAGACGAAATTCAATTTCAGGAGATTCCATTTAAAGATCTGATTGCAAAAGCGAAAAAAGAAAACAAAATTCTGTTTATTGATGCCTATGCCGTCTGGTGCGGTCCCTGTAAAATGATGGAAAAAAACGTCTTTAATAAAAAATCTATAGGTGATTTCTTCAACAAAAATTTCATCAATGCCAGAATCGATATGGAGAAAGGAGAAGGACGGGAAATTGCCCAGAAATTCGGTGTACGTTCCTACCCTACCTATCTTTTCCTTAACGGGGACGGGGAATTGGTATCACAAAATTACGGATATATGGAAGAGGGTATGTTTTTAACCATGGCACAGGATATCAATGCACCGGGAAATAAGAAAGGTTCCCTGAAAGAACGCTTTGCAAAGGGTGAGAAAGACCGTGAATTTCTTATCAACATCATGAAACTCAACTCAAGTGCAGATTACGAATTTGCTAAACAGGCATCAGAACGATATTTCGAAAACAGAAAAAAAACAGATGAATTTACGAAAGAAGATGTCGGATTTTTACTCTACTTCTTAAAATCGACGGAAGATCCGAATTATAAAATCTTTATCGCCCAAAAGTCAGATATCATAAAATATCTTCCTGAACAGAATTACATGGATTTTAACAACCAGCTGGTTTTAGCCAAAATCGTGCAGGAATCGATCGATGAAAAAGCTAAAAAGATCAATGACGCCTATTTTCTAAAGACAGCAGAACCTTTGGTTGGTAAAGAAGCAGCTATGCTTAAGTTAAATCAGACCAAATTAGCCTATTACGAACAAAATTCCAATTTTCCGGAATATGAAAAAGCAGCTCTGAACTATTATCAAAATGCAGATTCTTTCGAGCCTAACGAACTTCTGAAAGCTGCATGGATCTTTTCAGATCATGTAAAAACTACCTCTTCCTTAAAAAAAGCAGCTGAATGGGCAGAGAAATCTGTCATGCGCGGGGAAACTTCCGAAAACACTTATATCTTAGCTTCCATTTATTACCATTTAGGCAACCGTGATTTAGCACAAAACTTTGCTGAATTATCAAAAAGCATGGCTGAACAAGCCGGAAAAGACGCCAGTCTGGCCAATGAATTATTAAAAAAAATCAAATAAAGATACGGTTTGAAAAATAAAATTTTTATCACAGCCCTTACTTTACTTTCAGTTAATGTAATCAACGCTCAGGACCAGATTCCGGAAAAGGAAAACGGTCTGCATCTGAAAGCAAATGCACTATTTATTCCGATAGGAATTGTCAATGCAGGAATAGAATATCAGCTAAACTCAAAATATACGCTGCAGGGAGATGTGTTTATCTCACCCTG
The DNA here is from genome assembly GCA_963526305.1 of uncultured Chryseobacterium sp. Taxonomy (GTDB): domain Bacteria; phylum Bacteroidota; class Bacteroidia; order Flavobacteriales; family Weeksellaceae; genus Chryseobacterium. The sequence continues at coordinate 22,238 of CAURNW010000013.1, read as the reverse complement.
GAAATCATTTGCCGGCCACGAACTGCAATATTATTCAGCTTCACTCGAAGGAAGGTATTATTTCAAAGAAGCATTCAACGGCTGGTATCTGGGTGCCAATATATCAGCATCATCTTTTGTTCTCCAAAAATGGAATTACTGGAAACAACGCTCTTATATTAATGAAAATAACGAAGTTTTCGAAAATTCAAATTTATACCAGAAAGGACATTCTGTTTTAGTGGGAATCACTGCCGGTTATCAGTTCAGATTAGCTGACCGATGGACGATGGATCTGTATGCTACCGTTGGTACCTCCCAGGACTTCTACAAAGGATATGAACGTGGAACCGGAAGAAGATATGATCTTGCGAAAGATTACAACAAGAGCGGTGAAATTCTTCCGTACAGAGGCGGTGTCATGATCTCTTATAAACTTAAATAATATGAAATTACTGGGAAGAAACCATATCATCATCTCCATTATTACTTTTGCCATCCTTTTTCTCATGAATTACCTGGGAAATCATGAAGCTGATAAGTTAGAGCGTGCATTGATGACAGCTGCTGCCGGAGTAATCGGGTTGTCCATCGGACTGTTTATTCTGAACAAAGGGAAAGACGACAAAAATCCGCCACAGCATTTTGACTGATAATGCAGGATAAAATATGAATAGTCATTCAGCTTTGCCTGGTAAATTACATCAAACTTTAACGGTTATAAACAGCAATAAGCAATTGATTATTGACCTTAGTCATTATAAATAACATATTTATTCCTGATTTTTGAGAATTTTTCAAGATCGGATTTCCATGATAACCTGATTTCTTTTTCGGATTTCCCTGCAATGATCTGTTTTCTCAGTTCGTCACTGCCTGCTAATGTATCAAAAAAGAGATTCTTCAAAAAGAAATTCAGCTCAGGGTTCCTGTAATTTTTATAGGCTCTGATCAACCACTCCAAGTGAAGTTCTTTTAAATCCCCTTTATATGCTGAAAGATTTTCACCGTAACATAATTTCCCGTTCAGAAAAGGATCTTTTGCACCGAAATTAGGTTTAGGGGTAAACTGATAAGGAAGATCTTTCGTCCATGGCGAGCCATATACCTGAAAAGGAAGGTCAGTACCTCTTCCTACAGAAACCTGTGTCCCTTCAAAAAAACATAAACTCGGATAAAGATTGATAGAACGGTCATTCGGCAGATTCGGAGAAGGTTTATCTAAAATGGTATACCGCTGTTTTTTATGGTATCCCTGCATTTCAATCACCTTATAATCTGCCTGTATTCCATTTTTCAGCCACTTTTCACCATTCACCATTTTTCCGTATTCCCCGATTGTCAGGCCATAGACCACCGGAACTTCATGCATCCCCACAAAACTCTCCCATTTTTTCTTCAGTACCGGACCGTCTATATATCCATCGTGCGGATTGGGTCTGTCCAGAACCAGGATCTCAACCTTATTTTCTGCTCCGGCCTCCATCAGATAGGTCAGGGTGGAGATATAAGTATAAAATCTCACTCCGACATCCTGAATATCAAACAGAACAATGTCAAGCCCTTTTAACTGTTCCGGTTTGGGTTTCTTATTGGGTCCGTATAAGGAAATGATAGGAATACCCGTTTTCACATCGACTCCGTTTTTTACTTTTTCACCTGCATCAGCATCTCCTCTGAAACCATGCTCAGGTGCAAAGATTGTTTTAATTCTGATTCCGTTTTTCACGAGATAATCGACCACATGAGTCTTATCTTTCATGAGACCTGTCTGGTTGGTCACAATTCCGATGTTTTTTCCTTTAAGCAGCGGCAGATACAGCTCAGGCCGGTCCGCACCAGTCTTGAAATCGCCCTGATCGGCCATCTGAGAATAATAGGGACTGAATACTCCTAAAAAAATTAGGCAAATAAGAAGTAAAGTTTTAATTTTGAAATCTAAATTCATAAGCTTGAAATTTCCTATCTATTTCTCCAGAAAAATAGCGTTTTCCAAAGATAACAAAAATAACCTTTCACGGGTGATCATCTTCATTGGCAGACTGTCTGTTGCTTTGGGAATTATCGTCTCTTTGATCACCGTTTCCACTGGTTTCGGTTCTAAAAAAGCAATTAAGGAAAGGCTGGCTGATTTCAGTGGGCATATTACCGTAAAATCTACACGTTCAAATTCTTCTTACAATACTTCCATTCTCGACAATGAGGGATTGAACATCAAAAAACTGAAGGAACTTGAAGATGTTGAGAGTGTGCAGAAATATGCCATGGTTACCGGAATCATGCGTAATGAACACAGTTTTGCGGGAATTATCTACAAAGGAGTAGGAAAAGATTTTGACAGCTTACGATTCAAAAAATTCCTGATTGCAGGCAAAACTCCTCAGATCACAGAAAAAGGCTATAATAACGGCATTACGATCTCTGATAAGATTGCCAGGGATCTTCACCTGAAACTTAACGACAGCATTGTAACTGTTTTTGCAAAGGAAGATCAGAAACAGATCTACCGGAAATTCCGGGTGGTCGGAATTTACAAGACAGACATCAAGATGATTGATGACCAGTTTGTGATCGGAGACGTCAATCAGGTAAGAAAAATTCAGGATATGACGCCTGAGGATATCGGCGGAATTGATATATTCTTTAAAAATGTCAATGATATCGACAAAGATTCAGCTGAAATCGATAAAGTAATCGGCTATAAAAATTATGCTGAGAAAGCCACTGATAAATTCCCCCAGATCAACGACTGGATCAGTATCTTTGATGTCAACATTGCGCTGATCATTTCAATTATGCTGATTGTGGTGATCATCAATATTATCATGGTCCTGCTCATCCTGATCATCGAAAGGACCAATTCCATCGGGTTACTGAAAACGCTGGGAGCCACCAATTCCCAGATCAGGACTACTTTCATCAACTATACCCTGATCATTATGGTTCCCGGACTGCTCTATGGCAATGCTATCGGTCTCGGATTATTACTGATTCAGAAGTTTTTCGGAATCATCAAACTGAATCCTGAAAATTATTATGTCAGCACAGTACCTGTAGATCTGAATCCCTTGATCATTCTTTCAATCTCTGCCGGAATTCTAGTGATCTCAGGATTAGCGCTGATTATCCCGAGCTATCTGATCAGCAAAATTTCTCCGGTAAAAGCAATCAAGTACAGTTAAAGGGTGATTATTGACACTTCATTAGCAATTTACTTAGTTCTCATTTTTTTTGATAAGGTGATCAATTGATTATTAACAGTCTAATTGTCAAGTACCAATAAAACATCTCCTTCACTGTCAATATTTTAAAGGTCATCAATTAGTCTGATTGTGAATCGTCAATTGTCAATTTAATTCGCTGTTAATTATTCGAAAGTCTTAAAATTTACCATTCATGCCACCATCAAGATTTCCCAATAATCTTATGATTCATTTAAGATAACAGCTGCCCCCGAACTCAATGGAAAGCCGTATCTTTGCCCCGCAGAAAAAGAAAAAGTATGAAATACGCAGAAAATATACTCGAAACCATTGGTAATACACCTCTCGTAAAGCTGAATAAAGTTTTGGGAGAAGATTTTCCGGCCTTAGTTCTGGCAAAGGTTGAAACTTTCAATCCCGGAAATTCGGTAAAAGACAGAATGGCGGTGAAGATGATCGAAGATGCTGAAAAAGACGGCAGACTGAAGCCGGGAGGAACCATTATTGAAGGAACTTCAGGAAATACAGGAATGGGACTGGCTCTTGCAGCAATCATTAAAGGCTACAAATGTATTTTTGTAACCAACTCCAAGCAGTCTAAAGAAAAATGTGATATTCTCCGTGCAGTTGGTGCTGAAGTGATCGTATGTCCTACAGATGTAAAACCAACGGATCCGCGTTCTTATTATTCAGTTTCCAAAAGGCTGGCAAAAGAAACAGAAAACGGCTGGTATGTCAACCAATATGATAATCTTTCCAACAGGGCAGCCCATTATGAATCTACCGCTCCTGAAATCTGGGATCAGACAGACGGAGAACTGACCCATTTCTTAGTAGGAGCAGGCACAGGCGGTACCATTACCGGCTGCGGAATGTTTTTTAAAGAGAAAAATCCAGATATCAGGATTATTGGAGTGGATACTTACGGTTCAATTTTGAAAGAAATCCATGAAACGGGAGAGATCAATTTAGGAAATGCATACACATATATAACAGAAGGTATTGGTGAAGATATCCTTCCTGAAAACTATGATATGTCTGTCATTGATCATTTTGAAAAAGTCACTGATAAGGACGGTGCCATCTATGCAAGAAAACTGGCAAAAGAAGAAGGGATTTTCTGTGGATATTCTGCAGGAAGTGCAATGGCTGCTCTGGTTCAGATGAAAGATCAGTTTACAAAAGATGATGTCATTGTTGTTTTACTTCATGATCACGGCTCAAGATACGTAGGAAAAATCTACAATGATGAGTGGATGAAAGAGATGGGCTGGCTGGATTAAACGACAAAGTCAGTCAACGGTGAATTTGCTCTGTATGTCAGGGGTAAATTTTAATGATAAAACAAAAATCAGAGCCTCAGCTCTGATTTTTTTATTTCTGAATATTTTTTTCCACTGCCTGTTTCAGCAGTTCAAAATCGGTATCCTGCATTGATTTTTTTGGAAACATGTAATTGAATTTCCCTTCTAAACCAATAAACTGATCACTGATCTCAGCAGCAGTAAACTCCGTCCAGAGGCTGGTTTCTTTCTTATCATTAAGATTTACTTTGAAAACTTTAGCATTAAACTGGATCTGATATACCTCAGTATTCTCAAGAGTTTTAAGATACTGTACCACTTCTTTTCTCCATTTTGAAACTTTATTGATCGCTAAGGATAAGTACACCGCACAGAGAAGAAAAAGAAAACTGACGAAATATATAATTCCGAATTTCTCTTTGCTCAGATCATCTTTGAAGCAAAATAATACCAGCAAAATGGCAGCAACGACAACGGTAGTGATCAGTTTCCCTTTTACGGTAGGAGACCAGAATAAACTTCCCTGATTTCCGTTGAGATAGATCTCTTCGAAATCTTTTTTATCGATCTGTAAGTTGATAATTTTATCGTCGTTTATTCTCGCCATATCATGAATGTTACAGTTTACAAAACTAAATTAAATATCTTCAAATCGGTCACTAATTGCCGAAAGTTTATTCATCAGTTCGCGATTTTTCTGTTTAAGACCCTCCATTTTACGAAGCATCTGATGAATAACCTCCAGACCGGGAAGGTTAATTTCAAGGTCATAGTGCCAGTTGGTCAGTTTTTCAAACATATGGAGATCTTCATACATCAGATAACGGATTTCGTTATCCGTCTGAATATTCAGTAAACCTGAATTGACCAGTTCATCAAAAAACGTAATCTCAATATTGTATATTTTTACGAGTTCTTCCCGTGATATTCTTTCGTCCATGATTTAAGAATTTTTAAGTTGTTCAAAAAGTTCTTTCTGTTTATCCGTAAGATTTGCCGGTAATTTCACTTCATAGGTCACAAATAAATCGCCAAACTCACCATCTTTTTTATAGACCGGAAAACCTTTTCCTTTCAGCCTGACGGTCATTCCGTTCTGGGTTTCAGGTTTCACTTTCAGATTTACAGTCCCCTCAAGAGTCTGTATTTTAACGTCTCCGCCTAATACTGCGGTATACAGATCGATACTGACTTTCGTTTTGAGGTCATCACCTACCCTCTCAAAATCCGGATCCGGAGTGACGGTAAATGTGATGTATAAATCTCCGTTCGGACCTCCGTTAAAACCGGGATTCCCGTGACCTGTGAGCCTGATCTGCTGACCGTCGTATACTCCCGAAGGAATGGTAATCCTTACTTTCTTTCCATTGATATCAAAAATCTGCTGTTGCGTTTTTGAAGCGTCTTTTAAACTCAGAGTCAGCTCGGCTTCCACATCCTGTCCCTTGAATTTTCCTGAAGCACTGCCCTGTGAACTTCTTCCGAAACCACCGCTTTCACCTCCGAACATACTCTGGAAAAAATCTGAAAAATCACCACCTTCTCCGAAATCTCCCCCGGAAAATCCGCCACTGTGATTTCCACCCTGGCTCTGATATTGTCTTTGCTGTTGCTGTGCTTTTTCATATTCCTCCCCATGCTTCCAGTTTTCACCGTATTTATCGTACTTAGCCCGGTTTTGCGGATTACTGAGTACTTCATTGGCTTCATTCAGTTCCTTGAACTGTTTTTCAGCTTCTTTATCATCAGGGTTAAGGTCGGGATGCAGTTTTCTGGCCTGCCTGCGGTACGCTTTTTTGATATCGTCCTGCGTTGCGCTTTTGTCTACGCCTAAAATTTTATAATAATCGATATAAGCCATAGAAACGAATGTTTACTCAAATTTAAAAAAATTAAGGCAGACATCCATTTAGAAATTGTTAAAAATAAATCTATCTTTGATACAATAATGTATGAAGTTACCTCCACTGATTCGGAAACCCTACACTGATCCACAGAAGCAATATCATACGGCTTAAAAAAACAAAAAATACACACTTATGAAAAATGTTCTGAAAAATTACTCCGGGATTTTATTACTGCTTTTAGGAATTACCGTGGGAAGCATCATCGGTATTGTTGCTCCACAAATTGTTGAGTACATCAAACCCCTTGGAGATATTTTCCTGAATCTGCTTTTTGTCAGTGTAGTTCCCCTGGTATTTTTTGCTGTTTCCAATTCTATTGCTTCCCTGGATCAGGAATCCCGGTTTGGGAAGATTATCATAGTCATGTCACTGACTTTTCTCTTTTTCATTCTGACTGCAGCCATTTTCACCATTGCAGCGGTCTATCTTTTTCCGGTATCATCCATTTCAGGAAGCACCGAAATTATTGCTGAAGCATCCAAAGAAGAAAACTGGGGTGACCGGATCGTAAGCTTTTTTACCGTAGGGGAATTTACAGAGCTGTTTTCCCGTAAAAATATGCTCGCTTTGCTGATCTTCGCTTTTCTTACCGGGTTCGCTGCCAGGAAATCCGGTGACAGCGGAAAACCTTTCAGAATCTTTATTGCATCGGGGTATGAAGTGATGAAAGAGCTTCTCCTGATGATCATGAAAATCGCGCCAATCGGCCTCGGAGCCTATTTTGCCTACCAGGTCGCCACACTGGGACCTCAGCTTTTTGGTTTTTACGCCAAACCCCTCGGCCTGTATTATATCGTCGGCATTATCTACTTCTTTGTATTCTTTTCACTTTACGCATTCATGGCCAACGGACTGAAAGGAATTAAAAGTTTCTGGAAAAATGCTGTCCTTCCCACACTTACCGCCTTGAGTACGTGCAGCAGCTTTGCCACCATGCCCACGAACCTGTTGGCGGCTTCAAAGATTGGCATCCCGTCATCGATTTCCAATCTGGTAATCCCTATCGGAACCACTCTTCACAAGAACGGTTCTTCCATCTCATCGATTATTAAAATCTATGTTGCTTTCCAAATCATCGGCAGAGATTTTTTTGAGCCCTCCAACCTTTTGCTTGCCTTGGGAATAACTGTTTTTGTCAGCATTGTTGCCGGGGGAATTCCAAATGGTGGATATATCGGCGAAATGCTGATGATCTCTGTGTACAGCCTTCCCCAGGAAGCGATTCCTGCAGTTATTATCATCGGAACGCTGGTAGATCCCCTTGCAACGGTATTAAACGCTGTAGGTGATGTTGTGGCTGCGATGTTTGTTAATCGGTGGCTTCGAGAGCCTCAGCCACCGACGAGAGCCTCAGCCACCTTTTGAGAGCCTTAACTGACCACTATTAGAGAGCCTCAGCCACCAACGAGAGCCTCAGCCACCTTTTGAGAGTCTTAACTGACCACTATTCAAGAGCTTAAGCTACGATTAGAGAGGATTAGCAACTATTAGAATCTCCGCCATCTTTTGAGAGTCTTAACTAGACACTATTGAGGAGCTTTCTATTGTTATGAGGCTAGATTATTGTTAGTTGAGAGAATAGTGGCTTCGAGAGCCTCAGCCACCATTCGAGAGCCTCAGCCACCGACGAGAGCCTCAGCCACCTTTTGAGAGCCTTAACTGACCACTATCGAGAGCCTCAGCCATCATTCGAAAGCCTTAGCCAACATTGAGAGCATTCGTCATCGTCGGGAGTTCAGCCATCGTCTAATGATTCAGCTACAATTCGAGAGTCTTAGCAAATATTGAGAGTCTTAAAATATTGGGGAGATTCAGTCATCATTGAGAGTCTTGGTTACCATTGAAAAATTCGGCTATAATTTCGAGACTCTAAAAAACTATTGAGAAATTCAGTTATCATTGAGAACCTCAGATACCATTCAGAGATTTAACTACCATTGAAAATTCGGCAATCGTTAGAGCTTAGCTATTATTATCACTAAAAAATAAAAACACAAATATGAAATCAGGTTATATGTACATTTTATTATGTGCTGACGAATCGTATTATACAGGAAGTACAGTAGATTTGGAAAGACGTCTGAAAGAGCATCAAAAAGGAATAGGTGCCCGTCACACATCCAGAAGGCTGCCCGTAAAATTGCTGTACTATGAAGAATACAACCATATCGCCGATGCATTTTACAGAGAAAAACAAGTGCAGGGATGGAGCAGAAAAAAGAAGGAAGCTTTGATGAATGATACGTATGATCTTCTTCCTGTTTTAGCTAAGGCGTACAGGGATTTGAGAGAATGAGTGGCTTCGAGAGCCTCAGCCACCATTCCCTTCATTTACAGCGTTATTTACCACTTAGTTAGATTCAGCTATTTAGAGAGATTCAGCAATTATTGAGAGCTATCTAGTGCTATGAGGCTTAGCTATTAGTAGCTGAGAGAATGGGTGGCTTCGAGAGCCTCAGCCACCATTCGAGAGCCTCAGCCACCATTAGAGAACATTAACCACAATTCCTCCATTTACAGCGTTAACTACCATTTTGTGAGATTCATCAATTATTAAGAGCTATCTAGTGTATGATGCTCAGCCATTATTAGTTGGAGCGTTAAGGGATTAAGGAATGAATAGCAGCTTAGGCTTTTAACGGTAGTTTTGCTCTATAATGATGGCTGAGGATCGTACGCTTTAGATGGTGGCTGAGGCTTTATAATAATAGCTTACGCTCTGGATGGTGGCTGAGGCTTTATAACGGTAGTTTGTATTCTAGATGGTGGCTGAGGCTCTCGATGGTGGCTGAGGCTCTCGAAGCCACCATTAGACCACTTTTATATGGCAGTCAATAATGTTTTGAGGCTATCAGTACTGACAAAAAAAGCTCCGGAATTTTATTCCGGAGCTCCTGTTATGGTTGGTTGAGCAAATTATTTATTGCTTAACTCAAATTTAGTCTTATCCTAAATATGGATATTTGTAATCTTTAGGAGAAACAAAAGTTTCTTTGATACTTCTTACGGAAGTCCATCTCAGAAGATTCATTTTAGAACCTGCCTTGTCATTCGTTCCGGAAGCTCTTCCTCCGCCAAAAGGCTGCTGTCCGACAACGGCACCCGTAGGCTTATCATTGATATAGAAATTCCCTGATGCATTTTCCAGTGCTTTAAATGCCTCATCAGTCGCATAACGGTCTTGTGAAAATACAGAACCGGTAAGAGAATAAGGAGACGAAGAATCCACGATCGCAAGTGTTTCTGTCCAGTCTTTATCTTCATAAACGTACACTGATAAAACAGGTCCAAAGATTTCTTCGACCATACTTTCATACTGAGGATCAGTAGTCTCTATAACAGTTGGGCTTACAAACCAACCCTTAGAATCGTCACATTTTCCTCCGATAATCACTTTTGCATTGCTTGATGCTTCAGCTCTGTCAATATATCCTTTACATTTTTCAAATGAATTTTTATCAATGACCGCATTGACAAAGTTGGAAGGGTCTTCAGGAGAACCGATCTTAATAGAACCGATCTGCGTTTCCATCACTTTCTTCACGTCTTCCCAGATCGATCTCGGAATGTAAGCTCTGGAAGCAGCAGAACATTTCTGTCCCTGGTATTCAAAAGAACCTCTTACGAGACCGGTTGCCACCGCTTCTACGTTGGCAGAAGGGTGAGCTATCACGAAATCTTTCCCCCCTGTTTCTCCGACGATTCTAGGATATGTTCTGTAGTTATGAATATTGTCACCGATCATTTTCCACATTCCCTGGAAAACTTTTGTAGAACCGGTAAAGTGAAGTCCTGCAAAATCTCTGTGTGCAAGCACTTTTTCTGCTGTTTCTTTTCCGTCTGTAAAAATCATGTTGATCACTCCGGCAGGAAGACCTGCTTCAGTTAATACATCCATGATTACTTTTGCGGAATAGATCTGCTTATCGGAAGGTTTCCAAACGACTACGTTACCAAGCATGGCCATACATGCAGGAAGGTTACCCGAAATTGCGGTAAAGTTGAACGGAGTAACTGCGAAAACAAATCCCTCTAAAGGTCTGTACTCTACCCTATTCCAGATTCCTGCGTCAGAAACCGGCTGTTCAGAATACATTTCGGTCATGAATTCTACATTGAATCTTAAGAAATCAATAAATTCACAGGCAGCATCTATTTCCGCCTGGTGAACATTTTTAGACTGTCCGATCATTGTAGCGGCATTGATGACATCTCTGTAAGGTCCGGCTAAAAGATCGGCAGCTTTAAGGAAAATAGCTGCACGGTGCTCCCATCCAAGCTCGTTCCATTTTTTTTTGGCAGCTAAGGCTGCGTTGATGGCATCGTCTACATGCTGCATGGTTCCTCTGTGGTAAAAACCGAAATCATGAGCATGATCCTGAGGAGACTGCAGCTGAACTTTATCGTCAGTTTTTACTTCTTTACCATTGATCACCATAGGGATCTCTATCTTCTGTGCCCACATTTTTTTGTACTGAGCGATGAGAGATTTTACTTCCGGAGAACCCGGTTCGTAAGAATTTACCGGTTCGTTGACTGCAAATGGTACTTGCGAAATTGCTTTTGACATATTACGTTGTATTATTTTATATAATTTGCTAATGATACAAATTTACAACATTTATTTGATGTCAATGATCAGTTTTGCATGACAAATGACCTGTTATTTAATACAGGATTAAAAACTGTTAACAATAAATCTGCATCGCCTGTGTACAGAAAATTTTGAAATCATTCTGAAACCCACAGCGAAGCGTCTTTACCATTATTGACAAAACGGTCTTACATTTTTTCATTTTCCAGGATCTGCAGAACAAGCTTTTCTTCATGCGTCAAACCTGCTTTTCCATCATTTTCTTCGATGACCTCAAGAGCATCCAAATATTTTTTGATTGAATTGTTTTCGTACAGGTTGATGACCAACGGATGTACATAATATTTTCTGCACACGGTACTGGTATTGCCAAGGTGTTCAGCAACCATTTCCAATGCGGCTTTCACCTTCTTCTTATACTGTGCATTATTCTCTGCATAGCCGATTTCTTTAAATGCAATCAGGGCATTAACGGTTCCTGACCACGTCCTGAAATCTTTTGCCGTGAAATCTTCACCGCTCAGTTCTTTGATGTAATCATTCACCATCCCGGAGTCGATATGATGCCTGTTTCCTTCACTGTCATAATACTGGAAAAGTTCTTTCCCGGGTATTTCCTTACATTTTGTAATAAGTTTTGCCAGTCTTTTACTTTTCAGGTTGACATCATGCATAACGCCTTTTTTGCCTTTGAACGCAAAATTGATTTTCTGCCCCTCTACTTTTACATGTTTGCCTTTAAGGGTCGTCAGACCAAAAGAGCCGTAAAGCTTTTCGTAAATGCTGTTCCCGATCCGGATGTTGGTACGCTGCATCAGGCTGACAATCAATGCCAGAATTTTTTTCTTTTCAAAATTGCGTAATGCAAGATCTTTCTCCAGCTGGAGACGGATTTCTGGTAATGCATACCCAAACTGCAGCATCCTGTAAAACTTGGTATGATTCCGCAACGCACTCCAGAGTGAATGGTACCTGTACTGCTTTCTTTTTCTTGCGTCAAGACCGGTTGCCTGAAGATGTCCGTTATCGATCGCACAGATCCAGACATTTTCCCATGCAGGAGGAATGACCAGGCTGTTGATCCTTTTGATCTCCTCCTTATCTTTAATTTTTTCACCGTCTCTGAAGTACATGTATTTCTTGCCTCTCTTTCGACGGATGATTCCGGCAGTTTCTGCATCGGAAGTGTAAATAAGATTCACTGCTTTGGCAGAAGCTACCGGATCCTTCATAATTTTAAGAATCTTTGCCGGCTTCAGGTGAGAAATGATCTCAAGGTCTGACTGATCCATAAAAATAGTGATTAAGAATTTTTACCTCTTGTAAACAACCAGATCAGAAATCCTACAATTCCCACAACCACAATAATTCCCCACCACATTCCTGCTTTGAAGATTGTTTCTACTGCTTCGCAGCTTGTCAGTAACATGAAACTTAACAGACTTAAGCTGTATAATGATAACTTTTTCATAATAGTTTATTTAAATGATTAATTGATTATATTCTGTCATGATCAGGACGCCATCCCGTAATAGACTTTTTGATAGCATCTCCTGATATATTTTCATTGAGTGCTTTGTAGAGCAGTTCTTTAAATTCTTCGTCATAAGCAAATCTCAATGCTGCTATCTGTCCGAAGTTGAGCTTTTCACAGACTTCGTCTGACCGTTTATTAAAAATTTCAAAATACCTCTGTCTGAACTCAAGCTTTACCATCCGGTTCTGAAGCCCGATGGCATAATGCTGTCTTACCATCATTCCTAGGTAGAAAACGAGAAATATGACCAGTGAAAATAAAATCCATATTAGTTGGTGATCTGCATCATTAAAAATTTTATAGATTCCATAGACTTCCAAAATAAGCAGCAACGGAATAAAAACGAAATGATGAGGCGGATAAAATTTCCTGTGATTCCGGTAATTTTGAGTTTTCATATTTAAAATATAGCAAGAACCTTTCCAAAATATATTGAAATTTATGATGATGATTAATTATCAGATTGCAAGAATAATAACTGCATATGGATGTGAAAGATATGCTTTGCTTAGTTTCTGAAAGAATGAGAAATAAAAACAGAATGTCCCTCTGGAAGAGATAACCATATTAACTAAATCACAGCAGTCCCATACTGAGCAGTTTTAGAATAATGTGAACTTTACCGTAAAGGATACTTTTGTAATGAAGGACTTTAGCCCTAGCCCGGATGTTCTATGTTAATAAGCAAATTCTTCAGGTTACAATTTTAAAGTTTTTCTGATAATCTTGTTGATAAGCAATTTTATTTTTCACCACACCGAAGCAGATTCTTAAAAGCTTATTACAAACAGCAATTAAAGCTGATTTTTTTGGCTTTCCTTTTGCCAAAAGTCGAAGATAAAGTTCTTTGCAATGTACATTGTGTTTTATTGCCGTCCAGGAACAAACATACAGAAGGCTTCTGATATGAGTCTTGGATGTTCTGCACTTACCCGGAGAATAAGATTTTTTTCCTGACTGATAAATTCTGGGAGCCAACCCAAAATATTTTACCAGTGATTTTGCCGAATCAAAGTTTTTAAATCCTGATGTAGCCGTCATGAGTTGTAATGAAGTCTTCTCCCCAATTCCGGACACACTTTGTATTAAATTTTTTACTTCCTTAAATTCCTCATCCTGAAGCTTAGGAAGACGAAGTTCAACTTCTTTGATCTCTTTTTCCAATTGCTTCAACCTTCTTTCATAATGTTTTTCTGTGTTCGAATTAATATGGGGATTAAAACGAAGTGCCTTTAGTTTTACCGCATATCTTCGTTTTTCTTCCTCTAAATCATTCAAAAGTTTAATCTCCTGATCAAGATGTTCAATCTCAATACTTTTTGGAACATAAATCTCCGGTCGGAACATCTCTCCATAAAGTCTGATTAATTTAGCATCCTCAGCATCTGTCTTACTAATAATGTTTTTCATTCTGGAAAAATGTTTGACTGACATACAGTTAATCAAACTCGTTTCAAAACCCTTCTCCAAAGAAAGGTGGAGTATTCTGCTGCTATAATTACCTGTGGCTTCAATCATAAAACAATAATCATCTACAACCATTTTCTTTAAAAAAGATAAAATTGAGCGCCTATTATTTTCGATATTGCAAACCTGATCAAGACCATTCTGATCATTAAAACTTACCGTTAAAAACTTTGCTCCTACATCTACTCCAACCACTTTTTTTGATAATTTTGTCATCGTAAATCTTTTTTATAAGAGGTTTTCTTCTGATCCACCATGGTAAAAGTTTTTACCAACAATGTTCTATCCGGATTTTGGAAGAAAACAGCAGCAGGGGAATAATATCCGGGGCGATATCAAGTATCAAAGAAGCGTCTGCCTTTATCCTGCTGCTTTTACTCTTTTGGTTAATATTTTCAACTAATTTATCAATCTATTTTTCCTAATACAAACTTACCATAGAAGCGGTTACCCCACAGCAGGCGGCTGGTTTCGTGCCAGCGAAAAGCATGGGCGCGAGGAGTATGAGCGGATAGCCGGAAACAGCTCCTGATAAAACCGCTAATCTTCACCTGAAAAGATTGTAAAGGATAAATAATTATTGATGAAAAGCTGGTATAAACCGGGACAGCGAAATTGTTTTTTTTGTAACTTTCGGTTTTAAAATTTATAAAAATGACTTCAAAGGAAAAAGTAGCTGCGCTTCGGGAGGAGATGCAAAAAAATAATGTTGATGCATTTATCGTCTATTCTGCTGACCCTCACATGAGTGAATACCTGCCTGAAGAATGGCAGGAAAGAGCATGGCTTTCAGGTTTTCTGGGATCTGCGGGATTTGTGGTCATTACCCGGGATAAAGCAGGACTCTGGACGGACGGACGGTATTTTACCCAGGCTCCTATCGAACTGGAAGGATCAGGAATTGACCTGTTCAAAGACGGTATGGAAGGCACTCCGCACTATATCGACTGGATCATTTCTGAAATCCCTGACAACGGAACCGTTGCCGTCAATGCTTTAGCCACTTCGCATGCCAACTGGGAACTTCTCTGTGAAAAATTACATGCTAAAAATATAACCTTATCTGATATTCCTTTACTGAAATACGTCTGGAAAGAAAGAGGGGAAGCTTCCAAAAACCCGATCTACACGCATCCTGTGGAAAGAGCAGGAAAATCCGTCATCGATAAAATCGCTGCCATCCGTCAGAAGATGGAGTCGATGGAAGTAACCGTTCATATCATTTCAAGCCTTGACGATGTTGCATGGACCCTGAACCTGAGAGGAAGCGACGTAGAAAGCAATCCTGTATTTCTGGGATATATCATTATCACGAAAAATGATGCGATCTTATTCACTGATCTTGAAAAAATGGAGGTTGAGGCAAGAAAGCAGATGGATGATTCTTTTGTAAAAATGATGCCTTACGAGGAATTTTTCAATTCACTGAAGAACTTCAGCAATGAAAAAGTGCTGATTTCCCCAAACAGCAATCAGTCGATTTTCGAAGCCTTAAAAATCGGAAACCAGTTTGTGAAAGCTCCGGTACCCGGAAACCTGATGAAGGCGCAGAAAAACGAAACTGAACTGGAAGGCTTCAGAAAAGTGATGGTAAGGGACGGTGTTGCAATGGTAAAATTCCTTTACTGGCTAACGCAGACTGCCGGAAAGGAGAGCATGAACGAATATTCGATCGGACAGAAATTAAAAGGGTTTCGTGCAGAAGGAGAAAATTTTGTAGGGGAAAGCTTCGGAAGCATCGTCGGATACAAAGACAATGGTGCCATCATGCACTATTCTGCCAAAAAAGAAGGCAGTAAGGAAGTGACCAACGAGTCGACCATCCTGGTAGATTCAGGGGGCCAGTACCTGGAAGGAACAACTGATATCACGCGTACCTTTGCGTTGGGAACGCCTTCCGAGGAGTTTAAAACAAATTCTACCTTAGTGCTTCAGGGGCTGATCCGTTTATCGATGGTCAAATTCCCTAAAGGAACGCGAGGCGTACAGCTGGATGCGATTGCCAGGCTTCCTCTGTGGATGAACGGCAAGGACTTTAACCACGGAACGGGTCATGGGGTCGGAAGTTTTATGAATGTGCACGAAGGCCCGCAAAACATCAGAAAAGACCTGAATCCCCAGGAATTGCTTTTGGGAATGGTCTGCTCCAATGAACCCGGATTTTATGTTGAAGGCGAATACGGAATCCGTCATGAAAACTTAATTGCAGTGAAAGAATCTGAGGTTACGGATTTCGGGACTTTTTATGAGTTTGAAACGTTGACCTACTGCCCTTTCTTCAAAGATACGGTAGTGAAAGAAATCTTATCGGCAGATGAAATCCAATGGCTGAATGAGTACCACAGAACCTGTGAAGAAAAAATAGGTCCTCACCTGGAGGGCGAAGTGAAGGACTGGTTCCTGGAACTGGTTCAGCCACTCTAATCAACGATTTTTTTTTACAATAAATATAAGCCCTGCCCTCATTAGACGGTAGGGCTTTTTTGTGAAACGTCAATGCTCCTGTTATTGTATCCGTTGTCCATCTTGCTGATTTCCCTTATTTCTGATCGGTATTTGAACATTTCGGTATTGATTTCAATAAAAGGTATCCTCACCGTTTTTAGTGAAAACAGCAATTGATGAAAAAAACAGACAAAACCGTATCTTTGCATCATGAATCACGACACTATCTGCGCACTTGCTACTGCCAACGGAATTGGCGCTATCGGAATCATCAGAATTTCGGGAGACGACGCCATCGCAATATCCGCCAAAATTTTTGACGGGAAAAACCTTGAAAACGCTCCTTCACACACCGTTCATTACGGGTTTATCAAGGAGGGTGAGGAAGTGATCGATGAAGTGATGGTTTCGGTATTTAAAGCCCCGAAAACCTTTACCGCAGAAGATTCTGTGGAAATTTCTTTTCACGGTTCGCCTCATATTGCCAAAAAAATTCTTGAAGTCCTGATTAAGAACGGCGCAAGAATGGCAAAGGCCGGAGAATTTACCATGCGTGCATTCATGAACGGAAGAATCGATCTGAGCCAGGCAGAGTCGATTGCCGACCTGATCGCTTCTGACAATGAAGCTTCAAGAAAAGTTGCGCTGAGCCAGCTGAAAGGCGGTATCACCAACGAGATCTCGTTTTTAAGAACAGACCTTTTGAATTTTGTTTCGCTGATCGAGCTTGAACTGGATTTTGCAGAGGAAGATGTAGAATTTGCAGACCGTTCGGCATTGAATCAGCTGCTTGATAAAATTGAGACCAAACTGAATTCATTGATTGAAAGTTTCCAATACGGAAACGCCATAAAAAACGGAACCGCCGTTGCCATCATCGGAAAGCCCAATGCCGGAAAATCAACTTTGCTGAATGCCCTGCTGAAAGAGGAAAGAGCCATCGTAAGCAATATTGCAGGTACAACAAGAGATACGATCGAAGAGATTCTTCACATCAAAGGCCACGCATTCCGGCTAATTGACACGGCAGGCCTTCGTGAAACAACGGATGAAATCGAAGCCATCGGGGTACAGAAAGCGAAAGAGAAAGTTGAAAATGCCAACATCCTTGTGTATTTAGCCGATGCCGCTACCGAAAGTTTTTCAGAAGATATTGAAATGATAAAATCCCTTCAGCGGGACGATCTGAAACTGATCATCTGTGCCACTAAGATCGATGAAGTCCTCCCCCATCAATATGAAAGGGCTGAAAGCATTTTCAGGAATGAGATTTCCCAGGAATTTGATTTTATCACCATCTCGGCTGTCGAAAATCAGAACATGCAGGATTTAAAGGATGAATTATCTTCGTACGTAGAACAGCTGAAATCAGAGGAAAGCAATGTTGTCATTACAAATCAGCGCCACTACGAAGCCTTAGGGAAATCTTTGGAAGCCGTTGACAAAGTAAAAGACGCGATTACCACTCAGATTTCCACAGAATTACTGGCTTACGAACTGAGAAATGCCTTGGAACACCTCGGGGAAATTTCCGGTGAAGTTACGAATGACGAGGTGTTGGGGAATATTTTTTCTAAATTTTGTATCGGGAAATAAACCTATTTATTTAATTGCTCTACAGTATTTTATATAAATTTTAATTTCTCTTTTTTGAGTATATTTTTATATCTGTACATCTTTTGTGCTGCTTTATGATTGAAATTTGTTTGAAGCAGCATAAAATGCTGATGATGAAAATTATTTTAAACAAATTGAAAGTCAACGAAAATATCTGACGTTTGATCAACTAAATTTTAGCAAAAGCAGAATGTAAGTTCTGTTTTGAAAAAATCTCGTCATTTTGTTCGATATTTTATATCCCGAAGAACCTGTATTTTTATTTATTGATCAGCTTTTCAATCCTTTCCATCATGTCTTCCTTTTCTTTCAGCATTCTTTCGTAGAGCGAAATTTTTTGGTCGTGCAATTCGATCAGTTTATCGAGAGGGTTGTAATTATTAACCATTCCTGATAAAATCCCTGGATGGCTACCTATTAAATTATGCCTATTGATAAATGTACTGGAAATTATATTCACAGCCTTTTCCCCATCGAAATTTCGAAAAACTTCCGCAGGAACCTGTAATACTCAGGAAATCTTTTCCAGCAATATCCGAGTCTGAAACAATTTATGGATTTTGCAAAAACTTTAAAAAACTATTCAGAAAAATTAGATAATTTATTGATTCACAAATTTCAGAAATGGGAAGAAGCAGAGTGGAAAAATTCATTGGGAAAACCTATTTTGAATTGGCAGTCTACTCTGGGAAAAATATGAATACACTTGAGTTTTCACACTCGTACAAAAGTTATTCACTATCTAATCTTCCATTTATTAAAAGACCGAAACTAGACTAAAATCATCTATACTCAATAGTCTAAAATATACTAGACTAAATAAAATTTCTAAATTATAAAAGCGTTATAGCAAGATGTGTCTTTGTATGTACAAAATTTACATTTTGTATTACCTAGCTATCTTGCCATTTCTGCGAAAAAGGTAAAAAAACATCGGAACTCGTTTTTCTGTTCTAGGATTTTTTTTTTTAAAGGATAAAAAACTATGAATTTTTGCGTAGATATATGGAAAAAATTGCCGGTGAAAAGAAAAAAATATTGAATTTACTGCAACTGTGGATTAAAACTAAATATAAAAAAAGAGGATGATTTTTTGAGGATTGTAATGAAGCGAATAATAAAGAAAAATGATTGCAATGATTGCAATCATTTCCAAATAATCAAAAATTGATTGATAGAAATCATAATTATCTATTTTAGGTTTCTTTTGGTATATTTAGCATCTGAAAAAAACTTTTAACAAAAAATGGAAAAACTCATCCAAGAATTCACTATAAAATCATTATCTGATTTTTTTAAAAAATCTGTTCCTGCATTTAAAAATAATATTGAAGATTTAAATCATTACATTGGAGACAAAAATTTTATTTCTTTCTCCGAACTTACACGAGTTGGAAATCTAGAATTTAAAAATTCTGACGAACTTATAGTGTTTGCTTGTAAATATAATGGAAAGTTATCTGAAAAATCTTCGAAGAAAAAGCAATTTGAAATTGCGAAGCTCGTTTTAAAAGAAGATTTTAAGGATGGAGCTATCTTTGTTTTTTATGATGAATCGGGTAACTTTAGATTTTCTTTTATAAAAAGAAATTGGGACGGTAAAGGAGATAAAAAATATTCTTCTTGGAAACGGTTTACTTTTTTCGTTGATCCCAGAGATCATAACAAAACATTTAGACAAAGAGTTGGAAATTGTACATTTAAAGATCTTGATAGTATTCAAGATGCTTTTTCTGTTGAAAAACTTACTAAAGAGTTTTATAATGATTTATTTAAATGGTATCAATGGACACTTAAGCCTGAAGTAGGAATCACCTTTCCTAATAATACTTCAACTTCTGATGACGATAGAGTACAGTTAGAAGAACAGATGATTCGATTGATTACTAGATTGTTATTTGTTTGGTTTATCAAACAAAAACATCTTGTTCCAGATGAATTATTTAAGAGTGAAAAATTATCTGAAATATTAAAAGACTTTAACGCAAATAGTGTTTCCAGTGGAAGTTATTACAATGCAATTCTTCAAAATCTATTTTTTGCAACTTTAAACAAATCTGTGATTGAAAGAGAATTTGCTAAATTGGCGGAGAAGCGTGACATAAAAACAAGATATCGCTATGCAGAAATGTTTAATATTTCTGAAAAAGATATTTTAAATTTATTTCGTCCTATTCCTTTTTTAAATGGAGGATTATTTGAATGTTTGGATAAAGAAGAAAGTACAGATGGAGTAAAATATCACTTAGACGGTTTTAGTAGAAGTGATAAAAAATCAGCGAATGGAAACTTTAAACACCGAGCTTTTATTCCTAATTCAATTTTCTTTGGTGATGGAGAAAATGAAGGCTTAATTCCTTTGTTAGAAAGGTACAATTTTACTGTGGAAGAAAATGTTCCAAATGAAGTTCAAGTTGCATTAGATCCCGAATTGTTAGGAAATGTTTTTGAAAATTTGTTAGGAGCATTCAATCCAGAAACACAAGAATCTGCACGTAAACAATCAGGAAGTTTCTATACGCCAAAAGAAATTGTTGCCTATATGGTAGATGAATCTTTGATTGCATTTTTAAAAAATGGTTTACCAGATTTGGATCAAAATTTAATTCAGCAACTTTTTGTACAAGACGACTTACCAGAATCTTTACAACAAGACCATAAGTTGTGTGAAAGAATAGAAGCTAAACTAAAATCTGTGAAAATTCTGGATCCTGCCTGCGGTTCTGGAGCTTTTCCTATGGGAATCCTAAACAGGATGGTAAATGTTTTAGATAAATTGGATGCTAAAAACAAAGCTTCACATCACGATCTGAAATTGCATTTAATTGAAGAATGCATTTACGGAATAGATATACAAACCATTGCTGCACAGATTAGCAAATTGCGATTCTTTATTTCATTAATTGTGGAGCAAGAAGAAATGGATTTGTCCAAACCCGAAGAAAACTATGGCGTTTTGACATTGCCAAATTTAGAAACTAAGTTTGTGGCAGCAAATACTTTGGTTGGTATGAAAAAGAAGCCAGCTCAGCTAACAATATTTGATGTAACTGAACTCGCGGATAAAATTGAGGAAACAAAACAAAAATTACTTGCTACAAGACAAGAACATTTTTATGCCAAGTCAGCTTATAAGAAAAAAGAATTGCGGGAAAAAGATGCGGATTTAAGAAATGAACTCTCAAAACTTATAGAAGAAACTGGAGAGTACACACCTGAAGATACACTACAATTCTCTCAATGGAATCCTTATGACCAAAACGCAAGTTCATCCTTCTTTGATTGTGAGTGGATGTTTAATATTAAAGAAGGTTTTGATATTGTAATTGGAAATCCACCTTATTTACGTATACAGGGCATTAGAGCTTCGAACCCAAAATTAGCAGATGAGCTTACAGCAAATTATAAGTCTGCAAGTGGTTCTTTTGATTTATATGTAACATTTGTTGAAAAATCTTTAAACTTAATTAATTCCAATGGACTTGTCAATTTCATTATGCCTACCAAATGGACTAATGCTGCATTTGGAAAGGGACTGAGAGAGGTTCTATCTGAAAAAAAAGCAGCAAATAGAATCATCAACTTTGGTGCTTATCAGGTTTTTAATGCTTCAACTTATACCGGAATACAATTTTTCAAAGCAAATTCAGATGGAATGATGTATTACGAATTAGACCGAGATTTGAAATCAAATGAAGAACTTGCTCAATATTTAAAATCACTTACACCAAAACAAGGAACGCTCATAACGAAAGAAAAACTAAACAAAGAAATTTGGACACTCACAGCAGCTGGCGTTTCTAAAATTATTGACAAGTTAAATTTGCATCCGAGAAAAATAAGCGACGTTTTTGAGAAAATTTTTCAAGGTTTGGCTACAAGTAAGGACGATGTTTATTTTCTGTA
The DNA here is from genome assembly GCA_963526305.1 of uncultured Chryseobacterium sp. Lineage (GTDB taxonomy): Bacteria > Bacteroidota > Bacteroidia > Flavobacteriales > Weeksellaceae > Chryseobacterium. Next base: position 279 of record CAURNW010000013.1, on the reverse strand, counting down.
TGATTGTATTGAGGAAAAAAACAAAATTATCGGTTTTTCAAAACAGTTAGATAAAACAATACAAATTGAAAGAGAATTTGTAAAGCCATTGTTGAAAGGTAAGGGTCTTCATAGATACGACTACATAACGACAAATTGTTTTGTAATTTTTCCATACAGATTGGAGAATGGTAATGCGGAATTGTACAAGGAAGATGAAATAAAAAGACAATTTCCGTTGGCGTACACTTACCTGAAAGAGTGTGAGGACATTTTGCGTGATAGAGAAAAAGGCAGGTT
>CAURNW010000012.1:0-175600 GCA_963526305.1 uncultured Chryseobacterium sp. | reverse complement strand
TTCTTTTATTTAACGCAAAGATTATCTTCATCATTCATAGTTTAAGAGGCAAAGTTTAGCAAACAAGTTGCTTAAGCTTGAAAATACATGCGCTTTATAAAATTGTTTATTGATTTATTATTTGCTTCCTAAACTTAATCATATTCTTAAGCTTAGACGACTTGTTCGTCACTCTTTGCTCCTTAAAATAAGCGGTTGAAACAAAACTTTGCGTTAAAATTTTTATTTATGTTATTTTAAAACATAACTATATTTTCACGCTTAGACGACTTGTTCGTCATTCTTTGCCCCTTAAAATAAGCGGTTTTAAAACAAAACTTTGCGTTAAAATTTTTTTTATGTTACAAATTCATTATCAATCTTTGCTACTTAAATTTAAAATAAAACTTCGTGTATATTGTCTTCTTTTATTTAACGCAAAGATTATCATTCATCATCCATAATTTAAGAGGCAAAGTGTAGCAAACAAGTTGCTTAAGCTTGAAAGTAGATGCGTTTTATAAAATTGTTTATTGATTTATTATTTGCTTCCTAAACTTAATCATATTCTTAAGCTTAGACGACTTGTTCGTCACTCTTTGCTCCTTAAAATAAGCGGTTTTAAAACAAAACTTTGCGTTAAAAATTTTATTTATGTTACAAATTCACCTTCAATTTTTTAATCTCGTCAGCATTTGCAAAAGATTCATACGGCAACACGGCTGAAGAATGAAAATATTTGCCATTTGTTACCTTTTTCAGTTCCGAAATATTATTGGAACGAACTCCACCGCCAATTAAAATCTTAACCTCATCAGAATAATTTTCAATGAGCCTTTTTAAATTCTCTTTTCCTTCCATTGCAGAATTTTCTCCTCCGGAAGTCAGAATCTCTTTGAAACCTAATTGGATTAACTTTTCCGCAGATTCAAAAATGTTTTCAGTCCTGTCAATGGCTCTGTGAAAAACGCAGGGCTTTCCGTTGGCCAAATCGACTAAAATCCTGTTTTTCTCAACATCAATTTCCTCATTTTCATCTAAAATGCCAAAAACGAATCCGTCTGCATTCGCCTTTGAAAGTTCAATGATGTCTTTCTGCATTTTTATAAATTCTGAATCCGTATACAGGAAACCTCCTCCGACAGGACGGATCATTACATGAATCGGTTTGGAATATCGGCCTTTTAAGTATCTTAATTCTTCAAGATCAGGTGTGATTCCGCCTGAATTGATATCTGCACAAAACTCTATTCTGTCTGCAACAGAATTCAATGCGATCTCAGCAGAGGTAATGTCGAAAGTGGCTATTTCTAAAAACATAGATTGATTTGAAATTTGAGGTTCGAAATTTGAATGGGTAAACTTTTTACTTTCTGGTTTTTATTTTATTCTGATTACTTCAACGCAAATTCCGGTTTTTCCAGACGGTTTCCTTTTTGATCATAAACGGCAAAATTAAATCCGTCCTGAATACAATAGGAGCCATATTCTCCTTTTTTATTGATCGCAATAAACCCTACCTGAATATCTTTTAAATTTTTATTTCTCCGCTGAGTAATTTTCACGATTCTTTCTACGGCTTCTCTACATGCCTGCTGAGGGCTTCTCCCCTGTCGCATTAACTCAACAACAAGATGGGTACCCACTGTTCTGATAACTTCTTCACCATGACCGGTTGCGGTTGCTGCTCCTACTTCGTTATCAACAAATAATCCTGCCCCGATAATCGGAGAATCTCCTACCCTCCCATGCATTTTAAAAGCCATTCCACTCGTTGTACATGCACCGGAGAGATTTCCCTGAGCATCCAGAGCAATCATTCCGATCGTGTCATGATTTTCAATATTGACAATTGGTTTATACTTACTGTCTTTCAGCCATTCTTTCCACTCCTTTTCAGATTCTGCCGTAAGGATATTTTCTTTTTTAAAACCTTGTGAAACAGCAAACTGAAGAGCTCCGTCGCCTACCAACATGACGTGGGGTGTTTTTTCCATCACAGCTCTGGCAACCGAAATCGGGTTTTTAATATTTTCCAGACAGGCCACTGAACCGATATTATAATTTTCATCCATAATACAGGCATCCAGTGTCACTCTTCCGTCACGGTCAGGACGACCTCCGTAGCCTACACTTCTTTCATTCGGATCATTTTCAACCAGGCGAACCCCTTTTTCAACGGCATCCAATGCTCTTCCGCCTTTTCCCAAGACCATCCATGCTTCTTCGTTGGCTTTCAGTCCGAAATCCCACGTTGAAAGAACAATCGGTTTATTGACCAATGTATTTTCATTTTCGGTAACTTCTTTAGCAATTAAATCTAAAGGATTCAGCAACAATGCGGATGATAATATTCCTGTGGTTTTTAAAAATTTTCTTCTTGAATTCATAGGTGAGATTGAGGCTTAGATTAAATATAAGTTACTGTTGAATTTTAAATCCTGAATTAATTCGCTCCGATTTCGTCGACAAAAAGCCATGCTTTTGAGTCTGCACCGGGATTTCCCGCAGGAATAATTCCTGCATTTTCTATTTTAATTTTAATGAAACGTGAGTTTTGATCCCCTACTTTCAGATTAATTTTTCCTTTTGCTGTAAGAATTTTATCGCTTCCGATCTGGCTGATCATTTTAAAATTTATTCCGTCATCAGACACAAAAACCTGTGCAGACTTCGCCAGATGAATCCAGCTTCCTTTGTTGTCCAATGCATTAAAATAAACTTCAGAAAATTTAGTTTTCTTCTCCAGATCAATCGTTGCAACAACATCTGAACCCTGAAAACCAAGCCATGTTTTCCCCAGCTGCCTGATATTTCCAATAATACCGTCTACCAATGTAAACGCTCCTCCAAATGAATAATTTTCACTGGGCTGCTGCTCCAAGATAATCTTCTTACCGGTTGTTTTCGAAGTAATGAACTGCTGTGAAGATATGGCACTTTTTAATTCACCGTTTTCAAAATAAGCTGATTTTACAGTCATCGCTTTAGAAACAGGAATTGGATTCTGGTACGTTAAAGAATTTGATTCAGGCTCGCTTCCATCAATTGTAAATTTAATTCCGTTTGGATTTTGTGAAGTTAAGAGTTCGTAAAAAACACCATTTTTATTAGGAATTACCTTTCCAGAAATATTGTAGATACTTTTCGCATAGTTGATGTTCATTTTATCTAAAATCTTAAAATGCTCCACCACCCTGCTTTCAAATTCCTTGTAATTTTCCGGCTTAGAAGTTCCCCAACTAACCTCGGAAAGAGCAAATAATCTTGGAAAAATCATGTATTGAACCTGTTTAAAATCAAGAATATATTCCGTCCATAAATTTGCCTGAACTCCCAAAATATATTTCGACTGCTCCGGATTCAATTCAGCAGGAATCGGATTGTACGAATAAACTTTATTTAAAGGTGTAAAACCTCCGAACGCATTTGGTTCTGTCTGCGGATCGCCCTGATAATGGTCAAAATAACAATATGCTCCCGGCGTCATGACGGCAAAATGATTGGTTTTTGCGGCTTCAATTCCACCTTTAATACCTGTCCAACTCATTACTGCGGCATTTGGCGCCAATCCACCTTCCAGAATCTCGTCCCATCCGATGATTTTCCGGCCCTTAGAATTCACATATTTTTCAATTCTTTGGATAAAATAACTTTGTAGACCGTGCTCATCTTTCAGATGATGTTTTTTAATTAGAGCCTGACAATGTGCACATTCTTTCCATCTTGTTTTCGGACATTCGTCACCACCGATGTGAATGTATTGCGAAGGAAAAAGTTGAATAACCTCATCCAAAACATTTTCCAAAAAAGTAAACGTTTCATCTTTCGGACAGAAAACATCATCAAAAACGCCCCATTTTGTTGCCGCTTCGAAGGGACCTTTGGTACAGGCCAATTCCGGATAAGCAGAAAGTGCAGCCAAAGCATGACCAGGCATTTCAATTTCAGGAACAACAGTAATATGCCTTTCCCCGGCATACCTTACAACTTCTTTGATCTGATCCTGAGTATAAAAATATGGCCCGTAAGGTTTTCCGTCAAAGGTATCATCCACATAAGCCCCTATCATTGATTCTTTACGTTTAGAGCCAATTTCGGTGAGTTTAGGATATTTTTTAATTTCAATTCTCCACCCCTGATCATCCGTTAAATGCCAGTGAAAAGTATTGAGCTTATACATGGCCAGATAATCGATGTACTGCTTTACTTCATCAACACTGAAAAAATGACGGCAAACGTCAAGATGCATTCCGCGCCAGGCAAATTTAGGATGGTCTTCTATTTTTAAAGCAGGGATTTTTCCACTTTTGGAAGTTTGAATGAGCTGAAGTAAAGTCTGAATACCCCGAAAAAGTCCGGAACTGTCTTTTCCCGTTATTGATATAAAATCTTCTGTCACCTGAATTTCGTAATCATTAACTGTTTTTTTTTCTTTGTTCAGATTGAGGAAAATAACATTAACTCCGCTTTTTATATCATTTTGAGATAAATCAAAGCCATTGATTTTTTGTACTGATTTTATAAAATACTGATATTCAAATGACTGTTTATCCCCTTTTACAGAGGTCTGATGATCCAGAACAAATTCCCCTTTTGAAAATTCAACTTTTTGCGGATAAGGAATTAAATTCAGTTTTGCCTGAGATAAAAAGAGACTTGAAATAAAGATAAAGAAGACCGGGAAAATACGAAGCATCTTATGGAGTTTAGATTTTAGCGAATATAATTATTTTCTGAAAATTTCGGTCTATGATTTAACTTTTTACATTTGAAAATATCTAATTTTGCAGAATTATAAACGATGAAAAAAACTTTTTTTATAGCAGCCGGACTGTTCTTATAAGTTTCTGCCAAAGCTCAGATCTTAGATGTTTTTAAAGCGGCCGTAAAAGACCGCACAGGCGTTGACCTCAACAGTCCTGTAAAAACAAAAACGACAACAAATTCTTCAACAACAACCTCAACGACTACAAAATCACCAGGCACCAATATTAACAGTCTGACATCAACCCAGGTTTCATCAGGTTTAAAGGAAGCCTTGAGTCTGGGTGTTACTGAAGGAGTAAAAAAGCTAGGGGTCACTGACGGGTTTCTGAAAAATGAAGCAGTTAAAATTCTGATGCCTGAAAAATTGAGGGTAATCGACACCAAACTCCGTGCATTCGGATTGGGAAGCCTGGCTGATCAGGGTGTAAAATTATTAAACAGGGCAGCTGAAGATGCAGTATCTGAAGCCGCACCTATTTTTACAAGCGCAATTACCTCCATGACGATCACAGATGCAAAAAATATATTATTGGGAAGTAATAATGCCGCCACCAATTATCTCCAGACAAAAACACAGACACAACTTTTTACTGCTTTTCAGCCAAAAGTGAAGGCATCACTTGGAAAAGTTGGTGCTGACAAAGTCTGGACCAATCTGATTTCTAAATACAATACATTGACCGGACAGGCCGTTTCAACTGATCTCAACGAGTATGTTACCAATGAAACCATTAATGGTGTTTTTAAAATGGTAGCTGAAAAGGAAAGCGGGATCAGAAATAATTCTGTGATGAGAACAACCGGTATTCTGCAGAAGGTTTTCGGGGCGCAGGATGGGAGATAGTTCTTTTGTCTTGAAATCGAAGATTCGACGAAGTCAAACAAAAGAACCAAAAAATTCAAGACCTGGATCTCTCCGCTAAAAATAAAATCTGCAAACTAAAAATTCTAAAACTTGCGCGAGTTCGGTATTTGTTCTTCAAATCAGAATCATTGTCGCACTTCACAGTGGAATTTTCTTAGCGTTGACAGAACTTATTTTCCTGACGCTGCGATTTACTATGTCAGTTTAGTTTGTATTGAGATTTTCAATAAAAAAACCTTGTCAGTGTAACAAGGTTTTTGATTTTATTTAAAATTGCATTTCAGGAATTTCGCCTTCTATGATTAAATCCGCTTCCGTCGATTTAATAATGTGTTCTACGGAAACTCCTGGAGCTCTTTCAACGAGTCTGAATCCGGCTGGAGTTACATCCAGAACTGCCAGTTCAGTTACCACTTTTTTCACACAGTTGATCCCCGTAAGCGGAAGTGTGCATTTTTTGAGAATTTTACTCTCTCCTGCTTTGTTAACATGCATCATTGCAACGATAATGTTTTCGGCAGAAGCAACCAGATCCATGGCACCTCCCATTCCTTTCACCATTTTTCCCGGAATTTTCCAGTTGGCTATATCTCCATTTTCGGAGACTTCCATTGCTCCAAGGATCGTTAAATCAACTTTCTGGCTTCTGATCATCCCGAAACTGAAGGCAGAATCGAAAAATGAACCACCATCAAGAATAGTAATCGTCTGTTTACCTGCATTAATAAGGTCAGCATCTTCTTCCCCGTCAAAAGGAAAAGGCCCCATTCCCAAAACTCCGTTTTCACTTTGAAATTCTACTGAGAGATTATCGGGAACATAGTTAGCTACCAGTGTTGGAATACCAATTCCAAGATTAACATAATATCCGTCTTTGACTTCTTTTGAAATTCTTTTTGCTATATCTTCTTTACTTAACATAAGTATTATTTGAAATTGATGAATATGTAGATTAAACTACTTTTTTAGACACAGAGCGTGTAGAAATTTTATTGAAAATTCTACTGTTTTAATCCGAACAGTGACGTAAGAATATATTGGATCATACTTTTTGTCTCACCGTTCTCTGTTCGATTCTTTTTTCAAATACTTCTCCCTGAAAGATTCTCTGAACCATAATTCCCGGAATATGAATCTGGTTAGGATCCAATTCGCCTGGTGCCACTAATTCTTCTACTTCAGCAATAGTAATTTTTCCTGCACCAGCCATTGGATGGTTGAAATTTCTTGCTGAACCTTTAAAAATTAAATTTCCTGCATAATCTCCTTTCCATGCTTTTACAATAGAATAATCTGCATCATAAGCATGTTCGAGTATATGTGGTTTTCCATTGAAATCTTTTACTTCCTTCCCTTCTGCAACTTCAGTTCCGAAACCTGCAGGGGTATAGAATGCCGGAATTCCGGCCTGAGCGGCTCTGCATTTTTCGGCTAATGTTCCCTGTGGTGTCAGCTCTACATCTAATTCACCTGAAAGCATCTGTCTTTCGAATTCTGCATTTTCACCCACGTACGAAGAGATCATTTTTTTGATCTGCTTTTTCTGAAGTAACAATCCCAAACCAAAATCATCTACTCCCGCATTGTTTGAAATGCACGTTAAATCTTTTACATCACTGCCTACTAAAGCTTTGATTGAATTTTCAGGAATTCCACAAAGACCAAATCCACCAAGCATCAGGGTCATTCCGTCTTTAATTCCTTCAATAGCTTCAGAAGCATTTTTTACTCTTTTATCTATCATGAAATATGTAAATTTTTTCAGTTCTAAATTTAAACATTTTTATTATACCCACAGTATTCAATTTATTTCCGGTACATATAAAAAAATTCCGGATACAAAAACGATCTGTAAAGTATTCTAAACAAAAAGAGCGGATACACAGGTTCCGCTCTCTATCAGTAAGTTGTAATCTTTCTATTCGACAATCAATTTTAATGTAAATAATTTCCGGGTGTATACTTTGACAAAATAAACACCTTTGGGCAGGTTTTCGTTGACTAGTGAAAAACGTTGATTCTGTAAGTTTTCAGATTTATATAACAATTGACCTGCCGGTGATAATAATTCAATTTTTTCTATAGGATAATCACTTTTGATAAATGTTGGCTGCCCCGGTTTCGATGGATTGGGATACAGGATCACATTTTTTTCGGTTTTATTCGTCGTTTCATCAGTGCCCAAATTTCCTGAGGTAACCTGAAACTGTACTCTGTTAGAAACTTCCGTGTAAGAATCATTGGTAAACATGACCATATAATAATTTCCGGCAGCAGCAGGAACGCCTGCTCCCTGAATAATTTTTGTACCTTGAGTAACTCCGTCAAAATAGGTGTACGAAATAAAGTTATCATCCGGAACAGATATATTTTGCGGATAAATTCCTAACCAGTCTTTGATTATCCCGGGAGAATCTGTCCAGGATGCAGAAATATTTTCACCTAATGTATACACAGGTTTATTAATCCACAGTTCTGTAACGATATCACCTACTTTAAAGAAAACCTTCTCTCCTACTGTAGTATATCCGTCTTCAAGAAAATATTGAGCATAATAATATCCTTTTGAAAGACCTGTAAAATTAAGAACTCCTGAAGACGTTGTCACATAGCTCCATTTTGATGCCGGAGTGGAACCCGGTACCTGTCCCATTTTATAAATTCCGATCCAGTCTTTTACTAAATTGGGTCCATTAGTAAAGTTGACAGTAACAGTTCCACCAACAGGATACGCGTCAGCAGTTGTCTGAAGCACAGCTTTAGGACCTACATAAAAGTTTTTCCGGGGTGCTATTTCCGTATATCCATTATTGGCAAAAAATCCGGCAAAATACTGACCTTTCGCTGCCAGACCATTTGGAAAAGTTGCCACTCCCGAAGTCTGCCCGTTGGTATAGACAAACCCGTGAGAAGTTACAGCAGATGGATTCTGTCCTTTTTTGTACAGCCCTACCCAATCCTGCTGATTTCCGGGACCGTCATTATAAACAGCCGTAATTACTTCAGACTGCAGATACTCTGTTTTGTTTAAGGTAAAAGTCGGGTTTGAAACTACGCTTCCTGTCACTTCAAACTGTTTCACATCGCTCCAGTCACTCCATTCCATGTTTCTGTCCCGATAGCGGGTCTTCACATAATATATTCCGTTGGTTATGGAGTTCGCAGCAAAATTTACTTTTGTAATATCTACATTGGCATTCAGGTTTTTGGTGATATCAGGATTACCATTTCCGTCTTTGCCAAACCAGTTTTCATAATCTCTGTAAAATTCTTTTTCAATTACCGAGAAGTCAGCCGCCTTGCTTACGACAAACTGTGTGGTATTCAGAAGTTCATTAACCGGAGAAGAAAATACACTCCCATTTAATGTTAAAGGCAAAGTCACCGGTCCCGAAAATGTATTCGTGATTACAGGCTTTTGTGGTTTAGGTTTATTTTTGTATCGGTGGAATGAGTCAATGAGTACGTTATCTTTTTGAGTATAAATACCCCCAATAGAATAACTTTCAATATCCACTTTTCCGTTGGCCACGTCAACTTCGATAATTTGATAAGTCCAGTCGGTCAATGTTTTCTGAACATCATCAAAATCCTGTTCGGTTGACATTCCCCAATATTGATCCCAAGCCGTTCCTCCCGAAATTATCTGGTAATTTGGCGTGTTTTTCAACTGACCTCTGTGATAGAGATGATGATGAGCTCCTACGTGCATCAGATATTTATCAGAGCCTGCTAAAAGTGGTACTGCATTATTTCTTACCCAGGTAGAAATATCGCCTACATACTGCTCAGCCTGATAAGGTCTGTGACTCAATGAGATAATCCAGTCAACTGTTGTATCGTTATTGGCTTCATTTAAAATCTGCTGAAGCCAGGTTTGCTGTGCCGGTCCTGTATGTTCGGAACTCAAACTGATAAACAATACATTACCAGCTTGCTGTGCATAATAGTTTTCGTTCCCTGATATTATATTTTTATATTTTATTTCATCAATATTAAAATGCGCATAATAAGAATTCATTCCCAAAGTCCCGTACGTTTCATGGTTTCCGACTGTTGTCAGTATCGGAAGGTAAGGTGACAGTTTTCGGTTTTTCTTAAAATGAACATTCTCATAATGATCCAACGTTCCTACGTCAACCTGATCTCCTACCATAAATGTCAAAGCAATATTATCTGAAGGATCTGAATTAATCCCGAACTTTTGCTTTAGCTTTTTATACGCTTTATAATTCAGTGAATCATATCGGGGTTCGGCTTTGATTTGGTTATCTCCCATAATCAGAAAACGTATTTTACCGTCAGAAGTTGCAGGCTGTCCCGGAAGAGGGAGTGTCCTGAAACTGTAGACTGCAGATTGGTCGGCTCCTGTTTTAATTTTATAGTAATACTTTGTATTGGGCTGTAAGTTTGTAATCTTTGCAGTGTGGTAGTAGTAATTATTATTGTATCCTGTATCAGAAAATACATTGGTCGTTCCTGTCACTGTTACATTCAGGTTTGAAGGAGAGCTTCCGTAAAGAACCGTAGTTTCATTATTGGAGCCTGTCTTCCAGTTGACTATCATAGAATTGTGCGCAGGATTTTGCAGGTACGGGAACAAAACCTGAGCATCATTAAACTGGAAGACAAAGAGCAGAAAGAATAGATAGTGTTTCATAATCATTTTTAGTTGAGTTGGATTCTTAAAGAATCATAAGATCTTATATGCGGCAAATATAAATTTCACCTGTAAATTCAAAATGACTTTAATAATAAGCAACTGTTAATTTTCAGCTGAAAAATTCTTAAAAAACAGCTCTTTTAGTACTATAAATTATTTGGCATATTAAAAAACTATTTCATATATTTGCAACCTGTTATTCAACCTCTGACGAAGTCCGTGTAAGTTGCTTAGCGTAACACATTTTATTTTATTAATAATGGATTTATTAAAGTACGTACAGGACAAGTACATTACAAAAAAAGAATTCCCAGAATTCAAAGCCGGTGATACGATCACTGTGTATTACGAGATTAAAGAAGGTCAAAAAACAAGAACTCAGTTCTTCAAAGGAACGGTAATCCAATTAAGAGGTACAGGTTCTACAAAGACTTTTACAATCAGAAAAATGAGTGGTGATGTAGGTGTAGAGAGAGTTTTCCCTATCAACATGCCGGCACTTCAAAAAATCGAAGTTGACAGAAGAGGTAAAGTAAGAAGATCAAGAATTTACTACTTCAGAGACCTTAGAGGTAAAAAAGCAAGAATTAAAGACGCTGCTTACAAGAAGAAATAATTCAGACAACAACACATACAGAAAGAGATTGCTAAAATTAGCAGTCTCTTTTTATTTTTTGAAGCATAGTTTTTTTTAAAGGAGCTTTTTCCCGCTTTTCGTTGCAATCTTTTTTTTCAAAAAAATGATTTTCTCTGTATTCTGGGCCAGGAAAAGAAAACATTTTAAAAATCACCCCCTTCAAAAATTTAGAGGAGATTAATTCTTATCACACCATATAAAGTTCATTCCAAATCTGGTAAACTTCTGACATTCATGATCCTACTTAATAAATTGATACAAAGCAGTCCAGAATTTATCGTAGGCCTCGATGTGAGGCAGATGACCGACATTTTCAAGCTCGACTAATTGTGATCCTGCAATCTGCTGCTGTGTCTTTTTCCCCAGTTCCTGGTATTGTCCCATCGTTGGCTGAATTTCTTTAGGAGCACGGTCTTTTCCAATCGCCGTACGGTCTCTGGTACCAATAATCAGTAAAGTTGGAGTTTTGATGTCTTTGAATTCGTAAAATACAGGTTGATTAAAGATGATATCACTGGTCAATGCTGCATTCCAGGCAACCTGTGGATAGTCTTTGTGCAAAGTCCAGCCAGCGATGAGATCCAGCCAGGGTTGGTATTCTTCTTTCCATTGATTGTCATAATAAAATTTCAACTGATAATTTTTGTAAGTTTCTGCAGTATTTTTCAATTCAGACTGATAGGCTGCATCAACAGTTTGATATTTCGCTAAGGTTTTATAATCCTCCAAACCGATCGGATTTTCAAGAATTAATTTTTCTACAGTTTCAGGATACATCAGAGTGAATCTAGTGGCTACCATTCCACCCATTGAATGCCCGAGAACAATAACTTTGTCAATCTTTAAATCATCTAAAACAGATTTGGTATTGCTTGCTAGCTGAGCAAATGAAAACTGATAGCTTTGAGGTTTCGAAGACTTTCCAAAACCAATCTGATCCGGAATAATCACTCTAAAACCTTTATCTGACAAATCTTTTGCCGTTTTTTCCCAGTAAGCACCATTAAAGTTTTTCCCATGTAAAAGTATGATGACTTTCCCATTTGCTTTTTTAGGTTTGACATCCATATAAGCCATTTTCAGATTTTCCTTCTGAGAATTTAAATCTTTAAAAAAGACTTTAAAAGGATATTGGTAATTGGTAAGCATTGCATCCAATGGTTTTACCTGAGCAAACATAGAAACTGATGCTGCCGACACCAAGATAACAGCTAAAGTAGTTTTAAAATATTTCATGAAATTTATTTAGTATAAATGTAAAAAAAACCGTTCCAAAAGAACGGTTTTCTGTATGATCTGTTATTAATTTATATTTTATTAAGAAAACTGCGCTGCGGTACTTCTTTTTTTTGAAGGCAGGTTCATCAGAACAATTGCAAATAATATCAGGATAATTCCTATCCACTGAATCAGTAAAACCTGCTCTCCTAAAAGAACATACGCCATGGTCACAGACACCGGAAGTTCTAATGATGAGATAATACTCCCCAACCCCAGGCCGGTGTTTGGAAATCCGAGATTAAAAAGAATCGGCGGAATAATAGTGCCAAAAAGGGCTAAAATAAATCCATATTTCCAAAAAATAGAATAATTAAATGGTCTGATGTGCTGGGTGTTTTCAGTAAAATTCAGATAGACTGATTTTAAACTCTCAGAATATAACGGTCCAATCTGTGCAAAAAACAAAAACAACAGGATTATTACTGCCCCGCCTGAAAGCATAATAATACTTTTTCTAAAAACCGGTAAATCTGTTGCTAAAGTATTTGAGGTAAACATCGTCATGGTAAACGACGCAGCCGCCAATATTCCCCAAAACACACCATGCCAGTCTATTTTAACTTCCAAATTAATAAGATTGGTCGCTAAAACAGTACCCAGTAAAACAATAATTACAGAAACAACCTTTCTTATCTTAGGCAGTTTTTTTGTCTGAAAAGTTTCTACTACAACACTGAACCAGACAGACTGCATCAACAGTACAATAGCAATCGACACATTAATATACTGAACAGAAATATAGTAGAAAAGGCTGGTAAATCCCATAGAAGTCCCGGCCAGCATCAACATTTTAATATCTTTTGAGCTTGGCGACGCCAATGCTTTTTTCGAAGTAATGGTCTGAATGAAATTTAAAACCAATAATCCTAAAAAACCAATTACAAACTGCGCAGTGGTAACTTCTGAAGTCGTAAAACCTTCTTTATAGGACATCTTTACAAAAGTTGCCAACATCCCATATATACTTGCTCCAATGCCTACAAATAAAACTCCTTTTACTATATTCTTCTTCTCCATAACCTTTTTTACAGCCGGCAAAGGTACGATATAAAAATTTGTTTGAATAAATTTCAATATTAAATAAACACCGTACAATCTGTAACCCAGATAAGAAGGAGGATTCTGATTTTATACTATTTTTTTACAATTATTTTTGAAGTAACATCAATTCCGACACCGTTGAGTTTTACCACATATACTCCATTTTCAAAATCTTTGGTAGATACCGGAATTCTTGAGTCCGGTGAAAACATATTTTCTGAAATGATTAATTTTCCTGACATATCATAAATCTCGACATGAACTTTTCCCACGGTGTAACCTTTCAGGTAGATAAAAAATTCATCTTTTGCAGGATTGGGATAGATAGCGATAAGCCCCTTATCGATTGAAACTCCTGAATTTCCTTCCTTACAATCTTCAGGAACTGAGAAATCTTCTATCTGATCATTGATATTCATTTTATTTCCTGAAAGAGCATTCAGGCCTAAACCTCTTCTTGCAAAAGTCTTCCAGATCATACACCGGTTTTCTCCTTTAGTCGTAAGCATTTCTGCAGCCAAAATTGCATTACGCCCTTCCACAAATGTAGGATTGCACGCCTGTAATTTAAGTGCATCTGTGACCAACTGTAAAACGCGGGAACTCCCACTGCTCTTATCTGAGGTGACATCAGAAGCATATCCATACTTTGCAGCATACTGCCAATGAAGATCCCACAGCATGGATGCCCATACAAATCCTATTCTGTGTACATCGGGAACTATTTCAGAATTTTCTTCAATCTCCATCCCATTGGTATCTCCATAAGTATAATCATTGACTGAAAAATCAGGAGAATATTTAGCAGACCTCAACCCTGCTCCATTCGTTGACTGCCCGCTTGCATAAGTCCCGACACTTCTCGGGACATTTGCATTGTCATTCGGACTGTTGGTAAGCATTAATGCAAAAAAATCTGACCAGCCTTCGCCCATCTGTTCTTTGCTTTGAGATTTTAAAAGGCATGTGAAACCATTTCCTGTAAGCCTGTTTGAGATACCGTGCCCATATTCATGAGTAATGATGCCATTATCAAAACTTCCATCGGGTGTCACCGCAGTCGCAGGATCACTTTTTAACGTTACATTTACAGTTATTGCATTACTTAACTGGTTTTTAATATATTCTCCTTCACTATTTGTTATCAGCACTGAAGGTATTGTTATCGTGGCATCCACCCCTCCCATTGAAGATGGGAAATTAACTGCAGCAGCATTATTATAAATAATTACAGCGACCGCACCTGCATTCTGAGCATTTTTTACTTTCACAGCGAATGTACAGCCTGAAGTACCTCCTCGTTCTATAAGTCCTATTTTACCTGCTAAAAAACCTGAAGATAGTGCAGTACAGCCATTAATTACAGGAGATAGGGCAATATCACCTATAATTCCGGTTCCATTGAGCTGCGGACCAAACTGAGCAGGATTTGCCTGAGGAATTCTGGGAACTGCAAAGAGCGGGGCATTATAAAAAAAATATCTGTTGACTGTAGACCACAGATACATTTGCATCAAAGGCTTATTACCGTCCGAAGGGGTTGTAAAATTAGCATTATTTAAACCTCCGCCATCCTGCGATTCTGCGATAACATAATCATTTCCTGCACCACCTTTTCCAAAGTTGTTCTGCTGAAAATTTCTTGCAGATTCCGTAAATCCGAATTGGTAAAAAATATCATGTACTCTGTTATTTATATAAAATAAATTGGTAATTGAAGCATCCCGGTTAGATGCGGGAGTTCCGCCGAGCGAAAAAGGGAAATTAAAATTTCTGCTGACACCTCCATCAGGAGAATAACCCGGTTGATTTGAGTTTGCAGTATCTTCATAGGCATAAACATTATTTCCTCTTGTGATGGTGAAGTGACTGACACCGTCTGAATGCCAGCCCTCCGGTGATGAAGACAAGACCCAGGGATTGCTAAGAATTGATCTGTTCCCAAAAGTAGGGGCCTCTACAGGAAGTTGAAACACATTATAGGATGCATTATCCGGTAATTGAATGGAAGAGAAAATATGGGGGCTATCTGAGAATTCAGAACTGTTTTTATTTGAATGATTCTGGACGTAAGCATCCGGATGAAAATCACATGATAAAGTAAGATTATCTTTATACAGGATTTCCCCGGTATTGGCATCAACTAAAATATTCCATGATGTTTGAGATTTTGGTTCGTGCACATAAAACTGGTAAGCAAACCTTAAACTGTTATCAGCTTCCAGAAACGTAAAATTTTGCCTGACGAATTTTTTATGAGGAGGTTCAGAAGAATAACCAGTAACCACAGTGAAATTTATGATATCCTCATTTCCTAAAGCTTCAGCGATTTTTTCAAGCGCTTTTTTCTGAGTAACTGATGGAGTATTTGATGTTGAATATTCATAATTTTTAGAAAATGAATCTGAAAAGTTGATAATTTTTCCATTTCTAATCAGTGCAGTTCCTACCGCATTATAAATTGGATAACCATTAAATTTCTGCTGAATTTTTACAATCTCTCCCCCTAAAGATTCTGATTGATCAATATAATCTATATCAAAATCTATCAAATCTGGCTTTTTGAAATCCTGTGTCTGTGTTGTAAGAATATAATTTTTGATCAGAATTTTCTGCCGCTGTGAAAACAAAGGAAGAGATAATAAGACAAAAATGAAAATTAGAATTTGAATATTTTGGAAGATTTTTCTATTGACAAAACTGTAATTCATGATCTTATTGATTGGTAATTATAAAAATATGAACATTTTGTGAAATCACATATAAAGTTTTCATTAAACAAATGAAATCTGATGAAAAAAAAAACTACCTCAAAAATGAGATAGTCTTGATATCTTTAAATTACAGGTCTCTATTTATTAATAATTACTTTGGATGCAGAATCAATTCCCAAGCCTTTTACTTTGACAAGATATGTTCCATTAACCAATTGATTTGTAGAGATTGATTTTTTAGAATCAGGAGAAATTTTATTTTCTGTAGAGACCAATTTTCCTGACATATCGTAAATTTCAACATTTACTTTCCCTAAAGTGTTGGCAGGGAATTTAATGAAAAATTCATTTTTAGCAGGATTCGGATATATTGAGATAACATTATTCTTAACAGATTCAGTCTCGTTAGTAGATAATACACAGTCTGCAGGAGCTGTAAAATCTTCTACCTGATCATTAATATTTGTTTTAACTCCCGCAGAAGCATTAACACCTAAACCTCTTTTTGCAAATGCTCTCCAGATCATACATCTGTCTGCACCCTGAGTTGTAGCCAGCTCAGCAGCTAAAATAGCATCTCGGCCATTTACAAATGTAGGATTACATACCTGAAGCTTTAAAGCATTTGTTACCAATTGCAGTACTCTTGAGCTTCCATTAGTAGTATTTGCTGTAACATCAGATGAATAACCATATTTTGCCACATAATCCCAATGCAGATCCCAAAGCATGGTTGCCCATACAAAACCGATCGAGTGAACATCTGTCGCTACGCCTGAACTTGTATTATACTGCATCCCATTGGTATCTCCATATGTATAATCATTAATTGCAAAATTAGGGGAATATTTGGCAGGTCTTATTCCGCCTCCTGAAATACCCTGTCCACTGGCATAAGTTCCTGTTCCTCTTGCTACTCCGGCGTTATCCCCCGGTTTGTTTGTTAACATAAGTGCAAAAAAATCAGACCAACCCTCACCCATTTGTTCTCTGCTTTGATTAGTAGACAGACAGCTTGAGCCATTACCTGTAAGTCTTGTAGAAATACCATGACCATATTCATGGGTTACGATTCCGTTGTCAAAACTTCCATCCGGAGTTACCGACGTTGCCGGATCGTCTTTCAGAGTAACGTTTACGGTGGTGTTTACAGCCAATTGAGATTTTATATATTCACCTTCTGTATTTGAGATTAAGACGGACGGAATTGTAACTGTAGCATCGGTACCCGACATACCTCCCAAAGCACCGGAAGTTGGTGTATTATAAATAATTGCTGCGACAGCACCTGCATTCTGAGCATTTTTCACTTTCTCTGTAAAAGCACAGGTTCCCCTTTCAATTAAACCGATTTTACCTGTAAGTGAACCGGTCGGCAAAGATGTACAGCCATCTAAAACAGATGACAACTGTACATTACCAGTAATTCCTGTTGCATCTAAAGGCAGACCAAATTGGGCTATTCCAACTCCGGGCGCACGATTAACAGCTGAGCCTGGAGCATTATAGAAAAAATATCTGTTTACGGTAGACCATAAATACATCTGCATATAAGGTTTGTTACCCTCTGCTGGTGTAGCAAAATTCGCATTATTTATTCCTCCCCCATCAAGCCCTTCTGCTTCTACATAATCATTACCAATACCCCCGTTTCCAAAATTATTCTGCTGAAAATTCTTAGAAGACTCAGTAAATCCAAATTTATAAAACACATCATGTATTCTGTTATTAAGATAAAATAAATTGGTAATAGATGCATCCATACTGCTGTAAGGATCTCCTGTGATACTGAATGGAAAATTAAAATTTCTTGCTGTACCACCATCAGGCGAATATCCCGGAACATCAGCATCTGCCATATCTTCATACGCATAAACATTATTACCTCGTGTAATCGTATAGTGAATACTTCCGGTAGAGTGCCATCCTTCAGGTGAAGCAGCAGTCCATGGGTTTGTAAGTATTGATCTTGTTCCAAAAGTAGGTGCTTCAATAGGTAATGCAAAAACATTATAAGAAGAATTATCCGGAAGCAATAAAGAAAAAGAACTTTTTGAACCTTCGGCTGCCGGTCCTACGAAATTCTCAGATGAATGATCATGATTAAATGCACCAGGATGAAAGCTGCATGACAAATTTAAATTCTCTTTTCTGATGATTTCACCTGACTGTGCATCGACCAATATATTCCAATAATTAGGAGATTTTGGTTCTCTTAAACTAAACTCGTAGGCAAACTTTAGATTTTCCTGATCTAAAACATAAACAAGTCTCTGTTTGGCAAATCTTTTATGATTTAATTCTCTATCCGAATAGTCTATAATAGTGAAATTAGAAATGTCATCTTTTTTGATTTCACCGGCAATCTTATGCAAAGCAGCCTCTTTAGTGATACCTGCAAAATTATTATACGAATTAGCATAATTTTTTACAAAGTTTTCTGAATAATAAACTATTTTCTGATCTTTTATCAGTGCTGTACCTACTGCGTTATAAACAGGATAGCCCTTATAAGTCTGTTGAAATTTAACGATGTTTCCATTTAAAGATTTTGAATCATCTATATTATCAATTATAAAATTACTCAGATCAGACTTTTTATAATCTCGGATTTGTGTTGATGAAATGTAATCCTTAATAAGTTTTTGATTCTCTTGAGAAAACAACCTTGATGCAGGTAGGATAGTGAATACTGCAAATAAAAGAGGTAGAGTAATTTTTTTCATTTCTATTATTAAATGCGCAAATTTATAAAATATATTCCATTATATTGATTCAAATATTAAAATATTATTAAAATAATCTACAAATAACAGAACAACTTATAATCTCACTTTTTTGTGATATTAATTTTTAGTATTATGTAGAGAGCTGTTTATTAAATTCATGATTATCGATTTTGAAATCATGTATAAAAAAAGCCACTCTTACGAGTGGCTTCCTATTTATAAAAATGATTTGAGATTATTTACCTCCTTCCATTTTTCTCTTTAATTCAGCTAATACATCAATATCTCCAAGAGTAGATCTTTCTTCATTATTTGAAGAAGAGCTGTTATTGTTGTTATTAGATCTGTTATTAGAAGCTTCTCTTACGTTTTTCTTCTCTTCATCTCTGAAGATACCTGTATGAGATACTACTACTCTTTTGAATTCTTTGTTGAATTCAATTACTTTGAACTGAGCATCATCACCTTTTTTGATTTTAGATCCATCTTCTTTCTCTAATAATCTTGAAGGACAGAAAGCTTCTACCTCAGCATCTTCAAATTGTACAGAAGCACCTTTATCATGTACTTCTACAGCTTTACCAGCGTGTACCGTTCCTTCAGCATATTTAGTTTCAAATTTATCCCATGGGTTTTCTGTCAGCTGTTTGTGACCTAAAGATAATCTTCTGGCTTGGATGTCTAGTTCAAGAACTACAACATTCAATTTATCACCTACTGCACAGAACTCAGATGGATGCTTGATCTTCTTAGTCCATGAAAGGTCTGAAATGTAGATTAATCCGTCGATACCTTCTTCCAATTCTACAAATACACCGAAGTTTGTAAAGTTTCTTACAGTACCAACGTGCTCTGAACCAACTGGATATTTAGCTTCGATATTTTCCCAAGGATCTTTAGATAACTGTTTCATACCTAAAGAGATTTTTCTATCTTCTCTGTCTAAAGTAAGTACTTCTGCTTCCACTTCGTCACCTACTTTTACGAAATCTCCTGCGCTTCTCAAATGAGTAGACCAAGACATTTCAGAAACGTGAATCAATCCTTCAACACCAGGAGCAATTTCTACGAATGCACCATAGTCAGCAAGAACCACTACTTTTCCTTTTACTTTATCTCCAACTTTCATGTCAGCAGAAAGAGCATCCCAAGGATGAGCTTCCAATTGCTTCATACCTAACTGGATTCTAGTTTTCTCATCATCGAAGTCAAGGATAACCACTTTCACAGTCTGTCCGTCTTCTAAGATTTCTGATGGATGATTCACTCTAGACCAAGAAAGATCTGTAATGTGGATCAATCCGTCAACACCACCAAGATCTACGAATACACCGTAAGAAGTAATATTCTTAACAGTACCTTCAAGAACCTGACCTTTTTCAAGCTGCGCGATGATTTCTTTTTTCTGACCTTCGATATCTGCTTCGATCAACGCTTTGTGAGATACAACTACGTTTTTGAATTCAGGGTTGATTTTCACAACTTTGAATTCCATAGTTTTACCTACAAACTGATCGTAATCTTTAATTGGCTTAACGTCAATCTGAGAACCTGGTAAGAATGCTTCGATACCGTGTACGTCAACGATCATACCTCCTTTAGTTCTTGACTTAACAAAACCGTTAACGATTTCTCCAGTTTCGTGAAGTTCGTTTACTCTATCCCAAGCTTTAAGCGTTCTTGCTTTTCTGTGAGATAACTGTAACTGTCCTGTTTTGTCTTCTCTTCTGTCAACCATTACTTCAACATCATCACCTACTTTAAGGCCTGGGTTGTAACGGAATTCGTTAAGAGAAATAACACCTTCAGATTTGAAATCGATGTCTACAATAGCTTCTTTGTCAGTCAATCTTACAACTTTACCAGTGATAACGTCGTTATCATTTAAGCTGCTAAGAGATCCGTTATAGATTTCTTCAAGATCGCTTTTTTCTTTTCTGGCATCTGCATCAAGACCTGATTCGAAAGAATCCCAGTCAAATTGTTCCGGTGCTACGTTTTGGTTTAAAATAACCTCTGCTGAATTTGTCTCTTTTGACATTTTCTAATAAAATTTGTATTCCTATTCTTACAGACTTTGGCTTTGCTGTGAATCCTGAAAAATATGGAAGTTGTTAATTGATAATGTTTTACTTCGCCTAAAGTGCGTCCACAAAAGTGAGTGCAAAAGTACGAAATTATTTGTTATTAAACGCAATAATTTAATAAGGACTACCTTAAAAATTTTACATTCGTTTTCTGGTAATGACAGAAATATAATACCGCCAATAAATAAATTTCTTTGTATTAAATTTACTGTCACAAATGACGAGGCACACTCTATCTTTAAAAATCTAAATAATATCCCTGCTAGCTTTCAATTGTTAGCAGGCACATGTATCTAGTTCTTAATCTTTACTATTTTTAGTAATTATTCAAAAGTTTTGGATGATCCATCCAGCATCACATTCAGATTGGTCAATTCTTCAGATGTCAGATCTCTCCATTTCCCTAAAGGAATATCCAATTTAATATTCATTATTCTTATCCTTTTCAGTTTTTTCACTTCATACCCAAGAAATTCACACATTCTTCTAATCTGTCTGTTTAGTCCCTGTGTCAGCACTATGCGGAAAGTCATATCATCAATTCGTTCCACTTCGCATTTCTTGGTGACCGTATCTAAGATCGGAACTCCGTTTCGCATTTTCTCAAGAAATTTTGAATTCAGAGGCTTATCAACCCGTACAAGATATTCTTTTTCATGGTTGTTTTTTCCTCTGAGAATTTTGTTTACGATATCCCCGTCGTTCGTCAGCAGGATCAAACCTTCACTTGGTTTATCTAATCTCCCTATCGGGAAAATTCTTTTAGGATGGTTGATGTATTCAATAATATTATCAATCTCCCTTTTCGTATCTGTAGTACAGACAATTCCTACAGGTTTATTAAATGCTATATAAACAGGTTCTTCTTCGTTTTCACGAATGGGTTTTCCGTCAACTTCGACGACATCTTCATCAGAAACTTTAGTTCCTAATTCAGGAACTTTTCCGTTGATTTTTATTCTTCCTTCCTCCAACAGTTTATCCGCTGCCCGTCTTGAGCAAAAACCGGCTTCAGATAGATATTTATTAATACGTGTTTTTTCCATTATTCTATTCCTTCTATTGTGTAATTCTTATTGCTAAAAATAGTGATCCCATAGCTTATTCCTATAAATACGGCACCTGTGTTTCCTAATTGAGATCCTTCTAAAAACAAACCACCTTCCTGACTCAGCCTTTTTGAATATGAAATCTGAAGACCTGCTTTTACACCCCAGAAATCAGCATTTGAAACAACTGATTTATTCATCTGTTTTCCATAAGTAAGATCTATAAAAAAAGCTTCATCACCCGGATTGAAAATAATTTTAGGCTGAATCATCCAATAAATAATATGAAAATTTGGATCGATATAACTATATTTCAATCCCGCTCCAACTGCAAAGTTAGGTAGAAAATGATAACCTCCCACTGCTGATACTCCGTAGGTAAAGTCATTGGGTAAAAACGGGGCAACATTCTGCTGATAATCATAAGAATCTTTATTCTGATTACTTTTAATCCTGTTTCCTAAATTATATCCAACGTTCAAATTAGTATTAAAATAAAAATCCATTTTCGGTTTCTTAGAAGAATCAACCTGTGAAAAAAATTGCGATGAAATCGATAAGAATATAGCTAAAAATAAATTTCTGATCATAAATTTTGAAATCTATATTCATTTTCTAAAAAATCAGTTGTAGCATCGTTTACTGTAAAACTACCTATTTTTGTACGTCTCAATTGAGTAAGATAGCCTCCTACTCTCAATTCCTGACCGATATCATGAGCAAGGCTTCGGATGTATGTTCCTTTAGAACAGCCCACAGTAAAACGGACCAGCGGAAGAACGATTTCTATATCCTTGATATAAGTAATCGTCGTTTTTCTGGTTTTCATTTCAACTTCCTGCCCTGCCCTTGCCATATCATAGGCTCTTTTTCCATCAATTTTAATGGCTGAAAAAACAGGCGGTTTCTGTTCAATTTCACCCAAAAATTTATTTAAAGCTGTTCTTACGTTCTCTTCTGTAATATGAGATATATCCTGATGAAGGATCTCAGGTTTTTCGGTGTCATAAGATTCTGTCTGAACTCCGATTTTAATTTCGGTCCGGTATTCTTTCGGAGCGTCCTGTATTTCAGGTATTTTTTTGGTGAATTTACCTGTGCAGACAATCAAAAGCCCCGTTGCTCTTGGATCTAAAGTTCCTGCATGACCGATTTTGAATTTTTTAGGAAGACCAAACTCACTTTTGAGTTTATACTTCATTTTATTCACCGCCTGAAAAGAAGTCCAGTCAAGAGGTTTGTCGAGTAAAAAAATATGCCCTTCTAAAAGTTTTTCTGCATTCATTTTTGAATAAGAGTTAAGATTTTTGTAATTGAAAACATTTTTTCAGAAGAATAGAATCATCTCTTCATTAATCAAACCTGATTAATCACTTTGCAGCATAAAAAACAGGTAAAAGAGCTAAAACAAAGTGGAAAAAGCAGCTATAAAATTCATACTAAAATTTCCAGAGACCTAATCTTTCTTTCAAAAATTATTTAAACCAATAAAAATAAATCAACAGAGCTATTCCAACGATAATTCTATACCAGCCCCAAGGTTTGAAACCATATCTATTAAGAACTCCAATAAATGCCTTGATAGCAATCAATGCTATAATAAAAGCTACTACATTCCCCACAATAAAAATCATGATGTGATCTTGCGAAGAAAAAATCATTTCATATCCTTTCATTGGACTTTCGGTCTCTTTACCCCAAGTCTTTACAAAAACTGAATATACCGTAACTGCCAACATGGTAGGAACAGCAAGAAAAAAGGAAAATTCTGCAGCTGCTTTTCTTGTAAGCCCCTGCGTCATCCCTCCGATAATAGAAGCAGCACTTCTACTTGTTCCCGGCATCATTGCGAGGCACTGCCAAAAACCAATAATTACTGCTTTCTTTATAGATAATTCTTTTTCGTCATGAATTACAGGATTTTTAAACCATTTGTCTGCAAATAAAAGAACAACACCACCTAAAACTAATACAGCAGATATTGCAATCTGATTACCCAGAACTTCCTCGATCATATCATCAAAAATATATCCTAATACTAAAGCGGGAATTACTGCAAATCCTAATTTAAAATAGAACTGAATATTTTTCAGATCAAAAAACTTTTTCCAATATGCTACAACCACTGATAGAATAGCACCGAACTGTATTGAAACCTGAAACATCTTCAGAAATTCTGTTTCTTGCAATCCCATAAGACTGGCAGCGAATCCCATATGAGCCGTTGACGATATTGGTAAATATTCTGTGAGTCCTTCTACAATCGCAATAATGATCGCTTTGATTAAATCCATAATTTTGAAGTTGGCCTGTGGCAAATTGCTTCAG
Organism: uncultured Chryseobacterium sp.; assembly: GCA_963526305.1. Taxonomy (GTDB): domain Bacteria; phylum Bacteroidota; class Bacteroidia; order Flavobacteriales; family Weeksellaceae; genus Chryseobacterium. Next base: position 151,457 of record CAURNW010000012.1, on the reverse strand, counting down.
CCTATTTTTATTTTAAATAAAAAGCCAATTGTTGAACAACCGACTTTTTTATTTGAACCATTTAAATCTGGCTCAATCTATTTTTTACCTTGTAGCTTTATTTATTTCTTTTCAGAATTGCATATACTTCGATCACAAAACCAATAACGATCAGCAAAGGCGCAATTCTGATTCTTCTTATGGAAAAGATATCGTCATTCCAGGAATTGGGATCGAGTTTTCCATTAACAGTATTGGCGTCGGAACCCATCATTAATAGAAATCCTACAATGATGCATGCTAAGCCAATCAACATCCATTTATAATTCTGCTGTCCGAAATAGAACGTCTGTTCTCTATCAGTCTTTGTTTCCGTTCCAAAATCTGCAGCGGAAAATTTATGTGTTTTTTTGCTCATTTTAAGAATAATATAAGTCATCAACATTCGATCTCAGGAATCTCCATGTGGCAACGATTGTACTTAACACCGTTATAAAAATACCAACTCCGAATACCAATAAAACTAACCAGAAATATTGATTGGTATCTTGTACAAAAGGAGTTTTGATGGTCGTTGTAAAATAATACCAGAGTCCGAAGAGCGCTAGTAACCCTAACACTGCTCCCAGTAAACCGAGAACCAAAGCTTCTTTGATAAAAGGAGTCAAGATAAATCTTCGCTTAGCACCTACCAACTGCATCGTTTTGATGATAAATCTTTTTGAGAATACCTTTAATCTTATTGAATTATTGATCAAAACAATAGCCAATACTAAGAAGAGAACACAAAATGCTAAAATCCATTTAAGGATTTTATTTAATTTATCATAGATTTTCTGTGAATCTGAATCGTTTTTGACATCAATAATTCCGGGAACAGATTTTATCTGAGCTAAAACCGCACCGATCTTGGTAGAATCAGTATATGCAGGTTTTAAGGCAATTTCTACAGATGCAGGAAAAATATCTTCTTCAAAAAGGGCTTCGCTATTAACCCCTAAACTTTTTTTAGCTTCAGTTGAAGCCATTTTCTTTGAAATATAAGTAGTACGTTTTACAGATTCCAATTTTTGAATCTGCTGAACGGCCTCCGCTTCCTGCTTAGCAATCTTAACAGAATCTTTTTCATAATAATTCTCATCAAAGTACGCATTCACAACAAGTTGCTCTTTAAGATAATCAGAATATTTTTGTGCATTAATGAGAATTAAGCCCATTAAACCCAATAAAAATAACACTAAGGCAATACTTATTACCACTGTAATATTGCTGGACCGAAGTCTCTTCCTATTAAACTCTTCTACAGATTTCGCCATTAATATTAAAATTTTTGGCTAAAATAGAAAAATTCTACCGAAATTTGGAACGAATAAGAGAAAATCATTGTTAACGAAATCATAAATAAACTTTGAGTGTAAGAGCAAAAAAACATCTGGGTCAACACTTCTTGACCGATGAAAACATCGCAAAAAATATAGTAGAAGGCTTAAACTACGAAAATTACAGAAACATTTTGGAAATAGGTCCCGGGATGGGAGTACTTACAAAATATCTTCTGGATAAGGAACAGACTATTTATCTGGCAGAAATTGATACCGAATCGATCGATTATCTGAAAAAAAACTATGCTAAAACCACCGAAGATACTTTTGTAGGAGATTTTCTTAAACAGGATTTCAACTTTATCAATAATGAGCAAATTGCTATTATCGGTAATTTTCCTTATAATATTTCGTCACAGATTTTATTTAAAATTATTGATTATTATCAGTTAGTGCCTGAAATGGTGGGAATGTTCCAGAAAGAAGTTGCAGAGCGCACTGCTGCAGTTCCAAGAACAAAAGATTATGGAATCCTTTCTGTTTTGGTACAAGCTTATTACGATGTAACGTATCTCTTTACCGTTCACGAAAATGTATTTAATCCTCCACCGAAAGTAAAGTCGGGCGTAATTAGACTGACAAGAAATCCAAAGGAAGGCCTTTCAGGAAATGAAGTTCTTTTCAAACAGATTGTAAAAGCAGGCTTTAATCAAAGAAGAAAAAAACTTTCCAACTCATGGAAAATTTTAAATATTCCTGAAGCTTTAAAAAATCACGAATTCTTAGATAAGAGAGCTGAAGAATTAAGTGTTCAGAATTTTATTCATTTCACCCAGCTTTGGAAAGAGAATCTTTAAACTTACACTTTCCCATTTAAAACATATAAAAAGAGACAGCCTTTCAAATTTGAAAGGCTGTCTCTTTTTATATGCTATTTAAATTATTCTCTGTTCTTTAACATAATCCATCCGGATCTGTTCATCTGCACTTTAGATTTCTTATATTCGAAATTAAATTTATACCAATAGGTAGCTGTCGGGAGTCTTTTTCCTCCTACTGTACCATCCCAGATTGGTCTTTCTTTTGAAAATCTGAATATTTCAACTCCGTATCTGTCATAAACTGATCCTGTAAAATTATTAAAATCTCTCAAATTAGTAAGATCCAGAACATCATTTACACCATCCTGGTTAGGCGTGATTACATTGTTAATCTGAAGCGTAAAGAATTCTACAGAACCGGCGCAGCTTGTCCCTTTGATTCTTACCTGAACATTGTATGTTGTATTGTCTGTAAGATTGGTAAAAATATTTGAGTCCTGCCAATTTGTTCCGTCTATAGAATATTCAAGTGTTCCAAAAATATTATTGATGGACGGATTCGTGGCAATTGCTGTTAATGTGCCACTGTCGTAACTCAGATTGGTAAAGAATGGTGAAGCCGCACCATGTACTTTTACCGTAAATAATTCTTCGCAGATCCCATTTTTTATCAGTACAGTGTAAATTCCAAGCTGATCGGCAGTGATAGTCTGCGTAGTCGCACCGGTGTTCCATAGATAAGTGTAACTGGTGCCCGCTCCAGCATCCAATACAATGGAGTCTCCGATACACATCTCAACATCAGACAGAGGAGAAGTAATTGAAGGAACTGTCTCCACAACAATTTTTGCAGGAATTAAAGATTTACAACCTTTTGTTCCGACAGCGTATACGGTAAATGTGGTAGTCTGCTGAACAGTTACCGTCTGTGTATTTCCGTTTCCGGGGAAATTATCCCATAAATAGGTTACTCCTCCTGTAGCCGTAAGTGTTACGGTTTCACCCGGGCACACTCTGATTCTGGAAGAAGTCAATCCTGCGGTAGGAGTTACCTCTCTTTCTAAAGTTAATTCTATAGTCTTACTGCAGAAAACGCCGTCCGAAACGACTACATATAAAACCTGACCATTTGTGCCATTATAGTTTGCAATATTCTGGATGAAATTTCCGTTTTGAGCCGTAGCGTCTGCCTGGTTGGCATAAAATCTGAAAATTGCATTGGCAGTTGGACTAATCAATGGTTTTGCATTGTTGAGGTCAAAGGTGGTAATATCAGGTGTGCTGCACAGCAAGAAGGTGGCATTCTGAGCAACAGGTGTTGTACCGCCGTTAATCTTTATGCTCGCTGAACCCGGACATGGATTCCCCGGAACGCTTACCTCAATTTTATAAATTCCGGGCTGTAATGCTGTAATTGTGTTTGTATTGGCTCCCGGTATTAAAGTTCCGTTAAAAAACCATTGATACAGTAAATTAGGACCACTGGTGGAAGCAGTAATTACCTGAGGTACATTATCACAAACATTAATTTCAGCGGGCAACTGAGCACCTGAAGGGTCTAAAAGACTTACTCCGATATCAAATGAACCTGCTTCCAAAAACACGGCTGAATCGTAACTTCCGTCTCTTGCATCCGCAATTACCATTTTGATATGGTAAGACTGCCCCGGAATCACAGTTGCCTCAGCTGTTAAAGGAACTGTTCTGCCGTAATAATTAATCTGGTTCGGAGGTAAAGATCCGAAATACTGTCCATTGATAGGTCCGCAGGAAAATAAGGGATCCTGAGGAACAATATTTGTTGCAGACACAGGACCTGCGCCTCCTGGTAAAACAGCCAGATTCGTATAGGTAGAGCCCGGAATATTCGGTCTTAATAATAAAGCAAAGGCATCATCATAATTGGAGCATGGAAATCCTCCTGTATATTCTTCAGAGGCAAATATATACCGAAACTTCATCTGTGAACTTGTGGGTACGAAATCAAACTCTAAAACAACGGCATCAAAAAGCTGTTGGGAGGTTCCGATCGCTGCAACAAGGTCAGGATCAGAAGTAGTCCCTGTATTACCACTAAGCACTCCTGCAATCGGAGTATTACCTGCTTCACGGGCGTAACCGGTAGTAAGCACTATCCCTTCATCAAAAGGGAATGCAGTTCCGGCTTTATTAAAATATCCCCAAAATCTATTGGTATTGGTGATAGCCTGATTGGGATTAATTGTAACATTAGAAATATTTGGAGTTCCGCATGAACCGGAAGTTCCTACCAAAACATCAGTAACTAATTGTGTTGGTGTATAATTACTCTCAGGATAAGGTGCAACATTTACATCGATATAGTCCCCTGCTTTTGCATTTGAAGGAATCGTTTTTTTTGCAGGTTTCCTGGGCTGATTAATCTGCGCAAAAAGAAAGTTTGAGCTTAATAAAAAAAGTGAAAACAACAGTAGATATCTCCTCATAATAATTTTGTTTCAACAAATTTAGTTTTTTTTTAAATAAAGTGCATAAATAACTCAAATCTTTAACACAAAAAAAAGTCTCCCAAATAGGAGACTTTTTTTTAATTTCTATTTTTAAGTAAAATCCATCCTGATCTTAATTCCAGCTTTCTGCTCGCAGGATTCTCCCACTGAACTCTATACCAGTAAGTTGCAGTTGGAAGATTGATCGTTTTTAATGAACCGTCCCATCTGACATTTGTTTTGTCAGCTTTAAAAATTTCTGCCCCGTATCTGTCATAGATTGATGCAGCGAAATTCTTATAGGCACTAACTCCTGAAAAATCTACATAGTCATTGATACCGTCACTATTAGGAGTAACTGCATTGCTCATAACGAATGTAAAATAACTTAACGTATTACCACATTTTGCATCTTTTACCTTTACGGTTAGGGTATAATTGGTGTTGTTTAATACATTATAAAAAATATTTGAGGTCTGCCAGGTAATTCCTCCATCGATCGAAAACTCTAAAATCCCGCCTGTTGGATTAGTTGCCGATATTGTCAGCACATTATTATCAAATACAACATTCGTAAACTGAGGAAGATCGGGATTAATCAGCTGTGCTGTAAATAATTTTGAGCATGTTCCGTTACTGATTGTTACAGAATATGATCCCGGAACATTGGTTGAGATCGTTTGCGTCGTTGCCCCATTGCTCCACAGATAGGTGTAATTTGGCCCTGCTCCGGCGTCTAAAACACCTGTATCACCGGCACATGCATATACATCTTTTAATGTAGAGACTATTGCCGGAACTACTTCAATAGTGATCGTCGCAGGAGTGGGAGAAAAGCAGCCATTTCCACCTAATGCATATACCGAATATATTGTTGTAACAGAAGGAGTGACAACCTGTGTATTTCCGTTTCCTGTAAGTCCTACCCAGTTATAAGTAAATCCTCCACTGGCTGTTAATGTAACAGATTCACCAGCACAGATTTTAATTTTAGAGGCAGTCACTGTAGTCGTCGGAGGTCCTACGATAACAGTGAAAGAAGCAGGATTGGCAGAAATACAGCCATTTGCTCCAACTGCATAAACAGTATAGGTTGTATTATTAGCTGGCGATACTACCTGAGTGGGTCCGTTTCCGGTCAGTCCATTACCCCAGTTATAGGTAACGCCACCTGATGCGGTCAATGTGACTGATTCACCAGGACATATCTGCTGGAAAGTAGAGGTTAAATTTGCGACAGGCAAAACTTTATCTTCAACAACAGTAACGGTAGAAGTGAAAGTACAGGTTAAGTTGGAGGGCTGTGTATTATTGGTTACGGTTAAAGTATAGGTTCCCGCAGCATTAATTACCGGGTTCAAAGTGTTACCACCTGACACAATGTTTCCCCCGGTTGTTGTCCACACAGTAGTAGATCCCGCAGGAATCACAGATGCTGAAGCATTCAAAGTAACCTGACTATTTGTACATGTAATTGTCTGTGGCGGCGCAATATTCAATGTCGTCGCTGCAGTTGTCTGCAACTGCAGGGTTACCACATATCGACATCCACCATTGCTTACCAAAACATAAACTGTCTGGTTTCCTGCACTTGAAAAAGATGTTGGAATCGTTATATTGTTGGCATTACCGGCATCAGCATCTGCCTGATTGAGATAATATGTGAAAGTAATCCCTGCAGTTGCTGTGGTTATCTGCGTTTGAGCAGAGGTAAGGTCGTAGATAATATTTCCCTGCTGATAACATTTTATAAGGCTTGCATTCTGTGCAGTAAATGGTTGCGAAACCTGTATAGTCACGGTACCCGGAGAAGTGGAAACACATCCGTTGGCACCTACTGCCGTTACAGTATAAGTAGTATTTGCGGTAGGAGACACAGTCTGTGTAGCGCCATTTCCCGTAAGACCATTACCCCAGTTGTAGGTAGCTCCCCCCGAAGCCGTTAATGTGATGCTTTCACCTGCACAGATTGAAAGTTTACTAGCGTTAAGCACTGTAACAGGAGGGGCACTGTTTCCTGTCACGGTAATATTGGCTATTCCTGTACAGGTAACATTTCCTGCAAAAGTGTTTGAGATGGTCAGGGTATAAATTCCCGGCGCATTAATAACAGGGTTTAAAGTCGTTCCTCCTGATACGATATTTCCTCCTGTAGTCGTCCACAAAAAAGTCGAACCTGCAGTATAAACGGAAGCAGAACCGTTGAGGGTGATCTGATTATTGGTACACGTCAGGGTCGAAGGTGGTGCTATCGTGGCTGTTATTTCTGCAGCTTTCACCAATTGTAACTGTGCAACTTTTGAACAGAATCCATTTTTAACAAGAACATAAACCGTTTGATTTCCTGCGCTTGAAAAATTGGTAGGAGCAGCTATCGTATTGTTATTTCCTAAATTTGCATCTGCCTGATTCAGATAATATGTAAAATTTACTCCCGGGGTCGTACTTATTGAAGCTTGTGCAGAAGTCAGATTAAACACTGCATTGCCTGCAGTATAACAACTTGTCAGTGTAGCATTTTGTACCGTTGGAGAAGTTCCTCCCACCACTGTAATTGTTGCCTTACCCGGGCATGAATTTCCCGGTACTGTAACTTCTACAGAATAGACTCCGGGTTGTGTTACCGTATAGGTTGATGTAGTCGCTCCGGGAATCGGACTGTTGCCGGAGAACCACTGATAGGTTGCATTCGGACTTTGTGATGCTGTCAAAACTACAGGAGCATTATCACAAACATTGATAGATGGTGGTAACTGAACACCTGCAGGATCAAGAATCTGAACACCAATATCAAAAGAGCCGGCCTCTAAAAATACACCCGAATCATAAGCTGCATCCTGATAATCAGCAATAACCATTTTAAAATGATACGTCTGCCCGGGAATAACGGTTGCTCTTGCAGTTAATGGAATTGTTCGTCCGCTGAAATTCGTTTCAATGGCAGCTGTATTATAACCTCCGAAATACGTAGCATTAGCAGGTCCGCAGACTAACGGAGCTCCTCCAAACTCGTTGGCAGGATGAATATTGGTTACACTTACCGGGGTTCCGTTTGGCAGTACTGCAAGATTCGTGTAGGTAGGATCACCAACTTTTTTTAATAACAATGCAAAACCATCCCCAATGGTACAAGGATAATTATTTTCATATTCTTCTGACGCAAAGAGATAGTTGAATTTAACTTCAGAAGAACTCGGAACAAAATCAAATTCTATGTAAGTAGCATCCTTTAAATTATTATTTCCTATGCCTAGGGCATTGGCAAGATCAACATCTCCCTGAGTGGGTACACCATCACTCAACTGTCCGGACTGAAAAACATTTCCTGCCTTTCTTGCGTGTCCGGTGGTCAGGATGATTCCCTTTGCAAAAGGAAAATTTGTAGTTCCTTTATTAAAAAAACCCCATGTCCTATTCTGATTATTTACTGCCAGATCAGGAGAAACGATAACGTTGCTCACATTTGCTGTAGAACATGTAGATCCACCTGCAATAAGAACATCTTTAACCAACTGCGTAATGCTGAAGGAAGATTCCTGATAGTTAGCAGTGTTGACATCAATAAAATTACCTGCTTTCATTGATTGAGCAGACCCCTTCTGAACACTTTTGCCCCTCTCCCTGATCTGAGAAAATGTAAAGTTCCCTATAAAAACTAAAAGTAAAGCCAAAAATAAACTTCCTGCACTTTTATATAACATTTTATATTATTTAGAACAAAAATACTATTTTTTTTGATTAAAATTTAATTCACTGATATTTATATTATTATTACTATAATTCTGATATCAGCCTTATTGATTTATCGAATTATATAATAAAAAAAACCGGTCAATTTTATGACCGGTCTTTTTCAATATTACAATAAATTTATTCAAAGTTCTTCAATAATATCCATCCTGTTTTTACAGTCAACTTATCAGTCGCAGGATCTTCAAAAGTTACCTGATACCAGTAAGACGCCGTTGGAAGTTTTTTACCCTGGAAATATCCATCCCAGAAAGGCCTTGTTTTTTCTGCCTTAAATACTGCTTTGCCATAACGGTCTGAAATAACTGCCTGGAAATCTTTCAAATCACTGATTCCCCTGAAATCGATCATGTCATTCACATTATCGCCATTCGGAGTGATTACATTTTTCATCACAAATGTGAAGTATTCAAGAAAACCTACACAGCTTGTATTTTTCACTCTGACCCTGATTGGAACGAGCACATTTTTAGGAACATTGTTAAATACATTTGAAGACTGCCAGGTCACTCCATTATCCATAGAATATTCTAACACTCCATTACTTGGATTACTGGCTGTTACCACCAGTGTTCCGCTTTCACTGAAATCAACTTTTATAATTTCAGGAATAATCGCAAGAATCACCTGGGTAGTGTAGACTTTTGAACACACTCCATTGTTAATGGTGACAGAATATGCTCCCGGCGAATCTGCAGAAATAGTTTGTGTTGTAGCACCATTACTCCAAAGATAAGAATAATTTGGTCCAGCTCCCGCATCTAAAGTGATTCTGTCACCGATACAGATAAATCCACCTGTAAGATTTGAAGTAATAGCAGGGACAACTTCAACAGTTACTGACGCAGGCTGCAATGATTTACATCCTTGCGCTCCAATAGCATAAACTGTATAGGTTGTAGTTTGGGTCGGAGACAATGTACGTACCGCTCCTGTACCTGCAAATCCATCCCACTGATAGGTCACCCCCCCAGAAGCTGTTATCGTAACAGATTCACCCAAACAGATTTTCAATTTTGAAGCAGTAAGCACTGCGACAGGTGTAGCTTCTTTTTGTAAAGTTAAAGTAACAATCTTACTACAGAAAGCACCGTTTGATACAACCACATACAGAACCTGCCCGTCATTTCCGTTAAAAAGCTGAGGTGTTGCAATAAAATTGTTATTCTGAGCCGTAGCATCTGCCTGATTAACGTAGAAACGAAATACAGCTCCCGGTGTTGTGCTTAAAGAAGGTTTAGCAGAATTTAGATCAAAAGTAGAAACAGTCGGAGTAGTACATAGTTTCAGAACAGCATTCTGAGCAACAGGCGTTGTACCTCCAACAATGGTCACAGTGGCTTCAGCAGGACAGGTAGCTCCCGGAGCTGTCACCTGTACTTTATAAACACCGGGTGATGTAGCAGTATATTCCATATTGGTTGCCCCCGGAATAAGTACACCATCTTTAAACCATTGAAATGTTGTTCCGGGATTCACAGGAACAAGGGCTTTTAAGACCTGCGGAATATTATCGCATACATTAATACTGTCAGGAAGAGGGTTTCCACTACTGTCAACGATCGTAAGACCTAAGTCAAAAGATCCGCCTTCAAGAAAAACTGCTGAATCTAAAGTATTATCATTATAATCAGCTAAAACCATTTTAAAATGATAAGAAACTCCGGGTGTTACTGTAGCAGTCGCTGTTAAAGGAACGACCCTTCCGTTATAGTTAGTTTCTATACTGGAAGAATTATAACCTGCAAAATACGTCGGATTCAGCGCACCACATGAAAGAGCACCCCCGGTTGAACTGTTGGCAGGTCTTATGTTGGTTACACTTACCGCACCAGCCGTACCCGGCAACACAGCGACATTAACGTAAGGGCCTCCTGCTGTTGGTCTGATTAACAGAGCAAAAGCATCCGAATAGCTGCAGGGAAAAGTTCCGCTGTACTCTTCGGAAGCAAATATATAATTGAATTTTACCTGAGTAGAATTGGGAACAAAGTCAAATTCCAATGCGACAGCATCTCGCTGACTCCCCTGATTGGTATTGGTAGCTGCAGCGAGATCGGCATCGCCTAGTTGCGAAATATTTCCTGCTAAAGAGCCAGATATAAAAGAGTTACCTGCCTCTGATGCAAGACCGGTGGTTAATACAATCCCGTCATTAAATGGAAAATTGGTCGTACCTTTATTAAAATACCCCCAAAAGCGACTGGCATTGCTCACTAATTGATTAGGTGAAACAGTGACATTGCTTACATTAGGTATAGAACATGTAGAACCTCCGTTAATCAATACATCTTTAACCAGCTGCTCAGGAGTATAATTGCTCGGAAGGTATGGAGGTACGTTTACATTAATGAATGCTCCTGCCTTATTTGTAAGAGCTCCTGCCTTGGCTTTAACATTTTTATTTCTTTCAGTTTTTTGAGATATTGCAAAAAACGGCAGAAAAAAAATCAAAAAGAAAAAATAATGTTTTAATCGATATTTTAACATTTTATTATTGTTTGGTCAAAAATAATAAAAATAATTCTAAATATTTAAGATTAGCTCGATAGATTTACGAATTAACAACATATTAATCATATGATTAAATCAAATTTGATCAGGCTGATCTTTTTTCAGCTGATCGATCATAGTTTGCAGTTCACTAATTTTATCCTTTAGCAGTTTAATCTCGGTCTTATTAGAATGAACGTTACTTTTTAAAATTGCATTTTTCGCCTTTTCAATATGTTCTTCATCATCCTCATCCTCATTGATTTCCTCAATGTCTTCCTGGATATCTTCAATATCTTCTGTAATTTCTTCAATATCCTCCTGAATATCTTCAATATCTTCACTGATTTCTTCAATATCTTCCTGAATATCTTCAATTTTTTCATGGCTTTTATTGACTGACATCTGAATAAAGATCGCAAGATAAATTGCTTCAAGAGATACTACGGTCGTCAGTATCAGCAACATTTTATCAAACTCAACAATATTGAGTGCCGGAAGTAAAAATGAAATAATGAAAAACAAACTATGGACAATAAGGGAAGGTATAGAACCAATCCACCAGGTGATACCATCAGCAATCTTTTCTAAAAATTCTATTCTTTCGTGCGATGTTTTCATTATTTTTTATTTAGAACAATTCTTTAGTTACTCCTAAACCGAACAGAGCAAAATCGTATTTTGCAGGATCCTTTTCGTCAAACCTTCTAATGATCGCGTCCAGTTCCATGACTGTTTTCCAATCGTTCTGTGTTCTGGTAATCATTCCTAATTTTCTGGATATGTTTCCGGTATGAACATCTAAAGGTATGGATAGATACCTAGGTTCAATATTTTCCCATATTCCAAAATCTACGCCGCGTTGGTCATTTCTTACCATCCATCGTAAAAACATAATGATTCTTTTCGAAGATGAATTTTTGTAAGGCGAACTGACATGTTTATGACTTCTGTGTTTTTCAGCCTGTAAAAAAAATGCTCTGAATCTCTCAATTGCATGATAAAAATTATTTTCATCGGGATGCAACACAAATAAGTTTTCCAAGCTTTCATATTCACTGTAAATCTTATTGAACTGTCTTATAAAATAAATAAAGTCCTGTCCGTTAAAAGTTCGGTGTATACTTTTGTGTTCTATTGATCTTAAATCCTCTTCAGAACAGTTCATTACAAAGTCATATGGTGAATTTCCCATAATATCAAGCATCTTATCTGCTGACTTTACAATTGCTTTTCTGTTTCCCCATGAGATCGTTGCGGCCAGAAAACCTGCAATTTCAATATCCTGCTTTAAAGAAAAACGATGTGGTATCTGAATAGGATCATCCTGGATAAATTCAGAATTATTATATACATCAGCCTTCTCGTCCAGAAAATTTTTCAACTCCTTAAAATTCAGCATATCCTTTTAAATTTTTACAACCTCTAATGCTTTAGGTAAAAAAGTGTTTGGAAAAACGGTTCTTGCTTCGTCTGTAAATACTGTCAAATCACCATATCTGTTTGAAAAATGACCTAAAATTAATTTCCCTACATCTGCGTTTCTCGCTATTCTGGCTGCTTCTAAAGCTGTAGTGTGCCCGGTATAGTCGGCCATTTCCTTGAGATCATGCAGAAATGTAGATTCATGATATAAAACCGTCACATTTTTTATGATGGGAATTATACTTTCCAGATAGCGTGTGTCACTGCAAAATGCATAGGAAACAGGTGGAGCAGGCTCAGTGGTCAGGATTTCATTCTTAAGAACATATCCATCGCTTAGCTCAAAATCCCTTCCTGCTTTCAGATGATGATAGTCACAGGTTTCAATTTCTTTGTACTTTGAAATTTCCTGCATATTGAGATGTCTGTCTTTCGGCTTTTCTTTAAAAAGGTAACCATTACAGTAGATCCTGTGATCCAGTGGTATTGTAAATACCTCTACCCTGTTATCTTCATAGATTTTTTCAGAATAATCTTTCTGTAACTCGTGATAAATAATTTCAAACCCCCGATGGGTCTCTGTAATACTGAAAATAGTTTCCAACATCTTTTTTATTCCCTTCGGACCGTAAACATGCAGAGGAATATCCCTTCCCAACAGACGGAATGAGGCGATGAGCCCCGGCAGACCAAAACAGTGATCGCCGTGAAGATGGGAAATAAATATATGATTGATTTTTGAAAATCTTGCCTTTGCTTTTCTCAGCTGTACTTGTGTTCCTTCGCCACAATCAATAAGGAAACACCGCTCTTCCATTTCAAGAAGCTGGGCTGTAGGTGATGTGTTGACTGTGGGAATAGCTGAATTAAATCCTAAAATCGTTAAATAAGTACTCAAATCAATAGTTTATTGGGGTAAATGTACGACACAAAATTAAAAGGCAGTTGATTTTAATTTTCTTTTGTTTTCAGAAACTCCAGAAATAAGTCTAATGCCTGCTTACGGTGACTGATCTGATTTTTATCTTCCGGATTCATTTCTGCAAAAGTCATTTCATATCCCTGAGGAACAAAAACAGGATCATAACCAAAGCCCTGCTGCCCTCTATTTTCAGTCAGTAAATTTCCATGTGCTCTTCCATCGAAATATTGTGCTCCGTTTCCGTCATAATAGCATAAAACAGTAATAAAATAAGCTTTCCTGTTATCAACACCGTCCATTTCGCTTAGCACCTTAGAAATATTTTTAGCAAAATCATGATCCCCTGCATAACGGGCTGAGAAAATTCCCGGCCTTCCGTCTAAGGATTCCACCACGAGACCACTGTCATCTCCCAGACTTGGCACTCCTGTTTTCTCAAAGCAGTATTTCGCTTTTATTAATGCATTAGCATTAAAAGAATCACCATCTTCCACTATCTCATCATGCAGATTATAATCTGCAAGACTTTTAACGGTAAAACGATTTCCCAAAATCTGCTGTATTTCTTCTTTTTTATGTATGTTGTGGGTAGCAACTAATAATTCCATGATCAATTTATTTTTCTATGTCAAACAATAAAAGCCCTGATTTTTCAGAGCATTTTCCTGAGATTTAAATTTCTGAATAATGTACTTTGTATTTTTTCATGAATAAAAAACAAAACAAAGTAAAGAGGATAATTCCCGCAAACAGTATGATATATTCAGAAACTTTAAAAGCATCGGCAAAGCTCTCATTTTTTGTATACAGGATCAGGAAACATGAGCAAAGATTATTAAAACCGTGTAAAAGCATCGGCAACAGTAAAGATTTGGTTTTATAATAAACTAAACCTAATACACAACCCAACAGAACCGCTCCTACAAACTGCCAGGGATTTCCGTGTACAAGACCAAAGATAACAGAAGCAAATACAATGGCTTTCCATGGGTCAACCCCTTTATTGATCAAACCTTTCTGTATAATTCCCCTGAAAATAATTTCCTCAAAAATGGGCGCCATAATGACTGCAGTAATGATCATTACAACAGGATTATTCGTCAGCTGACCCATTAAATCCGTGAAAAAATCATAATACTTTCCAAAGAAAGGTCCGGTAGTGGGAATCCGGGAAGTTACAAACTCTCCAATCAACATCATCCCAAACATCATTGGAAATATAAGGAGGTAGGTTGCAAAATTTGTAGGTGAAAAATTGAAATTCAGTTTTTGTTTAGTATTTATCCTCACTACAAAAAAGTCAAAAAAAGCGATTGAGGACAGGAAAACTATCGCATTTGAAGCCATCAGAAACCAATCTTTGTATTGCAGGTTTTCTTTAAATGTGAACATCCAGAAAACACTGAAAAATCCAACTGCTAATGATCCGACAACAAAACCCGCGAATAAGATAAGACCGCCAAGCCATGTAAAAGTAAATTTAGGGTATCTGCCGTTTTCCATGTTTTCTTTAAATTTAAGGAAAACAAAGATAATTGATTTTGTCCGATACATGAAAGTAAAGATTCACTCTTCATCTTAATTAATTTGCAGTGAAAATGATACATCTTATCTATATCAAATTTATCATTCAGTTTAAACAGTTTTTCTTAATTATCTTTGCAGCCTAATTTTTTATGAATATGGAGCATGCAGTCAATCAACCGGAAAATGTTAATTTGTCACTTTTTACTTATGTTGCTTTTACATTTTTAGGATATTTTATTATAGGGTTATCATTATCTGTCCTCCCAATTTTCATTAGTAAAAGTTTAGGTTTCAGTTTGGTTATTGCAGGTTTGGTCATCAGCCTTCAATACGTAGCAACATTTTTCCTGAGAGCCTATTCCGGTAAAATTATTGACGGAAGAGGGCCTAAACCAGCGGTACTGTTCAGTATGCTGAGCTTTTCACTCACTGGAATATTCTTGATTTCAGCATATTATTTCAGATTATCTCCACTGATCAGTATCGGATTTCTCATCATTACCCGCCTTCTTACAGGGTGTGGAGAAGGAATGATCGGAGCAAGCCCCATCAACTGGGCAATCATGGCACTTGGCGAAAAACATACAGCAAAGATCATTTCCTATAATGGAGTTGCCTGCTATGGTGCTTTAGCTGTTGGAGCTTCACTTGGGGTTATTATAGAGCACAAATTTGGTCTTTACGGCATTGGAATATTATCTATTTTCATTGGAGTTATCGGGTTTCTATTGGCAAAAATTAAAGTAAATTATACGCACAGCAACTCCCAGAATTCACAGTCATTCTGGAAAGTATTGAAAAAAGTTTCGCCTTTCGGGATCTGTCTTGCTTTAGGCGGAATTGGTTTTGCGAGTATTTCAACATTTATCACGCTGTACTATAATTACTTTCACTGGAATAACGGTGCGCTCTGCCTCAGTGTATTTGGTGGACTTTTTGTCGCCGGAAGACTGGTCTTCAGTAATGTCATCAATAATTACGGAGGAATTAAAGTGGCAATTGCCTGTCTGTTCGTAGAAGCTGTGGGACTTTTTATTATAGCTGTGGCAACAAATCCTGAAACCGCATTGCTTGGAGCAGGAGTGACCGGTTTAGGATTTTCACTAATTTTTCCTGCTCTTGGAGTGGTCGCTATTAAAAGTGTATCACCATCCAGCCAGGGTTCAGCATTAGCAGGATATGGACTTTTCATTGATCTTTCACTCGGTGTTGCAGGCCCTTTGATTGGTGCAGTAGCGGATCTTTGCGGGATGAAATATATTTTTCCTTTCAGTGCTGTCATGGTTATGACAGGTTTGGGAGTTGCTTATTTGCTTAAAAGAAAATCTAACTTATAATTGATTTCACAAAACCACAAAAGTCACAAAATATTTTAGCACATTACTTTTAAAAAAAACTTTTACTTTTATTATTATATGGCTTTTCACTTCCAATTTACTGAAGCTAAAAAACTAATGTCCCTAATATGTTCTTATGTGTTTAAATAGTAAAAAAAATTAAAACAATGAGATTACTTTAGATTATAATCTTTGTAAACACAAAAACACATTCGTTAAAAAAACATTTTTCTCCCTATGTCAACTTTTCACATACAATTACTGTAGCTAAAAAATATGTGCTCTACTATGTTCAAAAAGCAATAAATCTTACAACTTTAAAACTTTAAAAATCCGATTTTCAGAATCCGATAAAAATCCCGATTTTTGCAAATTCAAAATACACTATGTCAGACTTAATCAAAGAAATAGAGAAAAGAAAAACATTCGGAATTATTTCTCACCCCGATGCCGGAAAAACCACGCTTACAGAAAAACTTCTTCTTTTCGGAGGGGCAATCCAGGAAGCCGGAGCTGTAAAATCGAACAAAATAAAGAAAGGAGCTACTTCCGACTTTATGGAAATCGAAAGACAGAGAGGAATCTCGGTAGCAACTTCTGTATTGGCATTTGAATATAAAGGCTATAAAATCAACATCTTAGATACGCCAGGACACAAAGATTTTGCTGAAGACACTTATAGAACTTTAACAGCCGTAGATTCAGTAATCGTTGTAATTGATGTTGCGAAAGGTGTTGAAGAGCAGACAGAAAAACTGGTAAAGGTCTGTAGAATGAGAAACATCCCAATGCTGGTTTTCATTAATAAACTGGATCGTGAAGGGAAAGATGCTTTTGACCTTCTGGATGAGGTGGAGCAGAAATTAGGTTTGAGAGTCGTTCCTCTTTCTCTCCCGATTGGAATGGGAGCAGATTTTCAGGGAATTTATAATATCTGGGAAAATAATATTCAGTTATTTTTAGAGGAAAAGAAACAGAAAGTTGGTGAAGCCATCAAGTTTGATGATATCAATGATTCTACAATTGACGAGATTATAGGAACCAAAGCTGCACAAAATTTAAGAGAGGAACTGGAACTGATACAGTCGGTCTATCCGGAATTCAGCCGTGAAGAATATATGAACGGTGATTTACAACCTGTTTTTTTTGGTTCTGCTTTGAATAATTTTGGAGTTCGCGAATTACTGGATGCATTTATTGAAATTGCTCCGATGCCACAGCCGAAAGAGAGTGAAACACGAATGGTAAAACCTGAAGAATCAGCGTTTACAGGATTTGTTTTTAAAATTCATGCTAACATGGATCCTAAACACAGAGACAGGCTCGCTTTCGTTAAAATTGTTTCCGGAACTTTTAAAAGAAATGAAAATTATCTCTTGGTGCGGGAAGGAAAAAAAATGAAATTTTCATCTCCTAATGCATTTTTCGCTGATAAAAAAGAAGTTGTTGACGAAAGTTTTCCGGGTGATATTGTAGGGCTTCACGATACCGGAAGTTTCAGAATAGGCGATACTTTGACAGGCGGCGAGAAAATAAGCTTTAAAGGTATTCCGAGCTTCTCTCCTGAGCATTTCAGATATATAAATAATAATGACCCTTTAAAAGCTAAACAATTAGCAAAAGGGATTGATCAATTAATGGATGAAGGGGTTGCTCAGTTATTTACTCTTGAAATGAACAACAGAAAAATTATCGGGACTGTAGGTGCACTGCAATATGAAGTTATACAGTACCGTCTGGAGCATGAGTATGGAGCGAAATGTACTTACGAACCCCTTTCTATGCACAAAGCGTGTTGGGTAGAAGCTGACGAAAAATCTGAAGAGTTCAGAGAATTTGCCAGATTGAAACAAAGGTTCTTAGCAAGAGATAAATACAACCAGCTTGTATTTTTAGCAGACTCATCATTTACGATTCATATGACACAGGAGAAATTCCCAAATGTAAAGCTACATTTCATCAGTGAATTCAGACAGCACTAATTTAACTTTTTAAGCATAAAAAAACCGTTCAAATGAACGGTTTTTTTTATTAAACATTACGTATTGATTACTTATGCAGCATTAATAATTTTTTAACAATCTTCTCATCGTCTACTGTTACATGAATCATGTAAGCCTCTGTAGGCAGATCTTTCAGATTAAGTTTTTCATCTGCTCTGTTATCAACAGTTCTTGAAAAGATATATCGTGTTTTCTTTGGCACGACTAATTTTCCATCCATCGCATAAATTTCATACGTTACTTTATAAGGTGCAGGACGTCTGTTTTCGTCAAATTTAGGAGGGAAATCTGTTTTTATGTAAACAAACCCATCATTTGAAGGAACAGGATAAATCATCATTCCCTGAAAAATCGGTGATTGAGATCCAGGGCTTCCCGGACTTCCCGGATTTGTTGGATCTCCCGGATTACCGCCTCCCCCCGGAGGAATAACCACTGCAGATGAATTAATAACAAAGCCTTGTGTATTTACATTTAAGAATACATTATTAATGGCCTTCACCATAATTCTGGCATTTGTTACATTTCCTAAACCACCCTGTACGGTGTAAGAGTATGATCCATTATTGGGAGTACTCGCCACCAAAACATTGGGAAATGTAAGACCGCCATCCTTTGAGAGTAAGATCGTTACATTAGGAGTACTTACCGGTGCTGCAGTAGTATTTGCAACATTCCAGGTAATCGTTTGTACCTGACCTTCATTCCATACTACACCTGCAGCATTTTGCGAAGTTACTACAAAGGGACCTGCAGTTTCCACTACTGTCAATTTCACATCATCACGTCCAGTCTGACCTCCTACCGGATTATTGTCTCTTACAAGTACAGAAAAATTAAGCGTTCGGGCAGCAGATGGTAGCTTTTCCCAAGCTCTTACATCGGTAGGTGCAACGATTGCAGGATTATATCCACCGACAATGGTTGACAATCTGGGAAAGTATCTTGAAGGCGACACTGTAGGCATTACAGATCTGAACAAAGGTCCCGCGGTGTTAGTTGGCTGTGGCGGCTGTGGTGCAACTCCGGCATCGATCTGCTCCCATGTATAGGTAAGTACATCACTACTATTTGGATCTGTTGCAGCTGCCGTTAACATAAAAGGTGTACTTTTCGGAATACTTCTATCCAATCCTGCATCCACGGTCGGTTCAACATTAGATGTTGGAGTTTTAACCCCACAAACAGCAGTAGATCCTGTTGTTAACCTTAAATACATTTCTGAAATACTTACTGCATGGAAATATGCATCACTATTTTGTTGTACATTCGGAGGACAAATTCCGGCATATCCCATAATAGAACTTGCACTTCCAGGCTCTACTGTGGTAGGTAAATTCCTGTTACAGGCATTATTCTGAGTGTGCATAGCTCCAAATTGATGCCCCATTTCATGAGCAACAAAGTCAATCACAAAGGGATCTCCTACAGGAATTGCAGAACCTGTAACCCCGCCTGCTTTACTATTTCCACATATTGAGGGCGTTGCAGCCAGCCCGTTATCATTTCCGGCTGTCGCTCTGAAAAAAAGATGTCCTATATCATAATTTGCAGCCCCGATAACCGAGTTTGTTACCGTTATGTTCTCATTAAGCATTTGCCCTGCATCGAGAGTGTTAAATGTATCGCTACTGATGAAGAACAGTGCATCTGTATTTGCAATCAACTGTAATCTTACAGAGATATCTTTTTCGAAAACCTCATTAAGACGGGTGACTGCTAAGTTTACGGCGGCCAGAACAGCTGCTTTTTTCTGAGCATCAGTTCCTGCACCTACCCCTGCAGCACCCGCAATATACGCTGTATATTCGATTGTTGTTGTGATGGAAAGTCTGTATTTCCTGTTTAAACCGTCAACTACAGTTTTTTGAGCATTAAGTGCATGATCTTTCAAATCGCTGTCACCATTAAAAAGGCATTCAAACTGATTTAAAGAAGATGCCTTTTTTCTGTCATATATTTTATAAACCTTATTGTCTGCAGTATGAGAATCAATATAATAAATTCCATTATTGTTTCTCACCATTCCATTAAATCCAAAATAAGGATCTACAGTAAATCTAATCATTGATGACTTATCTCCTTTTTTAAATCCCAAATAAGATTTGATATCAGAATATCTCTTCTGAAGATCCGGATGCATAGTAGATGATTCAAAAACCTCGTAAGTATCAAATCCTCCCTCAATGTTAGGGAAATTCATCAACACTCCTTTCGTATAAGGAAATGCACTTCTGTCAGGCGCATTTTTCAGCTGATTCTGAATATCAGCAACATTTAATGTGAAAAGAGTATAATCAGAAATTCTGACGTTATTTTCACGAACTTCGGTTTCGACTTTCGAAGTAAACTTCTTCCAATTATTTTGCTGTGCAAAGCCTGCTGCAGAGAAAATCAGCAAGCTGCTCAGAATGAGTATTTTTTTCTTCATATTTTAAAATAATTTTTATTATTATTCATTTACATGTTACAAGTTTGACACTTTTTGGAGCAGCTTCACTGACTCTCAATATCAATATAGGATTTTTTTGATTATTTAATAAATATTCTTCGTTATTGTTTTCTCTGTAATAGACATTCAGAACAGAACCCTTTAACTCCATTTTTATTACCTGAATATCACCATTGAGATACATTTTCATTTTTGGCTTTAACAGAAGAAAAAATTCATTATCAGATAGTGTAGGAATAGGTTCTGACCTTGAAAAGTTTTTATCCGCAAGCTGACCATATACTTTAATTGTTTCAGCCAGATTTTCCAGAATCATATAATCATTCAGCGGAACATCACGATTTATTCTTCGAACCTCCGAAAACCGAATACCATCCTGTGGTAGATTCATGTCCGATTCATTTTTAAATTTACTTTTTGTCGGAGAAATGCCCCTGCAGCTAAACTCTGCTGAAGATACTAAAAATGACAATACTACCAGGAAAGTATGTTTCATTATTAAACTCTCAAAAAGCAAAGGTAAATATTATTATATTTCTAATGAATATTTTTATTTAACATTTTTAACATTTAACATTTTTTTTTGTAAAATGAGCGTGAATAATTTACAAAAACCTGACAATCAACATTATATAATTTTACCAAATTTATATCTTTCTTTTACAAATTACATCTAAGATAACACTCTAATTTTACTTCAGAAAAAAATTAATGTTATGAAAAAGTATCTATTATTATTAACGGCCGCAGGCATTTTCACAATGTGTAAAAAAGGGGATGCATCGACATCGACAGCACAAAACCCCGTGAATCCTGCTGACAGTAATGCAGTAAATGTGGAAGACAAGGCAAATGAAACCGCTCAGGATGCCGGAGTCGTATTTGATTCTGCCGCTATCAGAATTAAGAATTTTGACAAAACCAGTAATGAAGTTACAGAAAAAATAGAATCTACCTCCAGAAGCGTCGATTCTCTATCAGATAAAATTGCTCATATGAGACTTGAGTCTAAAATCGAGAAAAAAGATTCTCTGCAAAAAAATTCAGAAAAAATTATTGTCAATGTTGCTGCACCAAAAGTTATCAGGGAAACGAAGGTTATTTATAAAGACAAACCAAAAAGCAATCATCAATCCGTTGTGTCCAAAAACAAAATGTATAAGACAGGACTGCTTGAACTGAATGTCAAAGATGCTGAAACTGCAAAAGAAATCGTGGAGGAACAGGTAAAAAAGTATGACGGTTTTATAAAAAGTGAAAATATTTCTTTAAATAACAACGACAAAAAAACTGCCTACCTGAAAGTGAAAATACCCATCCAGAAATTTGATTACCTGATGGAGGATCTGAGCTATACTATAGGGGAGGTTATTAATAAAGGAGTAGACATAACGGGTCAGGATTTTGAAAATAATACATTGTGTGACGTTGAAATCACTTTGTATGGAGACAGTCAAAATATTACCGCTACAAACAAACCTGAAGGTTTTGGAGAGCAATCTCTGGCAGCAGTCTCTTCCGGCTGGAATGTCATCACTTCAATTTTCCTTTTTATCCTTCCGCTCTGGCCGCTATTTTTAATTGCGGGAACAGGTTATTATTTTTACAAAAAGAAAAACCGAAGTTTACCTAAGAGTTAGATAGATAAATTTTAATAAAATTTTAAGCAAAGACTAAATCAGGAAAAGAAAATCCTTTTTAAATTTGTACAGGAAAACAATCAGAAAAGATGATTTAACTTCAGTCAGAAAGAATAATCAAACAATAAAGAATTTAAAATTTTCATATATTATTTTGTGATTTGGTGTAAAGTAAAAGGCTCTCGTTAAGAGAGCCTTTTATGATTATTTCATATTCACAATTTTATCAACAACAAACTTTGTATTTCCTCGCCACGGCAGAGTCCCGTTGTATTCTTTGTAATGAAGATCAAAGGTTTTACCACTGTTAAGTTCCAACTGTTTAAAAATTTCCGGATCTTCAACAGAAAATTCAAATTCGTAACTAGTAATTGTTCCTGTTTTTCCTCTTCCAAAACCCTCCTGAATCAGTTTACCTTCATATGTTTTAAAAACATATCCTTTATTAATGGCATAATTGAGGTACCCTGATTTTACTCCATCGGCAAGAACGAAGAAAAATTTATACCAGATAAAAACTCCCAGAAGAAGTATAATAACTCCTAATGTGATTAACCATGATTTTTTCATATTCAGATTTTTTGTTTTTTGTTGATAAAATAGTGTAATGAATTATTTTGAAATACTTCTCGAAATCACAATTCTCTGAATTTCAGATGTGCCTTCGTAAATCTGTGTGATTTTCGCATCTCTCATCAGCCTTTCTACATGGTATTCTTTCACGTATCCATAACCACCGTGAATCTGAACAGCTTCAATCGTAGTATCCATTGCAACCTGAGATGAATACAATTTTGCCATTGCTCCGATTTCAGAGATATCTTTTCCCGCATCTTTTTCTACAGCAGCTTTAAAGCAAAGCATTTTTGCCGCTGTAATCTGCGTTGCCATATCTGCCAGCTTGAAAGCAATCGCCTGATGATTGATGATTTCAGTTTTAAAAGCTTTTCTGGTTTTAGCGTATTTAAGAGCCATTTCATAAGCTCCTGATGCAATACCTAAAGCCTGCGAGGCAATACCAATTCTCCCTCCATTCAAAACAGCCATTGCAAAATTGAATCCGAAACCGTCTTCACCAATTCTGTTTTCTTTAGGAACTTTTACATTGTTGAAAAGTAAAGAATGGGTATCACTTCCTCTGATTCCCAACTTGTCTTCCTTTGGACCGATTTCAAATCCTTCCCAACCTCTTTCGACAATGAAAGCATTGATTCCTTTATGTTTCTTTTCAGGGTCTGTCTGAGCAATCACGATGTAATAGGTAGCTGTTCCGCCGTTCGTGATCCAGTTTTTAACTCCATTCAAAAGGTAATAATCGCCTTTATCTTCAGCCGTAGTTTTCTGAGAAGTAGCATCAGAACCTGCCTCCGGTTCAGACAAAGCAAACGCTCCGATGACCTGTCCGCTTGCAAGTGGCGTAAGATATTTTATTTTTTGTTCTTCAGAAGCGTATTTTTCAAGACCTGCACAAACCAAAGAGTTATTTACAGACATTACAACAGCTGCAGAAGCATCAATCTTTGCAATTTCCTCCATTGCCAGAACATAAGAAACACTGTCCATACCTGCACCACCATATTGAGGATCAACCATCATTCCTAAAAGTCCCATTTCTCCCATTTTTTTTACCTGCTCAGTAGGAAATTTCTGGTCACGGTCTCTTTCGATTACTCCGGGTAATAATTCATTTTGTGCAAAATCCCTTGCTGCCTGCTGAATCATCAGCTGTTCTTCCGATAAATTAAAGTCCATAAAAATTATAATTAGATGGCCGTAAATTAACACTTTTTAGTCAAATCTGAAAAAATATTTAACAATTGAAAATTGTAATCAGATTAATGCTATTTTTACAAAAATGCTTATATTTAAAATTCTTTATTAATTATTTAACAAATTATGACAATCAAAAGATTATTCGATATACCGCACCGCGCTTTAGAAAAACTCCCTAATAATGTAATGTTTGCAACAAAGCATCAGGGCGAGTGGATCAAGACATCTACCCAGGAGTTTGTGAACCAGGGAAATAAAATCTCCAGAGGGCTACTGAAGTTAGGCATTAAACCCGGAGATAAAATCGCCCTGATTACCACCAATTCCCGTACAGAATGGGCGGTGATGGATCTTGGCCTTTCACAGATCGGAGTTGTTTCAGTACCTGTTTATCCAAGTATTTCACCAGAAGATTATGAATTCATCTTCAATAATGCCGAAATAAAATACTGTTTCGTTTCAGACAAAGAGCTATTAACAAAAGTGGTGAAGATCAAGCATAATGTTGCGTCTCTGCAGGGTGTTTTCACATTTGATCATATTACCGGAGCGGCCAACTGGAAAGAAATCTTAGATTTGGGTGAAGATGATTCTACCCAGATAGAAGTGGAAGATCTTGCGAAGTCAATTAATCCTGAAGATTTAGCTACTTTGATCTACACATCCGGAACTACAGGAAAACCAAAGGGTGTGATGCTGACCCACGAAAATATTGTATCCAACGTTTTAGGCTCTATCCCAAGAATTCCAAAAAAGAAAAGCCTGGATTATAAAGACACAAGAGTATTGAGCTTTTTACCGATCTGCCACATTTTTGAAAGAATGCTTTTTTATCTTTTCCAATATAATGGCTTTTCAATTTATTTCGCTGAAAGTATCGAAAAAATGGGTGAAAATGTTAAGGAAGTAAAACCACACTATATGAGTGTAGTCCCAAGATTGGTAGAAAAGGTTTATGATAAAATTTATAATACAGGTTCATCGGCAGGCGGATTTAAACAGAAAATATTCTTCTGGGCACTGCATTTAATTCAGAAAAAGAAAGAAGTTTCAAAACCTTCCGGTCTGTCAGAAATTATTGCTGATAAATTGGTATTCAAAAAATGGAGAGAAGGTCTCGGAGGTGAAATTATCACCTTAGTGTCAGGTTCTGCTGCTCTGTCAAGCAGATTGAATCTCATGTTTCAGAATGCAGGAATTCCTATATTGGAGGGCTATGGGCTTACAGAAACTTCACCGGTGATTTCTGTCAATTCATTTGGAAAAATGAAAGTGGGAACCGTTGGACACCCGTTGGATAATTTAACTGTGAAGATTCAGGAGGATGGGGAAATTACAGTCAAAGGACCTTCGGTATTTAAAAGTTACTTTAAAAACGAAGAACAGACGAAAGAGACATTTACACAAGACGGTTTTTTCAAAACAGGAGATATCGGGCATATTGACAATGAAGGTTTTTTACAGATTACCGATCGCAAGAAGGAAATGTTCAAAACTTCCGGGGGAAAATACATCGCTCCGCAAACCATTGAAAATTTAGCAAAAGCTTCAAAGTTTATTGAACAGGTGATGGTGGTAGGTGACGGTGAAAAAATGCCGTGTGCATTTGTACAGCCGGATTTCGAATTTGCTAAAAACTGGGCTATGAGAAACAATCTTAACATCGGTTCTACTCCACAGGAAATCGCAAAAAGTCCTGAACTGAAAGAAAGAATCGAAAAAGAAATCGATGGCATCAATGAACATCTCGGAAATTGGGAACAAATAAAGAAAATTGAGCTCACACCTGAGGTATGGAGCATAGAAGCCGGCCTGCTGACCCCTACCCTCAAATTAAAAAGAAAGGCGGTAAAAGAGAAGTTTAAAGACCTGTACGACAAAATGTATGGTCACCACGAATAAGTAATGAGCCGTTTCAATTTTGGAACGGCTTTTTTTTACAAATGTCATTTGTAATCATTTTCAGGAATTATTAAGAACAGCTTCGTGCCCGTTATTATGAAAAAATAAAAACATTAAGTGCATTCTTTTGAAATAGAAGCTAATGCTTGTTTTTTGAGTTTTTTTCTAATTACAAAATTTTCATGCAACCAATCTAATTTTGTAGAAAACTGCATAAAGTTCTAAAAACAAAAAGAAGGCTTCCAAAATTTGAAAGCCTTCTTTTTTTATAAAAATCTGTATTAAAATTTAATTACAGCATTCATTTTTTCGGTTTCCTCATTGACCAATTCATCATCAACCAGAATTTTACCTGAGTGTTCATCAATAATAATTTTCTTTCTCTGGGCAATTTCCATTTGTTTTTGAGGTGGAATGGTAAAGAAAGACCCTTTTGGAGCTCCTCTTTCAAGACCTACGACCGCAAGACCTGTAGAAGAATTAGCTCTGATCCTGTGGTAAGATGCCAACAATCTCTCATCAATTTTGGAAGCAAATTCTTCAGATTTTGTGATCAGATAATCTTCTTCTTTCTGAGTTTCGGAGATAAGTCCTTCCAATTCCTCTTTTTTGAATTTAAGGTGATTTTTAAGATCATCGATCTTAGAATTCAGTTCATTCAGAGTCTCTTCTTTATGACCGATTTTGGCTCCGTATTCTTTGATTCTCTTGTCAGAAAGCTGAATTTCAAGTTCCTGATATTCTATCTCTTTTCCTAAAGCTTCAAATTCTTTATTATTTCTTACGTTATCCTGCTGAGATTTGTATTTTTCGATTAAAGTTTTTGCATGATTGATTACTTCATTTTTAGTGCTGATCTGATCATTCTGCTCTTTAATCTCTGAGTGAAATTTTTCCGCTCTTTTTTCTAGGCCTTCAATCTCAATTTCAAGATCTTCAACTTCGATTGGCAATTCTCCTCTTGTATTTCGGATCTCGTCCAATCTTGAATCAATGATTTGCAAATCGTATAAAGCTCTTAATTTTTCTTCGACTGAAATTTCGGTGATTTTTGCCATATCTATAGGAAATAATTTACTGGGTTTGTTTTTTCACTAGATTTTAAGATTGCAAAGGTACTAAATTTTTGTGATAAAATTTCAAATAATTGCTGACTTACCAATTGCTCTGATTCGTAATGTCCGATATCACAAATAAGCATTTTAGATTCAGCCAGAAAATAATCATGATATTTGAGATCTCCTGTTATATAAGCGTCACATTTTTTCGAAAGCGCTGCTTTTATTCCACCTGCTCCGGATCCACCTAACACGCCTACCCTTTTGATTTTCTTACCATTAAAATCTGAATGTCTGATAATCTTTAACTGAAACTGATCTTTTACAAAAATGAGAAACTCCTCCTCCCCCATTTCATTTTCAAATTCGCCAAACATTCCCAGACCGGAATAATGATTTTCGTTTTCCAGCTGATAAATCTGATGAGCAACTTCTTCATAAGGATGTACCGATTTCATTGCTTCTACAATTTGATTTTCTTTAAACGATTCAAAGATCACAGAAATCATATCTTCTCTGCCATTTTCACGAATATTCTGCTGTCCTGCAAAAGGATTTGAACCTTTTACCGGTCTGAATGTTCCGCTGCCTTCTATTTTAAAACTACATTCATCATAGAAGCCGATATTTCCCGCTCCGGCAGAAAAAAGGGACTCTTTTACCTTTTCTGAATAATCTTTAGGTACGTAAACATTCAGCTGTTTTAAATTATTTTTTTTAGGCTGAAGGATTTTCAGGTTTTTCAATCCTAAAAGATGACAGATTCCTGCATTCACTCCAAAATAATCGTTATCAAAAGCAGTATGAATTGCATAGATAGCAACCTTATTTTCAATAGCTTTCAACACAGCTCTTTCTACATAATTTTTTCCGGTCAAAGATTTTAATCCTGAAAAAATAATAGGATGAAAACAAACAATTAAATTACAATTTCTGTAAATGGCTTCATCCACTACATTTTCCAAAGCATCATGACAAACTAAAATTCCGGAAACATTTCTTTCCGGTAATCCACAAAGAAGCCCTACGTTATCAAAATCTTCAGCCTGTGGAAGCGAAATATGTATCTCTATCTCTGCAATTACTTTTTGTATTGTCATTTTATTCTGTAAGTTTGTTACGAAAATAGGAATAATTTGCTAAACTTAAAAAAAACGCTGATCATGGAAAGAGAACATGATCTTGTTCCCGGAGACAAGCTCTGGAAAAGATTCTTATACCGCATCATTTACCGTTCTGACACCAAACTGGGAAAGCTATTTGACATTACCCTGCTCTCTCTTATTTTAGTGAGTACTTTTATTATCATGATGGAAAGCGTTCCCAGGCTGGATAAAAAATTCCATATTTATTTCATTATTTCTGAATGGGTAATTTCATTATTTTTTACAGTCGAATACTGGATGCGGATTGCAGTTGTAAAAAACAAAAAAAAGTACATCTTTAGTTTTTTCGGAATTATTGATTTCCTATCACTTGTTCCCTTTTATCTGAGTTTTATATTTCCTGTAACTAAGTATTTTCTGATTTTCAGAATGCTCCGGATGCTAAGAGTTTTCAGAGTATTTAATCTGTTGGATTTTATGAATGACGGTTTTGTCATTGTGAGAGCATTAAAAAACAGTTCTAGAAAAATTTATATTTTTCTTTTATTCTTAATCATATTCTCTGTAATTGTTGGCTCATTAATGTTTATGGTAGAAGGCGGAAGGCCTGGTTTTGAAACCATACCTCAATCCATTTACTGGGCAGTAGTTACCGTCACAACTGTTGGTTACGGTGATGTTTCTCCTATTACACCAACAGGAAAATTTTTTGCAGTCATTCTGATGCTTGCAGGTTACTCTATTATCGCAGTTCCTACAGGAATCGTAACTGCGGAAATGAGAAATAAAAGGCAGAATCTAGAATTGATCTGCGAAAGATGCGGAAATGAAGATATTGACGATGATGCAAGATACTGTAAACAGTGTGGCAAGAAATTAGCATAGTATATTTATCAAAAATATCTATTAATCAAACACCCAAAAAAATCATGGAACCACAAAAGAAAAACAGGCCCAACAGTTTAGTGATTATCTTATTTGCTTTAGTTATCCTGATGATCATTATCTATTTTATACTCGTAATGTTTTTCCCGACTGTATTTGATCTTATGAATACCGGTGAAATAAAACCAGTTCCTCCCAGCGAATAATACTCTATCTGTATTGATAAATAAAGGTGGAAGTGCATATGCATTTGCCGCCTTTTTTTAAGGTATATAATTTATTCTTATAAGTTTTAAAACCATTCTTAATTAAAAACGCCGTATTTGACTGATCATAATAAACTGAAACATACTTGCAGGTAATAATAACAAGAACTGGCAAATGCCGGATCAAGATAAAATTTAAGGCCTGTAATATTTCCTGCAGCATTGGCATTTATTTCTCACTTTGTGAAAATCTGCTGAACATAAGAATATCCATAATATGTACTGATGGGGGCGATCCCGATATTGAAACTTCCGTTGCCCAAAGTAATCTGTGCACCTATCCCAATGCTTATAAACAATGGGCATGAAAATAAAATTTGTTTTATAGATCATTATTGTACTAAAGAGTAAATTTTAATAATAAAATCAATAAAAAAATGGCAGCTGAGAAATCAGCTGCCATTCAAAATTAAATAATGATTAAATTCTATTTTTTAATTGCCTTTATAGTCTGTTTAGAACCGTCATTCATATTAAGAATAATCATAAACATACCAGATTTCAATTCTCCTAACTGAAGACCTACGCTTGGATTTTCTATAGTTTTCACTAATCTTCCTGCAACATCAATAACTGATACAGATTTAACATTCTTCACATCTGAAATGTTCAATACATCAGCAAATGGGTTTGGATAAACAGTAAGATTATTTTTTACCTGAGCAGATTCTGAAGTTGATAATAATGTAACCAAATCATATTTAACATCATCCAGTAAAACACTGTATCCATTGCCATTATGTCTTAAAGCTAATGTACTAACTCCTGAAGGAACTCCTACAATAGGTAAAAAGAAATTATCAATTGCTGTGATACTTGTCGAGGTATATGATCCTAAAACTACAAATGTAGATGCGTTGTTCGGATCAGTCATATATCCTACTTGTACTACACCACCAACAGTGAAGTTAGCACGACCTTTAAATGAGATTGCATAATTACCACTACTTAAGTTACTAATTTCCGGTAATTTTACAATACTGGTTTCAGTTGCAGTACTTGCGTAAATGTACATTAAATTTGGAGCACTCATTGAAGTCCCGGCTTGTACATATGCATTTGCTGAACCTGTTACAATTTTCGACCAACATACTGGTAAAATATTCCCGGTAGCAGAAGTTGTATCAAAATTTTCAGAAACAGCAGATACACTTACACATGGTGTCATGAAACTTGCCACCACAGACCAGGTACTTTTATCTGATGCGCTGCACACTGATCTTACCCATGCATAATACTGAGTAGACGGAGTAAGTGGTGATAATACTTTAGAAGTTGCTGTTATTCCTGTGAAACTTGGAACAGTTGTTGAGGTTGGTGCACTATTACTAGTACTGTAGTAAACATCATAACCATTAGCTGGTGCAGTTGTTGGTGCAGTCCATGCTAAATTTGCAGCAGTAGTTGTTATATTTGAAACTACAACAGCAGTAGGCTCAAAACAAGATGGTATCGCTTCAACTATAAAATCATCCACATGAAAATCAATATCTGGAGAAGTAGAAGTTGTAGTAGTTACAAAAGCAATTTTTATAGTACCTGTATAGCCTGTCAGATTTACAGTTTCTGTCTGTCCTGTATTGGAATAAGTTCCGGCACCTGTATACGTTTTTATCACATTCGTATCACTCCACGTAGTACCTCCATCAGTAGAAACGATAAGTCTCACAATGTGTGATCCTAAGGTTGTTTGTACAGCTGTACCTAAATAACTCGTTACAGCCATTCTGTATTTTACTCTGTAAATTCCAGCTGTATTTCCAAGATTTATCGGCTGGGAAATCAACCAATCTCCAGGATTAGCATCATACAAATTAATTCTTACTCCAGCATTGGTTCCGGTATTGGCAAAACCTGTTGCAGAAGCCCATTTACTTGTACCATAAGTTAAAGTCGAAGATGTGGCTACCCCTCCTTTAGCAGCAGACCAGCATGATGGCAAATAAGAACTAAACGTTTGTGATAAAGTAGGTGCGTTTTCAGCGCTACACAATGTTGTAAAGTTTCCTTCAACACAAGAAGCTGAAGTTGAAGTAGTATTATATGAATTTACTTTATAAAAATATTTTGTAGACGAAGACAAAGGAGTAGCAAAAGTATAAGATAATACATTTCCTAAATCTTGATTACTTATAATATCTGTACCCCCCGCAGTAGTCCCTACTGTCAGTCTGTAACCTGTCGCACCTGAAATTGCGCTCCAGGTAATTGTTGGGGTTAAAGCTACACCAATCGCTGCAGCTGCTGGAGCCGTAACTGTAGGACATGGGATTGTAGTGGTAGTAAAGCTGGTCTCTGTACATCCTGTTGCTGTACCAAAATTATTTTTAGGAAATATTGTAATATAATATTGAGTAGAATAATTTAATGGAGTACCTGTAGGAATTGCATAAGATGTAACATTACCTACATCTACATTATTTATTACATTGGTTCCTCCCGGAGTTGTTCCTAAATTAATCAAGTAGCTTGAAGCACCGGAAGCTGCAGCCCATGTTATAGTTGGGTTTACCGAGACTCCTGTAGCTGCATTTGCCGGTGTAGAAATTGTGGTACAAGATGGTGCAACTGCAGAAACATTTATTGCCAAATTATCAATATAAATATCATCACTTCCAAAATCACTAGTAGCCAGAAAGCGAATTATAGCTGTAGAAGATGTAGAATTTGTAGTAAAGGCCTTATTCGACCAAGCTGTTGCAGTAGTTAATGAGCTTCCAATATTACTAAAGGTATTTCCACCATCAGTAGACAATAAAACATCTAACTTATCTGTACCAGATTGATTTCGATAGTCAAAAGAGATAACCCTGTTGCCGGTGCCTCCGGTAGATAAATTCACATATAAATCCATATATCCTGAATATCCGGCGCTAACTTGATAAGAATGAAATCTTGCAGTAGGAGCAACAGCTGGTGCAGCAATAGCTGTGGCAGTTGATTCACTATTATCGGTCCACCCTGTACTGGAAGCAAATCCTGTAATTCCAGTAGCAATATTACTTGCTCTCCATGAATTATCTCCTCTTGACGGCCAGGTTCTCCAATATGTAGCATTAGGCAAATCTCCGGTTGAGTTACCGTTTACCCAATTAGAAAAATCTTCAGTATAGGGTATTGCAGTATATAAAGTTGGTGCATTAAGTAATGTTCCTGGCACAAAATTAAAAGTAAGACCGGATGCAGGTACTGTCGTTGTTCCTGTGGTCCCTAAAGTACAGTTACTTGTAGTAGTAGTACCAATCGCAGTAGAAGTCCAGTTGCTTCCGGTTCTGTTGTTCATATCTGAACTTTCGGCACCTTTCAATCCAACTTGTCCTGTTAATGTTGCAGTTCCAGAAGCACAAGTGCCATATACAATAGAAACATTATTATTTGATGAGTCTAACTGTATTTGAAAAGTAATAAGTTGTGCCGCAGAAGCAGAATTCCCCTGTAGGTCAGTAAACTGAACAATAAATTTTGACCCTGTAGATTCATAAGCAATTTCAGAAGTCGTTGTGTTTGCATTTTTGAGATTAACTGCAAATCCGGCTACCGCTCCATCGTAAAAACTACCTGTTGCTGTTACATTGGTAGACAATGCAGTGTAAGTTGTAGCTGTAGAAGGACTTCCAAATGTAATATATCCATTATTACTAATATAGATACTATTATAAATTTTACCGTTATATTTAAAATTAGACGGTAAAGTTATTGCAGAAGATACGGCGTCTGTTGCAAGAGTTAATCCGGATTGCCATATCGTTCTATTAGCAGATAACGGAACATATGTACCGGAAGTTTGTGTAAACCCATATCCATTGTTGGTATTGGGGTTTGTTGCCTGTGGTGGCCCCACCTGTGCAGCAGCTCCCAAACTTAGAGCCGTCATGCATGTGAGTAAAAGTTTTCTCATACTTAGTTAAATTAAAATTAGAAGGTAAAATTAGTAATTTAACCATATAAAAATCATAAATAATCTTAATTTTTTGAAAATTTTATAACATATAAACATAAACAATTAAAAAAACTAAACATCCATTTAATATTATAATTATGTGCTTATATTAATTATCTAAATATCAACATATTAAATTATCGTTAAATATTTCACTATTATAAGTAATAATATTTGTACGAAGTAATATTTTTTATGATAAAACAATAACAATAAAAAAAGTGGCTTATTCAAGCCACTTTTTTAACAAAAATTCCAGATTTTAATTGAGATAAAATTCATATTTGTTCAATAATTGAATTTCTTTAATCAGATCACCATTCAAATCCACTGAATATTTCATAGACTGTAACTCCATATCAGAATTTTCTTCAGAGTTTTTAATTAAAAACTTAAATTTTTGGTTTCCTTTATTCTGATCAAGAACATTTCTGAAGAATTCCAAATCCTCTTTTCTGAAATCCATAATATCCATAACCAAAGAAATACTTTTTGCGAATCTCTCAAATGCTTCCTGAAGCTCGATTACATCGACAACATTTACAAATACACGTCCGTCTTTAACCTGAGCGAATTTTATTTTTAAGATCACGAAACGCTGCACTTCCAGTTTCTCTTTTAATCTCATATAATCACGGTCTCCCAATCTGAAAGAATAAGATCCGGAATAATCTTCCAACATCAGAAAGGCTACTTTCTCTCCGCTTTTAAAACCGTCCTGTACACGATACTCAGTAATCAAACCGGCAA
The DNA here is from genome assembly GCA_963526305.1 of uncultured Chryseobacterium sp. Classification (GTDB taxonomy): domain Bacteria; phylum Bacteroidota; class Bacteroidia; order Flavobacteriales; family Weeksellaceae; genus Chryseobacterium. The sequence continues at coordinate 117,638 of CAURNW010000012.1, read as the reverse complement.
CGGTGTATTCTTTTCCACCTCCACCGTTTTCCCTTTCTTTCTGAAGAGTTTTCCAGTCTTTCTTTTTTTCTTCAAATAATTCAGCAGGCTTATTGGCAAAAGCCTGTTCTTTATAAGCATCCACTTCATCAAGATTTAAAAATCCAAAATTGCCTTTCGGCTCTGCTTTTTTCATGATCTCTTCAATAATCTCTTCTTCTCCAGAAACAATATCGTCAGAAACAATTTCTGCAATATCAATGGTTTCATCTTTATCATCTGCTTCCAGAATAGGGACTTCATCTATGACAATCTTTACTTCATCCTCTTTCTCTAAAACTGCTTTTTTTGATAATCTCCCCTGCATAAACTGATAATGATATTTAAACTCATCCAATGGATGTGCAGAAAGATAAAACCCTATGATCTCTTTCTCCTTATTCAGTTTTTGCATATTAGGCCACTCCGGACACGGCAATAATTTAGGCTGCTCAATCTGAACCTCATCGGCAAAATCCGCAAAAAGAGAATTCTCCATCTCATTTTTACTTTCCTGGAAGCTTTGTCCATATCTGACCAGACGCTCCAGATTTGTTCTTCCGGCCATGTCAATATCAAAATACTGCCCCCTGTGATACATACTGAATTCATCAAAAGCACCGGCAAGCACTAAACTTTCCGCTACCCTCTTATTCATATGGGATGGCATTATCCTCTCAAAAAAATCATATATATTTTTAAACCTTCCATTTGCTCTTTCCTTTGTGATTCCTTCACTTGGACCTTCACCGATTCCTTTGATTGCTCCTAAACCAAAACGGATCTGTCCTTTATCATTTACCGAAAATTTGTATTGAGACTCATTCACATCCGGTCCCAGAACATCAACACCGATACTTTTACAATCTTCCATGAACAGGGTTATAGAATCTGTATTGTTAATGTTATTACTCATCACACTCGCCATATATTCTGCCGGATAATTGGCTTTCAGATAAGCTGTCTGATAAGCAATAAGCGCATAACAGGTAGAGTGAGATTTATTGAAAGCATATTCTGCAAACGCTTTCCAGTCATTCCATATTTTATTTAAAGGATCTTCTGCGAGATTATTTTTCTTACCACCTTCAATAAATTTCGGATACATTTTATTCAGTACATCAATCTGCTTTTTACCCATTGCTTTTCTCAAAGTATCGGCTTCACCTTTTGTAAAATCTGCTAATTTTTGAGACAGCAGCATTACCTGCTCCTGATAGACCGTAATACCATAAGTTTCTTTCAGATATTCTTCTGTTTCAGGCAAATCATAGATGATTTCTTCAACACCGTGTTTTCGGTTAATAAAGTTAGGAATGTACTTGATTGGTCCCGGACGGTACAATGCGTTCATGGCAATCAAATCGGCAAAAACCGTAGGTTTCAGTTCCCTCATATATTTTTGCATCCCGGGACTTTCATATTGAAAAATCCCGACCGTTCTACCTTCCTTAAATAGTTGGTACGTTTTAGAATCATCCAGTGGTATACTGTCAGGATCTATATCTATATTATGCCTCTGCTTAATTAATTTTAAAGCATCTTTGATAATCGTTAACGTACGCAGACCTAAAAAATCCATCTTAAGAAGTCCTGCACTTTCAGCAACAGAGTTATCAAACTGCGAAACCAAAATATCAGCATCTTTAGCAGCAATGGTTACCGGCACCAGATTACTTACATCTTCAGGCGTAATAATTACCCCGCAAGCATGAATTCCGGTGTTTCTGATACAGCCCTCCATCTTTTTGGCACTTCCAAGAACGCCATGCCGTGGATCGTCAGGATTACCCAAAACAAACTTCATTTCATCAACCAACATCTGATCTTCAGGCTTCAGTTTATCATATTTAGCTAAAGCTTTAGCAATATTCATCCCCGGGCTTGGAGGAATCAGCTTAGCAATGTTATTGGTATCAGGAATAGGCAGATCAAGCACTCTTCCTGCATCTTTAATCGCTGACTTCCCTCCCAAAACGGAATAGGTAATAATCTGTGCTACCTGGTTTTTGCCATACTTTTCAACTACCCATTTGATAATTTTATCACGCCCTTCATCATCAAAATCAATATCAATATCAGGCATGGATATTCTTTCAGGATTTAAGAATCTCTCAAATAGCAGATCATACTTGATCGGATCAACATTAGTAATACCTGTGCAGTAAGCTACTACAGAACCTGCAGCAGAACCACGTCCGGGTCCTACCCAAACGCCCATATTTCTGGCTTCATTGCAAAAATCCTGTACAATCAGAAAGTAGCCCGGATAACCTGTATTTGCAACTACTTCAAGCTCAAAATCAAGACGTTCTTTGATTTCGTCTGTAATTCCCGTTTCAACATATCTTTTTTTCGCTCCCTCATAAGTCAGATGTGTGAGATAAGCCATTTCACCTCGTTTTCCTCCATCGATGTCATCTTCGGCACGGATAAATTCTTCGGGAATATCAAACTTTGGTAAAAGAACATCACGCTTTAAAGTGTAAGGACTAAATTTCGAAGTGAATTCCTCGTAGGCATCAAAAGCATCCGGATACGCTAAAAAAGTTTCTTTAATTTCGTGAGAATTTTTAATATAATATTCTCCGCCTGCCAATCCTCTTCTTTTACCAAATCCTTTCCCAACAGGAGTGGTGAGTTTTTCACCGTCTTTAATACAACTTACGATATCCTGAATGTTAGAATCATCTTTATCCGTATAATAAGTTTGATTCTGAGCTAAAATTTTCACATTATATTTATCTGCAAAATGCAGGAGTACATCATTTAAATGCTCTTCCTCAGGTAGCTTATGATTTTGAATCTGAACATAGAAATCATTTTTAAAAGTATCTTTCCACCATTTGAAGAGCTCCTCCCCTTTTTGTTCACCGGTATTTAAAACAGCATCAGGAATATCTCCGTTGATCCCGGAAGTCAAAGCAATCAGCCCCTCTTTATATTCAGCAATCAATTCTCTGCTGATTCTGGGAACGCCAAAGTAGAATCCTTTTAAAAATCCTATACTTGAAAGTTTAGCTAAATTTTTATATCCATTAAAATCTTTTGCAAGTAATACGACCTGTGTTCTTCTGTCCGGATCGTCTTTAGTAAACTGTTTCTGCTCATATCGGTCAGAAATATAAAATTCACATCCAACCACAGGAATCAGAGGATCAGAAACAGGTTCAGCCTCATTGAAATCAGTTCCGTTTTCTTGTGCTTCCTGTTTTTTAACAAGATATTCCTTATACTTTTTAGATCGGTCAGAATTGGCAGATTCAACTGCGGAAACAAACTTAAAAGCTCCCATCATATTCCCTAAATCAACCATTCCGACAGCAGGAAAATTATCTTCTGTAGCTTTTTTAATTAAATCATTGATGCTGGAAGTAGCTGTTAAAGTTGAGAAAACACTTTTATTATCAAAATTAAAATACCGTCCTAATTCAATATCATCGATACTACCGACATCGGATTGCTTTTTCTTATTATTAAAATCTGCAACCTGCCTTCTGATGATGATTCCGAAAGGTTTGATCGGATCGGGATGCAGTGTTCTAAAGTATGATAACTGATCTTCCGATGTTTTCAGAACATCAGCAGGAATAATTCCGATACGCATCATTTCAAAGAAAACCTGAGCAGTTGCATTTACGTCAGCTGCAGCATTATGCGCTTCATCAAATTTGTATCCGTACAGTTTTTCATATAATTCTTCCAGTTTCGGAGATTTGTATCTTCCCCCTCTTCCTCCTCCAAGCTGACAATAATCTGTACCTAAAATCATGGTATCAGCTTTGGGTTTCTCCTGTAAATTATCCTGAACATTTTTCCTGAAAAATTCAGCACCGACAATATTATAATCAAACTCAACATTGTGTCCCGAAACTACCCTCACCCGTTCCAGAACTTCAGAAAACTCTTTTAAAATTTCCTCCAGATCACGGCCTTCATCATTGGCGATTTTTGTTGTAATTCCGTGAATTCTTGCGGCATTAAATGGAATATCATAACCTTCCGGTTTTATAATATAATCCTGATTTTCAAGTAAATTACCATCATCATCATGCAATTGCCATGCAATCTGAACCATTCTTGGCCAGTTGTCTGAATCTGAAAGCGGTGCATTAAAATTTTTCGGAAGACCTGTGGTTTCTGTGTCAAAAACTAAATACATAAATTCTGTCTGACTTTTAATTAAAAAAAGAATGTAAAGTTAGTTATTTTTTTAAAAAATGCTGAGAAGAATATCTGAAAACAACACTTTTCAAGTATACTAAATTTATCTTTTTTAAGAAAGCACTTACATACTCGATTAAAATTATCATTTTTCATATACAATATAAAAAACAAAATGAAATTATTTATATATATTTGTTTTTTATAAATAATTGATTTTTTTATGTCATGAAGAAACATTTACTTTTAGTCAGTACTTTAGCATTATCATTGTTAAGTGCACAAAATAATGATGCTTTAAAGAGAGAGTTTGAAAAACAGAATAAAGAGAATAACAAAAAGTTTGATTCTTATATTTCAAAACGGTATGGTTCAGACAGATCACCGGAAGTTTTAAAAGAAATAGAACAACAAAGAAGTACCTTGGCCGGTTTCAATTTTGGAATCCCTTATTTTCTTCAACAGGAAGATACCAGACAGCTTTTGAATGCTAACTCTGATATGCTCAATACAGCTGGGAATATATCAGGCTTAACCGGAGCTTTTAATGGCGAAAACATTAAATATACTGTTTTTGACGGAGGTAGAATATATGAATCTCATACTGCATTCAATAATATTCCTGGCAGAATTACCAATAAAGAAGCAACTACGCAAGTGTACTCCGACCACTCAACCGGAGTTGGCAGCTTTATCGGTGGAAAATCAGTTCCACTTTCTTCAGGAACTCCCCCTAATCAGGTTCCCGTTGGAAATGCACAGGGTGTAGCAATAAATTCTACAATGGACAGCTATATGTTTAACACAACCACTCTGCCCGGAAACACAGCTACAAGCACTGTATTTCAAAAAATCATTATTGCTCAGCCCAATATATCAAATCATTCTTACGGTATAAATTCAGGCTGGACAGAAGCATATGCAAACAATACGTATGCTTCATTTACATATAATGGTTTTAAGTCCGGTAATACTTTTTATGATTACCAGGGCACATATAATACAAATGATGCCAACTATGATCTGATAGCCTACAATAATCCATCCTATATTATTGTAAAGTCGTCAGGTAATTATTTTGATCTTGGACCTGCCGGTAAAAGTTCAACAGCTCCCACCTATTATAATAGTGCAAACGGACCTGTTGCATTTGCAGCGACAGATACATTACCGCCAAATAACTGTTCTTTAGGATATGATTGCATAGGAACAGGTTCACTGGCAAAAAATATTATTGTAGTAGGAGCAACGGATATTATCACAACCAACAATAATCGTTACACAACTTCAGACGACGTTGTACATTCAAGTTACAGCAGCGCAGGGCCAAGGGATGACGGAGGCATTAAACCTGATATTTCGACGGTGGGCACGAATGTATACTATGCTGCAACATCAGCTGCAGGAAGCAGTGTTTGGGCAGGTGGAAGCGGAACTTCATTTTCCGCACCTATCGTGACCGGAATTATCGGACTATGGACTCAGATCAACAAACAATTGTTTAACAATGCCCTGCTTAATGCATCATCTGCGAAAGTTTTAACTATACATTCTGCGTCAGAAGCCGGAACTGTAGGACCCGATCCATTGTTTGGATGGGGATTCATCAATGCTAAAAAAGGAGCTGAATTATTAGTTGGCAAATCTAATGGCAGTGTGATTTTCGCTGATGAAACATTAACAAGCGGAGTAACAAAAGCCAAGAATGTTAAAGCTTCAGGATCAGAACCTTTAAAAGTAACAATCAGCTGGCTTGATCCAAAGTATACCCCAAATTATCAATTTGTGTCTGATGTATATAATAACAGAACTTCCAAACTTATCAATGATATAGATTTAAGAATAATTGATACGAGTAACAATACGATTTATTATCCTTGGAAATTAGACGCTAATAATCCGACGACTCCTGCTATAAAAGCTGACAATACTGTTGACAATGTCGAACAGGTAGTGATTAACTCTCCGGTGGCCGGTAGAAATTACAGAATTGAGATCACTAATAAAGGTACTTTGGTAAATGATTCCGGAACTGCAGCACCTTCAAATTATTCAATCATTGTAACTGGATATAATGAAGTTTTAGGTATACAGGAAACAGCAAATCCTCATGGAATTATTATTGCACCTACTGTTACAAAAGACCTGGTTAAAGTATTAAAAGCTCCTAAAAAATCTACTTACAAAATCTATGATCTGACCGGTAAATTATTACAGAGCGGAACAATCAGCAGTGATGAAACCAGCCTTGATTTATCAGCAGCAACAAATGGTGTTTACATTATCGAAGTGAAAACCGATAAAGACATTATTACTAAAAAAGTAATCAAAGAGTAATATAAATCAAATAATTAACATAAAACACTAACGCTTGTTAGTGTTTTATTTTTTTATGTATATTTGCTTTCTATGGAAAATACACTTCACGAAAAAGTTTCTCAGGATATTTTACTTAAGGCTTATAATCACATGATGCTTGCCAAAGCAATGGCAGACATCTATGAAGAAAACAGAAATGTTTGTAAGTATGTACACAGTACTTCAAGAGGGCACGAGGCTATTCAGTTGGCAACAGCTTATCAGTTGAAAAAAGAAGACTGGGTTTCTCCTTACTACAGAGACGAAAGTATTTTATTGGGAATTGGTTTTGAACCTTATCAGTTGATGCTTCAATTGCTGGCAAAAGCTGATGATCCTTTTTCCGGTGGAAGATCGTATTATTCTCACCCGTCAAGCAGAGATGAAAATATGCCAAAGATTATTCACCAAAGTTCTGCTACCGGGATGCAGACGATTCCTACTACAGGAGTTGCACAGGGAATCAAATATATTCAGGACTTTAATTTAGAACAATTTGAAAACAATCCGGTTGTTATCTGCAGTCTGGGTGATAATTCCGTAACAGAAGGTGAAGTAAGTGAAGCTTTACAGTTTGCAGCCCTGCACCAACTCCCTATTATCTTTTTAGTTCAGGACAACGAATGGGGAATTTCTGTAACCAAAGACGAAGCAAGAACCTGTGATGCATATGATTTTGTAGCCGGTTTTGAAGGTTTAGGAAGGATTAGAGTTGACGGAACTGATTTCTCAGCAAGTTTTGAAGCGATGAAAAAGGCCGTTGATTTTGTAAGAGCAGAAAGAAAACCATTGGTTGTCTGCGCAAAAACAGTTTTAATTGGTCATCATACTTCAGGAGTAAGAAGAGAATTTTACCGGGATGAAGAAGACCTTACCAAGCACAGAGCAAAAGATCCTGGAGAAATATTGAGAAATCAACTGCTGGAATCCGGCACTGATGAAGAATTACTGAAGCAAATTACAAAAAGGACAAGACTGGCAGCTGAAGAGGCCTTTGAAAGGGCTCAAAAAGCTGAAGATCCAAATCCTGAAACAGTAATGCATCATATTTTCGCTCCTACTCCAATTACAGAAGAGGTAGGAACCCGTGAACCGGAGGGTGGAGAAAAAATCGTAATGGTTGACGCAGCGATTCATGCCATTCAGGAAATCATGTGGAAGCATCCGGAAGCTTTGCTGTATGGACAGGATGTGGGTGAAAGAATAGGCGGTGTTTTCCGTGAAACAGTAACTTTAGGTAAAAAATTCGGCAGCAAAAGAGTTTTCAATACTGCTATTCAGGAAGCTTATATTATCGGTTCAACTACAGGGATGAGCGCAGTAGGCCTAAAGCCTATCGTTGAAGTACAGTTTGCTGATTATATCTATCCTGGAATCAATCAGCTGATCACCGAAATATCTAAATCCAATTACCTGAGCAACGGTAAATTTCCTGTGAGTAATATCATCAGAGTACCTATCGGAGCCTATGGCGGCGGCGGCCCGTACCACAGCGGAAGTGTAGAAAGCATTTTAGCCAATATTAAAGGAATAAAAATAGCATACCCAAGTAATGCTGCGGATTTTAAAGGTCTTTTAAAAGCTGCTTATTATGACCCGAATCCTGTTGTAATGTTAGAGCATAAAGGCCTGTATTGGAGTAAAGTGCCCGGAACAGAAGATGCTAAAACCATCGAACCTGCTGAAGATTATATCCTGCCGTTCGGAAAAGGAAAAATCATTATAGAGGCTGACGCAAAAGAGATTAAAAAAGGAAACACCATTGTTGTAATCACTTACGGAATGGGTGTTTATTGGGCAAAAGAAGCCGTTAAGAACTTCAATGGTAAGGTGGAAGTAATTGATCTAAGAACAATTATTCCTTTAGATGAGGAGTTGGTTTTTGAAAGAGTAAAAGCACATGGAAAATGCCTTGTTCTGACAGAGGAACAACTAAACAATTCTTTTGCAGAGGCTTTTGCACACCGTATTTCAAAAAACTGTTTCAAATACCTTGATGCACCTGTTGAAGCAATGGGATCTCTTGACACTCCGGCAGTTCCTATTAATTTAATTTTAGAAAAGGAAATGCTTCCGAATTCTGAAAAATTAACCAGGAAGATTAACGAAATGCTGCAATATTAAAATTTAAAAACCTCTGAATAATTTTCAGAGGTTTTTTTGTACGGTTTTTGATAACTTGGTTATATTAAATTTTCTGATACAATGATCACAACAAAATATTTCAATTACAAACAAATAGCAAACCTTGCCGGACTGCACCTTGTATGGCTTACTGCCTGGAGCACATTCGTTGCAGCCATCTATTACTTTTTTGAATGGCAGTGGATGACGATTCCGCTGATTCCTCTTACATTGGTGGGTACTGCAGTTGCCTTTTTCGTCGGTTTTAAAAGCAATCAGGCATATGACAGACTATGGGAAGCCAGAAAGATCTGGGGAGCCATCGTGAATTCAAGTAGATCATTTACCTCAATGCTGTATGCATTTGATACCGAAAAAGGTGAAATGCATTATATAAAAGACTTTAAAAAACAGCTTGTATACCGTCATATAGCATGGCTCTACACTTTGAGGGAGCAGTTGCTGATCCCTACAGAATGGGAACACATCAGTCTTGAAAGACATTTCGGAAGTATCAATTTTAAAAGACACAGACAGATCAAAGCCGGTTTTCCTGATTATGTCAGAACCCATTTATTTCAGCAGAAATATCTTTCAGAAGAAGAACTGGAACTGCAGGAAGACTACAAAAACTTTGCAACATTTTTAAATTCACAACAGGCAAAAGATTTAAATTATTTAAAAAATAAAAAAGTCATCACAGATTTTGATCAGATGCAGCTTCAGAATTGCTTAAATGACTTCTATGACTATCAGGGGCAGGCGGAGAGAATCAAAAAATTTCCATCCCCAAGACAGTTTGCCAATTCAGGATTTATATTTATTGTAATTTTTATCATTCTACTTCCATTAGGTCTGGTAAGTGAATTCAGTAAATTAGGAGACTGGGGAATCTGGACCTGTATTCCGTTCTGTGTTATTGTAGGCTGGATTTACATCATCATGGAATTGGTCGGTGATTATTCCGAAAATCCTTTCGGAGGATTGATGTTTGACATCCCTATGCTTTCGATCTGCCGGACTATCGAAATTGATCTTCTTCAGATGATTGGGGAACACGATGATCTGCCTGAACCTATTGCTTCTAAAAATGGTGTTTTAGTTTAAATTTCACAAGACCAGTTCAGTAGTATTTTTCACTTCAGAAATAGTGAAAGCACTCTGCGTGCTTGCGATATGCTGTATCGTAGTGAGTTTAGTGAGCATAAAATTCCGATAGTCTTCCATATCTTTCACACAGATCTTAAGAATATAATCATAATCACCGCTTACATGAAAGCACTCTGTAACTTCATCGATATTCATTATCTCTTTTTCAAACTGAAGCACAAACTCTTTTTTATGCTGAGTAAGTTTTACATGACACAGAACAATAAAGTTCTTGTCAATTTTAGTTTTGTCTAAAATCGCTGCGTATTTTGAAATCACTCCATTATTATCCAGCTTTCTGATACGCTCATAAACAGCAGTTATGGATAATCCGAGTTTATACGAGAGTTCTTTGGTCGTTTGCTTGCAGTCCTGCTGCAGAAAAAGCAGCAGTTTTTTATCTGTTTCGTCAAATTGCATAGATAATTTTTTGGTTAAATTTAATGAAATTAAATTTAATAAACTTTTTATCACCATATTTTCAATTTTATAGATTTATAATCTAAATTTCAATCAGCGTATTGTAAAAACATTATAAAATATTCATTTTTAAACAAAAAAAATATGGATCATTTTAGTGCAGCTAATGAAATACAGGATTTGCAGTATTTTGGAGAATTTGGAGGGGTAAATCCATCCATTTCAGACAGTTCTACCTACACATTTCTTTCTGCTAAAACCATGTTTGATACATTTGAAGGAAATGCAGATGGCTGTTATCTGTATTCGCGGCACTCTTCCCCGATGAATCTTTATCTTTCCCAGGCTTTGGCAAAAATGGAAAATACAGAAACTGCGAATGTTACAGCTTCCGGAATGGGCGCAATCACTTCCGTTCTTATGCAGATCTGTAAAAGCGGAGATCACATTATTTCCAGCCGGACAATTTATGGCGGAACTTATGCTTTTCTGAAAAATTTCCTCCCTCCTTTCAATATTGATACTACATTCGTAGATATCAATAATTTCGAATCGATCGAAAATGCCATTCGTCCGACGACAAAGATCATTTATTGCGAAAGTGTGAGCAATCCACTTTTGGAAGTTGCTGATCTCAGACAACTTTCGATACTATGCAAAAAACATAATTTAAAACTTATAGTAGACAATACTTTTTCTCCGCTTTCCATTTCACCGGCTCTTTTAGGTGCTGATATTGTCATTCACAGTTTAACTAAATTTATTAATGGTAGCAGTGATACGGTTGGCGGAGTTTATTGTTCTACACAGGAATTTATTGATAATACTAAAAATGTGAATAACGGAGCATGTATGCTTTTGGGTCCGACAATGGACAGTTTCAGATCTGCAAGTATTTTAAAAAATCTCCGAACCCTTCATATCAGGATAAAACAGCACAGCTACAATGCAATGTATCTTGCTGAAAGATTTCAGAATGACGGTCTGAAAGTCTCCTATCCGGGTTTAATTTCGCACAGGAATCATGCTCTGATGAAAAGTATGATGCATAAAGAATATGGCTTCGGAGGGCTTCTGACTGTTGATGCCGGAACGACCGGAAAAGCAAATGAACTGATGGAAATGATGCAGCGTGAAAACCTCGGATACCTTGCAGTAAGTTTAGGATTTTACAAAACATTATTCTCATGTTCCGGAAGTTCCACTTCATCTGAAATTCCTGAAGAAGAACGCGAGGCAATGGGCATCTCTGACGGTCTGATACGATTTTCCATAGGTCTAGATCACGATATAGAGCGTACCTATCAGAAAATGAAAGAATGCATGCTCAAAACAGAGATATTACACCGTGAGACTATTTATACATCTTGATTACCAGATGCTGTTGATTTCAACAGCATCTATTTTAAAAACACCTGGAAAGTAAGATTAAAAACAGCAATATAATAAGTTTAGTAAAACTGAACAGTTTAATATTCAATTTCTATGAAAATGTTTCGGAAAAGCTTCTTCAGGTTTCATTCTGAAGACGTTGAGTAATATCCATGATTTTAAAAAACCGTAACCATAAGAAAACATCTGAATATAAGTGGAAATAACTGCCATTCCTGCAATGGCAATATTTTTTGTAACGATCAGTGCATGAATAAGAACCATGAATGTGTAGAGTCCGTAAAATGCTAAAACAGTGCCTCTTCCAAGAATAAAGTATTCGATAAATCCTAAAATATATCCTAAGAAAAATAAAGTCGGAAAAGCAAAAGAAATTTTCACATACTTAGGATGTCTCTGATTCAGAATTGGTCTCGCACAGCCAAACTGGTAAATCTGCTTTGAAAACTTTCCGAAATCAACACGGCGTTTGTGATAGACTGCAATAGTATCAAAAAAGGCAGTCGTAAAACCATTTTCCCAAAGCGTCATCGATAAATCAGGATCTTCACCAATTCTCATTTCAGAAAAACCGCCAACCTGATTAAAGACCGCTCTCTTTACTCCCATATTGAAACTTCTGGGTTGAAATTTTGAAACCGCTTTTTTATTTCCACGAATACCACCGGTAGTGAAGACTGACGTCATTGAATAAGAGATTGCTTTCTGCATAAGATTAAAGCCTCTGTGAGCCTTATCCGCTCCACCAAAAGCGTCACACGGAATGGTAAGAATATCTTTCTTAATATTCTGAATATAATCTTTTTCTACAATCACATCACTGTCAACAAATACCAGCCATTCGCCGGAAGCACGTTTAGAACCATAATTCCTTGATAAACCAGGTCCTGAATTATCCTTCCTGAAATATTTAATATCCAAAATACCATCGAAACTGTGAACAGTTGGTTTTAAATCAATTAAAGAACCGTCATCAACAATGATAATTTCAAAAATCTTATCCGTCTGAAAGGTCAGCGAATTGAGAAGCTCAAAAAGTTCGTCTCGTCGGTTAAAAATGGCAACGATAATGGATATGGTTGGATTCAATTTATTTCAATTTAAAAACTAAACAAATTTGATCTAAAATATATATACAAAACAAGTGCAGTCAACAATAAAATAAGTGATCCACTGAAAAATATACATGTAAAAAAGCATCTGAAATAATAAAGATCCAGTTGATAAAGTAAAAAAAAGACAGTAAAAGAAAGAGTGAGCCCAAATGCAGAACAGATAATAACAGCCCGCAACAAATTCTCATTCGGCAAAGGATTTTTAAATACGATAAAAAACAAAATGGAGGCAATTACCAAAAAGCCTCCACTCCACAATTCAAATGTATATTTTGATTTTCTCCTGATTTTTTTCGCATTATTATTAGAATCTGACGAAGTATGATTTGCCAAAAGACAAATGAAATCAACGATACCTTCAATAATTTCAAAAATATTCAGTGACATTTTACTCTTCCTTATTCTCCAATTTATGCACCTTCTTCGTCCCTTCATACATCTCATACTGCAGAAACCTGGTTTCCAGTTTTCCGTTAAAAAGCTTGATCTTTCTTGAAGGCCGCAATCCGATTTTTTTCGGTGCATCAAGATCTGAAGAGATCAGCCACGCTAACGTATTTGGATAATTCGTTTTAAAAGTATCTCCGATTTTCTTGTAGAAATCATCATCATTGATAGAAATTCTCTCGTCATACGGAGGATTGAAAACCATCAATAACGGAAACATATCTTTTTTGGTATCAAAGAAATTTTCTCTTCTTACCTCAATTACATCTTCCATTTCTGCAGATTCTACATTAGTCCTTGCTGCATCAAGCATCCTGCCGTCGATATCGTAACCTACAATTTTTCCGTGGAATTCTCTTATCCTGTCTACCCGATGCTGTTTGATTGTTGCAAACAGATCTTCATCATAATTTTTCCAGTTCTGGAAAGCAAATCCTCTTCTGTACAATTGTGCGGGTAAATCCATTGCGATCATTGCAGCTTCAATCAAAAGCGTTCCCGAACCGCACATCGGATCAAGAAAATTTCCCTTGCCGTCCCAACCTGCCAGCTGAAGCATCCCGCTTGCCAGAACTTCATTGATAGGGGCTTCACCCTGTTCTCTCCTGTACCCTCTTTTAAATAAAGCATCACCTGAGGAATCCAGGGAGATCGTCACCAATTCTCTGTCGATATGAAGGTGAAATTTAATATCCGGAGATTTCGTCTCAATGTTAGGTCTTTTCCCGTATTTATTCTGGAAATAATCCACAATTGCATCTTTCATTTTAAAGGTCATGAACTGAGAATGGCTAAATCTTTCAGAATTGACTGTAGAATCTATGGCAAAAGTCTGATTGACATCCATAAATTCATCCCATTCAAATTTGAAAAGCCTGTCATAGTATTTTGTTTCATTATACGCTTTGAATTCATCAATCGGCACAAGAATTTTTAAAGCTGTTCTTGCAGAATAATTGATTTTATAAAGAAAACCTAAATCTCCCTCGCAATTGACTGCACGATTTTTAAGTTCAACGTTTCTTCCGCCCAGTTTTTTGATTTCTTCACCCAAAACTGTTTCTAATCCGAAGAATGTTTTTATCTGAATTTTGATATTTTCTGTATCCATAAGTTGTAATTAAAAGATTTAACCATTTAAAAATTAAAGAATTAGCGTTTCGTTTTATTAGTAAATTGAATTTTTCAATACCTTAATATTTAAAATACTTTTCTTTTAACACCGCAAATTTAGTTATTTTTGCATTATGGAATGGTTTGAATCTTGGTTTGATACGCCTTATTATCATTTGCTTTACAGTAACAGAGACTACACAGAAGCAGAAAACTTCATCACAAAACTCACTCAGGAGCTTCAGCTGCCTCAATCTTCAAAAATAATTGACCTTGCGTGCGGAAAAGGAAGACATTCAGTTTTCCTCAATAAATCAGGCTATGATGTGCTCGGTTTAGATCTTTCTCAGCAAAGTATTGAGTTTGACAAACAATTTGAGAATGAAAGTTTAAATTTTAAAGTTCATGATATGAGGGATCCTATCGATTCTGAACCAGTAGATGCTGTTTTCAATCTCTTTACCAGTTTTGGATATTTTGACAGAGAATCTGATGACAGGAATGTCTTTAAATCAGTTTACAGCGCTTTGAAATCAGAAGGTTATTTTGTTTTAGATTACCTGAATGAAGAGTACGTGACACGAACTATAGTACCTGAAACTACTATCCATAGGGAAGGTATTGATTTTTATGTTTCTAAAAAGATTGAAGGCAGACATATTATCAAAGATATTCGGTTCGAAATTGACGGAGAAAAAAAACATTTTTTCGAAAAAGTAAAGCTCCATACTTTAGAAACGATTGAAAACTATGCATCGGAATGCGGCTTTGAAAGAATAAAAATTTGGGGCGATTATCTGCTGAATGATTTTGAAAAGGAAATTTCACCACGCTGTATTAATTTATTTAAGAAAAAGTAACTTAGAATTACAATGAAGCTCAATATAGTTTTCATGGTTCTGACTCTAAGTTCTTCATTTGCTGGAATGAAATTTGGATTTACAGACAGTCACACATCTCCACTACCATTTGTTATTTCTGGCGTATTGTTATTCACTGGAACTATTTTATTTTTTTTTAAGAACACCTTTAAAGATAAATACAGCTGTCCAGTTCACATTGTTTTTACAGTTCTAAATTTATCAGTTGTTCTGTATTGTTTACTATAGCCTTTTATTTAAAATGATTATAATATTATTAATTTTAAGCGTTATTGCCGGTGTTTTACTTGGAAAATTCTTTGGTAAAAAAGAGCAGTTTGCGAAAAATCTGTTGATTTTAAGCGCCGGTTTTCTGATTACCATCTGCCTTAACGAAGTTTTTCCTCAAGTGTATGCCTCTGACGTGAGTAAAAACCTTGGCATCTTTGTAATTGGTGGAGTATTGCTTCAAATGATTCTTGAAGCTTTAACCAAAGGTTTTGAGCATGGACATTTTCATCATCATAATGAAAGCGGAAATATTCTGCCTGCCGCATTGATGGTTGGGCTTTTCATTCATGCATTTATTGAAGGAATTCCTTTAGCGAACGAAACCAATCCCTGGTCACCTTATCTGTTAGGAATCCTGTTTCATAATCTACCGATTTCGTTTATTTTGGGGGCATTTTTATTTAACCGGTCAGGAACAAAAACTTCTTATCCTTCAATGCTGATTGTTGCATTATTTGCTCTGGCATCTCCCATGGGAGTGGTATTAGGTAATTATTTCAATCCGGAATGGCAGCCGTATTTCTTAGCTATTGTCGGAGGTATATTTCTTCATATATCTTCTGTCATCATCTTTGAGAGCAATAAAAATCACAATATTAACTGGTCAAAAATAGGGCTGGTTATTCTCGGGGTCTCTTTAGCTTTACTGATGCATCTTTTTCATACGCATCCTTATAATCATTCCCATTAAAGTATTAGTGCATATCAATGATGATAGTTGGAATTCAGTATGTATTGATAAACAGACAGTATTTTATTCTGAAAATTCATTTATTAACCCATCGATAAAAGTCTGTTGATTTCAGATAATAATAAAGGCTTCGAAATCAATCGAAGCCTTTATTATTTATTTAATCAGAAAGGTATGATTAAAATTTCCATCCAATGGTAAAGAAGAAATTATTTCTTATGTTTTTCACATCTGAAACAACAGAATTAGGAGTGGTTACATCAAAATCTCCCGAATAATATCCTGTATTGTAACTATTAAATTCGTATCCCGCCAAAAATGGATTTTTGTATTCAGAACTGATATTCTGATATGCTGCATCAACATAAAATTGACCAAAATCATATCCTATACCCGCACCGATAGTACTTCTGTCTCCTAAAATAAAGTTGCTGAAATTATTATCTGCAACCGTTCCGTTATTAGAGAAGGCACTTACCGTAACATTGTCAAATGGACTTGATGCATAAGAATAACCTCCTCTTAATCTGAAAGCCTTGATTCTGTATTCAGCACCTACTTTTATTTCTGATAGATTTTTATAGTTATCGCTGAAGAAAGAATTAAGTTCAGTTTCTGCTACACCCTGAACTTTATATTTCGGTTTTGATAAACCTAGCGTATAATCAACGTTTATTGCAAAATTCTTATTGGGAACAAATGCGCCACTCAAAGTTGCTTTCATAGGAGATCTGAATGTTCTGTCTTCGACAAAATTATCATAATAGATTCCGTCTGCGCCATCATAATAATCTCTGTACGCTCTGTCGACAGACCACCAGGTAGGAGTTTCGATTGAAGCTCCCAATCTCAACTGATTGCTCACTTTACCGATCACCCCTAATGTACCGGAGAAACCACTTGATTTTTCAGAATATGGGGTATACTGCTTATCATAGGTGGCTACCGAGTTATCTAAATTCAGTCCTAAAACAGCACTGTCATACTGCTCCATATCAACTCCATGCATATTAATACTGGCTCCAAAATATAAAGCGTTGTTATAATTGGCACCTACACCAATATTAAATTGAGTCTGCGTACCATATCTGTTATATGCATGACCTAAGTAGGATACATTTCCAACTACATTATTTCCAGCCTGATCAACTAAATTTTTAGCAATAGAAATATTTGAATTTCCAGGTGATTCTATATAATTTTCAATTGATGTTGTGGATATATTTGCAGCTACATTAATAAACTTCCAGGGTGTTTCAGTCATTAACTGAAAAGTTGCCAAACCGTTTACATTTCCGACATTGAATTTATTGATTGTATAATCAACAGATGAGCCGGCTAATGAAGAAGTGTTCTTATTATTAGTAACTGATAGTGTTCCTGAAACATCACTGGCGATAGCAACCCCAATACCAGCAGGATTGGTCATCAGTGAAGTACCGTCACCTCCCAAAGCTCCATTCGAGCCTACCATCGCATTAAACTTTGAATTACCTGTCATAGGTGTATTAGAATATACATCAACAGAGTTTCTGATCACTGAAATATCCTGAGCCTGCAAAAAGAATGCTGCAGAAATACTCATAATTACTAAAGATTTTTTTAACATTATGTATTGATCGTTATTGAGTTTATAAATTATCTGCCACCGGATCTGAATCCGCCGCCACCGCCACCGGATCTCATTCCACCGCCTCCGGAAGAACCACCGGATCTGAATCCGCCGCCTCCGCTGCTGCCGGAATTGAAGCCTCCTGATCTGAAACCGCCGTTATCTGAAGGTCTCATGCCACCATCGTTTCTGTATCTTGGTTGAGACTGTTGATTATAGTTTGGTCTTGGCTGCTGATAATTAGGATTTCTAACTCCTGACTGATTTCTAAAACCGCCATTCATCGTTCCCTGTCTGAAGCCGCCATTGGCTGTCCCCTGTCTGAAACCTCCATTGTTATTTCTGAATCCCTGACCCTGCCCATTTCTGAAACCGGAATTATTGCTCCCGTTTCTAAAACCTGAACCATTGTTGTTATATCTGTTTATACCGGTAGTGTTATTGGTAAATCCTCTGCCGTTTGCTCCACTTCTTCTGTAAGAAAGTCTGTTATAGTTTCCACCCCAATAGCCGCCGCCATATCCCCAGTTACCATAACCGTATCCACCCCAGTAAGGGTTATACATTCCCCAATAAGGAGAATTCCATCCCATTCCCCAATATGGACTGAATCCGCCACCCCAGCCCCAGGAATTTCCCCAACCGAAAGACATTCCCATGCCCCAGCCGGATCCCATTCCCCAGTATGGACTGAATCCGCCCCAGCCCCACGGTGAGCCCCAGCCCATTCCCATACCCCAACCCCAGGAGTTGTCGTATACGTTAGTCTGGCTTCCTGCGAAATTACCCCAATCAGAATCTGTGGCATTACCGTAGTTTGCATCACTCCATTCATTATATCTGTTGTTGTATTCCTGGGAATTGATCTGAGAATTTTCTACAATACTTGATTGCGGATAGTATTCATAATAATCTCCCACTCTGTTTCCCTGATCTCCATTAATGATCACCCCTTCCGGCAGTGTATCTTTATTAGGATCATAATATACGCCGTCGGTCTCACTGTAACCACCTACCTGTGCACCGCAAGACATTAATAGTAAACCACTTGAAACAGCTAAAATCCCTTTGGACCTCAGCATACCAAGTAAATTTTTATGTATATTTCTTTTCATGATAATGTAAAAATTTTTAATTTAAATTATATTTGCATTCTGTACCAAAAATATACCAAATTATTGGTAAGAAATATCTATCAAAAATAGATTTTTATTTTTAGATTACAATAAAAGACAAAAGTTAAAAATATTAAAAAAAAATTAATGGCAAAATTAACCTCAAGAAGCGAAGATTACAGTAAATGGTATAATGAATTGGTTGTAAAGGCAGATTTAGCTGAAAACTCAGGTGTGAGAGGATCAATGGTTATCAAACCTTATGGCTATGCAATCTGGGAAAAGATGCGTGATGAAATGGACAAAAGATTTAAAGAAACCGGTCACGTCAACGCTTACTTCCCTCTTTTTGTTCCCAAAAGTTTATTTGAGGCCGAAGAAAAGAATGCGGAAGGTTTTGCCAAAGAATGTGCTGTTGTCACCCATTACCGTTTAAAAAATGACCCTGACAATCCAGGAAAATTAATTGTTGATCCTGAAGCAAAATTAGAAGAAGAATTGATTGTTCGTCCTACTTCTGAAGCAATTATCTGGAATACATACAAAGGATGGATTCAGTCTTACAGGGATTTACCTATACTGATCAATCAATGGGCAAATGTTGTTCGTTGGGAAATGAGAACCCGTTTATTTTTAAGAACCTCAGAATTCCTCTGGCAGGAGGGGCACACTGCTCACGCAACAAAAGATGAGGCTCTGGAAGAAGCAGAAAAAATGAATAACGTCTATGCTGATTTTGCAGAAAAATTCATGGCCATGCCAGTTGTGATGGGAGTCAAAACGCCTTCTGAAAGATTTGCAGGAGCGGATGACACGTACTGTATCGAAGCATTGATGCAGGATGGAAAAGCACTTCAGGCAGGTACTTCCCATTTCTTGGGACAGAATTTCGCAAAAGCATTTGATGTAAAATTCACCAATAAAGAAGGGAAAATAGAACATGCGTGGGCAACCTCGTGGGGAACTTCTACCCGTTTGATGGGTGCTTTGATCATGACCCATTCTGATGATTTTGGCTTGGTTTTACCTCCAACACTAGCTCCTATACAGGTAGTGATTGTTCCAATTTTCAAAGGTGAGGAACAATTGAGCCAAATCAGCGAAGTGGCATTAGAAATCCAGAATAAATTAAAAATTAAAGGAATCTCGGTAAAATTCGACAACGATACACAAAACAAACCGGGATGGAAATTTGCTGAATACGAACTGAAAGGAGTGCCTGTAAGAATTGCAATGGGACAAAGAGATTTGGAAAACAAATCAGTTGAAATTGCAAGAAGAGATACCCTTACCAAAGAAACCCGTCCTTTAGAGGGATTAGATTCTTACCTCGAAGATCTATTGAAAACGATTCAGGAAGATATGTACAAGAAAGCTTACAACTTCAGAAAAGACAACATCACGAAAGTCGATTCATATGAAGAATTTAAAAAAGTTTTAGAAGAAAAAGGCGGCTTTATCTATGCGCATTGGGACGGAACTGATGAAGAGGAAGCACAGATTAAAGAAGAAACCAAAGCTACGATCAGATGTATTCCTGCTGATGATGATATTGAAGAAGGTGTTTCAATGATTTCAGGCAAACCATCTAAAAGACGTGTACTATACGCAAAAGCATATTAAAAATCAATTATTTACCATTAACAAATCTTTAGAAATCCCCATGATTTTTAAAGATTTTTTTTTGAAATTAACATTTGGATAGATTTTTGTTTAAGTTTATACTACATTAATCTCAAATAATTTATTATGTCATTAAACATCATCGATTTAATTAAGGGACAGCTTGGTTCTGCGTTAGTAACTCAGGCTGCATCGCAATTGGGCGAAAGTGAATCCGGTATTTCAAAAGCTATCGGAGGCCTGTTACCTGCAGTCGTAGGAGGATTAGCAAATAATTCAAACAATCCGGCTGTATTGGACGCAATCTCAAACGCCCCTTCTCAGGGAGTATTGGGAAATCTCTTAGGTTTGGCATCAGATAATACATGGGTACAGGGTTTATTAACATCAATTTTTGGTGATAAATTAAGCGGTTTGGTAAATTCTATTGCTACCTATGCAGGAATAAGTAATAATTCTTCAGCTTCGTTACTTAACTTAGTGACGGGAGCGACAATAGGCTCAGTAGGAAAATATGCAGCTGATAACAACCTTGATCAAGCAGGGATTTCAGGTTTACTGAATGACCAGAAAGGTATTGTATCATCATTGTTACCAGCAGGTCTTTCTTTAGCATCTCTTAATGTAGGAGACTGGGCAAAAGGATACAAGTTTGACAATGATAATGATATCATTAAAACCACACCTACAACTCCTCTTCCTGATCCGGTGCATCACGAAGAAAAAAAGATTGAAGTAACTAAAAGTGTAGCTGATGGCGGAACTTTCCCCGACAGACCTACAGCTGCTTCAGACGGAGGATCTATCTGGAAATGGCTACTGCCTTTATTATTACTGATTGCTGCTGCTTATTTTTTATGGAAGCAGTGTGAGAAAAAAGAAACAACAACCACAACCACTGTTGCAGGTGACACTTTAAGTACATCAAATGATACTTCATCAATGCAGAATGATACTGCAGCAACGATGACCAGTACAAGAGTAGATGAAAATATCGATCTAAACGGTACCTCATTAAAAGGGTATAAAGGAGGAATGGAAGATAACATGATCTCTTTTCTGAAAAGCGGTGCTTACGCAAGTGCGGCTGATGATGCAGCTTTAAAGGATAAATGGTACGACTTTGATCATGTAAACTTTAAAATGGGAAGTGCTTCGGAACTGGAAGCTGGTTCACAAGGTCAGTTAGAAAATTTAGTTGCAATACTTAAAGCATATCCTGATGCTAAAATTAAAATTGGCGGATACACTGACAAAGTGGGTAACGAAGCTGCTAATGTAAAACTTTCAGGAGAAAGAGCTACCTATATTAAAGACTGGTTAGCTAAACAGGGTGTAGGATCTCAGGTCTTGGGAGCAGAAGGCTACGGTGGAAAATTTGCTACTGTTGATGCAGGTGCTTCAGATGCAGAAAGAGCTGTTGACAGAAAAATGTCTGTAAGATTCGCTAAATAATTTTTTTAGACAAATATTGATCCCGAAAAATATTTTTTCGGGATTTTTTTGTGAATTTCAATTTCATTTCATTTATTTAATTAAATTTGTTAGTCATTTCTAACAATCATGAATTTACTATGAAAAATGCCTGGCGTAAAGAAAATACCTCCAATTCACTGCCGGAGGTCTTTTCATCGATTTCCATTCCTAAAAAATCAGGTTTCTGGAGAAAATACCTGGCATTTGCCGGTCCCGGATTGATGGTAGCGGTAGGTTATATGGATCCCGGTAACTGGGCAACCGATATTGCGGGTGGCTCACAGTTTGGGTATACCTTACTTTCAGTCATTCTTATTTCCAATATTTTCGCCATGGTTCTGCAGCATCTGTCTGTAAAACTTGGAGTGGTAGCTGAAAGGGATCTTGCACAGGCCTGCAGAGATCATTTTAAACCAACCACTAATTTCATTCTCTGGATATTTTGCGAAATTGCCATTGCCGCCTGTGACTTGGCGGAAGTCATCGGTTCTGCAATTGCTTTAAATTTATTATTTGGAATTCCACTGACTTGGGGGATTGTAATTACTACAATTGATGTTCTGATCATTCTGCTTCTTCAGGCAAAAGGTTTCCGCTGGATAGAAAGTATTGTGGCGGGATTGATGTTTATCATTCTGGTTTGTTTCGGATATGAAATAATTATTTCCCAACCTGAGATCAATGCAATTTTGGGCGGACTTATTCCTCAGAAAGAGATCATCACCAACCCGGCAATGCTGTACATCGGGATTGGTATTTTGGGAGCCACCGTAATGCCCCACAATTTATACCTTCACAGCAGTATTGTACAGACAAGGGATTATACAAGGGACAAGGAGGGTAAAAAGGAAGCCATAAAATTTGCTACTTTAGACAGTACCGTTTCCCTTTTACTTGCTTTTTTTATCAATGCTGCTATCTTAATTCTGGCAGCTGCAACTTTTCATACCACGGGCAATGAGCACATTGCTGACATTCATGATGCCTATAAAATGCTGACTCCTATCTTAGGAGCGTCCATGGCAAGTATTGCTTTTGCAATTGCATTATTAGCTTCCGGACAGAACTCGACATTGACAGGGACTCTTGCAGGACAAATCGTCATGGAAGGATTTTTAAATATCCGGTTAAAACCATGGCTGAGAAGATTAATTACAAGATTGATTGCTGTAATTCCGGCACTGATTGTTACGGTTTTATATGGCGAACAGGGAACAACCGATCTTTTAGTGTTAAGTCAGGTCATTTTATCCATGCAGCTCAGTTTCGCTGTCGTTCCTTTGGTGATGTTTACCAGTGATAAAGGAAAAATGGGGGATTTTGTCAACAAACCCTTTCTCAAAGTTTGTGTGTGGATAATCACTGTTGTGATCATTATTCTGAATCTGTATCTTCTTTATCAGACTTTCTTCGGAGAATAGTCATATAATCAGTGACTACTTTGATAATGACTACCTATCAACATTTAATTTTTGTTGTAAGAATTGGTATTCACAGATTTACCGGTTGAATCAGTGTCTGGAAGAAATTGACAGATGATTGTTGACAAATTACAGTATCTCTGCCTAAATGTCCTGATTCTTTCTTTGGCAAAATCTTTGACAAACATGTTTTATAAAAAGTTATTGAAACATGGAAAATCAGGATATCAACGAAGAAAACATCAATAATCAGGAAGAAAACAATCCTCAGACTGAAGCAACAACAGAAGAAAATGTGACAGAAGTACCGACTGCAGAAGAACTTTTGGCAGTGGAAAAAGACCGTTACATCAGATTATATGCTGAGTTTGAAAATTACAAAAAGAGAACTTCAAAAGAGAAAATGGAATTCTTCACTTATGCCAATCAGGAAATGATGGTTTCAATGCTGGGTGTTCTGGATGATTTTGAAAGAGCTTTAAAAGAAATTGCCAAGAACGGAAATCCTACAGATCTTCAGGGTGTTGAACTGATTTATCAGAAATTCAAAAATAAACTGACTGAGAAAGGCTTAAAAATCATGGAAGTAAAAGCAGGTGATACTTTTAATGTAGACTTCCACGAAGCGATTACTCAAATCCCTTCACCATCTGAAGATTTAAAAGGTAAAATTGTAGACGTGATCGAAACAGGATACACTTTAGGTGACAAAGTGATCCGTTTTGCAAAAGTTGTAACAGGAAATTAATTATCAGCAATGGGTAATATGTAATCGTTAATTGCTTATTACCCATTGCTCATTACTTATAAATATATGTCAAAGAGAGATTATTACGAGGTTCTTGAGGTCAGCAAATCTGCGAGTGCCGACGAAATAAAGAAAGCATACCGAAAAATGGCTATCAAATATCACCCTGATAAAAATCCTGGGGATAAAGAGGCTGAAGAAAAATTCAAGGAAGCAGCAGAAGCTTATGAAGTTCTAAGTGACGACAACAAAAAAGCCCGTTATGACCAGTATGGTCATGCAGGAGTTGGCGGTGCAGGTGGATATGGAGGCGGCTTCGGTGGAGGCGGCATGAATATGGAAGATATATTCAGTCAGTTCGGTGATATTTTCGGTGGTGGTTTTGGAGGATTCGGCGGTGGCGGTGGAGGCCGTCAGCAGGTGAAAGGGTCTAATTTAAGAATCCGCATCAAGCTGAATCTTGAAGAGATGGTGAATGGAACCCAAAAAACTCTTAAAGTAAAAAAAATGAAGATGGCGGAAGGTGCCACTTCAAAAACCTGTCCTACCTGTAACGGAGCCGGAGTCCAGATGAAGGTGATGAACACGATGTTTGGACAGATGCAGACACAGACTACCTGTGGAACCTGTCAGGGAATCGGTAAAGTTGCTGATAAGATCCCTGCCGGAGCTAATGCTCAGGGTCTGATCAAAGATGAGGAGGAAATATCAATCAACATTCCTGCCGGTGCAAGAGATGGAATACAACTCAATGTAAGAGGTAAAGGTAATGATGCTCCTTTTGGAGGAATACCGGGAGACCTTCTCGTGATTGTAGAAGAAGAGGTTGACAAAACCATTAAAAGGGAAGGTGATAATCTTCATCAGGAACTTTATGTTTCTTTCGCTGAAGCAGCTCTAGGAACTAAAAAAGAAATTCCTACTGTGGGCGGAAAAGTAAAAATCACTGTTGATGCCGGAACGCAGTCCGGAAAAATCCTGAGACTGGCTGGAAAAGGCTTACCGAGTATTGACAGCTATGGAAAAGGTGATATGTTTATACACATCAATGTATGGACTCCTCAGACACTGAATAAAGAACAAAAAGACTTTTTTGAAAAACAGATGGCCAGTGGTGACATGGTTGCAGAACCATCCGGTAAGGAAAAAACTTTTTTTGATAAAGTGAAAGATTTATTCAATTAAAATATGGAAGAGACTTTGCAGAAAGTCTCTTTTTCACTTCATTTGTATAATTAATTTTTAATATCTTTAAGGTAGCAATTCAAAATGAACTATCAACTTCAACTTCGTACGCCAGATTCTAAAGGTAATCTTGTTTTTAATACAATATTCTTTGATTCATTCAAAGTAAATATCGTAGAGAGATATTATGGCCTCGTTCCAAAATCTTGCGACGTTTTATTTAAAGTCAGAACCTTGGATGATCAACTCATCAAAAGAAAAGACGGGCATGTGAAATTCAGGATCAAAGATGACGACTACATCATCTATAAAAACTTATTGAAAGTTTTGGGATCATATGAGTATAAAAATAAATTAATCAGCCGTAACGATGCGCAACAAGACTTCGTTCATTTTATTTTGAGGCTGGTAATTATGAATTATAATTTAAACTAAACCTTTTCCTGTTTATACCATCCTTTAAAAATTTAATTTTATGAAAGGATGGATATACTTTTACCATATTGTGCAATCGATTGCTCAAAGAAGGATCCATAGTAATGTCTTTCTCACTCTCCATGAGAAAAAATAACGGGTGAATGCAATTGGTTATCTTTCCGAACCCTTTAATTTAAGAGGTGAAATTCTGACACCTGCTGTTGGCTGGACAACCCATTACAGATCGTTGAATTGATAAATATGCTATTTTTTTCAATTCTAGCAAGTCTCAGGTAAGAAAAGTTATTTGCAAATTTTAAAAGTACAGGAACTGAATCATGACCAAAAACAGTCATATTAACCAATGAATGGAAATGATTAAAGTTTATAGTATATATTTCAATTTTCTATTGAGATATACCAATCCAAAACTTAGCGGAATTAAAATCAGTAAGAAGATAAGGATTTTAAAAGATTGTATCTCCGTGTAAAAATCAGATTTCATGATCAGCGGGTGAACAACATAGATGGCTATGGAAAGATTCGCTAAAATCTTTGAAGTCGTTTTAATATAAATACTTTGACAGTATAAAAATATCAGAGGACAGGTAAAAACCAGAGAGAACAGAACATCTGTACTCTCCTTACTTATCTCATTGTAATTGAAAAAAGCTTCTCCAATAACACAAGAGACAGACAAAATAACCAAAAGAAATGAATTTCTATATTTTGAAATAGCAATATGATGCTTATTGATTAAAAAACCTATTGTTAAGAAAGGAAAACATACAAAAAGAAAGTTGCGGTACAGCAGATACATATTCAAAACCGGATCTTTTCCATCTTTGAAGTAGTGCATATTTCCTAAGACCTGAACGGCATAACCGAGCAGGAACAGAGAGATAGCAGTGGTAATAAGCAGTACCGAACTTTGATTTCTTAATAGATAAAGAATAAATCCTGAAAAAAAAGTTCCGATCAGGTACCATAAGTGGTGATACCCAAAAATAACGGTCAATATAATCTTCTCACTGTCTTTCCAGTACGAAAAATAAACAGCCATCCATATTGAATACAGCAAAAATGTTCTGAAAAGCCATTTCTTCAGTTTTTTCGGTTGATCAATATGAAAGAAATAATACCCAGTAATCACTAAAAAAACCGGTACTGCAATTCTGAACAGTCCGTTAACCAGAATATAACCTAAAACAGGATAAGAATCTTTCAGTAGATTCATATGCAGAAACACGACAAAAAATGCCAGCACAATTTTTAAAACATCAATTGATAAATTTCTACCCATAATCTGCTGATTCAGTTTTGCAAAAGTAAATCAAAATAAACAATCCTGCTCAGATGATTCTAAGCAGGATTGTTTTATTTTATATTTAAAATTATTTTTTAGTAATTAGGGAATACACTTTTTTTCCGCCAGTGAAAAGCACTACACCAATCAGACCGCCAACAAGACCAAAAACAACCTGTTTCAAAATTGCCGGCCAGCTTGGGAGAATATGATGGAGATAGTCAACCCTGTGAGCAAAAATCTCACCTGCAACCATGATCAATGCAATGGTTCCGATAACGCCCAGGGCTTTAATAATCCATGGCAGAGCGTCAACCAACAACTGACCGAGTTTTGCTAAAAATCCTTTACCATTGCTTTTCTTGATTAATTTGAAACCAGCATCATCCATTCTTACGATCAGGGCAACAATTCCGTAAACTCCCACTGTTGCAATAAATGCTACCAGACTGACGGTTAAAATCTGTGTCATCAAAGGATGTTTTTCTTCAAGAACAGTTCCCAAAGCAATAATTACAATTTCAACAGATAAAATAAAATCTGTAGTGATTGCAGACTTTACTTTTGTCTTTTCTATCAGTTCTTTATTTTCTTCCTCAACAGTTTCCTTTACCACTTCATGTCCTTCTTTTTTACGGTGAAACAAAAATTCAATAATTTTTTCCACACCCTCAAAAGCAAGATACAGACCTCCTAAAATAAGTATGTAATTAATCGCAGGCTCGTAAAGCCAATTGAGAAGAAACACCACAGGAAGTATAATAAGCTTATTGACAAATGATCCTTTGGTGATTGCCCAAAGAACCGGAATCTCCCGTGAAGAAAGAAATCCTGTCGCCTTTTCTGCATTTACCGCAAGATCGTCTCCTAAAATACCCGCTGTTTTTTTCGTTGCCAGCTTTGCCGTCACTGCAACATCATCCATCAAAGCAGCAATATCATCTAAAATCGCAAAAAAACCAGAAGCCATAGTGTTTTAATATTTTTTTAATAGTCGTTAAAATCCTGACAAAAATAATGTTTTAATTTGATTTAAATAATTGTTTTCAGTGCAAATGCGAGCTTTTTTGATAACCTGAGAGACTGTAAATTTCCGATTCGTAAAAAATATTATTTTCTTCTTATCTTTACTCTATGAAAAAGCTGATTTTTAATTACCACTTCTTTATATTAGGATTAGCAGGCATAATATTAAATTCATGCAATTCTAAATTCCGGGTTTGGGTGGGAAACAATGATCAGAAAATTTATAATTTAAAATATGGTGAACACAAACGCCAGAAGATGGATATTTTCTTACCTTCAGGATATTCCCGGGACTCACCTGTCGTATTGATTTTACATGGCGGAGCATGGAAGTACGGAAGAAAAGAGCACATGATCAAAATTCAAAAAATGCTTTTTGAAAACAACATTCCAAGTATCAATATGAATTACCGGCTCGTGTCCAAAAATTTTACTTACAGGGATCAGCTGGAAGACATCCGTTCTGTGATCGGAAAGTTTAATTCTCTAGCTGAAAAAGCAGAACTGCTTCCTGATAATTACATTCTTTTAGGAGAAAGTGCAGGTGGCCATCTTGCCTTGATGTACGGTTACCAGAATCCGGATACAATAAAAAAAATCATTTCGCTGAGCGGACCGACTGATTTTTATTCACAGGAATATCTCCGTTCATTTTATTCAAAATATACTTCAGGAACTGTTCAGAAGATGGTTGGCAGCAAATTCAACAGGAAAGATGTATCGGAAGAATTCAAAAAGGCCAGTCCGATTGCGAACATTACGAATGTTCCTACCCTTTTATTTCAGGGAAACCGAGATTTTCTGGTCAATCAGAAACAGGGGTTAGCTTTAGACTCAGTACTCACGGCTATGAATGTACCGCACAAATTGGTTTTTATGGATAAAACGGGTCATGCACCCAGATTTTTCAGCAAAACAAAAAGAGACAGCATCATTTATCCCAATATTCTGGAATGGATAAAAAAATAGCCCGCAGAACTGCAGGCTATTTTCTATATTTCAAATATATTATTTTTCTTTATCGATCAGATCTTCCAGTACTTCGTCCTCTACCTTCGGATCTTCTTTTGGCGCTCCGAACATAAATTTAAGAATAACAGGAACCGTAGTAACCAACACTATAATAATAATGATGAATTCTAATTTTTCTTTTAAATTAATTCCGAACTGATCTAAGAATAATTTATCTAAATAGTGACCTGCAAAGATTAGAATGAATGACCAAAGTACACCTCCAATAATGTTATCTCTGAGGAATGCTTTTTTATCCATTTTGACAATTCCTGCAACAATCGGCATAAAGGTTCTGACAACGGGTAAAAATCTTGCCATGATAATGGCTAAAGCACCATTTTTTTCAAAGAAATCATGTGCCTGGTAAAGATATTTTTTCTTGAAGAGCATGGTATCTTTCTTGTTGTACAGAGCAGGACCTGCTTTGTGGCCAAACCAATACCCTACCTGATTACCTATGATGGCAGCAACAGCTACAGCGCTTGCAAGAATAGTCGTGTCTAAGAAGTCACTTCCGGTAGATCCAAAGGTCTCTTTGATGATATCAACAGCATAAATTCCGGATACGAAAAGCAGTGAATCTCCCGGAAGGAAGAACCCTACAAATAACCCCGTTTCGGCAAAGACAATAAATAAAATCAGCCAAAACCCACCCATCTTGATGTACAGCTCCGGGTTTAATAAATCTTTCCAACTATTGATATCTTCCATAAAAAATCCTATCTCACAAAAATAAGCTTAATACTGTTCAGTAGGAAATTTATTAGCATATTTTAACGAAAATTCAAACATGATATTTATAAGTCGAGGTCATCATCCGAAACAGCTGTTCCGTCAGCCATTAAAAATGCTTTAAGGAATGGGGTGAGGTTTCCGTTCATGACCGCTTCAACATCTGAAGTTTCATGTCCTGAGCGCACATCTTTTACCAGTTTATAAGGGTGCATCACATAATTTCTTATCTGGCTTCCCCACTCTATTTTCATTTTGCCCGCTTCGATTTCATTACGTGCCTTTAGCCTTTCTTCCAGTTCCATTTCGTACAGTCTGGATTTCAAAAGTTGCATGGCTTTCTCTTTATTTTGAAGCTGAGAACGAGATTCTGAGTTTTCAATGATGATTCCACTCGGGGCATGACGGAGACGAACGGCAGTTTCTACCTTGTTCACATTCTGTCCGCCTGCTCCGGAACTCCGCATTGTTTCAAAAGAAATATCTGCAGGATTAATATTAATTTCAATCGTATCATCTACCAATGGATAAACATACACAGACACGAAACTCGTATGACGTTTTGCATTGGAATCAAAAGGAGAAATCCTTACCAGTCTGTGAACACCATTCTCCCCTTTCAGGTACCCGAAAGCATATTCACCATCGATTTCCAGGGTTACTGTTTTCACACCAGCAACTTCACCTTCCTGATAATTAAGTTCTTTGATTTTATACCCTTGCTTTTCTGCCCACATATTGTACATTCTCATCAGCATTGCTGCCCAGTCACAGCTTTCAGTCCCTCCTGCTCCTGCGGTGATCTGAAGTACGGCAGAAAGTTCGTCCCCTTCATTGGAAAGCATATTTTTGAATTCGATATTCTCAATTTTTTCCATTAAAACAGGAAAACTTTCATCCAGTTCTTTTTCAGATTCCGGGTCTTCTTTTGCAAATTCCATCAGAACCTGCAGATCCTCAAACTGCGTGTTGATTTCTTCAAAATCTTCCACCCACTTTTTCTTAGAACGTAGCTGCTTGAGGAAAACCTCAGCGGTTTTAGGATTATCCCAAAATTCCGGAGCAGCGGTTTTTTCATCGTCATTGGAAATTTCTATCTTCTTTTTGTCTATCTGAAGATATTTATGCAGGTCTTCAATTCTTGATTGAATTTCTTTTATCTGGTCGTTATTGATCAAAACTGTAAAATTTGAGGTGTAAATTTACGGATAAAATCATGAGTAATTGATATGTGAAATAAGTAATATAACACAGTTTTATAATTTCAGAATGACATGATTCATCACTAAAAAAGTCAAACCGTTTAAAAATAAACGGTTTGACTGATATAGAAAAATATTTTTTTACATAAAACTACTTTTTCACAACTTTTTGAGAAGAAGATGTTCCGTTTTTATTCTTTAATACAATTATATAAGTTCCTTTGTCTAAAAATGATAAATCCATTTTAGGTTCAGGCATCAAATTCTGTTTGACAGCTCTTCCGGAAATATCTAAAACATCAATTGAAACAACATCAGAAATATTGGAAAAATTCAGTTCGTTGGAAAAAGGATTAGGATAAACCGCTTTTTCTTTTACAAGTTTAGCATCTGAAACAGACAACTGTGTCGTCTGAACTGATAGAGCAAAGATATTTATTACTGTTACTTCCGTAGAAGTTTTTTTAAAAGCAACAGAAGTGATCGGTTTAGACTGATTCGCAGAACTGATCGCTAATGGGATCTGATAAATTCTGGGATTAGTCCCTCCTGCAGCATCCAGAGCATTTGAAGTGCGGTTGATTCTTCCGATTCCCTGTATTGCAGCGCTTGTCCCCCCGTACCAATCCTGAAAGCTTACATTCGAAAAAATCTGTGTCGTGCCATCCTGAAAATTAACTGTAATTTCTCCAACCGAAGAACCGCTTCCGCTTACTGCAAGAACATAAACATTATTCGCAGTGTAAGGAACTGCCAGCGTAAGAGTTCCTGTGTCATTTGTATTGGGAAGTCTCAAAGAATTTTTTTCCGAATAAGAAGCCAGCTGAAAAGACAAGCCTGCTGTCGTAGTTACCGCTGAAGTAATCAATCCTGTCTCGGGCAGGCCGTAAGTAAGTTGCGTCGCTGATGAATTTACTTTGAAATCTTTAGACATATACGCAAAATTATCCGTATCCTTATCTATGCTTGCAGTAGTAGAACTTAAAGCCGTTCCTACACCATTTGCAATAACATCAAAGTTAAATCCGGATACAGTTAATTTTTGATAGGTCTGAGCCTGAAGTTGGATTAAGGCGAATACAACACCTAACGAGAATAGTTTTCTTTTCATAATATGGAATATTTAAATGGTTAGTATCAGATTTTTTGATTTGACTCAAAATAATTTTTGAGCAAAAAACTTAAAAAAGTATTGTTCGATATTTAATCAACCAGAATATCCACATTAACCATTCTACATCTAAAAACAGATAACAAGCTAAATAATCAAACAAAACGCTTTATAAATTACAATAATCGCATAATTATTCCAAATATATAAAATTAATAATAATCACAAACAATTCAAATTTTATACTAAAAATCACGATACATTGATAATTATTGAAGATTTATTTTTTTTGATGAATAAAATGAATAAAAATTCTTTTTCAACTAAAAAAAGTTTTGGATTTGACTTCATTATTTTATTTTCAACAGAAATCAATATGCATTTGTACAAAAAAATAGCAGATATCACTGCTGTTTGGATGAAAGATTATTAATTCCCATATTTTTATCCCAATATCCTTTTATCCCAAAAACTGATCCTTATATTCCATTGTCATTATTATGCTGAAATCCGATTGCTCTCCTTGGTACCTCTACTGCTTTATAAGATTCAAGCTCAGATTTCAGAGAATGGATTCTCATTTGGAAATCATCCAGATTATTGATGATGACATCACTTAAAAACCTGGCAATCTGGTTAAGGTATTCTTCGGTCAATTTAGCACCGGCATCACGCAAAGCTCCGTTTAAAAGGGCTTCATCAATGATCAGTTTCTCATCTTTTGTTTTCTGATAACGGTTTTTAATTCGCTTTTTAAGACTTTGTGTAAAATCAATCAGCATCGTGTTGCTGAATACTTTCATTTTGGAAGCAATCGTGCTCCAGAAAGGGATTTTATCTGCTTTATTATGCTTAAGAATTTTGAAAAGTAATGAATCCTTATCCAGATTTTTGGTCATAGAATACAAAATGATCTCTGACCGCTCTGCCGCATTCGGCGGGAAAACCGGGATCACGACATCAAATCTTCCCGGTGCCAGAATTTCTTCATCAATATCACTGACTGTATTCGCAGAGCCTACCATTAAAACATCTTCACTTTCAAATTTTGAGATATGATGAAGAATAACTTCCTGGGATTCAAGATTGCAGGAGGCAACGTCTGTATCTGCACTTCTGGCCATCATAATTTCGTCAAAGTCTTCGAGAAAAAGCAGTACCTTATCCTGTTTCATTATGTTTAAAAGAAAATCATTAAAAGTAGTTTGGTTTCCGTCAACTGATGAAGTTCCGAGGTAATGTTTTTTAACTTCCTTAAACTGGTAACTGATGATTTCAGCAATTTTGTTTGCCCAGAAAATCTTTCCGCTTCCCGGAGGACCGTACAGAATAATCCCGACAGGTCTGTTGATTCCCCAGTCTTTGATCTGCTGCGGATTCAGAAATGGCTCCAGAACTCCTGAAATATAAAAGAAAAGATCTCTGTACCCTATAAAATCTCTTTTCTGCAATTTCGTTTTATTTCCGAAATAATTGTAGACAAATTTATAATTGCCACCCAGCTTATTGTCAATTCCATAACTTGAAACCGAAGAACGGAAAAAACCGTTGTCAAAAATATTGGACTGATTTTCCAGTATCGCTTTTTCAATCTTCTCTTTCGGCTGATTAATGGTCTCAGCGATCTGCTCTACTGTTTTATGTTCATCTAAATCTTTTTCATACTGCTTTAAAAAATCTGCATTTTCACGGGCAAACTTTTCAAAATCTTCTTTCACTTCAAATTGAGTGGAAATACAGTCGATAAGGTCCAGATCAAAATCCTGAATAAACTGTTTGATACTCTCCGGTGAAACGTTGAGCTCTTTTGCAAGTTCGATTAACTTCATAAATCATCTTTGAATCAAATTTAATGAAAATTTTCAGAAGACGCGTGCCTCAGGCAGGAAGCATGAAGTTGCTGATGCATATTTTCATTTTCTAATATTCTGCACCCTTTCTCTGTTGAAATATTTCACCGCTGATAACCCTGCACTAACTTCCATTCTTGACGATTTTGCCTGTTCAAAATAAATTTAGCATGCCCCTGTAACATTTCACAAAAAAGAGAAACCTATTGTACATACAAATAAATTACATGGAAAAAGTTTTATCGGTCAAAAACCTGACTAAAAAATTCAAGAGAGTTGTTGTCAACAACATTTCCTTTGACGTAGAAAGAGGAAATGTGTACGGATTGCTCGGTCCTAACGGAAGCGGAAAATCCACCACTTTCGGGATGCTTCTCTCCACCATCACTCCGACAAGCGGTGATTGGTTCTGGTTTGGCAAAAAAGGAACAGATGCTGACACACTCAAAAAAATTGGGGCGATCATCGAACAGCCCAATTTTTATCCCTATTTAAGTGCAGAAACCAATCTCAAAATTGTTGCTGAAATTAAAGGCACACCCTATTCAAGAATTGATGAAGTTTTGCAGACGGTAGGTCTTTTGGAAAGAAAGAAAGACACTTTTAAGACATTTTCTTTAGGAATGAAACAGCGTCTGGCAATTGCCTCGTCTTTACTTAACAATCCTGAAGTTTTGATTTTGGATGAGCCAACGAACGGATTGGATCCGGAAGGAATTATCCAGATCAGGGAAATCATCGGCACCATTGCGAAACAGGGTATTACGATCATCATTGCAAGTCACCTTCTTGATGAGATCGAAAAAATATGCAGCCATGTTATTGTTTTAAAGGAAGGGAACGCAATCTATTCAGGAAGTGTAGACGGAATGACCACCAACACAGGATTTTTTGAACTGAAAGCGGATAACAACACTCTGCTCCTAAGCGCACTGGAAGAACTTCAGTGGTTTACCTCCGTAAAAATTGACGGGGAATTAGTGAAAGCTCAGATTCGTGATGATGCATCCATCTCAGCATCCGGCCTGAACCAGAAACTTGCCGAAAAAGGTATTTTCCTGTCTCACCTGGCGAAGAAAAAGCAGTCTCTTGAAACTCAATTCCTTGAACTTGTAAAAAACAAATAATCATGATGAAACTATTAAAACTGGAATATTATAAAAACCTGAACTACAGACCATTCAAGGTTTTCACGATCTTATATTTCACTATCCTTATCGCATTACTGTTCATCGGCCTTGCTGATCTTAAACTTTTTGGAAGCTCAATCAATTTGAAAGAACAGGGAATGTATAATTTTCCGGATATCTGGAACTTCACCACATGGACAGTCGCTTTGCTGAAAATTTTCCTAGGATTAATTATCGTATTTTCAATTTCTCAGGAATTCAGCAACAGGATGTTTAAACAAAATACTATTGACGGTTTAAGCCGTGAAGAATTTATCGGTTCAAAATTGCTTACGATTACTATTTTCACATTAGTGTCTACTATTTTAGTATTTGTGATTACCTTATTTTTAGGAAAGAGTTATTCTACCGTCACAGATTCTGAAATGGTCTTTAAGGAGATTTTTTTTGTGGGTAATTATTTTGTAAAACTGTTTTCTTTCTTCTGCTTTCTGATGTTTTTATCTGTTCTTCTGAGAAAATCAGTTTTTGTTTTCCTTGCTTTTTTCGTCATCTGGATCGGAGAAGCAATCCTTGGTGGAATTGAAGCCTATACAAGATTGACCGGAATGCAGGGTGCTCAGAGAAATGAAATTCTTCAGAATCAATTTTTCTTCAGCAAACTTTTGCCTTTGGAAAGTATGTCAAGCCTGATCCCCAACCCAATGTTGAGACTCAACATGGCAAAAGCGATGGGCTTAAAATATGAATTTACTTACCCTACAGAAAGCTTAGTTGCCTGTCTGGTATGGTGCGCCATCTTTATTGTAGCTTCATACTGGATCTTAAAGAGAAGAGACTGGTAATTTTCAGTTATCCGATATAAATTATTCAAATAGCAAGTGACTCAATATTGAGTCACTTTTTTGTTTAAATTTAAACCTATGATTTAAGGTAAAAAGATCTGTTATGTTCCGGGATTGATGAGTAGGCTTTTCATCTTCCCAAGGCTGCTTACTCTATATCTTTTAGCTTTTTTACTGTTTCTGAACATCTTCCATGTTAAATATTAATGAAAGCTCTTCAAAATAAAAAAAGCTGTCTTTCGACAACTTTCATTTTTATTTTTTTGCTTTCGGAAGCGCATTTGCTTTTTTAGCCTCTTCAAAAAGTCCCGGTTCGATATGACAATATCCTCCCGGATTCTTATCCAAATAATCCTGATGATAATCTTCTGCACTGTAGAAATTTTTCAAAGTTTCAACTTCTACAACAACGGGTTTAGAATAATTCTTCGCTAATTTTTCGACCTCCGCCTTTACGGTTGCTTCGGTATTTTTATCGGTGAAATAAATTCCGCTTCGGTAATTATCTCCCACATCATTCCCCTGTCTGTTCAGCGTAGTCGGGTCAATTGATTTAAAATAAAGTTCAATCAGCAGTTTCAGATCTACCTGGTCTGCGTCATATTTTACTTTTACGGTTTCTGTAAATCCTGTTGTATGGCTTACCACTTCTTCATAAGTAGGGTTTTTGGTTTTTCCGTTGGCATATCCAACTTCTGTTCCTACAACACCTCTTACCTGCTGAAATAAGTGTTCCGTACCCCAGAAACACCCGCCTGCGAAGTAAATTTCTTCTACATTTCCTGCCTCCATAATTTTCTTATTTTCTTTTTCTCTGTTAATTTCGTCAGTTTTTAATTTTTTAGAATCTCCGCAACTTGCTGCAAAAACAGCGATTCCCAGAAACATTCCGAGTAGTATGAATATGTTTTTCATTTTTTGTTTATTATGCTTAATCATTTTGTTGATATAATTTTCGAACACTTCTGTTAGATGCAAATTTCACGCTAAAATTAAATTGGCCCTTTATAAATTTTTATCTAAGCATTTATTTGATAGTATATACGAAAAATCCTGAAAAAAGGTTTGTTTTAAATGGTTTATGATTCCCGGTATCAATGATGATGCTTAATTTGATGCTAAGCACACAGAGATTTGTCAGCTACTGACCGCTTTTAAGTTGCACAAACCCCTACACGATAATTTTCATTAATTCACAGCAACTGTATTTCGCAATCACTTAAAAATATTAAATTTGCATCCTTATCAATTTTTTTGATATTAAAAGCTATAAAAAATGACTTCACAGGAAATACGCCAACAGTTTTTAGACTATTTTAAAAGTAAGAACCACCTCATTGTGCCTTCAGCTCCTATCGTGCTGAAAGATGATCCTACGCTGATGTTTTCCAACTCAGGGATGACGCAGTTCAAAGATTATTTTTTAGGTTACAAAGAACCTAAAGCCTCAAGAATTGCCGATACCCAAAAATGTTTAAGAGTTTCCGGAAAGCATAATGATCTGGATGATGTGGGTCGTGATACCTATCACCACACCATGTTTGAAATGTTGGGAAACTGGTCTTTCGGTGATTATTTCAAAAAAGAAGCCATCTCATGGGCCTGGGAATTGCTGACAGAGGTGTACGGAATCCCTAAAGAAAATTTGTACGTCACCATTTTTGAAGGCGACGCAAAAGAAAATCTTGAAAGAGATACTGAAGCGTATGATCTTTGGAAACAGTTTGTTTCTGAAGACAGAATCATCAACGGGAATAAGAAAGATAATTTCTGGGAAATGGGCGCCAGCGGACCTTGCGGACCCTGTTCTGAAATTCATGTGGATTTGAGAACCCCTGAACAAAAAGCTAAAATTTCCGGTTTGGAATTGGTGAATAACGATCATCCTCAGGTGGTTGAAATCTGGAATCTGGTTTTCATGCAGTTCAACAGAAAAGCGGATGGTTCTCTGGAAAACCTTCCTGCAAGACACATTGATACAGGAATGGGATTCGAGCGTCTCTGTATGGCTTTACAGCAAAAAGAATCCAATTATGACACGGATGTTTTCACGCCGCTGATTGCTAAAGTTGAAGAACTTTCAGGAAAAAAATATACCGGAATTTTAACTGACGAAAAAGATATTGCGATCCGCGTTGTGGTAGATCACATCAGAGCCGTTTCGTTTGCAATTGCAGACGGACAGCTTCCTTCCAACGGAGGAGCGGGTTATGTCATCAGAAGAATTTTAAGAAGAGGAATTTCTTACGCTTACAGATTTTTAGACAGAAAAGAACCTTTCCTTTTCGAACTGGTGGCTGTGCTTCAAAATCAAATGGGAAAATTCTTCCCGGAGTTGGAAAAACAAGGCAAATTAGTTACTGAAGTGATCAAAAGTGAAGAAGAATCTTTCTTAAAAACAATAGAAACAGGTTTGTTGAGAGTTGATAAGTTGATTCAGCAGACCATTTCAGAAGGTTCTAAAGTTCTGCCAAGTGTAGAAGTTTTTGAATTGTATGATACGTACGGTTTCCCGGATGATCTCACGAGAATTATCGCAGAAGAAAAAGGCCTGACCATTGACGAAGCCGGTTTCGAAGCTGAAATGGCAAAACAGAAGCAACGTTCTAAAAAAGATTCTGCTTCTAAAGTGTACGATTGGGTTGTTTTAGAAGAAAAACCTGAAAACTTTGTAGGTTACGACCAAATCGAAGCAGAAACGTACATTACGAGATACAGAAAAGTAGAAAATAAAGACGGTGAATTTTACCAGGTGGTGTTAAGCAACTCCCCTTTCTATCCTGAAGGCGGTGGGCAGACCGGTGATAAAGGTGTCCTGGAAAATGCAGTCGAAAGCTTTGAAGTTTTAGAAACCAAAAAAGAAAACGGACTGATTATTTCCTTAATCAACGGACTTCCGAAAGATGCCGGAGCTGTTTTCTATGCTAAAGTCAATGCAACCGAAAGAAAAAATTCTCAGGCCAACCACTCTGTAACACACTTGTTGCACGAAGCTTTGAGAGAAGTTTTAGGAACGCACGTTGAGCAGAAAGGTTCATTCGTCGGTCCGGATTATTTACGTTTCGACTTCTCGCATTTCAGCAAAATGACGGATGAAGAACTGACTTTGATTGAAGAAAAGGTCAATGCAAAGATCAAAGAAAATATCGCTCTGCAGGAATTCAGAAATATTCCGATTCAGGAAGCGATTGACAAAGGTGCGATGGCACTGTTTGGTGAAAAATATGGCGACAGCGTAAGAATGATCCAGTTTGGAAGTTCAAAAGAACTCTGCGGGGGAACTCACGTAAAACATACAAGTGAAATCGGTCATTTCAAAATAAATTCTGAATCTTCTGCAGCTGCAGGAATCAGAAGAATAGAAGCGATTTCCGGAGATCAGTCTGAAGAATATTTCAAAAATTTAGAAAAGCAGGTTGTTGAGTTGTCTCAATTGCTGAAATCAAAAGACCTTGTAAAATCAATTGAAAAATTGATCGAAGAAAATACAGCGCTAAAATCTGAAGTTGAATCGCTGAAAAAAGAAAAAGCGAAAGGAGAAATCGGCGATTGGAAAACGGCTTACGAACACAAGGGTGACAAACAGCTTTTGGTTAAGAAAACTTCTCTGGATGCCGGTTCGGTAAAAGATATTGTATTCCAGCTGAAAAAGGAGATCCCGACTTCTGTAACGATCGTTTTGTCTGATTATGACGGAAAACCGATGATTACGGTTGGAATTTCCGATGATCTGGCTTCAAGCTACCAGGCGGGAACGATCGTAAAAGATCTTGCTAAAGAAATCCAGGGCGGCGGAGGAGGAAATCCGGGCTTTGCTACGGCAGGCGGTAAAAATCTTGACGGTCTGGAAAATGCTTATCAAAAGGCTTTGAATCTTTAATATTTCCTAATAAAATTACCGCTTTGCTGCTTTTATAAACAACACTCCCTTTCAGTAGCTGAAAGGGAGTGTTTCTTTGATAATATCTCACTGCTCTGCCGTCACTTCGTGTAGGTTTGAAAAAAAACTGTATTGACAAGTTTTTGTTTTAAAGACAAATTTTGTGGGTGGTTCAGAGGTTCTCGATACATTTCTCTCCGCTTCGCTGCGAAAAACACTCGAACTGACGGAGCTCGAACTGACGGAGCGACTTTGGTTTGTGTGGGCAGGGCGTCACTTCGAGTAGGTTTTGCAAAAAACCGTATTGAGAAGTTTATGTTTTAAAGACAAATTTTTTGCGTGGTTCACCGGTTCTCGATACATTTTTCTACGCTTCGCTACGAAAAACACTCGAACTGACGGAGATTGAACTGAAAAGATCGACTTTGGTTTGTGTGGACAGGCGTCACTTCGAGTAGGTTTTACAAAAAACCGTATCGAGAAGTTTTGTTTTAAAGACAAATTTTGTTCATGGTTCACAGGTTCTCGATACATTTTTCTCCGCTTCGCTGCGAAAAACACTCGAACTGACGGGGCTCGAACTAACGGAACGATCTTGATTCGGGTAGACAGGACGTCACTTCGAGTAGGTTTTAAAAAAACCGTATCGAGAAGTTTTGTTTTAAAGACAAATTTTGTTCATGGTTCACAGGTTCTCGATACATTTTTCTCCGCTTCGCTGCGAAAAACACTCGAACTGACGGAGCTCGAACTGACGGAGGTGACTTTGGTTTGTGCAGACACAGGGCGTCACTTCGAGTAGGTTTTACAAAAATCGTATCGAGAAGTTTTGTTTTATAGACAAATGTTGTGCGTGGTTCACGGGTTCTCGATACAGTTTTCTACGCTTCGCTGCGAAAAGCACTCTAACTGACACAACGACTGACTAGAGAAATAAATCACTTTTTAAAACTCTTTTTTGCAAGATTAGGAAGATCTTCATATCTGCCTTCAATTAAGGCCAGCTTTTTTGCCTGAGACCATTTTTTAATTTTTTTCTCAAAAACTATTGCCTGTTCAATATCCATAAACTGACAGAAGTAAACCAATTGTAACGGACGTCTTGAGAAGGTGTAAGAGCCAAAATGTTTACCGTCCTGATGCTCATCAAAACGTTTGTACACATTTTCTGTCACACCAGTATAATAAGTGTTATCTGCACAAAGTAATATGTAAACAAAGGAAGTTTGCATACTTAAATTTAAAAAAAATTCTTAAAATAGATTATTGACAAAAAATATTTCGC
This sequence comes from uncultured Chryseobacterium sp., assembly GCA_963526305.1. Taxonomy (GTDB): domain Bacteria; phylum Bacteroidota; class Bacteroidia; order Flavobacteriales; family Weeksellaceae; genus Chryseobacterium. The sequence continues at coordinate 76,518 of CAURNW010000012.1, read as the reverse complement.
GTCACTTCGAGAGGTTTTGCAAAAACCGTATCGAGAAGTTTTGTTTTAAAGACAAATTTTGTGCGTGGTTCATGGGTTCTCGATACATTTTTCTCCGCTTCGCTGCGAAAAACACTCGAACTGACGGGGCGACTGACTAAAGAAATAAATCACTTATTAAAACTCTTTTTCGCAAGATTAGGAAGATCTTCATATCTGCCTTCAATTAAGGCCAGTTTTTTTGCCTGAGACCATTTTTTAATTTTTTTCTCAAAAACTATTGCCTGCTCAATATCCATAAACTGACAGAAATAAACCAATTGTAACGGACGCCTTGAGAAGGTGTAAGAGCCAAAATGTTTACCGTCCTGATGCTCATCAAAACGTTTGTACACATTTTCTGTCACACCAGTATAATAAGTGTTATCTGCACAAAGTAATATGTAAACAAAGGAAGTTTGCATACTTAAATTTAAAAAAAATTCTTAAAATAGATTATTGACAAAAAATATTTTGCGTCACTTCGAGTAGGTTTTGCAAAAAACCGTATCGAGAAGTTTTGTTTTAAAGACAAATTTTGTGCGTGGTTCACGGGTTCTCGATACATTTTCCTCCGCTTCGCTACGAAAAACACTCAAACTGACGGAGCTCGAACTGACGGAGCGACTTTGGTTTGTGTGGGCAGGGCGTCACTTCGAGTAGGTTTTGAAAAAAACCGTATCGAGAAGTTTTTGTTTTAAAGACAAATTTTGTGGGTGGTTCACGGGTTCTCGATACATTTTTCTTCGCTTCGCTGCGAAAAACACTCGAACTGACGGAGCTCAAACTAATGGGGAGACTTTGGTTTTTGCGGACAAACGTCACTTCGAGTAGGTTTTGCAAAAACCGTATCGAGAAGTTTTTGTTTTAAAGACAAATTTTGTGGGTGGTTCACGGGTTCTCGATACATTTTTCTTCGCTTCGCTGCGAAAAATACTCGAACTGACGGAGCTCGAACTGACTGGCCTCACTGATGTACAAAAAATGATGAGGAAAAAAATGTTCTAAAATCCAAAGAATCCCTTTCACAAATGAGTTGTGAAAGGGATTCTTTTATAATGTCAACCACATATCTGGTTTAATATACTTTTTCTTCTAACTTCAAAATAGTATTTGAGTAGGTTCACTATTTTTCACGAAAACATCTCAATTCTTTATTTATTTTTAATCAGATCTTCAAGTCTTGCCATCATATCGTCTCTTTCTTTTAGCATTCTTTCGTAAAGTACAATTTTTTCTTCATGCAGTTCCATAATTTTTTCCACAGGATGAAAGTTTGGATTATACTGAACAACAGAAGGTTGTGGACAGTTTTCAAAACTTATATTAGAAATAATATTGATTGCTTTTTCCTCATCAAAATTTAGGAAGGTTTCTACAGGGATTTTCAATACTTCAGCTATCTTTTGGAGTAAACGATCGTCGATGACTTCTTTCTGTTCGAGCAAAGAAACTTTCTTCTGATTCCAATCATCACCTAAGTCGAAAGCCAAAGCTTCCTGCTTGATCCCCAACATCTCTCTGAATCTCTTAATGTTTCTTCCCTGATGTACTTTCTGTTCCATTTGTGATTTATTTTGAAGTATGAATTTGAAATTTGATTAGTAAAGATAAAAAATTATAGCGGATTGGGAAATTTTGTAGTAAAAACCTCACAAAGAGTAAAAATTTAATTCTCACAGTACAGAATGTTGACTATTATTTTAATATTAAATACAAAATTTTTGACTTTACAAATCAGTGATTTGAGATCATCAATCAATTATGAAATTTTGGTTTGTCTTGGATTCCTGTTACCTCAGTCCAAAACTAAACTGCACGGTTATTTTATAGATAATAAATTTGTTTACAGTCGATTATTATTTTCACAAAACATTATATTTCCTTTTATAGTTTTGTAACTTTCTTATCAATGGTTTTCAAACCCGTGAAAATTCCTCAAATCCACAGCATAAATTAAATATCCAATAAATTTATTCACGCATAAACTTTTTGGTGTCTGTTTTGTTACTGTATTTCACTAAAATATTATTTATATGAAAAACTTATTCATTATTCTTTTTGCTTCGTTGATGCTTGTGGCGTGTAAAACGAAGGAAGACAAAGTTCAGGATTTTGTCAAGATGTACAACAACTCATCCTCAATGATGGTCAACCAAATGATCAAATCGACAAAAGCGAGTTCTACCTCAGCAGAATTGGTCAACATCGATGTGACAACAACGTATCAGAGTGGTGATATGGAAACTCAACTGGTCAGTAAATCTCTTCCCGACCTGATTGCCCAGGCAATTCAAAGTGAAAAAATAGGAAAAGAGCTTTTTGAGGAAGGCGTTAAATTTAACCTGAAAGTTCACAGTGCAGATTCCAAAATTATTATTGATAAAACAATTGATAAGAATAATGTCAATAAGTCTGTAGATTTTAAAGCAATCGCTTCAGGTGATAAACCAAGCACCAATGATCTGAACCAGATTTTAGAAGCATTCAACAAAAATCTGCCGATGGTAGATCCCTCTACAGGAACAAAAATAGTAAGCATCAAAGCGGACAAGGATAAAAACCTTATTTATACCAACGAAGTTCCGGACAGCTATGTTCCGATGCTGAAAGTGGATGGTGCAGGACAAAAAATGAAAGAAGAAATGATAAAGATGCCTCAGGTACAGCAGGTATTCCAGCAGACTGCCGTTTTAGGAGTGAACAACCTAAAATATATCTACACCGATTCAAAAGGAACAGTCATTAAGGAAATTGTAATTTCTAAAAGTGACATTAAATAAGAAGCACAGTATTAATATTTAATGATTTAATAATTTAATGTTTTAATAATTTAATGATTAAATCTTTAAATTATTAAAAATGCCGGGTAACTCCGGCATTTTTTATTTGGATTGATTCTAATTATTGAAGTTCCCGTAACAATATGAACCCAATCCTATATTAAAGTTAATTTTTTGGTATTCCCGCCGTAAACTTAAGTTCATATAAGACTCATAGTTTTGTCACAACCTAAACTATAGAAAATATGATGAAAGTTTCTCAATCGATTGCTGCATTATTATTCGTCGCAGCGGTATTTCAAAGTTGTAATGATGACAAAGACAACACCGAAAATACAGTCAATGAAAACATTAAATTTGAAAACCTTTCAAAAGAGCCTGCCTTTGCTTTCGGAATGTCCGGTTTTGAAGACCTGAAAATCACAACACTGATTTCAAGTTCTGACGTCCTTGCCGGATCACCTAATTTCGTTTTCGCAGGTCAGCCTGACGGAATGGGAATCATGAAAGACCCTGCTTCAGACGGATATTTAATGATTACGAATCACGAGATCACACAGTCGGTTTCCAGAGTGTATCTGGACAAGACATTCAAACCTGTAAAAGGCGAATATATCTTAAACGGAATCGGAGGAATGACAAGATTGTGTTCGGCAACACTGGCAACTCCTCAGGAACATGGTTTCAGCGCATTTTTAACTGCCGGAGAATCGGGTGAAGAAAGTATGGTACACGCCATCAACCCAATGGCTGCTGCATCACAGGCATCAGACAAAACAAGGGTAAAACCAGCATTAGGAAAAGCTTCCATGGAAAATGCAGTACCGCTTCCTAAAGATATATCCAACGGAAAATCTTATATCTTAATCGGTGAAGATCAGTCCTATTCTACTTCTCATCAGTCGGCAGGCCAGCTGATCATGTACGTAGCCAACACCCAGGGAGATCTTGATAACGGTAAATTATACTCTTTAAAAAGAACAGACAACAATACAACGGAAACCAACATGTCAAAAGGTTCCCAGTATGATGTTGAATTCGTTGAAATCCCGAATGCAAAAAATCTTACGGGAGCTCAGATCAATCAGAAAAACCTTGATATTAATGCGATCCGCTTTTCAAGAGTTGAAGATGTAGATTACAGGAAAGGTGCAGGAAAAGGAAGAGAAATCTACTTTACGGCAACTGGAGAGTCTTCCGACGGGGTGACTCCAAAACCGGGACTGACGATGTGGGGAAGAGTCTATAAACTGGTTCTTAATGAAAGCAATATGCTGACCGGGAAACTGGAAGTTGTTGCCGAAGGTGACTCAAATCCGGGGAATAACCTGATCAATCCAGACAACCTCTGTGTGACCGAGAATTTCGTTTACATTCAGGAAGACGGAGATTCTTATTATCCTGCCGCAGCACACGATTCTTATATCTGGCAGCTGAATATCAGCACAAAACAGTATAAGCCATGGTTAAACATGAAGCACAACAGAAATGATGCTGCGTGGCAGACTGCTTACAACCAATCCGGAAATTTACAGAAATTCGGATCATGGGAATATGGAGCGATGATCGATGTTTCAGACATCATTGGCGTTCCCAATACTTTTGCAGTAAACATTCACTCTCATACATGGCAGAAAGATGCTTTCAAAAATGCTGACGGAGCCGGTGTAAATACCAACAAAGAAGGTGGACAGATCATTCTTATCAGAAACGTTCAGAAGTAGTTTTTAACCTTTTAAATAACCAGGTATCAGTAGAATCTTCTCTACTGATGCCTTTTTATATTCCATGAAATTTATTCTAAAATATCCTCTCGCCCTTTTTCTCACTGTAACCTTTATATTCTTTGGAATTTTACAGTGCCAGACGGATCAGAAACCCATTGTCAATGATCTGGTGAATATTAAAAAAGAAATTTTTAAAGATAATGTTGAGTTTTCAGCACAGGTCAACGAATTAATGACCCTGGTTTCAAAAGATGCTGACAATGCAGTTCTTCAGGAAAAATTCAGGCAGCTCAGAATAACCTATAAAAAGATGGAGTGGGCAATTGAGTATTTTCTTCCCAATACAGCAAGGTTCATGAACGGTCCTGCCCTTCCTGAAATCGAAATGGAAGAACACACCGTCATCGAACCGGAAGGGCTCCAGGTAATCGAAGAAATGATCTATCCTTACGAAAAGAAGAATAAAGACGAACTTATCAGGATCCTGAAAAAGCTGACATCCAAAAGCAGTGCAGTAAAAGCTAATTTCCTGGTGATCACCATCAGCAAAGACCAGGTGTTTGATGCCTTGCGGCAACATATTTTCAGAATTTCAAGCCTAGGAATCGCAGGTTTTGACACCCCGCTCAGCGGAACATCACTGATGGAGATCCCAGCTTCATTAGAAAGCATACACCTTACGCTGAAACAGCTTTCAACCGAAAAATCAAAGGGAAATTCACTGAAACAGATCATCAATGAGATCAGGGTTTCCATTAACCTGCTGACGAAAAATCCGGAGAAAAATACATTTAATTATATTGATTTTATCCCCGGTCATTTAAACAAAATTTCTTCCCTGCTGCTTCAGTTTAAAAAAGAAGAAAACATTCCTGATATTGAGGTTACTTCAGCTTTACATAAAAATGCCTCTACCTTTTACTCTAAAAACGCATTTGATCCTAATGCCTTTGTTCCGGGAAAAGAATATGAAATGTCCCCTGAAAAAGTAAGCCTCGGAAAACAGCTCTTTAATGATAAAATATTATCAGAGAACAATTCCAGAAGCTGTGCAACCTGCCATATCGCAGAAAAAGCCTTCACCGACGGTTTAGAAAAATCAATGTCACTGGAGAATTCTGCCCTGAAGAGAAATACGCCCTCCCTCAGCTATTCTGCATTTCAGCACGGGCAGTTCTGGGATATGAGAAAAGATGATCTTGAAGGACAGAGTTCTGATGTGATCACCAACAAAGAGGAGATGCACGGAGATATGAATGCAATTATTGCAAAAATCAATCAGGATAAAAAATATCAGAAAAATTTCGAGAAAATTTACAGAACCCAAAAAACAGAAGTATGGCAGCTGCAGAATGTTTTGGCAAGTTACATCCGCTCACTGGCGACTTTCAATTCAGATTTTGACCGATATATGCGTGGAAACCCTTCGGCAATGACCGAAAAACAGAAAAAAGGATTTAATCTTTTTGTAGGAAAAGCGCAGTGTGCGATCTGCCATTTTGTTCCGTTATTCAACGGCACTGTTCCGCCCAACTTTTCAAAGACCGAACAGGAAGTTTTGGGTGTTGCAGAAAATGCTTCAAACAAAAAGGCCGACACCGATCCCGGCAGAGGAAAATTTCATGAGACAGTGGAATTCCTGCAGAATTCATTTAAAACACCAACCCTGAGAAACATCAGCAAAACAGCTCCTTACATGCACAATGGCGGTTATAAAACCTTGAAAGAAGTTATGGACTTCTACAACAGAGGCGGCGGTAAAGGATCAGGATTAAAAATTAAAAATCAGACACTCTCAGATGCAAAACTGAATTTAACCCCACAGGAAATTGACCAAATCATTTATTTTATGAGTGCTTTAAACGATCAATAAATCTAATTTTTACCGCAAAAGGCACAAAAGAAATGACTGAATGAAATAATAACAAAAAGTTATCAAAATATCAATCCTCATTCCATCATTTTGCCTGCTTTTGAATAACTGAAATCTTATTTAAACTTTTTGTTTCTTTTGCGGTTAAAAAATACCACTCATCATTTTTCGCAGTTAAAATCAATATGCAAAACTTCATCCCAAAAACTTTCTTACGCAAAGAAATATCAGTAATTTTGTGGTAGATTTTTTTCATGAAAAAGGGGCTTGTTTTTATATTTCTGTGGGTATTTGTTTTTGGTTTTTCACAATCAAAACTCACAGTAATTAATGAAGCAAATGGAACACCGATTGCCGATGCCACTGTTTCGTGTAACGACAAAATCCTTGGCAAAACAGATGATAACGGATTTTTAGAATTTAAATCCAAATGTAAAAACATTCAGATTACTGCAGCCAGTTATTTTAAGGAAAGCGCATTGGTGGAAGATGAAATGACCGTTACACTCATCAATACCTCATCAAAAACACAGTCTATTGAAACGGTGATCCTCGAAGATAAAAGTGATCCTCAGGCGCTTGAAATTCTCAGAAAGGCAGACCAGCATTTTAAAAGCAATTCACCCAAAAGTTTAGATTCCTATTCTTATAAATCTTATGATAAGATTTCCTTAGATATTGATCAGGACAGTATTTCAGCATACAATGAAGTGTTTAATGACAATTTTAACCTGTTCAGAAAACAGAAAACCAAGGATTCTCTTAACGATGTTTCGGCACGAAGGATATTTTCAAAAAGCAAGCTGTTTCTCTGGGAAAGGGCTCAGGAATATTTATATTCAAAAAAATCCGGTGAAAAAGTCAACATTTTAGACAACCGTATTTCAGGACTGAAACAGCCGATCTACGAAATGATTGCCCTGCAGGGAAACAGGGATAAAGTTCCCAGTCAGATCAAACCGGAAAACCGTGGTCTGTACCGTTTTTACCTCACCGACACTCTTGAGGTGGACGGCAGAAAAAATTTTGTGATCCGTTTCCGTGAAGTGAGTTATAAGAAATCTGTTAAAAGAAGAAAATTCAGCGGTTATTTATATATTGATACAGAGACTTACGGTATCAAAAAGATCGAGAGCATCAGCAAAGATAAAAATGACGGTAACATCACGAGCACCTGGACTTTTTTCAATAACAAATGGTTTCTGGCAGAAGAGCGTGTAAAGTTGAGAATGGGCAGAATGAGCATGAATAATGCTGAGCCAACAACAGAAGATACAGAAGCCCACCAGAAAAAACACAAGAGAAGCTTCGGAACCTATGCATATCTGAGTTCAACCTATTTCGACTACGAATCACCGATCGAAGAAGATCCGAAAAAATTTAAGGGATATACTTTTACGGTAAAAAATTCAGACGGAAGGACGCTTGAGAAATACCGTACAGATCCTTTATCTGAAAGAGAAAAAAACACCTATTCTGTGATCGACAGTCTCGGAAAAAGATATAATGTTGACCGAAAAGCCAGAATCTTAACCGGGCTGATCAACGGGCAGGTGCGTGTCGGAAGTTTCGATTTTGATATCGGAGAAGTGATCAATTATAACCTTTATGAAGGTTTCAGACTAGGCCTGAAAGGAAAACTGAATGAAAACTTCAATCCTTATTTCTCACCGGATTATTATTTTGCATACGGACTGAGTGATGAAAAATTCAAATATGGAATCGGGCTTGATATCAAAACCACCCTGGATAAAAATTCTTTTTTCAGAATTGAATACTATGATGATGTCAACTCCTCCGGCGAATTTTACCGCAGGCTCTGGACCTTCCGAATGCGCATGATGAATTACGGGAACAACATCAACAATGATAAATATTACCGTTACGAAGGGGCTTCTGTATCGTATCTGAATGATGTCACCAATGGCCTCACACTCGCCTTTGCCGCCAGAAGGAATACTGAGGAAGCAAAATTTGATTACAATTTCAGAAACAGCGGTTCCACTTTCGAGAATTTCAATACCCTTGTAACCCTGAAGTATTCTCCCAATTCCACCAACATCATGACGCCCCAGGGAAAATCACTGATTGATCAGAAATATCCGGAACTCTACTTTAATTTTGAGCAGAGCTTCAAAGCATTGGGCGGCGATTTTAATTACACCCGCTTTGACGCGCTTTTTGTGCAGAATTTTAAAACCGGCTTAGGCACCACCGGACTCAGACTTTATGGTGGATTGGTTTTGGGTGAAGCTCCTATCTGGAAACATTTCACGATGAATGGTCTCGCATCGCCCAGTCGGGACATCAACTTCAACCTTACCTCATACCTGGGGTTTGCAACACTGGAAGGAGGAAAATTTTACAATGACAGATTTGTAGCCTACTACCTCACGCATAAGCTTCCATGGTATTTTAAAAGTATCGGGCAGAATGTATCGAGTTTTGATTTTGTTGTAAGAGGAACCATTGGTGACATGAAACATCCGGAATACCATGATTTCAGATTCAGAAAATTAGACCACCTCTATCAGGAAGTCGGGCTGGAATGGAATAATTTCCTTTCATCGTATTTTAACCTGGGTGTTTTTTACAGAGTCGGATATTATACAACCTACAGTTTTAAGCAGAATTTTGCATTTCAGTTTAAACTGAAACTTTTAGAATTTTAAGATGAGTAAATAATTAATAATCCGGTTTTTTATCATCGGTCTACATCAGACAGAGATTTTATGTTCTCTGTTGAGTAAAAGAAAATCGCCTTCTTTTCAGTCAGCGAATTTTACACATAATCTTGGTTGACGGACAGTCAGGATAAATAATATAAAAATGAAAAAAATAGAAATTAAAGCAGAGCAGTTTTTCGAGTTACTGAGATTAAAAGACACTTCAATGTGGGCGATTTTCTCCCAGATGATCGATGGTGAAGAAAAAGAAATGATTTTCTTAGACAAAGAAGATAAAATTCTTTTCAATTATATTTTACCGGAAAATCAGGAGAAACTGGAAGAAGACAGAATAAAATTTTCTAAAGAATTTGCAGAAAAACAGGCTCATCTTAACTGATGCATAATTTTATTAAGAACTTTTAACATCTGCGGCACTTTATTTGCCATAGCTGATTTGATTTACATGATTTTCGATTCATGAAATGATGGAAAAGTAAATCATTACTAACCAATCAAATTAATTGTCAGAGATTCTTTATGAAAAAATTTTATATCCTGCTGCTGTCATTCGGATACATCAGCATTTTCTCACAGTCGAAAATCACCGTTAAAAGTTCCGGAGATCAGTCAGTGATCCCCAATGCATCCGTTTCCTGTAATGACAGAATTGTAGGAAAAACCGATGCATCAGGCGTGCTCAACTTTAAAACGAAGTGTAAAAAAGTAGAGGTTTCGGCAAGAGGTTTTTTTGAGGATGATGTGGTAGTGGATAAAGTAATGGAAGTCTTTCTGAGCAAAGCAGATCCCAAAACAAAAAACATCCAGACCGTAATCCTTGAAGACAAAAGTGATCCCAGAGCTTTGGAAATCCTGAGAAAGATCAACGAAAATTACAAACAGAACTCTCCTTTGAGCCTGGACTCTTATTCATTTAAATCTTATGAAAAAATTTCCCTGGATTTTGATGAGGACAGCATTAATGCATACAACGCTTATATTGCCAACAGAATAGATTCTTTGAAGAAACTGCCTCAGCAGCCGATGAAAGCACAGGAAAGAAAAGATTCTCTGGAATCTGTTAATCTGATGAAACTGGTCGGCAAGAGCAAAATGTTTTTGTGGGAAAGAGCTTCGCAAAGTTTGTATTCAAAAAAATATGGTGAAAAAACCAATATCCTTGATAATAAAATTGCAGGTCTTAAAGAACCGATCTATGAACTGATGGCATTCCGTTCAAACAGAAATGTAATCCCTAAAGAAATAAAAGAAGAAAACAGAAATCTTTACCGGTTTTTCCTTACCGATTCAATTGAAATCGACGGCAGACAGAATTATGTGATCCGTTTCCGACAGGTAGATTACAAAGAAGAGGTTAACCGAAGAAAATTCAACGGATATATTTATGTAGACAAAGACACCTACGCTTTGAAAAAAATTGAGAGCAACAGCAAGATTAAAAGCGAAGGAAGCATCACAAGTATCTGGAAGCCTATTGAGAACAAATGGTTTTTAGTTAAGGAAAATTATAAGATAAAATTTGGTTCAACCACTTTTGACACTGATGACAAATCAGATAAAAAGAAAACCAAAGAAGAAAAAGAAGCCGATAAAAACAACATAAAGAAATTTGGAAGCTACGGTTTTGCAACGGCAGATTATTTTGATTTCAAAACTCCGATTGAAGAAAACCCTAAAGACTTTAAAGGATATACGATAGACGTTAAAAATTCAGACGGAAATCTTATTGATCAGTACAGGACTGAAAATCTGACGGCCCGTGAAGCGACAACCTATACAAAAATTGACAGTCTGAGCAGCAAATACAAACTGGATCAGAAAGCAAAAGCTCTGACAGGTTTACTGAAAGGAAAAATAAGAGTAGGCATTGTTGATTTTGATCTTGCAAGACTGATCGGCTATAACAAATACGAACATTTCCGTTTTGGGGCAGGAGCAAAACTGAACGAAAAATTTAATAAATATATTTCTCCGGATGCCTATTTTGGCTATGGAATTTATGATAAAGATTTTAAATTCGGTGCGGGGGTTGACATCCGTACGACACTTGAAAAAAATTCATTCTTCCGTGTTGAGTATTTTGATGATGTCATGGCTGCAGGCCGTTTTTCAGAAAACTTATGGAATTTCAGAATGAAAATTATGAATTCCGGAGTGGCCCTGAACAACGGAGTTTTCTTTGGTCACCAAGGATTCAAAGTGAGTTATGAAAATGATATCACGAATGGACTGACCATCAATGTTGCTGCTAAAAGAACTCAGGAAGAGTCAAAATTTGCGTACAGCTATAAAGGTCTCGGAAGCCAGTTTGATATTGCTTCTTCTACCATCACTTTAAAATACTCTCCCAACTCAAAAAATATCATGACCCCTACCGGGAAATACACTTATGAACAGAACCTTCCCGAGCTGTATCTGAATTACGAGCAGGGATTCAAAACATTAGACGGAGATTTTAATTTCAGCAGGTTCGATGCACTTTTCGTTCATAATTTTAAAACTAAATTAGGAGTCACCGGCATCAGAGCATACGGTGGTATCATCACGGGTGAAGCGCCAATCTGGAAAAATTTCACAATGAACGGTTTAGGAAACGGACATGGCGGATTAAATTTTAATCTCACCTCATACCTTGGTTTTGCAACAATGGAAGGAGGAAAATACTACAATGACAAATTTGTAGGTGCCTATCTTACCCACAGACTTCCATGGTATTTTAAGAGTTTCGGTAAAAATGTATCCAGCTTTGACTTTATCTACAGGGGAACCATCGGTGATATGAAGAATCCGGAATTCCACCAGTTTGAATTTGAAAAATTAGATCACCTGTATAATGAACTGGGTCTTGAATGGAATAATTTCCTTTCCTCTCAGTTTAACTTAGGCTTTTTCTACAGGGTTGGACATTACAACACACCGAAATTCAAAGATAATTTCGCCATTCAGTTTAAGTTGAAATTATTAGGATTTTAGATCATAAATATCAGTTATACACCCGGGACAAGATTTTTGTTCCGGGTTTTTTATTGTTTCCGGAGATTTGCAGGGGTTATGATTTTTCGGGTGATTCATAATAAAAATAAACTCGTTACAGAATATCGGAATGATTACTGATTTCAGTACACTTTCCATCATTTATCATGGTGGATCTCAATGAATCTGCATGATCTTTATAATTAAAACTAAATATTATTTAATAGTTTAAAATTGTATAAATCCTGAAATCAGAATATAGTTTTCAAAAATTAATATATTTGATAGAGAAAACAGGAACAGCTTACAATCAGCATCAAAAGCTTTAAAAAATAAAAAAACAGTTTTAGAAATTAATATATTTAAAATACCTGAAAAATGAAGAAACAGCCCTTACTGTCTTTCATAGGATTATTGGTTTTCATCCTCGGAAATGCACAAAATTATAAAAAACCCCTTACCGCAGCCATCAGGGAAACTGATCTTCGAAAAGATATGTATGAGTTAGCAGCAGATCAGTTTTGGGGGCGTGAAGCAGGAACTTTAGATGAGTTAAAAGTATCCATGTGGCTGGCTGACAAAGCAAAAGAAGCAGGAATGAAGCCTGCAGGAGACCATGGAACTTTTTTTCAGTTTTTCGATATGTACAGACATCAGGTCAGTCCGCAAACCATTCTTAAGATCGGGGACCGCCAGCTTCAGTTATGGAAAGATTTCCTGGTTGCCGAGCCGGTAAATGCCAGTATCAATTCTGACATTATTTATGCGGGGAACACAGAACCTGAAAATCTTTCGCAGCTAAATATAAAAGGAAAAGTACTTGCGGTAAATGCATCTGATAAAAATATAGAAAAGGACATGACGCTTTTCGTACGAAGATATCCCGGATTTGTAAGAACAAAATATTACAGTAAAGCCTTTGAACTTGGCGCAAAAGGCATCATCTTCATCACTGATGATATTTCGGAAAAAAGCTGGGTAGAAGTTCTTCCGCAGATGACCAGAGGCAGTTACGGAGTGGAAGGTCTTAGAGAAAAGATTACAGGTAACATTCCTGTCTTGTGGATCAGAAAAGAAAATGCAGACTGGGTAAAAAACAATCCTAACCTCTCACTGAGCCTACTGACTGACACTTACAAATACCCTTCTGTCAATGTTATCGGTAAGATAGAAGGAACCGATCCTGAATTAAAAAATGAATATGTACTGCTCAGCGGCCATCAGGATCATGACGGGATCAGACATCCGGTAAAAAACGATACGATTTACAACGGAGCTGATGATAATGCAAGCACGTGTGTAGCTATGCTGGCAATGGCAAGAGCTTATAAAAAGCAGCCTTCAAAAAGAAGTATCCTGTTCGTATTCCATGGTGCCGAAGAAAGAGGACTGCTGGGATCGAGATGGCACGCAGCTCATCCTGTTGTTCCTAAAGAAAAGATCATTGCCGTTCTGAACGGAGACATGATCGGAAGAAATGATAATAACGAAGCTGCTTTATTAGGAGGAAATGCTCCGCACAAAAACTCAGAGGAACTGGTAAAGATGGCTGAAGACGCCAATAGTGAAAGTACAAAATTCAAATATCTGAAAGATTGGGATTCTCCGAACCATGCAGAATACTTCTATTTCAGAAGCGATCATCTTCCTTATGCTAAAGCAGGTATTCCGTCTATATTTTTTACAAGCGTTCTGCATGATCAGTACCATACACCGCAGGATGAATCTGAAAATATCAATTATAAAAAACTCCACAAAATGACGGAATGGATGTACAGAACATCCTGGAAAGCGGCCAATGAAACTGAGCGCCCGAAGGTAATTCCTAATTTTACTTTGGAGAGATGATTTTTATATTGTAATTACAACTTCAATTTAATTCTATTATTGTCATTCCGGAGGAATCTAATATTTTTACAGTGTTGAGATTCCTCCGGAATGACAAAATAATGTAGAACCGATACCTACAAATGTATCTGCTAAAATACATCATCTCATCAGTTTTTTAAAAATTCATCAACCGTTTTCTTAGCTTCGGCAACATCATGCACCCGCAAAATTTTAGCACCCTGCTTCAAAACTTTCATATGAAGTTTTTGGGTTTCTTCGTTGATATCCAAAGCAGATTTACCCAAAGGTTTATAAATAAAAGATTTTCTTGAAATTCCGATCAGAACAGGAAAGCTCCCAAAACCGAAGAATTCTGTTTCATCGGTCATCTTCATCTGATCTTCGACGGTCTTCCCAAATCCAAATCCAGGATCCAGGATAATATCTTTGATTCCCTTTTTCAGTAACTCATCGGTTTTCCGGGAAAAATACTGATTGACGGAGAGAACAATATCTGCAAAAGAAGTTTTATCATGCATCGTTTCGTATGACGGGTTGACATGCATTACAATATACGAGAGTCCGGATTTTGATACCGAATCAAGCATCTCAGGATCAAACTGCCCTCCCGATATATCATTCACCATATCAATCCCTTCATTAAACCCAAAACTGACCGTCTGAGCATAAAAGGTATCAAGAGAAACCAGCGCTTCAGGAAATTCTTTTTTGATCAGTGATATGATCCCCCCAATTCTCCTGATTTCTTCATCACTGCTTAGAAACGCTGCATTCGGACGGGTTGACTGCGGTCCGATATCAATGATTGAAGCACCGTCTTTTAATAATTTTTCAGTCTGACGGAGCGCATCTGTTTCGTTATTGAATTTTCCGCCATCCGAAAAAGAATCGGGTGTCAGATTCAGAATTCCCATCAATCGGGGTAAAGTCAAATCTACCAGTTTCCCGTTACAGTTGACTGAGTGAAATTTTTGAGGCGCAGGAATAGTGGAGTGCGGAAGAATTACATTATTTTTAAACATCCCGATGTGTCGAATTTATTATTGCAAAATTAAACTAAAACTTTAAAAATTTTTCACCGGAATTAACTTTTAGACATAAATAATACAAAACTGCTCAACACTTACCCTAAATAGTACAGTCCTCAACACTCCCACACTCAGATACCCTACCCTCGAATTCAAAAACTCTCTGCCTTTTTCCTCTCAGCTAAAACCTAATTCGTATATTTGAACTATTAAGAGAATGTATGCTAAAAACTTCAATACAGTACGGGAAAATCATCAGTGAGTGCCGTGATCTTTTCAGTAAAAAATTACAGGATTATGGTGCTGCATGGAGGGTTTTGAGACCAAGTTCAATTACCGATCAGATTTACATCAAGGTCAACAGAATCCGTACCCTGCAGATGACTGACGTTCAGATGGTAGATGAAAGTGAAGAGGGTGAATTCATCGCTGTAGTCAACTACTCAATTATCGGACTGATCCAGTTGGAAAAAGGTTTTTCAAATGACTTTAATGAAGACAGGGATGAAATCCTTCGACTCTATGATCAATATGCACAGGAAGCCAAAGCATTAATGGAAAGAAAAAACCATGATTACGGTGAAGCATGGAGAGATATGAGAATTTCATCAATAACAGATCTGATCTATCAAAAAGTTTTAAGAACAAAACAAATCGAGGATAATCAGGGAATGACCATCGTTTCAGAAGGTCTGGATGCCAATTATTTTGATATGCTGAATTATGCCGTTTTTTGTCTGATCAAATTCTCGGAAAAAGAAAACAATGTAGAACATCAAATTATTTAATATGATCAAAGGTTTATTACGCTTCGTTATCGCTGTCATTTTCATCCTTTCAGGATTTGTTAAAGCAGTGGATCTGGTCGGTTTTTCATTTAAAATGGAAGAATATTTTGCACCTTCCGTCTTCAATATGCCATTTCTGGAGAAGTTTGCTTTACTGTTTTCAGTGATTGTCGTCGTTCTCGAACTTTGGCTTGGTTTTATGCTCCTCATTCGTTTTAAATTGAAATTCACGCTTTCTACACTTATTGCACTCTGCGTTTTCTTTGGATTTCTGACCTTCTATTCTGCTTATTTCAATGTGGTGACAGACTGCGGATGTTTCGGAGATGCCATTAAATTTACGCCATGGGAAAGTTTCGTAAAAGATATTGTGTTATTGATCGGACTTTTAATTCTTTTTGCTTTATACCGTAAAGAATTCAGCAAAAAAAATGATTACACGAGTAAACCTAAAAACAACAAATTTTTAGCAGCCGCATTCGGGCTGTTCTCAGTCATCATGATTTTTATTATGGCTCAGGGAATAATAAACGAACCGGTTATCGATTTCCGGGACTATAAAATCGGAACAGATCTGAAAGCTGAAAAAGTAAAAATCAGCCAGAACCCTTCCGAATACAAAACTTTTTACACGCTGAAAAATTCAAAAACAGGAGAAGTTTTAAAAATAAACCAGGATGACTATATCAATCAGACAAAATACTGGGAAGAAGGTTCACCCTGGAAAATCGAAGAAGGTAAAAATGAATCTAAACTTATCAAAGAAGGGTATAAATCTGAAATCGTGAAATTTAAAATTGAAGATCCGACAGGAATTAACCTTACTGATGAGATCATCAATGCTCCAAAAGCAATTTTAGTTTTTTCTTACCACCCGCAAGAAGTTTCTCAGGATCTCCTTCAGAAAGTAGAAGCTAAAGTAAATACTGATAAAACTGCAGTTGTCTACGGAGTCTCAACAATTCCGACGACTTTCAAAACCATAAAAAATGCAATGATGGACGGCACTGCCATCAAAACTATCGCTAGAAGCAATCCTTTTGTACTTACCTTACAGAACGGAAAGATTATCGATAAACAACCCGCTAAAAATTACGTTGATTAGTCAACTTCAAACTTTAAATCTATTCAAATGCAGAAATCAAATAAATCAATTGCCGGATACCACTTATTAATGATTCTTTCTTCTGTAGACGGAGAATTTGCTCCTGCAGAAGGAATGCTCGTTCAGCAGTATCTGGCTGACGAATTTCCTTTTAAAATCAATCTCGATAACGAATTGGAAAGCATCGCACTGCTTCAGCCCGAAGAATGGAAAGATCATTTCGAGTTTCACGGACGCTGTTTTCTGGAAGACTCAACAGAAAAAGAACGTAAGAATTTCATTCAGTTTGCAAAAACACTCATCAAAGCTGATGATGTTGTTAGTGACGAGGAACATACTTTCTATATTCTTTTGAAAAATCTTTGGAATCTGGCTTAAACTAAAAAAGAAAGTCATGAAAAAAATTTATACAGGATTATTGGCCATGAGTATATCAGCAACCTTCCAGTCTCAGAAATTCCCTGATCTGAAAGCGCCTGTAGCAGAAAAACAGGAACACATAAGAAATATCCATTCGGATCAGGTAAACGATCCCTACTACTGGATGATCGACTATTTCAAGAAAGCAAAGGATTCAACAAAAGTCGTTGATTATCTGAAAGCAGAAAACTCTTACTGGGAAGGTATGATGAAAGATACAGAACCTTTCAGAGATCAGCTTTTTAAGGAGATGAAAGCCAGAATCAGGGAGAAAGATGAATCTGTACCGGTTTTTAAGAATGGATATTATTACTACAGCCGTACCGAAACCGGAAAGCAGTATTTCAAATACTGCAGAAAAAAAGCAAATCTCAATGCTCCTGAAGAAATCCTGCTTGATGTTGATCAGATGGCAGAAGGCCATGCCTACTATTCTGCATCAGGTTTCAGCATCAGCCCTGATAATACAAAAATGATCTATGGAGTTGATGACGTATCAAGAAGACAGTATACATTATTTATAAAAGATCTTACCACAGGAAAGACCACTGACCTGGGTATTAAAAATACCACAGGTTCCGCAACCTGGGCAAATGATAACAAAACCGTTTTTTATACCTCAAAAAACCCAGAAACCCTATTAACTGAGAAAATTTTCAGACATTCATTAGGAACAGATACAGCTAAAGATGTTTTGGTATATGAGGAAAAGGATAAAACAAATTACATCGGCGTCGGAAAATCAAAGAATGAAAAATTCATCATGATCTATTCCGGAGCAACCACATCTTCAGAAACAAGGTATCTGGATGCCAACAAGCCAGGCGAATCATTCAAAGTTTTCCAGCCAAGAATGAAGGATGTCCTGTATGAGGTAACCCCTCTGGAAGACCGTTTTTTAGTTACCACCAATAAAAATGCACTAAACTTTAAAGTGGTAGAAACTCCTTTGGACAAGACCAGAGTAGAAAACTGGAAAGATTTTGTGCCGCACCGGAAGGAGGTACTGATGGAAGGAATCAGTGAGTTTAAAAATTACCTTGTTTTTAATGAGAGACAAAACGGACTTTCACAACTGGTCATCTATGACCGGAAAACGGGTAAAAAAGAATTTCTGAAATTCGACGAACCGGCTTATACCGTTTATCCTTCAGGAAACCCTGAGTACAATACGGATAACTTCCGTTTTGGCTATACTTCGATGGTTACTCCGGCTTCTCAGTTTGAACAGGACCTGAAAACAGGAAAAAGAATTTTACTGAAAGAACAGGAAGTTCTTGGCGGATACAATAAAACCGATTATACAACTGAAAGGCTTTTTGCAACGGCTAAAGACGGAACAAAAATTCCGATTTCCATTGTTTATAAGAAAGGATATAAAAAAGACGGCAGCAGTCCGCTTCTGCTCTACGCTTACGGATCTTACGGGAATTCAATGGATGCTACATTCAGCAGTACCAGGCTGAGCCTTTTGGACAGAGGTTTTGCTTTTGCCATTGCGCATATCCGCGGAGGCCAGGAAATGGGAAGACAATGGTATGAAGACGGTAAGATGATGAAAAAGAAAAATACGTTTACGGATTTCATCGATGCCGGAGAATACCTGGTAAAGGAAAAATATACTTCGCCGAAACATCTGTATGCTCAGGGAGGAAGTGCCGGAGGTTTACTGATGGGGGCTGTAGTCAATATGAAACCCGATTTATGGAATGGCATCATTTCTCAGGTTCCTTTTGTAGATGTTGTCAATACCATGCTTGATGAAAGCATTCCGTTGACAACGAATGAATATGACGAATGGGGAAATCCCAATAATAAAGAGGCTTATTTTTATATGAAATCTTACTCTCCGTACGAAAATATTGAAAAGAAAAACTATCCGAATATTTTGGTTACGACAGGTTTACACGATTCTCAGGTACAGTATTTTGAACCTGCAAAATGGGTTGCAAAACTGAGAGATTTAAAAACGGATAAAAATATAGTACTGCTAAAAACAGACATGGCTTATGGTCATGGTGGTGCATCAGGAAGATTTGATTACCTGAAAGACACTGCTTTGGTGTATGCTTTTATGTTTAAACTGGAAGGAATTAATAAATAATTTAAATAAACTATGAGAAGAAAAATAGTTGCAGGAAACTGGAAAATGAACAAAAATGTAATTGAAGCACAGCAATTGATGATTCAGTTATTAAGTTATAAAAACGACAATACAACTAACTGTGAAGTTTGGATCGCTCCTCCGTCTCTTTATCTGATGATGGCAAAAGACATTTTCGAAAAAGACGAAATCGGAGTTTTTTCCCAGGATATGAGTGAATTTGAAAGCGGTGCCTACACTGGTGAACTTTCTGCAGACATGCTGGAATCCATCGATGTGAACGGTTCCCTGATCGGTCACTCTGAAAGAAGACAGTACCATGGCGAAAATGATGAAAGCTGTAATAAAAAAGTAAAATTAGCTTTGGATAAAGGCCTTATCCCTGTTTACTGTAACGGAGAGACCCTTGAACAGAGAAAAGCCGGACAACATTTAGACGTTGTAAAAAATCAGACAGAAACTGCTCTTTTTACCCTTACCGCTGAAGAAATCAAGAAAGTGGTGATCGCTTATGAACCTGTGTGGGCAATCGGAACCGGTGAAACGGCAAGTCCTGAGCAGGCACAGGAGATTCACGCACATATCAGAAACAGTATTGCTGAAAAATATGGTCAGGAAGTTGCTGACGAAATTTCTATCCTTTACGGCGGATCAGTAAAACCTGACAATGCAAAAGAAATTTTTTCTCAACCTGATATCGACGGTGGACTGATTGGCGGAGCTGCTTTGAAACTGGAAGATTTTTCTAAAATTATTGAAGGTTTTAATTAATCAAACAGGTTTAATCGCATTTCTATTGAATAAAAAAACACGTCAATCGACGTGTTTTTTCTTTTGAATATTTCCGAAAAATTATTTTTCCTTTTTTGATCTCTGTAAAACTTCATCGACCATTCCAAAATCTTTGGCTTCAGTAGACGTCATCCAGTAATCTCTGTCGGATGCTTTTTCTACCCATTCGTATGTTTGACCTGAATGCTCAGAAATGATGTCGTACAATTCTTTTTTCAGTTTCAACATCTCTCTCAGGTTGATTTCCATATCAGAAGCTACCCCCTGAGCACCTCCTGAAGGCTGGTGGATCATCACTCTTGAGTGTTTCAGCGCAGAACGCTTTCCTTTTTCACCGGCCACCAGCAATACAGCTCCCATCGAAGCGGCAATACCTGTACAGATCGTTGCCACATCCGGCTTGATGATTTGCATTGTGTCATAAATTCCTAAACCTGCATAAACGCTTCCACCGGGAGAGTTGATATAGATCTGAATATCTTTTGCAGAATCAGAACTTTCCAGGAACAATAACTGAGCAGTTACGATATTGGCTACCTGATCGTCAATTCCGGTTCCTAAAAAGATAATTCTGTCCATCATCAGACGGGAGAATACATCCATTTGAGCAACATTCAACCTTCTTTCCTCCATAATATAAGGAGTAAGGTTTGTAGGACCATACATTCCCATATACTGATCGGTCGCCAGACCGCTGTTTCCTAAATGCTTTACAGAGAAATCTCTGAATTCTTTTTTAATGTCCATATTTCTATTGGTCTTATTTTTAAATTTATTAAGATGTAATTTACAATTTTTATTCCTAAATTTTTATAGGACTTTTTGGCACAAAAGAAGTTTATCTACTTAAAGTTTTAATGCCTGAATCTGTCAACCAACTGATCAGTATTCTATTTTAGATTACAAAATAATGTAAGTACTTTACAATCATACCTTCGCTCCACCTACAGGCAATAATGTTTCACGTTGATTTCTCAGATTTTTTTCCGTTGTAGTTTTTACAGGCAAAAACAATTATCTTTTCACATAAATTCCTTTGATCGGAGAATATCCTAAAATCTCTGACAGCTGCATAGACGCCTGCTTAAGCAAGGTTATTTTTTTGATGGATTCATAATATTTAGATTCATCCTGCTGATCAGTTTCAAGGCTTTTCGTTGTTTCTCTGATCAGGTAATCGATGTATCTGAATTTATGAATCAGAATATCACCTTCGACCTGTGTATTGATTTTATCACCGTAATTCGGAGGGAAAATATTTCTGGATGCCCAGTTTTCGAGATCATTTAAGGGCATAATGGCATCAACGACTTTCGAGGTTATTCCTTCATCCATAAATGTGACAAAAAAGTTTCCCTTCCGAAGTTCTTCATTGGCAATCCCTTCTTTGATACTGTCAATAATTATTTTATTCAGTTCAACCTGAAATTCGTAGTTTTCTTCTTCAAAATGGTGGAGAATCTCTTCGATGACCGTAATGTCGTATTTTTCGTTGGTTTCGTTTTCCCTGTGCAGGACAACATCACCGAAATTCAGCATCAGATTGACTAAATTATTTTCCTGGTTCAGGAGATCAAATATAATCGGATCTACCTGCTCTACAGTATCAGGAACTTTTTCAAGTTTTGGCTGGACATCTTCTTTCTGCTGAGCCCTTGGTGCCTGATTCTGCGTAATCTGCTTCTGAATATCCAGCTCATTAAATAGACTCTGCTCCGAAAGTCCGAATTTATTGGATACTTCTTTCAGATAGACCTCCCTTTTCAAGGCATTCTGTACAAATCCGACAGATTTAACAATATTCCTGATCGCTTCTGCTTTTTTGATAGGATCATTCCCTGCTTCCTTCAGTAAAATTTCAGCTTTGAAATCGATGAAATCCATCGCTTCATTTTCGATGAATTTTTCTACATAATCCTGCGGATGTTTTCTGGCAAAAGAATCCGGGTCATCCCCTTCAGGAAAGAGTAAAACACGAATGTTCATCCCTTCCGTCAACAGCATATCGATACTCCGGAAACTTGCTTTGATCCCTGCATTATCACCATCGAAAAGGATGGTTACATTTTCTGTCAGTCTTTTGATCAGCTTGATCTGCTCGGTCGTCAGTGAGGTTCCTGAACTTGCCACCACATTTTCGATTCCTGAAAGATGGAGCGAAATCACATCCATATACCCTTCTACGAGCAGGCAGATATTTTTCCTGGAGATCGCCTGTTTACTCTGGTTTAAACCGTACAGGACATTTGATTTATGATAAATCTCTGTTTCCGGCGAATTGAGATACTTGGCTGTTTTGATATTACTTTTAAGGATTCTGGCTCCAAAACCCAAAACCCTGCCTGAAAAACTGTGAATCGGAAACATTACCCGTTCACGGAAACGGTCAATACCTGCCGGTGAATTTTCAGGAAAAATAGACAGTCCTGATTTTTCCAGAATTTCTTTGGAGTAGCCTTTATTTAGAGCAAATTCTGTAAATGAATTTTTCTTTTCGGGAGAATATCCCAGCTGAAATTTCTTAATGATATCATCTTTCAGCTCACGCTCCCTGAAGTAAGACAGCCCGATTGACCTGCCCTCTTCATTTTCCCATAAAATATTCTGGAAATAATCATTGGCTATTTCATGAATCTTATACAGGATATCGCGTTCTGACTGTGCAATTTTTGCTTCCTCCGAAAACTCCCGCTGGTCTTCTTCAATTTCGATTCCGTATTTTTTAGCAGCGTGACGAAGTGCTTCAGGATAGGTGAAATTTTCAATCTCCATTAAGAAAGAAATCGCCGTCCCCCCTTTTCCTGTCGAGAAATCTTTCCAGATCTGCTTACTTGGTGATACGACAAAACTTGGTGACTTTTCATCATGAAACGGGCTCAAACCTTTAAAGTTGGATCCCGCTCTTTTCAACTGCACATATTCACCCACAATCTCCTCCACCCGGATTGTTGAAAATATTTTATCGATCGTCTGCTTGGAAATCATCTTGCAAAAGTAATGAAAATTGAAGTTTCATGATTCAATTCTACCGGTTTGTTATTCGATTTACTTTGTAATATTAGTATTTTTGCATCAAATAATATTCATGCAATTTAATATAAAACAGATACAGGACTGGCAAAACGTTGTGGAAGAAATTCTTCCGCAACTTCAGCATTCTATTTTACTTTTAAAAGGAAATTTAGGCGCCGGAAAAACTACATTTACACAGGTTTTACTTAAAAATCTAGACAGTCAGGACGAAGTAAACTCACCTACCTACTCTATTGTCAATGAATACAGTACGCCAAAAGGTAAAGTCTATCATTTTGATTTGTACCGTCTGAAAAATATTGAGGAAGTATTTGACATTGGCATCGAAGAATATCTGGACAATGCTTTCCTGTGCATCATAGAATGGCCTGAAGTTTATGAAGAAGAATTGTACGGATTAAAATACCATATCATGAGTATACACCATAACGGTGAAAGCAGAGAAATCAGTTTTGAGTAAAATTTAGCTGTGGCAAATAATAATGTATATCAAATGTATAGAGCTGAATGTAATGCCGATAACAATAAGCTAATTGCCAGCAATTACTTATTATGTATCTTTGTTCCTAGAAATCGATTGTATTTTTAATTTTCTGTAAGTCATAATTGAATTTAAAATGAGTACCACAAATATTTTTACTCCTTTTTCCGAGGAAGAATTAATGCCAAAGGAGGAAAAGTTGGAAGTTATAAGAAAAGGCAAACAATTCAGTATAGGAATCCCAAAAGAAACCTGTCTCAATGAAAGACGTACTTGCATAACACCTGATGCCGTACAGGTTTTGGTACAGCATGGTCATGAGATCATTGTAGAATCCGGTGCCGGGCAGGGATCATTCTTCACTGACCTTCAATACTCAGAATCAGGGGCAATCATTACGAAAGATCCAAAAGAAGCTTTCAGTCAGGATCTGATTTTAAAAATCAATCCGCCTACAGAAGATGAAATTGATTATTTCAAACCCAATACCTATCTGGTTTCTGCGCTTCAGATCAATTTAAGGGATAAAGAGTATTTCTTAAAATTGGCAGAGAGAAAAATCAATGCCATTGCATTTGAATTTATTGTAGATGAGTACAAGCAACTGGCTTTGGTAAGACTAATCGGAGAAATCGCAGGAACGGTTTCCATTTTATATGCATCAGAATTATTAGCTTTATCCAACGGGCTGATGTTAGGAGGCATCACTGGCGTACGACCGGCAGAAGTAGTAGTTCTGGGTGCCGGGATTGTCGGTGAATTTGCTACAAAAGCTGCTATTGGTCTCGGAGCCAGTGTCAAAGTATTTGACAATTCACTTTCAAAACTCAGAAGGCTCCACACTCTGGTGGACAGCAGGGTTCCGACATCCATCATAGATCCTAAGGAACTGAGCAAGAGCCTGAGACGTGCTGATGTGGTCATTGGTGCATTGCCAAGATTAAATATGCAGCCGATTGTCACAGAAGAAATGGTCTGCAAAATGAAAAAAGGAAGCGTCATCATCGATGTAGCGATTGACAACGGTAAAGTGATTGAAACTTCCGAACTGACAACGATGGAAGATCCTTATATCATCAAACACGGTGTTATCCACTGCGGGCTTCCGAACCTGACCTCAAAAATGCCGAGAACAACGACCAAAGCAATTTCTAACTTTTTTCTTTCCTATATCCTGAATTATGATGTAGAAGGTGGTTTCGAAAACATGCTGATCCGCAAAAACGAAATGAAACAGAGTCTTTATATGTATAAAGGCAGACATACCAAAAAAGTGATCTGCGACCGTTTCGGACTTACGTATCATGATATCAATCTTTTAATTTTCTAGCAGATCTCTTAACCGTTATATGAAAAAAATCAAATTCTTTTTAATCGGTCTCGTTCCCGGACTTATTATTGTATTTTTCGTTCTAAATAAAAAAGGCGTAAGCTGCAGCGGATATTTACCGAACAGCCGCGTTATCGCTGAAACCCTTTCGAAAGATTTTACGTATTCTGAAAATTTCAAGGCTGAAATGACTGCCTTGAAAGTGGATGAAAAATTTGTGAAAGACAGTATCATTACTGAAGGAAAAGTAGATTTCGACAGAAGCAACGCACAGAAAAAGCCATGTCCTGATTACTTGATTTCATACCCGAAAGACAATCCGCGTTATGAAGCTACATTTTCTAAATGTGATGAGGAAGCTCAGTTGTTAAGCTTAAAGAAAATAAAATAATCTACTGCGATGGACGGAAATTATTACATGATACACGATTATCTGATTTTCGTCGGTGTATTTTCTATCTTCTTTTTTCTCACCGTCAGTATTTATTTGTTCAGCCAGAATCAGAGTTTCAGAAAAAAAAACACCAAACTCTCAGAAACCAATAAACTGATCGAGAAGCGCCTGAATGAAGTGCAGCTTGAGCATATCGGCACCAAACTGAATCCCCATCTTTTTAAAAACATTCTCAATTCCGTACAGTCCCACGCCTATCAGACTTATATGTCGCTGGATAAGTTAGCGAATGTTCTGGACTATATTTTATACGAAAGCAACAATAAATTTGTAAGTCCGAAAGAAGAATTCAGTTTTGCATTAAGTCTGATTGAAATCAATAAAATTAAAATCAACCCGCTGTTTGACTTCAGAATAAAATCGAAGATTGACAAGTCCGATGCGGTTTATGAAGAAAAAGTTTTTGCTCCCCTAATTTCTGTAGACCTGATTGAAAATGCATTTAAGCACACTGATTTTCTTGCGCCGGATTCATTTATATCCATTCACCTTGAGCTGGAAAACAGAATTTTCACGATGAAGGTCAGCAACAAAGCTTCGTTAAAGAATGTCCTGGAAAAAGAGCACAGCGGTTTTGGAAGCCAGTCACTGGATCAGCGCCTTAAAATGATCTACAGCAGTTTTTACTCCCTTCAGAAAAACTCAAAAAACGGTATTTTCACCGCAGAATTAAAAATTAATTTAGGAGAATTCTATGATAAAATGCGTTATTCTTGATGATGAGATGCTTGCAATAAGTTACTTAAAACTTTTATGCGAACAGATTGACAATGTAGAAGTGGTAAAAGCTTTCAACGATCCGAAAATTTTCCTCAGTGAAATTAAAAATATAGACTGTAATCTCTGCATTCTGGATATTGAAATGCCGGGAATGACAGGACTTCAGGTAGCTGAACTGATTTCGGATTCAAAAAAAATCATTTTTACAACCGCCTACAAAGAATATGCAGCAGAAGCTTTTGATCTTAATGTGGTTGATTATGTCAGGAAACCTATCAAGAAAGAGAGACTGATTCAGGCATTTGAAAAAGCAGCAGATCTGCTCAGCCCTATTCCGCAGAAAGGATCGATCGAATGGAACAGCAATATCGGTAAATCAACGATTTTCACAGAACAGATCGCTTATATTAAAACTTCAGAAATTGACAGCCGGGACAAAGATATTATTCTGAAAGACGGTACAATAATCGTACTGAAAAACCTTAATTTTAAATCTCTGCTTGAAATGTTGCCCTCCAAATATTTTGCGCAGGTCAATAAAAAAGAGATCATTGCTCTGTCCTCTGTAAAAGTTTTATCAACCAGTGAAATTATCACAACCATTGCCACAGAAAATGATCATTTTTTAAAATTACAGATCGGCGATACCTATAAAGCTTCTTTAATGGAAAGATTCGGTAAATAGGATTGGGTGAGAAACCTTTCTTCTTTAATTCCTCAAAAGCTTTCAACAGTAAGATTGCAATCGTCCTTAGATTTTTGTCTAAAAATTCACAAATTTCGTAAATATCCTGTGATGAAAATTGATAAGTCGGATCTCTGACGGTTCGGCCTGATCCTTATTGAAGTCAGCCCAACAATATCTAAAATGACGCCTTAGTTCGCAGGAAATTTTTGATAACTATTTGCCTTACGCTGTTCAATACATTGTTTAGGAGAATACTTTATAAAGATTTGAATTTATTTCATTTCAAACAGATCTTTTAGTTCTTTATTACTAAGATTCCCGATCCAGTTTTCGCCCGTGGACACCGTCATTTCAGCTAAGGCCTTTTTAGACTGTATCATCTCATTGATCCTCTCTTCAAAGGTATTTTTGGTAATGAAGCGGTGCACCATCACATTGCTTTTCTGACCGATCCTGTAAGCTCTGTCAGTTGCCTGTGCTTCCACCGCGGGATTCCACCACAAATCATAATGGATGACATGGCTGGCTGCAGTTAAATTGAGACCTGTTCCTGCAGCTTTGAGGGATAAGATAAATATTTTGTCAGCAGGATTATGCTGAAAATTATCCACCATTTCTTTTCTTTGTTTCAAAGAACATCCGCCGTGATAAAACATAGGCTTTTCTTTGTAACGTTCTTCAATAAAATATTGCA
This sequence comes from uncultured Chryseobacterium sp., assembly GCA_963526305.1. Lineage (GTDB taxonomy): Bacteria > Bacteroidota > Bacteroidia > Flavobacteriales > Weeksellaceae > Chryseobacterium. The sequence goes on along the minus strand of CAURNW010000012.1, from coordinate 48,969 downwards.
GCAGATCGCCCATCTCACGGAATTGAGTGAATATCAGAACCTTTTCTCCACTGTCAATAATGCTGTCTAATTTACTGAAGAGTAATTCTGTTTTCCCACTCATTGATGCATCTAATTTGTTATTTTTAAGAAACTGGGTAGGATGGTTGCATATCTGTTTTAGTGCTAAAATCATTTGCAGTACCAGACCCTGACGGCGAAAAAGTTCTTTACTGTTGCCGGTATCAATCGCTTCGATCGTCATTAATGCTTCCTCCAGAGTTTTTTCATACAAACCGGCCTGTTCACTTGCCAGATTGCTGAATGTATCCATCTCAATCTTATCAGGAAGATCATTAATAATAGACCTGTCGGATTTCAGTCGGCGCATCATAAACGGGGCGGTCACTTTCTTTAATTTTTCTGCAGCCTGTACGTCATTATAGATCTCAATCGGAGTTCCGAATTCATCTCTGAACTGTTTCATGTTACCCAAAAAACCGCGGTTGCTGTAATCCATAATACTCCAAAGTTCGCTCAGTCGGTTTTCTACAGGCGTTCCACTCATAGCGATAAAGTTATCAGCTCTGATACTTTTTACAGCTCTGGCCTGTGCGGTATCCTGATTTTTAATATTTTGTGCCTCATCTATCACAACAGACAGCCACTGTAATTTTTTCAGTTTTGCTGAATCGGTACGGGCAATTCCATAAGAGGTAAGCAGGATATCATAATTTTTTTGCACTTTCCTATTCGTTCCGTGAAAAATACAGGTAGAAAGCGAAGGTGCAAACTTTTCTATCTCGGTCTGCCAATTGGTTAGAAGTCCGGTTGGCGCAATGACCAATACTTTTTTGTCTTCAAGCAAACCTTCTTCTTTGTATTTCTGCAGGGTTGTTATTACCTGTAAGGTTTTCCCCAATCCCATATCATCGGCTAAAACAGAACCAAAACCAATTTTAGAATTGCGGTACATCCACGAATAACCCCTTTTTTGATAAGGTCTTAAATCAGCTTTTATATTTTCAGGAAGTGGAATTTCTTTTACTTCAGTTAAATCTTTTATAAGCTTCAATATCTCTTTATCCAGAGAAACTGTCGCTCCTTCATATTCACCACTTAATGCGGTCCGAAGAATCTCAAAAGCAGAAAGCTTATTTTCAGAAGAAAAATGTCTGTGCAGTTTTTCTAATTCGTCCTTTCCTACATAAATATATTGTGATTTGTATTTAATCAAACCATCAGATTTTATCAGCAACTGTTTAAACTCTTCCTCACTCATCACGGTATCGCCTATAGCAACCTGCCAGTCAAAGGAAAGTAACTGATCCAGATTCAGGAAAGATTTTCCGGATTTGGCTTTTAATTTCACACTTGGTTTTGGTTTCAAAATCTTTTGCAGCGATTTTGGAAGCAGAATCTCAATATCCAGCAATCGGATAACAGGAATCATCTGAAACAGAAAAGGAGTGAAGGTTTTATTGTCCATAAACATTAATGTTTCCCCACTGCTGTTGATATAATCTTCTAATCCCGGCACAAAATTGCTCAATGCTGCCATTGTCTGCAATACTTCAAATTTTTGTTCAGAAAAAAGTCTTAGTGTAATTATACTTCTCAACGAGATATTTTCTTCCGGAAAATTTCTCAATCCTGACACATTCATCTCAATTAAAAAATGATCATCCGCTGTTTCTGAAACTACCAGTTGCGGACGGATTTTGCCCTGAGAAAGATAGTACCTTTGCAACCAGGTCTGAATTCCTCCGGCAGACGCACCTTCTCCAGGAGCATCAAAATCATATTCGACACTTTTAAAAAAAAGATTAAAAAAAAGATCCGGCAGGGTTTCGCCAGAAAATACATTGATGAGCTCTGTAATAAAAACCGATAATAAATTGGTGGTAACATCTTTTTCAATACGTTTTTCTGATTCTGACATTTGCAACCAAAAAATGTCAGGTGGTAAAATCTCAGCCATTTTCTCTGTCAAGTCTCTGACCTCTTTACTGATCAAAGCGGGTGACCAACGGATTACATAGTATTTGTTGGGTTTAACAACAATTTGCGGAACAACGGCTCCGTTTGAAACCAAATGTAGGGCTAAGTGAAACAGGGTATGCAGGGAGGCTGTGGAAGGTTGATAATCAATTGTCTTATTTCCCGGGATTTGATTGAGCTGCAATATAAAATCAAGAATTGAAAAATCTACATCATCAATCCGGACAGCAGCATTAAAATCTTCGTCAACATACACTTTGCTAATGCTGTGAGTGTTTAAAAAGTCTGATTCTTTTTCAGCTTGCTTTAAAATCCCGGATAAATCCATTTTTCCCTGAAGAATACGTTGTCCGTTTCGAATAATTTTATTTACTGCTGCCGAATATCTGTCTTTGAAATTTGTAGAACCGTTATAAAAGACAGGATTCTCCGACAGAAGAGAAAACAGAGATTCATGAATAGGTGAAAGAACTGAAAATGAAATTTTTTGATAAGCACGATGAGTATCAAAATCATCTTTCCCTATTTGAGTTTCATTCCCTTTTTCAGAATAAAAATCGGTCAATGCGGGGATATTACCTGACTGTGCATCAATGTGTAAACCTCTTTTCTTCAGTTCAGCAATCAGATCCAATAAATGAAGATCAAAAACAAGAAACGGATTATTATCAATTTCCTCACTCAATTTATAAATCACTGATGCCAGATGCTTGCAGGGAACTGCCCAGTCCGGGCAGTTGCATTGCATCTTAAAATCAGTCCATTGCTGCGGAAAAACTTTCAAACCTGCCTGATCTGCCATTTCCAGAAGTATCGGATCCAGTTCCCGATTAAGCAATTTTGAAATAATCAATGGACGGGAAGTCACTGCATCAAGAAATTTTCTCAATTCAGGATCGAAAAAAGGAGGAAGAATAATATCTACTTTGTAAGGTAAAGGTCTGCTGCCTGCAACTTTTGCGGAAATATGGTTTTTATCTGTTTTTATCTGTTTCACTGCCCCTTTTCTCGCGTAACTGGCTCCACGGGGAAGACGGTTGCTGTAATCGATATTATTGAGGGCCTGTAACCATTTTTGTCCCCACCATGTTTTACCATATTGTTGTGCCATGAAATATTGATATGATCATTCAAAAATAAGATAATTTTTAAAATTCGAATGATTACTAACATTGCCACAGAAAATGATGATTTTTTTTAAATTACAGAGCGATGACACCTATGATGCTTCTTTACTGAAAACATCCGATAAATAGGATTGGGTGAAAAAAAGCTTTAATTTATCAGCCTAACAACGAAACAAATAACCCTAAATTCTCCGCAGTGAATACGCTAAATTTTGATTGCTGTCTGATAAAAAATTTGAAACTCACTGGAAAAATATAATAGATCATTCCTCCATACCTGATGTTGTGACGAGACCTTAATTCACTCCTGATTTTGAAATGTTTCAGACTTTGTCATTTTCAGTGCAGAATTCAGCCGTTTGATTACATCCGATTAAAACATCTGTTGAGTCAGTTTATTTTTGCGCCAGATTAATCATGTAATATGAAGAAAACTCTTTACTGCTGTGCAATTCTGATGGCCGGCCTTTGTTTTTCGCAGGAAAAAAATTCAAACATAAAAGCTTCATGGGTGGAAGGAACCGTTGTTGCCGGATATGCAGATCATGGAGGATTTATCAATTTCACCGGTCCAAACGTCAGTTACAGACATCACGACACGAAAATAATGATAGGAATGCTTCCTTCACTAAGAATTAAGGAGGATCATTCAACAAGAACAAAAAATTCTCCTGTAATGCCGACACTCGGCGTTGGTCTTGCGGCAGTATATAAAAAGATCGCATTACAGGTTCCACTCTATTACAACAGCAAAACAGCAACAGAAAACGGAAGCTGGAAAATGGGATTGGGAATAGGGTACAGTTTCAGGTAAGTTTCATTACATTATTCTGTGCATTTGTTACATTTCAAAAAAAAGCATTTTTAACATCCGTTTATTCTACAGAAATTTGCATTTAATAAAATGATTAATGATTATGGGGAAATATAAAAATATCATCTTTTACTTCAGCACTATTGCTTTCTTTTCGTGTCTGATGTATTGGTTTTTTATTGAAGGAAAAACACTGGAAGCAGGTCAAAATATTGCTCCGAATAAAGCGACAGGTTCCACGATGTGGGAAAATTTCACAGATTCTTTCATGACCAACCTTCATCATCCACTGGCTCTTTTACTGGCGCAGATTGTGACCATTATCCTTGTAGCAAAATTATTTGGCTGGATTTGTATTAAACTGAAGCAGCCGTCCGTGATCGGTGAAATGATTGCCGGTATCGTCCTTGGCCCGTCCCTTTTCGGACTTTATTTCCCTGAACTTTCAGCATTTATTTTCCCTAAAGAATCACTTCCGAACTTACAGTTTCTAAGTCAGATCGGCCTGATACTTTTCATGTACATTGTTGGGATGGAACTTGACCTGAGCGTCTTGAGAAAAAAAGCACACGATGCAGTAGTGATCAGCCATGCCAGTATAATTTTCCCTTTTGCACTGGGAGTCGGACTTTCCTATTTCATCTATCAGGAGTTTGCTCCAGCGGGAATTCAATTCAGTTCATTTGCCTTATTTATTGCCATTGCCATGAGTATTACTGCTTTTCCGGTTCTGGCCAGAATTGTCCAGGAAAGGAATCTTCACAAAACAAAGATCGGAACGGTTGTGATTACCTGTGCGGCCGCAGATGACATCACAGCCTGGTGTATTTTAGCAGCAGTCATTGCTGTCGTAAAGGCAGGATCTTTTTCAGGATCGGTATTTGTTATATTGATGGCGATTCTGTATGTTTTTATCATGATCAAAGCGGTACGTCCGTTTTTAATCAGGATTGCCGAATCACAGAAAGGTAAAGGTTTTATCAGCAAACCTTTGGTTGCTGTATTTTTTCTGATTCTGATTATTTCATCTTATGCAACAGAGGTCATCGGAATCCATGCCCTTTTCGGAGCATTCATGGCGGGAGCAATCATGCCGGAAAATGTGAAATTCAGAAATCTTTTTATTGAAAAAATTGAAGATGTTGCGTTGGTGCTCTTACTTCCGCTTTTCTTCGTATTTACAGGATTACGTACCCAGATCGGTCTGTTAAATGATCCCCATCTTTGGAAAATAGGAGGTTTTATTATCCTTACTGCAGTCACCGGGAAATTTGTCGGAAGTGCCCTTACCTCTAAATTCCTAAAAATGAGCTGGAAAGACAGTCTCACGATCGGAGCATTGATGAATACAAGGGGCCTTACAGAACTGATTGTTTTGAATATAGGTTATGATTTAGGGGTTCTGGGACCGGAACTGTTTGCCATGCTGGTCATCATGGCATTATTTACCACTTTCATGACAGGTCCTTGCCTTGACCTCATCAATTATCTTTTTAAAGGTAAAAAGTCAGCACTCGATGATGAGGGGCAGCAGGACAATGATGCGAAGTATAAAGTTCTTCTGTCTTTTGAAACAGCGGAATCAGGAAGTACACTCCTTACGTTAGCAGACAATTTTACCCGTAAAATGAACGGAAACAAAAGCGTTACAGCTATGAATATCGCTCCGGTGGATGAACTGCATGCTTTTGATATTGAAAATTTTGAAAAAGAACAGTTTAAGAAAGTTATTGAAACGTCGAATGAGCTCCAGCTTGAAGTCACAACTCTTTTCAAAGCTTCCACCGATATCGAAAGCGATCTTACCAGTATTTCCAATAAGGGAAACTATGATCTGCTTCTGATCATGCTGGGAAAATCAATGTATGAAGGAAGCATTCTGGGAAGACTTTTAGGCTTTACGACTAAGATCATCAATCCGGAAAGGTTGCTGAATACCGTTAAAGGAAAAAGCTATATTTTCAACACTTCCCCGTTTGACGACTTTACCCTGCAGATTTTAGACAAGACAAATATTCCTGTAGGTGTTTTAGTTGATAAAGGATTTACCGCAGCTGAAAAAGTTTTTGTCCCCATCTTCAACCTCAGCGATTTTTATCTTCTTGAATATGCCAAACGGTTAATTAACAATAACAATTCGCAAATTATCATTCTCGATGTCGCAGGACAGATCAGAAGCAATATTGAGGTAAAGGAACTCATCAGGAGTATCGAACAGGTTGCACCCAATCACATCACTTTATATAACGAGAAAAAAATTGAGAAGGAATTTCTGAAGTCTCAGGACCTGATGCTGATCAGCAAAAAAAGCTGGCGCAGCCTTATCGACTCCAAAAGTCTCTGGCTTTCGGATATTCCTTCAACTCTCGTAATCAGTAATCCTTAATGGTCAATGGTCAATGATGAATCTTACTCTGCAACTGACAATCACTTCTCAGAAACCGTCTTTGTAAAAAGATCACTGTTAACTATTTAATAAAATTAAAAAAAATCACTATCTTCGCTTTGTGATTAACAAAAACAGAGCATATTATTATAGAATTTTCACCTCAGATTTGGGATAGAGATTCTTGTTATATAACTTCAGACCTCGTCCTCGGACGGGGTTTTTTATTTTAATTAAAAAGGAAATGAAACCGCTGTCACTGAAATTGAATAGTTATGCCGATAAAGATTCAGCGACTGCATCGGACCGTTAAAAAGTATACTTATGAAAATCAGCATTATTGGTGTCGGATTGATCGGCGGATCAATTGCATTAAAGTTAAAAGAAAAAAATCTTGTCGATTTCATTTATGGAATTGATAACAATACAGAAAATCTGAAAGAAGCATTGTCATTACAGATCATTAATGAGCAGGCAGATCTGGAGGATGGAATCAGAAATTCTGATCTGATCATCATTGCCATTCCCGTAGATGCGGCAAGAAAGATCTTACCCAAAGTTCTCGATCTTATTTCTGATTCTCAAACTGTAATGGATGTCGGATCAACCAAAGCAGGAATTGTTGACTCTGTAAAAGACCATCCTAAAAGATCAAGGTTTGTTGCTTTCCATCCGATGTGGGGAACAGAAAATCACGGACCTAAATCTGCGGTTGCACAGAGTTTTTCCGGTAAAGCCGGAGTGATCTGTAACCGGGAAGAATCAGCACATGATGCATTGAATGTAGTTCAGGATATTGTGGAAAACCTTGAGATGCACCTTATTTACATGGATGCTGAAGCGCATGATATTCATACAGCTTATATCTCGCATATTTCGCATATCACGTCGTATGCACTTGCCAATACCGTTTTAGAAAAAGAAAAAGAAGAAGAAACTATATTTCAGCTGGCAAGTTCAGGTTTTTCAAGTACTGTCCGTCTGGCAAAATCGCACCCCGAAATGTGGGTACCCATTTTTAAACAGAATAAAGAAAACGTGTTGGATGTACTGAATGAACATATTTCACAGCTCAGAAAGTTCAAATCGGCACTCGAAAAAGAAAACTTTGAATATTTGGGAGAATTGATAGAAAATGCCAATAAAATTCGGGGAATTTTAGATAAATAGTGAACAAAAATAATATACATCAGTAACAACTCCATTATCAAAACTGATTATAAAGAACTAAAAAAATATCCTGATGTTTAAATAGCATCAGGACATTTGTAAACTTTTTATATTTTATTTTTAACATTCAGGTACATTCACAGCAATAGCAAGTCCGCCTTCGGAAGTCTCCTTAAAACGGTCGTTCATCGACTGTGCCGTTTCCCACATGGTCTGGATTACCTGATCAAGACTTACCTTCGCTTTAGCAGGATCACTTTCCAGTGCGATATTGGCTGCTGTTATGGCCTTCATTGCCCCCATCGTATTTCTTTCAATGCAGGGAATCTGTACCAGTCCCCGGATCGGATCACACGTTAATCCAAGATGGTGCTCCATCGCTATCTCTGCTGCCATCAGAACCTGGCCGACACTTCCACCTAGAATTTCTGTTAAACCCGCCGCAGCCATAGCTGATGACACTCCCACTTCAGCCTGACAGCCGCCCATTGCAGCAGAAATAGTCGCATTCTTCTTAAATAGTGTCCCTATTTCACCCGCAACCAGTAAAAATCTGGCTATATCATCATCACTGGTAAAAGGAGTGAACGCCTGCGCATACATCAAAACAGCCGGGATGACCCCACTTGCACCATTTGTCGGCGCTGTGATAATTCTTCCGAAACTCGCATTTTCTTCATTCACAGCGAGCGCAAAGCAGGATATCCATTTATTGATATTCGTAAAATTTTCTTCTGCATCGACAACCTGCTGAAACCACTCATCTTTATTTTTATAAATTGTATCTCCCAGCAGTTTCCTGTTGATTCCTGCAGCTCTTCTCGAAACATTGAGTCCTCCGGGTAAAACACCTTCTTTATTAACTCCCTTATAAATACATTCTTTGATATTTTCCCAGATATTTAAAGCTTCCTGTCTCGTTTCCTCTTGTGTTCTCCAGCTCTCTTCATTGATTAAAACCAAATCTGACATTTTATCGAAACCCAGTTTATCACAGTATTTTACAATATCTGAACCATGATGACAAGGATATAAAGTACGTACACAATGTTTTTCAATAGAGTTTTTTTCCTGACTTGCAATAAAACCGCCGCCCACCGAATAAAAATCCTGAACAAGCTCTGTTCCGTCTACGAAAACAGCTTTAAAAATCATTCCGTTAGGATGAAAATCCAGAGATTTAGACATATTCAAAACCAGATGATGCCCGTACACAAAAGGGATTTCCTTTTCTCTACCCAAATTCAAAATCTGGGTTTGTTTAATATGACTGACAATATCATCAATTTTGGAAGTGTTAATGGTCTTAAAATCCTCTCCGTTTAAGCCAAGCATTCCGGCAATATCGGTTCCGTGACCGATTCCCGTTTTGGCCAGTGAACCGAAGAATTCCAGAAAAACTTCCTTTACCTCTTCTACTGATTTTTCTCTTTTTATAATTCTTATAAATGCTTCAGCAGCATTCCAAGGGCCCATGGTGTGTGAACTGGAAGGGCCTATCCCCACTTTGATAATTTCAAAAACCGATATAGATTCCATACTTGCTTTTCCTATTCATGAAAGGCAAATATACATGATAAATTTAAAGAAATGAAGATGATATTTTGTAAAGAAGGAAACCCTGCCAGCGTTTAGAACGCTGGCAGGGTTAAATCGTAAAGAAATTATTTTAATCTAAATATAACCATTTCAGACTTTCCTCATGCTGAGAACTATATTACGATACTTATTTCTACACTTGATTTCCATCTTTACAAAATATAATAAATTAAATAAAAATGAAACCATTTTTCGTTGAGAAAGAAACCCTGCCAGCGTTTGGAACGCTGGCAGGGTTAAATCGTAAAGAAATTATTTTAATTTAAATATCACCATTTCAGACTTTCCTCATGCTGAGACATATCTAAACCGATATTTTCCGATTCTTCGGAAACCCTGAGTGTTATAATGCAGTTGGTGATTTTATATAAAAGCAGTGACCCGAAAAATGTAAATACAGAAACTAAAACCAAAGCAATCATGTGATGGGTAAAAACTCCGATACCTCCGTGCAGAAGGCTTGCATTTTCACCGTGTGCAAAGATTGCAGTAAGAATCATTCCCATTATTCCTCCTACTCCATGACACGCAAAAACATCCAGGGTATCATCTACTTTTTTCAAGGCTTTCCAGTTCATCATCAAATTGGATACGATTGCAGCAGCAAATCCTATGAACAGGCTTTCCTGGATGGAAACAAAACCACACGCAGGAGTAATGGCGACCAAACCTACAACAGCTCCGATACATGCACCCAATGCTGAAACCTTTCTTCCGTTAATTCTGTCAAAAAATATCCATGTCATCATTGCGGAGGCTGAAGCGATGGTGGTCGTTCCGAAAGCAATCGCTGCTGTTGCGTTGGCGCTTAAAGCAGATCCTGCGTTGAAACCAAACCATCCGAACCAAAGCATTCCCGTACCCAAAATTACATAAGGAATATTTGAAGGCTCATGGTGCGGATTTTTTCTGCGGCCTAAAACGATTGCTCCTGCCAGAGCGGCAAATCCAGCACTCATGTGAACCACTGTTCCGCCTGCGAAATCTTTCACTCCGAAAAATTTGTTTAACAATCCCTCAGGGTGCCATACCATGTGACAGAGAGGGGTGTAAATAAAAAGGCTGAACAGGACCATAAAAACAAGGTATGAAATAAAACGTACCCTTTCAGCAAATGAACCGGTTATCAAAGCAGGGGTAATCACCGCAAATTTCATCTGAAACAGAGCAAATAAAATGAAAGGTATTGTAGAGGCCATTGTTTTGTGAGGGTAAATACTCACATGATTAAAAAACGGATAGGTCAGCGGATTACCGATAATTCCATAATGCTCACCATTAATTTCAAAACCGATTGAGTCTCCGAAGGATAAGGAGAAACCAACCACGATCCACAGTATGGAGATCACCCCCAATGCAATAAAACTCTGCAGCATCGTGGAAATCATATTTTTCTTACCCACCATTCCGCCATAAAAAAAGGAAAGTCCCGGAGTCATCAGTAATACCAATCCGGCAGCTGCTAAAATCCAGGCTACATCAGAACCGACAATACTCTCCTCCCCTAAAAAATCCCCTGTATTTGGAAAATCAACACTTGGTTTCCAAAACAGTCCGCCAATTGCGACTAATGAAATTATTATAAAGGATACTTTCCATTTTAAGCCAACTTTCATATCTATTTTTTTGTTGTTTGCAAATTATATGGAAACATCCAAATCCATAATTTATTTCCACATATCAAATTACCCCTGCAAAATTAAATATAAATTTCAATAAATTAGCATTAAAAACAAATTAACCCTCATTAAAAATAAGGGTTAATTAAATATTTAAATGAAAATATCTTTCAACAGCTTCGAAACCTCTTTATATTTTGTAGCAGGAAACAGATGGGTTCCTCCTTTGATAATATAATCAGGTTTTGAATATTTGACAGGAAAAACAATATCTTTATCTCCTAAAATCTGAATAACATTTGGATTTTCTTCAAATTTCCATTCTGCAATCCTTTCAACAGACCATTTCAGGTAATAGGGATCCCGAACTTGAAAGTATTCAATGATCTTCGGATTTTTAGGATCAAAAAAACTTCGTAACCTGGAATAAAAAACAGAAGTCTGATCATTGAAGAGACCGATGGGCAAATATTTTGGAAATTTGGTAAACTCTCCCATTTTAATAAGGCGTGATTTCTCTTTATCAGATTTTATGCTGCCCATAATGACTACTTTTTCGGCCGGCTTCAGTTTATTCAGTTCCTGCACCATGATTCCGCCGAAAGAATATCCTAAGAGATAAAAGGGTTTGGCGTCATCAATTTTCTCAGCCATTCTGCTGACATAATCTGCAAAACTTTCATCAAGATCAGGAATGATCCAGTCGATAAAGATAATTTCATGTTGTTCTGGAAATTTCAGTTTTTCCAAAACTTTGAAATCTGCACCCAAACCACTGACTACATATATGTTCATGTTACTTTTTAATTTTAATCTAAGTCAAACTGTTCTCTAAATACAAATCCACGAAGATCTTATTCAGACTCTTTTTGCCTATTTTTTCGTCTATAAATGTATTCTATTCAGCAAAGCTTACTGAATAAATGTCCGTTACTATTATCTATTTATGAGTACTAAAATAAAAAATGGACAGCTTAATCTAAGCTGTCCATGATCATTTATGAAAATTTTAACCTTACAAAGGTCTTTCATTGTCAACTTTCTGAGTAGATACTTTAAACTGAATATCCATTTCGTCTTTGATAAAATAATCTTTCAGAGAGTTCTGATAGAAAATCCTGAAATCTTTTCTGTTTAAAGAGAATACAGAAGACTCAATCTCTACTGTAAATTGGGTAATATGAGCGTTTGCAGGGAATGAAATTGTTTTTCTGATACCTTTGATGGTAATATCACCTACAATCGTAGAATTATATTCACTGTTAGCCAGGGGAATAATCTTTTTCAAATGGAATTTTGCAGTCGGGAATTTTTTCACCTCGAAAAAATTCGTCCCTTTCAATTCGTTGGTCAGTTTTACCTGATCATCACCTGAAAGATCAGCAACCACTAAACTTCTCATATCGATCACAAATTCACCGTCTACAAAAACTGTTTTATCAAAATTAAATTTCCCGCTTTTCAGTTTTAAACTGCCATAATGAGACGAAGCTTTGGTTTTCACGACTTTGTGTCCCCACCACTTGATCTCAGAAGTGATCACTTTTGAAATTTTATCTCCTTTTTTCTGAGCAAATACAAATGATATGCTCAAACACATCATCACAAACAATAATAATCTTTTCATTCTTTTTTATTTACAATTCAACAAAAATAAAAAAAAGTGTAGAACTTCTACACTTTTAACAATATTTTTTTGATTAAATTATTTCGCAGTCACTTTTACAAGCATATCGATATCATCTTTCACAAAAACATCTTTCATCGAAGATTTGTAAGCGACATCAAATTTCTGTCTGTCAAAAGAAAATTTATTGGACTCTAAACTCACGGTTCCGTTTGCGTAATTAACTTTTGCCGGGAAAGAAACAGTATTGGTTTTTCCTTTTACGGTAAGATTTCCTGTAACCAGCCTGTTGTATACTTTATCATTGTTTTTTTTAACTGAAGTGATTTTAAAACTTGCCGTAGGGAATTTTTCAACTTCAAAGAAATCTCCGTTTTTAAGGTGACCGTTCAATTTGCCCTGGTACTCACCTGAAAGATCTGTCGCATTGATAGAGTTCATATCTAAAACGAAATCACCTCCTGCAAGCTCATTTCCTTTCATAACCAGATTACCTGACTTTACTTTTACTGTTCCGTCGTGCGAACTGGATTCAGTTTTAGCAACTTTATAACCCCACCAGTGAACATCAGATGTTACTACTTTTTTTGACTGACCGAAAGCTAATCCACCGGCTAAAACTGCTAACAACAATATTTTCTTCATGAATAAAATTATTTAATTATTTATTACTGCAAATGTAATTATCTTATCAATAACTTCATCTTGATGTACATCAATAATCACAAATATTTTCATGACTAAAATCATTTATCAAAAAACTCCGAATTTCTCCGGAGTTGTATTTTTTAATCTTTATAATAAGCGGTGTACAGCGCGGCACCATTGATGCTCGTACTGTCGGTGTTGATCAGGTAGATCGGGATATTTTTCAGCATATCCTCCATCTTGTCACTGATTTTAAATTTCTCGTAGAATTTATCTTTATCGATATACTGTCTGATAATCTGGGGAATATCACCGGTAATCAACAAACCTCCGGTTGCCTTTAATTTCAGTGTAAGGTTATTTGCTTCCCTTGCCAGGAATTCCAGGAATGTATCTAATGCAATTTTGCAGATCAACACATCTTCTTCAACGGCAGCCCTGAAAATTTCTTCCGTGAAATTTCCGCTTCCGTTGGAAAGTCTTTCAGAAAGCCATTCCGGCTCAGGATGTCTTTTGACATCTCTCAGAAATCTGTAAATATTAAACAGTCCGGTTTTAGACAATACATTTTCCCAGCTTACAATTCCGTAGATATTGTTCAGGAATTGGTAGAACTCTACCTCAACATTGGTTCTTGGAGAAAATTCCGAATGACCGCCCTCTGTTGCAAAAGGTCTGAGGTATTTGCCGTCAAAGAAATATCCTGCTTCACCCAATCCGTTTCCTGGAGCTAAGATTGCTACGTTTCCTTTTTCCAGATGACCACTGCTGTAAATAGGATCAAGATCACTGTCTTCAAGAAGTGCAATACCATAAGCTGATGCTTCCTGGTCATTTAACATAATAACATCTTCAAAACCAAATGATTGCTTGTATTCTTCAATATCAAAACTCCAGCCTATTCTTTCAGGATTACTTTTTCCATTCAAAACCGGTCCGGGAACAGAAATTCCAAGGCGTTTAACATTTCCCAGCTGCTCTTCCTGAATAAACTGAGTAAGAATCTCGGAGAAAGCAGAATATTGTTTAGTAGGATAATTTTTCTGAGTTTTAGTTTCAATTCCACCATTACCGGAGATAAAATAAGCGATCGTAGTAACATCTTCACGTAGGTTTACACCAATGATGGAAACATTATCATTACTGCTGTTTTTTACTCCCGGTAAAAAAAGTGGAAATTTTGGGTTTAAGTTCATAATCGCTAATTTTATCAAATATAATAATTGTTTTGGTAATCCGTGTCAGAGAAAACAAAACCTTTTCAAAAAATCGAAAAGGCTTGGTTAATAATTAATTATATGGTTTTACATTAATTTCCTAATGGAATATTGTAAGAAAATCCTGCTCCGATACTTCCCACATTATAGTCCTGATTTACGAGATCCCCGTTACTTCCTGAGAATACCTTTTGATATTGAAGGAAAAAATTCCAGTCTCTGTTGTGATATCCGATCTCAGGTTTTAAATAAAAACCACCATCAGGCCTGTCTGCTGTAGAATTCGATGCAACTTTATTGTCACCTACTAAAAATCCATATCCAAGGTCAGCTCCGAAGTAAAAGCCTGTCTGTTTAGGATAGATTCTGAAAAGTGCAGCTACAGGAACAACGCCTACATCATTATTATCATATCCATTATTGTTTTTGGCAAAATAATGGGTGTAACCCGTTGCGATACCCAGACCAAATCCCGGAGTAATAAGATTCTGATAAGCCACATCTACACCAACTGCTGCAGAAAGGTTATCCGCAGGAACTGCAATACCTGCCGTTGCTCCCACTTTAATCATGTTATTCATACTTGCACTCTGCGCACTTACTAAACCTGCAGTTAATATTCCTGCTCCTAATATTGCTTTCTTAAACATTTTCATAACTCTGATTTTTATAAATTTTACTGAATGGTGACAAGGAAAAATCATGCCAAAATAATTCACCTTGCATCGTTAAAAATCTTAAAAATTTCATAAAATATTGCAAATCAATATATTAAATTCCTTATTTATTAAATAGTTGTTTAACTTTACGTATTCATGTTCTATAAATTATTATACTACTGATTTATATGTTTTAACCTCTTATCTATTTCATTATCAAAAAATAAAATCATGATTATGGTTTCTTCATTACTTAACAACAAACACCTTCTGTGGAGAGCTGGCTTCGGACCTGAGACCGGGCAGATTGATAAGCTTAAAACAAGTGACAGAAAAGCTCTTTTACAGGAACTCTTCACTGAAGGAATTTTCACCCCAATCATTTATCAGACTGCAGACATTAACCCTGTTGAATATACAGATCCAAAAGCTACTGCTGCCCAAAAAAGGGAAATTCAGAAAATCAACCAGAAGCAGAATACAGAACTGAATCTTAATTTCCTTGAGAAAATGGTGAAGAGTAAAGAACAGCTGAGGGAGAAAATGGCTTTTTTCTGGCACGGGCATTTTGCAACGAGAATTAACAATCCGAAGTTCAATCAACAGCTTTTAAATGTGATCCGTACCAAAGCATTGGGAAATTTTAAGGATCTGCTGTTTGAAGTAAGCCAATCTCCTGCGATGCTCAGCTTTCTCAATAATCAGCAGAATAAGAAGGATCATCCCAATGAAAATTTTGCCCGTGAAGTTATGGAACTCTTTACGATGGGTAGAGGAAAATACACCGAGAAAGATATTCGCGAAGCTGCCAGAGCGTTTACAGGATGGGGCTATGACAAGGAAGGGGTCTTTAATGAGAGAAAAAAACTCCATGATCCCGGCATTAAAACGTTTCTTGGGAAAACCGGAAATTTCACGGGTGATGATATTTTAAATATCATACTGGAACAGAAATCCACAGCAGAGTTCATTACCGCTAAAATTTATACTTTTTTTGTCAATGAGAAACCGGATCCTGAGATCATTAAAAATCTCAGTCAGAACTTTTATCAGTCCGGTTATGACATAAAAAAACTGATGCAGGAAATCTTTTCAGGTTCATGGTTTTACGATCCTAAAAACATTGGAAACAGAATAAAATCCCCTACAGAACTTCTTGCCGGAATGATGAGAATACTGCCGATGGATATCCAAAACCCTGAAAACATTATTGTTTATCAAAAACTGCTGGGGCAGATGTTGCTATATCCACCAAACGTTGCAGGATGGCCAAACGGCAAATCGTGGATTGACAGTTCGACCCTGATGCTGAGGCTTCAGATTCCACAGATCTGGTCAGGATTGCGACCGATGGAATATGCTGCAAAAGAAGACGACGATATGGATATGGGGATGAAATCCCGGGAGGCTTTAAACAAAAGCTTCAAAAACCCCAATATTATTATTGACTGGAACGAAGTGGATCAGGCGCTGGCTGAGAAAAAAGCAGAAGATTACCTGATTGTCAACTCAGCTTCTGTAGAAATGAATACCGTACATCAGTTCTCTGACCTGAGTATCAAAATGAATGTGATCAACCTGATGTCAACACCGGAATATCAATTGATGTAGTGACCGATTTTGAATAGCAAACTTTAAGACAAATCCTTATGATTATCAAAAGAAGAGAATTTTTAAAGATCAGTTCACTGGCAACCGCTTCATTACTGGTTCCTAACTTTTTACAATCCATGACTTTAGACCATGCACTGAATCCAAATCAGAAAATACTGATTGTTCTTCAGTTCACAGGAGGGAATGACGGTTTGAATACGATTATCCCCACCCGGAATGATATTTATTTTAAAGAAAGAAATACGATCGCAGTGACCGATTCCTTAGCGCTGAATGACGAAACCGGAATCAACCCTGCGCTTTCTTATTTTAAAGAACTTTTTGACAGCGGTGAACTTTCCCTCATGAATAATGTCGGCTATCCCAATCCCGATAAATCCCATTTCCGAAGTATGGACATCTGGCATTCTGCAAGCAGAAGCGATGAATTTTTAGAAACCGGATGGCTTGGAAGATATCTGGATGAAGAATGTTATCGATGTGATCATCCTACCCAGGCTCTGGAAGTAGATGATATGCTGAGCCTCGCTTTAAAAGGTGAAAACAACAAAGCTTTTGCTTTTAAAGATCCGAAAAAACTCTATCAGACGAGCCAGGAAAAGTATTTCAAATCACTTTACGAAAACGATCATCATCATGATGACGAAACCGTTTCCTACCTGTACAAAACTTTAGGTTCAACCATCAATAATGCTGATTATATCTTTGAAAAAAGTAAAGCGAAAAAATCAACTCAGGAATATCCTGATTCTAAACTTGGAAAAGACTTTAAAACTGTTGCATCACTGATTAAATCAGATATCAATACGCAGGTTTATTATCTTTCGATCGGAAGCTTTGATACGCATGTCAATCAAAATGAAAGACAGCAAAAACTATTCGGAGAGATCAATGATGCCGTAAAATCATTTGTTGCTGATATGAAATCCAACGGACTGTTCAATGATATTTTACTGATGACTTTTTCGGAATTCGGAAGAAGGGTTGCCCAAAATGCCAGCAAAGGAACTGATCACGGAACTGCCAACCAAATGTTCTTTATCAGTGGCGGATTAAAGAAAAAAGGAATTCTTAATGCACTGCCCGATCTGAAGAACTTAAATGAAGGAGATCTGGTCTATACCGAAGATTTCAGGAAAGTTTATGCCACCATTCTCAAAAACTGGCTCAATGCCGATTCTTCAAAGGTATTAGGATGGAAGAACGGAGTATATGATTTTGTATAAAAAAACCTTACAAATCAAATTGCAAGGCTGAGGACATAATGTTAATTATTAGTGGGGTGAGGGAATCTGCTTATTTACATCTTTCACCTCTTTTTTTCCTGTTAATTTTTTGATTATAAATTCTATTATAATCGGCGTAACCAATGTTAATATGGTTCTGAAAAGTCTTGATCTCATACTATTTATTTTTCAGAATAATTACAATTTCTGCGCCAAAACGCTCAACTTTAGCCAATGGTAGGTATAGGTAATGGGTAATGGGTAATAAGTAATGAGTAATGAGTAATGGGAAATAGATGATAGATATTCAATTTAAAATCATTCTTTAGTTTTGATGGTGTTAAACAAGTTTATACAATCCCTCAGTTTGCAGAACCTTCACGGTAATTTTCATTGGCTATCCGTACGCTTCTGGCAATTCTCTGTTTCAGTTTCCTCGGTGCAAGAACTGTCAGGAACTCTCCCATCCCCAAAATCATCCGTTCCAATTCAAAATTGAGCTGTACACAGATCTTAAAAGTCGTTCCGTTTTCATCCTCACTGATTATTTCCTGTGAATGATGAAAAGGTTTGGTTTTCACATAGGGAGCATGCTTCGAAGTAACCACAAAAATAACATTTTGCGGACGCTGCGTTTCTGAAACCGTAGCTCCGATCACTTCTCCAAAATAACGGTCCGCATCAAAATCCCGGTCGATATATTCTGTAACATTATCAATTTCAATTTCTTCCATCCTGTCTAAGGCCAGGTTATAAATTGCCTTTTTATGCCAGCAGATCAGAAACCAGCGGTTATTGTATTCTTTTAAT
This sequence comes from uncultured Chryseobacterium sp., assembly GCA_963526305.1. Lineage (GTDB taxonomy): Bacteria > Bacteroidota > Bacteroidia > Flavobacteriales > Weeksellaceae > Chryseobacterium. The sequence goes on along the minus strand of CAURNW010000012.1, from coordinate 30,473 downwards.
AACTGAGGATGAACGGTGATGATATTGGATTCCTTTGCTTTAAAACTCTTATAACAGATCTTTAAAACCTTTTTATGCAGAATACTTTCGTACAGAACATCAATATGCTCCAAACCCTTGAGCCGTTCATTTTTATCTAAATGAATAATCGATTTCTGACTCGTTGAATGGATCGAGTCTTCCAGTTTCTGAATGACCCCATTCATTTCCTTAAACATCGAAAAATCTTTAAACTGCTTTAAAATCTGGATGGCATTATTCATTGTTTTCAGATCATTTTCATTGACCGAGATCTGATGAATGCTGTAATCTGGATCACTGTAACGGTAATATTTCCTTTCATAAACCTCGATCGGTGCTTCATAACCGAATTTCTCACTACGCATATTCTGCAGGTCGAGCTGAATGGTCCTTTTGCTTACAAAAGATTCCTTGCCTTCGAATTCAAACAGCGCCTCGGAACATTCATCAATCAGATCTTCCAAGGTGTACTGTCTGTATTTGTTTTTCAGACATTTATCTAAAGTCTTGTACCGGATGAGTGCATTTTTATTGGATGACATAGACTTAGGTTTAGTTTAAGAATAAAACATATAGAATTCCATTTCTTTGACTCAGTGATGATCATTCAAAGAATTTTTTGACTGGATTAGTAAGATTCCGTCATTCTTGGAGGTTACTTCTTTTTCAGAGCCTCACCTTGGAAAGAAACTCCGTCCCAGCCATATTCGATAAAATTTCTGATATTCTGGTGATCCGTCCCTTCCGGATTCTGCAGTACATCTTCTCTGTAAAACGCCCCGAAAAGAGCTAAGGTATCTTCTTTTGACAAATCATTCAGCTTCGCAAGGCTGAACACTTTACATGAACCATTGTTCTGATTTGCCTCATTGACAGTATTTCCATTCGTAAATTTAGTCGGAGTAAAATCGTAATGCTCATCAACAAATGAAATGACCTCATTAAACTGAATTTCTTCCGCTGATTTTCCTAATTGTTCGAATAACATATTTTTTATTTTTTTTTATTATTAAATTGAAAAAAGTCACAAATTTCTTTTAACACATTAGTCACATTAGAATTTTAAAGTTAAATATTTTGAAAACATTTCAGAACACATTATAAAAATCTCTGTTTTTTAAAAAAACTCATTTGCTCTAAAATATCCTCAATCATTAGAAATAAAAACTAATGTGACTAATGTGTAAAAACTCATATGCCCTAACATATCCTCAATCATTTAAAAGTAAATTGAAAAGTCACAAATTTCTTTTAACACATTAGTCACATTAGAATTTTAAAGTTAAATACTTTAAAAACATTTCAGAACACATCAAAAAAAATCTTCGGTTTTTAAAAAACTAATGTGCTCTTAAAATATCCTCAATCATTTAAAAAAATCTAATGTGACTAATGTGTTAAAAAATCCTAGCCTTTTTTCCAGTTAAACATTTCAAAAATAATCAAAAAAAATTCATCTACGCAAAAACATTGCACACTTCAGCAATTACTTTGCACTATCAAATAACATAAACATGAACACATTCAACACAATCAACGGAAACGATTTAATCGAATTAGGTTTCAGACCGGGAAAATGGTTTAACGAAGCTTTACAATATATCAATGAAAATCAACTTGATGGAAACAGTATGAAATCTTATCTTGAACAGTTCAGATCACCCGATCCGATTCCGCTTCATGCAACACCAAAAGATTTCATCATCAACATCAGAGCAGAACATGAAAGCGAAAATGACAACGTGGAAAAAGTCATCAACACGATGAAAGTCCTGATGAAAACCCCAACTTTGGTTTCAGGTGCGATCATGCCGGATGCCTGTCCGACAGGTCCTGAAGGTCAGATTCCTGTAGGTGGTGTTGTCGTAGCTAAAAATGCCATTCATCCCGGATTTCATTCCGCAGATATCTGCTGTTCAGTGATGCTGACAGACTTTGGAAAAGCTGATCCTAAAGAAGTGCTTGATGCAGCCCATTCGATTACGCATTTCGGATACGGAGGAAGACCAAGAGGTGAACAAATGGAAATGTCTCAGGAATTAATGGACGCTTTCAGGGATAATTTCTTTTTAAAAGATGAAAGGCTGATCAGTATTGCCCGCTCCCATATGGGGACCCAGGGTGACGGAAACCATTTCTTATTTGTAGGAACATCAAAGAATACCGGAAACACCATGATGGTGACCCACCACGGCTCAAGAGCTCCGGGAGCAATGCTCTATGATAAAGGAATGCATATTGCCAACCGTTTCAGACAGGAAATTTCTCCTGAAACACTGAAGGAAAATGCATGGATCCCATTTGATACAGAAGAAGGAAAATCATATTGGGAAGCATTGCAGCTGGTCAGAGCATGGACAAAAGAAAACCATGAAGCGATTCATAATGCGGTACTGGAGAAATTACAGATCGAAAAGCAGGACCGATACTGGAACGAACATAATTTCGTTTTCAAAGACGGAGACTTATTCTACCACGCAAAAGGAGCAACGCCGCTGGATGATAAGTTTATGCCGGATATTACAGGACCGAGATTAATTCCTTTGAATATGGCAGAGCCGGTTTTAATTGTTCAGGGGAAAACGAATGAGAGAAATCTTGGTTTTGCACCCCATGGAGCGGGAAGAAATTTCAGCAGAAGTCAGCATAAAAGATCATTGGCTCATAAAACAATCGAAGAAGTTTTTGAAGAAGAAACCAAAGGATTAGATATCCGATTCTTTACGAACGATATTGATATTTCTGAATTGCCTACTGCTTATAAAAGCGCCAAAAACGTAAGAGCGCAAATCGAAGAATACGGATTGTGTGAAGTATTGGATGAGGTGATGCCTTACGGATGTATCATGGCTGGAGATGTTCAGAAGAATGCGCCATGGAAAAAGAAGAAAAAATATAGAAAAGCTTAGATTTTTTGATAAAGATCTTATTTTAAAAATTTTCACACTGTTTATCATTCAGTAGGAATCTCTGCAAAGTTATTTGCGATATTGAGATTCCTACGGATGACAAACTTAAAGCATAAATTCTAATTAAAAACAATGACACCAAAAATAGTAGATAAATTAAAAGAAATAGAGGCAGAAAGAAATATAGAAATACTTCTTGCCGTAGAATCAGGAAGCCGGGCCTGGGGTTTTGCTTCTTCTGACAGCGATTATGACATACGTTTCATCTACCGTCACGAAAAAGACTGGTATCTTTCGCCGTGGGACAAGGATGAAACTATAGAATTTATGACCGAAGACGATCTTGACGGTTCCGGATGGGATTTGAGAAAGACTTTTCATCTTCTTTTAAAGTCGAATGCGGCTTTGCTGAGTTGGTTCTACTCTCCTATCGTCTATATGAAAAACGAAAAGTTTTACAAGCTGTTCAAACCTTTGGCTGACGCTGCATTTTCTCCGATAGCGGTTTCTTATCACTATCTGAGCATGAGCAAAAAATACCTTGAAGCATGCCGGAGTGATGAAGTGAAACTAAAATCTTATTTTTACTGTCTTCGAACAGCGCTGACCGGGAAGTGGATACTGGAAAAAGGAACGGTTCCGCCCGTTTTATTCAGTGAATTGTTGGTTTTGGCCGATGATTTTACAAGAACCAAAATAGAAGATCTTGTTGCCTTAAAAGCCACTAAAGGAGAATCGTATTTTCATGTAAATGACTGGGAACTTTTTGGATTTATGGAGGAGATGGTGAAGGATAATGAGGAAAGATCAAAACGTTTGAAAGGAGGAAATACAGATAAAGTTGAGATGGAGAGGGTTTTTAGAGAGGTTTTGGCAATATAAATCAAGTTAATATGAATCGACTATCTGAAAGAGCGCTAAATTTTATCGGAAAAACAGAAAAAAATAAAGAATATGAAATTGGTTCAAAAATTTTAGAAGAGCATTTAAATTTATATCATTTAACCGATTCCTCTAAAATTAAAAGTTTTTTCAAACAATTTTCAGGATTGACTATACAAGATTATGAAATTCGTCTATTTACCCGCAAGCAGATAGAAGAAAATAAAAGAGTTAAAATATACTATTTGAAAGGGAAAACTTTATTTTCTATAAATAATGGTTTCTACATTTCTGAACATGGCGAAATTGCTTTGAGAAATTACGAATCCTATTTAGGAGAATTTTACTTCTTTTTTGAAAGTTTTGAAACATTTATCGAACAACAGGCTTTTTTTGAAGAGTATCGTTATTTCATGGAACTTCCTGGGTTTGGGAATAAATTAAATTGCAGTATTAACCATCTTCCTGCTTATTTTTCAAATTATGAATTCATCACTGAATGTTCTGATAAGTACCATCGCATTTGGAAAAATAAAACCAATATAATTCATGCCAGATTGTATCCTGAAGGGTGGAGTATTTTTTTCGACAGTTTATCAGAAAATAAACGTCTTGAATTAATATGTAAATTAAAAGCAGAAAAAATAATAGAATGAAGAATCTCCTTACTTTATGCCTTGCGCACAGAAACAACGCAAAAAAACATTGATTAATTCATCTGTCATTTAAATCATTTTGTAGCAAATGGAATGTTTCAGAACATTTTTCGCGACTTTTATGATTTGTGGAAGATATCTACGCTGAAATTTATCAGTTATAGATTAAAATAATAAATTGGTGATGTATTCACATTTAAATTATGACCATTCAAACCCTAAAAGATAAAAACCTCGTTCTCTTCCAAACCATCTCGGGAAGCCGCTCTTTCGGGCTCGCAACGGAAAACTCAGACACAAATATCCGTGGAATATATTATTTACCGAAAGAAGATTTTTTCGGATTACATTATATTCCGCAAATCTCCAATGAAACGAATGATATTACATATTATGAGATCGGAAGATTTGTGGAATTGTTACAGAAGAATAATCCGAATATTCTTGAGTTGCTGGCAAGTCCTGAAGACTGTATTCAGCACAAAAATCCATTAATGGATCTTCTGAAACCTGAAGATTTTCTTTCTAAACTGTGTAAAGACACTTTTGCAGGGTATGCCATTTCGCAAATCAAAAAGGCAAAAGGGCTTAACAAAAAGATTTTAAATCCTGTTGAAAAAGAAAGAAAATCGATTCTTGATCTCTGTTATATTTTAGAAAAAAACAGTTCAGTTTCATTGAAAAAATGGCTTCAGAAATTTCCTTCCTCTGGAGACGTGTCCGCAGGAAGAGGTGGTCTTTTACAGGAAAAATGCGGATTAGTCAGCATTGACAATACCAAAGGAATGTTTGCCATTTTTTATGACGAAACCGGAGATCTCGGATATAAAGGAATTATTCAGAATGAAGAAGCCAATCAGGTTTCTGTTTCATCCGTTCCTAAGGGAGAAAAATGTATCGCTTACCTGTTTTGTAATCTTGACGCCTACTCCACTTACTGCAAAGATTACCGTGAATACTGGAAATGGGTTTCAGAAAGAAATGAAGACCGCTACAACGTCAACCAAAACCACGGACAAAACTATGACAGTAAAAACATGATGCACACTATTCGTCTTTTACAGTCATGTGAACAGATTTTCAAAACCGGTTCCTTACAGATCCGTGTAGATAACAGGGAAGAACTGTTAGATATCAAAGCCGGAAACTGGTCATACGATGCTGTTATGAAGAAAGCGGAGGACTTAATTCAGTCGATTGACCATTATCACTCCACATCTGCTCTGCCGGAATATCCTCATCTGGAGAAGACCACCAGAATTCTGATCGGAATAAGGGAAAATCTTTACAGCTAAAACAAAAAACCGTCTCATTGCTGAGACGGTCTGTTTTTATATCTAGTGTAAAACTATCTGATGATTTTGATATTGATCGCAGAGAAACCTTTTGGTGATCTTTCTTTTTCAAAAGATACTTTGTTTCCTTTTTTGATGATATCAATACAGTTGTTACTGTGGAAGAATACATTTTCTTTAGAATTATCTTCTGTAATAAATCCGTATCCCTTGTCACTGAAGAAGGTAACGATCCCTGATTTGATAGGATCTTCTTCCTGTATCGGTGCTGCACCCAACTGAATATTATCCAAACTGATAGCTTCTGCATTAGAGTTATCCGGAGGTGTACTTGTCAATTGACCGTTTGCATCAACATACATAATCATATCATCAAGACTTTTACCTTTGTCATTGCTGTTTTTTCGGTCTTCGCGACGTATCGCTTTTTCCTTTTGCTTCTGTAATTTTTTCTTAAAGTTTTCTTTTTTTGAGAAAGAATCCGCCATATATTATTTTATATTAATTGTTATTCTGAATTTAAAGTTCTGATGATTTTTTATCCGTTTCATCAGAGGGTATTACTGATCATCATAAAAAGATTTCCTGTTGAATTCTTCCAATGATTCTGCTGCATTAAGATAATAAATTTTTTAGAATTTATGATCGTTACCGGGAAATTGATCTGACTGTCTTCTGTCACTACCTTCCCTGAAAAGAAGTAAAAGGTATTCTGAATGTTGATCAGTTGTAGTGATTCGTATTGCCGGTACAGATATTTATCTAAAATAAAAGTAAAAAACGGCAGTCAGAATATTGAAAACTGAGGAATAAAGAGTATTCTAAACTGTATCAGTCTGAGAAAAGCAGAAACCTTCTTCTTAATTATACTGCAAATATACGACAATTCTATGGATTCTGAAGACAATTATTTAAATAATTGAATTCCAGTTTATTTCTTAAACCGAAACGATCCTGAAACTGATGATGTTAATCTGCTCATCTGTCTTTCTTTTTTAAAATATAATAAACCGCTTCGTCCTTTTCATTATTGGCTGTATACGCAAACTGAAAGGAATATCCGTTTGCAGACATAAAATTCAGAGCATCCATCATTGAGTTGAATTTCACATTTCGTCCCCGCTCATCTTTGATATTGGTCCCATTTTTAAAAGAGATCGATTTTGTTTCCTGACCGAAATCAATTTCTACATTTACTTTGGTACTCAGAGAACGGCCTGTTCCAATGATCTGAACGTAATCTACATCAATATCTTTTAAAGGAACATCATTAACGGTTTGCGCAAAACTGATAGCTGACAGAGCGGTGAGTGAAAGAATAAAAAGCTTTTTCATAATTTATAAATTAGATTTAGATCTATTTAACCACAAGAAACAAGAAAATAAAATTGAAAGAACCGATTCTTTATGATTTTAAAAACCTGAAAAAATTCATCTTATACATTGTGCTGAAAATCCGTAAACTTTTGTGGTTTAAAAAATAGGTTTTATCTCAAGTTCAGGATTTAAATGTAAATAAATATCTGACATAATTAAAATAAAAAATCCCTCAAAAGAGGGATTCTATATATTTCCGGATGATTAGTCCTGTGGTTCGTTCAAAGGCTTGTGCTCACCCGGTTTGTCTTTACCTTCAGGATTTACCTGTCCTTCCGGTCTCGGCTTTTGAGCCGGTCTTTCCGGTCTTGGCAATAAAACTTTTCTTGAAAGTTTCATTTTCTTACGGTCATCATAACCCATAAACTTCACCTCAACTTCGTCTCCTTCTTTATAAGGAACTTTGTCCAGACGAGCCCATTCGATTTCAGAGATATGAAGAAGGCCTTCAGTTCCCTTAGCAATTGCTACGAATGCTCCGAAATCCATTACTTTCACTACTTTCCCCTGGTAAACTTCACCTACAGTCGGTACAAAAGTAATCTCGTTGATTCTTGCAATCGCTTCATTGATTTTCTCTCTGCTGACACCGGAAATTTCAATTCTACCGATTTCACCAACTTCTTCAATTGCGATAACCGTATCCGTATCTTTCTGCATCTGCTGAATGATTTTTCCACCAGGTCCGATAACCGCACCGATGAAATCTTTAGAGATTTCCAACATCACCATTTTCGGAGCGTGAGGTTTCACGTCTTCTCTTGGAGCAGAAATGGTTTCATTCAATTTATCAAGAATATGTAATCTTCCGTCTCTGGCCTGCAGAAGTGCCTTTTCCATAATATCCATCGACAATCCCTGGATCTTGATGTCCATCTGACAGGCTGTGATTCCATCAGCAGTTCCTGTTACTTTAAAGTCCATATCTCCCAAGTGATCTTCATCTCCTAAGATATCTGAAAGTACTGTAAATTTCCCGGTCTTAATATCAGTTACCAATCCCATGGCAATTCCTGAAACAGGCTTCTTGATCTGAACACCGGCATCCATCAATGCTAAAGTTCCTGCACAAACAGTTGCCATAGAAGATGAACCGTTTGATTCTAAAATATCAGAAACAATACGGATGGTATAAGGATTTTCTTCTGGGATCATGTTTGACAAAGCTCTCTGAGCAAGGTTTCCGTGCCCTACTTCTCTTCTTGAAGTTCCTCTTAAAGGTCTTGCTTCACCTGTTGAGAACGGTGGGAAGTTATAGTGTAGGAAGAATCTTTCGTCATAGTTTACCATTACACTGTCTACCATGTTCGCATCTTTTACTGAGCCTAAAGTTACAGCGGTTAAAGATTGCGTTTCACCTCTTGTGAAGATTGCAGAACCGTGAGCTCCCGGTAAATAATCGATTTCGCTCCAGATCGGACGAATCGTTTGAGGATCACGACCATCAAGACGGATTTTGTCATTCAAAATCATCTGACGCATCGCTTCTTTTTCCACATCATGGAAATATACTTTAGCGAAAGGAGTTACTCTTTCCAGTTCTTCAGCATGTTCTACATATTGAGATAAGAATTCAGCCAAAACTGCCTTGAATTTTTCACCTCTCTCCTCTTTTCCTGAAGGAATTTTTGCTACTTCGTATACCTTATCATAGGTTTCTTTCCACACTTTTTCACGGATGGCTTCATCGTGATTTTCGTGGCTGTATTCTCTTTTTGGTAATGATTTGCCTACTTTTTCAGCCAATCTTTCCTGAGCTTCAACTTGTTTTTTAATTTCTTCATGAGCAAAAGTAATCGCTTCAAGCATCTCTGCTTCAGAAATTTCTTTCATTTCACCTTCCACCATTACGATAGAATCTTTAGTTGCCCCGACCATGATATCAAGGTCAGCAAGTTTAAGATCTTCATAGTTAGGATTGACTGCTAATTTTCCGTCAATTCTTACCACTCTTACCTCAGACATCGGTCCGTTGAAAGGAATATCGGTAATGGCAATCGCTGCAGATGCAGCAAGGCCTGCCAAATCATCAGGGATTGACTTCCCGTCATAGGAAATCAATGAAATCATTACCTGAACTTCCGCATGGAAATCTTCAGGGAATAACGGTCTTAAAACTCTGTCTACCAAACGCATGGTCAGGATTTCCTGATCTGAAGGTCTGGCTTCTCTTCTGAAAAAGTTTCCGGGGATCTTTCCGCCTGCGTAGAATTTTTCTCTGTAATCTACAGTCAATGGTAAGAAGTCTACACCTTCTTTTGCTTCTTTGCTGGCTACGACCGTAGCTAAAAGCATTGTTCCGCCGATTTTTACGACTACAGAACCATCAGCCTGTTTTGCCAATTTTCCTGTTTCAATTGTGATTTCTCTGCCGTCTGCAAGAATAATCGTTTCTGTAATTGCTTGAGGTATACTCATAAATTGTTTAGTGTTGCACTCCGTATTGAGCGCTTTAATTATTTATATTTCGTCTAAATTTCGTTGGCAAAGATAACGTATTATAATGATTTATTAAATTTTCAGTTCAAAATTGTCCCTGAACTTTAACTGAATTAGCTGAAATTTATCTTTTTAATTGTTTTTTCGCAAACCAAAAATAAAAAAAGCAGCTTCTTTCGAAACTGCTTTTTATTTTGGAAATCGGATAGATTATTTTCTTAAACCAAGTTCAGCAATAATTGCTCTGTATCTTGAAATATCTTTTTTCTTAAGATAGTCTAATAAACTTTTTCTCTTACCTACTAATTTCACCAAAGATCTCTCAGTAGCAAAATCGTGACGGTTAGCCTTTAAATGCTGAGATAAATGGTTGATTCTGAAAGTAAAAAGAGCAACCTGTCCTTCAGCGCTTCCTGTGTCCTGTGCAGATTTTCCATGTTTTGCGAAAATTTCTGCTTTTTTTTCTGTTGTTAAGTACATTCCAATATTGTTTAATGATTATTATGTAACGGGTGCAAAAGTACGATTATTTTTTTACCTGCCAAAAACAATTTGAATTTAAATCCAATGTCCATTATCATTCTGTATTTTTGATTTTTTCATTTAAATACTGTCATTCAGAACTTTTGGAGACATATTTGATAAGATACAAAAGAAAAAACCTGTACCGGATATCATTTTCAACATTATTGATATCATAAATCAAAAATGATAGAAAAATATGTTAAAAAAATCATAATAAAATTATGTTATCCCATTAAAAGACAGTAATTTTACAGCCTTCAAAAAGATGAAAAAAATTCTATTTTACACTGCTATAACCACTGTTTTCATTCTCAGTATCTCTTCTGTTAAAGCACAGAAAGCACATACTCATGATAAAATAAAAAAAATACTCTACTTCAATCCGGAGGTGGAACCTGACCTCGAAGAAATCAAGGAACCTACGAACAACGCATTTTTCAGTGCGGTTTCTGATAAACTGAGCGGATTCAGAAAAAACAAAATGATGAGGTCAGATGTTCATGTTTCGTATGACAGCATAGATTCTAAAACGATTCTTGAATACAGTAAAAATAATGAAGCCGACTTTGTCATTGTTCCTAAAGTAAAATATTTTAAGGTTGGTTTGGGAAAATACGTATTTTCCAATCAGGTCATCGTAAGCATGAAACTTTTTGATGCTGAAGGAAATTTCATCGCTTCATCCGATTATGATACGTACCGCAAAAACATGCGTCTTTTAGGTTCTGCAGAAAACTCTATTAAGATAGGCACGAATGGTGCCATGAAAAGCATTCTAAAAGAATTGCGGAAGCAGAAACCCTCTTCTGAAGCCGGTTTTTAATGTTTAACAAATCCTTAAATTTCCCATATCGTTCTCTTTTCTTAAAAATTTAAATTATTTTTGCATATCCAAAAAATACAGGTTTTGAATCATACAGACGAATTTACCTTTAATCCGGCCGATATTGCAGAAAGACTCAGCGAACTTCCCGCTGACGAGAGGCTGCTGGCTTTTTTGAAGGTTCCGAAGGAGTACAAAGCTGATGTTTTCTCACATCTGGATCCTGATTTTCAGGAAGACACAATCAGAAGTATCGGAAGTGATGAGGTTTCAGAAATCCTGAATGCCATGACTCCGGATGACAGAACCTCACTTTTTGAAGATTTCCCTGATGAACTGATCAAATACTCCATCAATCACCTCAATCCTCAGGAACGAAGGATTGCCCTGAAACTTCTGGGGTACGATTCTGATTCGATTGCACGTCTGATGACCCCATACTATATCCAGATAAGAAAAGAATGGACGATCAAACGCTGCCTTCAGCAAATTAAAAAAGTCGGTAAAAGAGTGGAAACCATGAACCACCTGTATGTGGTTGATGAAAGAAACCGCCTTATCGACGATATCGCTTTGGGAAGTTTACTTTTAGCTGAAGAAGACACCCTGATTTCACAGATTACTGATAATCAGTTTGTCGCCATTACCACAACCACCACGAAAGAGGATGCTGTGATGTACTTTGAAAAATATGACCGTACCGCCCTTCCCATTATTACCGAAGCAGGTGTTTTGGTAGGGATTGTAACGATTGATGATATTCTGGATCAGATCGAACAGCAAAATACAGAAGATATCCAAAAATTCGGGGGACTGGAAGCCCTGGATCTTCCTTACACCCAGACTTCTTTCATGGAAATGGTCAAGAAGCGGGGAATGTGGCTCGTCATTTTATTCTTTTCGGAGATGCTTACTGCTTCCGCAATGGGATACTTTGAGGACGAAATTCAGAAAGCTGTTGTACTGGCTCTTTTTGTCCCACTGATCATTTCAAGCGGCGGGAATTCAGGTTCCCAGGCAGCAACTTTGATTATCCGTGCGATGGCTTTACAGGAAATCACACTTAAAGACTGGTGGTATGTCATGAAAAAAGAAATCTTCACAGGATTGTTCTTAGGAGGAATTTTAGGAATTATAGGTTTTCTCAGAATTATGGTATGGCACAAAGCTGGTTTCTTTGATTATGGACTGCACTGGATCTTTGTAGGCTTAAGTGTCGGCGTTTCCCTGGTACTGATTGTTTTATGGGGTACTTTATCCGGATCTATGGTTCCTTTTATTCTTAAAAAACTGAAGCTTGACCCTGCGACGTCTTCTGCCCCATTTGTAGCTACCCTGGTAGATGTTACCGGCTTAATCATTTATTTCTCTGTTGCCGGACTGTTCTTAACCGGGAAACTTTTGTAATTTAGAGAAATTCAAAATATTGATGTTGCCGTTTGAATCCATGTAGCAAAATCAGTATAACGTTTTAAAAAATTACATCTGTATATGAAAATCATTTCTCTTGTACCTTCTATTACTGAAGCATTATTCGATTTGGGATTAACTGAAAAAGAAATCATCGGAAGAACAAAATTCTGTATTCATCCCGCTGAAAAAGTAAAAACGGTAGAAATTATTGGTGGAACAAAAAACCTGAATATTGAAAAAATTAAGGCTTTACAACCCGATTTAATTCTAGCCAACAAAGAAGAAAACGTAAAAGAACAGGTTGAAATTTTAATGAAAGATTTCAAAGTGATTGTTTATAATACGGAGACGATTGAAGACAATTATTATTTAGTTAAAAACCTGGGTTTACTTTTTAATAAAGAAGAAAGAGCACAGATTTTTAATCTTAAAATTTACAATGTTCTTAATGGGGCTAAAATCAATACAAAAGTAAAAGCCGCATATCTGATCTGGAAAAACCCTTACATGACGGTTGGTTCAGATACTTTTATCCACAATATTTTATCCGAAATAGGTTTTGAAAATATCTTTAAAAAGCAAACCCGCTATCCTGAAATTAAGGACGGAGATTTAGCAGAAGCTGATGTGATCATGCTTTCTTCAGAACCTTTTCCGTTTAAAGAAAAACATATTGCCGAACTGAAAGAACGGTATCCTGAAAAGAAAATAATTATCGTTGATGGAGAAGCCTTTTCCTGGTACGGAACCCATATCGCAAAATGTGAGGATTATTTTAAAGAACTTATTGCCGACTTTAATCATTAAGTTTTGGCTACGGCCGAATGATTTTTTTCATTCTTAAATAAGCTAAAGCCCTTTTCTATTAATAATTTTAGATAATTATATATCTGAATGCTTTGAAACAAAAAAAATCAACCGTTACTTGTTTTACAATCTAATTATCTGTCTGCAGCTAGTAAAATTGATATTTTACATAATGATATAATCCTTATTATATTATCGACTAATTTTTTTGTAAGCTTTTTTGATACATTGGGGAAAAAACATATTTTTGCAGTTCACAACATTGGGTCATATCGATGATTACGTTGTTTTCACTAAAAAATAAAAACTAATTGAAAAATATTAAACCATGAAGAACTTTACTAATTCTTTTAATTTATCAAAACTGATTGTTTCCAACAGCTTAAAACATTTTTAAGTTCTTAAATTTCTTTAGAAATATAAATCAATAGCACTTATTGAATTATTTAATCATCAAACATACTTTTCAAAATCATTGTCTATCCATTGATCTAAGTCTTTTTTTCAATTAATTTAGTTTTGAAATGTTTTCTGCATTTCGATATTTTTATGGAGCTCAGAAACCATTCAAACGAAGCGAAACCAAAAAGCTATACGAGTAGGAAAAACTCTTGAAAATTAAATATGAAGAGAATTATCTTATTAAAAACCATGAAAAAACTCTACTTTTTACTCTTAACTCTTATTTCAATTTCTGTTTTTGCGCAAACGTATAGTTACACAACATACAACACTTCAAATTCGGCAATAGGAAGCAATTATATTGCTGACATTAAAACCGATGCAAACGGATTGTTATGGATTGCTACTTACAATGGGGTTTCAACTTTTAACGGAACTACTTTCACCAATTATAATACGGGCAATTCTAATATTGCATCTAATTCAACTTTAAAAATTGAAATCGATGGTTTAGGTAGAAAATGGATCGCCTCTCAGTCCAATGGGATTATCTTATATAGCGGAACTACTTGGACGAATTACACGACTGCCAATTCGGGATTACCAACCAATGCTATCAATGATATAGCGGTTGACGGACAAAATAATCTTTGGGTTGCAACAGATTCAGGGCTTACAAAATTCAACGGTACTACCTGGACTACTTATGCTTCTGTAACGAATCTGACTTCAGTAGCAACTGACAGTAATAATGGTGTCTGGATTACAAATAATGGTGTATTGTATAAATTTAACGGTACCAATTTCAATTTCATAGCACAGGGAACTCAAAAAATATTGAGAATTGCAAATAATACCATCTATGTTAAAGGTTCTGACAGTTTAGTTACCTTAACAACAAGCGGAACCAATATTACATTTACATATCAAAGCAATTCTTGTCTTGCAGGATACCAGCTGAATGCTTTAGATGTAGATAGTAACAGCAAAGTCTGGATCGGATTCAGTGGATCTGGTTTACAAAATTTCACAAATTGCACTACTTATACTTCAACAAATACCAATTCAGGTTTACCAGATAACTATTTTAGTGCAGTTAGAACACAAAGTTCAGGAACTATCTGGTTGGGAACATTACAGCTTGGTTTGGTGAAAATGGCACAAAGTACTGCTGTTTGCGCATCTCCTACTCCAATGTCTGCTTCAAATGTTGCTTCTACAACAGCTACTCTTAACTGGTCACCAATAGCAACAGCACCTACCGGAGGATATGTATATTCCTACGGTACATCGCAGACTATGGGGAGTCCGAATGGTAATACCGTTGCTACAACAGCAGATCTAACTAATTTATCTCCTAATACCACTTACTACTGGTGGGTGATGTCTAATTGCGGGATGAATCAAAGTAGCTGGGTTTCAGGAGGATCTTTTACTACGCTTCCTCCTGCAGGCTGTTGGAAAGATATTAGTGCAGGTAACTTACATTCATTAGGAATAAATTTAAATGGAACGCTTTGGGCTTGGGGCAGTAATGCTAATGGTCAACTAGGTGACGGAACTACGACAAACAGACAAATTCCTACACAGATAGGTACATCAACAGATTGGAAAAAAGTAGTTGCAGGTGCTCAATATTCAATTGGAATCAAAACAAATGGAACGCTTTGGGCTTGGGGTAACAACAGCAAAGGGCAGTTGGGCGACGGAACTCTTGTTAATAAAAATGTACCAATACAAATAGGAACCGCCACAAATTGGGCAGATATTGCAACCAAGAATGAACATACATTAGCTATAAAAACAGATGGAACACTTTGGGGCTGGGGTAGTAATAATTTAGGGCAACTTGGTGATGGAACAAATACAAACAGAACTGTCCCAACTCAAATAGGAACTGCTTCTACGTGGAAAAGTGTTGCTGCAGGTACGTATTTTTCTTTAGCATTGAGAACGAATGGAACTCTTTGGTCATGGGGAGATAATCAAAATGGTCAATTGGGTGATGGTACCACTACCAATAAAATTACTCCAATACAAATTGGTACAGATACGAATTGGGCAGATATTGCAGCCGGATTTTTTCATTCCGTAGCGAGAAAAACAAATGGAGTACTTTACACCTGGGGACGAAACAATGATGGGCAGTTAGGTAATAATAATAACACGAATAGCTCAGTGCCAATTGCTGTATTTGACCAAGTTAAAACTATCACTGCGGGAGGATATCAAACCTTGGGAACAACAATATATGGTAATATATTTACCTGCGGATCTAATAGTTTCGGTCAGCTAGGAGATAATACTACTACCAGTAGAAATTGGATTTCAGTAGGAAATGCTACCGGCCATCAGTTGGTTTCTGCAGGATCTATCCATACTTTATCTCTTGATAATGATGGTTTTTTGAAAGCATCTGGAGATAACTCGTTAGCGCAATTAGGCGATGGTACAGGAATCAATAAATTAACATTTACTTCGATAACTTGCCCTGTAAGCTGTAATCCACCAACTCAATTTTATTCTACTAACATAACTTCTACAACGGCTACTCTTAATTGGGTTCCTTCAGCAACAGCACCTAGTGGAGGATATAATTATGTTTATAGTACTAGTCCGACAATGACAGGGTCAGGTACTGCAAATTCTTCTACAACAGCTAATATATCAAATTTGTTACCCAATACCACTTACTATTGGTGGGTTTCAGCTAACTGCGGATCAAGTCAAAGTATTTGGGTGTCAGGAGGATCTTTTACAACACTTTCTGCCACTACTGGCTGTTGGAAAGCTATAAGCGCAGGCTCTTACCATTCACTTGGAATAAAAACAGATGGTACGCTATGGGCTTGGGGTAATAATATTGATAATCAATTGGGAGATGGAACGAATGTCGCAAAAAACACCCCACTTCAAATAGGAACTGCAACGAATTGGAAAAAAGTATTTGCAAGTGCAAAATACAGTGTAGCAATCAAAACAGATGGAACACTTTGGGCATGGGGAAATAATATAATGGGGCAATTAGGAGACGGTACAACTACTAATAAAACGATTCCAACAAAAATAGGAACAGCTACTAACTGGGAAGATATTGCAGTTGGAGAATCTCATACATTAGGAATAAAATCAAACGGAACTCTATGGGCATGGGGAATGAATTTAAGCGGAGAATTAGGAGACGGAACAACTACAAACAAAATTACCCCCACCCAAATAGGAACAGCAGGCAATTGGAAAAGTGTAGGAGCAGGTACATTCTTTTCAGTGGCAATAAAAACAGATGGAACATTATGGGCTTGGGGTTATAATAGTCATGGGCAGTTAGGTGACGGTACATCGACAAATCGTATTTTACCAAAACAAATAGGAACTGCTACCGATTGGGCAGACATAGCAGTAGGAGATTCGCATGTTGCAGGAAGAAAGACAAATGGACTTCTTTTTACTTGGGGATTTAACGGATCCGGGGAATTAGCTGATGGAACTACAAGCAGCAGATGGACTCCTTGGCTAGCAGCAGATGCAATTCAAAAAGTTTTTACAGGTAGTTTTAATACGATAGCTATAACAACATCAGGAAATGTGATTGCCAGTGGGAACAATAGTACAGGGCCATTTGGTAACAATACAAACACCAATACATCTAATTGGACAACTATCGGTAACAATATGACGATAATTTCTACAGGAGGATGGCATACTTTATCTTTAAATGATAATGGTGTTTTAAAGGTTGCCGGACGTAATAATTATGGACAATTGGGCGATGGTACCAATGTTCAGAAACTTACCTTCAATCAGCTTGCATGTCCTACAAGTAATTTAGCCGTTG
This sequence comes from uncultured Chryseobacterium sp., assembly GCA_963526305.1. Lineage (GTDB taxonomy): Bacteria > Bacteroidota > Bacteroidia > Flavobacteriales > Weeksellaceae > Chryseobacterium. Next base: position 13,089 of record CAURNW010000012.1, on the reverse strand, counting down.
AAGAAACTTCAGCAACTAAAGATAACCTTAAAATTTTCCCAAATCCTGTAAGTCATACTCTGAATATCTCTTTCGATCAAAAGATTCTATCAGTGACAGTTTACAGTGCTGGCGGACAACAAGTTCTTACTAAAACCATCAATGACAACAAAGGTACAGTTGATGTTTCTTCTCTACCATCAGGAGTTTACATGGTTAAAGTAAATGCAGACCATAACATAGTAAAAACAGAAAAAGTTATCAAGCGATAAGTATTGACAAATAAACTTCTACTGTAAAAACCAAAATACAGTTAAATGAAAAATAATTAGCGTGTGCGGACATCCGTGCACGTTAATTATTTAAAACATATTGAAATGAAAGGACATCTTTATATTTGAATGCATTAAAACAAGAAAAATATTATTTGCTTTAAAAACATTTATTCGTCTGTGAGCAGTAAAATATAAAAAGATAAATCCTGTCCATTTTAAGTATATTGCCAACTAATTTCAACCACAAAAAAACTCCGATTTTCGTCGGAGTTTTATATTTTAAATTTAAATGAGATTACAAAATCTTAGAAACTTCATTACAAAGCCATTCCAGCAATTCTAAATCTTCTTTCGTAAAAGGATCGATGGTGTGTGAATCGATATCAATCTGACCAATATTTTCTCCATTTTTAAAGATCGGAACTACTATTTCTGCTTTTGTATCAATAGAACAACTTAAATAATTATCCTGCAAATGCACATCGGGAACGATAAAGGTTTCGTTGGAAACAGCAACCTGTCCGCAAATCCCTTTTCCGTAAGGAATAATAATATGATCCGTCTCTGCTCCTACATACGGACCTAATTTCAACTCATCTTTATCACCGTTTTTAAAATAAAAACCGGTCCAGTTGAAATAAGCTATTTCCTGGTCCAGCAAATGGCAGACTTTTTCAAGTTTCTCCTCAGTATTATGTTTTGGACTTTCCAGGATGGATGAAAGTCGTTTTTTTAATTCAGACATTTTAAATTTGTTTTAAGAAAATTGTTTTAGAGAAAGTTCCTGCTTATACCCGAACATCCCTCTTTCTTTTATCATTTCAGCAACACCTTCCGGCACCTGATTTTCCCAGCCGCTGACATTGCAGGCTATTTTCCTCAGTATTTCCCGTGAATAGATTTCCAAAAACTCCGGATCATAATTTTTAATATCTACAATACGGTTGTTAAGTTTGAAATATTTATATAATTCTTTAAGACTTTCTTCAACTTTAAGATTGGCAGAATCCAGCAGTTCGTGGGTTTCAGGATCTTTATATGGATAAAGGTAAACTCTCATTCCGTTACGGAAGAATTTACCGAAAGCTTCCAGGATTCCTCCTGACAGATCTTTATAATATTTCTCATCGAATACCATCAGCATATTATTTACCCCCATTGCTACCCCAATATCACCATTCGTGTAATGGGAGAAATAGTCAATCAGTCTGTAATATTCTGAGAAGTTTGAAATAATTACGGTATATCCCAATTTACCGAGAACATCTACTCTATCCAGGAAATCCCGCTCGTCAATATCTCCGTCTGCACGAAGGTTGGAGATGGTGATTTCTATCAGAACTTCTGTCTCTTCATGGGTGCAGATAGCGTCTTTCAGGAACATATCCATCCCGTTTCTGAGCATATCAATATTTACTCTTGTTACAGGTCTGAAACTCCCGCGGACAGCAAAAATATTTTTTTTGTATAAAACGTCAGCCGGAAGCATATTGTTTCCCTGGGAATTGAAGATCACAGCATCAGTCATGTTGTTCTTCACCAGCTGCAGAGACATCAGTCTGTTGTCTACATAAGCGAAGGCGGGACCGCTGAAATCAATCATATCAATCTCAAGATTGTCCGTAGCCACATCGTCATAAAGTGATTCAATCAGTCTCCGTGGATTATCAAAATAGGTGAATGCCCCAAAAATAAGGTTAACCCCCAGATTTCCCAAAGTTTCCTGCTGCAGGGTGGCATCATTCTCTTTGAATTTTACGTGAATGACAACTTCGTTATAGTCTTCGTTTTCTTTTACCTGAAAACGGATTCCTACCCATCCGTGACCTTTCACTGTTTTGTCGAAGTTAATGGTAGTTACCGTATTGGCATAAGAAAAAAACTTTCTGTTCGGGCTGTTTTCTCTGGAAATCCTTTCTTCAATCAATGATACTTCATAGCGAAGCATTTTCCGAAGCCTGTTTTGCGTTACATACCTGTTTTTTACCTCTTTTCCGTAAATGGCATCACTAAAATCTTTATCGTAAGCCGACATCGCTTTAGCGATCGTACCAGAAGCTCCTCCTGCTCTAAAAAAGTGTCGTACAGTTTCCTGTCCTGCTCCAATTTCTGCGAAAGTACCATAAATAGTAGGATCTAGATTAATTGTTAATGCTTTTTGTTTAGGAGTTAGTTTCTGATACATTAGGACATTAAATTTTTCGTAAATTTACCAAAATTAAACCAACCTCAAAACAAATGAAGTTGAAATTTTTAGGAACCGGAACTTCCCAGGGTGTTCCCGTTATCGGGTGTACCTGCGAGGTCTGCACCTCCCCAAATCCGAAAGACAACCGTTTCAGGGCATCTGTAATGGTAACAACCGATGAAAATAAAAAAATCCTCATTGATTGTGGTCCCGATTTCCGTCAGCAAATGCTGATCAACAAAGAAAATAACATCGACATTGCACTGCTGACCCACGAACATAACGATCATGTGATCGGACTGGATGATATGAGACCCCTGATTTTTAAAAGCGGAAAAAATATGCCGCTGTACTGCAGCGAAAGAGTCGGAAATGAGGTTAAAAACCGTTTTCAGTATGCTTTTGCAGATGAAAGATATCCTGGTGCACCTGCATTTGACCTGCACACTATTGACAACAGTCTATTTGAAGTTTTAGATGTAAAAATCACCCCTGTTGAGGTGATCCATTACAAAATTCCTGTTTTGGGATACCGGTTTAAGAATTTAGCCTACATCACAGATGCCGGTTTTATTTCTGAAACAGAAAAACAGAAATTACAGGGTCTGGATGTCCTTATCTTAAACTGCATCCGTAAGTTTGATCCACATCCTGCCCATTTCATATTACCGGACGTTATAGAGCTCTTCGAAGAACTCAAACCTAAAAAATTATTTCTGACCCATATCAGCCATCATTTTGGTCTGCATGATATTGAAGACAAGTTACTTCCTGCAGGAATCCACCTTGCCTACGATGGTTTGGAGATTATTTTTTAATCAAAATGTTTCAAAAAGTTTTTGAAGATTAAAAAAAGTTCCTATATTTGCACACCAATTAAAAACAAGCCCAGTTGGCGGAATTGGTAGACGCGCTAGACTCAAACTCTAGTATCGAAAGATGTACCAGTTCGATTCTGGTACTGGGTACTAAAAACAATAAACTCTAATTGATAATCAATCAATTAGAGTTTTGTTTTTTTGTATTTGTTCCCAAATTGTTCCCATTTAAAATAAAGTAAGAAAGAATAATAACTACTGGAGTGTATTAACAATCTTTAAATAATAATTATTAACCCAAAGTTCGAATCCCCAAATCCTACCTAAAACCCTGTAAATTAATCATTTACATGCCCTTTTATTTTTAGATGCTATTCTAGGTGCTAGCTAAATTATTTAATTTTTCACTTCTCTCCTTGAGAGAATCGTTAGAGATTCATTTAATATCTCTGTTGCTATAAAATTAAACGAGAGAATTTTTCCTCTTCTATTATAACAGATATATTATATCTTAATGATAAAAATATGAAACTAATAAAACATAATTTCTATAGCATTCATATGAAAAAATAAATTATTCCTTTATATTAATGCCATTAAAAGACTAATCATTAAAAAATGTCAATTGTTTAAATAATGGAAATTTATCTTTGTCTAAGCTAAGATAATATGCTAAATGGCCTGTCAATTTACATTTTGATTTATAAATTTCAAAAAGTCTACCTTCTTTTTCTAGTTTTCTTTTGTATCTACAAATATTTTTCTGAGGTATTCCTGTCGCTTCTGAAATCATAGAAGCAGTAGCCACGTGTTTTTGTAAATACTCCAAAAGAATTTGGACTTGGCTATAGTGATTCGATAATAATTCGACATTTTTACTAAATGTAAAATTTTTCCATTGAAATCTAATTAACTTGTTATTAGATCTTGTTTCCGCTATTTTTTTCATAATTGCAAAGCATTTAATATTACTCTGCAAATATTTAAAACGGGTTTTCGCTTATTTTACGCCTTTTTTGCGTTTTTACGCTAATCAATATTTTTTTAATAGTTCTTGTTCACAGCTTTATAAAACTGAGGTTCTTTTTGTTTTTTTAAGCTACTTCCTTTATCAGCTCTGTACTGATAAAAACAGGCTTTAATCAAGTCGAAAAGGCTATAGGCTCGAAAGAGGAGTTTTTATACCGCAGGCTTGCAATTCAGGCAAGTCAAAAAAGGATTCAAGCCGGAGTCGCCTATGCCCGTTCAGGAAATGGAGCCAAGCGGAAACAAAAGGCACTGTATAAAACAGAAAATCTGGAAAGCCGTTACGTAAGTCATCGGCTTCACTTGTATAGCCGGAGGCTTATTGATTTCTGCATACAGCAACAGGCAGGGACACTCATTCTAAAAAATCAGGAAGACAAAATAGGAATTGCAAAAGAACAGGAATTTGTGCTTCGCAACTGGAGCTATTATGAATTGCAGACGAAAATAAAATACAAAGCGGAAAAGGCTGGCATAGAATTGATCATTGGATAGCTAAAAAAATAACGAGGGTGCTTGTACACCCGCAGGGTGAGGTCTTGAAACACTCACTAAATACTTAATAGTATATACAACGAAGTAATTCATTTCTACTTCATCAAGAAGCTCTGTTAATCTATTCCATTCTTTTTCATCTGGAGCATCTTCGGTTTCTGTATGATGTTTAGAAAAAAATAAGTCAATTAAATATGCGAACTGCTGAAGAGGAGATTTTAGATTTTTAAAAGCATCCAAAGAATCTCTAAACTGAATAGCATTTATCATTTGCAGTACAAAGGGAAGAAACGTATCTTTCCTTATATTATTTAAGAGCGTACAGATATCTTCGATAATCTCTTCTTGAGTTCTTCTGCTTTTTCGATATTTTAATTATCTTGTAGGTCTTGCTTAATTTTAGGATCTATTGACATTATAATTAATTATGATTATAGAGATAATTCAGATTTTTGTCACGGTTGTTCTTTTGTTTTTCTTATTCCAATCTGTTTAGCCAATTGCTCTATTTTGTCATCAGCTTCTCTTTTCTCGTTAATTATATTTCTAAATCCATCTTTTTGAGATTGTGAAGTCATTTGATATAGATCTTTTACAAAGCTCACATTGTCTAATAAAATTTCTTTAAACTCTACATCACTTAAAAAGCCGTTTTTAATAATAGTTCTGAAGACATCTGTCGACGGTTCAAGCAAATTATATTTAATGAAAAATGGTAAGATTTTTTTAGCGGTTTCTACATTAAGCTCTATATGATTATTTAAAAATTGATCTCTAATATCTTTTAAGGAATTTGCAATTGGAAGTCGAGAATTGTTTGCCTCATATTTATAAAGGATTTTCCACCATTGATCGTCAGCTAAACTATTTAACAATTTTACTAGCAATTGTGCTGTAAATGCATCAAGCGAAGATTGAGTTAATGATTCATCATTCAAAAATTCAAAATACCTAAAATGAATATTGCTATCTATTTCAAAAGCAGTCTTAATACTCTCTTGATCTAAATTTTGAAATTCCACATTAAATTTCTCAATAAAACTCTTTGAAATTCGCAAATCACTATATGTAAAACAATCTGTAATAAATTCATCATTCAATTCTTCTAATAACAATTTAGATTGGTCTACTGACCACCTGTTTAATTCATTAAGTAATTGATCACCATTTAATTCTATCGAGGTTTTAATCTTGTTATAGTCATTAATTAGATTAATGATATTTGATCTTTTACCTAGAGTAGAATCTGCAAACATACTTAGAATCATTTGCTTAAATAATAAAGAATCTGCAAAATACTCTGAGCTTAATAAAAGATCATCATAAGAAATATAGTTAAGAATTTTTTCTCCTATATCATTTGCTTTAGAAACATCGTCACTGTCTAAAATATTTTGAAATGGACTTCTATAAGAACTGTTAAATTTTGTATTGCGTGCTATTCTCATCGCAATTAAATCACTAATAATTGGTAATGACGATGAAGTATTGTTGGAGTAAAGTGTATAGATTTTTGCATCCCGTATTACATCCTTTAAAACTGCACTTTCTCCTTTTGCTGTTTCTTTAATTTTTAAAAGTATATCATTAGCTTTTTGAATTTCATTTTGATCGACGGCAGTAACTAAATTCGTTTTTAAATGCTTTATATAATTAGGGAGTTCGAAATTTTCACATAGTATATTAGTATTAGCTATTTCCAAAATATCATCAATAACCAAATTAGAAATATAATTGTCTAAATCTTCTACATCAGAAGTTAATTTATATTCATTATACTTACTTCCTTTATTTTCAGTTAATTCAATGAGATTTTTAGCATCTAAATTTCTGTTAGTTATTAAAGGCAATACTCTTTCTACTGTTAAGCGCTCTGTTAATTTATCAACTAAAGCAACGTATTCCATAGTATTAGATTCATTTAATATTTCAATGTATTGATCCAATAATAATTTCAAATATTGATCATCTTCATAATTTTCTATTAGAATCAGTTGCCAATCTTCAATTTCAAGTTTTTCAACTATCGGATTACTATTTAATAGTTTGTGATAGAATGTTTTCCAAGCCTGAGCGATTTGGAATTTTGGAATTTTGGTCTCGGTTTCAATTTTTGACAAGGTTTTGATTGGGTTTTCCAGAACATCAATATCAACAATTGCGGAACTGAAGATAGAGTCTGCAAAATCAGACTTGCAAATAGAATTAAACTTGTCTGCATTGTTTTTGTTTAGTGAATCTTTCAATTCCTGTGTATAGATTAGTTCAACCGCTTCATCTACATCAATATGATAAATAATCGCTGTCAATTGCTTTGCAAAATCAATATCACTATAATAAATTGATTTTAAGCCATCTAAATAATCTAATTCCGTTATAGATTTTAACGGGCTATGTAAAATTTCATCTTTTTTCAGAACAAATATTGCAATATATCTTTCTTTGAAATTTTCGTCTAAAAGTTTTATAGTCAAAATCTCATTTATAAAGGCAATTATTTCCCTTGGCGTTATCCTTTTGCTTAGAAACTCATAAACTTGTATTACCAATCGTAATTCCTCTTCATCATAACTAATAAATGATTTTTTCCATTGATTTTGAAAGAATTGTTTCCAATCAGACATAATCGGTAGTGTAACTCTAAAAACAATATCAAAAGTTTTATTAACATAATCATCACCGAAAGTTTTATTAGTACCATCGCTATTCAATTCCTTAAATGCATTCTGAATATGCTCTCTGTCGAAAGGAAGTATTACTTTGATATTTTTATATTCTTTCTCTGCAAAAAAAATATGAATAGATGACCAAATGTTTAGAATATGTTTTTTAGGTAATCTGTCAAAATTATCAAAAACTAAAACTATTTTTTTATTCAAATCATCGTCGATTTCCTTCATCCATTTTTGAAAGTCTCGAACAGAAGGTTGATTTTCAGAAATCGTTTCAATTTTTGTCTCTTCTTTTTGTTTATTAGTGTATACTTGAAAAGTTTCTTCTGCTGCAAATCGGAAAGACTCACTAAATCCTTTTTTATTTATCCAATTTTTAAAAAGATTATATATGTAAATACCTACTACAATAAATAATGGGAAAGCGACTAAAACTAGCTTCCAAAACCAAGATTCTATTTGAAAAAAATCCTTGAGAGAATCTTTGAACACATTTACCGTTGGAATGTAAACGATGGATAATAAGCTAAAAATGAAACCAACACTTAAGTATGGTTGATTAATTGTTACCGTTTCTTTAGAATTAGCGAGTAATATTTTTAATTTATCATCCCAATTTTCTTTGTCATTCTTCTTCAGAAGGTCTTTCTCATTTTTAATAAACTCTGTCAATTCGACTAAAATTGCTCTCCTTTGTTCATCTTCCTGATGTCCCCACACATCATAAATAAAGAACTTATGAGTTTTTTCTACTTTCTTCTCAATTAAGTGTACCAAATTGCTTTTGCCTGAACCCCAGGCACCATCTATTCCAATAATCTTAAAATCTTTCTCATCGATAATTTTTTCACTGATAACTGTTGCAATTTTATCTTGGGACTTGTTCTTAAATAAATCTTCACCTAAAGGATGATTAGTTAAAAATTTATATTTGTTTTCTTGGTTTTTTATAGAATTTTCTTCCATATTTGGTTTTTCTGTTGGTTATAGTTTTTAGATATGGTTTATTTATAATTATAACATTCGGATTTCTCAAAAATAAGAAAAAGGAAATGAGTTATAATATGGATTCCCGTAAGAATAAATCCCTGTAAATTAAAAATATACTTCAAAACGAAGTAGTATCTGCTTGGACTTACTAGTATTTTTTTAAGATATTAGTAAATGAAAAGAAAAATTATTGAATATTCTTTTTCTGTAATCTTATATCTTCATATTTAGCCCTTTCAGTTTTCAGAGAAACCAGCCAATCAAGATACATTTCTTGTGGCATACTGCGGTAACCTATTTTATGGATGTGAGCATATTCCTTATTCATCAAATCAAATAATTCTTTAGCTCTCGGGTCGCTTAATGTTGTCTGAATATCTTTTGAATTTTGCTCTTTCATTAGTTTTTGGAACTGCTTGGTATGAGTTTCTGCCTGTAATAGCAAAGCATTTGCTAAATATGGATAGATTTGGATTGCTTTTTCTGCACATTTTATCGAAAAGCTCCCATCATTGTCAGGAAAGCTTTTGTTGTAGGCGTTTCCTAAATCAACTAAAAGTAGTGCAAGACTTTCTTTATTAGTAAGAGCTTTTAGATATACACCATTTTGGACAGCTTCTAAATGGATAAACCCCGAAGCCATTAACCAACTGTCCTGCGGAAATATGCCACTTGTAAGTTCGGTATTGTACCAGCCCAAAGATTTTATATTATGTTTGATATAAACGTGGTTTGGAGCAAGTGCCAAATTTGCATCAACTCCTAATTCTTCTGCTAAAATCTTATATAGATATGGCATTGAGTTACAGTTTCCTTTTTGAGTGTCTAACAATTTTGAAACGAACAGATTTGATAATTCTTTATTCCCGAAAACATCCTCAAAATCGTAGGTGAAAGGTTTATATTTCAATGTATCATCTCCTACAATTACAGGGGTTGCTTGACATATTACCGTGTAAATAGCAGCATATTTATTTACATTAGATTCATCTTTCTCAATATAACTAAGTTTCCTATTTTTCAGCAAAAGATTACAGAAATGTTTAAGAAATTTAATCTTATTATTTAATTCTAAAGTATCATATTTTCCTTGATAGTAAGCATTCTCTACACTATATACACCTTCTTTAAAACTATACTTTTGCTTATCATTAAGCATATTATCAATTGTTTGATATGCATCAGAATAAAAACTGTTTTCCTGACTTTTTGCCAATCCGAAAATCAGAAAAGTTAATATGAAAAAAAATCTTTTCATTATTTTTTTTGTATTTATTTATAGTTTTTTTAATCTTTAGCATTAAATGCTTTAAAATTATATAAATCTCCTCCTTCTTTTGTACATTGAATAAATATATTTTTAGGAATACTATCTTTCAAACTAATTTTTGTTTTTTGATTACATAAATCATTATTGTAATCAAATAACAAATCTCGATTGTTCTCTAATTTAGTTGGAACGGCTAGGGCAGAGCCTAAATAATAGTAACCGATTTGTATATTCTTATTACTATATATATATATTTCGCCTCCTCCTTTTTTAGAGTCTTCATAAAGACCAGTGTAATTTATGGAACTAACAATTTTCAATGTATCTCCTTTAGTAGTCACAACATTTCCTAAATAATTAATTACTTGTTGGTCTATTTCCTTTCCCTTTTTATCGAAATTATAGTCTTGGTTGGGATTGTTTTCATTTAAAACAAGTAACCGGCAACGTTCGTGATAGTCAATTTTTTGATTGTTTTCTTGTTTCGGGGTTGTTGATTTTTGACAGCCTGTCAATACTGTAAAAAACATAATTATTATATTTAAATTTTTCATAATCTTAATAATCTGAAGGGGTTGGTTTTTTAGATTCTTGTTGCATTTTTTGTACACTTTGCAAATAACCAGCTACACCGCCACCATTGTATTGCTCAACTGCCTTTGACCAGCCCTGAAAATTAAATGTTGATTTACCTGTTTTTGCATCATAGGTGACACCTCCCTTAAAACCTTTTGTGCCTAAAATTCTTGTTCCTGCAAATAAAGAATTAGAAACACTAGCACCTTCTCCATATTTTAATCCATATTTAGATTTCATTTCTCCCCCGTGCCAATCGCCTTTTACATTACTTTGCATTATGTCTGTGACTCCTGTGGTTCCTGCATTAGATTCTTGAATTGTCATTGCTTTAACTAAAGTAGGATTTAAGTCTGACATTCCTTTTAATGCATCTTTAGGAATAGAATTACCACCTTCAGTAAATAAATCTAACATTCCAGCATTTTTAGCTTGATTAAAATATCCAACTCTTGCAGCAATTTCATAATCATTTTTCTGGTATTCTGCTCCTGACACATCTTCAGCTCCTCTTGATTGAATTATATTAGGCATTGGAACTTCTTTCCATCCCGCAGAATTTCTTTGAGGGTAATCACTTGCATTTGCTGTAGCTTGAATGTATGTTTTAAATTGCGTATTACTTTTAATTCTATGAACTTCTTGACCATTATTATTAATATAAACAATATCAAGTGGAGCTTTCCCATCAGGATCAATATTTCTTAAAGGATTATTCATAGCGTAATTATATGGCGTCCAATTTGAAAACTCCTCACTCAACGGATCGGGAGAAACCCAACGCCCGTGAGTGTCACCAATCGGCTGTGCATCAGGATCAGATAGATCAATTTCTCTTACCTCAATTATACTTCCGCTTTTTGTATTGTATCTAATAGAACCGATAACCACAATACTATCTGTATCGTGGAACTCCAAATACTTGCCTTTGCTCAAAGTAGCGATCTTAGGATAATATCCATATTTGGCAAATGGATTTCCAATCGCTATATTCTTACGTCTGCGTTCTGCTTCTTCGGGTGTAATAGAATCTCTGGTCTTTAGAACTTCATCCATATAAGGTCGGTTTCGCTCTTCTTTGGTTAATTTTACGGGGTTCACCCATTTCTTTTCAGTTTTAGGCTTCTGTGTGGTTGGGGTCTTCTTTTTGACCTGTGCCTGTGTAAAACCTGTTATTACTGCAAAAGCAATCAATAATAATTTTTTCATAGTCATTTGCCTTTATGATGGTTAAAGTTATTTAATTTTTTTATAGTTTACTTGGATCTATCGGAATATATTTAGGCTTTTTATCCTGTCTTTTCTTATCCTCCGCTTTCTTGATTGCTTCCTGTTGTTGTTTTTGGATCTGATACAGATGTATTCTTTGTGCCAATGCTTCACTTTCCTGCTTATTGGTTTCGGTTTTCAGACTTCCCAGCCACGCTTCGTAAGCAGATGCAGGCATTTCAGCATATCCCAGATCATCAATTTTGCTAAACTGTTCTTGCAGTTGCTTGAACTGTTCTACAGCTTTTGGAAAATAACCTGCTCTTTCCAAATCCCTTTTATCATCGGGATTAATTCCTAATCGTCTTAATCCTGATAACAGTCTTGTCCGGCTGACATTTGACTTTTCCATATTTGGGGCTATTCCGTTAGGATAAAGTTCTAATGCTTTGTCTATAACTTTATTTACAAATTCATCATACCCGAATTTGTGAACATATCCTCTTGCCAGATCAAAATATGCCATTCCCAGCAATTCTTTTTTGGTAAGGTTTTCCATATAGATTTTATTTTGAAGAGCTTCGGATTTAATATAACCCGATTCTAATAAAAACGTATTGGTAGAAAACATTCCGTTGGTCAGTTCTATATTCCGCAACTTTCCTTCATCATCTATAAATCTGATGTAGGAATGGTTAGGTGCTAATGCTAAATAAGCTTCTGTTCCCATAGCTTCTGCAAGCATCAAATAATACTGAGGCATAGAATGGCATTGCCCCGATCCCGATTTCAGAAGTTTGGAAACAAACATTTTGCTCCAGTCTTTTTCTCCCAAATAATCTTTAAAATCATATTCAAAGGCTTTGTGTGTTGTTCCGCCCAATTTCATATCCTTAGAGAAATACTCAAATATCATCAGGTTTTTAGAAACATTGCTTTCAGTATCTTGTTTCTGTTCTTTCATTTTCTGCAACAATTGTTTTGCTGTTTTCTGTATCCCTGATTTGAATTGTGATAAATCCTGTTTGTTACCATAAAAAGCGTTCTCGACAGTAAAATTTGCATCTGTCAAAGAATAATTTTCAGCATCCATTCCGGAGAGTTTATCAAAAGCATCGTAATAGGATTGTGTTCCTGCTTTTCCGGATAATGTTGGCAGGTCATAAGACATATTTCGTCCGCTCGTTACCCATTCACGAAATTTCATTTCTTCTGCATCCTTGTTCAATTCTGCCTGTTGACGATTTTTTTCCTTCTCTTCGGCTTCAACACGTTTGAAATCCTCTAAAACCATTCTTCTATTTTGTTCTTCTTGCTTGGATAAACTACCATTGATATAGTTTTGGGGAACAGCAGGAACATTACTTTTACTTGATGTAAGCAAATTGTTATTAGAATAATTCTGAAAAGTATTGGGTACAGGATTTTGTATAGTAGGCAGATTCGGAATCTGTGAAAATCCTATCGAATTAACACATAGAAAAAGAACTGAGAAATAAACTTTTCGCATTGCATTTGTAGTTTGTGTTTTTGACTGTATGGATATGCAAATAAAAATTCCAGTATAAGTTAAGCTACATTTTTGTAAATT
>CAURNW010000011.1:0-180888 GCA_963526305.1 uncultured Chryseobacterium sp. | reverse complement strand
GACGGAAACTGCCCATGCCTGGTTCTGAAATATTCATATGCGTAGATTGTGTGGTGGTTTAAAGTTATTAAATTTTATGTATTTACACTTCGTTTTAGCGATAAATTTTTAATTTTAACTTTTCTTAAATATTTGGAAATCTGCATTCTCTGCAGTGAAACAGAAACTGATTACCTTTTTAAACAGCTTACATTAAAACTGACTTTAACAGAGTTTTTTGTCGGCAAATACTTCCGGCATCTGAAATGCCGGAAAGATTACGTAGACATTATATTCCAGTACACTTTAAGCAATGGAAGTCCACTGAGTCTGTTGATAAACGCTCTAACGTAAAAGACCGTCCTGTGGACAGTCTTTTGTATACTTTATACTATAAATCAGACAATAGGTTTTTAGTTTGTCGGCCAGATTCCTTCGTAAGCGGAGTTTCCGTAGTTGATCTTTTCTGCACTTACCACAAAACTGATCAGCATCGAGTTTTCATCCACTGCATCGAAGTCTACTTCATGCTGAATAACGTATCCGTTTTCCCAGTTTAAAGTAATCAGCGTTCCTTCTTCGTGAGATTTGTTAAACGTGATTTCACCTGAGGTCGGTTTGTATTTTCCGTTCAGTAAAGATTCCAGGATGTCAGATTTCTCTGTTGCTTCGATGGTTAATTTGATCAGTGCGTTGGACGGATCAGAAGCTACCCTTCCTGATACGTCTGTGGATCTTGATACGCTGTAGTTAAGCTTTAGTAATTTCTGTCCTTCGCTGCCGTTGAATTTTAAGATTCCTCTTGAATTTGCTGCCATGATAAATAAATTTTAATCGTGAATAATATTTGATTTGTTTTTTGTATACTCAAAGATAATTACGCAAAATCTATTATTAAAAATTTTAATCCATTATTTCGAAAATTGTCGTAATTCTACGATTTCATGTCGTAATTCTACGACTAAAGGAAAGTATACTTAATCTATGTCAGTTTAAAAAGCGGAATAGCTGTTTAATCCATATAACAAATTTAATTATATTTTATATCATTTTTAACCGTTCCTCTTCAAGGTCAATCTGAAACAATTGCTGCCGGATGATCTCTTCGCTTATTGTGCTATCTTTATTAAGTTCTGTTAGAAATTCGCGCTGTACTTCCAGCATCTCTACAAAAATAACTTTTGTTTTTTCGTTCATCCAGCTGTCATCGGTAGCTTTTGTGCGTTCTTCCCAATGCTTGAGGAACATTTCAAGACCTGCATGGTCTTTCAGTTCGGTTTCATATTTCGTTTTGAGAAACTGATAGATATGTTGCTTCAGATCTTTTTTTATTTTCTGCTTGGTTAAATTTTCATTTTCTTCATTAAAAACACCATCGAAAAAACCTGTTTTTTTAATGATATACGGCAGAGTAAGCCCCTGTACCAAAAGCGTAAGCAGAATAACGACGAACGTAATAAACAGAATAAGATTTCTGTGTGGAAAAGCCTCACCGTTGCCATAGGTCACTGGAATTGCCAAAGCGGCAGCGAGAGAAACGACTCCTCTCATTCCCGTCCATCCTAATAAAAGCGGCATCATCCAACGCCGTGTCCGGGAAGAAGCGTGAGGCTGTACACTGGGTCGGAAAATTATTGTCGAAATCAAAGCCGCATAGGAGCTGATCATCCTTGCTGCTATCAAGATTCCGGTTACCAAAACACCATATCCAATGGCAGTTTCCAGAGGAATATGATCTTCCCGCAATCCGTCTACAATTTCAGGAAGTTCAAGCCCGATGATAAGAAAGACAACACCGTTCAAAATGAAGATCAGACTTTCCCAAACGCTGTAGGCGTGAATCCGGCTTGTACTGTTGAGAAACTTTAATCGTCTTGCCGACATATAAAGACCTCCGGCAACGACTGCCAAAACTCCGGAACTGTGAAGCTGTTCGGCAATCCAATACATCACATAGGGCTCAATTATTGTCAATGCAATATCAGATGGTGCATCAGTCGGAAGAATTTTATGGGCTTTTACAAACAGCCAACCCAACAGCAAACCAATCCCCACACCACCAATGACCATCCAGAAGAAACTCATCGCTGCATCCTGCCAGACGAACTGCCCGGTTCCTACTGCGACAAGAGCAAAACGGAAAATGATTAAAGATGAAGCATCGTTCAATAGGCTCTCCCCTTCAAGAATCGTAGAAGTTGACTTGGGAATACTTACAAATCTGGTGATTGCTCCGGTACTTACTGCGTCCGGAGGAGACACAATTCCTCCTAGTAAAAAACCTAAAGCAATAGTAAATCCGGGAATATAGTAATTGGTAACAAGCGCAACCGATAATGCTGTAAAAAACACCACCAAAAATGCAAAACTTCCTATAATCCGCCACCATTTCATCATTTCTTTAAAAGAAATTTTCCACGCTGCCTCAAATAATAACGGAGGAAGAAAAATAAAAAAGATCAGATCAGGATCTATTCTTATCAACGGTAATCCCGGAATAAAACTTATGAAAAGTCCTCCGATAACCAGTAAAATAGGATACGCTATCTTCAGTTTGGCCGCAAACATATTAAGAATAACGATTACGGCAACCATTGCCAGGAAAAAAGGTAAGAGACTATCCATTATATAATATCTGTGTTTCAAAATACAAAAATAGCATAATTAATACATTCCAATTTTGATGTCAAGAAATGTATATTTCCAGATCTGTCATTCAATACTATCGGTTATCGTGTTACCAAAAAAAACTGAATACTTTTTTAAAACTAAAATTTATATTATGTAAACTTTAAGGATCATTATTGCTATTATTTATGATATTACCACAAAAAACAGGGTTTCCGATCTATTATATACTTAATTTGATTAAATTTACCATACTTCTGAAAACAGATACTAACGTAGTCCCGAAATACCTATGACAAAGAAAAATGCCACGATTTATGACATTTCAAAGAAGCTGAACGTAAGTGTGGCCACAGTTTCAAGAGCATTGAACGACAACCCGAGAATAAGCCAGGCTACCAAAGAACTTGTAGTGAAAACCGCAAAGGAAATGAACTACAAACAAAATAATCTTGCCAAAGCCCTGAAAAGCGGCGAGACTAAAAACGTAGGGATCATAGTTCCTTATATCAATACCAACTTTTTTTCGTCTGTCATACGCGGCATCGAAGAAGAACTTTCTCTTCACGGCTATCATGTAATTATCTGCCAGAGTCATGAAGATGTCCTAACCGAAAAAAAACACCTCAGCACTTTATTAAATGCCCAGGTGGATGGAATTTTCATGTCAGTTTCAAGAACCACAGTAGATACTGAACATATTCAGCATATTTTAAATACGACAAATACCCCCATCATCTTTTTTGACCGGAAGAAAGATATTCCCGGGATCAGTACCGTGACGATTGACGATTACCGCGGCGGCTACATCGCAACAGAACACCTGATCGATGAAGGTTATAAAAACATCTGTCATTTTGCAGGAGATCTGAATCTTGAGATTTATCAAAAACGTCTGAGCGGGTATAAACAAGCCCTAATTGATCATCAATTTCAGGTAAAAGAAGAAAATATCATTTCTACCGGAAGTTCAATTGACGCCGGAATAGAAGCCATAAAAACTTTGTGGGACAGCAAATCCATTCCTGACGCTATATTCTCTGCCAGTGATTTTGCTGCATTGGGTGCTTGCCAGGAATTAAAAAAACGGAAAATTAAAATTCCTCAGGAAGTTGCCGTCATCGGTTTTTCCAATGAACCTTTCACCCAGTTTATGGAACTTCCGATGAGTTCAGTAGATCAGACACCTGTCATCATGGGAAATATGGCCGGACAGGTTTTTTTAGACAATATCAAAGACAACTCCTCGGGGGTATCTATTGAAAAAAAGGTCGTTCTTGCACCGAAGATTTGTGTAAGGAAGTCTTCGAAGAGGAAGTGATTTTTCTTCTGTTTTCATACTTTTAAACCACTCGTCTTCTTTCTTCGAAAGAATCCACCCCTACAGGGGATGGGGATTGTTGTGGTGCATAGGTATTGTGTGGTTATTAAATATTAGAAACGAACTACAAAAGATTCAATGAGGTCATGCAGGAGAATCCCATTCCTTTGGAATGATGAATCAATTTTCAGAGGAAATTGAGACGGCGTGGTTTGTTGTGTGTTGTTGTCACGGATTGCAAATCCGCGACATCGGGTTACATCGGACTGACATCGGGCACAAATCCGCAACATTAGACAAGCAAATCCGCAACATCATACAAAGCAAGTCTGCGACATCGAGGGTAATCTTTTATAGAAAAATTTTTATTCCAAATGGAATGGTATTTTACTTCATTTGGAATTGTTCAGTAAAGCTGTAAATATTATATTTGAGAAAATTTTTCACAAAATACTCTTTAATAAAAAATAATATCAATTTTAAAATCCTAAACTATGAAAAAATTATTATTAGCAGCAATGATCGCAGTTGCTGGAATTGCAAGTGCAAAAAACAATGAAAAGGTAAAAAATGATAAAAAGACTAAAAAAGTTGAACAAAAAGCACCTTTCCAACAGTGCGGTGTTACCATTACCTATTATTCAGGAGGCAAAGTTACGGGTATAAAAACTGTATACTCAGATCAACCAACTTTAGAAGCATGTCAAAATTGGCAGACAGGAGTTAAGGTAGCATTATGGGCACAAGGATTTATTCTTTCTTAAATATTATAATTAAGCTTAATACTCTTTCAGTTTAACCGAAAGGGTTTAATACATAAATCATGAAAAAAACTGTTTCATTATTACTGTTTTTTGTTTCTGTAATTCATTTTTCTCAACAGATTCATGTTAAATATTTAAAAGTTTTGTCTGCATTTGCAACCTCGCATGAAGATGTTTATATTAAAGATGGTCAAACAATATCTATCCACGACTCTGTTATTATCAATAATAATTTACATGGACAGTGGGAAATGGCTATCCATATGGATAATGGAAGAAAACCCTCCAAGCAATATTTTGTATCCGATCTCAATAACGAAATTGAAAGAAATTTCTTTTTTACGGCTAATGTAGATACTAAAGATTTTTTTATTTATGATCATGTTCCTAAACCAAACTGGAAGATAGAAAATGATCAGACTAAAACTATAGCAGGATATAAGTGTATAAAAGCCACCGGAACTTTTAGAGGATCAAAAGTTATTGCCTATTTCACTAAAGATTTGCCTTATTCAGCAGGTCCTTTTAAATTCTACGGTTTACCGGGATTGATTTTAGATATAAGAGCCGAAAGTAACGATAGCGAAATGTGGAAAGCAGAATCCGTTGTTGTCGATGACAAAACAAAAATTGACTTCAAACCGAAATTTCTTAAAAGAGAGAAAGTAAGTCTAAAAGAATATGTGGAAGCAAAAGAAGCTCACATGAACAAAATTTTCGCAAAAACCGATGACATTTTATTAAAGTCTGCACCCAATGTGAGGATTGAAACCAAACAAAGATTTACGGTCGAACAAAAATACGAATGGGAGGAGTAACAGATTAACTATGTTATTTCATTATTCATCGCTTTTCTACCGATGTCGCGGATTTGCAATCCGTGACTTTTCATTATAAAATTTTATACTTTTAAATAAAAACACAGATGTCTACAAAATATAAAGCTTTAGATATTGATCAAGCTTACTTTATTACGATCACAAAGGTAGGCTGGGTAGATATATTTACAAGGTTATCGCAGAAAATGGTCATTATTGATTCTTTAAAATATTGTCAAAATCAAAAAGGACTTTCCATTTTTGCCTACTGCTTAATGTCAAACCACCTCCATTTATTTTGTAGTGCAGACGGCACCTATACGGTATCTGAAATCATGAGAGATTTTAAAAAATTTACTTCAAAAAAAAATAATTGAAACCATGCAGTCTGAACCTGAAAGCAGAAAAGAATGGATGCTGCAATATTTTCAAAAATCCTGTGAGCATTTATCCAGAGAGCAAAAATTTAAAGTTTGGCAAGATGGCTATCATGCTAAAGAAGTTTTTTCAAATAAATGGATTAAGGAAAAGATAAATTATATTCATCAAAATCCCGTAAAACAGAAAATAGTGGCAGAAGCGGAGCATTACTATTTCAGCAGTGCCAGAAATTACGCAGAATTAGATAATGCTTTAGATGTTTTTATGGTTTTTATGGGGTGACTTCTTGTTGTAGTTGTCGCGGATTTGCAATCGTAACCTTTCACTTTCTACAATTTCGTACTTTAAATAAAAACGCAGATATCTATAAAATAAAAAGCTTTAAATATCGATCATTATTACAATTACAACAATAGGCTGTGTTTAATTTGTTTCTGTAAAACCAATCAACTGTTCACAAAAAGACTGATTAACTACACGATCTCTTAGTTTAGCCTTGTTATTAAAATTTCTGCTGATGTTTTTGTAAATATCTAAATAGTTATTTTGAGTCGCAGATTTTTGATGATAATAAATTTTTACTGATGCGCAATTATTGTGTTCAAATATTGTGTTAAGTAAAGTTCTATCTGTATTTCCACATGAATGCCCCATAATACAAATCTGAAATAAATCTGAATCAATGTATTCTAAAACTTGTTTATAATTATCTGTTTTTGCATAATTTATAGATTTAAAATGTTCAAGAAATCGATTATCATTCATATTTTCAATTATGGAATATTGAGAATCCAGTTCATCTCCATATCCGAAAATTATTGGGTTTTCAATATTATTTAATTTTCCGTGAATATTGATTATTTGAGTTTTTTCCTTTTTGTATAAATCTGCAGTCTCTGTGTAATTAAAATTTAATAATAAAGTTGTTTCTGAATTAAAATTTTTATTAGCTTTTTTAAAATCACCATATATTCTTTCCGCTGCTACTTTTCTACATGCTTCATTAGTAGACCAAGCATCATATTTCCTTGCTAAAGAACGTTTCGCTTCCTGTGATAACTCATTAAATAAGATTGGATCATAAATATGTTCTGAAATCTCTGATATTATATTACTAACACCTTCTTTAAATTGCGCCTCAACCTTAGTTAGGTACTTTTCTAAATGATTTATAAATGAGTAAAAGTCAGAATTAAGTTTTGCAATTGTATTAACATTAGCTACTTTCAACATATCGTAGAAAAATCCTTCCAAGTCATAGTAATTTACAGCCTTAAATCTATTCAGCACATATTCAAAGAAAATATTATTAAATTTGAATGCACTTAAATCTTTTTTAAAACCATAATTAGATGGTTCATAGTACTTACTAGATTCATTGACTGAGACATCACTATAATCATCAGATTCATTGTAATTAAGTGGCCTATGATAAAATGTATTTTTAATCTCACTTTCAAAATCATCAATAAAATCATTGTAACTTGTTTTCATTCCATGTGCAAGATCAAACCCATTTCCAATTAATACAATTTTATTCATTAGTTTTTTTATAAAAATACAAAAAGAAAATGCTCCCCACCGAAGCAGGAAGCATTTTCAACCCTAATATTTAATATAATTAACCCATTACAGAGAGACACCGCGTCTCCATGGAATGAAATCATTCTGATTAAGAACGTCTGCCTTGGTTTTTACTTCGCCGCTGGCTACGTTGATGATGAGTTCCAGAAGTTCGTCTGCTGCTTCGGGAATTGTTTTTTCTCCGCTGATTACGGTACCTGCGTTGAAATCAATAATGTCCGACATTTTTTCCGCCAAAATCGTGTTGGAAGAAATCTTCACAACCGGCGTAATAGGATTTCCCATCGGAGTTCCAAGACCTGTGGTGAAAAGAACTACTGTTGCCCCTGAACCGACTAAAGCCGTTGTACATTCGGCATCATTTCCGGGAGTACACAACAGATTCAGACCTGGTTTTGTGGCGTATTCTGTAAAATCAAGAACTTCCACGATTGGGGCTGCTCCGCCTTTTTTGGATGCTCCTGCAGATTTCATAGCGTCTGTAATTAAACCGTCTTTGATGTTTCCGGGAGACGGATTCATATCAAATCCTGATCCTGCCGCAACCACAGAGGCTTCAAAATCTTTCATCAGCTTCAGGAATTTTACTCCGTCTTCATCGTTGATGCAGCGGTTGACCAGCTCCTGTTCTACTCCACACAATTCAGGGAACTCGGCCAACATGGTTGTTCCGCCAACTGCCGCCATAATATCAGAAACTTCACCCAAAACAGGGTTCGCAGAAATTCCTGAGAAACCGTCTGAGCCACCACATTCCAAACCAATGTTCAGTTTAGTGATCGATGCTGGTTTTCTCTCTATTTCGTTGGCTTTTTTAATGCCTTCATAAGAATCTTTGATAACGCCGGTCAGCATTTCATCGATAGTCCCCGATTTTTGCTGTTCGTAAACGACAATCGGCTTTTTATTATTTGGAGCCAACGCGTGCAGTGAATCCATAAAAATCTGTACCTGAAGATTCTGACAGCCTAAACTGAGCACCGTAGCTCCCGCCACATTCGGGTTGTTGACATATCCTGCAAACAGTCTTCCCAACGCTTCAGCATCCTGACGGATTCCGCCACACCCACCTTGTTGCGTGATGAATCTTGCATCGATGTTTTTAAATACTCTTGTATCCGGTTGTTCTTCTTCAACTTCAACAGTTGCACCTCCGTTCAATAAAGAACGCAGTAACAATTGATGTTTGCTGGCTTTATCATGAAGCAGTTCTTTTTCAAAAATATCCTTTAGTGTTTCGATATTCTTGTTTTCGCAGAACACCAACGGGAAGAACAGCCAGATGTTTTCTGTACCTACCTGTTCGTCTTCACGGTGGTAGCCCATAAAAGTACGGTCTTTCCACTTGTCAACATTGGGTGGAGTCCAGCCTAAAGTTTCGGTTTTCCCGACTACTTTTGCACTTTGATGCTTTACGTTTTCGGTGGTAATCACTTCGCCCTGTTTGATGGATTGGTTGGCTTTTCCAACGATTACGCCATACATAATGATATGGTCGCCATCCTCAAAATCTACGGCAGCGAATTTATGTTTTGCTTTAATATCTTTAAGAATCGTATAATCTGTACCATCCAGCTGCACCGATTCTCCGGCAGGTAAATCCAACAGCGCTACAATAACGTTGTCTTTGGGATTTACTTTCAGTACTTTCTTTTGCATGATCGTTTAAGAATAAAATTGAATAAAATTTTTGTAGGCAGTTTCCATGTCATTGTGGTCGATTTCGTACAATGCTTTTGCTACTGCAGCTTTTAGGCCTTCCACTTGTGTAAGGTCGGTATCCCAGAACAGTTTTTCGCTTAATGCCTGCTCTGAAACTATCTCGTAATCTTCGTTTTTCCAGATTTCTCTGAACCTGTTTACGATGGCTTCTTCGTCATTCAGAGGAAGAGATTTTTCACCTAAACTTCCCTGATAGAATCTGATTAAACTTGCCAGAGAGAACGTTAAGTTCAACGGGAGTTTATTATTTCTTTCAACATAAGTCAGTAAACTCGGAATCACTCTCACTTTAAATTTAGAAACAAAATATAAAGCAATGCTTGATAAATGATGCTTGATAAAAGGATTTCTGAATCGGTCAAAAACTTCTTCCGCAAATTCCTTCAGTTCAGTTTCATCTAAACCTAAAGTCTGGTTGACTTCATTAAAAATAGATTCACTTAAAAAAGTTCCGATAAACCGGTCGTCAATTGCTCCTTTTACGATTTCTTTTCCTGCTAAGATCGCAGGAGCCAACATCAGCGTATGACCTCCATTCAGAATTCTAACTTTTCTCAGACGGTATGGCTGAATATCATCCACCACCAAGATCTGTTCGTTGATTTTATCAAAAGGAATTCTCTGCTTTAAATCTTCGCCTCCCTGAATCACCCATAATAAGAATGTTTCAGAAACCACCATCATTGGATCTTCATAATCCAACTGGTCTTCGTAAGTCGCAGCATCATCTTTCGGATAACCCGGAACGATTCTATCGACCAAAGTATTATGGAAGTGATTGCTGTTTTCAACCCATTCTGCAAAACCTTTGTCTAAATTCCAAAGCTTTGCATATTTTAAAATAATACCTTTTAGAACAATTGCATTTTCTTCAATCAGCTCGCAGGGAATAATTCTTAAACCTTTATCAGCTGCACCATTGAAATGCTTGTATCTTTCATGAAGTAAAACCGCCACTTTCGCTGGGAAATTTTTGTGCGGACCTTCATACGAGTTTTCGGTTCCGTCATAAGCAATGCCGGTTTCGGTTGTATTTGAAAAAACAAATTCAAGTTCTTCTTCTTTAGCCAACTCTAAAAAGCTACTGTAATCTGCATAAGGATTGACCGACTTCTGAATTGCCGAAATCACACATTTCTCATCAATGATTTCGCCTTTTTTAATTCCTCTTGAAAATAGAGTGTAGAGATTCCCTTGTTCTTCAAGCTTGTGAACGGAGCCATTGGGTGTAGGCTGAATGTTGACAATTCCTGCACTGAAATCTGCTTCTTTGTTTAATTTATCAATCACATAATCCGTAAATCCACGCATGAAGTTTCCTCCACCAAACTGTACGATTTTGATTGGTAATTTTGTATCTATACCGCTGTTTTGACGGTTTAACTGTTGTTTTGTCTGATTTTCCATCTTCTCGTTGATGATTTTTTTAATGCAAAGTCCGCAAATGTTTTTTGGACATTATGCTGTATATTTTCCATTCGCAAAGGCGTTTTACTCAGCTAAGAGCGTTATAAAACCGGTTTGCTTCTTATTTATTTTGGTCTCTTAAAATTTTATTAAAATTAACTCCCTTCAGTGGTCGGGGTAAATTAATTTTGATGAACTTTTCAAGGCAATTTTTCCTCCCTTTAGGGCTGGGGTAAAGAAAAATGCTTTGAAATTTCTTTTCAAACCTTCAAGGTTTATTTTTTCTTACAAAATTTCATCAAATTATTTTCCCCTGCCCTAAAGGGTGTAATTTTGATGAAATTTTCAAGGCATTTTTCCTCCCTTTAGCGCTGGGAAAAATAAAAATGCTTTGAAAATTTTAGTTTTTTAAATCTTAATTTATTTACTGATCACTTTATACTTAGGAACCAATGTTTTCATTACCGTCCATGCGATCAGGTAAGCGACTGCGCAGATAGAGAAAATGATCATGTATCCTTTGTCAATCCCGTCTGAAACTACGGCTCCTGATTTTTCCAATTGTTCAAAGAAACCGTCCGGCAAACGGTCGTTAACATATTGAGGATATTTTTCCAGTAACGGAACTCCATCTACAGTGGACCAGGCTTTGTGAGCGTGATCAAATAAAACTCCTGAAGATTTATTAATAATGAACGAGCCGATTCCTCCTGCCATTCCGCCAATTCCGGTGATGGTAGCAATGGCTTTTTTAGGGAACATATCGCCGACTGTTGAGAAGATATTTGCTGACCAGGCCTGGTGAGCCGCTCCGGCAATACCGATAATTAAAACCGGAATCCAATAGGTTGCCGTTCCTAAAGGTTGAGCTAAAAGTGCCAATAAAGGGAAAAATGCGAAAATCAACATCGCTTTCATTCTTCCGTTGTAGGCATTCATTCCTTTTTTCTCAACAAAATATTTAGGAAGCCATCCTCCGATAATGGAAAGCAGAGTAATCATATACAGTACGAATAATGGCAATGCACTTTGTGTGGAATCCATTCCATACACCGAACTTAAATAAGCAGGAGTCCAGAATAAAAAGAACCACCAGACACCGTCTGTCATAAACTTTCCGAAGGCAAAAGCCCAGGTCTGTCTGTAGCTGAAACATTCTTTAAATGTAAATACTTTTTCCGGAACTGAAGTGTCTTCATTCGGAAGATCATCCTGATCCTGATTGATATACGTTAGTTCGTGCTCGTTAACTCTCTTGTGTAAATGTGGCTTTTTGTAAACAAATACCCAAAGTCCCATCCATACAAATCCCAAAGCTCCAATGATGATAAACGCCCATTCCCAGCCCATTGACTTGGCAATAAAAGGGATCGTAAGCGGCGCAGCCAAAGCTCCAACCGTTGCTCCCGCATTCCAGATACTGGTAGAAAACGCCCGGTCTTTTTTAGGGAAATATTCTGCCGTTGTTTTAATTGCTGCCGGAAAATTTCCTGCCTCACCAATTGCCAGTACGAAACGTGCGAAGATGAATAAAGTTACACTTGTACTGATGATCGCCGATGTATTGGAAACAGTTCCAATCAATTCTTTAGAACCATGAAAACCAGCTGCCCAGTTTCCGGTCAGAATTCCTGATGTAGCAATTCCGCAGAAGGCGTGTAAAACCGCACCGACAGACCAAACCCCGATGGCCCATAAGAAACCTTTTTTGGTATCCATGAAATCCACAAATTTTCCTGCGAAAAGCATTCCCACTGCGTAAAATATAGAGAATAATGCGGTTATGTTTCCATAGTCGTTGTTATTCCAGTGAAATTCCGGTGCGATAAAATCTTTCCACGTCAAAGATAAAACCTGACGATCCAGATAATTGATCGTGGTGGCGAGGAATAACAGAAGACAGATCGTCCATCTGTATTGCGTCGGTTTAAGAGATTTAACTGAACTCATACTCAATTTATTTATTTTAAAGTCTGAATGATATCCAGCACTTTTTTGGTTTCAATTTCAATTGTTGCGTAGTCTTTCGCAAGCATCAATTCTTTGCTTACCAGCTTGCTTCCCATTCCTACTGCGGAAACTCCTGCCTTGAACCAGCTTTCTATGCTCTCTTTCGTGGTATCAACACCTCCGGTCGGCATAAATTTCAGAGTCGGGAACACATCTTTGATGGCACTCATAAATCCTGGACCCAAAGCATTTCCAGGGAATAATTTAATGAAAGTTACCCCTGCAGTTTCAGCAGCGATAATTTCTGTCGGAGTCATACAACCCGGGCTGTACAACAAATCTTTCGGAATTAAAAATGCTGCAACTTCCGCCACAAAACCCGGACTGATAAAGAAATCTGCACCCACTTTGTAATAGTCTTCGGCTTGCTCTACATTTTTGATGGTTCCTATTCCCAGAAGCATTTCAGGCATTTCTGCATTACGAACCTCTACCATTTTTGTGAAATTACTCAACGCAGCTTCTCCCCGACTGGTATATTCTACCGCCCGGATTCCGGCTTTGTAAAGTGATCTCAATATTTCTAAAGTTACTGTCTCATCAGCATTGTAATACAAAGGCAAAGCCCCCTGATTGATGATGGTGTTTGTAACCAATTGAATTTTTGTCATGTTTGTTTTAATTATTTTGTTAAAATAATCTTTGATGGGTTTTTATCCATCCTTTGGTATGCTGTCCCGTTGGGGACTTTGTTAAAATTATGTTTTCTTCCACCTTTTAGGGTTGGGGTAAAGAAGAAAATTTAATTTTTATTTGTTTAAATTCTATTTGATAGATTTCATCCTATCTTTGATAAATCGTCCCGTTAGGGCTTTATAGGCTTTTTTGAACACAGAATCCTCAAAGTTTTTTCACTAACTGTTTTTAGTCTCACAGAGCCGCTTCGCTTATATAAGACCATTGTGCTTTAAATATGATGACTTCTTTTATTTTGAAGAACATCTTGAGCCAATTGCCAGGAGCTAACAGCAAGAATTACCTTTTAATTCTTCCTCCGGAGTTTCCAGCCATTACTTCAAGGATATCTTCTGCACTGCAGTAATTGATATCGCCTAAAATGGTGTGTTTAATGGCACAGGCTGCGTTGGCAAAATTCAATGCTTTTTCGTCATCGAAATTCAACAGTCCATAAATCAAACCTGCGGCGAAAGCATCTCCGGTTCCGATTCTGTCGACTACGCTGTCTATTTCTAAAAATTTAGTTTCAAAATAGTTTTCGTTAATTAAAGCTCTTCCCTTTGTTTGTTGAGAACTTGCCGTAACCCCGATTCTTATTTTGTCAAAAATTTTATGAACTGATGGACATTGCTGCTTTAATTCTTCACAAGCTTCCATAAAACCCTGCTGGTCTGAAGAAAACTGTGTTCCCAGAATTTCATTGATTTCAGTCACGCCACCAATAAAAATTGATGAGTAAGAAACCAGTTCTTTTAGAACTTCGTTACCGCTTTTGCCATATTTCCAAAGATTGGAACGATAAGCAGGGTCCGTCGTTACTTCGATTCCCATCTCACGGGCGGTCAGTAAACCTTCTTTTAAAGTTTCGTAAACTCCTTCAGAAATCCCGGGGCTGATGCCTGTCCAGTGAAAATACTCGCAACCTTCCAAAGCCTTTTTCCAGTCTACCTGTTCCGGTTTGATATTGGCAAAAGATCCGTTCAGTCTGTTGTAAGCAATTCTGCTTGCTCGAACTGACGAACCTACTTCAAGGAAATAGAGTCCTAAAGGATGTTCATTTTTATTGATGAAAGTTGTATTAATGCCAAAACTTTTGATGAAAGACAATGCAGATTCTCCCACAAAATCGTCAGAAACATTGCTGACGTGTGTCACATCGCAACCCATTATAGCCAATGAAGAAGCAACGTTGAGCTCAGTTCCGCCGAAAAAGAATTCCATTTCGTGGCTTTGTTTCATTGTTTTGTTTCCGGGAGGCGAAAGTCTCATGATTACTTCACCGAAAGTAAGTATTTTGCCCATAAGTTTTTAATAACCTTAATTTTTTGAATATCTGTTTTTGAAGTTCAATACATTAAATAAAAAAAATACTTTTTTAATCATAATATTAATTAAGCAGTCACTTTGTCATTCCGAAGGAATCTACACCCTATTATTTTTATCTCGTTGAGATTCCTACGGAATGACAAACAAACTGTTTTGAACTTAAATCAAATCTTAGCTTGTTAATAATTTTTAATGATTTAAAGTATTTCATAATTTCTCGCATATTTAGCAAATTTTTGCAGATTTAAATTGATCTGCCAGATCAGCTCAATCTGCGGGAGATTTTATTTAATTCTTAATTTAAAAATCGAAATAATTTTTAGCATTGTGATAACAGATATCTGAAATGGTTTTTCCTATCAGTTCCATATCATCCGGCAATTCGCCGTTTTTCATTTCTTCACCGAAGAGATTACACAATACCCTTCTGAAGTATTCGTGTCTCGGATAAGATAAGAAACTTCTTGAATCTGTCAGCATACCAACGAAACAGCTGATCAATCCCATGTTTGAGAGGGCATTCATCTGCTTGATCATTCCGTCTTTCTGATCCAAAAACCACCATCCGGAACCGAACTGTACCTTTCCTTTGATACTGCCGTCATTAAAATTCCCGATCATTGTTGCGAAAATTTCGTTGTCGGCAGGATTTAAGTTATATAGAATTGTTTTGGTCAGTTTATCTTTTCCGTCTAAAGCGTTTAACAATTTAGACAAAGTTTCAGCCTGAACGAAGTCACCGATAGAATCCCATCCTGTATCAGGACCTAAAATTCTGTGCATTCTTTCGTTGTTGTTTCTCAAAGCTCCCAAGTGGAACTGCTGAACCCATCCGAATTTGTGATACGTCTCGCCTAAGAATAATAAAATAGCAGTTTTGAACTGATTCACCTGCTTTTCAGCGATTACTTTTCCTGAAATTTTATCGTTGAAGATTGCATTTACCTCAGCTTCAGAAGCTTCCTCGAAAGAAATATTGTTCAGTCCGTGGTCGCAAAGTCTGCATCCGTTTTCGTGGAAATATTCTACTCTTTTTAAGAGAGCATCACACAAAGTCTGGTATGAATTGATTTCAAGTCCAGCCGACTCGCCCAATTTAGAAATATAATCTGCGAAGTTGTGGTTTTCAATCAAAATCGCTTTATCCGGACGGAAAGCTGTGCTTACTTTAATGCTGAAATCGCTTTTCGCCAAATCCTGATGGAAGTTTAAAACATCAATCGGATCTTCAGTCGTACACAAAGATTCTACATTCATCATTTTAAGCAAACCTCTTGTAGACTTTTCTGGAGTCTGAAGCTGTGCCGTGATGTTATCGTAAATATCTGATGCATTTTTTTCGTTTAGTAATTCATCAATCCCGAAATAACGCTTCAATTCCAAATGCGTCCAGTGGTACAGAGGATTTCTTAGAGTATAAGGAACCGTTTTTGCCCAAGCCTCAAATTTTTCTTTGTCTGATGCATCACCTGTGATAAACCTTTCATTAACGCCCATCGTACGCATTGCACGCCATTTGTAATGATCGCCCGCAATCCAGACTTTAGAAATATTGTCGAAAACAGTATCTTCTGCGATATCTTTAGGAATCAAATGATTGTGGTAATCGATGATCGGCTGTTTTTCTGCGAAATTGAAGTATAATTCTTCCGCGTATTTATTTTGTAATAAAAAGTTATCTGTAATAAAAGATTTCATTTCTGTAAAATTCTTATGTTATTCATTAGCAGGTTTCCCGATGGTCGCCAAAATACCTCCATCCACATAGATAATGTGTCCGTTGATAAATTTACTTGCATCTGAAGCTAAGAAAATAGCCGTTCCTGCAAGATCTTCGGGATTTCCCCATCTGCCTTCCGGTGTTCTGCTGATAATAAAATCGTTAAACGGATGACCGTCTACTCTGATTGGTTCTGTCTGAGTGGTTGCAAAATATCCCGGACCGATACCGTTCACCTGAATATTATGTTTTGCCCATTCTGTTGCTAAATTTTTGGTCAGCATTTTTAAACCGCCTTTTGCAGAAGCATATGCTACTACATTATCGCGGCCAAGCTCACTCATCATCGAGCAGATATTGATGATTTTACCGGACTTCCTTTTGACCATGTGTTTCCCAACCAATTGAGACATGATAAATGGACCGGTAAGATCTACATCGATTACTTTTCTAAAGTCTTCCACTTCCATCTCTAAAGCCGGAACACGTTTGATGATTCCTGCATTATTGACAAGGATATCTATTTTCCCATGGGTTGCAAGCATTAATGATACTTTCTGAGCCGCTTCACGTTCATCTGTCACATCAAATAAATAACCTGTAGCACTATATCCTTTGCTGTGATAATAGTCTAAGGCTTCATCTAATTTTGAGGGAGTTGTACTTGTGATGGCCAGTTCAGCACCTGCAGAGGCAAGACCTTCAGCCATTGCCATTCCTAATCCGTGAGTACCGCCGGTTACAACGGCTACTTTTCCGGATAAATCGAATAAATTCATGTAGAAAAAATTACTTTAGTTCGTTAGTTTTAACAGCGTCCATGTCGCCATAATCCATATTTTCGCCTGCCATTCCCCAGATAAATGTGTAGTTGGAAGTACCAACTCCTGAGTGAATAGACCATTCCGGAGACAATACTGCTTCATTGTTTTTCATAAAGATATGACGGGTTTCATCCGGCTGGCCAAGAAAATGACTTACCGCCTGTCCTTCTTCAAGATCAAAATAAAAATAAGCTTCCATTCTGCGGGTATGGGTGTGAGAAGGCATGGTGTTCCAGACACTTCCTTCATGCAACTCGGTCATTCCCATCTGTAGTTGGCAGGTTTCCAAAACGCTGTTGACTATCAGTTTATTGATTGTACGTCTGTTGGCATATTTTGCCTCACCTAATTCTACGATTTCAGCTTCATTTTTAGTGATTTTCTTTGTAGGGAAAGTGTGGTGAGCCGGCGCAGAATTGAAGTAAAATAAAGTCTGACCTTCATTTCCATTTTCAAAAGCTACATCTTTTGCCCCTTTTCCTATATATAAAGCTTCTTTGTTTCCAAGCTCGAAAACTTCTCCGTCAACGGTTACCTTTCCGGCAGCGCCCACGTTGATAATTCCCAATTCTCTTCTGTCTAAGAAGTTTTGTGCTTTCAGATCATCAATAGGCTCAAGTTTCAATGCGCTTTTTACAGGCATTGCACCTCCTACAATCATTCTGTCATACATAGAATATACTACATTGATCTGATCTTCACTAAATAAATCATTGATCAAAAACTCCCTTCTCAAGTCTTCAGTTGTATATTTTTTTACATCTTCAGGATGATGGGCGTATCGAAATTCTGATTTTGTCATACTCTAGATTTTAAACTTAGTTGCGGTTTTTAAAAACCTGTTAAACATTGTGTAATCGATTGCATTAAATTACACTGAAATTTCACAGAAATACTTGTCGTTAAATATATAGATTATATGTATTCCGTTAACAAAAAATTTATCTAAATTTTTATCGATTTGATATTCAGTTAAATAAAATTGATATTTTAAAGAAAATTAAGAAATTTTAAGAACTTGAGAAGTGTTTTTTTTAACTGAATTAAGTTAAAACATTTGGTAATATAAAAATCATGCCATAAAAAAGTGAGATTAGAGCATCTATATTATATTTTTAATAATAAATTAGAAATTATTATTAGATGATGTTAAATTATGGCATTTTGGCAATAATTACAAAATACATCTTTTTTATTATTCAGAAAAACTGATATAAATCACTTAAAATTTAAAAAATCCTCTGTTCGGTATCTGTTTTGGGAATTTTATCATGCCCCAAATCAATAATTTTTATGCATTTTCTCTTGATTTCAAAGATCAGGAAGAAGGAAATCTTACATTTTTTCACCTTATCAGAATTCAAAACATCATCAACATAAAACAATGAAAACCAAATAATTAAAGATAATTAATTTTCTTATATTGTCTCACTTTAAACTGATTTTACATTTAAATTAATGAAAAAATAATATTTTTTTCTTTGTGTAATGGAAAATAATATTAGTTTAGAAGCCACGATAAATATATGTTGTGAAAAACTACGCAATCGATTGCACAAGAAAAGCGTAAACAGAAACAATACAAAATAAACAGAGTACTTAAAATCCACAAAAACTAAATGAGAGGCTGTATGTACCTCTAAAGCGTACATTAAAACTATATAAGGATATTATAATGAATAAAAAAGTACATTCAATAAAGTGGTTATATTTGACTGTTTTCCTGCTTCCGGTACTTGGCTTTGCGCAGGAGAAGGGAAAAGAAAAAGAAACCAATATTGACGAAGTTGTTTTGGTAGGGTATACCAAAGTTTCTAAAAAAGATGTAACAAATGCGGTATCATCTGTGAAAGCTGAAGCTATTAAAGATATGCCGTCAAATAACGCAGCTGAAGCCATCCAGGGAAGAATGGCAGGGGTACGGGTAGCGCTGAGTGAAGGATCACCGGGTGCTGATGTTGATATTGTAATCAGGGGTGGTAACTCAATTACAGGCAGCAATGCACCGCTCTATATCGTAGACGGTATACAGATGGATAACGCCTTATCTATTTTATCCCCAAAAGAAATTGAATCGATTGAGGTTCTGAAAGATGCGTCATCGACCAATATTTACGGGGCCAGAGGAGCGAACGGAGTGGTTTTGATTACAACAAAAGGCGGCCGTAAAAGAGCCAAGACCTCCATTAACTATAATGGATTTTTGGGAGTAAGGAAGATCCAGAATACGATTGACGTACTGGATCCCTATCAGTATGTTCTCTATCAATATGAATTATACAACAAAGCAGGGATACAGACTGATATTGATGCTTTTACAACAAGGTACGGAACCTATGACCAGTTAGGCAAATACAAAACAGTCAAAAAGAAAGACTGGCAGGATGAAGTTTTCGGAAGAGAAGCATTTAACTTTACCCATAATGTAGGAATTACAGGCGGATCTGAAAATTCTGCTTTTTCACTATCCCTGAATAACGTACAGGAAGACGGGATTATGATCGGGTCAGGTTTCAAAAGAAACATGGCAAATTTCAAATATGATTATGACATTTCAAAGAAGTTAAGCATTGGTTTAAATACCAGATACAGCAGACAGACCATTTTTGGGGCAGGAACCTCATCTACAGGTTCTCAAAGTTCAAACCGATTAAGAAATGCGGTAAGATATCAACCGTTTGAAGGGGGTTCGACCGTCAATGTTGATGAGTTTGATCCTCTGTTCGCAGACCAGACCAATCTTGTGAATCCTGTTTTATTAGCGAACAGCGAAGTTAGAGAAAACAGCAGAAATGACCTTCTTCTCAATGGAACGATCGAATATAAATTCAACAAAAATTTCACTTTCAGAAGTGTGATCGGATATGTTCAGAGAGATGAGTCTGTCAACCAGTTTTCCGGTACAGTAACCAGCCTTGCAAGACAAAACAATGATCAGCCTGTTGTTTTCCTCAGTCAGGCTCAAACAAGAAGAATCACCAATACCAACACGTTAAATTTCAGAAAAACCTATGGCAGGCATAAGCTGGACTTATTAGTTGGACAGGAAACCGTAAAAACAGATGGAGAATCACTGACAATGAATATCAAGTGGTTTCCAAAGTCAATCAGTGCCCAAGAAGCATTTGCCAATATTCAGTCAGCTTCCCCTCCTTCGGGATTGGTTCAGGACGCTCCAAAAGCAGGAAGGGTGCCTGATCGGTTAGCATCATTCTTTGGTAGAGCTAACTACATCTTTAATAATAAATACATTTTTACTGCTTCGATGAGAGCAGACGGCTCAAGTGTATTTGGACCGGGAAACAAATGGGGCTATTTCCCTGCAGCTTCTGTTGCATGGAAAATCGCTGAAGAAGACTTCTTAAAGGACAGCAGAACAGTCAGTGAATTAAAACTTCGTGCAGGATACGGTTTATCAGGAAACAATAGGATAGGATCTTTCCTCTATGATACATTTTTTATCACATCGTCTG
Organism: uncultured Chryseobacterium sp.; assembly: GCA_963526305.1. Taxonomy (GTDB): domain Bacteria; phylum Bacteroidota; class Bacteroidia; order Flavobacteriales; family Weeksellaceae; genus Chryseobacterium. The sequence goes on along the minus strand of CAURNW010000011.1, from coordinate 160,253 downwards.
ATTACGGATATGCATTTGGAACCAATGTAACTCCCGGTGCTACAACAGGAAATATCCTGGCAAATAAAAATGTAAAATGGGAATCGGCGACATCTAAAAATATAGGTTTGGATTTTGGGCTTTTCAAAGGAAGAGTGTACGGTAATATTGATTTGTATCAGACAGATACAAAAGACTTATTGCTTTTAGCCAAAATTCCTCAGAACTTAGGATATGAATTTCAATATCAGAATTCAGGAAGCACGACTAATAAAGGAATTGAATTCACTGTGGGAAGTGCGATCATCGATAAAGAAAATTTCACCTGGAAAATTGATGCCAATATATCTTCTAACAAAAATACAATCAAAAGCTTAGGAAATAATGCATCTGCAAGTGCCAATTATTATTTATATCCTTCAGGCTGGCAGAATAATCTAAATGACTTCCTTGTGCAGGTAGGCAAACCGGTAGGTACCTATTGGGGATATATGACAGCAGGCAGATATGAAATCAGTGATTTTGATTATAATGCAGCTACACAGGTTTATACTCTGAAGGCAGGTGTTCCCAGTTCTGCTTCTGCAGCAAATGGAGCAAGAGCAATACAGCCGGGAGATCTTAAACTTCAGGATCTGAATGGTGATGGTTTGATTGACAATAATGACATGACTGATCTGGGAAATGCTCAGCCGAAATTCTATGGAGGATTTAATCAGACCTTCCGTTATAAAAACTGGGACATGAGTTTAATGTTCAACTTTTCTGTAGGCAATAAAGTATACAATGCCAACAAACTCGAATATTCTACCCAGTACCTGTACAGAGACAATAATATGCTGGCGGAAGTAGCAGACCGTTGGAGATGGTTTGACGACAAAGGTGTTAAGGTAAATGATCCGACAGCACTGGCGGCATTAAATGCCAACACGACCATGTGGACCCCTCCTGCCGGAGCCTATATCTTACATTCTTACGGTATTGAAGACGGATCTTTTTTAAGATTAAACAACGTAACGCTGGGTTATTCTCTTGGAAAAGATTTTACCAAACAGCTCGGTCTTTCAAATTTCAGGCTGTATTTTACCATGAACAATGTATTTACGATTACAGGATATTCAGGATATGACCCTGAAGCAAATACAAGAAGAAACCCTTTAACGCCCGGAGTAGATTATGCTGCATATCCAAGAAGCAGATTTATTCTATCTGGAGTTGATATCACTTTTTAAACGTACTATTATGAAAAAATATAAATATCTAAAGCTTTTATTTTCGGTTGCCGGGGTTGTAACGCTAAGCTCCTGCAGCGATTATCTTGAGGTAGAAAGTCTATCAAACACAGCAGAAAAACAACAGTTCGATTCTGCTTCAGATACATTTTCTGCATTGGTTGGAGTGTACAACAGCACGATGGGAGATAATACCTACGGTCAGAGAATGAATCTGATCCTTACCCAGTCCGGTGATGATTTCAGAACTTCAGGTGATTATAATGCCAATGACAGACGGGGGATCAGCTGTTTCGGAGCAATTCCTACAAACACAGAACTTCTCAGACCGTTTTTAGATACGTATGCAGGAATTGAAAGAGCAAATCTTGTTATCAAGAATATTCCTATTTCACCGGTATACCAGACAGGTTCTGATGCAGATAAAAAATTAATGGATCGTTATTTAGGTGAAGCTTTGACTCTAAGAGCCCATTTTTATCATGATCTGATTAAAAACTGGGGGGATGTTCCCTTTCAGGACATACCTTCTGCCGATCTTCCTTCGCTGTATCTGCAGAAAACCGACAGAGATGTCATTTATGATAAGATTCTTGACGATTTATTAAAAGCAGAAGCTCTTGTGCCATGGAAATCTGAAGGAAATACAACTGCCCAGAGAATTTCTAAAGGTGCGGTAAAAGGTTTGAGAGCCAGAATTGCCTTGACAAGAGCAGGATATTCACTGAGAAGAAGCCCACAACAGATGATGCAGGGATCCAATCCTCAAAAATACTATCAGATCGCTTATGACGAGTGCAGGGATATCATGAATTCAGGTCAGCATAAATTAAATCCGAGTTATGAAGGCTTATTCAGGGCTTTACATACCAATACAGCGGACGCTACCAATGAAATTATTTATGCAATCGGAGCTTTTGGAGGAAACTCAAGAACAGACAGTAAAATTGGCTATTATAATGGTTTGAGACATGATGATACAGACTGGAGATCTTCAGGTGGTATCAATGCGATTCCGGTATACTTTTATGAATTTACAAAATTCGATGCAAGAAGAGATGTCAACATAGCAATCTTCAGAGTAAGTGCTACAAAACAGGAAGATCTTCAAACATCAATTAACTGGAATGACGGAAAATTCAGAAAATCGTGGACAAGTATCGTCGGAACTTCACAGAATCTTGGAATTGACTGGCCTCTGATCAGATATGCTGACATTCTTCTGATGTTTGCAGAAGCTGATAACGAATTGCACAACGGTCCTTCCCAGGAAGCTGTAAATGCGGTTTTATCAGTGAGACAGAGAGCTTATGCAGGGAATTTAGGACAGGTCGGAACAATTCCTACAGATAAAACAGGTTTCTTCAACTACATTGTTAAAGAAAGATCACTGGAATTTGGTGGAGAAGGTCTCAGAAAGTATGACCTGATCAGATGGAACCTTCTGGAAACTAAAATCAACGAAACGAGACAGAAACTTACCCAGTTTATGAATGGTACGGGTGCTTATGCCAATGTTCCCGAATATATTTTCTATAAAAAACCGGCATCGACAGTTGCGAACTATGTTCCTACAAAAACAGCTCAGCAAAACGTCCTTGATATAGATTTTTATACCACGGGAAGTGTTGCTAAGGCTGATATTTTCTACAGTCCCAATCAGTCTGTTGCCACCCCTACAGGATATACTAAGGTTAACTGGCGACTGGCCATGACCCAGCCTTATATCAGTGGAGATCCGGTGAAGAGTTATGCCTACTATTTCCAGCCGAATAAAAAAGAACTGCTGCCGATTGCGTTAGACGTAATTAATTCTAACTATAATCTTACCCAGGATTACGGTTATTAGAATCAAGATACATTTATATTAATTTTGATACAGACTTTCTCCTTCACAGGTGTAAAGTCTGTATTTTTCCTAAAGAAAAATTTATGTCAACAATTCTTAAAAATTTTCTTACAGCAATTTCAGCATTCGTTATTCTTCTCAGTGTTTTTTCTTTCCAAACTTCCGACAGAACAATCGTGGTTTCGAAAGACGGAAAAGGAGACTTTATGACCATTCAGGATGCGATAAATTCTGTTGAAAACAATACAGAAAAGCAGACAAACATTATTATTAAACGCGGAATCTACAGAGAAAAAATTACTGTACCGCAGGAAAAAGGAGCAATTTTTCTAATAGGAGAAACTCCCGAAAACACTGTTTTAGTTTATGGGGACTACGCCTCAAAGCAAAATAGTGAAGGTAAAAACATCGGAACTACAGGTTCATCTACTCTATTCATCTTTTCAAATGATTTCTCAGCTAAAAATATCACATTTCAAAATGATGCAGGTCCGGTGGGACAAGCTGTTGCTGTTTTAACGACAGGCGACAGAATTGCTTTTGAGAACTGTAAATTCCTGGGATTTCAGGATACTCTTTACACCAAAGGGACACAGGATAATCATGATCACAGAAAATCAGCACGTAATTATTTTAAAAACTGCTATATTGAAGGAACAACCGATTTTATTTTCGGAGCAGGGACAGCAGTTTTTGACAGCTGCACTATCTATTCAAAAAAAAATGCTTCTTATATCACAGCAGCCTCTACTCCACAGGGGAGTGAGTTTGGATATGTATTTATTAACTGTACATTAAAGGGAGATGCAGATTCAGATTCAGTATATTTGGGACGTCCATGGAGACCATTTGCAAAAACTGTTTATATCAATTGTGCAATCGATTCCACAATTAAACCGGAAGGTTGGCACAACTGGTCTAAACCAGATGCTGAAAAAACGACTTTTTACGCAGAATATAATTCTAGAGGAGCAGGAAGTGATTCCTCAAAAAGAGTTTTATGGTCGCATCAACTGACGAAAGAACAAAGTAAAAATTATACAGCAAAAAATATTTTAAAGGGGAAAGACAACTGGAATTTTAAGAAAAGTTTTAAGTAAAATTATTTTTCCAGATAAGAAATAATTACCAGATAGCTCCTTTGAAGCTTTTATCCTAAAAACCAATTATCTCTATGAATAGTTCGCTGATAATGAAGCTGTGCATAATCCAATCGGGATTTACTGTTAATAGAAAATTAATGATCAATAAAAATCCAAGCTCCGTAGGAGCGACCTGCTAACTAATAATATAAATCAGCAGTCCATCAAAATAATGAAATAATAGTTAGATGAAATTCATTCTGAAACATAAAATCTTCGCAACAGGCATTCTCGCAATGCTCTCTCTGCAGGTTTCGGCTCAGGAAAAAACGCTAAGTTTTCCCGGTGCTGAAGGTTTCGGCAGATTCACAACCGGAGGACGCGGCGGAAAAGTTTTGTCAGTAACTAAACTCACTGATGACGGTTCAGAAGGAACTTTAAGACACGCTTTGGAACAAAAAGGCGCGAGATACATTGTTTTTAAAACATCAGGAACAATTTATCTGGAATCTCCTTTAAAAATAAAAGAAGGCAACGTTACCGTTGCAGGACAAACAGCTCCGGGAGACGGAATCACCATTGCCAACTACGAAACTTTTGTATCCGCAGACAATGTCATCATCCGTTACATGAGATTCAGAATGGGTGACAAAAAAAAGTATGAAGGCGATGCTTTGGGTGCAAGATTTATAAAAAATTTAATGGTCGACCATTGTTCGATGAGCTGGTCTACCGATGAGACGGTTTCCATATATGTTAATGAAAATACCACGCTTCAATGGTGTGTGATTACAGAAAGTTTAAGAAATTCTGCCCACCAGAAAGGGGCTCACGGCTACGGCGGAATTGCAGGCGGAAAATCCGCATCTTTCCATCATAATATGTATGCCAATCATGACAGCAGAAATCCGCGGTTGGGAGAATACGCAGGAAGTAAGTTTGCGCTGACAGATTTGGTTGATTTCAGAAACAATGTGATTTACAACTGGGGGCACAACAACATCTACGGCGGCGAAGGAATGAATGTCAATATCATCAACAACTACTATAAGCCGGGACCTGCAACTTTAACCACAAAAAGAATTGTTGCCATCGACAAAAATGAGAAGCCAGAGACTGAAGTTTACAATATCTGGGGCAAATATTATATCAACGGAAATGTTTCCGAAGGAAATCCTGAAGTTACTGCAGACAATTGGGCAAAAGGAGTCTTCAGTCAAATGAAAACTTCTTATGATCTCACAGATGCTGATAAAAATTCAATTAAAATCAATCAGCCACACGATATTCAGAATAATGTAAAAACAGATTCTCCTAAAGAGGCTTATGAAAAAATACTGAATATTGTCGGAGCAAGTCTGGTACGGGATGCCGTAGATTTGAGAGTATTAAAAGATGTGAAACAAGGAACTTTTTCACACAAAGGATCGCGTGGAAGCGACAATGGAATTATTGATTCCCAGGAAGATGTGGGAGGGTTTCCTGAATTGAAAACGAAAAACCCCCATTTGGATTCGGATAGCGACGGAATGCCCGACACATGGGAAATTAAACATAATCTCAACCCTAAAAAAGCTGATGCCAACAGAAGAGATTTAGACAAAAACTATGATAATATAGAGGTATATATAAATGACCTTGTGAAAAAAATAACCGAAAAACAGTAAATTTTTGAACTTTACATTGAATTGGTTATCCAATATAACAGTATTATGAAAGAAAAATTTAAAAAAAACATATATAAACTTTTTATAACAGGAGCTCTTTTTGCTGCAGGTTCGTTTTTCGCACAGAAAAACGTAATTGAGAAAATCCGTAAAAACCCCAAAGCCCCTTTCTCTTACGCAGAATTATCAGTAAAAGAAGGTGGAAAATGGCAGGGCAACGAATACATCGGCGGAACTTTTAAAAACGTTAATGAGTTAACACTTCCTACAGAACATACGGATCACTCGTCGTATATCAGATACGAAGGAATAGGGTTGGAAAACAATCAAATTGGCTACAGATTATACCTGGACTGGAGAAATGCCACCGATATTTTCGGTAAAAAAGTCACTACGCTTGTATTGCCGGAAGTCGGACAGGACGGCTTTGAATCTTATCACCACGATGCACCGTGGGGACAGGATATTTTGAAATCAGGCCGTACCATCGGGATTGGTTCTTACGGAAGATATGATGAGCAGAATGATTTTGTTGAAACTTTTAAAGTGGTAAAAAATACGTCTGCAAAAGTTTTTAATGAAAAAGATAAATCGTTTGCAACCATCGATTACAAAGGCTGGAAAACATGGGGCAAAGCCGTTGACCTTCAGTCTAAGCTGACGATTTTTAATAAAGACCGTTTTGTGAAAGTTGATTTAAATTTAACTGAAACAATTTCAGGTTTATGTACCGGAATTGTGGCATTTAAAGACATTCCCATGAAAGAGGCGGTCAGTAAAAACAAAAAATGGGGCTACATTGCGACTTACGGAACGCAGACGTTAGCTAAAAAGGAAGATAATCTGGGGATGGTCATCTTCTACCCTATCGGAAATTTAGATAAAATCGTAACAACAAAATCGACTCATACTGTCGTTTTCAAAAAGACCAAAAATGTTTCATATTACTTTATGGGGGCTTGGTCTCAGGAACCAGGCGGTTTAAAAACTGAAGAAGAGTTTTATAAGGATTTAGATAAAAAATTAGAAATTTTAGATAATAACAATCAACTTTAAAATTGAATCACAATGAGTTTTATTCATCAAAAATTAAAAATATATGCTGTTGCCGTTTTAGGTTCAGGGATGTTCCTTGCCTGTGCACAGACAAAAAATGCAACTGCAGCAAAAAAAGTGTCAGCCGAAACATCAAAATCAGGAAAAGTAGTTCCTGTAAACCTTAAATGGTCTGAAAGAATGATGCTCTCCGAAATGCAGCGTTTTCCTGAAGCCTGGATGCTCGATTTCAGCAAAAGCCCGAAATGGACCTATCCTTCTGCCATTGTCTTAGACGGTGCAGAACAGCTTTACATTAAAACAGGGAAAAAAGAATATTATGATTACATCAGTGATTTCGGAGAAAAACTGATCAAAGAAGACGGTACCATTCTTACCTATGATCTTGACAAGTATAATATTGATATGCTGAACAGCGGAAATGTCCTGCTTTATCTTTACGAAAAAGAAAAAAAGGAAAAATACCTGAAAGCACTTCAAACGCTACGTTTACAGATTAACGGACAACCGAGAACCAATGAGGGATCTTTCTGGCATAAAAAAATATATCCTAACCAGGTCTGGTTAGATGGTCTTTACATGGGAATGCCTTTTTACACGCATTACACGAAAGACTTCACTAAAGGTGCAGATGCCACAAAAGCGTATGATGATATTGTTATGCAGTTTGATTCAGTACAGAAAAATCTTTTAGATAAAAAAACAGGATTGCTTTATCACGCATGGGATGAAAGTAAAGAACAGGCTTGGGCAAATAAAGAAACCGGACTTTCACCAAATTTCTGGGGAAGAGCAATGGGCTGGTACGGAATGGCGATGGTCGACGTTTTGGATTATTTACCTCAAGACCACCCGGGAAGGGCCCGAATTATCTCTTATATCAAATCCTATTCTGATGCTGTTATTAAATATCAGGATGAAAAATCGGGTCTCTGGTACCAGGTTTTAGATAAACCATTAGCCAATGGTAATTACGAAGAGGCTACTGCATCGGCCATGTTTGTTTACACAATGATCAAATCGGTGAACAAGGGATATCTTCCAAAATCTTATAAAGCTGCCGCTAAAAAAGGATACGACGGAATTATCAAAAACCTGATCTCTGTCGATGAAAACGGAGTTGTAAATTTAAATAAATGCTGTGCTGTTGCAGGCTTAGGAGGAAAGCCTTACAGAGACGGTTCTTATGAATATTATGTCAATGAGGAAATCCGTTCCAACGACGGAAAAGGAACGGGACCATTTATTCTGGCAAGTTTGGAATTTGAGAAGTAGAATAAATATTTGGGCAGCTTAATCCGCCTGTAATTTATGCTGTGCTTGCCGAAGGGCTCCCGCTTTTTCTGAAAAATAGATCCGTTCAAGTCGGGCTGCAGGCAACTTCAACAACAAAAAGTTTCAAATTTTTAAAAAGAAGCTAAAATTTAAAACATCAAGTCTTTGCTTAGCAGAGTGCCTTTGCGAACGAAAAATATGCAGAGCAGCAGTAAAAAATCTTTGCGTTCATTGCGTTTAAAACCCAGATCAAAAATCTGATTTTATGACAAACAAAATTTTAAATATACTTTCAATCACCGTATTTTCCATTGCATCAACTTATGTAAATGCACAGGAAAAACCTTACGTCTCAGAAGTCTGGACTGCCGACCAGGGGAAAAACTACAGAAATCCCATATTATATGCAGATTATTCAGATCCTGACGTTACACGGGTTGGTGATGACTATTATATGACCGCATCAAGCTTCAATGAAGCTCCTGGATTGCCGATTCTTCATTCAAAAGATATGGTTAACTGGAAATTAGTGAATTATGCCATTCAGGATGTTTTGCCGGCAGAACATTTCTCCGTTCCCAGAAGAGGTGACGCAGTGTGGGCACCGAGCATCCGTTTTCACAAAGGTGAGTTTTACATTTATTGGGGAGATCCTGATTACGGAATTTATATGGTAAAAACCAAAGATCCGCTTGGAAAATGGGAAGAACCTGTTTTGGTTATGGAAGGAAAAGGTTTGATTGATTCCTGCCCTTTCTGGGATGAAGATGGACAGGTCTACCTTGTTCACGGATGGGCAGGAAGCCGGGCCGGAGTTAAAAGTATTTTATCTTTAAATAAAATGAATCCTGAAGGAACAAAAGTTCTAGATAAAGGGGTTCATGTTTTTGATGGTCACGATGCACATCCTACAGTTGAAGGTCCAAAAATGTATAAAAGAAACGGCTATTATTATATTTTTGCTCCGGCAGGAGGTGTGGCTACAGGGTGGCAACTGGTTTTAAGATCAAAAAATATCTACGGCCCGTACGAAGAAAAAATAGTTCTCGAACAGGGAAAAACAAAGATCAACGGCCCGCATCAGGGAGCCTGGGTGGATACTCCTTCCGGTGAAGACTGGTTCTATCATTTTCAGGATGTGGATGCAGGGGGAAGAATCGTGCATTTACAACCTATGAAATGGGAAAAAGACTGGCCGGTCATAGGAACTGATAACGATAAAAACGGAATCGGCGAGCCTGTACTTACATACAAAAAACCAAATGTGGGTAAAATGTATCCGGCTGTTACTCCACCTGAAACGGATGAGTTTGATGGTGAAAAATTAGGTTTACAGTGGCAGTGGAGTGCCAATGAAAATATTGTCTGGTCATCCAAGCTTCCCGGGCAAAAATTCCTGAGGCTATTTTCGATGAAAGTTCCTGAAGGTGAACTCAACCTCTGGAAAGTTCCCAATTTACTGACTCAAAAATTTCCGGCTCCTAATTTTGTAACTTCCACTAAAGTTAAATTAAGTCCCGAAGACGCAAAAGAAGGAAAAACAGCGGGGCTACTGATCATGGGACTGGATCATGCCTCAATCGTAATAACAAACAAACCTGACGGTTATTATGTACAGTTGAGAAAAGCTGAAAAAGCCGATAAAGGCGGCGTTGAAAAGATGTTATTTGAGGCTAAATTAAAAGGAAATGAAGTTTATCTGAAAGTAAACGTCAGTGAACCTAATGGGATCTGTACTTTCAGCTATAGCGAAAACGGTAAAAATTTCATCAAAGCCGGCGAACCTTTTCAGGCAAAACCCGGAAAATGGATCGGTGCAAAAGTGGGATTATATTCTGTGAGCACTCAGAAAGCAAACCGCGGTGGTTATGCAGATTTTGAATATTTCAGAATAACAAAAAATTAGATATTTCCTACAGATTTCTCGGATTTTCTCGGATGAATTTTAATTAAAATCTGACTCATCTGTTTAATCTGCAGGGTAAAAAAAAGAAAATCGCAGATTTTCAAAACTTAAGTACACTTATTCAAGTAATTTTTTAGACATAGAATATCTTAAGTGTTTTAAAAAATTTGGTTGATAATTTTAGTAATGAACAAAACATTTAATCATATCATTTTATTTTTAGTTGCAGCATTTCTTCTGTCGTCATGTCAGTCGCAAAATGCAGTTACTAAAACTAAATCCGATAAAAGAGTCACCCGCATTTTCCTTATCGGAGATTCTACAATGGCCGATTACACAGGAAATTATGAGCCTGGAAAAGATTATCTGAAAGTTCGTTATCCGATTACAGGATGGGGACAGGTTTTTCAGCCGTTTTTTGTGAAAGACAGCTTGAGGGGTTTAACGTCATTAAAAGATTCGGTAACAATCATCGACCGCGCGCACGGCGGAAGAAGCACAAGAACATTTTTTCAGGAAGGGAGATGGAGATATGTATATGAAAATTTAAAACCTGGCGATTATGTGATGATGCAGTTCGGTCACAATGACGGATCCGAAAAGCATACAGAACGTTACGTGAATATCGAGGGTTACAAAGAATTTTTAAGATTATTCGTTACTCAAACCATTCAAAAAGGCGGCAAACCTATCATCATCACTCCGGTTGCAAGGAACTTCCCTTGGAAAGACGGCAAACTGGAAAATATACACGGAGAATATTGGAAGGCTCCAATTGATATTGCAAAGGAAATGAATGTTCCCTATATTGATTTAAACAAAATATCCATGGGTTTCTTCACCAAAAAAGGACAGGATTATGTAAGCAGCCATTACTTTATGAATCTTCCGGAAGGCGTTTATGATGCGTATCCGAAAGGCAATAAAGATAACACCCATTTTCAGCAGGAAGGAGCCAAAGTGGTGGCACAGATGGTGTTCACAGAATTTAAAAATATAATTAAAACAAAATAATAAAGAAATAATGAAGAAGTCATTCAAAATAATAGGTCTTGTTGCGGCAATGATGTTTTCGGGACAATTCTACGCTCAAAATACAGATATTTACAAAGGCATTGAGTTTAAAATGCCCAAAGTAATGGAAACTTCATTCGCAGCAAACACTGTATCGATTAGGGATTTTGGAGGTGTTGCAGGTGGAAGTGTAAAAAATACCGAAGCTTTCAAAAAAGCAATCGACGCATTGGTGAAAAAAGGGGGCGGTAAACTGGTTGTGCCGAGAGGGCTTTGGTTAACAGGCCCCATCGTTTTGCAAAGCAACATCAATCTTCATGTTGAAGACGGTGCGATGATTATTTTCAGCACAGACAAAAGCGATTATCCTTTGGTGGACGTGAGTTTTGAAGGTTTGAATACCATCAGATGCCAGTCTCCAATCTCTGCAAGAAATGCGAAAAACATTGCGATTACAGGTAAAGGCGTAATTGACGGAAGTGGTGACGCGTGGAGAGCCGTAAAAAAAGGTAAGTTATCTGAAGCTGAATGGAAAAAATTCGTAGCATCGGGAGGAATTGTTTCAAAAGACGGTAAAACCTGGTATCCATCAGAAAGCTATAAAAAAGGATTTGAAGGCAGTTCAAGCTTCAATGTTCCTGATAAAATCAACAAAGCTGAACTGGAATCTGTAAAAGATTTTCTTCGTCCGGTAATGGTGAGTATCGTAGGTTGTGATCAGGTTCTTTTGGATGGTCCTACTTTCCAGAATTCTCCTGCCTGGAACCTTCATCCATTGATGACTTCCAATTTAATTTTAAGAAATCTTACGGTTAGAAATCCATGGTATTCTCAAAACGGTGACGGTGTAGATTTGGAATCTTGTAAAAATGTTTTGATTTACGACAATACTTTTGACGTTGGAGATGATGCGATCTGTATCAAATCAGGGAAAAATGAAGACGGAAGAAAAAGAGGAATGCCAACTGAAAACGTAATCATCAAAAACAATATGGTCTATCACGGTCACGGAGGTTTCGTAATCGGAAGTGAAATGTCTGGTGGTGCGAGAAATATGCACGTTTCAGACTGTACTTTCATCGGAACAGACATTGGTCTTCGTTTCAAAACAACCCGTGGAAGGGGTGGTGTAGTTGAAAATATTTATATCAAAAACATCGATATGATCAACATTCCGACGCAGACAATTGGTTTTAATATGTTCTACGAAGGTGCTTCTCCTGTTTTGGAAGACGGACAAAAAGCGGAAGGAAACAAAGCTCCGGAAAAAACATATCCGGTAACTGAAGAAACACCTGTTTTCAGAAATATTTATTTTAAAAATATCACTGCAACCAATTCTGACGAAGCGATTACTTTATTCGGTCTGGCAGAAATGAATCTTAAAAATATCGTAATTGAAGATTCTCAGTTTGAAACTAAAAAAGGTTTAACAATCGTTGACGCAGACGGAATTCAACTTAAAAATGTTACATTAAAATATACGGAAGGAACCGGTACAACTATTTTAAACAGTAAAAATATTGACCTTTCCACTTTAAAATTAGAATCAAATCAAAAACCAACCATCAAAATTCTGGGAGCAAAAACTACATCGGTAAAACTTCCAAAAGACGTTAAAGGTGAGCAACTGAGCATCTCAAAAGAGATTGCGAAGAATGCGGTGAAGTAATTTGAGATTTGAGATGCGAGTTTGGGATAGGTGATCCGGGTTTCGGGATATGCAATTCGGGTTTACGCATTCGGGATGCAGGCGCACAGGAAAAATTTTAATTTTTCAACTTATGTGCTCTAAATATTCTCAAACATTTAAACTAAAAAGTTTCTAATGTGTCAAAAATTTTTGTGACTTTTGACTACGTCGAATCTAAAGATTTGTGGTTAGATCAAACTTTTTTCAACTTACTATTTTCAAAGATTTAAACTTAAAATTGCAAAAACTTTTGTGCCTTTTGACTTTGTCGAATCTTACGATTTATGGTTAAACTAAAAAGTTTGCGGTTGAACAAAACCAAATTAATTAAAAAATGAGTTTTCACAAACTATATTTTCTTTTTGTTTTTTTTGTAGGAGCAAAGGCATTCGGTCAGACAAAGCCGAATGCTTCTCCTTACACCAATGAAGCAACCTATGAAAAACTTAAAAAGAAATATCCTTTCATCACTCCACTGAACAGAGCTGTTCCGCCGGGTGTAGGAATAGATAAAGATGTGGAATATGCCAACATCAACGGATTATCCCTGAAAGCAGATATTTATTATCCGGTAGACAAATCCAAAAAATATCCCGGAATCGCATTGGTTCACGGTGGTGGCTGGATTTCCGGAAGCAGGGAAAATGAAAAATATATGGCTCAGGAATTGGCAGCGAAAGGCTATGTTGCCATCGCAGTGGGTTACCGTTTGAGCGAAGTGGCAAAATATCCTGCAGCGATTGAAGATGTGAATAATGCGATTGAATTTTTAAAGAAAAACAGAAAAAAATATTCTTTAAACTCAAAAAAGATTGGAATATTAGGCGAATCAGCCGGAGCACAAATCGCTACTTTGGTCGGTGTAAAAGCAAAAGGAAAAATAAAAGCCATCGTGAATGTTGACGGAATCGTCTCGTTTATTCATCCCGAAGCAGAGGAAAGCACTTATGCAGCATTTTGGTTGGGTGGCGACAGAAAAGTCAATTTAAAAAACTGGACAGATGCGTCCCCACTGGAATTTGTGGACAAAAACACGCCTCCTACCCTATTCATCAATTCTTCTCAACCCCGTTTCCATGCAGGAAGAGATGATATGATGAAGAAATTGAAAAGCTATCATACATTTACAGAATTTCACGAAATTAAAGATACCCCTCACTCATTTTGGTCTGCCGAACCCTGGTTCTCAGAAACTTTGAATTTGACGGTGGATTTCTTGGATAAAACGCTGAAGTAAAATTGAGGTTAAGGTTAAGGCAAAATTAAAACGCAAAGATTTAATCTGATAATGTATAATTTTAAGGAGCAAAGATTAATCAATAAATCGATTTTATACTCCTGTATTAATTTCAAGCTCAAGCGACTTGTTCGCATCCTTTGCTCCTTAAATTTTAAGATTTTAAATTAAAACTTTGCGTTAAAAATTAAGATTCAATCATAAAAATTATTATGAAAAAAACATTTTTACTTCTATTCATTTCCATCACCCATTTTCTATTGGCCGGAACTGATCCATACATCACAGTAACTGTTGCACAAGATGGAAGCGGGCAGTTTACTTCTATTCAGAAAGCGATTACATCCATCAGAGATTTGGGTCCCGGGGAGGCTTTGGTTAAAATAAAAGCTGGAACGTATCATGAAAAAATTGTGATTCCCTCCTCAAAACATAAAATCACTTTACAAGGTGAAAACAAAGAAAATACCATCATCACCAACGATGATTATTCCGGAAAACTGGATGCTTTGAATGAGAAAATGACCACTTTCAATTCATACACGCTTTTAGTGATGTCAGATGATGTAAAAGTTTCTGATTTAACGATACAAAATACGTGGTGCAATAAAGGGCAAGCCGTTTCACTCCACGTGGAAGGAGACCGTTTTATCATCAAAAATTCTAAAATTTCAGGCTGTCAGGACACCGTCTACACAGGCGGAAATCACAGCCGACAATATTACGAGAACTGTTTCATCGAAGGCACAACCGACTTTATTTTTGGTTCGGCAACGGTGGTTTTCAAAAACTGTACGATCAAAAGTTTATCCAATTCATACATCACGGCTGCATCGACAGACCAAAGCAAAGAATTTGGATATGTCTTTTTTGATTGTAAATTGATTGCAAAAGAGGGCATCAACAAAGTATTTTTGGGCAGACCCTGGAGACCTTATGCAAAAACAGTTTTCATCAACACCGGGATGGGAAGCCACATTCTACCTGAAGGCTGGAACCCATGGAAAGGCGACAAAATGTTCCCCGATAAAGATAAAACCGCTTATTACGCAGAATACAACAGCGAAGGACAGGGAGGCACAACTGAAAAACGGGTTTCATGGTCACATCAGTTAACTAAAAAGGAAGTAAAAAAATACACGCTCAAAAATATTTTCGGAGACTGGAAGCCTTAGTATAGGTAATAAATAATGGGTAATGAGTAATGGGTAATGGGTAATGAGTAATTGGTGATGAGTAATCATTATCATACTAAATTGAATAAAAAATGAAGAGTTTACTGCCGCAAGAGATGGGTGAGGACAAAAAGGTATTCAAAAGTCTGCAAAATAAAACTTTTACATCTTGTAAACTTTTAACTGTCTGGCTCTACAGAATTCCTCTTGCTTTTTTTGCGGTTTAAAATTTTTCTAATTTAAATAAATCTTAAAATGAAAAAAATACTTTTAGTTCTAAGCATCGTAATTTCTACAATCACATTTGCACAGAAAAAACCAACCTTATTTTTAATCGGTGATTCTACGATGGCTAACAAAGACAATCCTGATAAAAATCCTGAACATGGCTGGGGACAGGTTTTAGGACAATTCTTAACTCCAAATATTGAACTTCAAAACCACGCCGTAAACGGGAGAAGTTCAAAAAGCTTCCGCACCGAAGGACGATGGGACAAGGTAGAGAAACAGCTGAAAAAAGGAGACTATGTCATTATCCAGTTCGGTCATAATGATCAGAAACTGAAAGATTCAACAAAATTTACCAATCCCCATACCCAGTACAGAGCAAATCTTGAAAGATACGTGAACGAAACCAGGGCAAAAGGAGCTACACCAATTCTGATGACCTCTATTACCAGAAGAAACTTTAATGAAAACGGTGTTTTGGTCGATACTCACACCGATTATCCCCTGGTGGTAAGAATGGTGGCAGATGATATGAAAGTTGCTTTCGTTGACATGCAGTTACTGACCGAACAAATGGAAATTTCTTACGGTCCTGAGAAATCAAAGCTGTTACATCTTTATTTTAAAGCCGGCGAAAATCCGTATTATGATAAAGACAAAGCAGATGATACGCATTTATCAAAATTGGGTGCAGAGACTGTGGCTAAACTTGCTGTAAAATCTTTGAAAGATTTAAAAACAGGTTTGGAGAAATATATCAAATAAAGATTTCACAGATTAATTACAAAATGATCTGCTCAATCTGTATATCTGAGTAAAATCATGACTTAATCTGTCATCCTGAAACCTTCAGGTTCGACATAGTGAAGTAATATTAGTTTAAAAAAATACAATGAATTTCAAAAAAGAACCATTCTTCGACGGCAATTCTGCATGGGAAGATGTAGGAAACGGTGTTTCAAGACAATTTGTAGGATACAATTCTCAGGTCATGATGGTCATCGTGAAATTTGAGAAGGATGCGATCGGAACTTTACATCAGCATTTTCATTCTCAGATCACCTATGTATCAGAAGGAAAATTTGAAGTAACCGTGGACGGGGAAACTAAAATTTTACAGAAAGGCGACGGTTTTTTTGCCCAACCGAATATTTTGCATGGCGTAAAATGTCTGGAAGCAGGGCAGCTGATCGATGCATTTACGCCTTTCAGAGAAGATTTTCTGAAAGATTAAATTTTGCAGATCAAACCTCACATTTTTTAAAACTGTGAGATTTATAATTATGAGCCTATGAAAAAAGCAATTTTTCTTTTTACAATCCTCTTTTTCATTCAATTGCCTGCACAGGAAAAAATAGTATTCTGGCCAAAAGGTGAAATGCCCAATTCTAAAATTTCAGCTTCAAAAACAAAGAAGAAGAAAATCCTTGCAAAACTGAAGGAGCCTGAACTGTTTGCTTTTTTACCTCCCGTGAAAGAGAGAAATCAAAAATCAGTCATTATCATTCCCGGTGGCGGTTATTCTAAACTCACATATGACGAAGGTGCTTTTCAGATTGCTAAATGGATGAATACTTTGGGAATTTCGGCTTTTGTTCTCAACTACAGACTTCCTACTTCAGAGGATTTGATTCGAAAAGAAATTGCGCCGCTGCAGGACATTCAGGCTTCCATCAAATACGTCAGAAAAAATGCAGCTCAGTGGGGAATTTCTCCCGATCAGGTCGGTGTCGTTGGAACTTCAGCAGGCGGACATTTAGCAACAATGGTCAGCAATATGTCTAAAGACTATACAGAATTAAAAGGCGATTGGAAAAACATTTCCACCATCCCGAATTTTGCGGTTCTCTTTTGTCCGGTCATTGACTTTGGTGAGTATGCACATAAGGGAAGTCGGAACAGTTTATTAGGCGAAAATGCTTCTCCCGAAAAAATCAGTGAATATTCCACGCAAAACCTGGTGACAGAAAAAACACCACCGACGATTTTGTTCCACAATCAGGATGATACAGCTGTTCCGCCAATGAACAGTATTCTGTATTTCAAAGCGATGACAAAAAGTAACGTAAAAGGTTCAATGTTTATTTTTCCTAAAGGTGGCCACCGTTTTTTTGTGACCGATAAAGATGCAGTAAACGAAAATTGGAAAAAACTGTGTGCAGACTGGTTTGAAAATATGGGTAATAAGTAATGGGTAATGAGTAATTGGTAATAAGTAATAGGTAATGGATAATTTTAAAATGCTTAAAAAAGTTTCATACATAATTGATACATGGTCACACTGAGCCTGTCGAAGAGTTGTGCCTTTGCGATTAACCAACACAAATCAAATTGATAATCAATGAAAAACTTCATCCTTATATTCAGCATTTTTATTGGAATTCAAATTTCAGCGCAACAGAAAATTGCAGTTTGGGAAAAGGGAACAATGCCCAATTCCAAAGGCTTAAAATTAAATATCGTTGAAGAAAAAGAAGGCAGGATCAAGCAGATTCAGGAAGCAGAACTGTTTGCCTTTCTTCCGGCAAAAGAAGAACGAAAAAAAATGGCCGTCATCATTATTCCGGGTGGCGGTTACAGACATTTGACCTATGATTTAGGCGGATATTCTTACGCAAAATGGCTCAATACTTTAGGCATTTCAGCATTTGTTTTAAATTACAGACTTCCAACTTCACCGGATTTGAAACAAAAAGAAACCGGGCCTTTACAGGATGTTCAGGCCGCAATAAAATTAATCAGAAAAAATGCTGCTCAATATGGAATTTCACCCGACCAGATTGGAGTTTTGGGAACTTCAGCAGGTGGACATCTGGCAGCAATGGCCAGCAATATACCGACAGATTATACCGAATTGAAAGGCGATTGGACGGCAGTTTCAGCGATTCCAAATTTTGCGGTTCTGGTTTCCCCGGTTATTGACCTGGGTGAATTTGCACATAGAGGAAGCCGTATAAATCTATTGGGAGAAAACGCATCAGCAGAAAAAATAACTGAATATTCAATGCAGAACAGGGTAACGGAGAAAACGCCGCCAACGATCCTGTTTCATGCACAGAATGACAATGCTGTTCCTGTCATTAACTCCATTTTATACTACGAAGCGATGATTAAAAATAAAGTGAAAGGTGCGATGTTTATTTTCCCCGAAGGCAAACATAACATTGGAATTTCCAATACATCTGAACTGACGGATAACTGGAAAAAAATCTGTGCGGACTGGCTGGGGGGCATGAGTGATCAGTAATCGGTAATCAGTAATCGGTAATGAGTAATGGGTAATGGGTGATGAGTGATCTGTTCACTGTAATAGGCTTCGAAATTTTGCGATTGCAGTTTTTTTAAAATCTTGAAATAAGCGGTGGAATTATGATGTAATGTTTTTTATCAGAAGCATACTATTTTAAAGAGCAAGGTTGCGATAAATCGCTGATGAAGCCTGAAAACATTCTTTTTAAATTTTTTCATTTTAACTTAAAAGAAATTACAGTTCAGTTTAAAATCAATTTATTGATTATCATTTGTTCCCTTAAAATCATATCTATCAAAGTAAAGCTTTGCGGCTAAAATTTTTATATTAAAATTAAAATATGCATCAGCTTAAAATCAATTTATTGATTATCCTTTGCCCCTTAAAATAATACAGAGCAAACAAAATCTTTGCGACTAAAATATTTACATTAAAATATACATCAGCTTAAAATCAATTTATTCATTATCCTTTGCCCCTTAAAATAATACAAATCAAACAAAATCTTTGCGACTAAAATATTTACATTAAAATATGCATCAGCTTAAAATCAATTTATTGATCATCCTTTGCCCCTTAAAATAATACAAATCAAACAAAATCTTTGCGATTAAATATTTACGTTAAAATATGCATCAGCTTAAATCAATTATTGATTATCCTTTGCCCCTTAAAATAATACTTACCAAACAAAATCTTTGCGACTAAAATATTTATATTAAAATATACATCAGCTTAAAATCAATTATTGATTATCCTTAGCCCCTTAAAATAATACAGGTCTAACAAAATCTTTGCGACTAAAATATTTATATTAAAATATACATCAGCTTAAAATCAATTTATTGATTATCCTTTGCCCCTTAAAATAATACAGATCTAACAAAATCTTTGCGTTAAAAAACATCCAATCAAATCATCAAAAAAAATTAATAAAATGCTAAAACTCATTCAACATAAAATCTTTTTACTGGCCTGCGGAACATTGATTTCTATTTCAGGTTTAGCACAAAAAAATTTAAAATTAATTTATAACCAACCTGCAGAAAACTGGAACGAAGCTTTACCCATCGGAAACGGGAGACTCGGTGCAATGGTCTATGGTGGAGCAGCTCAGGAACACCTTCAGCTGAACGAAGAAACCATCTGGGCAGGCGAGCCGGGAAACAATGTCCCGAAAAACACATTTGACAGTATTCAGAAAGTTAGAAAACTGATTAATGAACGCCAGTTTGAAAAAGCTCAGGAGATAACCAATAAGACCTATCCCAGACAGGCTCCTCAAAATCTGAATTACGGAATGCCCTATCAGACGATGGGTGATCTGTTTTTAGATTTTAAAGGTCATGAGAATTTTTCCCATTACAGCCGGACATTAGATATTGAAAAGGCAGTCACCACAGTTTCTTATGAAGTGAACGGAGTCACTTTCAAGCGTGAAATCTTTTCTTCTTTTGCAGATAACGTCGTGATGATCAAATTATCTTCCGGAAAAAAGGGAAGTTTATATTTTAAGATCAATGCTTCTACCCCACATCTTCAAAAATCAATTTTCATTGAAAAAAACCAATTGGTTATTAAAGGGACGGGTGGTTCAGTAGATAACAAAACCGGGAAAATTAATTTTAAAATGATTGCTGTTCCGGTTTTAAAAGGAGGAAAAGTAACTTCAACAAAAGACCAGTTAATTATTTCCGGGGCTGATGAGGTCGTCATCTGCGTATCTATTGCAACCAATTTTAAAAAATACAATGATCTTTCAGGTAATCCTGATGCAAGAGTTGCGGAATATATTAAATCAGCCCTGCATAAAAAATATGATGATGGACTGATAGCTCATGTTGAGAAATACCGGAAATATTTTAACCGGGTCACCTTAGATCTGGGAACAACCGGACAGGCAAAAAAGACCACTGACATCAGAATTAAAGAATTCGGAAATACTCAAGATCCAGATCTGGTGGCACTGTATTTTCAGTTTGGACGTTATTTATTGATATCCTCATCGCAACAGGGGACTCAACCCGCCAACTTACAGGGAATCTGGAATTATCAGCTGAACCCGGCGTGGGACAGCAAATATACCGTCAACATCAATACGGAGATGAATTACTGGCCTGCAGAAAATACGAACCTCAGCGAAATGCATGAGCCTCTGTTTGATATGATTCAGGATTTATCGGTGACCGGAAAGGAATCTGCAAGCGAAATGTACCGTGCAAGGGGCTGGAATATGCATCACAATACTGATCTTTGGAGAATTACCGGTGTTGTTGACGGTGGTTTCTATGGCATGTGGCCAATGGGGGGAGCCTGGCTGACCCAACATATTTGGAATCATTATCTGTACACCGGAGATCAAGAATTTTTAAAGAAAAATTATGAGGTTTTGAAAGGTTGTGCCCTATTCTATTTAGATGTTCTGCAAAAGGATTCTTCAGAAAAATATCTTGTCGTTTCCCCATCAATGTCACCGGAAAACAAATACTTTAAAAATGTCAGCATCACCGCAGGAACAACGATGGATAATCAATTGGTTTTTGATGTGTTTAATAACTTCATCAACGCTTCTGAAACTTTAGATCAGGATAAAATTCTTTCTGATGAAGTGAAACTGGCCCTGTCAAAACTTCCACCGATGCAGATCGGGCAACATGCTCAATTGCAGGAATGGATTACGGATATGGACAAAACCGATGATCAGCACAGGCATATTTCCCATCTTTACGGACTTTTTCCTTCCGGACAGATCTCCCCTTTCAGAAATCCTGAACTGGCAGAAGCGGCAAAAAATTCGATGATTTACCGTGGCGACAAATCAACCGGCTGGTCAATGGGCTGGAAAGTAAACTGGTGGGCAAGATTACTGGATGGAAACAGAGCATTTAAACTCATTTCAGATCAGCTAACTCCTGCACCACTTGAAACGAAAGGTCAGTCTGGAGGTACTTATCCTAACCTTCTGGATGCACATCCGCCGTTTCAGATTGACGGAAACTTCGGATGTACCTCTGGTATTGCAGAGATGTTACTGCAGAGCTATGACGGTTATATGTATATTTTACCGGCACTGCCTGATGCATTACCGAATGGATCTGTTAAAGGTCTGAAAGCACGAGGTGGCTTTGAAGTGGATATTGAATGGAAAAATTCTAAGCTGACCAGACTGACGGTTAAGTCACATTTAGGGGGAAATGCAAGAATCCGGATTGCCGGTAATACTAAATTACAATCTAAAACTATCCTTATTCCTGCATCAGGAGAAAATTCAAATGAATACTATCAGGTCAACCGCATCAAAACACCAGTAATTTCAGAAAAAGCAGATCTGAAAATCACTCCCATTCACCAGACTCTTATTTTCGATTTTACAACCAAAAAAACCAGCACACATAAGTTCAAATCAATTACCTTATAGTTACTATGCAATCGGTTGTATCAAATTAATATTCAATAAATAGCTTTTATTTATAATTTTTAATTAAAAAATTTGCTATTTTAACAAATATTTATAATTTTACAAAACTAAACAACAAAATCTTATTAACTATGAAAATTAATTTCACAGCAGCTATGTCTATAGTTGCTCTCAGCACTGCTTTAGTATTCACCGGATGCGGACATGATGACCCCAAAAGTGAACTTTCTGAAGGTCTCACTCCGGGCAGTATTGAAAATTCATCATTGGCAAAAACAGTCGTTCCTTTAGCAAACTGTGTTGCTCCCGGATGGGCTTCACAAAACGGGGGAACCACTGGAGGCGGAACCGCTGCTGAAACCACCGTTACTAATTATACTCAGCTAAAATCAGCTATTGAAAACACTGCTGTAAAAGTCATTAAAGTTACGGGAACCATTACCATCACTACCCGTCTCTCTCTTCAGGATCAGACCGGAAAGACAATTTATGGGACAAGTGGTGCAAAACTGGTATCGACCAACCAGACAAAAGACGGTTCAGGGATTATCAACATCAAAAGATGCAACAATATTGTTGTGAGAAACCTTATTTTTGAGGGTCCCGGAGCTTATGATACCGATGGGTGGGACAATGCAATCCTGGATGACTGTCGAAATGTATGGATCGATCACTGTGAATTCAGAGATGGTGTAGACGGCAATTTCGATATTAAAAACAAATCCGATTATGTTACCGTTTCGTATACAAAATTCCATTATTTAAAAGCTCCGAAAGCAGGAGGTTCCGGCGGGACTGATGATCACAGATTTTCTAACCTGATCGGATCCAGCGATGGGGCAACAGCTGACGCAGGGAAACTCAATGTAACTTTTGTACGATGCTGGTGGGCACCGGGATGCAGAGAACGTATGCCACGGGTGAGATTTGGCAAAATCCATATCCTGAACAGCTACTTCAACAGCCCTGTAAGCAATAAATGTATTGCAGCCGGAGTACAGGCAAATATTCTTGTGGAAAGAAATGTATTTGAAAATGTAAAAGAACCGATCAACCTGATGAGCGGGTTTACAGCCGTTACGCAGACCGGAAACAGTTTTATCAGCGTAACCGGAAACACGGCAGGAAGCGGAACAGCATTTACCCCTTCCTACTCCATCGTAAAACTTGCTGTCAATGATGTAAAAGCAGATGTAACTGCCAATGCAGGAGCAACTTTATCTGGAAATATCTGTGAAAGCTTCTAAATAATTTTTTTAAGTGAAAAAGCCTGATGTATCTTACTACATCAGGCTTTATTTTTATTCAGAAATCTTATTCCGTTTCAACCACTTTACATATTCGTTTTCGATCAGCTTGGTTCCCGATTCATTATACCAGCTGTACCCCATTCTGCGCTCTTCAGAAACGTCTTCATAATTATATTTTACGCTTCCGTCACGATCTCCGAAAACAGGCCTGTTGGTAGGGATGTCATAAAACCTTGCCCAGACTGCAGATCCTTCTTTTTTGGACAGAACACGGACTGCTTTCCCTCCTTCCTTATTCACTTCGTAAGCATAACCATCAATTTTACTTTCTCTGAACCAACGAACAGCTGATTTTACTGATTTTTCAATCTCCGGGGTTAACGGCTGCTGCATCAGGAATTTTACTATATTGACCGATTCCCCGCTGGCTAAAGACATGGGCTCAAAAGCTCTGGCTTTTTCGGGCTGCAGTGTTATTTCATTGTACTGATCTGCCCATATCGACAGCTTTCCTTTTTGCAATACCTGTGTTTTCAGGATGCATGCAATTCCTTTTTGTAAAGCCGTTTTAGATTTTTCTTTTAATCGGGGATTTACTGCATCAAAACCTTCCTTACCTTCAGCAATATTGTAGAGAATTGTTAAAACATTGATCATGGCATTATCGTTATACGTAACCTGCTTCCTGTAAATTGAGGTATTGGGATAATATTGTGGGAAACCTCCATTTTCATACTGCATCGAGAGTATATAGCCAATTCCTTTTTCAGCTGATTTCAGGTAATCAGGATTTTTAGTTGTTTGATATGCTTTGATCAGACCATTAATTTCCCTGGAAGTCGCATTGTTATCGATGGTTGCTAAATCGTTGTCAGCCGCTTTTATTATTTTTAAAAGTTCAGGATCAATTTTTAACGCGTAATCAACATTTTTTTTATCGCTTGTATGTTTTCCCCAACCTCCGTTTGGAAGCTGGTAAACCATCATTTTTTCAGCTAACGTATCTTTTACCTGTGCAGAAATTACAGTGGTAAACAAAAAGAACGAAGCTATTGTCAGTTTTAAATGAGTCATTTTTAATTTTATTTAATGGTAATTTTTAGAGGATTAGCAACTATTTGCGCCTGTTTCCTTAAAAGATCTTCCCAATCATTCTGTGTTTTTATCTGTCCGCTTTTCTGCCAGGCAAATCCTGCATAATAAGTCAGTTTCTTCCGGGGCTTTGTTACAACCAGCAAGTTACTCTGATCAGGTATTTCAGATTTAAAAGCGATGGATTCCTCAATCATTTTCGGATCTGTTACAATCCCTTCCCCTACGAATGCATCATCAATTTTTTCCCAGTGCAGATAATATCCCATTTGATCATTGAGCTTGGTCTCCCCTTCGTTTTTGTGAAGGGTAATTCCAATGGTATAGTTCGGAACAGGTTTTTCTGTTTCAAAAGTCGATTCAAACTTAGAAAAATTAGAATCCAGATCGAGGGAAATCCTCTTAGTTTCTTTCACTCCAAATTCGCTCCAGGGCGCATACGTCAGTTCAAAAACGGTTCTTAAAGGGCCTTCCGCAATGGTTTTGGAAGTTACAAAGTTTTGGGAAACCTGCAGTTTCCTGTCTTTCCATATTCCGATTCCGCCTGTTCCTCGGCTGTCTCCCACATGGTACGGGTCATATCCCTCACCTCTCGTGTCTTTGTGATAATACATGGGATCCGTCAGATAGCCTTTGTACCAATCGTTAATCACAGATTTTTCGGTTCGTTTAAACCAAATATCCACACCGCTGGAAAGTGTACTCCCCTTTACTTTCGCCAAAGCCTCAGCCTGCCCCTTCGGTCCGTATACTCTGAATGCTGTTTTATCATTTTCCCAGGTATAATCATCGGCTCTTTCCGGAACGAGTCTTGAATAGGTGGTCAGTTTACTTTCAGGAACCGGTATTTGAGAATCCGCTACGATAGCATAAGAATTCGTTTTCTTCGCACCTACTATTGCCTGAAAAAGAACCTCATCATTTTTACCGTCACCGTCATTATCGATCCACTGTACGGGAAGATATTGATTCCGGGAATCCTTTATTCTTAAATCTTCCGCTTTACTTTTCCCTAAAAAGGTTTTCAACTGACCTACTGACAAAGAAACGACTTCATTTCTCGCAAAATCCTGTGTATTTTTTACCTGAACAGAAGTCTGTGCATGGGCAAAGTTCGTCGCTATGCAAACGATTGCACAACTTAAAGCAAGTTTATCTGTTTTTTGTCCGAACATAAAATGTTGTTTTCTCAAAAGTAGAAATATTCTGAATATTTTATGGATTTTAAACCTTAAATGTTTCTTAAAATGATTTTTTAGGATTTAAATAGTGTTAAACCTATCTAAACAAAATCAGCATAGCATAAATACCTTTAAACTTTTAGCGTTAAGCAAATTGAAAGATAAGACCCGAAAGAAAGTTTACTATCCGAATCCAGGCGGATAAAGTGAATGACAATACCGAGATAGAATACGCGCAAGTTTTAAACTTTTCACCACAGGATCAATTTGTAGCATAAAAGTTTTGGGACCTGATCTTTTGGTTCTTTTGCATCGATGCAAAAGAACATTCCAAAATTTTAAATTCATTTAAAATTTATATTTTTATATTCAAATAAATATGCATGAAAGAGCATCCTCAATTCTACGAAATACAACGCTTCAGACAATGGTGGCTCTGGATGATTATTACTTTAATCCTTGGGTTTTCCGTATACAACGCCTTAGAAAATGAAGCTTTTTTCTCAAAACCGGAATTGATCAGCTCGATAGCCGTTCCCACTTTAATTTTATTTTTATTTTTTATTATTAAATTAGAAACTAAAATTGATGTTTTGGGAATCAGGGTTCGGCTTTTCCCATTCCATTTTCAGTTTAAATATTTCCCGTGGAAAAATATTCAGAAAGCATACATCAGAGAATATTCTCCGATGATGGATTATGGTGGATGGGGATTGCGGTTGGGAACGTTCGGAAGAGGAAAAGCGTATTCTGTTTCAGGAGATTCGGGACTGCAGCTTGTTTTTAAAAATGAAAAGAAACTGTTGGTCGGAACCCAGAAAGCCGATGAACTAAAAATTTTCATGAAACAGATCGGAAAAGCTTGAATAATCGGGGCTGAGATGCTTTCATCAGAAAGATTATGCGCTGATTGCTGAGGCTTTATTATTTAGGATTCATAAGGTAAGTTCACATTCTATTTTATATTTAAATGTTCAATTTATTAAGTACTCCAACTCCAGTCATTTCTATTTTTTGATATTGACTGTTTTATTTTTAAATTGCATGATTCAAAAACACAAATATCACAAAAATAATATGAATCAAAATATTCCTTTCGAAGTTCAGGTAGAGCACACCCCCTATATCAATTATACTTTCGTTTTAAACCGATATAATTTCCTTCAACAGATTTCTTTCAGTGAAGTCAGTGAAGATCTTGAAAATCTAAACCTTCAGATCTCGTCATCACTCGGAATTTTTGAAACTTACAATATCTACATCGACCAGCTGAAAAAAGATTCGCTTTACAAAATAACGCTTTTCAATTTCGTTTTTGACAATGCTTTACTCAAGAGTCTTTCTGAAAAAGATATAGATACGATTACCGTAGAGGTTTTACAGAATAAAGAAACAGTTTTCCGGAAAAACTTTTCTGTTGAAGTGCTTCCTGTAGACTATTTTGGAGGTTTGCAGACACTTCCCCAACTGCTGGCATCGTATGTTATTCCCAATCATACACTGATTTACAAAATTAAATCAGATGCCATCAAGCTTCTTGAACAAAAAGACATGAATCCTTCTTTTGAAGGTTATCAGGCAAATGACAGAAAGCGTGTTCTTGAGATGGTTTCTGCTATTTATAAAGCGATTCAGAATTTAGAACTGATTTACAGTTCAATGCCACCCGGTTTCGAAGAAAACGGACAGAGAATCCGTCTGCTCGATCAGGTAGCAGAAACAAAATTCGGAAACTGCATTGATATTTCGCTTTTATTTATAGCGTGCCTGGAAGCCATCAGTCTCAACCCGATTCTGGTCATCACAAAAGGACACGCATTCCCAGGGGTGTGGCTCGATGACGAGAGGTTTGATGCCATGGTCAATTTTGACAGGAGCGCTATCTCAAAAAGGATTGCCAGCGGAATCAGAGATATTGCTTTAATAGAATCTGCCAATCTCTGCAAAGGAAGTAATCTCAGATTTAGACAGGCAATGGAAAGTGCAGAAACTCAGATCATGGATGCTGACAATTTCATCTTATCCATCGATATAAAAAATGCAAGATCCAACGGTATCTCTCCACTTCCTCTATTAAAAACAGAATCTGTATCCGGTGAAGATCCTGAAGTGAAGTCATCAACTGACAGCAATGATTGGGATCATGATTTTGACATGGGAACGTTATACAGTGATCTTGATCTGACGGACACTTCTCAGCTTACCAAACAGAAAGTCTGGGAAAGAAAGCTGCTGGATCTGTCACTTCGGAATAATCTTCTCAACCTGAGGTTTACCAAAAGTATGCTCCAACTGGTGGATTACAAAGTGAATCTGCTGGAAGATTCTCTGGCAGAAGGAAAAGCTTTTACGATTCATCCGAACAGCAATCAGCCGGTCCTGAGAAAATACAATCTGTATCATGAACCCCTTCATCCTTCGCAGCCACTCTTCCAGTTGGCGGACGATGAGTTTAAATACAATAAAATCCTTACCTACTATCATCAGGATGATCTGGACACCATTCTCACCAACCTGTACAGAAATTCAAAACTGGCTGAAGAGGAAAATGGGAAAAGCACATTATATCTGAGCATCGGACTGTTAAAATGGTACGAACCTAAAAATAAAGAAGTTCCCAGATTTGCACCGATCCTTCTGATTCCTGTAGAACTTTCGAGAAGATCGGTGAATTCCAAATTTATGCTCCGAAGCCGTGAGGAGGAGACAATGATTAACATCACCCTTCTGGAATATCTGAAACAGGAATTCAAATTAAATCTCAACAGCCTTGAAACGTTACCGACTGACGAATTTGGTCTTGATGTATCGAAAGTTATGGCCATCATCCGGAATGCAGTGATGAATCTTGAAGGATGGGATGTTCTGGAACAGATGGTTCTCGGAACTTTTTCCTTCAATAAACTGATTCTGTGGCAGGACCTCTCAAAATATGCTGAAGAAATTCAGAAAAGTCCGATCGTAAAGAGTCTGATTGACGGAAAACTGAGTGAAACGCCGGATCAGGTAAATCTGGATGCTGAAAGTTTAGAAAATATGTCAGCTTCTGAGCTCATGCTTCCAATCTCCACTGATAATTCACAGCTCAATGCAGTAAAAAACGCACATCAGAATAAAACGTTCATCCTTCACGGTCCGCCGGGAACAGGAAAATCACAGACCATTACAAATATCATTGCAGACGCTTTGGCCAATGATAAAAAAGTACTGTTTGTAGCCGCCAAAAAAGCAGCTCTCGATGTTGTTCACAGCAGGTTGGAAAATATCGGACTGGGAGCATTCTGCCTCGAGCTCCACTCGAATAAATCTAAAAAATCTGATGTCCTGAAACAGTTTGAAAGAACTCTCGAATCCTCTAGATTTCAGACAAATAAAAACTTTGGAGAGGAGGCCAAACGTCTGGATGACCGTAAACTTGAACTGGGGAAATATATCAATCAGCTTCACAGAAAATTTAAGATCGGCTGGAGTCTTTTTGATACCATTTCCTACCTGGAAACCCACCAGGTCAAAGCTGATGATCGGCTGATGACGGATGCGGAACTGGAAAATACAGAAGTATCAACCTGGAACCGCTGGAAAGACTGGCTGATTCCTTTTGCATCGATCGTTCAGAAAACCGGACAGCCTGCTGATCATCCTCTGCACCCAATAACCATTGCCAGCCATCAGTATGAAAATAAAAACGTAATACTCAATGCGGTCCATGCTTACATTGAAAAAGAAAATTCAGCTTCGCAGGTAAAGGAAAATCTGCAGCTTCAGAACTCTGATGATCAGGCACTGACCGATTTACTTGACTTTTTATACAGCAATTCGCTTAAAGCCCATTTAGTTGAAATCTGTTTTAACGAAACCCAGTCGAACCTGTTTAAAAACTGGCTGACCCAGCAGGATCTGCTACAGAAAATTGAAAGCCAGATCAGCCACCAGTTTCATTCAGGGATCTTTGATCCTGCTGCCCAGTCACTGCATACCAAGTGGAGCCAGGCAAAACACACCTGGTTTATTCCTAAATGGCTGAAGAAAAGAAAAGTAAAACAACAGCTGAACGGTTACAGCAAATCAAAAATTGACTCTGACACTCAGGTTGATGAGCTTTTCGCACGACTGGAAGAACACAAGCAAATTAAAAATCAACTTTCCAACAAGAATTTTGATACGGTCATCAATGCTTCCACTCCCTATTTCAAAGGAAACCTGTATGATATTCCTGAAATCGAAAAAGACTTCAATACGTTGCAGATCGCAAAAGATCTGGGTCATAAAACCGGAACACAGAATTTTCAGATCTGGCTGAAAACGTTTCTGCATCAACATGAAATTCAACAGCAGATACCTGAGTTCATTAGTGAAATTAAAGCTTTTCAGGAAAGCAGAATTCATCTGTTAAAGTATATTGATGAAATTCCGCAGCGCGGAGAGCTTGAAAAAATCATTGAGCATATTGATAAGCTTGACCATTGGGTTAATTATAATGTGTTGAAAGATGAGGCAGAAGATCTGGGACTTACCTGGTTTATCCAATTTTTAGAGCAAAAATTACTGGACACTGATATCATTGAGACGGAATTTGAGAAAATCGTGCATCTGAATTTATTTATTAAAACCATTTATAAATTCCAGACCCTTAACAGTTTTGATGCTGATGTTTATGAATCTCAGATTCAGCAGTATAGGAATCTTCATAAAGAATTTACGCTGCTTACCAAAGATCAACTGATTGTAAAGCTGAGCGGAAAAATTCCAAATTTTGTACAGGAAGCCGCTCAGAGTTCCGAGATTGGAATTTTACAGAAGGCAATTCGAAATAAAGGCCGCGGGTTATCAATCAGAAAACTTTTTGACCTGATTCCCGGATTGATCCCGAGACTAAAACCGTGTATGCTGATGAGCCCTATTTCAGTAGCGCAGTATTTTGATGTGAATCAGGAACATTTTGATATCGTGATTTTTGATGAAGCTTCACAGCTGCCCACTTCAGAAGCAATCAGTGCTTTGGCAAGAGCCGGGCAAGCCATCATCGTCGGAGATCCCAAGCAGATGCCTCCTACAAGCTTCTTCTCATCTTCAAAAACAGATGAGGACAATATGGAACTGGAAGACCTTGAAAGTATTCTGGACGACTGCCTGGCACTTTCCATTCCATCCAATTATCTCTTAAGACATTACAGGAGTAAGCATGAAAGCCTGATATCCTTCAGCAATGCCCATTTTTATGACAATAAATTACTCACCTTCCCTTCCCCGGATGACCTCAACCGAAAGGTCACCTTTGAATACGTGGATGGGTTTTACGATAAGGGAAAAACAAGAACCAATGTCAACGAAGCCCAGGCGATTATTGGTTATATTAAAGATCATTTCCTGACCAAAAATAAAAAATCAATCGGAGTGGTTACCTTCAGCCAGACTCAGCAGAATCTGATTGAAGACCTTCTGCAGAAGTTATTTCTGGAAAATCCGGCATTAGAAGAATTTTCATTGAACAGCGCAGAACCTATTTTTATTAAAAATCTAGAAAATGTACAGGGAGACGAGAGAGATGTTATTTTGTTTTCTGTGGGTTACGGACCGGATGAAGAAGGAAAAGTATCCATGAACTTCGGACCACTGAACCGTGACGGAGGCTGGCGCCGACTGAATGTCGCCGTGACAAGAGCCCGGTATGAAATGAAGGTTTTTTCATCCTTAACAGGTGATCAGATCGATCTTAACCGTACGAATGCCGAAGGGGTAAAAGGTTTAAAAAATTTCCTTCATTTTTCTGAGAAAGGTCTGGTTCTTCAGAATACAGCTGTTCAGAGCAGAGATGAGAAATCGATCGTCAATGCCATTGCCCGCCTTCTGGAAAATCATGGTCTGGAGGTAAAAACCAATATCGGAACATCAGATTATAAAATTGACATCGGAATTATTGATCCTGAAAATAAGAACGAATACCTTCTTGCAATTCTGGTAGACAGTGAAAATTATTTTAACATAAGTACCACCAACGATCGTGAGCTGCTGGCTCCAAATGTCCTTAAAGGACTTGGATGGAATATTTTCAGAATATGGACGCTGGACTGGATCAAAAACAAAGAGAATATTATTATTGAGATCAAAACACTGCTTGAAAAGATTAAAAATGAAGAAAAAAGCAAAGAAGAGGAAAATAAACAAGTCGAACAGTCACAACAAAACAGCCTGAGTGAAATAATCCATGAAGAAGCAAGACCTTCAGGCCAGCCATACAGAGCAGCAGAAATTTCGCCAGTTCCTGATGCAAATTCTGACACTGTTTACGCTCCGGAAAACAAAAGCCTTATTCGCAGCCAGATCATTGAAATCATTGATACAGAGGCTCCGATCAGCCAGCCAATGCTGTTCAGGAAAATTCTGAAACTCTGGAATACTTTGAGAACCGGTGCAAAACTGAGCAGTTATCTGGATGAGATCATACAGTCGGTTCCGAATTTAACAGTAACAGAAACATATCAGAAATTCTACTGGTCTGAAACGGTAAGACCGGAAAACCTTTATACATATCGTAATAATGATCTTGAAAAAAGAAATATAGAAGATATTGCAGCCGAAGAAATTTCGGTTGCAATTATGGAAATCATGTCTTC
This sequence comes from uncultured Chryseobacterium sp., assembly GCA_963526305.1. Classification (GTDB taxonomy): domain Bacteria; phylum Bacteroidota; class Bacteroidia; order Flavobacteriales; family Weeksellaceae; genus Chryseobacterium. The sequence goes on along the minus strand of CAURNW010000011.1, from coordinate 128,055 downwards.
CAATCTAAGTGTAAGCAAGAATGAATTAATCAGAGTAACCTCAAGATTATTCGGTTTTATGAAAGTAGGTACACAGATTGACAGCGTAGTGCAATACGCAATTAACGAGCTGATCCGGAAAGATTTATTAACAGAAAACGAAGGACGGATTGTGTTGGTATGATGACCGAAGAAAACTAAATGCCGGCTTTTATTCTATGAAAACAAGATTATTTAATATTTTATTGCTGCTTACCATCCTTTCCGGCTGTCAACCTGCATACATCAACATTTCGAACAAGATCACGACCGGTTGTGCTGATAAGTCTGTCAATCTTTATGCTTTTGTTGGAAAAAAAATTTCAGTGACTGAATTTGATCCAAATGAAAATAATCACTCAGAGAAATATCAGATGGATGATGATACAGGTGATTCTGTTAAAATAATTCAAACAACATATGTAATGGATCACGCATTTCGGTGCAGATATAAGGTAATGAAAGATCTGTTTAATTATCTTGAAAAAGATACAATTGAATTTATTGCTTATGACCACTATGGAACTCCGGCATTTACAGAAAAAGACACTGTTCTTTTATATGTATCAAAAAGCAAAGATGACAGTTATTATTTTCATCAAAAATATCAGTATGATAATATCTTTCGAGATAAAAAAGGACATTATTTCAGTTATCCCAAGTTTTCCGGAACTCTTTACGAGCCTTATAAAGACAGCCTGCAAACTTTTAAGGTAAATCTCAAAAGTGAAAGATTCAATACAGAAAACCTAGATAATACGGCATTACAATCGTTGTATCCCAGAACACATTATAAAAGGGAAAAAAAATTCGCTTATCCTATCAAGGGAGTATATTTATATGATTTAATCAATTACAGATTAAAAACTACATTTAAAAATCTTTAGTCAGGAAATCATTAGAACTAAATAGATTATAACCTTTTAAATCAAAGATTACAACGCTTTACTACAGTTACCAACTTTTGGTGATTTTACATTGCGAATACTAAATACTGTAAATAATATATACATCAATTGATGTCAGACAGATTTCCCTTCTTAAAATCAATTCTAAAATGCCCCGCAGGATCTCCCGTAGACAGACTATTCAAAATCTTAAAAAATATCTTCAGTTGCATTAGAAAGTGATCATCCGTCTTTAGTTTTTGAAAATCAGTATTCAGAACATCAAACTGTAAAAGCCTCTCTTTCGGAATATCTTCTTTGGCTAACTCATCTGCGGACTGTAACTGATAAAGATTAAGTAAAGCATCTTCAAAATTCCACTTTCTGAATTTTTCTGAATTTTTAACTGCGGATTTCTTATTTTTTGCACTCAGAAAAAGCAGGTCTTCGCCGGATAGTTCTCCTGCTTTTTCAATAAAATCTGCAGGCCATTCCGAAGGAACAAATCTCAGCCTCACGAGTTCTTTTAAATGAAATAGAGTAAAATCATGATACGTTTTTGTCTGTAGAATATCTTTATTCCAGAGGTCTTTATTATTTCCGTTTTTCAAAGCTTCATATTCTTTCCGGTACAGGGGAAACAGTTCATCGAACCGGGGAACATTTTTAACCGAAACCGTTTCTACGTCATACTGATCCTGTGAATGAACGGTCAGGATTTTATATCCAGGAAGATAGGCAGCCAGTGAAGGCACCTGAATATTGACCAGCATCTTTCCATCTTTAAATTTTTTGATTCCTGTGTCGTTGATGTGCATGTGACCTGCAAAATGCAATCGTAACCCTGCATCAGCAAAGGCCTCAGCCACTTGATCGGCAGGTACCCTGTCAAGCTGCCACTGATGTTCTCCCAATAGATTTTTAAGATCCTCAGAAGCGCCGTCGTTGTAATCAGCCATCGGATAATGGGTAAAAGCAATCAGCACTTTATGATGTTTTTCAGCTTCTTTCGAGATCTTTTTCACCCAGTCAATCAGATGCTTTTTATTTGAAAGCACATGATTGTATCCGACAGAAGCACCCTGAAAATTATCCGGATCTGCAGGGTTTCCATGCAGGTTTTTTGGAATATAGGTGTTCCCGTCAATGGCTAATAGCCAGATTCCCTCGACAGGTTCCACTACATAACTCAGGTCCGGAACTGTAAATCCGGAACTGACCTCATACATACGCATGGAGTAGGCAGAACTTTTCAAAGCATTTCTGAAACTGTAATTATCATAGGAATCCCGATCAAAAGGGGTCTGCCAGAATATATCTTTTTCAGAAGGGCAAAACCCGAAATCTTTCAGGTAATCCATAATTTCGAGATAACCCGAGAGTGCAATATCTTTGGTAATGACCGTTTCCTGATGATTATTTCTGACTAAATCTTCCCTGCTGAAAACATTGACCGGATTTCCATTTTCTCCTAAAAAATCAGATTTCCCGCCGTCTTTTAAGAACGGACTTACCGGATCATGGTTTCCCGTGGTGATAAAGAACCTCATTCCGTATTTATTCTGATATTCATCTAAAATCTTTTTCAATCCCCGCAAATTATACGCCTGTCCGTCATCCGTGTAATCTCCCGGAAGAGCAACTATTTTGATTCCACGCTCCGCAACATCATCCAGAGCTGCTAAAAACGCAAAATAATTCTCATTAAAAATCCTGGTGGAATGAAGCTGGGCATCCATTGTTCTGAGCAGTGTTTTTTTTCCGGTTTTGGGATTTTCTATCCCGGTAAACGGATGATCTGAAAAGCCACCGTACAGATCCTGAAAATGAACATCGGCAAGAAAAGCGATTGCAACAGGTTTCTGCTGAGAAAATGTGGTGATGAAGAGAAGAACAAATAAGAGATGGAAAAATCTGTATGGCTTTGTCAAAACTGAAATTTTAAGCTTTAAAATTACCGTTTTAAGATCAATGCGATGTTGCCGTAAGTTTATATTTGTTTTAAGTTTACAGCAGCTTTCCTATTAATCAATACTATTTAGGCCTGAAAAATGTATTGTGATTTATAATTATAAAAAAACAAGCTATAGAGCCTGTTTTTTTTATCAATATTTAATATGTCTTAAAAATATAATTCCTTAAAATATTTTATATGCAGATAAAATGGTATTAAAGATTTTATGTTAACTGCATTAATATTTTTTTCTTTCAGTCTTGTAATGTCGACAATAGGTCTGTAAACCAATACATAAATAAACAGATAAATCACAAAATATCCTGAATTTGCATTATCAATGAAAAACAATCCTAACAGTGGCATTAATATAATGACATAATAAATAAATAAATTTCTCATATCAATGAACTATACAATTTTTGATTACACAAGCTCCGGCAACAGCAAAAGCAGTTTGTGGCAACCAGGCTGTTTCCACCCAAAGAGCTACACTCATCCAGCCGTGATTTGAGTAGGCATCCTGTATACAACTTGCGGCTCCTTGTCCACAATTTCTTTTTGACATTAAACTCTCATTTTGAATATTAGAGAAATAGACTCTCTTTTCATCTTTCTTATAATCAAAATCAACAGAAGCTAAAACCTGTTCAGCATCATAATACTTAACTGTGAATTTTCCATTTTTTATTTTAGTTGATCCCATTTCAACTAAACCAGTAAATTCCCCTTTTTCATCCATACCTGAAAAAACTGCCATTTGCTCATCATCTGAATTAATATCATACCCCTTTTGTAAGAGAAAATAACCATTTGATTCCTTATTATAATATATATTCTCAAAATCATACTCTACAGAACCCACAATCCTTGAGGTGTTTTTAGTGTCTAATTTTGATTTTGCATACTCTCTAAATCTTGCAGTTAAATCATTTTTTGCAGATGCTTTAGTTTCAGTTTGTTGACTATTTTCATCATCCTGTCCGCAAGATGTCAATCCTAATGTTGTTAATGCACAGAAAACTAAAAGTCTTTTTTTCATAATGTTTACATTTTGTTTAGTTCAGCTAATATAATTGCTTGATGATTAAAAAAAAGTAATTTGATAATTAAAAAAAAATTAAAATTTCTTTTTAATTATATTCAGGTTAGAATTGTGTTATTCGGATTTATAGATGCTATTCAAGTATAAATTTTTACTTGTTAATGAGTGTTGTAATTGTAATCCTATAATAATTGCCGTAAGTTTATATTTGTTTTAAGTTTACAGCAGCTATCAGAATATTTTTTAACTTTACCTTTCAGAATAAAACAAGGACTCATTGAGCTCTCTATTAAATAAAACACATGGAACAGAAAATACATCAGGGACGTTATATCAAAAGATTCAGAGAAATGCTGGGGATCAAGCAGGAAGCTTTGGCACTGGACTTAGGCGATGAGTGGAATCAGAAGAAGATATCACTGCTTGAACAAAAAGATGTAGTTGAAGATATTTTACTTCAGAAAATATCGGAAGTCATGAAAATTCCAATTGAGGCTTTTCAGAATTTTGATGAACAGAATGCAGTGAGTATCATTGCGCAAACAGTGAATAATCATGACCAGTCAGCTTCTGTATTTTACAATTCTACAATTAATCCTCTGGATCATATCATTCAGTTTCATGAAGAAAAGATTGCTCTCTACGAAAGAATGTTAAGGGAGAAAGATGAAATGATGGCGAGGTTTGAGAAACTGGTTAAAGACAGATAAATTAATTCTCAGTGATCATATAAGTTCGGCAGATAAAATTTTTATAACGACTGATATTGTACTTTTCACTTATAACTTTTTCACTTTACATTTAAAACTAAAACAGAGAGGCATCCGGCCTTCAATAAATAAAACACATGGAACAGAAAATACATCAGGGACGCAATATCAAAAGATTCAGAGAAATGCTGGGGATCAAGCAGGAAGCTCTGGCACTGGACTTAGGCGATGAGTGGAATCAAAAGAAAATATCGCTGCTCGAACAAAAGGATGTTATAGAAGATGTGCTGCTTCAGAAAATATCAGAAGTCATGAAAATTCCTGTAGAGGCTTTCCAGAATTTTGATGAGGAAAAGGCCATTAACAATATATCCTGTAATTTTGCCGATTATGCTGTTAATAACAATGCAGTAAACATTCAGCATATCCATTCATTAGATGAAATAAAAAAACTTCATGAAGAAAAGATTGATCTGTACGAGAGAATGTTAAAGGAGAAGGATGAAATGATGGCGAGGTTTGAAAGACTGGTTAAGGGCTAATCTTCTCAAATACATTTTATTTCTCCTCGAATATCCCGTTATCAGGCAAAAAAATAACTCAATTCTTTTGAGTTATTTTTTTGAATCATGAGAAATCTTCGAGATCAATTTCGTCAGCGATCAACATGGTGATATCCATTTCCGAAAACATGGATTTCATTCGTACTGCTCCTGCTTTCAGATTTGCGTCAGACAAAATATACTGCCATACAATCTGTACGAAGCCGTCGAAGTCTGTTCCATTTCTGTACCTCAGTCCTTCATTCTGTACTGCCAAAGCCAATAATTGCCTGATGATTTCTTTGCACTCATTCATTTTCTGCTCATAAGGCATCAAAACATTCAGTACTGTATTTTGCATGTCGTAAAGAATTCCTGCAGCGGCTTTCACCTGATTTTTCCTGATATTGGCTCCTCTGTCGTCACTGAATTTTGCAGTAAGGATCTTGCTTCTGAAACCAGCCATTTCAGATACTTCACTAATGTTATTGGTGGAAAAAATATCTTCTACAGCTTTCAGCCAGATCAGGATCTTCTCAATAAAATGCGGGTCTTTTGTTTCTAATGATGATACAAGATCCGGAAATTCATGAAGTTTTTCTTTTAAACGGCTTACCAATATAAACTGAGATTTTTTCATAGTTATTCAGGGATTAGGGTTTCTACAAGGTTTCCGTTGATATCTTCATATCTTGACCATTCCATTCCGGCTTCACTGACACTCATTTTTGCAAAAATGATACAGTTGGGATTCAGCAGCATCAGTTTACCTGCTTCAACGATAATTTCATCTCCACCCGTCTTTTCAATCAATATTTTCGCTTCATTAAAAATTCTTGTTTTGATGCTTTGTAAAAGAAAATCCGGCTTGATCGTTTTCCAGCTGAAATTGTCTAAACTTTCGCATAACTCCACTACATATTGAGGTATCGGATCAAAAAGTTTCATGTGCGACTGCGTAATTTGGGTAATATTCTGCGATTGAATCTTTTTGATTGCATCATTATAATTTACTTCAAGATCTATCAGAAAAGAACGCAGTTCCTGATCGTTTTTTGTGTCTGCTGCATTATAATCTGTCTTTGCTACATTGATGATTTCTTCATAGGCAAATTCTCTGAAGATCTTGGGAACAGATTTTCCTCCTTGTGCAAAAGGCACGGTGAGATCTACAGTTCCTATTTTCATTCGGGGAATCGAAAAATGTTTTAAAAGGTCATCCTGTGCATATTCTTTTGCTATTTCTACAGTCTGTATATCTGCCATTTTTCTGGCAGAAGCGATCTCTGTGACAAGACCTCCCAGGTATTCACTTAATTTTGTCATGATAAAAATGTTTTAATAATTTATAAAAAGATTGAAAAGAATGGCTGCCGAAACAGCCATTCAAAAAAACTAATTAAGGAGCAGGAGCAGGAGCGGGAGCAGAAACAACAGGAGTATTTGTACTTCCTATTGCATCTTCCAGCATATCCAGAATTCTGGCAAGCCCTGCCGGCATCTCATCATTTACAGCTCTCACATGTACCCCAAGAGTATAGGTTTTCTCTGTAGTAGAGGTACTCGAGTTTGTCTTCTTGTAAGATGCGGATGCATTGAATTTTACTTTCCAGATCTTTCCGCTTACCGAAGCGCTTCCTGCGAATTCGCTTGAAACAGCTTTGGTCTCTACCGAATTTAATTTAGCATTGAAATCAATGGTTACCTCATCAATCCTCAAAGCAGGAATAGTAAGCATCGTAAGAAAGGGAACTTTAAGATTAACATCCGCATCCATCGTAGGTAGCGACCCTGATTGATCAGGATTGAAATTGGGATTTGGTACCGATTTCCGATAATTGAAATCTACATATCTCAATTGTGCTGGTGTTTGTGTAGGCCCTGTTGTTACAGCAGGTATAAACCCTACTTCCTTAATGAAATTTACCTGAGAAATTGAAGCGTCATGCTGTGCTTTTACAGCTGCCTGTAAAGGACCTCCGATGTATACGCTGAAATCTAAGCTGTTTAATTCTTGTACTAATGTTGACATAATTTAAAAATTTAAGGTTAAAAAAATTGGTTAATAATATAGAGCAGTGCTAGCAGACTTATATTTAAATTTTGGGTCATCAATATCCTGTTCTGTATTTTATATACTGAACTATGATGAAAATTGAAATTAATGAGATTGTTTTATGACCGGATCTAAGACTGTTATCCAGATGTATTCTGTTTTGCTTTTCCGAAGATAATTTAAAGGGCGACAAAACCTGTCGCATTATTATTTGTTTTTTTCAGAACTGTGTTTTCATGATTCTTTTTCCTGGTTTCAAAATTAATTTCCGGAGGCGTCAAAACTTGTCGTGTTTTAAAATATTTTCAGAATAATTTTGTTTTAAATATATCGTTTTTCTATTTCAAAAATTAATTCCTGAAGGCGACAAAACCTGTCGCATTATTATTTGTTTTTTTCAGAACTGTGTTTTCATGATTCTTTTTCCTGGTTTCAAAATTAATTTCCGGAGGCGTCAAAACTTGTCGTGTTTTAAAATATTTTCAGAATAATTTTGTTTTAAATATATCGTTTTTCTATTTCAAAAATTAATTCCTGGAGGCGTCAAAACCTGTCGCATTATCATTTGTCTTTTTACCAGTTTGTTTTCCCGATCTTTTTCCTGATTTCAAAATTAATTTCCGGAAGCGTCAAAACTCGTCGTGTTTTAAAATATTTTCAGAATAATTTTGTTTTTAACGTGTTATTTTTCTATTTCAAAATAAATTCCTGGAAGCGACAAAATCTGTCATATTATCGTTTGTTTTTCAGCAGTTTGTTTTCATGACTTTCTTTCCTGTTTTCAAAATTAGTTTCCGGAAGCATCAACTCGTCGTGTTTTAATATATTTTCAAAAAAATTTTGCTTTTAACATATCGTTTTCTATTTCAAATTAATTCCTGGAGGCGACAAAACCTGTCGCATTATCGTTTATTTTTCAGCAGTTTGTTTTCATGACTTTCTTTCCTGTTTTCAAAATTAGTTTGTTGAAGCGTCAAAACTCGTCGTGTTTTAAAATATTTTCAGAATAATTTTGTTTTTAAAGTGTCTCTTTTTCTATTTCAAAATTAATTCCTGGGGGCGACAAAACCTGTCGCATTATCATTTGTTTTTTTAGCAGTTTGTATTCATGATCACTTTCTTGGTTTCAAAATTAGTTTCAGGAGGCGTCAAAACTCGTCGTGTTTTAATATATTTTATTTTAGTTCTATCTATCTATCTATCTATCTATTAATCAGAAGTTGGTTTGAACGGCGACAGAACATGACGTTATTAAAATTATTTTCAGGAAACTATTTCTGCTCAGACATGACGGAAATCCACAATCATATACCGGTATTGAATCTTATCTTTAGGAAAAATTACTTGAAATATGAAAAAACTGTGTTTTCTTTTAATCCCACTTATAGTATTATCGTGTACCAATACAACACGAAATACTTTAAAATTCACAAAACAAAACTATATCGGAAAATGGCCTTTTTCTGTTGATGAGATTGAAGTATATTGCTCAGGCTATTCTGAGGTTTATTGCACAGCAAGTAATGGCAAAACCTACGCACTCAATGGCACTGCAAAAGGTGCTTCGCACGACAATCCTCGTATCAGCAAGGTAGAGGAAATCTGGCTGAATGACCCTGAGCGGGAAGGTCTGAAGATACCTTATGTGGATTTCATAACAGAGGGTCTGTTACTTTGTGAGAATAAGTAACTTTGGATTATGCAGGGATCTATGAAAGTGTAAGATTCTTAAAAATACACCAGAGATACAAAAAAATTCCCGGAACCTAACGGCCCCGGGAATGTGCATTAATGATAAAAATAATCTTTACCGGTATTTCATTTACAGAATTTTAAGCAATTCTTCAGCAACTTTTTCAGAAGAAGCAGGGTTTTGCCCGGTGATCAATCTTCCGTCAACAATTGCATAAGGACTCCAGTCTTCGATCTTACTGTAGACTCCCCCATTCTTTTTCAACATATCTTCTACCAGAAAAGGAACAATATCAGTCAGCTGCACAGCCTCTTCCTCGGTATTGGTGAATCCTGTAACATTTTTACCTTTTACCAGGTACTCACCATCTATTTTTACATTTTTCAATACTCCAGGTGCATGGCAGACAAATGCGACAGGCTTGTCACTGTTATAAAAGTCAACAATCAGCTGCTGTGAGACCTGATCCTCAGCAAGATCCCATAATGGACCATGTCCACCCGGGTAAAATACGGCATCGAAATCTTCACTTTTAACTTCTGAAAGTGTATGGGTATTTTTTAATTTATCCTGTAAAGCTGCATCACTGTCCATTCTTTTTGTAGCGTCCGTCTGGGCAGACGGATCTTCACTTTTGGGATCAATAGGGGGAATACCTCCCTTTGGGGATGCCAGTGTTACTTCAACTCCTTTATCAGACAATGCATAGTAAGGGGCTGCCAATTCCTCAGTCCAAAATCCTGTTTTTTTACCTGTATTTCCCAATTCGTCGTGGCTCGTAAGCACGAATAAAACTTTTTTGTTCATATCAATATTTTATAAGTTAATACTACAAAGTTGAACTTATATGACCATAAAAAAAAGGATTCGTATCACTTTTTGGGTGTGATCGAGGTCACATTTTGACATTTGCGCAGTATTTACACATATGTAATAATGATTTTTAAAAATAAAATTATTGAGTATTTAAAAAATTCAAACGCTACAGTAAATCATAATGTAACTCGTTGTTTTCAAATAAATCAACTCGTTCACCTTGTTAGTTGCGATAATTATCGTTTGTAGCAGTTGAAAAATTGACACCTGTTTTCATTTAACAAGGGCGAACCTGCGCATCTCTTGACAGTCTTCCGATAATGTTCATAATCGTTGTTTTTAAGATTGTACATTTTGAATTGTTCTCAATCTCTTTACCGTCGTTTCTTTGAAAGCCTCTTTGGGCTTCACTGAATATTTTTTTAAAGAAAAACTCAGATTGTAAAATCCAAGCCCTAACTTTTTAACTTACACACTTTGTGGGATAGTGTTGACCTTCTGACCTTTTCCCAAAAACTCTACTTTTGAGTGTGCCGAGATTACATATATATTTTCAGTACTATTCATTTAATCTTCAACAAGGTTTAATACTTTCCATTCTCCTTCCGAAAACCCTATCCAAAAATTATTAATTGTAATTGTCCCATCTTCAAAAATAATTTTTTCTTTTATTAGTCGTTGATTCGATTTTTCTTTTAGAAGAGTGAAATTTCTTTCTATATTAATAAAGTGTGGAAATCCGTGTGATTGTAAATCTTCAATTAAAGTTAATCTTAAAACTTCTGCCATTTCTGTTTTTGTAGCTTCTGTGATTTCCATTTCGCTGTTTTTCAACATGTTTTCAGCTTCCACTTTAAAATCTTTACAAGCCATAATTCCTTCGATGTTTTCATCAGTGTAAAATTTTTCAAGCATAATAATTGCTCCTTCAGGTGTTGATAAATCCGGCTTAAAAAAATCATTCCCTGCATCAATCTTCACTCCAAAACCAATATCGAAATTCATTTTAGCTTCATCGTCAAGGGTATTTCTATAATGTCTTATGGTGTATCCGCCAATTAATCTTCCGTCCTTGATAATCATCCAATCAATAACATTTTTTATCAAGACCTTTTCTGAATTTTGATTTTCTGATAATTGTCCGGAATAAAACTCTTTTTCAACTATTACGTTTTCTAACCAAACATAAGTTCCATGTTCATTTTTATATTTTACAGCAGTATATCCGGAAAATTTGTTTTCAATCAATATATTAAAACACCATAAGGTCTTTTCAGCTTTATATAGCTGATACAAATATTCATTATCTTCTTCGATTTGGGCATTGTTATTCATATTGAATAGTTTTAAGATGCAAGTATATCAAGGGATATCATACAGCATATTCGCTTTTATTTGATAATCACAAATTATATACTTCGATATTCGCAGCAGTATTCATGACAGATTACCATTTATCCACACTGCCGATTTAAAAAATCTTTTAGCTGTATCGCCACTCCACTGTGCTCCATAATCAAATACATAGATTTTGCAGTTTTCATTTTTAAAAACGGCATGTACTATTTGCGAAAGCATATTATGATCTATAACTGCAGACAATTCTTGAAATTTTTTCTTCCAGCTGGAGGTAGGATTAACGCCTCTGGCTGTATCGAAAAAAATAATTAACTGAACTTTTATCTTAAAGTCATACCAATGATTTTTAAATAAAGCCAGATTCAAAATATCATTAATAATTTTATAGCAGCCTTGTTTATTTTTTACCTGAAAGTTCTTCAAATAGGAAATCAATTCGAAATCTGTTTCTGATACTAGTTTTAAAATCCTTTTAAAACAGATAATATCATGATGATAGGTTTTCTGATATACAATGTGTAATATATTCTTCAATGTTTCAAACTTAATTTTCGTAGTAGCCTGTTTGAAAATACCACGAACATTTTCTATTTTCAGTATATATCTTCTAAAAAATTACTGTTAGGAGAAACAAAATAGTTATTTATCCTTAAGATAAATGGTAATATGAAAAAAATCCTCTGGTGAATAAACAATTTTCTTATCATGAACAAATTTGGTTATCAAGTTCTCTCTAAGTAAAGCTCCTAGCCTTGTTACATATAGCGATCTTAAAAAAGCACTATTGAATTCATTATTGTAATTCAATAATTTTGGAAGAACATATTTATCGCTTTTCCTTTCAATTTCTGATGAAATCATTTCATTGAAGCAGGTTTCCAGTTCTTTTTCAGTTTTTAACTGTTGTTCCTTGTTACTCGTTGCTTGTTGATGTTTCACTAGTAATAAATCAAACCAATTTTGAACAGTAATGAAATCATTTTCATATTCTTTCATCGGATTACCTTTGGATATGTATAGCACACAAAAAACAGTTAACCTGCAGCACCATTAGCTTTTCTGAATGCATTAAAAGACTTATATCCTTGCCTGCGTTTCTTACGCCAACTGCTTCAGTACCCAATAAGGGATATGATAAATATCAAAGAAAATAATGCTATAATAAAATCTGGTGTTTTGATTTTTTTATAATTTATACATATCAAAACAATGATTATAATTTGGATCATTATTCCTAAATAAAAAATTAAATTAAAAACTCCTTGTAATTGTCTGGGATTTATGAAATCGTAGATAAAGATTGAAATTAAATCACTATTCATTTATATTTTATTAATAGTGAAACTATTAAAATCACTAATAAAAAATGACTTCTTTTTTTCATCCGTGACATCAACTTAAATATTATTTTTTATGTACTCTTTCATTCCATATTTCAATCTGTTTTTTTTCTTTGTTCATGTCATACTTCCAATACAGAGATAACCTGTATGATATATATAAAATTGCAATCAAACAAAGTAAAATAATCAATATTCTTCCATTTTTTTTCATGTTAGTTTCCAGAGTTTTTAATTGGAGTTGGACGAGAAAATAAATTTTTATATCTATTTAATAAATAACCATTTTGTATTGACTTTAAATCTGCTTTTGTATCGTTTCTATTAAATTTTAATGCCCCCTCTTTAGTTTCGGATAATGAAAAACCTAAAACATTCATATAATGTCCCCAAATAAAATTACCTGCATCTAAATGATTGTATGTCTGATATCCATCTCCTTGAAATATATAAAGAGGTCCTTTATCCTTTAAAATTTCTGTAGCAGGATTCCAAGTTTCTCCTTCTCCTTGCTGTAACAAAAAATCAGAAAGATTATACACGGAAGCGTCCATTGTACCACCTGCTGATTCTGTTAATGCCATGTAATTTCTTCCTATGTAACCTTGTTTACTAATCCCTGAATCTCCTCTAAAAAAAGACATCCAATCGTTTGTAATTGAAAACACAAATTGATGATTTTTGAAATCATCGCCAAATTTTTTCATGTTATATTTTACTGAGGCTACATCTGTTTTAGGGTCATTAAATTGATATACTGTTTGATTCTTAGTTTTAGAATTTTCTATAACCAATTGGTCTGGTTTTTCATTTTTATCAACTCTAACGAACTTACCTTCTTCGTTAAAAATGTAATCGTCTTCTAACATTCCAGTGGGGTCTGTAAATCTTATGGGATTATTAAAACCAAATCTATACGGTGTCCAGTCTGGATACTCCTCACTCAACGGGTCAGGTGAAAACCATCTACCTGCTGTATCAAGATAAGGTTGTGCATCTGGGTCACTTAAATCAATTTCTCTGAACTCTACAATCTCTTTAGTCTTTCTGTTGAATCTTACAGAACCAATACTCACAATAGAATCCTTATCATGAAATTCTAAATATTTGCCTTTGCTTAAAGTAGCGACTTTAGGATAGTACTCCCGCTTTTTAAAAGGATTTCCTGCCTCAATATTCTTTCTTCTCCTTTCGGCTTCTTCCGGAGTTAAGGGATCTCTTGATTGTAGAACCTCATCCATGTAAGGTCTGTTTCTCTCCTCTTGGGTAAGTTTTACAGGATTTACAAAACGTTTTTCGTTCTTACTTTTTGTTTGGAATTTACTTTTTACCTGTCCCTGCGTAAATCCTGCAACAAGCATCAAAGCAGTCAGTACAATTTTTTTTACGGTCATTTGGTTATTTTGTAAAGTTATTTAATAATTTTTTATTCTCGTATTTTTCTCTTTCTGTTTTTAGGGACATTAGCCAATTCAGGTACATTTCCTCCGGCATCTGTCTGTAACCAAGATCATCAATATGTCTGTATTCTCCGGTCATAAGTTCCATGAGTTCCTTTGCGTTTGGATCCTGTTGAGCTTTTTTAAGGTTTTCAGGATTGGCAGAACTCAACTGCTGTCTGCCCATCAGCTTTTCAAACTGTTCTTTGTGAGTTTCCGCTTGTAAGATTAATGCTTTGGCAAAATTGGGATAAACTTCTAAGGCTCTGTTGGTGGCTTTCAAAACAAATTCGCCATCATTGCCTGGGAAACTTCTGTTATAAGCCTGTGCTAAATCAAACAGGCATAAAGCCAGACTTTCTTTATTGTTCAAAGCTTTCATAAACACCCCATTTTTAATGGCATCTAAGTGGATGTATCCAGAAGCCATTAACCAGGAATCCTGTGGAAAAATACCACTCGTAAGCTCCGTATTGTACCAGCCGTCAGACTTGATTTGATGTTTGATGTAAACATGATTTGGGGCTAAGGCTAAATTGGCTTCAACGCCCAGCTCCTCTGCCAGTATTTTATACAGATAAGGCATTGAATTGCAGTTTCCTTTTTTTGTTGACAGGAGTTTGGAAACAAATAAACTGGTGATATCATGATGACCAAACACATCTTCAAAATCATAGTTGAAAGGCCTGTAATCTATTACAGTATCTTTTACTGCAATTGGTAATGTCATGCACATGATTGAATAGACTGCTGCATACTTGCTTACTTTGTCTTTGTCAGACTGTTTGTAAGTAAGTTCTCTGCTTTGTAAGATTGCATTAGCAAAGCTTTTCAGAAAATCTATTTCCCGGTTCAGCTGGTCTGTATCAAGCTTACCCTGATAATAGGCATTTTCCACACTGAAGACCGCCTCTTTGAAGCTGTACGGTTGTCTGTCATTCAGCATATTATCGATGGTCTGATAGGAATCATTGTAAAACTGATTGTTCTGCGCTTTGACCACTGGCATACTCCAGACTAACAGCACGACTGGCAGTAGGAACCGTACCGCATTTTTAAGTTTTTGTGTCATGGGTTACTTCATCTTTAGGTTTTAAGAAAGAATTCTTTCTTACGTTTTTCTTCTTCCGTCTTTTTCTCTTTAGCCCTTCTTCTTTCTTCCCGGGCTCTGTTTTTTGCTTCCAGTTCCTTCTTTTTCTGCTTTTCCGCATTCACCTGTCTCATTCTCTCTGCAAGTGCCTCGCTTTTCTGCCTGTTGGATTCCTCTTTCATATTGCCTAACCATTGCTGATACGCTCCTTCAGGCATCATTACAAATCCAAGATTGTCGATGGTTTCAAACTGTGCTTTTGTTTCCTGTAACATTGCTACGGCTTTCGGGTAAAATCTGATTTTTCTGAGTTCTTCCGGATTTTCCAGATCGGCGACTCCTAATTTTCCGGCGACATAAGCCAATCTTGCCTGCTGATACATGGATTTAAGCTGATTAGCATATATATTATTGGGTGAATGTTCCAAAGCTTTGTCTAACGTTTTTCCTACAAATTCATCCATGCCGTATTTATGGATGTACCCATTGGCAAGGTCTGCATAGATTTGTGCTAACAATTCCTTTTTGCTCAGGCTTTTCATGTAAATATCATTCTGCAGTGCTTCGGATTTGATGTATCCTGATTCCAGTATCAGTGAGTTGGTGGTAAAAATCCCATTGGTTAATTCTGCATTCTGCCATTCCCCATCTTCATCCATAAACTTAATATACGTATGATTGGGCGCGTACGCTAAATGGGCTTCTGCATTCATTTCTTCTGCCAGCATCAGGTACAGCAAAGGCATGGAATGGCATTGTCCTGAACCTGTTTTTAGCAGTTTGGAAACAAACATTTTGGAATGGTCCTTTTGTCCCATATAATCATCAAAATCATACTTATAGGCTTTATGCTGAACTCCTCCCAATATCATGTCTTTGGAGAAGTATTCAAAGATCATCAGGTTTTTATCGGTATTGCTGCCGGGATCCTGTTTTCGATCTTTCATTTTCTGCAGAAGCTGTTTTGCGGTTTTTTGAATTCCTGATTTGAATTGACTGAAGTTTTGTTTATTTCCGTAATAAGCATTCTCCGCAATGAAATTGGCTTTAGCGATCGAATAATGGTCAGTATCGAACGAGGCTAACTGACGGTAAGCCTCATAGTAAGACTGTGTTCCTGCCGTTCCTGAAAATGAGGGAAGACTGTAAAGGGATTCTTCTATAGACTGAAGCCTGTTCTGCGCTTCATGCCCGGCTTTTATTTCCTGTGCCTGAGCAGCTCTTTTAAAATCCTCCTTAACCATTTTCATGTTTTGCCGGTTAATTTCAGAAGCGCTGCCGGTGTGAAAATTTGTGGGTATTGACGGAATACTGGTCTTGACGGGATGGCTGAAATTCTGACCTGAAAAATCCGGTAGACTCTTTGCATCAGTGATCGCTGATTCGGGGAAATTGGAAATTTGTCCAAATCCGTATAAACTTAAATAAAACAAGCTTAAAACCTTTATTTTTTTCATCATTAATATTGATATTTGTGTTTGTTTTCAACAATTTTACAAAAATTTCTACTAAATCAAAAAAGGTATTTTAGCTGGGATGAAGGTATTGTAGTTTTTACCAATCTAGTTCAGCCGTACGACAGAACACGTTGTTTTCTTTTTGACTTTTTTGTGTGATTAATCAAATCCGCTTGAGAACAGCGGACGAATTATCTGAAAGCGCCTGAATTAGTGGTTTAAGGATGAAATATGTCCTCCGGAATTATTTATCACGTCATTATCTAAACCATACGGCCTTCATAAAAGAAAGATTAAAGGTGATGGATAAAACATACAGGGTTTTCTCAACGAAATATTTTGTCGTTCGTAACCCTTCATATTTTTTTATTTTGGTATTATACAAGCTTTGACCTTAATAACTCTTTTACCGTGTTTTTAATAATTACAGGGGGGAGGAAGTATTTCTGGTCTTTGGTTTCTTAGCAGTACATCTCATACAGATCGACTTTGTCTCGTGCCTTTGCATTTATCATTGGCATGCAATCACATATGACAAGTTTTGTTATCGTGTGTGCTATATTTGCTTATTAATAAATATTATTTAAAACAACCAATCTATGAAAAACTCATTCATCAGGCCAAAGTGAGCCGCGCAAAAATCTCTATAAAGTATGAGGGAAGACGTTTATGGTAAATGAAAGATTTTATTCTATCATTGTCTCGAAATTAGAAATTTCAAGCAATTTCCGCAATATAAAAAACTTAATTTTATAATCTTTAAAACATTAAATGAAAAACAATTTTATTTCAAAGTTACCCATGTTAGTAACTATTTTAGTCATTTTGTATTCCTGTAGGCATAACGACCTTAGTGAGGAAAATATTTCTCATAACCTTAATACTTCCAAATTCAGTTTTGTAACATTAAAGGATATTCCGGAAGTTGCCAATTACATTCATCAAAAAACAGGAAGAGAGGATTTTCATATCTTAATCCACAATCAGAATAAGGGGAAAGCCTTCAATTTTTCGACCGTTAATCTTTCGACTATTGTAAAAAAAAAAGAGGGCGATTTTACCTATTATGTGTTTGGTATAGACTCCCAAAATTTGGATGAGAAAACCGTTTATAATCTTGAAATAAAAGAAATAAGGGGCAAAATGGAAAGTATGAATATTATAGTCTATCAATCTATTAAACCCTATTCTTCTGATCCAAAAACAAGATTTGATTATTTTACAGGAACAGTAAGTTCTATGGATACTGAAGGAAAGGCAGTATCTACTGTAGGCTATAATGATGGTATAGGAGATTGTCCTCCCCCTACTGGTGATGGCGGGGGAAATCCTGATTGGGGTACTGGCGCTATTGGCACAGGTGATATACCTCCTAATGGCGGTTGGTATGATGGTGGAGGTGGACATAATGATGAAGAACCATGGACTAGCGATCCCTCAGGATGCTGGGATATAGTAACAGATCCAGTGAAACCATGGATAACATTAGGTTGGTCCAATCATTGTACAGGACAACAAATTCTCAATGTAAATAAAATAGCAGGAGGAGGATACGGAAAATTAACGGCTGATTGCAATGGTGATGGTTCAGGAGTAATTATTACCGATCCAAGTACACCTTGTGAAAAAATAAAAACACAGAGGGAAGATACTGAGTTTAAGACCCGATTTGAAGATTTGCAAGGGAAAACAGGATTAAAAAAAGAAATTGGTTATATTCAAAAAAACAGTGGTACTTACGAATACAAAGATAATGCCCAAGCAACTGATACCCACAACTCATTAAGTCTACCTGAACCCACAACCAATACCTACATTAAAGGATTTTTACACACCCATATTGATGATTATACTTATACTGTAGAAAATGGTGATGAGATCGAAATGAATGGCTTTAAAATATTTTCTCCATCTGACGTAATTTATTTTATGGACATGATAAAAAATGCAAAAGATGCAGGAAGCCCCTTAGGAGAAGTCTATGCAATGATGATATCAAGCGGACAAAGTTATCAAATACGTTTTACTGGAAATCTAAATCAAACAAAGGTCTTTACTGATGCCGAAAGGACTCCTTTAAGAAATTCTTATATTAGATTTATGAAAGAGTATAAGACTAACAATAAATTAGAACTGGGCTTTTTAAAATTTATAGATGAAAAAATGTTTTTAAGAGGAATATCTTTATACAGAATGAATTCCGATGGAACGACTACAGAAATTAAACTCAACGCAGACAAAACAGCAGCAGATGAAAATAACTGCCCATAATAAAATGAAAAATATAATATTAATTTTAAGCTTTCTGGTATTTACAATTAATACATCTTGTAAAGCTCAAACAGTTTCATTAGAAACAATGTCACAATGCTCACAACATCCTGAAACATGTCCAAATGCTACTTATCTAAAAGACATTAATAACTCTCTTAATAAGTTCGTTGGCACATGGTCAGGTAGTTATAATGGAAAATCCTATGAATTTAAATTTATTAAACAATTAAATTTTGGTATGGAAAATAACTTTAAATGGGATAGATTAGTTGGAAGACTTAGAGTAAAAGACACTCATGGAAGTATTATTTATGACACTTTTAATGAAACGGATGACTCAAAAACTAATCTTGAAGGTGATAACTTCCAATCAAATCTAAAAGCATACATTATGAACTTCTCTGGTAATAATACGGATTGTAATGAATTTGGAAATGTTTACTTATTTATAAAACCCGATATTCCAAATATAATGACGGTCTCCTTATTGCCTGGAAATGACATTGGAATAGAGGGAAAGTGCCCATCTAATTTTCAACCAACTATTCCCTATAGGAAAACAATAACTTTGATCAAACAGTAGTACTGTAAATATAGAAGAGTAAATTATCTTTACTCTTGTTTTTTATAATTATTTTTAGCTCTAAAAAATTATTATTTTAGCCTAAGCAATAAACGATATTACAGATGAATAAATCTTTCACTTTTATGCTACTTTTTTTGAGCATATTAATATTTTCTCAAAGTAGAATTAAAGTTTATGATTATGATGAAAAAGACAGTATAATTTATATTTCAGAAGGTAATAAAATATTTGCTTGTCCCGTAAAAAAAAACATTGGGAAGATTAACAAATGTGAAATAAAGGAGGAGGTATCTTCTAACACAACTAAATATTCTATAATAAAAAATATATTTAAAAACAATCTTACAGTCAAGTCAATAATGCCTGATTTTAAAATGCTTTCTTCTTCACCTAATATTAATTACGGTTATAATTTACCTTATAAAAAAGGAGAAATTTACAAAGTAACACAAGGATATAATGGTGATTATTCTCACATAGGAACAAATGCTATTGATTTTGACATGCCGGAAGGAACAGAAATACTGGCTGTAAGAGATGGAATGATAATTGAAATGATTCAGGACAATAAAAAAGGTTGTCCCACTGATGATTGCAGGAAATATGCAAATTACATAAGTATAATACATTCCGATCAGACCGTTGCAATATATTCTCATCTGAAATATAAAGGATCAAAAGTCAAAATAGGTGATAAAGTTAAAAAGGGTGATTTGATAGCGCTTAGCGGTAATACCGGAAAAACTAATGGACCTCATCTACATTTTTCCTGTCATTTAAACCCTGCAAGCACAAAAACTTTAAAAACTCTTTTTAAAACGGAAGAAGGAAAAAAATTAGAGTATTTAAGAGAAGGTGAAAGTTATTTGAAAAATTATTAATTTCAATTACGCTTAGTAATAAGGTGTTTAATAGATTATATTGTAGACTTACTTTCACTTGTAGTGGGATTTTTTTAAGAATATCTATATTAAATCTTTTGATATTCTAATTACAAGAAAATTCTAAAACTGTAATACAGTTTTCATATCTTAATTCCAATAAATAAAGTGTTTAGATATATTCCTAAGGTGATAAATACTAGTTAATATTTATAATAGTCATCATTTGATGACAGACTAGTCAACAAAACCGGATATAAAATTACCTGCACATGTAGACGCACTGATTATTTATCAATCTTGGTCATTAGTTCTTGTTTGAGCTTAAAAAATAATCCAATCATCTCTTAAGACAATTGAAGATACAGCATGATATCTCTTCCAGGTTTACAGCTGCTGTCAGAATATTTTTTTAACTTTACTTTTTAAAATTCAACACGGAGGCTGCGGTCTCAATAAAATAAAAACACATGGAACAGAAAGTACATCAGGGACGCAACCTCAAACGGTTCAGAGAAATGCTGGGGATCAAGCAGGAAGCGTTGGCATTCGAATTAGGCGATGACTGGAACCAGAAGAAAGTATCACTGCTCGAACAAAAGGAAGTCATCGACGATCGAATGCTTGAGCGAATCGCTGAAGTGATGAACATTCCCGTTGATGCTTTCCGGAATTTCAATGAGCAGCAGGCTATTAACATTATGTCCAATACATTTGACCACTGCCAACAGCCCGCAGGTGTATTTTACAATTCGACTATAAATCCTTTGGAACAATTGGTTCAGTATCACGAAGAAAAAATTGCACTGTACGAAAGAATGCTCAAGGAGAAGGATGAAATGATGGAAAGGTTTGAAAATTTGATTAAAGGGTCGTTGTAATGCGATTCTTTTTTTTTGAAGTAATAGTTTATTTTGCTGATGCAAAAATCAAGCACTTACGTTTTTGTAAGTGCTTGATTTTTGGATGATTCAATTTGGGCTTAAACCAGATACATCGGGGTTATTACCAACATCCCTTACTTCTGAGCTCCTTGTATAGTTGATTAAGCCATTAAAATCCTTTTTGCATTCTTAAACTGAGGTTTTACAAGTAAAAAAATACAGTCAACATAATAGCAGATTTTCGCTCTCATTTCTTTTGTTAAAAAGAAGGTTTTATGCTTAACTTTTACTGGACACTAAGTTATTACATCCAGTTGCATAATACTGCCCTGTGGTTTGGCTTTGGATAAGCTTTATTCCAGAGTTAATTTCAAGAACACAGAAAGTTGTTCCATCTTCTTTTTTTCTTTTGGTGTAATTCGTAATCGTTACCATAGTCTTTTTGATTTTGAGTTAATTGTTAATGATTGTGCCAACGTTATTCATGGTATTACTTTACCTAGAGGATAAAGTAATTATATCTGTTGTCTCCCAATAGGTGGGGGGGGGTTCAGGAGTGTTACTGTAGTAAAAGAATTGAAAGAAATAATCTATTTCATTTCTCCAGGTTCAGTTGATGGTGTGAAATAGGGTAGAAATCAGTAGAGGAAGTTACATGGAAAGCACATTCAAAAAGTGACACATAGCTATTAAAGACTGAATGTACAGATAGTAGTTACAGATATTTACTCTAATATTAATAGACCTGGAAGTAATTTTGGACTTGTGCAAGGTGGGGAGGGGATTTCCCCATTCTGAGAATAGGGGCAGGGGTTATATCAGTGCATTTACTCTTGTGTAAATTTTGAAGCTTATAAAAAATTTTGAAAATTTTGTAAAATAGAGTAGCAAGGTTGGTAAGTGGATTTACCTATCTTTGAGATAATAGATGTAACCATGAAGCATATTACAAGAAAATTTTTATTTGAGGAAAAGAACTTGCCATTACCTAAAGACCCAAATAAGAAGGCAGAAGACCTCATACACCATGTTGACAGGAGAGATAATAAGACTCTGAAAAGTAAAAAAAATCTGTCTGTTTTTATGAAAACTGTTGAGGGAGAATACTTAATGGGTTTTATTCATAACTATAATGGGACATATACTCCAGTACCACTTCCAGATTTTATACTAATACATTTTGACTTTGCCCATAACAGTAAGAGGGAAAGAAAAATAAAAGAGAAAGAGCTTTTTGGAAAACTTATTGCTCCTGAGCTTGAAGTAACAGAAGATGTAACTAATGAGATTTATGCTT
This sequence comes from uncultured Chryseobacterium sp., assembly GCA_963526305.1. GTDB lineage: Bacteria > Bacteroidota > Bacteroidia > Flavobacteriales > Weeksellaceae > Chryseobacterium. The sequence continues at coordinate 105,727 of CAURNW010000011.1, read as the reverse complement.
ACTATGGGTATGCAAGAGTTGTATCATATCCTTATTTACCTCTATTGAGAGCTTTGTAAACCATATTATCCCATCTGATAAACCATTTATAAGAGAATTGAACAACAAGACAGAACTTTATAATAAGTCTCAGATACAGGAAGCACTACCTTTTTGGGACAAGCTAAAACTTGTCCTGCCATACTACTTTGGAAAAAATTTCTTCTTAAATCCTACACCAACTAATCAGCACATTACAAATCTTAAAAATCTGAGGGATGAAATTATACATTCCATATCAGAAATTGATTATTCAAAGCAACAAGCTCTTCTTAAAAGTGTTTTGAGTTTCAAATATGACCAGACCTTTGAAGCAGTAGCCAAATTTATGAATTTCTACAAACCTAACTATATTACAGAGTGTAATTGTGGAGCTGACTTTTGATATCATAGAATTATATTATATTTACACAAATCTTTTAGCATGTCATGAGTAATGAATTAAAAATAAAAATTCTCAAAGATTCACAAGGTAACGATGTTGACTTAAGTAATATTACCATAGATGCAGCAGGGGCTTTAAAAATCTTTATTGAATCCTTAACTGAACTGGCAAAGACCTATGAAGATGTGTCTGGTATTAAGTTAAAACTAGATAATGGTTCTATTGAAGCATGTTTGATATACCCAGAAGAAGAAGAAATATCCAATGATATTGATGAAATATTAGCTTACACTTCAACAGATAGAGAAAGAGTTAAAATTTTCAGAGATATCCAAGACAAGATTCAATTAAATGGTTTAGAATACGAAGTTTATATAAACAAGACCAATGAACCTACAAGAGAAGTAACCCAGGTTTTTAAGGGACGAAAGTTCACAAAAGTTAAACAAACCTTTCAAAGAGAATATTCAATTGATTTTTTGGAAGGTGTACTGTATGCTGCTGGGGGTAAGTCCACAGTTAATATCCATATTGAAAATTCTGAACTTGAGAAAGAATACAAGATTGAGTGTACAAAGCCAGAAGCACAGAAATTAAATGAAAGATTGTACAGTACTGTTTACTTATCTGTACTTAAGATTTGTAAAACAGAACATGATATAGAATATAGGTACATAGATAGTTATCTAAGGGAAGAAAACTATACTTTTTATAAATCATTACATGAGTCATTAATAGGTAATGAAAACATCGCAAAATATGATTTAATTTATGATTATATAGTTGAGACATTAAATAGTGATGAAACACCTAATGAAGAGCTTGTGAAGTTGATAAGACTTTACAATAATAAATTTTCAGAAAAAGGTATTGTTAGAACTATTTTAATGACTTTAAAGCCTATAATTAATTCTGAAATAGGACTTAAACCTCATTATGATAATTTAGTAGAAACATTTAGGTCTAGAAGTCAGACTAGGAAAATATAAGTGAAGAGTATGCGATTAGAAGGTAAATTAATTAAATACAATGATGTTGAGCTTCCTAGTAACTTTGTTTCTATAGCTGTAGTCGTTAATGATAATAAAGAAGCTTCTCATGGAGCTATTTTGATTAGATATAGGTCTATAGACCATCTTTTCCATTATCCAGGTTCTGCTCCACCACTAATTGAAAATCCTGCAGGAGGAACTAGTGAAATTTTAATATATAAAATTCTTGAAAATTTTGATACTGAAGATGATACAGATGTTGGTGCTTTTTTACGACACTGCGAAAGAGTCTGTATTGAAACTGAAGTAACTTATGGATTTATTTTTGACAACTCAACTTATACGTTAGATGGTAGGTATCAGAGCATTTCAGGTTTACCTGAAATTGCTACATGTGTGGGATTTTGTGTTAATGTCTTAAGTAATTTTATTATAGATGTTTCAGATTCATACTTCAATTTAGATGATTGGGATGACCAAGGTATTCAAGGCTTCATCGAAAGAGTAGATTTATGGGCTCAACAGGAAACTCAAAAGAAATACCCTTCACTTGACTGGAATTTATATAACTCATTCAAGAAGCGTATATCACCTTTAGAGTACTTATGTTCTGCTTTTTGTGAAGTATATCCTATACATAAGGCATCCATATTGGAGATTCAACCATTTGTTGAAGCAGAATTACAAAAAATAGTATAGAAAGCTGTCCATAAGGACAGCTTATCATTTTATAATGTAGATAATTTATTTAATCTTTCCTTCATATATTCTTCAGTTTTCTCTAAGGCTTGTTCTGGTGAATAACCAAAAGCTCTGCCTTCTGAATAAACACACCTTTCAAGATTTATATTAACATCATGTGAAGGGAAGTTCTTTTCAATGATTGATAAATCCACAAGAATATTGATAAATATAAGTCTAAATAAATCCCTTTCTGGTTTATCATACAAATCTCTAGTTATCTTTAAATCCTCAACCTGTGCTTGTAGGTAGATTTCAAATTCATTCATAATGCAATTTTTTATCAAAAGTAATTGTAAAAATCCATCCCACAAAATGAGGGTAGTAATAATTACCTCAAATGCAATGACTTTTTCTTTCACCAGTAGTACCAATTTTTAATCTAATATAATAGAACTTAGAAACACTTATTTTTCAGCAGAAAAGGAAAAGGCTATACTTAACAAAAGTAAGAGTGTATAATGAATAAGAGATGTGAAAATGCAAATTTTATAGTTTTTTTTAAAACTTAACAATATGATAGTTATTTTTGTAAAAAATCTTATCCAAAACTGACCTATGTATATAAGCAATATTAAAATTACTGGAGTATTTGGCATCCATGAATTAGAACTAAAATTTAATGAAGGAGTTAATATTTTATGTGGACCAAATGGTGTAGGTAAAACTTCAGTATTGGAGTCGTTAGCTCATCTATTTGTTGTAGGTATATTTGGCTCTAAAGTCATCAAGAGAAATGTGACTTACGATAAGGCTTCTATAGAAGGAGAATTAAAGGTTAATGGAAATACAGTAAAGCAAAACCTTAATTTTGACACGTTCCTTCCAAATTCAGACGCGAAATTTGAAGACAAAAATTTAGATATAGATAGTAGTTATTTAATATCAATTAAAGCAACTAGATTTTTCAATTATGAAGAATTAAAATCAGTATCAAAAGATTATTCAGAAGCACATCATGAATTATCAACTTCAGCAGCAGAAGGAATAAAGTTTAAAAATATAAAACAATGGTTTATTAATAGATATTTGTATTCTGCTCATGAAAATTCTCTTACTGATGAACAGATGGAAAACTTTAGTTTGGCTAAAAGTTGTTTGTCTGTAATTAATCCAAACATATCTTTCAGTAGAGTGATTGCTTCAGATAATGAAATCATGTTAAATACTCCTTCTGGAGAAATATTTTTTGAATACCTATCTTCTGGATTTAAATCTGTTTTTATTATTATTTTAGGTATTATAAAAGAAGTCGAGTTCAGATTTAAGGACAGAAAAGTTACTGCTAAAAAATTTGATGGAATAATACTTATAGATGAAATCGAGCTTCATTTACACCCAGAATGGCAAGAAAGAATTGTAACCATACTTGAAGAAATCTTTCCACAAGCTCAATTTTTTATTACTACACATAGCCCTCATGTAATTCAAAGTGCAGAACCAAAGCAAATTATAGCCCTAGGGTATAATGATGACAAGAGAGTTTATCAGAGAGAAATCCCAAATACAAACTATGGTTTCAAAGGATGGACTATTGAAGAAGTATTGCTTGATGTAATGGGAATGAAAAGTTTACGAACAGACCTTTTTACTAATTTGTTAGCATGCTTTGATAATGCTATAGATGAAGAAAACAGGGAGAATGCAGAGTTAATTTATCATCAGATTGATGACATGCTACATCCTCAAAATGAGCTGAGAAAACTTTTAAAATTTCAATTAATAGGCATTAAATAATGATTAAACTTGAACGTATTCATACTCCTATTAAGCTTAACCCTGACTTTGTAACTGAAAAAACAACTGAATTTATTGCCAATGGAGCTAATGTTTGGAATGTAGAATGGCTCAAAAGCTCATTACTAGATTTAAGTTTTAAAAAATGTTCTTACTGTGAATGTGATTTGACTGAAGAGTCAAAGTATATGGAGGTAGAACATTTTGAAGATAAAGACACTAATAAAACTAAGGTTTTGGTTTGGGATAACCTGCTTCCTTCCTGTAAAAGATGCAATGGGCAAAAAAGCACACATAATGTTATTACAGAGCCTATTGTAAATCCTTTTATAGATGAACCTGCTAATCACTTTTTCTTAAAGTTATATAGGTTAAAGCCAAGAGAAAATGATTTAAAGGCTGAAACAACTGTATCTGTACTGGATTTAAATAATTCTGAACGAGTTGTAAAAGTTAGATTTCACCTTGGAGAGGCTCTTCAAAAAACTATAGATAGAGCAAAAGAGAAGCTTGAAAACTTTGAAGAAAATAATACTGCAATTAGAAGAACTAGGTTAGTATCCACAATGGCAGAAATACTTTTAGAATGTCAAAGAAACAAAATATATTCAGCTACATGTGCTACAGTATTACATTCTGATTCTGATTATCTTCAAATAAGGCAAAAGATGATAGATTTAAGCATATGGAATGAGGAGTTAGAGCAACTTCATGGAAGTTCTTTGGAACTTATACTACTTGAATGAAAATGTAAATCTCCTGCCATACAGCAGGAGATATGTTAACTCAAAAACCAATTATAATCAGAAGTGTGATTAAGACTATTTTGAAGAGCTTTTGAAAATTGAAAAGCATTCAAATTCCTGTCAAGGAAAGTGTCAACATAACTGCTCTTATTAGCCTGTGTGAAGAGATTGTAAACATTCCAAAGATTGATGTTACCATCTTCAGCTCTACAGAAATTCTTATCCTCATAATAATCTTTAGCCATTGTGTTGATGTGGCTATCATTAAAATTCAGACAAGGTATTGTGGCTTTGTCTTTCTTTGGTAAATGTTGATATAACCTGGACTTTCCAATGAGTTGGGCAAATTGATGCTCTGTGAGATATTGTTGGGATAAAGACCTCATGTCCTCCAGGTGACTTTCTGCATTGTAGTTACTGATTACATTTTTTACTTTTTCTTGTAGTTCATGATAACTACCAACTCTCATTTCTTCAACAAAGCCATCAGAACTGACGCATAGATTACAGCACACCTTATTCTGAAAGCCTATGAAAAACTTAAACTTCTCAAAGCTTTTCTTATTGTATAAGTTTTCCAGGTTATAACTCCTTACTACACCTAGAGTCAAAGCAAGTTCATTTCCATTTACTGTATCAACAATTGAAGGAATCTGAATAATAAATGCCATTCTCTCATAGTAAACAGTTTTTTCATGGTCTAATAAATCCTTAGCATTCTTATAGATAGCATCAGGAATTCTTCCTTTAATTTGATGTGACACTCTAATTTCAGGATTACTTATACTGTGCTGAGGAAACATCTTTAAAGCTGTATTCATGACTACATCAATAAACTCCTGATGAGCAATAGTTTTCTCATTGTCCTTACTACATACAGGTATGATGCATTCATTTTTAAGGTGGTTAAATTCTACCTGGATGGTATTAGCTTCCATAAATGGCTTGTGAACATATTCACTATTGACACTGTTAGAAACTAAAAGAGGCTGAACACTTACTGGTTCAACCTCTATAATTTCATTAATCTTGCTTGGATAAATAACATGGGCATCTTGTATATTTAAAGCCTCCAGGCTAAATTGATTTCTTCTTTGAACATTGTGCAGTTCCATTACTGTTTTGCTATCTGTGTACTCCATTTGTTGAAAAATTTTGAGGGTTAGACAATTTAATAAGGAATGATTTCTTAGCTTCATATTCTGGTTTGAGCTGTTCTTGATAACCTGGGTACTGCTTATATTGGCTGGAATTATTTTTAAGACTGGACCTAAAATTACTTTTTTTGAATTCTCCTTATCTTTTAAATCATCACTTTCAGTTTTATTCCATTGATTAATACTTTCATCGAAAATTTTATCGTGTACTTTATCTATCAATATTTTAGCCTTCATTAAAACACCTTTTCCTGATGCAGCAGGTGCACAAACAATAAAATACAAATTAGAATACACAATGCTTCCATCATAATAGCCAGAAACTCTAGGTATGACACTACTTAAAACCCCTAATGCTGATGTTAAAACAATATCCTTCTCCCTACCTGAAAAATTTTCAGTTACTTTTTTAAGAATATCTGGTAGTGCATCATACACCTTCTTTGATATGAATGGATTATAGAAATTTTCCTGCATTTCCTTTCATTTTTTTACTAATACTTTCCTCCAAACTCGTGATAGACTTCACTTCATTCTGCATCATCCAGTTCTCCAAATCCTCTTTTCTAAAGTAGATTTTACCATTATTAGGCTTGTAGAAGTTAATTTTGCCTTCTGATGTCATTTTATACAAAAATGATTTGCTGACATCCATGAATTCAATAGATTCTTTAAAACTTAAAATTTGTTTTTCATTGTTTTTCATTGTTTCTTATTTGTTGTGACAAAGCTAGAAAACACATAAAAAAAACACTTCCTAATTGTAAGAAGTGTGTAATAAATAAGTAATATTACTGATATTACTTTATCTGTTTTTTAAGTTTTAAGAAATGCTCTTGTAAATCTTTAGGTAGAGTAACATTGGTAATTTTGTTCTCGTGGAGATACTTATTGTAATAATTTACATTTATTAAAGTTCCATTTTTACTATAAACAATTCCTGCTTCCTGTATGTTTTTTATTGTAGAAACTTCTAATAAAGGAAGTAAATTCCTTAGATATTCTACCATTTCAGGTGAGCTACATTTGAATTTTAATTTAACACCAATCTCCCCAGCAAATAGTGAATAAAAATCTTCTACTGAAAGCTTATCATCATCAATGTACTTATCTACACTCACATTGTAAAGCTCTATAATATCATCTTTTTTAATTCCATCCTTAACTTGTAAAGAATTGACAGACTTATTTAATGATGATGGAGAAAAATCTAAATCGTATTTAAACTTAAAATACTTTAGAAGGTTATCTACTAAAGTATCAGCAATGCCAAATTGGTCTAGACTTAAAATATTCTTCAATGATTTTTCAATATATATTTTAAAACCTGAAATTTTCTTTTGAAGATAAATCTCTTCCATATCAACTTTTGCTTTTTGGAATAGCAATTTTATATCTTGTTCAAAATTATATAACCATGAAGAACTGCTGTCACCAAACTTTAATATTAAATCATTTTCAGTCTCTTCAATGCATTCTTGCTGAAGATTATAGATACTAAAGGACTCAACAAACGTAGATTTTGATTGTTTTATTCCCTCTGGACTGAGAGAATCTTCAATTTCTTGGAAAAATAGAATTTTATCAGACATATTCAAAAATACAAATGTTTCTCCTATGTTTCACCTACTAAAACAAAAAAGCACCTACATTTCTGTAAGTGCTTGATTTTAAAAGTGGTCCCACCTGGGCTCGAACCAGGGACCACCTGATTATGAGTCAGGTGCTCTAACCAACTGAGCTATAGGACCTCAAAATTTGGTTAAATTTTGTGTTTGCAAAAATAGTAAAATTTATTGCATTACAAAATTTTTTATGCTTTTTCTTGGCAAAGTTCTACCAGTACCCCGTTCGTGGATTTGGGATGAAGAAAGACAACTAATTTATTATCAGCACCTTCTTTCGGCTCTTCTGAAATAAATTCGAAACCTTCTTTTTTTAATCTTTTTATTTCTTCGAGGATATTGTCTACCCCAAACGCTAAATGATGGATTCCCTCTCCCCTTTTCTCAATGAATTTAGAGATCGGGCTTTCCGCAGTACTGGCTTCCAGCAGTTCAATCTTGCTTTCGCCGGTCTCATAAAAAGACGTGGTGACCCCTTCCCTTTCCACCGTTTCATTTTTATAGGATTTTTTTCCTAAAAGCTTTTCAAAAAGTTCGTCAGAAAAACCCAAAGTCTTTACTGCAATGCCGATATGTTCCAGTTTCATAGATAGAGTATTGTTTTTAACAGGCCGCTGATCTCACAGAACCACTCCTTTTTCTCTCAAAAAAATGGTGGTGACGGTGATTTCAGGATGCTTTTCGCTTATTTAAGTGTAAATTTGACCGTTTCGTTTATTTTCAAATAAGCAATTCAAACAAAAATAGTAAATTTGCAGAACTTATGGAAAGTAACAGACAAAGAAAAGTAGCACAGATTATACAGGAAGATTTCGCAGAATTATTCCGCAAGCAGTCCGCAGAAAGCAAACAGAGTTTTTTGGTTTCGGTTTCTGATGTGAAAATATCACCGGATCTGGGTGTGGCAAAAATTTATTTAAGCATCTTCCCACAGGAATTCAGAGCGTCAATCATGAAAGAGATTGAGATCAACAAGGCACAGTACAGAAATTTCCTCGGTCAGAAAATGGCCAAGCAGGTGCGTGTGATCCCTCAGCTTAACTTCTACCTTGACACCGCCCTTGATGATGTGGAAAAACTTGAAAAAGAACTCAGAGGCGAAGGTGACAATCCCGTATTGTAATCGATCTTGAAAAACATTGCATTTTACATAGCGTCACGCTACCTTCTTTCGAAAAAAGGCAGTACTGCGGTTACGTTCATTACCTGGCTGGCCGTCGGGGCAATGACCGTTGCTGTTGCGGCAATGTTTGTGATCATCTCCGTGTTTTCCGGTCTGGAGGTTTTTAACCAGAATCTTATTTCCAACCTTCATGCTGATCTGACCATCAAAAGCACCTCCGGGAAAACCCTCAGTAACTTTGACAAGATCAAAGGGATTCTGAAAAAAAACTCCGAGATCCGGAACTTCTCCCGGGTGATCGAGGAAAAAGTCTACCTTAATTACAACGGAAAAGGAGACATCGGTTATCTGAGAGGCGTAGATTCCTCTTATACGAAAGTCAACCCGATCGATTCCACGATCTTCTTCGGTAAATATCCCAGCTTCCAGTATTCCAATGAAGTGATCATGGAACATTCGCTTGAGATGCGGCTTTCTATTCCAGTGGATACGCTGAATAATTTTGCAACGGTTTTCATGCCCAAATCAGGTACAGGGATCATCAATAAGGAAGAAGACATCTACAATAAAAAGAACATCCTGGTCACCGGAATTTTCCCCGGCAATGACCAGCTCAACAATTACATCATCGCACCGATCGAACTGTCCGAAGAACTTCTGAACCTTCCCAAAAATTCAGCCTACCAGATCGTCATCAAACTTAAAAATCCTGATAAAATCGACCAGGTAAAAAAGGATCTGCTTGCCTCCATCGGCAAAGGAATCGAGGTGAAAACCAAACAGGAAGAAAATGCCGCTTTCTGGAAGATGATCAATACAGAAAAACTTTTCATTTATTTAATATTCGCGCTCGTTATTTTTATTACGACCTTCAACCTGGCAGGAGCCATTATCATTCTGCAGCTGGACAAAAAGCAGCAGGCAAAATCTTTGATCTCACTGGGATTCCCTTTGAGCCATTTAAGAAGAACCTACTTCTACACGGGAATCTTAATTGTAGTCTTAGGCGTGATCTCAGGACTGATCCTGGGAACCGCACTCTGTTTCTTCCAGCTGAAAACCGAATTTTTCAAAGCTGTTGAAACCTTACCTTTCCCTGTAAAAATCGTAGCCGAAAATTACCTGATTGTAGCAGCAACTGCGTCCCTGTTCGGGATTTCAATCTCCTGGTTTTTCTCAAAGATCAGCAAAGACTATATTACTAAAAGTTAACATAATACATCTCTGTTTTTTTGTAGTTTTGCCTTCCAATTTAAAAAAAATGAAGCGTATTCTACTATCATTTGCATTCAGTATTTTTTTCATTAATGCTTTTGCACAGGCTCCGGCTAATTACTATAACGGTACAGCGGGATTGACAGGGGCGGCTCTTAAAAGCCAGCTCAAAACGATTATTACCAACGGTCATACAGACAATGGCTATGGGGGTTTATGGACAGGTTACCAGACCACAGACCGTGATTATTACTACGAAAACGACGGAACAGTTTTAGATATCTACTCTGAAAAACCAAATGGTCCGGATCCTTACAATTTCACCATCACCTCCAATCAGTGTGGCTCCAGCGGATATACGAACGAAGGAGACTGCTACAATAGGGAGCACATCGTTCCGCAGAGTTTATTCAACGAAGCTTCTCCGATGAAAAATGACATTCATTTCATCAGGGCTACCGACGGTAAGGTCAACGGAATGAGATCCAATTTCCCTTTCGGAGTAGTAGGAAATGCAACCTATACTTCATTGAACGGATCTAAACTGGGAACTTCAGTTTCTGCAGGATATTCCGGAACTGTATTCGAACCGATTGATGCTTTTAAAGGAGATGTTGCCAGAATGATCTTTTATTTTGTAACAAGATACGAAACTCAGCTTTCCGGTTTTTCTTCCGGTAATATGCTTGGCGGATCTGCTTTCCCCGGATTGCAGACATGGGAACTTAACCAGTTGCTGGCATGGCATAACGCCGATCCTGTATCTGCCGAAGAAATCGGAAGAAACAACGCTTCTTATACTTACCAGAACAACAGAAACCCATACATCGACAATCCTTCTTTTGTAGGACAGATCTGGGGAACACCGGTGGTTGACAATCAGCCTCCTACGGCTGCCACGAATCTTGTAGCGAGCAACCCGACGATCAATTCAATCGCTCTGAGCTGGACGGCCGCAACAGACAATACAGCCGTAGCGGTGTATGACATCTACGCTAACGGAGCTTTGAAAACTTCAGTAACGACAACATCGACAACGGTATCAGGTCTAAACCCCGCAACCTTCTATTCTTTCTATGTTATCGCCAAAGACGGTTCAGGAAATTCATCACCTCAGAGTAATACAGCAAGTGCAACCACGCTTTCAGCACCTGTCGGAGGCGGAGGAAGCTGCGGTTCTGAAGATTTTTCAAACATTCCTGCTCCGGGCACTCCTGCTTACGGAACAAGAACATGGACCAACAACAGCATCACCTGGACCGCAACCGATGCGAGAGTTGATGAAACCATTACAGGCAAAGCCATCACCATCAGAAACGGAAACCTGTCGAGCTCTTCCGTCTCAGGAGGAATCCAGAGTCTTACGGTGACCACTCAGCTGAAATACAGCGGAACAGCCAGCAATCTGGTACTTGAAATCAACGGAGTGAACGTAGGAACAATCCCTTACAGTGATGCAGTAACCACGACAACAATCAGCAACATCAATGTTGCCGGAAACTTCACGATCAAAATCTCTAACCCTGTGAGTGGAAACAGAATTGCCATTGATGATCTGAGCTGGTCTTGTTTAGGTTCTCTAAGCACCAATGAAAATGCAAAAGAAAAATCATTCAGCATCTACCCTAACCCGGTAAGAAACAGTGAGCTTTTTGTAAAAGGGGAAAACGTAAGCAAAATTTCCAAAGCTGAAATTTATGACCTTTCCGGAAAACTGATCAGATCGATCGCCAATCCTTTTAAAACTTCCGGCAGGATCAGTCTTCACGGAATAGCAAAAGGAGTTTACATCCTGAAAACAGACAGTACTTCGTCAAAATTCATCATTGAATAAGTAAACAAAATATAATTCAACTTAAAGACCGATATTTTCGGTCTTTTTTTTATTTTTGATCTATGGATTCCAATAAAAAGCTAGGTCTCATCGGGAGAAACATTTCCTATTCATTTTCTAAGAAATTCTTTGAAGAAAAATTTCAGAAGCAAATGCTTCCCCATCTTACCTACCACATTTTTGACTTTCAGGAAATCGATGAGGTTGAAAACCTTTTTAAAGACCCCGAACTGTCAGGGTTTAATGTGACCATTCCCTACAAAGAAAAAATCATCGCCTACCTGGATGACCTGAGTGATGAAGCCAGAGCCATCGGCGCCGTCAACTGTGTTTTGATTCAAGATGGAAAGAAAACAGGATACAATACCGATGCTTACGGTTTTGAAAAGACCCTGAAAATCCACCGGAAAGCCCATCAGGACACCGCACTGATCTTAGGAAACGGCGGTGCTGCGAAAGCCGTACAGTATGTGCTCGCTCAGAACGGTATTTCATTCAGAACAGTCTCAAGGAATTCTGACCTGAATTTTGAAAATTTAGACAGACAAACCGTACGGGATCACAAAATCATTGTACAGTGTACCCCTGTCGGAACATTCCCCAGTGTAGATGCCTGCCTCGACTTTCCCTTTGACGGACTCTCAAAAGACCACCTGGTCATTGACCTCATTTACAATCCCAATTACTCAAAGTTCATCATCAGATCAGCTGAAAACGGAGCAAAAACCGTAAACGGATATTACATGCTTGAACAACAGGCAGAAAAAGCCTGGGAAATTTGGAATAATAAAAAAAAATAACATAAATTAGTACTTTGTTAGGCTTTTACTACATTTAAAGAAATAACGCCACTCACATAAAAGATTTGCTATGACTACAGAAAACAACCTTTCTGAAAACGAAGAAAATAAAATTTCTACGGAAGAAAACCAGCCGGATAAACCGGAAATTACTGTTTCTTCCGAGGAAACTCCCCATGAAGAGGAAGCTGAACATGCAGAAGAACATGTGGATACCGATATTTCTCTGGCCGATGCCCTCAAAGAAATGGAAAGGATCATCAATTCGAAAGATGCAGGAGAAAACTTCAGACAGTTTAATACACTGAAAGAAAAAGCAAATCACGCCATCCATGATGAGATCGAAGACAAAAAGCACGAATATGCCGATGCCGGAAACGCTCCCGAAAATTTCAGCTACGAGCATCCTGCACAGTCTAAACTCTCTGCACTGATTCATATCTATAAAGAAAAACATGACGCTTTCCAGAAAGGTCAGGAAGAAGAGCAGAAAAAAAACCTTGACCACCGTCAGGAACTGATCGACAGGCTGAAGAATCTGTACACCAATTCTGAACCCGGAGTAAATCTTTTCAAGTCAATCCGTGAGATCAAAGAAGAATGGTCGAAAGCAGGACAGGTGGCAAAATCCGAATTTAAAATCCTCAACAATAATTATTTCCACCATCTGAATCAGTTTTACCAGATGCTGGATCTCAACAAAGAATTTCTTGAGCAGGAATACACGCACAATCTTGAGAAAAGACAGCACATTATTGCCCGCGCCAGAGAACTGGAAAATGAGCCGGTGGTACAGAAAGCACTCAACGAACTGCAGTACCTGCACAAACTCTGGAAAGAGGAAGCAGAACCGGTAGCTGAAGAATTCCGTGAAAAGACCTGGGACGAGTTCAAAGAAATTTCGAATAAAATACACGAAAGAAAGTCTGAACTTTCTGCAGCGATCGAAACTGAGCAGAATGCCAATCTGGAAAAGAAAAATGAAATCATCGCAGAGATCAAAAAACTTTCTGAGCCTGCATATACCCCCAACCACAGCTATTGGCAGAATTCCATCAAAAAAGTGGAAGAACTCCGTTCTGAATTTCTGAAAACAGGAAGCGTACCGAGAAAACTGTCCAATAACAACTGGAATGATTTTAAATCAACCCTCAGAAATTTCAATACGACAAAAAACAATTATTATAAATCCCTCAAAGGGTCTCAGCAGGAAAATCTGGATGAAAAATTAAAGCTGATCCAGACGGCAAAAGACAATATGCTTTCCGAAGACTGGGACATTGCCGTTGCCCTTTTCAAAAAACTCCAGGAAGACTGGAAAAAGATCGGTCACGTTCCCAAAAGCATGACCAATAAGATCTGGGATGAGTTCCGTGAAGCATGTAATACCTTTTTTAATAATTACAGGGAAAAAAGCAGCGCCTCCACCGACAACTGGAAAGAAAATTACAAACAGAAGAAAGAAATTCTTGAAGAGCTTAAGACCATTTCTGACGAAGAAGGAAGTATTGAGAAGATTGAAAACATCAAGACCTCATGGAATAACATCGGGAAAGTTCCGAGAGACAAGATCGCCATCAATGCTGAATTTAATAAAACGCTGAGAGAAAAACTGAAGCTGAATAAGATCAACGAGTTTGAACTGAAAGAAGAAGGCTTATCTGAAAACCAGCTGACCGACAAAGCAAGAAAAATCAAGAGCCAGATCTCTGATCTTGAAGCCGAGATCGTGAAGCTTGAAAACAATCTCGCGTTTTTCAAAAAACCGTCAAGAGAAAACCCGATGCTTACCGAAACGTACAATACGATTGACAGTAAAAAGAGCCATCTGGAGAGCTTAAAACAGAATCTTCACACGATTATTTCAGGAGATCAATAAGTAAGAAATTCTTTCCTCAAATCTGTGAAGGAGAAAATTATTTAAAACAATCAATAAAAATAGAGGCGAAGCAAAGAAATTTGTCTTCGCTTTTTTCATATAATGCAGGACGAAATTTATATCAGAAGATGTATCGAACTGGCTCTAAAAGCCCAGGGAGACACCTACCCCAATCCTTTGGTGGGAAGCGTGATTGTGCACAAAGGGAAAATCATCGGCGAAGGATATCACCATAAAGCAGGTGAAAACCACGCAGAGATCAATGCCATCAATTCCGTTACAGATAAAAGTCTCATTCCGGAATCGACCATTTACGTATCACTCGAACCGTGTGCCCATTATGGAAAAACACCTCCCTGTGCCCTGAAAATCGTTGAATCGGGGTTCAGAAAAGTCGTGATCGGTGCGATGGATGCGCACGATAAGGTCAACGGCAAAGGCAAAAAGATCATTCAGGAGGCAGGAATAGAAGTCATTTCAGGGATCCTCGAAAAAGAATGCACTGAACTGAACAGACGGTTTTTTACATATCATCAAAAGAAACGTCCTTACATTGTTTTAAAATGGGCTCAATCCGGAAACGGATTTATCGACAGAGATTTTAAACCGACGCAAATCAGCAATTCATTGACGAAACAGTACGTGCATGAACTGAGAAACAATGAACATGCAATTCTCATAGGTACGATGACCGCCCTGCGCGACAATCCCAGTCTGACGACAAGAGAAATGACAGGCAGAAACCCTGTCCGTATTTTGATCGATATCGATCTGAAAGTTCCGGTTCACTATCACATTTATAATGATGAAGCAGAAACTTTAGTATTTAATTCTGTGAAAAATTCTGAAGAAGGCAACATCAGGTTCATCAAAACAGAAAGAGAAGGATTTATTGAAAAACTGATGAAAAAACTGCATGAATTACAGATCCAGTCAGTAATCGTTGAGGGTGGTAACCTGGTTTTACAGCAGTTTATTGATGCCGGTCTGTGGGACGAAACAATAGTCATCAAAAACGAAGAACTGATGATAGAAAACGGAACCAAAGCCCCTAAATTCCTGAACAGTCCTTCCGCCATTCAAAAATTCAGAGATAACGTGATGGAGTTTCACAAAAACACAAATTAGAGACCGAGCATGCTGCACGAATATAAGACCATAGACCAACCGGTTGAAAATACACTTCTCAAAGAAAAAGGAAGCAAATTTATAGGTTTTGCGTTTCCGGTCAATAACGAAAACGAACTCAAAAATGCTCTGGAAAAAGTAAGATCAGAACATCCGAAAGCTACCCATCACTGCTATGCTTTCCGGATGGGACTGAACGGAGAGAACTACCGTGCCAATGACGACGGAGAACCTTCCGGAAGTGCAGGACTGCCCATCTACAATCAGCTTCTGGCCAACGAAATCACCAACGTCCTGGTCATCAGTGTGCGGTACTATGGCGGAACAAAACTGGGGGTTTCAGGTTTAGTAAAAGCCTATAAAGAATCAGCAAAAATCACGCTGGAAGAATCCCGGATCATTACCCGGGAGCTTGAAACTGAAATTGAAATCAGGTTTCAGTTTAATCAGCAGAACATTATTTTCACCCTTCTCTCAAAGTTTGATGCCAAAGTCCTTCATTTTGATGCCGATGAAAACTGTATCCTGAACGCTTCCCTGAAAACAGCACAAAAAGAAAGCATCTCAGAAAAACTTTCTGAGATGCAGTATATTTCATTTGATTTTAAAGACTGACTACCGTCTGCTGCTCATCAGCACAGATACCCAGTATAATAATTGAGCCAAAGAGCCCAGTGCCGCTACCAGATAGGTTCTTGCCGCCCACTTGAGGCTGTCTTTTACTCCTACAAATTCCTCAGACGTTACGGTTCCTGAATCTTTCAGCCATTTCATCGCCCTGTTGCTGGCATCATATTCCACAGGAAGCGTGATAAAAGCAAACAGTGTCGTTAAAGCAAACATAATAACTCCGATCGTCAAAACCAGCGTATTTCCGTTAGGATTTTGATCTGATCTTGAAGCAATCATAATCCCGATCCCTGCAATAAGTACAAACTGCATCAGATTTGAACTGATGCTTACCACAGGAACAAGCTTTGATCTTAACTGCAACATAGAATACCCTACAGCATGCTGCACGGCATGCCCGCATTCATGAGCCGCTACTGCCGCAGCCGCAGCATTTCTCTGCATATAAACCCCTTCTGAAAGGTTCACTGTTTTATCCGAAGGATTATAATGGTCTGTGAGCTGTCCCGGAACTGATATCACCTGTACATCATTGATTCCGTTATCTCTCAACATTTTTTCCGCTACTTCCTTCCCTGAAAGTCCGTTTCTTAAGTGGACATTTGAATAATACTCGAATTTAGATTTCAATCTTGAGGAAACCAGCCAGCTGACCAGCATCGAGATCCCTATGATAAGATAATAACCTGTCATTTTTTTTATTTTTTTTAGGTAACAATTCACCTACTAGATGTAATAATTGTGCCAAAGTATTGACAATTATTAATTATATTTGTACTGAAATTACCCTAAAATACTATGTCAGAAGTTTCAATTCTTGAAGTAAAAACACCTAACGAATTAAAACAGTTTGTGAAATTCCCGATGGATCTTTACAGAAACAGTCCTTACTATGTCCCTTCATTTATCAAAGACGAGTTAAATGTATGGAACCCTCAGGAAAACCCTGCCCTGCAGTATTCCGAGGCAAAACAGTACCTGGCATTGAAAGATCAGAAAGTAGTCGGGAGAATTGCAGTGATCATCAATCACAAAGAAGAGAAAGAATTGGGCATCAGGAAAGTACGTTTCGGATGGATTGATTTTATTGACGACCGTGAAGTGTCAAAGGCACTGATCGATACGGTGATCAGCTATGCAAAACAGCACGAAATTGACAAAATTGAAGGACCGATGGGCTTCACCAACCTTGACAAAGCAGGAATGCTGACTTTCGGATTTGAGAAGATTGCCACCATGATCGGGATCTATAACCACGAGTATTATCCTCAGCATATCGAAGACCTGGGGCTCACAAAGGAAAAGGAATGGGTGGAATTTGAGATGAATTTCCCCAAAATACTTCCTCCGAAAGTTGAAAAATTCAGTAAGCTGATTGCTGAAAAATATAATCTGAGAGTTTTAGAGTTCCAGAACAAAGAAGAAATTTTACCGTATGTAAAACCGATGTTCAAACTGCTTGACGAAACGTATAAACATCTTTCTACCTACACCCCGATCTCAGAGGAGCAGATCAAAACGTACAAAGAAAAGTTCTTCCCGATGATTGCCAAAAACTATGTGATCTGTGTCGTTGACGAACATGATGAGCTGGTTTCTTTTGCGGTAACCATGCCATCCTATTCCAAAGCACTTCAGAAAGCCAAAGGAAAACTTTTCCCTTTCGGATGGTGGCATTTCATGCAGGCACAAAAGAAGAACGACCGCGCCAATTTTTACCTGATCGGAATCCATCCCGAATATCAGCGGAGAGGGGTAACAGCTATTATTTTTAAAGAAATCTTTGTCCGTTTCAACAATATGGGAATCGATTTTGCAGAGACCAACCCGGAACTTGAAGAAAACAAAAGTGTACAGGTGCTGTGGCAGGATTACAACCCTGTAAACCATAAAAGAAGAAGAACCTATTCCCTCACATTCTGACATGAAAATACACCTTATCGTTTTCGCCGTTCTCATTGCCGGATTCATCTCCTACAACCTTTTTTTAAAGACAGAAGATGACCGAACCAATACCATCGTCAACATTCTGTATGCTAGTGTACTTTTCGCCTATATCTCTTTCATGGCATTCTCTCTTCTTAAAAAAATGAAGAAATAATACTATTTTTATTGATTCTAAATTATCAGTTTTCCTCAATTTCATCAGACTTTTAAGTTGATTAATTTCATGCTTTATTGTTTATTGCCTAAATTTGCAACTTGAGATAATAATGTAAAAATGAATTTACCTGAAAGTTATATTCCAATACTCATACAAGCCGGTGTAGCCATTGGTTTTGTTGCCATTTCTTTACTGGGCGCTCATTTTTTGGGTCCACAGCAGAAAAAAGGGGATTCTGTAAAGAACTCAAGTTGGGAATGTGGTGTTCCTGTTGAAGGGAATGCAAGAACTCCGTTCTCCATTAAATATTTCTTAACAGCAGTACTTTTTGTACTGTTCGATATCGAAATCGTATTCTTTTATCCTTACGCAGTCAACTTCAGAGAATTCGGAGTTGAAGGTTTTTTTGCAGTACTGATGTTTGTCGCAATTTTCTTCCTTGCATTTTTCTATGTATGGAAACGCGGCGCACTGGACTGGGATAAATAATCAATCATAATTTTAAATAAGAGATTTAGATAATCACGATTAAATTAAAGTTAACATTAACAGCAATTTAGAATCTAAATTAAAATCTTAAAATCAATCAAATGTCAGATCAAAAACCAATTATAAGAACAGATGCACCCGCTCCCGAAGGATTTGAAGGAGAAGGTTTTTTTGCAACAAAACTGAGCAGCGTAATCGGAATGGCGAGAAAGTTTTCACTTTGGCCTTTACCGTTTGCAACGTCTTGTTGCGGTATCGAATTCATGGCTACGCTTAACCCCACTTATGATGCCTCAAGATTTGGAATGGAAAGAAACTCTTTCTCACCGAGACAGGCAGATATGCTGATGGTATGCGGAACTATTTCTAAAAAATTAGGACCCGTTTTAAAAGAAGTATATACACAGATGGCTGAGCCGAAATGGGTCGTTGCTGTCGGAGCATGTGCTTCCAGCGGAGGTATTTTCGATACGTATTCTGTTTTACAGGGAATTGACAAAATCATTCCGGTTGATGTGTACGTTCCTGGATGCCCTCCAAGACCTGAGCAGATCATCGAAGGCGTCATGCAGGTTCAGGCACTGGCGGAAAGCGAAAGCATCAGAAGAAGAGACACCCCTGAATATCAGCATTTGTTAGATTCTTACAATATAAGCAACTAAGGAAATGACGAACGAATTTGTATTAGAAGCTTTAACGAGAGAGTTTCCTGAAACAGTAATTTCAAGTTCAGAACCTTACGGGATGCTGACCGTTGAAATAAAAAAAGAAGACATCAAAAAGGTGATCCATTACCTCAAAGATTCATCTCTGGAAATCAACTTCCTTACCGATGTATGCGGAATTCATTATCCTGAATTTCCTGATAAGGAAATAGGTGTGGTCTACCATCTTCAGAACATGGTGACCAATTTCAGATTACGCCTTAAGATTTTCATGTCCAGAGAAAATATTGAAGTTGACTCCCTGACTGAATTATATGCAGGAGCCAACTGGATGGAAAGGGAAACTTTTGATTTCTACGGAATTAAATTTAAGGGACATCCTGATCTCAGACCTATTTTGAACATGGAAGACCTCGGATACCACCCTATGCTGAAAGAATATCGTCTGGAAGACGGCACCAGAACAGACAAGGACGATGCAATGTTCGGAAGATAAAAAAATATAAATGATTAATGATGATTGATGTATGATCAATTATCTTCTATCAATTATCAATTATATATTATGAAAGATAACTCATTATCTAATATACTTAACCAACACGAAAGTAAAGAACAGATTGACGGGCAGTTATATACCCTGAATCTGGGACCTACCCACCCTGCAACACACGGTATTTTCCAGAATGTGCTGACAATGGATGGAGAAAGAATTCTTCATGCTGAGCAGACCGTTGGTTATATCCACAGAGCTTTTGAGAAAATTTCTGAAAGAAGAAACTATTCTCAGATCACGACCCTTACAGACCGTATGAATTACTGTTCTGCCCCTATCAACAATATAGGATGGCACATGACAGTTGAAAAACTGATCGGTATCAAAGTTCCTAAACGCGTGGATTACATGCGTGTTATTTTAATGGAACTGGCAAGGATCGGAGATCACCTGATCTGTAACGGGGTAACCGGAATGGATGCAGGTGCGATTACAGGTCTTACCTATATGTTCATCGAAAGAGAACGTATTTACGATATGTACGAGCAGATCTGTGGAGCAAGAATGACAACAAATATGGGAAGAATCGGAGGTTTTGAAAGAGATTTCACTCCAAAATTCCATGAGTTGCTGAAAGATTTCTTAAAAACATTCCCTGCAAGATTTGCCGAATTCGGCCAGTTACTGGAGAGAAACAGAATCTTTATGGACAGAACCATCGGAGCAGGTGCTATCTCAGCTGAGCGTGCACTGAGCTATGGATTTACAGGTCCCAATCTTCGCGCAGCCGGTGTTGACTATGATGTGAGAGTGGCTGAACCTTATTGTTCCTACGAAGATTTTGATTTCATCATTCCTGTAGGAACTGCAGGAGATACGTACGATAGATTTATGGTTCGCCAGCAGGAAATCTGGGAATCACTGAAGATAATCAACCAGGCATACGATAATCTTCCGGAAGGACCTTTCCACGCAGACGTCCCTGATTTCTATCTTCCTGAAAAGGCAGATGTTTACCAGAAAATGGAAGCGCTGATCTATCACTTCAAAATTGTCATGGGAGAAACCGATGTTCCGAAAGGAGAAGTTTACCACGCTGTTGAAGGAGGAAACGGAGAATTAGGATTCTACCTGGTCAGTGATGGTGGAAGAACTCCTTACAGACTGCATTTCAGAAGACCGTGTTTCATTTATTATCAGGCTTATCCTGAAATGATTACAGGTTCTGTAATTTCTGATGCCATCGTTACGATGTGCAGTATGAACATTATAGCAGGAGAATTAGACGCATAAAAAAGAAGATGTCAGATATCAGATCCCAAGATGTCAGACTCTTCGCTTTATATATAAATTTAAAATCTGATGTCTGAAATATGGCATCTGAAATCTTAGATAAAAATGAGCGAAACAATAGCTTTTAAACCGGAAAGTTTACAGCAGGTCCATAAAATCATGGCAAGATACCCTGAAGGAAGACAAAAATCTGCTCTTCTTCCTGTGCTGCATCTGGCACAGAAGGAATTCGGAGGCTGGTTAGACGTTCCTGTGATGGATTATGTTGCTGAATTATTAAGTATCAAACCCATTGAAGTATATGAAGTGGCAACCTTCTATACCATGTTTAATATGAAGCCGGTAGGTAAATATGTTTTAGAAGTATGCAGAACCGGACCTTGCATGGTTCGCGGAAGCGAAAAAATATTAGACCACATCAGAACTAAGCTGAACATCAAAGACGGTGAAACAACTGCAGACGGAATGTTTACATTAAAACCAGCAGAATGTCTCGGTGCTTGTGGATACGCTCCGATGTTGCAGCTAGGAAAGTTTTATCACGAGAATTTAACCATCGAGAAAGTAGACGAAATCCTTGATCTCTGCAGAGAAGGACAGGTTGATTTGGGCTAAAATAATTTTAAAATAACTTAAAAAAAGCACAAAGCTGTCACACTGAGCTTGTCGAAGTGTAAGAGCCATACGCTAAAAGCATATAAAAATGAGTAAAAAACTTTTACTTAAAGACGCACACGTAGAAGGCATCCGCTACTATGAAACTTACCGCAGACAGGGAGGTTACACCGCAGCAGAAAAAGCCCTGAAAATGGCCCCTGAAGAAATCCTTGAAGAAGTAAAAGTTTCAGGTCTCCGTGGTCGTGGTGGTGCAGGTTTCCCTACGGGAATGAAGTGGAGCTTTCTGGCAAAACCGGAAGGTGTACCAAGACACCTGGTGGTCAATGCAGACGAATCTGAACCGGGAACTTTTAAAGACCGTTATCTGATGGAATTTCTTCCTCATCTTTTGATTGAGGGAATGCTTATTTCTTCTTTCGTTTTAGGTTCAAATGTTTCTTATATCTATATCCGTGGAGAATATTCATGGATTCCTGATATTCTGGAAGAAGCCATTGAAGAAGCTAAAGCTGCAGGGTTTTTAGGTAAAAACATCTTAGGAACAGGTTTCGACTGTGAAATCTATGTTCAGAGAGGAGGTGGAGCTTACATTTGCGGTGAAGAAACAGCATTGCTTGAATCTCTTGAAGGAAAAAGAGGAAACCCAAGATTAAAACCGCCTTTCCCGGCTGTAAAAGGACTTTGGGAAAGACCAACCGTAGTTAACAACGTTGAATCTATTGCAGCAGTCGTTCCAATTATTGAAATTGGTGGTGCTGAATATGCTAAAATCGGAGTAGGAAGATCTACAGGGACAAAATTAATTTCTGCTTGTGGAAACATCAATAAACCCGGAGTTTACGAAATTGACATGACCATTACGGTGGAAGAATTCATTTACTCTGACGAATATTGTGGTGGAATTCCAAACGGTAAAAAGCTGAAGGCCTGTATTCCGGGTGGAAGTTCAGTACCTATCGTTCCTGCAAATTTATTATTGAAAACAGTAAATGGCGAGCCAAGATATATGAACTACGAATCTCTCGCTGACGGTGGTTTTGCTACCGGAACGATGATGGGTTCAGGAGGTTTCATTGTTTTGGATGAAGACCAGTGTGTTGTAGAACATACCATGACTTTGGCGAGATTTTATCATCACGAAAGTTGCGGACAGTGTACTCCATGCCGTGAAGGAACGGGTTGGATGCACAAGATTTTAAAGAAAATAGAAAAAGGAGAAGGAACAATGGAAGATATCGATCTGCTTTGGGACATCCAGAGAAAAATCGAAGGCAACACCATCTGTCCTTTGGGTGATGCGGCAGCATGGCCTGTGGCAGCAGCGATTCGACATTTCAGAGATGAATTTGAATGGCATGTTAAAAATCCTGAATTAAGTCAAACTCAAAACTACGGATTGGCCAATTATGCAGACCCTATCCCAGTTGCGGCAAGTAATTAATAGAGTCTAAAAAATTGAAAAATACAATCGTTCTTCTGTTATTAATCGGATTCAGTTCCATTAATGTAAAAGGACAACAACAGGAGGAAAACAGCAGGGTTTTCAAAAAAGGAAGCTTTTTGGTGTTTTGGGGATGGAACAATGCAAAATATTCAAAATCAGACATTCGTTTTAAAGGGGATGGATATGATTTTCAATTGGATAATGTAAAGGCCAGTGACCGACAGACTAAATTTGACTGGGGAACCTATTTTAATCCGGGAAGCATAACAATCCCTCAGGTTAATTACAGGATTACCTACTTCCCGAAAGATAATTTTGGAATTACCTTAGGGATGGATCACATGAAATATGTGATGGATCAGAACCAAACCGTCAATATGAAAGGATACATCAATGATCCTAAATATGCAGGAATGGTGAATAATGGACAGGTAGACCTAAACAGTGGAGAATTTTTAACATTCGAACATACAGACGGTCTGAACTATATCAATATCGGAGCTCAGAAATATCACAATGTTTTAGATAAGAAACATATTGCTATTTTTGCCAGTTATGGAGGTGGATTAGGTGCATTACTGCCAAAATCTAATGTTCAGTTGATGGGAAATGAACGAAGTGACCGATTTCATTTGGCAGGGTTTGGATTGGATGCTAGAGCAGCGTTGAGTGTTGTAATAATTAAACATATTGTACTTCAGGCAGAAGGAAAGTTTGGATACATCAATATGCCGGACATTAAAACTACCCTGAACAACAAGCCGGATAAAGCTTCTCAGGACTTTGTATATGCCCAGTTCAATTTTGGAATCGGATATACTTTTAACACGACAAAAAGATCAGAGTAATCTGATTTTAATTAATAAAAAGAAACTATTGCTTAGCGCATTATAAAGCGAAAGAATATGAGCGAAGAGGTTAAGAAATTTAAAATAACGATAGACGGACAGACTGCTGAAGTTTTGCCTGGAACTTCTATTTTGGAAGCAGCAAGACAGATCGGCGGAAAATCTGTACCACCAGCCATGTGCTATTACAGCAAACTGGAAACCAGTGGAGGAAGATGCAGAACATGTCTGGTAGAAGTTTCCAAAGGTTCGGAAGCAGATCCGCGTCCGATGCCGAAACTGGTTGCGAGCTGCAGAACAAATGTGATGGACGGAATGGAAGTAAAAAACCTTTCTTCTGAAAAAGCACAGGAAGGACGTAAAGCAGTTACCGAATTTCTTTTGGTGAATCACCCGCTGGATTGCCCGGTTTGTGATCAGGCCGGAGAATGTCATCTTCAGGATTTGGGTTACGAACATGGAAATCTTGAAACCAGAACAGAGTTTAAAAGAAATACGTATGATGCTGATGATTTAGGTCCACACATCAAACTGAATATGAACCGCTGTATCTTGTGTGCAAGATGCGTTTTGGCAGCAAACCAGTTAACAGGTGAGCGTGAGCACGGAATTTTATTCAGAGGAGACCATGCTGAGATTTCCACTTATTTAAACAAAGCTTTGGATAATGACTTCATCGGAAACGTTATCGATGTCTGCCCGGTTGGAGCATTAACAGACAGAACAGCACGTTTTGCAAGCAGAGTTTGGTTTACAAAACCGATGAATGCTTCTTGTAAATGTGATAAGTGTTCAGGAAAAGCTACTGTCTACATGAAAGGAGACGAGATTGTAAGAGTGACCGCAAGAAAAGACCAGTGGGGAGAGGTGGAAGAATTTATCTGCGATACCTGTCGTTTCGAAAGAAAGAATTTATCAGACTGGAACATTGAAGGTCCAAGAAATATCGACAGACATTCAGTTATTTCATTAAACCATTACGAAAAGCCTAAAGACGAATTAAGAGTTTTAGACAATCCGATGGCAAAAGAAATCAGCGAAAAAGACGAAAAATAATTTTTAAAGACGTAAGATATCAGACATCAGACCTCAGATTTTAAATCTGATATCTAACATCTGATATCTATTATCTAAATAAATAAAAAATGGATTTACTTACATTTAAATTGATACTTGTACTGGCGCTTTTCCTGCTTTCGCTGACGATCGCAGCCTACTCTACCTGGGCAGAAAGAAAAGTGGCAGCTATTATGCAGGACAGAATCGGGCCGAACAGATCAGGACCATTCGGTTTGCTGCAGCCTCTTGCCGATGGTGGTAAATTTTTCTTTAAGGAAGATTTTACCCCACAAAATGCAGAAAGATTTCTCTTTGTATTGGGACCTGCACTGGTGATGTTTATTTCACTGATTACCGGAGCGGTGATTCCCTGGGGTAAAACATTGAATATTGGTGGCGAATCTTTCGATTTACAAGTTGCTAATATTGATGTAGGGGTATTATTCATTATTGGTATGGCTTCTATCGGAGTTTACGGAATTATGATCGGAGGCTGGGCTTCCAACAACAAATATTCATTACTGGGTGCAATCCGTGCTTCTTCACAGATGATTTCTTATGAACTCGCAATGGGTCTTGCTCTACTTTCTATCATTATGATGACAGGAAGTTTAGATTTAAAAGTGATTACCGAAACTCAGACTTCAGGAAAAATCTGGGGACTTTTTGAGATAGACGGTTTAAACTGGAATATACTCTACCAGCCTTTGGCGTTTTTAATTTTCTTTGTGTCAGCTTTGGCAGAAACCAACCGTCACCCTTTCGATTTACCGGAATGTGAATCTGAACTGGTAACAGGATATTCTACAGAATACTCTTCAATGAAGTTGGGATTGTATATGTTTGGTGAATATGTAAACATGTTTATTTCAAACGCTTTTATCGTAGTTCTTTTCTTCGGAGGTTATAACTATCCGGGAATCGAATGGGTAACTCAGAACTGGGGAGAAAATGCAGCTGGAATTTTAAGTATTGTAGCATTTTTAACGAAAACGGTTGTCGGGATTCTGATCTTCATGTGGATCAGATGGACGCTTCCAAGGTTTAGATATGACCAGTTGATGCACCTGGGCTGGAAAACTTTAATCCCATTGGCATTGGTTAACCTGATGATTACAGGAGCTGTAATTTTAGCTTTTGCAAATTAATAAATTGAATATAAATTAAGATAAAAGGCAGGATTGGTCTAAAATCTAATGTCTAACATCTAATATCTATAAATAAATGAAACTTACAAACAGATCAAAAGTTGTTTCGAATAAAGAAATGACCTTTTCTGAGAAAATCTACCTTCCGGCGATTTTTAAAGGAATGGGGATTACTTTTAAGCATGCTGTGAGAACCGTTGTAAAACGGGCTCCCAATGTTTACTCTTATCCGGAAGTACAAAAACCGAGAGCCGATATCTGGAGAGGTCAGCACGTTCTGAAAAGAGATGAGGAAGGCAGAGAAAGATGTACAGCTTGTGGTTTGTGTGCTGTAGCCTGTCCTGCTGAAGCGATTACCATGACGGCTTCTGAAAGAACAAGGGAGGAAAAAGATCTCTACAGAGAAGAAAAATATGCATCCGTCTATGAAATCAATATGCTGAGATGTATCTTCTGCGGAATGTGTGAAGAAGCGTGCCCGAAATCTGCCATTTATCTTACAGACCGTTTGGTGGATGTAGAAACCAACAGAGGTTCTTTCATCTATGGAAAAGATAAATTAGTGGAAAAAATAAATGAAAGGATTGATATTACAGAAAGACAGTCCGAGAAACAAAAAAATGCGGTAAAATAATGGATCAGTTTTTATTTTTCTTGGTGGCGTTTTTAGCAGTGTCAAGTGCAGTTTACTTTGTATTTGCGAGAAATCCTCTCTACGCTATCCTGTCATTAATTGTTACAATGTTTTCAATTGCCGGAATGTACATTCTTCTGAATGCCCAGTTTCTCGCAATCATTCAGATCATCGTTTACGCTGGTGCGATCATGGTTTTATTCCTATACATCTTAATGATGCTTAACCTTAATAAGGAAGACGAAAGTAAGAAGAACAATACTTTAAAGTTTGTCGGTGTTTTTACAGCAGGTCTTTTATTAATTGGGGTTTTGGGCGTTTTCAGGGGTGTTCAGGAACAGCATGTCGTTGTAGAAAATGTAGATAAAGGTGTTGGTCTTACAAAAAATCTGGGAAGACTTTTATTCAACGAATATGTTTTGCCGTTTGAGCTTGCTTCTATCCTGATTTTAGCAGGTATTGTAGGTGCGGTATTAATCGGTAAAAAAGATTTATAAAATTATGGGAGAAGTAAATACTTTTATGCAAAGTGTCCCTCTGGAATATTTCATTATCCTGTCGTCAGTTTTGTTCTGTCTAGGGGTATTGGGAGTATTGCTGAGAAAAAACGCGATTGTAATTCTGGGTTGTGTGGAGCTTATGCTGAATTCTGTAAACCTTCTGTTAGCTGCATTTTCAGCATACAACGGGAACAGTGACGGACAACTTTTAGTTTTCTTCATTATGGTGGTGGCTGCAGCAGAAGTTGCTGTAGGTCTTGCAATTATTGCGATGCTCTACAGAAATACCCGTTCTGTAGATGTGAGTATATTTAATAAATTAAGAGGATAAAGAATGGAGAATTTAGTCTATGCAATAATACTTTTACCACTTTTAGGTTTTCTCATTAACGGTTTATTCGGAAAAAATCTTCCAAAAATAGTTGTTGGAAGCTTAGCTACCATTGCTGTTTTCGGATCTTTCTGTATTGCGGTCAGCTTATTCCTGAATTTCGATTCTGAAAGCCAGCCCGTCATCGTAAAGGCTTTTGAGTGGTTCAGAGTTAACGGAATTCAGATTAATTTCGGTTTCCAGATCGATCAGCTGTCTTTAATGATGGTAATGGTCATCACAGGAATCGGATCTCTGATTCACCTCTACTCTATAGGATATATGAGTCATGATAAAGGTTTCTATAAGTTTTTCACTTATTTAAATTTATTTATCTTCTCAATGTTACTGTTGGTAATGGGAAGCAACTACCTGATCTTATTCATCGGATGGGAAGGAGTTGGTTTATGTTCTTACTTATTAATCGGTTTCTGGTACACCAACGAAGAATATGGCAAAGCAGCAAGAAAAGCTTTTATCATGAACAGAATTGGTGACCTTGCATTATTGATCGGAATCTTTATGATCGCCTCTCAGACCAATGCAGTTGATTACTTAACAGTCGCTCAGAACGCAGGGAAATTTGAACTGGACGGCACAATAATCATCTTTATCACAGCAAGTTTATTTATCGGTGCTACCGGAAAATCTGCACAGGTCCCTTTATATACCTGGTTACCGGATGCAATGGCAGGTCCTACTCCTGTTTCTGCATTGATTCACGCTGCCACCATGGTAACGGCAGGAATCTATTTGGTGGTAAGATCTAACTTCTTATTTACGTTGGCTCCTACCGTTCAGGACGGTATTTTATTAATCGGATTCTTAACCGCAGCATTGGCCGGCTTCTATGCACTTCGTCAGAACGACATCAAAAAAGTACTGGCCTATTCTACAGTTTCACAATTAGGTTTCATGTTTATCGCTTTAGGTTTGGGAGCTTATACTACAGCCATGTTCCACGTAATGACGCATGCTTTCTTTAAAGCTCTGTTATTCCTGGGTGCTGGTTCTGTAATCCACGCCATGAGCAACGAACAGGATATGCGTTTCATGGGAGGTCTGAAAAAGTACATTCCAATTACCCACGCAACTTTCCTGATCGGAACGTTAGCCATTTCAGGATTCCCTTTATTATCAGGGATGATCTCAAAAGACGAAATTTTAGTCGCTGCTTATGCTAAAAACCCGGTTTACTGGGTGATGCTCTTCATCTTAGCAGCAGTTACTGCAACATACATGTTCAGACTGTATTACCTGACTTTCCACGGAGATTTCAGAGGTACGGAAGACCAGAAACATCATTTACATGAAAGCCCGCTGAACATGACTTTACCGTTAATCGTTCTGGCAGTACTTTCAGTAGTCGGAGGTTTTATCAACCTTCCTCACTTTATCGGTCACGGTCATTATGCTAAATTAATGGAGTGGCTGAAACCTGTACTGACAGAAGAAAGCTACAACCAAATGGAAACTACGCTTTCAGGAGTTGATTTCAATACTGAAATGATCCTTTTGGGAGCAACAGTTCTGATGTTCTTCTCAGTCTGGTTTATCGTGAAAAACACTTATGTAAATAAGAAAAAGAGAGCTATCGCTGAAGACGATTATACAGGATGGGAAAAACTGTCTGCTAAGAAACTGTACGTTGACGAACTTTACAATGCTTTGATTGTAAAAACTGTCGAAGGACTGGGACGTGGCGGAAAAATGTTTGACAAAGGCGTCCTTGACCGTTTTGTGGACTACGTGGGAGAAGGCGCTGAAGACAGCGGAAGATCAATGAAGCGTATACAGAACGGAAATGTAGAAAACTACATTCTGATCATGTCTTTAGCTGTGGGAATTATACTGATTGTTAACTTTATATTACAATAATGTCTTATTTACTATTAACATTATTACTTTTACCTCTAGTAGGTTCGGGATTGGTTTTTGCATGGAAGAATACTTCCAGCAGATACCTGGCGTTGGGAATTGCTTTGATTCAGATGCTGCTTACATTTTACGTTGTATCGGATTTTGATTTTAATCTGACCGTAGACAGTAAACTGCAGTACGAAATCACCTATCCCTGGTCACAATTTATAAAAAGTACACTTCATTTCGGCATTGACGGGATGAGCCTGCTTCTCCTATTGTTGACCAATATTTTGATGCCGATCATTATTCTTTCATCTTTTAATGAAAATGTAAGCTATAAAAATTCTTTCTACGGTTTGATTTTGCTGATGCAGTTCGGATTGGTTGGAGTTTTCACCGCTTTAGACGGTTTACTGTTCTATATTTTCTGGGAAGTAACTTTGATTCCGATCTGGTTTATCGCTGCCCTTTGGGGACAGGAAAACAAAAGACTGGAGTTTACCACAAAATTCTTTGTGTATACCTTCGTAGGATCTCTGTTTATGCTGGCAGGTTTGATTTATGTATACAATCATTCAGCTTCATTTGCTTTAACTGATTTATACAATGCAAATCTTGGTGAAACTCAGCAGATCGTTGTTTTCTGGTTTATTTTCTTTGCCTTTGCAGTGAAACTTCCGGTTTTCCCGTTCCACACCTGGCAGCCGGACACCTATACGTACTCTCCAACTCAGGGATCGATGTTGTTATCAGGGATTATGCTTAAGATGGCAATCTACGGTGTGCTTCGTTATCTGATCCCGATCACGCCGACCGCAATTTTCGGAATTTCCGGACAGATTGTAATCATCCTGGCGATTGTTGGAATTGTTCACGGAGCATTAATCGCAATCATCCAGACCGATATGAAGCGAATTATCGCCTATTCATCTTTCTCACACGTTGGATTGATGGTAGCAGGTATTTTCTCATCAGCAGTTCTTACTTTAAGAGGAACATTTACGATTGAAGGAGCAGAGGGTGCTTTGGTACAGACATTTGCTCACGGGATCAACGTGGCAGGTTTATTTTTCTGTGCTGATATTTTATACAAAAGATTCAAATCAAGAGACATCAGACAGATGGGAGGTTTAGCGAAAGTGGCTCCGAAGTTTGCTGTGCTCTTTTTGATTATCATATTAGGTTCAATGGGTGTTCCTTTGACCAATGGTTTCATCGGAGAATTTATCCTGATCAAATCGGTCTTTGACTTTAATGTTATGGCATCCGTAATCGCCGGTCTTACTGTTATTCTCTGTGCAGTGTATCTATTGAGATTCTATGGAAAAGCAATGTTCGGACAGGGAGATGAAGCGGTATTGAGTACAGCAAAGGATTTATCAGCAGTAGAATTTTCGGTACTGGCAAGTATTGCCGTATTTGTGATTGTATTGGGTATTTTCCCGCAGCCGGTAATCGATATGGTAAGTAGTTCATTGCAGTTCATCTATACTTCAATGATCAATTAAGATTTAAAAATTTAAAGATTAAAAGATTTAAAAATTGAGAAATTAGAAATGAGAAATTAGAAGTACAATTTGAGCCCTCTCAAATCTGATATCTACAATCTCGAATCTATTATCTCGAATCTCAAATATAAATTATGAGTGTTTTAATTATTGTTTTCCTAACTGCAGTTGCTGCATTATTTTCAGGAGTTTTTGAGCAGGGAAAATTCGCAAGATACATTGGGATTTTCGGATTAATCATTGCCCTGTATGTAAGTTTTCTGCCTGAAGCATCATTCTTTGAGCAGTACAGACTTATGTATGATTACAGCGCCAATACAGCGTTGTTCACAAAAATATCTATTGTAACGACTTTACTGTTATTTTTCCTTGGAGGTTTTGCATTCAGTAACCACAGAAGCCATCAGTCTGAATTGTATGCATTGATGCTTTTCGCTCTTTGTGGTGGAATTATCCTTTTCGGATTCCAGAATCTGGTGACTCTGTTCCTGGGAATCGAAATCCTTTCCATTCCGCTGTATGTAATGGCCGGAGCAAATAAAACAGATTTGAGATCGAACGAAGCTTCGATTAAATATTTCCTGATGGGTGCATTTGCAACAGGTTTCTTACTGTTTGGAATTGCGTTTATTTATGGAAGTACAGGAACTTTTGATTTATACAGAATTCAGGACTTCAGCATAGCCAATCCTAAAAACATCATGTTCATCTTAGGGGTTATCCTGATGCTTTGTGCGATGTCGTTCAAGGTAGCATTGGCACCGTTTCACATGTGGAGTCCGGATGTTTATGCAGGTTCGCCTTCACTGATTACTGCTTTCATGGCGAGTGTAGTGAAAATCTCCGGTTTTTTTGCCTTATTCAGACTGATGACCATCGGATTCTCCGGTGTAACTTCTGAATGGATCAATATTCTTGGAGTATTCCTGATTATCACTTTAGTTCTTGCGAATGTAATGGGTCTTGCACAGACGAATGCAAAGAGAATGCTGGCATACTCTTCAGTTTCTCACGCAGGATATATCGGCTTGGTATTCTTTGGTATGAATACCCTTTCTACTTATACCTTAGGATTTTACTTATTTGCCTATTCACTTTCTACTGTAGGTGTTTTCATGTGTCTGATCTGGGTGGAAAAAATCAAAAGGGAAACATCATTCGGAGCGTTTAAAGGCCTGGCAAAAACAGAACCTTTATTGGCTGTAGTAGCAACGATCTCTCTGTTATCAATGGCTGGAATTCCGTTAACAGCAGGTTTCATGGGTAAATTCTCATTATTTGCTCAGGCACTGACAAAGGATGACAATACCTTTTTAGTCATTGTTGCTGTTTTAGGTTCAGCGATTTCCATTGCGTATTATTTAAGACTTATTATTGCAATGTTCTTTTTTAAAGAATCCACTTTTAAGACTTCAGAAAAAGTAACCGTTACTTACAATATTGTAGCGGTTGTTATTATTGCATCGCTGGTTGTTCTGGGAGTTTTTCCTGATCTGTTTGCAAAGCAGTTTGGTTTATAAAAAATCAATTTAAATATAACAAAAGCACAACCCTTGAGTTGTGCTTTTTTTATACCTTTACTCCTACAATTTTATTCATATTTTGGGAAGTTTTTATAAGAAAGAAAGTCCGTTTCAGGTTTTTATCTCATTCAAAAAGTATTTGGACGTATTGGAGCACATCCGGTATAATGACCGTCTGGAATACCGCGCTTCCTATGCAGAATCAATCATAGAAAAGATCAGGAATTTTCCTGAACTCAGGAATGGTTTTCAGGATCTTTCTCTGTTTGAAAAGCACAAGGATCTTATCAGGCTTCTCCTCGCAGATCTCTTCCCTACAGGGTTAACAAAAAATGAAATTAAAGCAGCCGGAATCCCGCTGACCAACGTAACGTTCAACTACACAGAAAGATTCCAGAATATACTGAACGAAGCCGGAAAAGATTTTGAAATAGAATTCAGGGATATCAGTGATGACGAATATTATGTTTTCTGCTGCTGCCTTATTTTGCAGACTTATCTTCAAAAGGACATTAAGGTCACCCTCCCCTTTTATTATGACATTCCTGATAAAAAGGGAATCATGAGACATTACAAGATTACGGTTAACTCGGATTTCAGTGATGTCTATCCTGCAGAAGGAACAAAGATACCGTCTGATGAGATTTTAGACATGCTGTTGGAAAACCTGGATGATATACAGTTGTGGAAAAAATACTTCCAGCCTGAGTCGTGGATCTTAAATGGGTTCAGTATTATTTCTCTCATTGACTGTACTTCGGAAGTTGCCCTGTCAGACCTTAAATCAAGCATGATCAAAATTGATATTAACCATCCTTCACCGGATGGAAATCTCAAAGAAATTTTCAAATCTTATTTTGAAGTTGCTGAGCTTAATTTTGGACTGATGCTTTTCAATACGAAAAACAAAAGGCTTGAAAAACTTCCTATCTACGAAAATGTGTTCACCAATTATCTCCTTGATTTCTGGATCAATACTTTTGATGAAGAACTACGGAAAACAGCTTTTGAAAACATCAGTTACAATTCTAAACCGGTTGTCGTTTCCAATGTCAGCAATCTTGATTACGAGATCAAAAAACACCCTTCTTTCAGTATTTTGAAAGATAACGGCATCAATAGTTTCATGGTTATCCCCATCATGAAAGACAACGAACTTCTTGCAATCATGGAGTTCACCTCCCCTTTACCGAACAGTCTGAATGGTTTAAAACTGAAAAAGCTTGAGTTTGTTTCTGATATGATTATTTTCTCCCTCAGCAGGTTTTCGTATGAAAAAAACAATCAGATAGAAGCCATCATTCAGCGTGAATACACTACCATCCATAACAGTGTGATCTGGAAATTCAGAAATGAAGCTGAACGGTATTTCAATGCTTATTTATCAAAAAAAATATATACTTTAAAAGAGATTTCTTTTAGAAACCTTACCCCGTTATTTAGTTTTTCAGATATCAGATCTTCATCGGAAAAACGTTTTCACCTGATGCTTGAAGATCTTAATCAGCAGATCGAAGGACTGCACGAAGTAGTGAACCTTTTGAATTCTTCAGATGCTGAAAAATATTCTTTAGCCCTGGATATTTTTGAAAATGAACTTAATAACGAAATAAAAGCAGATACAGAACAGCGATTTCAGAGACTTTTGCGGGAAGAAATTCATCCGTATCTGCAAGGTCAGCTTGAGGTAAAGCGTGAAGAGAATATTAAGGATAAAATAAAAATCTATTTTGGCCAGGTTTTCTCACAGAATGATCTGTTTTATGCCAACAGAAAAAATTTAGATGATTCCATTACGCTTCTTAACCGTAAACTGGCTGATATTTTAGACCAGAAGCAAATAATGGCTCAGGAAATATTCCCTCATTATTTTGAAAGGTTTAAATCAGATGGTGTTGAACATAATCTCTATATCGGCTCCAATATTGCACCGGAATTAACTTATTCTGCCAAGGTTGTTCATGAACTGAGATATTGGCAGCTGGAAACGATCTGCACCATGGAACATGAATTTCATCTATTCAAAAAAGACCTTCCGATTTCATTGGACATTGCTTCGTTGATTTTTGTTTATAATGAAAAGATTGACATTCGATTCCGGATGGATGAAAAGCGCTTTGATGTTGACGGAGCGTTTAATTCAAATTTTGAAATCATCAAAAAAAGATTGGAAAAAGCACGTGTAAAAGATTCTGATGAAAGAATTACCTGCCCCGGGAAAATAACAATCGTCTATTTCGGAATGGAAAATCAGCGTGAATATTTACAGTATATCAACAGACTCCAAAAGCAGGATGTTCTGAAATCTGATGTTGAATTTTTACGGGTTGAAGATCTGCAGGGGATTACGGGATTACTGGCGATAAGAGTTTCTTTTAACTGAATCTTCATACTCTACAGCGTTAAAAAAGCATACGCAAAAGCAAGTACAGAGGAAATAATTCCGGTCATAAAAATCGTGTAAGTAATGGACAGCAATTTATATTTTCTGTCTAAAACTTTCCCTAAGTAATATAAATCTTTTACCATAGAATCGTAAATATAATCCCTGTCTTTAATCAGATCATGCATCGAACTCAGATAATCGTTAAACTGCATCTGATGGAAATTTCCGAAGAATAAAAGATTCACTTTCCTGTCAGCAACATCCTGTTTCGTAAAATGGATTTTGGTAACATTAGGCTTCGTAGAGAGAATAGCGAAAATGATCGTCAGAACACTTGATAAAAGCAGAAAGAATGTAGGGATAATAAGATGGGTGTTTTTGGGAGCATCCAATTTAGGAACCAAAACAGAAAGACAAACCGAAATAATGATCGCATTGACAGATAATAATATATTAGCCTTGCTGTCTGCAATATCACTTAGTCTTGTATGATTATTTAAAGTAACCCTGAAAAGGGTATCAACACTTCTGTCCGATTTTTGATCTTTATCATTTTTTGAGTCAGATTTTTCCTTTTTGGGCTTATCTTCCTTATCCATCTTCTTTTCGAGTTTTTTCACGTTTTTAAGTTTCAGAGGCTCCCAGTTTTTTTTGGCATAATCTGTAAAATAGGTATGCCTGTTTTTCAGGAAATCCACATTCATCACATTCCATTCCTCATTAGAAAAACACATCTGACCAGTGAGTTCCCACTCTTTACGCAAAGCCTCAGCAGAATCATGATAAAACGGACTGGCAAAGTGACTGAAATCTGCATCTTTCATCACTTCTTCCAGAAAATTCTGAGGCTGATGATGTTTTTCAGTAGCAAGAATCAGTTTTGCAACCTCATCTATATATTCCCGTGAGGCATTTTCATGCAAAAGAAATTCTGTTACAATTTCTACTCCTTTTTTCTCGTGTCCTTCTCCGTTACAGTCTGTAAAGCCTACATCATGAAACCATAGTGCCAGCAGTACTTTCTCACGGTCTGCTGTAGAAATTTCAGAATGGCTCATAATCTCTTCGGCCTTGTTGACAGCGTATGTGGTATGGATAAAATTATGGTAAAAATATACAGAAGATAACTTATCTTTGAATAAGTTTTCTACATAATCTTTTGCTTTGTTTAAAACGCTCATTTCTGAATTTTTCTTAATGTAAATGTATGAATTTATCCTTTAAATCCTATCGAAAAATATTCTCTGCCGGTGCGGCAACAGCCCTTCTTTCAGGATTTCTGTTATCGTGTGCAACCTATAACGTGCAAAAAGGAAAAAACTTGCATGAAATACAGAATTCTACTGTTAAAACTGAAAATGATTTCAAAATTTTCCTTGTCGGAGATGCCGGAAATGCAGATGAACCGCAGGCACAGCAAACTTTAAATTTCATTAAAAATAAATTAGACTCTGCTGATCAAAACTCAATGCTTCTCTTTCTGGGAGATAACATTTATCCGTTGGGAATGCCAAAGGAAACCGACAAAGGTTATGCTTTGGCAAGACAAAAACTGGAAAACCAGTTGGCAATCACCAAAAATTTCAAGGGAAAAACGTTAGTCATTCCCGGAAATCACGATTGGTATCACGGTTTGGAAGGCTTGAAAGCTCAGGAAGAATTCGTAAAATCTTATTTGAATGATAAAAAGGCTTTTTTACCCAAAAACTCTTGTCCGATTGATGATATTAATTTAACTAAAGACATCAAGCTCATCGTTCTTGATTCTGAATGGGCTTTAATTAATTGGGACAACTATCCCGGAATTAACAAAGGTTGCGACATTAAGACGACAGCAGATTTTTATGCAGAATTTAAAGATTTAATTACAAAAAATCAGGATAAGAGAATTATTGTAGCCCTGCACCATCCGGTGATCAGTTCAGGTGTTCATGCCGGTTTTAACTCTGCCAAATCACACTTATCCTCTTTTCAGGGTAAACTTCCGGTTCCGGGAGTTGCAAGTTTAATTAATGTGTTGCGAAGTTCATCAGGAGCCAGTATGGAAGACATCACCAATGTACCTTATGCAGAATTTGCCAACAGGATCAAAAGTATCATCCAGGATAAAGAAAATGTGATTTTGGTTTCCGGTCACGATCATAATCTGCAGTATCATGCTGACAGAAATATCAGACAGATTATCAGCGGCGCAGGTTCTAAAACAGATCCGGCAACAATTGCCACGAAAACAGATTTCTCGTATGGCGGAAGTGGTTTTGCTGTTTTAAATCTCAGAAAAGATTTAAGTTCAGATGTTGAATATTTTTCCACTAAAAACAATACTCTTAAAAAACTGACCCAGATTGCGGTCATTTCAAAACCTGAAGAATTTAAAAATAATTACCCAGATACTTTTCCTGCAACCGTAACCACAACAATTTACCCTGAAAAACAGGTAAAAGCAGGAAAATTCTATACCTGGCTTTGGGGAAGTCATTACAGAAAATACTATGGACTTCCCATTGAAGTCAAAACCAAAAATCTCTCAGACATGGATCCCGGAT
The DNA here is from genome assembly GCA_963526305.1 of uncultured Chryseobacterium sp. Classification (GTDB taxonomy): domain Bacteria; phylum Bacteroidota; class Bacteroidia; order Flavobacteriales; family Weeksellaceae; genus Chryseobacterium. The sequence goes on along the minus strand of CAURNW010000011.1, from coordinate 68,202 downwards.
ACTCTCCTTTCAGAGAAGGTGGCGGAAACCAGTCAAACAGTCTGAGGCTGAAAGATAAGGACGGACAGGAATTTGTGATGCGCGGAATTAAAAAAAGTGCAGTTCGATTTCTTAATGCACAGGCTTTTAAGAAAAACAGTTTTGGAAGCGAGCTGAACAATACGTTTCCGGAAAGATTTTTACTCGATTTCTATACAACCAGTCATCCTTTCACCGGTTTTGCAGTTAATAATATGATTGACAAACTGGGTATTTTTCACAGCAATCCCGAATTATTTTATATTCCGAAGCAAAAATCTCTGGGACGCTACAACCAAAATTATGGTGACGAACTGTATATGATTGAAGAACGTTTTTCATCTGATCCCAAAACTTTACAGTCACTTGATAATGCTTCAGACATTGTATCGACGTCAGATATTCTTAAAAACATGCGCAAAGACGGTAAATATTCCGTTGACCGGGATCTTTACATCAGGGCAAGAATTTTTGATATGCTGATCGGCGATTGGGACAGACACGAAGATCAATTGAAATGGGCAGAATATAAAATCGGGGATCAGGTCGTTTACAAACCAATTCCCCGGGACAGAGATCAGGCATTCAGCAATTACGACGGAGCAGCTTTTAAAGTGCTGATGAATATCCCTGCAATCCGTCACATGAAAACGTTTAAAGATGACATTAAAAGCGTACGGTGGATGAATATGGAGCCCTATCCTCTGGATTTAATTTTATTAAAAACAGCAAATCAGGAAGACTGGACGGCACAGGCAAAATACATTCAGCAGAATTTAACCGATGCTGATATCGACCGTGCTTTTGACAATTTACCTAAAGAAGTTCAGGACGAAACCATAACGGATATTCAGAGAAAACTGAAGTTGAGAAAAGGTAAACTGGAAGATTATGCTTCGAGGTATTTCCATGTTTTACAGGAAAAAGTTCCTCTGACAGGAACTGTCAACAAAGATAAATTTGTCATTATCAAAAATGGGAATACAGTCGAGATAAAACAGTACCAGTTACATAAAAATAAAGGAGAGGAACTGGTTTTTGAAAAGAAATACGATGACACCAAAACGAAAGAACTCTGGATTTATGGTCTGGAAGACGATGATATTTATGAAGTGTCCGGTGAAGGAAAACCTAAGATCAATATCCGCTTAATTGGAGGCTACAATCACGACATTTACAATGTAGAGAACAGTAGTAAAGTAAAAATCTATGATTTTAAATCGCAGAAAAACACCTACAATGCAAAATCTGCGGTAAAGCGTATTACTAATGATTATGACATCAATACCTACAATTGGAAACATCCGAAGTATAATTTTTTTGCAGGGTATCCAATGGCTAATTTCAATCCTGATGACGGAGTGATTCTGGGAGTAGTGGCGAATTACACTGTGAATAATTTCATCCGTGATCCCTTTACCCAAAAACATAGTCTGAGTGCTAATTATTATACTTCTACAGGTGGGTTTAATCTCGGTTACAAAGGAATTTTCAAGAAAGCCATTGCAGGCTGGGATGCAGGAATTGATGCAACTTACACCACTCCGTTTTTTGCACGGACATTCTTTGGTTTGGGGAATGAAACATTGTATGAAAAAGATGAAGTGGAAAGAGATTACAACAGAGTAAGGATTTCCCAGTTTAAATTTGCCCCTTCTGTATCCTCCACAAGCTGGCTGAATCTGAAACATCAGTTCCAATTAAATTTTGAGCATTCAAAAGTGGAGCTCAATGAAGACCGTTTTATCGCTGCTTCTCCTGAAGTGAGCCCTGAAGTCTTCAAAGGGCAGCAGTTTGCAGGAGGAAACTACACATTTAGTTTTAAAAACTTAGATAACAAAGCATTTCCCACCTTAGGATTGGAAATGATCTTAAATGCCGGATGGAAAGCCAATATCTCGGAATTCAGCCAAAATTTCACTTCTTTTAAAGGAACGCTAAAAATTTTCCACAGAATTGACAAACAGGGAAAATTTGTTTTTGCCAACTCCAGCAATGCCATGATTATCAACAACAATAATTTTGAGTTTTATCAGGCTGCAGCAATCGGAGGAAACAATGGAATGCGTGCCTACCGAAATGAGAGATTTGCAGGAAAATCATACTTCGTCAACAATTCTGAAATCCGTTGGGATTTTGGACGTGTAAAAAACAACATTGTTCCCACCAACATGGGAATCCTGTTTGGTTATGACCTGGGAAGGGTCTGGACAGACCGCGAAAAGTCTGACAAATGGCATCAGGGAGTCGGGGCAGGATTCTGGCTGAACATCCTTGAAATGTTTTCTGCAAGACTTGATTATTTTATCGGTGAAGATGGAGGCAGAATTTCCGGAGGTGTGGGATTGAGTTTTTAAGAATAAATTTCTTTGTCTGGAAATCGAAGATTCAACGAAATCAAACAATCCGGAAACTTCGGCTAATGCTTAGATTCTTCAGCTAAAAAATTAATCCTTTTAGTTAAAAATTACAAACTTGCCCGAATTGAAAATTGGTTTTCAATTTAAAATTTCTACTGCGCTTTCGAACATAGGAATTTTCTTCATAGCATAAGGCTGAGAAGATCATCAGTCATTTTGTCATTCCACAGGAATCTAAACTAGCTCATTTTCAATAAGTTTATATTCCTACGAAAATCGAATATTCGACGTAGTCATTGACAAACAAACCGTTAAAAACTAAGTTATTTCTAGTTATGAATATTCATAAAAAAAACTCTTCATGGTTAATTTTAAATGCTGCACAAATACAATTTATTCACTGTTAAGTGTTTGTATCACTCCTAAGAAATTACGACATATTAAATAAATCATTTGCTCTGAAATTTAGTCTTTAAATTGTCGGGAAAACTCTACTGATAAATCAAATTCTTATTTCAAAGAAAACTGATACACATTACCGCCCGTTTTCTTATCCTTTTCATCGGCAATCAATACTGTTTTATCATCAACAAAAACTACAGCTTCTTTCTGTGAATTGTGATTGAGAGGAATTTTGCTAATTTTAGCAGAATTAAAATCATTTGGTGTAAATCCTGAAAGTAGATGAATGTTCTTATGTGTCAATAAGACAATTTGATTTTTTGAGTTAATGGTGGCAGAAGTAATCGCTGCGTCATTATAACCGCCTTCAAGTTTTAATTTGCCTATCAATTTCGCTTCAAAATCCCCTTCTTTATTAGGAATCTGGAAAACCAAAAAACTACCGTCAAAACCTTTACTCCTGTTTTTGGTAAAAAGATAAAAACTACCGTCCTTTTCTACAAAAGCCTCACAGTCGTATAGTAGATCTGATTTTTTCGGTGGAAATTCCGTTTGACCCTGATAATGAAATTTCGTTGTCTGAATGACCTTCGTCGACTTCTGAGACTCATTTTTTAAGTCTAATTTTAGAATGGACAGGTTCTGTCTTTCATTGTCATTATTCCCAAAATCTCCAATGTAAATACTTCCGTCTGCATCTTTTGTTATGTCTTCCCAATCATGGTTTTCAGCATTTTCAACTAAAACATCCGTGACCAGTGCACCCTGTCGGTTCAGCCCATACACCACATTTTTGTTGCCCGCATCTTCAATGGCCCAGATCGTTTTCTGATCCTGTGAAAGTGCAATTCCTGACACCTCTTTAAGTTTTTTGGGCAGGGCAAATTCAGTTGTAAGATCTTCCTGTGTTTTTGATCCTGAATCCTGAGCTTTTGGATTGCAGCTTAATAAAAAGAAAGCCAATATCGTAGTAATGCGCATAATTTTATTTTTTTAATTTTTTAAACTGAAAAAAAGAATACCTGATATTCTTCTCAAGCCGGTTGATGATTTGCTGATGATGCAGAAAAAATCCTGCTGCCAGTCCCATCAGACTTCCGATAACAGTATCCAATAACCTTGCCTCCATCAGATTTTCTACAGAATGGTGAATCGGACTTCCTGCTTCAATCAAAAGCAGGGTAAGCGGAGTAATAAAGATAACCGCAAGACCGTAATTCCTGACGATCATCAGCTCAACAATAAACTGTAAAACTACAATGATGGCAATCATTATAATTTTTTCAGGATCAAAAAGAAGAATGAGCCATGCTAATCCCAAACCGATGAAGGTTCCGAAAATGCGGTGCATATTTCTCTGACGTACATGCTCAAAACTGCGTCCCTGAATGACAGCAACAGTAGAAATGGAGATCCAGTACGTATTCTGGAATTTAAGAAGATGGCCGACAATCAGCGTCAGCATCATAAACAAACCTATTAACGTACTTTCGACAAACTTTGTATACCTTTTCTTTTTAAATATTCTCCGCGGTACATTCACCACTTCACTTTTTTCCACAAAAACGGAGTAGATAAATGCTAATGAACACGATAAAATCGCTCCCATCGCCACTAAACCCACTCTTGTCGGAATCATCTCCGGATCAAACGTATAAGTACTTGCCATTGCAGCAAGCATGATAAAGAAAAAATTTCCGGGTGGTGGGATTTTAAAAAAGGAGGTAATAAAATGTGACAGGAAAGAAACAATCCCGAAAGATAAAGCGGCCATGTAGATATTAAAACTGAAAAAGAGACTGACTGTAAAGGAAAATACAATACCAAAAGCACACACAGCAAGATGAATCATTCTCTGACTGATCGGCGCAGTCGTGAAATACAATATGGTTAAAGCCCCCAGACTTGAAAGGCTCCCGTAATTCGGTTTTCCGGAAAACCAGCCCAACAGAAGCGGAGTACCGATACACAAAGCAGCGAGAAACGGAAAATGCCATTTCCTCTCTGTTTTTTTTATTTCAATCAGGTACTGAAATCTTTTTCGGGCAGGATGATCAGTCTTCATTTATTCAAAAAGTTTTGCTTTTTCCCATAAAACATCCATTTCTTCAAGAGACATTTTACCCAGTTTTAAATTTTCCTGTAACGCCAAATTCTCCATTTTCTGAAATCTTGAGATAAATTTCAAATTGGTTCTTTCCAAAGCAGAATCCGGGTTCAGTCCTGAAATTCTTGCATAATTGATTAAAGAGAAAAATACATCGCCCAGTTCCTGTTCTTTTTTATCGGAATCGGTTTCATGATGAAACTCCTGAATTTCTTCATCCACTTTCTTCCAGGCATCTTCAGCGTCCTGAAATTCAAAACCTATTCCCTTTACCTTATCTTGGATCCTGTACGCTTTTACCATACTCGGCAGACCTTTAGGAACTCCGCCTAAAATAGAAGTATTTCCTTCCTTCAGTTTGAGCTTTTCCCAATTCTGTTTGACCTCTTCTTCATCTTTCACTTCAACATCGCCATAAATATGGGGATGACGGAAAATCAGTTTTTCGTTTAACGAATTAATTACATCAGCAATATCAAAACTCTGTTTCTCTGAGCCTATTTTAGCGTAAAAAACCAAATGAAGGAGTACATCACCAAGCTCTTTTTTAATTTCCGTCAGATCTTCCTGTAAAAGCGCATCAGAAAGCTCATACGTTTCTTCAAGCGTCAGATGACGCAATGTCTGGAGCGTCTGCTTCTGATCCCACGGACATTTTTCACGAAGATCATCCATAATGTCTAAAAGTCTTCCGAAAGCTTCGAGTTTTTCCTGTCTGGTGTTCATAATTTGAGAATTAAAAAGTGGTACAAATTTAATTATAATAAAGCTTCTTTAAGGCCTGTTCAAAATAAAAATCAATTTATTTCCTCAATTCTAAAAGGGAGTAAATTGATTCTTAGGCAACACGTTTGAATATAATTTTCGTCCTCCCTTTAGGCTTGGCATAAGAAGAAATTTTGGAGAATTAATGAAAACAAAAAACCTTATCATCGCTGATAAGGTTTGTATAAATTGAGATCAATAAGATTATCCCATTTTTCTGTGTGTACTTTTCGTAGCTGCTTTTGCTCCTGTACTTGCTTTTACTTTTGGAGTTGCAGGCTTGTCTGCTTTTGGAGCCGCTTTCTTAGGAGCTGCTTTGTCTGCAGTGATGTCACCTTCAGCACTTTCTCCTTCTAAAGTTTCAGGCTCAGCTTTTACAAAGCTTTCCGGAGTGATATATCCTGCTTTGTGAAGGATATTGTACCATTGAGCAAGTTTTTTGATGTCAGAAAAATAAACTCTCTCTGTATCGTAATTCGGAAGAGATGCCCCCATAAATTCTTTCAGCTCATCTTCAGTAGATTTGTGAGAGATCGTTTCTTTATATTCGTAGTTTTTTGCAATATTTTCAAAAACTTCAAACAAAGGAACTTCTTTTTCGAATGTAAACATGGCGATATTATCCAACAGACTCACCTGGCTTGAGTTACCGATGCTTACTTTCTTTTTTGTTGTAACGTCTTCAATAATAAATCCGTTTTTCAATTGCGAAACTAATTTGTAAAGACCTGGTTTACCAGAAATCGAAATTATTTTTTCTAACAGCATAATCTTAATTTTTTTTAAATTTTAGCAATTTGCTGAAGACAAACTGCGCTTTATTGTTTATTTATTTTCTATTTATTTATTTTGGAAATCTCATTTTATAGCTGATTGATACATCACCCTGAGAGATTTTTACCAATTTACCTTTTACCAGCTTTTTCTTCAAAGAGCTTAGGTGATCGGTAAATAATGTACCTTCAATATGATCATATTCATGCTGAATTACGCGGGCTCTAATATCGGAAAAAGTTTCTTTATGCTTCACAAAATTTTCGTCATAATATTCTATAACGATCGTACTCTTTCTTTTTACATCTTCCCTCACATCAGGAATAGAAAGGCAGCCTTCATTAAACTTCCATTCTTCACCCGATTCTTCAAGAATCTGAGCATTGATGAAGACTCTTTTAAAGTCTTTCAATTCTTCGGCAATATCTTCATAATCTTCATCTTCAGCAAGAGGCGTCACATCTACAATAAACATCCTGATGTCTAAACCAATCTGCGGTGCTGCGAGACCAATACCGTTGGCACTGTACATCGTCTCAAACATATTGTCGATAAGTTCCTGCAAACCAGGATAATCTTTATCTATATTTTTTCCCACTTTTCTCAAAACAGGATCTCCAAAGGCTCTAATTGGTAAAATCATCTTGTTCTTTGTTCTAAAAAATTCTGCAATATAATGGTTGCACTTACTTTATCTATTAATCCTTTCTCCTCTCTCTTTTTTTTGCTTTTCCCACTTTGGGAAATAAAAAATGAAGCCATCTTAGACGTAAACCTCTCATCCATACGATGAACCTGAATATCCGGAAATTCTTTACTGAAAAGCTCTATAAATTTCAGAATATCGTCTTCCACTGCAGAAAGATTCCCCCTTAAATCCACCGGCAGTCCTACAACAATGTCTTCAACTTTGTTTTCACTGAAATATTTTTTTAAAAATTCCATCAAAAACCTGGTCTCTACCGTCGGCAGGCCACTAGCTATAATCCTCATATCATCGGTCACTGCAAGGCCGCAGCGAGCCTTCCCGTAGTCTATTGCAAGGATTTGTCCCATAAGTCTGCAAATTTAAGAAATTTTAATGATTTTATTCACATGTAGATTTCCATTGTTTAAGGTCATCCGATATCGCCAATATTTATAAATGAATGGTATTTTAGGTCATTATAATTTCATAACGCAGTTTTTTTTATAAAATGATATCGCATTCACCATTTTTTTTTATAATTTTATTTATCCAAACTCAAAACTATGAAGAAACTCATCTTGGTAAGACATGCAAAAAGCGACTGGCCGGAAGAAACCGAAGACTTTGACAGACCTCTGGCAGACAAAGGGTTACAGGATGCTTTGAAGATGTCTAAATTTTTAAAGAACAGCAGTGTACCCATTGAATATATGGTTTCCAGTCCCGCAGTGCGGGCTCTGAATACCTGCAAAATCTTCAATCAAACGTACAGGCTTAACTACATTACCAGTGAAAAATTATATAATCCGTCAGAAAATAATTTCCAGTCGGTCATTTATGATTTAAATGATGAGGTGAATTCTGTTGCATTATTTTCGCACAATAACGGTATTTCCAATTTTGCCAATTCGATTTCAGAAGATATTTTTCATTTTCCGACTTGCGGTGTTGCGGGTTTTGAGATCAACTGTGATTCATGGTCTCATTTTGATGGGGCTGATAAAAAGCTCTTGTTTTTCTACGAGCCCAATAAAATTAATTAGATTACAATTCTGAGAATATCCTCCCGCGGAGGAGTATGGAAAATGCTTATAGATTTTTTGGGTAGTTATAAAATCTTACCAATTTTATCATACCTAACTACTCCATTTAAGATAAAAAAACAGATTTAAGTCCACTTTTTGATCAGGAATCCCTTAAATTTCGCTCTACCACATTCTTCTTCTAATCTAAATAGGTAGAGAGTATAAACTTCTGTTTTTTAATCCTGTAAAAAATTTAACTCGTCAAATTTTTTAAGGTTTTTCAGCAATAATCCTATAAGTAAGACATCTTGTATGTAGCGTTGGAAAACCCTTCCAGCGTTTTGAACGCTGGAAGGGTTGTGCGTGGATAAAAAGTAAAAACAATGAGATTACATTCTATTCTCACTAATAAGGCTTACGTGATATTAGACTTGTGTTTTTCATAATATTGAATTAAAAACAGTACCTTTTTCAAGTCTCCCAGCAGTATTCCTGCCTTTAAGACATCTTTCTGTTGCGTTGGAAAATCCCTTCCAGCGTTGAGAACGCTCGAAGGGATGTGCATGGATAAAAATAAATACTAATAAAACTGAACAGCCCCCTCAAACTAAAAAAGCTGCCCGAAAAGTAGGACAGCCTATTATTGATCAAAATTCCATTAACTTATAAGATTACATCCTTATAAGTAATCTTATATTTCAAAGTTTTGTTAACTCTATTTTCTTTTCAGATCCAGGTCATCAAAATCAAAACTGAAATCTGTGATATCTGAAATTGGTTTTATTTTCGCTGATTCTGCCTTACCATTTTCATCATAACTGAAGATAATGTAGGCATCTGCATCGTAGCTTCTGTCATCCCATTTGATTATAAAAGAATTGTTTGAATAAGGAAGCAGTTCACCTTTTAATCTAGGAGAATTTTTGCATGAAATTCTGTACGTATTTCCCTGCTGGGCAATTTCTACATCTCCAAACCAGATATCATTGTATTTTCCTGTAAACAGTTCCGCTTTGGGCTGAAGGTTTTTATCTTTTTTAAAAACTTCTGATTTTGCGAATGCTTCTTTTTTCTGTTTTTCATATTCAGCATTTGCTTTTGACATTCTGTCGCCGTAAGTTTTCAGCCAGTTTCTGTCAGCTATTCCAAGATAAGAATCTTTAACAGTATTGGTAATCGTATTGAAGGCAGCACCTGACTGTTGATTTGTCAGCACTATAATTCCTAATTTCATATCCGGAATCAAAGTAAACTGAGTCACTGTTCCGATCAGGCCTCCTGTATGCTGTACCTGTTTATGACCCTTCACATCACTAAGAAACCAACCCAGCCCATAACCATAAAAACCAGTATCATAAGGGCTTTTCATTGCCACCGGGCTTGCAATCTGTAAATTCCACAGTTGCTGAACCTGCTTATCTGAAACTAATTTCTTTCCGTCTTTCGTTGTGAATCCATCCAGAAGAAACGCTGCCCAGGTAGTCATGTCTTTGATATTGCTCATGATTCCGCCGGCAGCGTTGGCGGTCTCATTCCAATCATGAGAAACAGCGATCACTTTTCCGTCCGCAGGTGCGTGAGCATCAATCTTATCAGCTACTGCTTTTGCTCTGCTGTAACTTCCGAAACTTGAAGTCATTCCTACAGGTTTCATGATTCTCTGCTCAATAAATTCTGCCCATGTCAGCCCTGAAACCCTGTGAATCACTTCCCCAGCAACGATAAACATGATGTTATTATAATCCAAAGTAGTCCTGAAAGGATTTTCAGGTTTTAAATATCTTATATTGTGTACAATATCATTCACCGTCAGGCTTCCGCCTTCAGGGAAGAACATTAAATCTCCCTGTCCCAAACCCAATCCGGCTCTGTGGGTGACCAGATCCCTGATTGTCACATGCTGAGAAACATAGGCATCGTTCATCTGAAATTCAGGAATGTATTTTGAAACATTGTCATCCCAGTTCAGCTTACCTTCATCTGCTAAAATTGCCAGGGCCGTACAGGTAAATGCTTTAGAGTTGGAAGCAATTCCCACTAAAGTAGTGTCATCCATCGGTTGCTTAGATGTTAATGAGCGAACACCGAAACCTTTCGAATAAATAATTTTACCGTCCTTAATGATTCCGACAGACATTCCGGGAACTTCAAAAGTTTTTAAGGTATTCTGAATGAGTTCATCCAGTTTTTTCTCTTCAACCTGACCGAAGGCAATGAAAGAGACAAAAAGAAATAATAGAGAGAGCTTTTGCTGCATTTTTAAATTTTTTCAAAGTTAATCAATTCGGTATTATTGAGTAAATTTGCATGGTAAAGAAATCATGATTGACAATGACTAAAATCCTCCTCCTCTCCGATTCACACTCCTATATTGATGACAGAATCTTAGATTATGCTCATCAGGCTGATGAAATCTGGCATTGCGGAGATTTCGGGAGTTTTGAAATCATTGAACAGCTTGAAAAAATAAAGCCTTTAAAAGGCGTCTGGGGAAATATTGACGGAGCAAAAATCCGCTCCGAATTTCCTGAGGTGAACCGTTTTTTCTGTGAAAAGGTTGAAGTCCTTATGATTCACATTGGTGGATATCCCGGGAAATATACGCCACTGGCTCATAAAGAAATTGTAGAGAAGGCACCGAAGTTATTTATTTCGGGACATTCACATATTTTGAAAGCAATGTATGATCAGAAAAACAGTTTGCTTCATCTCAATCCCGGAGCCTGCGGAAAGCAGGGATGGCATAAAATGAGAACGATGATGCGGTTTGTCGTTGACGGCGAAGAGATCAAAGACCTGGAAGTAATTGAACTGGGAGCAAAGGTCTGAGGTTTTGGTTAGAATTTGCCCTTTACCGGAGGGATATCAAAAATTCTAAAGAATTTTGTAGAATTGCCTAGCCCCGATAGAAACGGTTACCCCACAGCAGGCGCAGGCAAAAGCCCAGGCGCGAGGAGTATGAGTGGATAGCGGGAAACAGCTCCTTAAAAACAGAAAATGAATCTGTTCCTCAGGATGTGACAGAAGAAAAAGATTTATGAAAATTAGTGATAAAGTTTCGGTGGTAGATGAAGATTTAAGCGGAGTCATTACTTCGGTGAATGGAAACATGGTTGTCTTTAAAGATGAGTATGGTTTTACCTATCAGTATCCGACAGAAAAACTGGTCCCTAAGAATGCTTCTATTTACGAAAATATACAAGTAGTCAGAAAGGCTGAACCCAGAAAAACGGTTTCTAAAAAACATGATAAAAGTCCTTTGATCCTTGATCTGCATTTTCATCATCTGGTTAAAAATCCCAATGACTATGACAGTTTTGAAAGACTGTTCATGCAAAAAGAAAAACTGGTTCAGACGATTACCTTCTGCAGGAAAAATCATCTGAAAAAGCTTGAAATAGTCCATGGAATTGGAGATGGGGTTCTTCAGACTTTAGTCTGGGACGTACTTGAAAGTCAAACCGGTCTGGATTTTTACAACAAAGAAATACTTCACCATCAATCGGGTGCGGTAATGGTAGAATTTCACTAAATTTGCATCAATTGCTATATGAACGTACTTAATTTACTTTTTACCAAAGACGGACTGATCTATCAGATTTCCAAAAACAAAAGTGTTTTGGAAGAAAAGTCTTATCTCGTGAATGAAGAATCCCCTGCCAACTTTCTTTCTGAAAAACTGGAAGAAGCTTTGCTCAAACAGAGATATGATGAAGTTTCTGTAATTTCTGCACTGAATCATTTTACGCTGATGCCTGAAGGTTTCGCAGAACATGATGCCGGATATGACCTGATCGCCTACAATGCACCTGTGGATAAAGAAAATGAAGAACTGATGCTTTCCATAAACAAGAAATTTCAGTTACAGTTTTACTATACGTTTCCTAAGGATTTTTATAAAAAAATTAAAGACCTTTCAATTCCCGTAAAATTTAATTTTTCGGGTGAGAAGTTTCTCAATTCAATACATAATAAAACAAATAAGGAAATTCACATCAATCTCTATCACAATCAGTGTGAGTTTTTTGCGATTGCCGGTAAAAAAGTGATCTTGTACAATAACCTTGATGTAAACTCGGAAGTAGATTTCCTTTATTTTGTGATGTTCACATTAAGTAAGATCGGTTTTGGCATCAATGACACCAATTTTTTTGTCTATGGCGAAACGACAGAAAATGAAACTTTTATTTCAGAGCTTCAGAAGTTTGTCAAAAATCTGAAAATTGTTTTTGATAATATCCCGAACAGGAATTTTGTATTGATGTAGGAAGCTGTATGGCTTAAAAGAGAGTAATTACAAAGTTACAGACCATGCCGTAATGAGGATCAAGTTTGCGAAAGTTTCCGCTTTACAGCAGATCATATCCTAAATATCAACAGGAAGAGGTATCTTCAATCGTTTATAATTATATAGTGTTGACATAAACACCCAACTTCTAACAACCCAATAAAATGTACAGAATAATTGCCGGTAAATGGAAAGCAAAAAAAATTGCGGCTCCGAAAAACTTTGATGTAAGACCAACCACAGACTTTGCCAAGGAAGCTTTGTTCAGTATCATTGAAAATAAATATGACATGCAGGCGAGTGCCGTGCTGGATCTTTTTGCAGGGATTGGCTCTATTACTTTTGAATTCGCTTCAAGAGGCTGCAAAGATATAACTTCGGTAGAATTAAACCCTAAGCATACTTCATTTCTTAACTCTACCGCATCAGAACTGGGATTTAGTCTTAACGTAAGTGTACAGCGCGGTGATGTTTTTGACTGGCTGAAAAAATTCAGAAATAAAAAATCTTACGAGATTGTTTTCTCTGATGCACCATTCGAAACAGAAGAAAAGAAATACATGGAATTAATTTCTCTTGTTCTGAATAACAAATACCTGAAGCCTAACGGAATTTTTATCGTAGAGCATCAAAGCAGAATGAAACTTGATCACCCCAATTTGATTGACAGCAGAAAATACGGAAATATAACATTCAGTTTTTTCGAACCTAACCAAGAGGAAGCAACAATGACAGAAGAAAAAGACAATCAGGAAATTTAATTCCTGATTTTTTTGTTTAAATTAGTTACTGTAAAATGAATTATGATGAGTTTTTTAGAAAAGATGAAAAACAGGTATACTGTTAAAAAGTATAATCCTCAGGCAGAAATCAGTCAGGAAAAAGTAGATGAGCTAAAAGCAATCCTTAATTTAAGTCCGTCTTCCATTAACAGCCAGCCCTGGAATTTTGTGTTTATCAAATCACAGGCGACCAAAGAACAGTTGTCTGAATTTTCTTTTCATAACAGGCAGAAAGTCATCGACTGCAGTTATGTTATCGTATTTCAGGTGCTTAAAAGTTCTGAACATTTTGAAAAACATATGCATGAATACCTTAACGAGGTAGGAGTTAATTATTACAATACGCTGATAAAACCGAAAGGTGAAGAATCTGTTAAATCGTGGATGACCCACCAGGTATATCTTGCACTTGGTGTCCTGCTGTCCGCCTGTGCCGAAATGGAAATTGATTCTACTCCCATGGAAGGCATTGAGCCTGATCAGTATGATGCGATCATCAATAATGCCGGTTACGAGTCTGTTTTTGCAGTAGCCATTGGCGAAAAGTCTGAGACTGATAATAATCAGTTAAAAATCACTCCAAAAAGAAGATTAGATTCTGAAAAGATTATTGTAGAGATCTGAAAAAATTAAGATTTGGCTCATGCCAATGTCTTGAATTCTGTAAAAAACGGGTTGAAGCCTGTTTCTCTTTAAATTTTACAATACCTTTAATTCTAAATCGATACTTTTCCCAAAGAACTTTTTTGAAATCTTCTCAAAGTTTTTCGTGATATCTGACAGATAAAAATGGTAGGTAGCCTTTGGATTGCCGGAATTCAGAAGATGGTATTTGTCCAGGATGATATTCAGATGGTTGGCAACAATATTCGGAGAATCGATAACCCGGACACGGTTTCCGTAATACTGCTTGATCTCATCAATCAGTAATGGATAATGCGTACAGCCCAATATCAATGTTTCAATATTTTTCAGTTTCGCATTACTCAGGTAATTGTAAATAATTGAATGCGTAATCGGATGATTTTTAAATCCTTCTTCAATGGCAGGAACCAGTAAAGGCGTTGCCAGTTCGTCAACTTTAATAAATTTATTGTGCTTACGGATGCTTTTCTTATACAGCCCTGAATTTACCGTAGCTTTCGTTGCAATCACCCCTACATTGGTATGTATTTCATACGCCACTTTTTCCGCCACAGGATTGATCACATCAATAACAGGAACTTTCCCGGCAACAGACTGCATCACTTCATTCAGAGCATTTGCCGTAGCGGTATTGCATGCGATAACAATCGCCTTGCAGTTTTGTTCCAATAAAAAATTGGTGATTTTCGTAGAATATTCTATAATAGCTTCCTTGGATTTTTCGCCGTAGGGTAAATGCTTGGTATCTCCGAAATAGATAAGGTCTTCATGCGGAAGAAGTCTCTTGATTTCCTTTGCGACTGTCAAACCACCTACGCCACTATCAAAAATACCGATAGGCTGCTTAGGTGAAAGATGCGGATAATCCTGTTTTTTAGTTTTCAAACGAAATGAAATTTAGTGCAAAAATAGTGAATAGAATTGTAATTAGTTAAGATTACTCACCGAAAAATCTTTTGGATACCTTACCTTATAACTGATTCTCAATTTCTTTGTTTCAGAGGGAGAAATTTTTATGTTCCAGGTCAAATATCCTTTCTCCTTATCTATTTCCGCACCGTCTGTCTGCAGTAATTCAATCTTTATGCTTTCATCTTTACTGAGAGGAAACTGATCTTTAATTTCTATATCTACAGCTTCCTTTTTATTGTTCCTTATAACAATATCATAATTAATTGTTTTTTCCTGATAAGAGGAAAAGAATTTTACGCTTGATTTATCATCAATTACTTCTTTTCTGATATTAATTTTCTTATCATCTCCCAATGTAATATTTAGTTCATCAATTGTCTGATTGGGTTTAATCATTGTTTCGCCAATAAACATATTTTCAAAAATAATATTCGCTGGAGCAGATATGAGATCATACTTGTTAAAATCTTTTATTTTTGCAATTAAGAACGCATCTGTATTATATTTAGGAGCCGCAAAGTATTTGTAACTTGCCGGAATTTTTATTTGCTTAAGATTGACGAAGTTCTCCTGATTATTTGACAGAATATCATAAGGAATATCTACCTCAAAACTAATATTAAATTGATTTTCAACAGATGTAAAACCAACTCCTGTTACCACTACTTCTTCAATCTGTTTCACTTTAGCGATCGTATCTGCAATTCTGCCAGAATTCATTACCTGAACATCCTGCTGTCTGTAAGATTCTAAAAACCAAGGATTCAAAACCGGTGCAGTATTATTTCTTCCTGACCTTCCGTTAATCAGAGATAACTTTACTCCTTTCCAGTCAAGACCTGTCTCCTGTCGTATCTTTGCTTTAAAAATAACATCTAAAGGCTCTGAAATTTTGGTTCCTCTTACTTCGTAAAAAGGCTCCCAGGATGCATTTTCAGCTAAATAATTAATATCAGCTTTTACAGTTCCTGCAGCAGAACTCAAAATCTTCACAATTAAAACTCCGTCTGAAGATGCTTCTTCCATTGCAGAATTGATTTTCAGACTGTTTCTCAGTCGATTCATTTTTCGTTGTAGATCAGAAGTCTTTTTGTTGATTTGAGATATTGTACTGCTGATTTCGATCCTTTTGGTTTTATAATAATCTGCAAGCTGCATCAGCTGTGCTACATTTGATATATTGCTACCTACCAGAACGGTTTGATTTTTATCTAACAGTTCTAATGTTTTATTATTGGCATCAAGTTCAATATTCGCTTTATTAACAAGATCTTCGAGCAAGGTAATACTGTCGGTAACCTTTTTAATGCGGGGATTTGTTCTATCGATATCATATTCTGAAGTATAATCATCGGTATATTGAACTGATAAGATAGTAACCTCCTTATTACTGATGCGCACCTGTAAAGACTTTTCTAAAATTTCATCAGAAATATTGGTTACAATTACTTCAGAAGCGCCCATTGGCAAAGAAAAACTTGCTGTATTTTGCAGCTCAGCAGAACTCCTGTAAACATTAACGGCATTAACTTTTGCTTTAACAAAAATAGGCTTTTGTGAATAATGTAAAACTCCAAGAAATAGTAAGAGCAGTAATAAATTTTTCTTCATTGGTTATTCTATTTAATCCAAATATACACTAATGGCTTTAAACCTGAAACAGATCTGATGCAATTCCGTCAGCCATAAACCAATGCTTTTCAGGAATTTTAAGGTGATTGTTTTCTTCAATTAAAATACCGTCTTCAATTTTCTGTTGAATTTCTTTATGAAACTGATCCAGAATATCTTCTTTAAATTTATTCCTTACATCACTAAGATCTACTCCCCAGGTTGTTCTGAGTCCGATCATAATCATTTCATTGAACTGATCTTTAGATGAAAGAATTTCTGTTTCTTTTGCCAGAAGATTAGAATTTAATTTTTTAATGTACTGTTGATTATTGGCGATATTCCAGCTTCTGGCATCAAACCCGTTATACGAATGGGCAGACGGACCAATGCCAAGATATTCCTGATACTTCCAATAGGCTGAGTTATGTCTCGAATGAAAACCTGCCTTTGCAAAATTGGAAATCTCATAATGCTCAAAACCGTGGTCTTTCAGGAAATCAATCATGTAATAAAACTCCCTGCTCTGCTCTTCTTCCTTCGGTTGTGAAACCCTTCCGTTGGCAATCCAGTTTTCTAGAGCAGTTTTAGGTTCTACAGTTAAGGCATAGGATGAAATATGCGGAACTTCAAGCGCTATGGTTTTATTTAAATTCTGTTTCCAGATTTCTAAACTGGAAGTTGGTGATCCATAAATTAAATCAATACTCAGGTTTTCAAACCCAAAATCCTGCGCTCTTTTGATTGAACCTTCAGCATCAGAAGCATTATGTGCCCGATTCATAAGTATCAGATCTTCATCAAAAAAACTTTGCGTTCCGATGGACAGCCGGTTAACAGCAGAATTTGAAAGCTGTTTTAAAAAATTCCGGTCCAGATCATCTGGATTTGCTTCTAAAGTCACTTCAATATCTGAACTGAAAGTAAAATATTTCAAAACTTCATCGATCAAAGACCTGATTTCATCTCCGGAAAGGATCGAAGGAGTGCCTCCACCGAAATAAAGCGACTTCAGATCTTTATTTTGAAGTTCATCCTTCCGGAGAAATATTTCTTTTTTTATCGCTGCAATCATCTCATCTTTAAACTGTAAAGAGGTTGAAAAATGAAAGTTGCAGTAGCTGCACTTCTGTTTGCAGAAAGGTATGTGAATGTACATCATAAAAAAAGCCCTGAAAAATTCAGAGCTCAAATTTATTTAAATTAAATCAGATTAGTATCTAAATCCTCTATGATTGATAAAGTTATCAAAGTTGTAACCCAAACCAAGCATAAAGCTGTTTCCACCGTACTCCTGAATGTCAGACATTCCCAGGTTATATGTTGCTCCAACCATAAATTTGTTGAATCTTACCTTTACAATTGGTGAAATACTAAGCTGCTGATTGTCAAATCTATTCTGTACATCTCTGTAACTTACACCGAAAGAGAATGCATTAATATCATTGGAAAAAGTAGCCATCAGGTTTAAATCCATTATTCTGGTAGAATTGGTATTTAAATTGATTAAAGCGGAAGGAGTAATTGCAATATTGTCTGCAATTTTCCAGTCGTATCCTAAGTTTAAGAAGAATTTGATCGGTGATGGCTCGTAATTGTTTACGATAGACTCGTCATTGCTTAAGGCAATATCATTCACAGAGATACCTCCGAATAAACCTTTATATGTTGCAGCCAAACCAAAGTTGGCATAAGCCATAAAGATATTACTTTCATTTCCCTGCAATAATGGGTCATATCCGTCTTCCGTATTAATTTTAGAATAATCAAAATTCATATTATAAAAATTAACACTGGTACCAAAAGAAAACTGATCTTTTCTTTCTCCATCACTGCTTAAAGGAATGAAGTAAGAAGCTCCTGCTGTAATACCTCCTGCAGAAATAGGACCGTTGCTGTCTCTGAAAACGGAAATACCCGCTCCCACTCTATCAAAAATATTAGCATTGATCCCCACAGACTGAACGTTTGGAGATTCGCTAAATTTTGAAAATTGTTGTTGATAGTTTAGATTGAGCTGTACATAGTCCGTTTTACCATATTGTGCAGGGTTGAACAGGAATTCACCATCCAAAAGATATTGCTGATAGTATGGTAATGATTCTTGTGCTTTGTATGCATTAGACAAAAGAGCTAAACATACGATAGCATATAGTTTTCTCATAACAAATCTTGATTTCAATTCAACAAATATAAAAAAATTCTCAATATATTTTTAGTTTTCTAAATAATTTCTCCATTTTTTTACGGCATCCGTCATATCTTGGGGCATTGGGCTCTCAAAATACAATTCCTTTTTAGTGGTTGGATGTATAAATCCTAAAGTGTGTGCATGAAGGGCATGTCTGGGTAAAATTTCGAAAACATTTTTCACAAACTGCTTATACTTAGGGAGATTAACTCCACGAAGGGCAATATTCCCTTCATATCTCTCATCATTAAAGAGGGTATGCCCGATATGTTTGAAATGTGCACGGATCTGGTGGGTTCTGCCGGTTTCTAATTTACATTCTACCCATGTCATATATTTAAATCTTTCCAAAACTTTATAATGGGTTACAGCGTGCTTTCCCTGGCTCCCGTCAACATAAGTGTACATCTGCATCCTGTTCTTTGGATGCCTCCCAATATGACCTGTTATGGTGCCTGTATCTTCTTTTACATTTCCCCAGACAAAAGCCCAGTAAAGCCTTTTGGTTTTTCTTTCGAAAAACTGTTTTGCCAGAAAGCTCAAAGCATATTCATTTTTAGCAATCACAAGAAGTCCTGAAGTGTCTTTATCGATTCTGTGTACAAGGCCAACCCTGTCAAGATCAGATTTTTCACCTTTCTTATCGAAATGAAAAGCCAATGCATTCACCAATGTGCCGTCCCAATTTCCGAATCCCGGATGAACAACCATTCCCGGTTCTTTATCTACCACGACCAAATCATCATCTTCATAAACAATGTTAATGGGAATATCCTGTGGAATGATCACATTCAGCCTTGGAGGGTGAGCAAGTAAAAGGGAAATCTGATCTCCGGGCTTTACCCGGTAGTTTTGCTTTACAGCATTTCCATTGACCACAACGTTACCGGCCCTGCAGGTTTGTGAAATTTTATTTCTGGAAGAATTCTGACGGAAATTCAAAAGGAATTTATCAATTCTCAAAGGTTCCTGCTTACCGTCAACAGTGATATTCACATGTTCGTATAAACCTTTATTTTCCTCATCAATATCGATATTATTAGGATCTAATAATTCTTCGTCTAAAAATTCTTCATTATCTTCTGTCATGATCTTCTTTTTTACATAAAAGGCTCCAACATGTTAAAGTTGAAGCCTGAATTTTATTATAAAGCTATCCCTTAATTAATGATAACCTTTTTAGCTTTTGGCTTATCCGCAACCGTGGTCGTTGGCGGTTTCGCAGAGTTGTCTGTAGAATTTACCTTTGCCTTTGTATCTGCATTTTTACTATTGCTTACCGGCTTAGAAACTGTGGCCGCAGAAGGTTTCGGACTTGCAGACTTTGGAGCCACTGCTGGCGGAGGTACGGTATTTACCGGTTCATCCTGAAAATTAGGAACCTCTTCATATCTGATTGGCGGAAGAGTTGTATCAATTTTCATTCTGTATGTAGAATTCAACTGATCGATCCGGTCACGCAGTTCTGCAGGGGTTTTCTTACTCGCCCACAGATCGATCTGCATTCCCTGGTCCCTGGCATCTCCTGCAGCAGGATCCTGGTAATAGACAATATCAGATTCGTCCTTCCCGCCATCCTCATGTTCTACAATTCCTACTTCAAAAAGGTTTCTTGCAATATATGCTCTGGCTTCCTTAACAGTAAGGCCTACTACATTCGGAATGGTAATATTTCTCATTGGACCTGTTCCCACAACCACGTCAATGACTGAGAATCGTGGAATTTTAGTTCCTGGCTGAACAGCATTTCCTTTAAATAAAATCCTTAAAACAGCATCTTTCTGGATACTCGGTTCATAAATAGTATCAGCAACTTTCAATCCTACCTGTTCCAGCCTCTGGAATGCCAGCCCTGAATATTTATTGATCACATCAGGTACAGCAACAGGAGCCCAGCTTTTAGGATTCACCATTAACTGAATAGCCCGGCCGTCTTTTACCCGTGATCCCGGAGAAGGATAAACTTTTAGAACCTGAAGGGGTCTGAATTTTGGATTAAATGCAGCACTGTCTACTTCGTAATCAAGCCCGTTATCCTCTAATATTTTGACAGCGTCATGTACAGATTTATTAACAACGTTGGGGACAGGAATTTCCTGACCATGGTTGGTATGGTACTCCAACCAACGGAACGTAAGCCACACCAATCCCAGAAAAACCGCGATTGCCACTGCTAAATTAACTAAGACTTTCCAATTGAAAAGTGATTTAAGCATACTTGAAAATACTTGAATTATAACGGCAAATATAACTAATAATTTTTGAATGCTCTTTTTATTTAACAGAATTAGCATTTGTTCCGATTTTTCTTAAATTCAATTCCTGCATGATATAATTTCATTAAATTTGCCTTAAATGATATAACGGATATGAGCAAAAAACACGTTGCTGTAGTGATGGGAGGTTATTCTGACGAATATAAAGTCTCCCTGAAAAGCGGACAGCTGATCTATGATTCTCTGGATAGAGACCTGTATAATGTATATAAAATCATTATTCTCAAAGATGAATGGTATTTTCTGGATGAAAACGAAAACAAACTTCCGATCAATAGAGGAGACTTTTCTGTCCGTATCAATAGTGGTGAAATTTTAAATTTTGATGTATGCTTCAATATCATCCACGGAACTCCGGGCGAAAACGGCATTCTACAGGCGTACTGGGATGCTATCGGACAGACCTATACAGGATGTGATTTTTATCAAAGCGCTCTGACATTCAATAAAAAAGATACCCTTGCTGTTTTATCCAAATATGGAATTCCTTCTGCCAAAAGTATATATTTACGAAAAGGTGAAGAAATCAATGTTGATAAGATCATTGGAGATCTTGGACTTCCGCTGTTTGTAAAACCCAACCAGTCTGGTTCATCACTAGGAATTTCTAAAGTAAAAGATCCGTCTGAACTGATTGCTGCTACCGAAACTGCATTTAAAGAAGATGATGAGATTTTAATTGAAAGCTTTTTAGACGGAATGGAAGTCTCTGTTGGAGTCATTGATTATCAAGGCGAAACAATTGTTTTGGGAATTACGGAAATTGTTCCACAAAATGAATTTTTCGACTATGAAGCCAAATACGAAGGAGCGTCTGAAGAGATTACTCCTGCAAGAATTGACGCAAAAACCACAAAAAAAGTTGAAGAGATTGCAAAAAGAGCCTACAACTCATTAGGGATGAGTGGTTTTTCAAGAAGCGAATTTATTTTGATGGACGGCGTTCCTTACATGCTTGAAATCAATACAAACCCGGGATTCTCCCCTGCCAGTATTCTCCCTCAACAGGCAAAAATTTATGGAATTTCCATTAAAGACCTGTGCGGAAATGAAGTTGAAAAAGCACTGACTAAAAATAAGTAGCGTCAGAAAATAATAATTTTAAATTTAAGGGTCAGAATCTTGCTTTAAAATTCAGAATTCAAGCCCCCAAACTCAAAACTGTTTACGCATGAAAATTGCTGTTTTTCCGGGATCTTTTGATCCTATCACCTTAGGACATTACGATATTATAGAGAGAGCTGCGGCACTTTTTGACAAAGTCATCATTGCCATCGGTCAGAATTCTCAGAAGAAATATATGTTCCCCCTTGAAAAAAGAATGGAATTTATACAAAATTCAGTAGCCGAATTTCCTAATGTGGAAGTCGACCATTTTGAAGGTTTAACCGTGGATTACTGCTTTGAAAAAAACGCTCAGTTTATCCTGAGAGGACTGAGAAATCCCGCAGACTTTGAATTTGAAAAAGCCATAGCCCACACCAACCGCACTTTAGCTCATAAAAAGCTGGAAACCGTGTTCTTACTGACCTCATCAGGGAAATCATTCATCAGCAGCAGCATCGTGAGAGAGATCATTAATCATGGCGGCGAGTACGAATTGCTGGTGCCGGATGCGGTGAGAGTTGAAAAATAAATAATAGATGATAAGAGATAAATGATTTCGCAATTAAATATTTTATCAATTATAAACTATCAATCATCATTTATAAATAATGCACGAACAGCTCAATCTTATAATAGAAATTCTCGGTACCATATCATTTTCGATGTCGGGAAGTTTTGCAGCAATGCAGAAACGGCTTGATCCTTTCGGAGTACTGATCATTGCCTTTGTAACTTCTGTCGGCGGCGGAACAGTAAGGGATTTGCTTCTCGATATCCCGGTCTTCTGGATGCACGATCTCCTGATGTGCAGCCTCATTCTGATCACTAGTTTTTTCTCTATGGTCTTCAAATCTGTTGAGAAGAATTTTAAAGTGACTTTATTTATCTTTGACAGCTTCGGATTAGGTTTATTTACCATCATCGGAGTCCAGAAAGGACTTAACTTAGACATCCATCCATTAATCTGTATTGGGCTCGGTACCATTACCGGATGTTTCGGGGGAATTATCCGGGATATTCTGCTGAACAGAATTCCGTTAATTTTCAGAAAAGAAATTTACGCAACGGCGTGTATTGTTGGAGGATCTACATTTTTACTGCTCAATCACTTTACTAATCTTTCCTATACTTTTATACAGGTTGTTACCATTCTGATGATTGTAGCCATGCGAACCTTCGCAGTGAAATACCATTGGCAGATTCCTAAGTTTTATGGGTATGAGAGTAATTCGGAAATGTAAAGAAAATAAGAATAAAAAAAATGCATCGGAAAGAAATCCGGTGCATTGTGTATCTTGATAAATCTATTCTGATCAGAATTTCCCTCTCTGTCTCATATGAGGATTATGCATGTGCTTCTGCATTGTCGGCATTTTTAACTGATCTTTCATCATTTTGATCTGGTCGGTCATCATCCCTGCGGTATCAAGCCTTTTAGCTTCTTCCAGAAGTTTTTGTCCTTCCTGTCTTCTTCCCTTTGAAATTGCACCAGCTGCTAAATTTAACGTTGCCATTGCTCTGTCATGCTTCATATTCAGACCATATTCCAAAGCTTTTCTCATTAACGGCTCTACTTTCGTAGGATGATCCTGAGCCAAAACTAAACCCTGCAGGTAATGATAGTAACCATATTGGGTCTTATGAAGTTCTGTTTTATAATCTTTAATATTATTTAAAAACTTTGATGCTTTTACCATGTTCTGTTTTCTCAGTTGCCAGAAGGCCAAAAGAATATTTTCGTTTTTAAAGAAAAGGAAAATAGGTAAAGCAGCTAAAAGAAAAATTACAATTCCCCAGCCTAAGTTTCTTGTAAAAAACATCATATACAGACCTCCCAAAATAAGAAGTGCCCCTACTACGATTTTTATGTATTTATTCATTATTAAAATTTAGAAGTGCAAAGATAATAAATTTGATTGATTGTTCATTGTATATAACTGTTACAAAACCACCAGCTATCTAGGATTAATGTTCTGTTTTCTCAAAAGTCTGAAAAACAAAATCGTATTGATTTTTATCGTCTTTCCCGTGAAAGACCTCTTCAGACAGCTTCCAGATTTTCGGATCAATTTTCGGAAAGAAGGTATCCGCTTTCAATTCGGCTTTCACTAAAGTAACTTCAAGCCTGTCAGCAATTTCTATGGTCTGTTCGTAGATATTTCCACCGCCGATGATGAAAATATTTTCATCTATTTTTTTTGCAAATTTCACGGCTTCTTTAATACTCCCTACAATTAAAATCCCTTCCTCAAACCAGTTTTTCTTTCTTGATATGACAATATTGGTACGGTTTGGAAGTGCTTTTCCGATACTTTCATAGGTTTTTCTTCCCATAATAACCGGATGTCCCGATGTGAGGTCTTTAAAATGTTTTAAATCTTTAGGAAGATGCCAAAGCAATTGGTTACCGGCACCAATTTCGTTTTTCTCACCCATCGCCACCACTATTGTTGTCATTTAAATAATTTTCTGCAAAATTAGCACATAATTTGTATATTTGGGTAGCACAGGAAAATTAAAAAATAAACAAATATAAAATCACATATGAAAAACAAAGGTTGCCTGAGCGCCGGAACCATCGGTATAGCTCTTCTTATTATTGTTGCCGTATTATTTTTCTGGGGGAAAAGCGGATACAATAAGTTTGTAACACAGGAACAGAACGTGAACACCAAATGGTCGAATGTAGAGACGGTTTATCAGAAAAGAGCCAATCTGATTCCTAATCTGGAAAGAACCGTAAAATCATATTCAAAATTTGAACAGGAAACATTGACAAAAGTAGTCGAGGCACGTTCCAAAGCCACCTCTATCAATATTGACCCTTCCAACATGACCGAAGCTGATATGGTTAAATTTCAGGCAGCACAGGGAGAATTATCAGGAGCGCTCAGCAGGTTGATGGCTGTGGTGGAATCTTATCCTAACCTTAAAGCAGATCAGCAGTATACTAATTTCCAGCGTGAATACATTGCTATTGAAAACAGTATCCGCTCTGAAACGGTGTATTATAATAAGGCAGCAGAACAGTATAATGTTTTGATAAAAACATTCCCGAATAACATTCTGGCCAATTTTACCAACTTCAAAGAAAGACCTCAGTTCAAAGCAGCTGCAGGAGCCGAGAAAGCACCGGAAGTGTTCACAGAATAATGGGCCGGTATCTTACAGATCAACAGATAGCTTCCCTTGTGGAAGCTATTCAGTCGGCAGAAAATCATTCTACCGGAGAGATTAGGGTACACATCGATTCGACAACAGCCCAAAATAATGCAGAAACAGCCTATCAGGTTTTCAATGAACTTTGCAAGGATCAGACAAAAGAGAAAAATGCAGTTCTCTTTCATGTAAATTTTGAAGAAAAATACCTTACTATTATTGGCGATACCGGCATTCATGCAAAAGTCCGTCAGTCTTTCTGGGATCACCTCCATGATTTCATTACCTCAGAATTTGCGAAGGGCAACTATTTTAAAGCTTTAAAAAGTGCTATTCTTGAAACCGGTCTTGAACTCAAAAAACATTTTCCCGTAACGGGAGAAAACCGCAATGAACTTCCCAATGAGATTACCTTCTCTTAAAATATTATTTTCATTCATCCTGATATGCCTGTATACTTTTGTATCGGCTCAATATACCATACCTGCAAAACCTTCAGTATTATATCCTGTATATGATGAAAGCAATCTGCTCACCCAGCAGGAGAAAAATGAACTCAACAATAAATTGATCAGGTTTGCAGATTCTACTTCAACAGAAATAGAAGTAATCATTATTCCTTCAACCAAGGGAGAAGATATCAATTATCTGGCAACCATGTTTGGCGAGCAATGGGGAATCGGACAAAAAGATGTAGACAACGGAATAGTTTTCCTGATTGCAACTCAGGACAGAACGATATCTATTCAGCAGGGACGTGCTGTTGAACAGTATTTAACAGCCTCTGTTGCCGGACAGATTATCGATTACATTGTCACTCCCAACTTCAAAAAAGGAAAATGGTTTGAAGGCATCAATGGCGGAACGAATGCGATTATGGATGCTGTCCAGGGTAAATTCAAACCCCTCGCCCATCAGAAAAAATCCAGTGAAGGAAGTGTTTCAAAATTGATTATTATCGGTTTTATAATCTTCGTTATACTCATTGTGATATTTGGAAACAAAGGTGGAGGTGATGACGACGGAGATGTCATTCTGAGCCGGAGAGGACGCCGTAATTATCCAGGTGGATTCTTTCCTTTCCCGGGAAGTTTCGGAGGAGGATTTGGCGGTGGAAGCTCAGGAGGCGGAGGAGGTGGATTCGGAGGCTTTGGTGGAGGCGGAAGTTTTGGCGGAGGCGGAGCTTCAGGCGGATGGTAGTTATTGTTAAAGTGGTTTAAATTGTCAGCCTACATTAAAATAAGCTCAGAAATATTAATTTTTACACACACTAGTGTGATATAAAAAAATAAAAATTACACAAGTTTTTTTTTCGTAAACATTTAAATAATTTTGAATTGAATTTAAAACAAAATAATTTTTATGAAAAAATCTTTAAAGCTTGCATCTTTTGCAATGCTATTTTTAGGAGTGCTATCATGCGGCACCAATGATACTGTTGAAGACATCACTGAAAGTACAAATTTAAGAAAACCGGAAAATGAAAATCTATCAGCAAAATACACTCCTGAATATACCTTTTTAGGCTCCGGATATAATGTTACAAAAAGTTTTGCAGTAGAAAGTTCAGCTGGTAACCAGGTTGTAGATGTCTATCAGTTGACAAACGCTATCGAAACACAACAGACCTCTACGCAGGAATACAAAGAAAATTATGGAGAAAATGCGTATGAGTATTCAAAAAGTGTGACAACAAAGCTTGATTTAGGAGGAACATTTTCTCTATTCAAACAGTCAATTACGGCTTCTTTTAATGGTTCACTTACACAAACAAATAAATTTGACGGTAAGTACATCTATGGAAGCTACCATCTATTGATCAAACAAAAGAGATATAAATTTACAATTCCTGCTACGGAATTAAAAAATTATCTAAAACCGCAATTCGTTCAAGACGTACAAACATTTACTCCTCAACAAATTGTTGAAACTTATGGGACCCATGTACTTACAGACATTTATACCGGAGGGAAGCTGGATGTGATGTTCAGATCAGAAACATCAAATGAAAATAGAACAAACGCATCTCAGGTAGGTGTAAAAGTTGCGGTAGGAAATATTTTCAATATCAATGTCAATAATAATTCCGATACATCTTCATCATCTAAAAACTTTAACAGAACCTTATATTATAAATCATACGGAGGTGATGCTACGCAGCAATTACTCGGCACTTTAAGTCTTGACCAGTCCAACCCAACTGTCAGTATTGCCAATTGGCAAAACTCCTGTACTCCTCAAAATTCTGTTTTTGTTGATATAGCAGAACATGGGGTTGTTAAATTATATGACTTGGTAGAAGACCCAATTAAGAAAGCATCCCTGAAAGCTTACATCGATCAGTACTTAATAGATAACCAGGTACAGATGGAATTTGTACCAATCCAGATACACAGATATTATAATAACAGTTCAACAGATCATTTTTACACAAAAGATACAGGATCATTTAGCGGTTCAGGATATGGATATGAAGGGGTAGCATTTTTAGCTTATAATTACAAAGCTCCTGGTTCAGTGCCTGTTTACAGATATTGGAACGGTACGGATCATTATTATTCAACTTCTCCGGGAGCACCTTCCGGATACAGTGCAGAGGGAATAGAATTTTACGCCTATCCTTCACAATCAAATGGAAGTCGTCCTGTTTATCAGTATTATGGACGAAAAAAAGGAGATCACTTTTACACAACTTCGCAGCAAAATTATGCTAATTATACATACGAAGGAATTCCTTTTTATGCTTTATAAATAAAAAAAAATTAAAAAAAACAGACTGGAATTGTAATAATTCCAGTCTGTTTTTTTTAATATAGTTAAGTTTGGCAGATTCAAAACTCAAATGCATAAAATATTTTCATTATATTTACTCAAAACAGGTTTTATGAAGAAAACGCTGGTAGTTTTTGCCCATCCTTATCTGGAACACTCAAACTCGAATGTAGAGTTAATCAATTTCTATGTCCGTCATCAGCATTTTACCTTACGGGATCTTTATGAAGAATATCCCGATTTTCATATTGCAGCATTCCGTGAACGGAAAAGACTGCAGAATTACGAACGTTTTATATTTCAGTTTCCTCTCATATGGTTTGGGATGCCACCGCTGCTACGGCTCTGGATTGATGAAGTCTTTGACAGAAACTGGCTTAACGAGGGAGAAGAAAATCCTTTGGAAGGCAAAGAAGTCTATATTGTAGTAACAACCGGAGGTAAAGAAAGGTCATTCAGCAAAGAAGGCACTTATCAGTATACGGTTGATGAGCTCATCAGCGGACTGATTGTTTCTTTAAAAGTTTTCAGAGCACAGGTGAAAGATATCGTCATCGTCTATGAAGCGAATAAATTATCAAAAAAAGAAATTATTCTGCAGAAACAGAAATTTGTAAAACTTTTAGATCAATAAAATGGAATCAACTTTAGCGATGAACACCCTGCTTTTTCTGGGCGTTGCCATTATTATGGTTCCGCTGGCAAGAAAGCTGGGTTTAAGTTCTGTAATCGGCTATATTTTAGGCGGAATTATCATTGGCCCTTATGTTCTGAAACTGACAGGAAACGATGTCAACGATATCATGCATGCCAGCGAATTTGGAGTGATCATGCTCTTATTTCTGGTAGGCCTGGAATTAGAGCCCAGAAAATTCTGGGAAATGAGAAAAAAAATTCTTGGACTCGGGCTTACCCAAATGGTGTTAACAATCTCCCTTCTCTTTCTCATCTTCATTGCTGTCGGCTGGAAAACGGATAAGGCAATAGCCATTGCCATGTGTTTTGCGCTTTCATCTACTGCAATCGTTCTTCAGACTTTGCAGGAAAAAAACAGTTTTAAAACCGTAGCAGGTGAAGCATCATTTTCTACCCTTTTATTTCAGGATATCGCAGTAATTCCTATCCTTGCAGTTTTACCATTGCTTGCCCACTCTAAAGTAAAGCACAGTGAAAACGAAGTGCAGGTTCTGATTCAGAAACTTCCGGAATGGCTGCAGGCCGGAACGGTTATCATGGGCGTTGTGATCCTGATTCTATTGGGAAGATATGTATTCGTTCCCTTTTTAAGATATGTTTCAAAGGCAGGAATGACCGAATTATTAACTGCCTCTTCCCTTTTCCTGGTGATCGGTGTATCTGAACTGATGGTATCGATTGGGCTTTCACCCGCATTAGGGGCTTTCCTTGCGGGAGTCATGCTGGCCAACAGTGAATTCCGGCATGAACTGGAAGCAC
Source organism: uncultured Chryseobacterium sp. (assembly GCA_963526305.1). GTDB lineage: Bacteria > Bacteroidota > Bacteroidia > Flavobacteriales > Weeksellaceae > Chryseobacterium. Next base: position 38,865 of record CAURNW010000011.1, on the reverse strand, counting down.
AGATTGACCCCTTCAAAGGACTTCTTCTTGCCGTATTTTTTGTGAGTGTAGGATCTACGATGAACTTTAATGTTATTGCAGATGATCCGTTATTTATTTTCTCAACGGTTTTTGCCGTCTTATCCGTTAAATTTATTGTTTTATTTTCTATTGGTAAATTTTTCAAAATGGATAATCCGCAGAGCCTTTTCTATGCCTTTGCTCTTTCTCAGGTCGGGGAGTTTGCGTTTGTACTCATCAACTACGGCTCGGATCTTTATCTTTTCGGTGAGGAATTAAATGCCCAGATGATGGCCGTAACTGCTATCACCATGTGTATTACTCCTTTCTTACTGATCATCAACGACCGGCTGATTACCCCCAGATTCATCAAAGGAATTCCTGAAGAGAAAAGCGATTTTAACATTCTCGAAAACAATATTGCACAGAAGAAAATTATCATTGTTGGTTTTGGCCATTTCGGAAGTACAGTAGGAAGGCTGCTCAAAGCCAATAAGATTTCAGCCACTGTTCTGGACAGAGATTCTGACCGTGTAAAATTATTGAGAGGCTACGGCTTTAAAGTTTATTACGGCGATGCAACCCGAATTCCCGTTCTGAGAGCGGCCGGAATTGAAGATGCTGAGATCCTCGTGCTCTGTCTTGACAATTCGGGAGATAATAAATTCATTGCAGAACTCGTGAGCGAATATTATCCTGATGTGAAAATTTTTGTAAGGGCAAAAAACAGGATAGACGCCTATTCTTACCTCAATAATGGGATTGATAATATTTACCGTGAAACATTGGGGACTGCCGTTGATATGGCTGTAGATGTTCTTCATGAAACAGGTATGCGGAAATATGCTGCGCGCCGCCTGGGACAGAGATTCATGTCAATCGATAAAGCCTCGATCCGAAAACTGGCAAAAGCTGAACATGATGATGAAATACGGCTTTTTACCACAAAAGAACTCCTCCAGAGAGAGGAGGAGCTGTTGGCTTATGACAATCTTAACTTTGACCGTAAAAATTGGGAGGGCTCTTCTTCATCTGCTGAAGAAGAGGATGAAGAAAACAGGAAATGATTATTGCACAGAAACACTTCCACCGCTATTCTCTTCCTTTTTCACGGTTGTCACATTTCCTTTTTTATAAACAGTAACACTTCCGCCTGAAGAGGCTTCTGCATCCACAGTTGAGCTGGCACTGATCTCAAGGCTTGCCCCACTTGAAGCGTCTGCCTTAAGGTTCTCTACAATAACCTCTCTCCCATTGATGCTGCTTCCTGACGAAGAACTCATTTCAGCATTTTTAGATTTTCCGGAAAGAGAAATGCTTGCCGCTGAAGATGCATCTACATCCAGGTCTACTGCCCATATTTTTCCGTCAAAACTACTGCTGCTGTCAACAGATATCTCTAAGTCATTGGCTTCCAGATGTCCGGTAATGCTTGCTGCACTTGAAGCCTCCACTTCTGTTTTTTCCTGAGTAAATTTGTCTTTTACGGTAATGCTTGCTGCAGAATTGGCAATCAGTTTCACAAAATCTTTAGCATAAATCTTTGCCGTTACCCTGTTGGTATTCATCACCCTGATTCCGGTTTTGTAGTGGATGTGGACTTTTCCGCCACGCCTCTCTACCAGGACCTCATCAATAATATTGGAGGGTGCCGAGATGACAACCTTTTCGATATCTGATTTAATAACCTCAGCTTCAATAGCCTGAGAAACTTCGATTTCATCAAAATCTCCGTTAAATTCCTTCTGTTTCAGAGGTCCGTGTTCTTTATTGGAAATATCCGGAAGCCATTTTGATTTTTCTGTTTTGTCATTGCAGGCAGAAAAACTAATCAGTCCGGAAAAAAGTAAGAGGGTAGAATATTTCATGGTCATTTTTAATAAATTTTGTTCGTATACTGTTAATAACAGCTAAAATATAAAAAATATTACATCCTCAGGTAATTATTTACAATGGGATAAGGGGTAATAACTTAGTAATTATTAATGAACTTATATTTTCAATACAGGACTTTAATGATCCGATACACTCTAAAAAGAACTTTTTTGTCGGGTACTAAACAAATTACTTTTTAATATCTTTAGGGTTTAATATAAGTCATCTATGAAAAACATTTCATCAGTATTGTTAATTTCTGCTTTGGCATTCAATTATTCGTGTACCACAATGAAAACAAACGATATGAAACAGGAAATACCTGTACCGGATTCATCACTTTCGTCGAATCCTTTTATGAAAAAAAGCAAGCTTCAGTATGAAGCTCCGGAATTTGATAAAATCAAAAATGAACATTTCAAGCCTGCTTTTGAATTTGGTTTGAAGCAGCATGACGCTGAAATTCTGAAAATCGCAAACAATCCTGAAGCAGCAACTTTTGAAAATACGATTGTTGCCCTGGAAAAAAGTGGTGAAGTACTGAAAAGAGCAGTCACTGTATTCTCAAACCTTACAAGTGCCAATACAAACCCTACTCTACAGGCATTGGATGAAGAATTCGCTCCGGTTTTCGCAGCCCATTCTGATAAAATGTATCTGAATGAAAATTTGTATAAAAGAATACAGGCAGTTTCTGATAACGGCCTCGATTCTGAAAGTAAACGGCTGCTTCAGTTTTACAAACAGAATTTTGAAATTGCCGGAGCCAATCTTTCCGCTGCAGATAAAGAAAAACTGAAACAGATCAATCAGGAAATGGCTTCACTTTCAACCCAGTATTCCAACAAACTGCTTGAGGCAAGAAAGGCAGGAGGGATCATCATTGACAACGTAAAGGAACTTGACGGTCTTTCAGCTGACGAAATCGCAGCAGCTGCATCAGACGCAAAAAATGCAGGCCAGGATGGTAAATATCTGTTGGCCCTTCAAAACACCACTCAGCAACCCGTATTGCAAAATCTAACCAACAGAGCGACCCGTGAAAAAGTTTTCAAAGCCTCATGGATGAGAGCTGAAAAAGGTGGAAACAGCGATACCAGGGAAACCATTGAAAAACTTGCGAAATTAAGGCTTAAAAAAGCACAGGTCTTAGGTAAGAAAAGTTTCGCAGAGTGGAAATTACAGGATCAGATGGCCAAAACACCTGATGCAGCCGTGAAACTAATGAATCAATTGGCAACCCCTGCAGTAGAAACAGCGAGACGTGAAGCAAAAGATATTCAGGATCTGATTGACCAGCAGAAAGGAGGATTTAAATTAGAACCATGGGACTGGAATTTCTATGCCGAGCAGGTAAGAAAAGCTAAATTTGATTTAGATGAAAACCAGATCAAACCCTATTTTGAAATCACGACCGTTCTGGAAAAGGGTGTTTTCTTTGCAGCTGAAAAATTTTACGGACTGACTTTCAAAAAAAGAACAGATCTTCCGGTATACCATCCTGACGTGGTGACTTACGAAGTTTTTGACCATGACGGAAAATCTCTTGCCATTTATTATCTGGATTTCTATACAAGAGATTCTAAAAACGGGGGAGCATGGATGAGTAATTTCGTTGAACAGTCTTACCTTTTAGGGACAAAGCCGGTGATTGTCAACTGTTACAACTATCAGAAACCTGCTCCGGGAAAACCTTCACTGATCAGCTATGATGATGTGACGACGATTTTCCACGAATTCGGACATTCTATCCATGGAATGTTTGCCAACCAGAAATATCCTTCATTATCAGGAACCAATGTTCCCAGAGATTTTGTTGAATTTCCATCTCAGATCAATGAACACTGGGCTTTAGATCCGGTAGTTTTGAAAAATTACGCCATTCATTACGAAACAAAGCAGCCGATTCCACAGGCATTGGTAGATAAGATTAAAAAAGCAGCTACTTTCAATCAGGGGTATATGACCACGGAATTGGTTTCTGCAGCAGCGCTTGATATGGACTGGCATTCAGTGACCGGTGAAAATCAGTTATTGCCGGTTTTAGATTTTGAAAAACAATCTTTAACCAACCACGGATTTACGCTGTCAACGGTGCCGCCCAGATACCACACCCCTTACTTTGCCCATATCTGGGGCGGAGGTTACTCAGCAGGATATTATGCCTATTTATGGTCTGAAACTTTAGACAGTGACGCCTGGGAATGGATCATGAAAAACGGCGGACTGACGAGAGAAAACGGTGACCGTTTCAGAAAACACATTCTTTCGGTAGGAAATTCTGTCGACCTGAATCAGGCATTCCGGGATTTCACAGGACACGATCCGGATATTAAGCCGTTGTTGAGAAACAGAGGATTTATTAAATAATTTTTTAAGCATTCATTTTTTGGATGCTTTTTTTATTAGAACAAATTGTAGGAATTTATCTCTCGCAGATTTTTCATAGAATCTATGAAAATCTGTGCAATCTGTGGGAGAAATTTTAACGTAACTAACACAAACGTTTTCAAAATCATACAATTTAAATCTGCATAATCCGTAAAATCAGCGGGAGATTTAGCTTTGTGAAATTCGTGTAAATTTGTGTTTAAATAAAATCAAAAAAAAATGACCTGTCCCTGCTGTTCCGGAAAAACCTACGAAGAATGCTGTAAACCTTACCACACACAGGAAAAACATGCACCTACTGCGGAAGCTTTGATGCGTTCGAGGTTTTCTGCATTCGCCATTCCGGACGGAAAATATCTAATGGATACAACTTCTCCCGGTAAGAGAAAATTTCACAATACAAAAGATCTGCAGGAATGGGGAGAGATCAATCAATGGACGAAATTGGAAATTTTAAGTAAACCATCGATGAATAAAGTGGAATTTAAAGCTTATTATACTGATGAAGACGGACAAAAACAAATTCATCACGAATTATCAACATTCAAAATGATTCAGAATCGTTGGTATTACGTAAGTGGTGAGTTTTTAGATTGACTTATTTAATCACAAAAACTTCTATCACATAAGTCAAAAAGATTTTTAACGTGAGTTTTTGCATTATCGTATATTCTTACTGTAAGCATATGATGAAAATCTTCGATTTTCAAATCTCATGTTTCTCAAATACTTTTTGCGTTTTTAAACTAAAACTTATGTGACATAGGTGTTAAAAAAAATGTTCAACATTTCTGCTGAACATTCTCGTTTTTATTTAAAAAAAACTCTTAATGAGCTTCGTTTCCGTCAATTCCATGAGCGTGACCGTGAGACAATTCTTCTTCAGTCGCAGGACGTGTGCTTACAATTTCTACCTGGAAATCCAAAACTTTCCCCGCCATTGGATGGTTAAGGTCTGCAATGACAACTTCAGGGGTAACTTCTACCACAAATGCCTGAAAATTGTTGCCTTCGTTATCAGATAAAGGCAAGATTGCTCCCAAAGGTGGAGTTCCCGCCTCCTTGAACATATCAATCGGCAGCTGAGCGATTGCTTCGGGATCTTTTTCACCGTAAGCCTCTTCAGGCTGAATTACAAAAGCGGCTTTATCACCGGCTTTCAGTCCAAGGATATTTTGTTCAAATTTTGGAATCATCATTCCCAAACCGTATAAGAATGTAAGTGGATTTTCTGCGGTCGTTTCTTCTACAAGAATCTTACTTCCATCCTCTTCGATTGTGTGAAGTATGTAACTTACAGCTACAACATGATTGTTTTCGATTGTCATATTTTTTCTTTTTTTTCGTGATGCTTTTCACGAATATGAGCACAAATATACTGTTTTTGAAATCATAAATGGAGGAAGTTTAACTGATGAAAGTTTCCTCAAAAACAATTTTCTAATTTCTGCTTTTTGCTTCGTTTTTTTTCTTCTGCCTCAAAACATACAGATACAGGCTTTCCACCTTAGTTCTTGCCCAATCTGTTTTCCGTAAAAATTTCAGAGAAGAATTGATACTCGGGTTATCTGTAAAACATTTAATATTGATCTGCTCTCCCAGTTTCTCAAAGCCCTGATAATAGTCCACCAGTTCTTCAAGAATGGCATCCAAACGCTTTCCGTGAAGCGGATCTTTTGATTTTTCTTCCATAGCACAGTAAAATTAAATATTTTATCAGACTTAACGGCTAAAATTGTTTAAACTCTTAATGTTTAGTATTTTTGATGAAGGTATTTATTTCAGTACAGATCATCTTTCAAAAATTACTCATTACGAAAATCAATATGAGCAAGAATAACGAAGCAAACAGAAAAAAAAACAAAGATAAAATCACTCAGAAAAAACGCAGGCTGCAAAATGCTGAAGCAGAAAGGAAAGCACGTCTAAAACAGATCCGAGAAGATTTTAAAGCAAAAGAAGCCGATAATCAATGATAAAAATCCTCCACACCGCAGACTGGCATCTGGGTAAACGCCTGGACCGTTTTTCAAGGCTTGAAGAACAGGTCCTGGTCATGAACGAAATCACTGAAATTGCGGATCGTGAGAATGTTGATCTGGTATTGATTGCCGGAGATTTATTTGATAATTTCAATCCCGGTGTTGACGCAGCAGAACTTTTTTATAAAACCCTGAAGCGTTTATCATCACAGGGGAAACGTCCTGTAATCGCTATTTCAGGCAATCATGATTCTCCAAATCTGATTGATGCACCGGATCCGCTGGCAAGGGAATGCGGAATTATTCTGATTGGTCATCCAAAGGCAGTCATTACTCCTTATGAACTGGAGCATTTCAGAATTTCCAAGAGTGCAGAAGGTTTTATTGAACTGGAATTTAAAAATATAACTTTCCCTGTCAGGATTCTGCATACGCCTTATGCGAATGAAGTCCGTTTAAAAGAATATTTGGGAGAAAACAGGGAGGAAGAACTCAACAGTGTTCTGAGAGAAAACTGGAAACAGACTGCAGATGAATTTTGTGATGATAACGGAGTTAACCTTTTAACGGCTCACCTTTATATGAACAAAAACGGAGCTCCAATCCTTGAAGAGCCCGAAGGTGAAAAACCTATTAAGATTGGAAATGCAGATTTAATCTGGTCAGACACGATTCCGCATCAGATTCAATATACTGCTTTGGGCCACCTGCATGGTTTTCAAAACATCGGAACTGCTGAAAAGCCTGTTGTCTATTCTTCATCACCTTTATGCTACAGCTTCAGTGAAGCCGGACAGACCAAATATGTTTCTATTATTGAAGCTGAACCGGTCCAGAATGTTTCATTTAATAAAATAGCATTAAAAAGCGGCAAAACACTGATCAGAAAAACATTTGACTCTGTCGAAACTACCATTGGATGGCTTCAGGAAAATCCTGATTCATTTGTTGAACTGACGATAGAAAGTGAAACTTTTCTGAAAGCTGAAGAAAGGAAACAGATTTATCAGGCTCATACCGGAATTGTGCATCTGATTCCAAAAGTTAAGAATCACGATTTTAATGAAAACCAATTGCCGGAAATCAATATCAGTCAGGATACACTTCCTCTTTTCCGTGATTATTTTAAATCTAAAAACGGCGGACAGGAACCTAATGAAGACCTGATAAATTTATTTAAAGAAATTGAAAACTACTAAGCTATGACTCCTATCCAGTTGACGATTGAAGGCCTATATTCTTATCAGGAACGTCAAAAAATCGATTTTGAAAAACTTACAGAAGCCGGTCTCTTTGGAATTTTCGGTTCGGTAGGCTCGGGAAAATCTTCTATTCTGGAGGCTATTTCATTTGCTCTTTACGGAGAAACGGAACGTCTCAACTCAAGAGACAAAAGGGCTTATAATATGATGAACCTGAAATCAAACAAATCCTACATCGAGTTTGATTTTCTCAATTTTGAAAATAAAAAATTCCGCACAGTAAGAGAGTTCAGAAGAAATTCCAAAAACTTCGAAGATGTAAAAACCCCAACTGTTTCTTTCTATGAATGGATCCGGGAAAAGTGGATCCCCCTGGACCATTCAAACACAGAGAAAATCATCGGTCTGAGCTATGCGAATTTCAAACGCACCATTATTATTCCCCAAGGTCAGTTTAAAGAATTTCTTGAACTGGGAGCAACTGACCGTACGAATATGATGAAAGAAATTTTCAGCCTTCAGCGGTTTGATCTTCAGAATAACGTCTCGGCTTTACATACAAAGAACAGGTCAGAGCTTGATCACCTGGAAGGCCAACTCAGAGGTTTTGAAGAAGTGAATGAAGAACAGATTCTTGTACAGAAAGAGAATTTAAAACTCGAACAGCAAAAATTTGAAGAAGTAAAAAAACGGTTTAAAGAAACTGAAGAAAAATATCAGCAGCTTAAAAATCTGAAAACAGATTTTGAATCACTGAAACAGAAAAAAGATGACTTTGAGAAACTGTCCGGACAGAAGGCTGAAGTAGATCAGTCAGAGATCAAAACAGAATTGTATGATAAAGTTTCCAGAATTTTCATTCCCCTTACGGTTGAAAAAGATAAACTTCAGAAAGAAATTTCAGAACAGAATATAAAGAAAAAAAATCAGGCTCGGATTTTACAGGAAACAGAAGCTCGGTCTGAGAATATCAAAAATAAACTGGCTGCAGTTCTTCCAAAATTTGAAGCTTTGGAACAATCTAAAATCCAGGAAAATGATTTGGATTTTATTATAAAAATGCTTCAGTTTTCTGAAGATATAAAAACGTTAAAGGTAAGAACAGAGAAGGGCTCTGAAAAAGTAAAAGAAGTTGAAGCAGGACAAAATTTAATTCAGCAAAAATCTAACGAACTTTTAAAAAACATCGACAGTTTAAAACCCAAAAAAATAGATTCTGATATTTTAATAAGTGCCGGAAACTGGTTTTTGGAGCAGAAAAATTTAAAAGAATCTGAAAAAGATCAACGGGTTAAAATTGAAGATTTTCATTCTAAAATTGAGCACCTCAATGCTCTTTTGACTTCATCCGGAATTAATGCTGAAACTTTTAGAGAAGATTTCAAAACACGTTCAGAGGCATTGGAAAATGAATCTAAGGTGTTGTCAGAAAAAAGAAATCAACTTGAAGTTCAGCAAAAATTAGCCCATTTTGCCGGTGAACTCCACGATGGAGAATCCTGTCCTCTCTGTGGTTCACCCGAACATCCAAATATTGTAGAATTCGATGATGTAAATGCAGAACTGACCGATTTGGATGCAAAAATTCAAATCAACAGGAATCAATTGAATGAAACACAAAAACAATTTGTTGAAACTGAGAAAATCATTGACAGGAAAAAGATTTTTGAGGAACAGCAAAAAACCGAAACCGGGCGGTTAGGAGCCTTTACAACAAGAATTGAAAGTCATCAGAAAAACTTTATTTGGTCCGGATTTTCTATTGAAGATGAAGCAGGATTTGAAAAGAAACGTCAACAATCCTTTGAAACTGAAAAACAGATTGAAGAATTAAACCGCCAGATGACCCTGCAGCAAAGAGCTTTTGAACAGGAACGTGAACATCTTGAAAAATATAAAAAAGCTTTAGAAGAATTTAAACTGGATGAGGCAAAAAAAGAAGAACAGATCAAAACGAACGAAGCCAATTTAAAAATACTTCAATGGGCTGATTATCAAAATAAGGACATAGGCGAAATACAGGATTTACATAAAAAACTTTCACAGTCTAATCTTGAAACTGAACAAAACTATCAGCAGCTCATCAGGGAGGAAAAAGAAATCTCACCGAAACTTGCTGAGCAGAAAACACTCCTGACTCAACTGGAAAGTCGAATTAACGAACTTACCAAAGAAATTTCAGATAATGAAAACAGGATAACGAACTCTTTAGTTGAAAATAATTTCAGTTCGTTCAGTGATATTCAGTCTATATTACTGCAGAACATCAATGTACAGGAAATCAGAACCCAGATTCAGACTTTCAGGATTCAGTTTGCAACCCTGAAAAACGGAATTACTGAACTGGAAAACAAATTGAAAGATTTTTATTTTGACGAGGAAAAATATTCTTTTACTGAAAACCAATTTAACGTTCTTGAAAATGAATTGAAAACAGCCAATGATGCTGTGGTGAAAACAGGTTCTGAAGTTGAAAGGCTTGAAAAAGAGTTTAAGAAAAAAGAAGACCTTCTAAAAGAGCTGGCACAATTGCAGAAACGTGCAGAAAATCTGAAGGTCATGACCGGGCTCTTTAAGGGAGCGGGTTTTGTACAGTATGTTTCATCCATTTATCTTCGTCAGTTATGCGACCACGCCAATGTACGTTTCCACCGCATGACCAGAAATCAACTGAGCCTGCAGCTGAATGAAAACAACGATTTTGAAATTATTGATTACCTGAATGAGGGAAGAAGCCGAAGTGTAAAAACGCTCTCAGGAGGGCAGTCCTTCCAGGTTTCTTTGAGCCTGGCTCTGGCTCTGGCAGAAAGTGTTCAGGCAAATGCGGTAGCAGAAAAAAATTTCTTTTTTATTGATGAGGGTTTCGGAACACAGGATATTGAGTCGGTTAATATTGTTTTTGAAACATTAATGAATCTTCAGAAAGAAAACAGGATCGTCGGCATCATTTCACATGTTGAAGAACTGAAAGAAAAAATCCCTGTTGCACTCAATATTACGAAGGATGAGGAAAAAGGAAGCCTGATCGAAATAGTTTAATATTTAATCTTTTTATTTACATTTGACTGAATTATATTGAATATGCAGCATTTACCTCTCATTCTGAAACCCGGAAAAATAAAAAGCATCATCCTTATTCTCGTAAGTACAGGATTTGTGTGTTTGGGAATTTCACTGATCGAAAAAAGCATTTGGACAGCAATTTTAACCATTTTATTTTTTGGGATCTGTCTTATTATTTTCGTGATCAATATGATTCACGGTTCTTCTTATCTGAAAATAGATGAACGTGGAATTGAAATGAAAACCCTTTTCAGAACGACACTGATTCCGTGGCAGGCAGTGAATGGTTTTAAAACCAAATCCATTTTTATCACTAAAATGGTTACATTTAACATTGATGAAAAACTGTTGGAGCACTCAGGATTGAAAGGGAAAACAGGTGCTTTTCCTGATACTTACGGAGTGTCTGCAGACAGTCTCGCTGCTTTGCTCTCTAGCTATAAAGATCAATTCGACCCTCTGTAGATCAAATACTACCCGTGAAAAAAATCCTGAACAATATCATCCTGATTGTACTTCTGCTCGCAATTCCTGTGATCTCTTCACCAGACTTTGACGGAACTCTTTCAGTATTCAACTCAGAGCCTTTTCAGAGGGATTTTATCAGATTTGTTTTAGTAATCGGCTTTTTCTATCTGAATTCTCTGGTACTTCTTCCAAAGCTGTTCAGCAGAAAAAAAATAACATTCTTTTTTGCTGCAGTAGTATGCAGCTATGCAACTGTCGTCTTTCTTCCTTTTTCACTTGTTCCCAATCATCAGGGGAAAAATTACGAAAAACCTCAAAATGAAATGGAAATGCGTCGACCTCCGGAAAATGAAAATTTCAGGGGGAATATTCCTCCGGGGTTTCCTGAAGACAGATCTCAACACGAACAGATGGGAGCAAAAAAAGATAATACTCTGCCAAAAAAAATCTTCACTTCCATCCTTCCCTTTTTGTTTTCATTTCTGAGTTCATTTTTTATTTACAAATCAAATGAACAGCGTGAGCTTGAAAAGCTGAAAGCAAAGTCTGACCTTCTCAATTTAAAATATCAGCTCCAGCCACATTTTCTGTTTAATATTCTCAATTCGATTTATTCACTCGCTCTGTTAAAATCTGATGATGCACCTGACGGTATTCTGAAACTTTCCAACGTCATGCGTTACGTGGTTCAGGAAAGCAGCAAAGATTTTGTAGAACTGAGTAAAGAAATAGAATATATCAAAGATTATATAGACCTTCAGCTGGTAAGGACAGACAACAGTTTAGATTTTTCATATACTGAAATAGGAGATCTTAAAAACCTGAAAATCGCTCCATTTATTCTGATTAATTTTATTGAAAATGCATTTAAATATGGTTTCAATGCGGAAGAAGATTCAAAAATAGAAGTAAAAATTATTGTTCAGGAAAAAATATTGAACTATACAGTGTTCAATACAGTTGTCAATACAAATGTCCCGGACCAGGAAAGTTTAAAAGTGGGTTTAAAAAACACCTTTGAACAGTTAAAACAGGTGTATCCCGAACGGCATACGATTGCAGTCCATGAAACGGAAAGTACTTATGAGGTCTGTTTAACCCTTAATTTAAACTGAAAATATGATTAAAGCCATTGCTTTGGATGATGAAATTCTCGCTTTGAAAATCATTGAGAATTACGCAGAAAAAATTGAAAACTTATCCCTGGAGAAAATTTTCAATAAACAGAGTGATGCCCAGAAATACCTCAACAAATTTCCTGTCGATCTGATATTTCTGGATATAGAAATGCCTGCCAGAAATGGTCTGGATTTCTATAAAGCCATTTCCCAGAATACAAAAGTCATCTTTACCACGGCGTATTCTGAATATGCAGTGGATGCCTTCAGTGTCAGTGCGGTCGATTACCTTCTCAAACCTTTCTCTTTTGAAAGATTTAAAACAGCGGTCGAAAAAATAAAAACCAGTCAGGACGCTGATGAGGTAAGGCATCTTTCCATCCGTGCCGATTATAAGCTTCACAAAATCAATTATGAGGATATTCAGCTGATCGAGGGATTGGATGATTACATCCGGATTCATTTGAAAGACTCTTCCAAAATTACCGCCCGTTCTTCGATGAAAAGCATTCTCGAAAAACTCTCTGAAAAAGAATTTGTGCGCGTTCACCGTTCTTTTATAGTTCCTGTCAGTGATATCCGGACAATTGTCAACAAAAATATTCATATCTCAGATTTTATCATTCCCGTTGGGGAAACCTATAAAGAAGATGTGATGAGGATTTTGAATAAGTAATTTTTTATTTTACTCAATGATCATTGGTCTTGTAAATATCAGTCATCTTAAAACTACCCTTAAAAAGAGGGAAATTCTCCTACAATATTTTATTCACTGCGAAAAAAAGTTTGTTCTGACACGTAGAGAAAGCAATCTCAGGACAATTAAACATATCGTTGTCAATTCCGAAGAAATCCCGGCAGATCCCTTATATGATTTGTCAGACTCCTGCGGAATAACAGATCAGTGATATAAGAATTGAAAAAACACAGGCCATCATCTTAATGTTTCTTAAAAAATATCTCTTTACCGACACATTTTTTTAGTTCACCTCATAAATTTTCAGATCCTGTAATTTGAAAATACATTTGACGTAAGAAAAATATAGAAAAGATGAAAACAATTGACAGAAAAGGCTTTTTAAAAACTCTTGGAATCGCAGGCGTTGCAGCAGTAGCAGCACCGGTTCTGATGCACTGCAGGAAAGATGATGACGATGATTCTGCAACAGGAACCATTAACAACAGTATTTCTACTGCCTGTGCAGTAACAAATTCTGAAACGGAAGGTCCGTTTCCTACGAAAACACCTTCAAGCCTCGTCCAAAGCAATATCGTGAGTGACAGAACCGGAGTTCCGTTTACTATTGGAATCACAGTTCAGAATGTAAATGCAGGGTGTGCCAGCTTACAGGGAGCAATCGTTGATATCTGGCACTGCGACAAAGACGGAAATTACTCCGAATATGGCGGTACCGGAATGCAGTCTGCCAATTACACTTCCGTTCATTTCCTAAGAGGCAGACAGACGACCGGCGCTGACGGAAAAGTAAATTTCACTTCAATTTTTCCGGGTTGGTATAACGGAAGAGCAACCCATATTCATGTACATATCTACAATTCATCAGGACAATCCCTTTTGGTTACCCAAATTGCTTTCCCTGAAGGAAATGACAGTGCAGTGGTCTTAGTCGGAGCGAGTTCAGGATATAAAGGGATGAGCGGATATACCTATAATTCAAATGACAATGTTTTCAGCGACGGAACGGCTAACGAAATGTCCAGTATTTCAGGAAGCGTAAGCGCAGGATATGCATTGACTCACACGATAAAGGTTTTAGCATAGGTTTGGTTTAGTTCATTTTTTAACAGAGCGGTAAATGATCATGAGGTTGATTTTTAAGTTTTGAAAATCATTTATCGCTTTTAATTTCCATTATTATGTTAGTTCAGACTCCATCAACAATATTTAAATCAGATTTCGCCGTTTGGAAAGAGAAAAGCTCCTGCCAGATCAGGGAGATCGCTGTTGAAAAAGATAATTCCAGGTTTACGAAAGTTACAGAAGTTGTCTTTGATGAGAAAGGAACCTACTGTTTTCAATATAAGGCGAACTTTAACGTTATGATCATGGTAATTTACGGTGAAATTTTAATAAGTGATTTCAGAAAAAAGGTATCAGCACAAAATATTTTCACATTGAAATCCACAGAGACTGATTTTTTAACCGTTAAAAATAATATTCAGGATGAAAAAGCTGACATACTGATTATAGAATCTGTATCTGAGACACCTGACGATTTTTTTAAGATCAAAAATTTAAATATTCCATCTCGAAATTCGTTCAGCCAGATCACTGAAGATTTTGACTTTCCTAATTTTATTGGACTATACCAGGGCAGAAAAGAAGGTATTTATACGCTGTGTCAACCTCAGAAATCCATATTTGGAGTGGTTTTAAATGGTGCATTTGAATTCCAGAACAGATTGCTGGAGAACAGGGATGCGATCTTATTAAGTGAAATCGAAACTCTGGAGTTTGAGGCTTTGAGTGAAAATGCTTTACTGGTATTTCTGGAAATCTGAAACATGACAGGTGAAGAATTCTTATCTCAACACTTTCAGAAAAGAAACCGTTTTCCCTATTCTTCTGGATGAAAAATCATCAGTGAGTATCGAATTATTCGAAACCGGCGGAAGAAGACTTTTCTCTGTAATTGACCATGAAAGTCTCGCTGCGGGAATACAGGAAATTAAAATATCGAGGAACCGGTTAGATTCGGGCAGATACTCCGTAAAAGTAACGATCGAAAACTCCCGGGGAAAATTTATTGAAAACATTGACGTAACCGTTAAATAATACAATCTGTAACAGATTATTTTTTCATGTTTTGGTGTTTAGTATCAGGGCAGCGTATGACTGTCCTGTTTTTATTCACTTAAAATATTGATCAAACATTAAAATTATGAAAGCAAAGATAAAGTTGGCATTTCGAATCGTTATCGACCAAAATTCTGAAATGGTTTGGGATCAGTATATTTTTGAAGACACCTATTTTGAATACAAGGTTCAGCATCAGGTTTTTGATGATAAAGAAAATCCTGTGAAAAACTACTGGGAACTTCTGATGAAGAATCCTCATGCAGAAAAAATTCCTTTTTTATTAAGTTCGGCTGTTACCAATTATGTATCTCAACTGAATAATGAGATCAAAAGTCTACCTGATGTTTTAGGCAGCACTCATTTTCCGTTTGAAAATTTTAAACTGGATCTGATCAGTTCAAATACAGAAGATCCTTCCAGGCACAAAATCGGACTTACTTTTTATACTCCCGAACTTCTTCTGATCGATATCATTGACAACAGATATCTTTTAAGCAGAGATACTGAAAGCACCAATGCTTTTAACACGTTCATGTTTGCTTTCCATCCTCAGGTTTCCATTGCTCACTATAAGGTCATTCAGTGAATAGAACAACTGTCTGGCCGATGAAATCATCATTTTGTACTTATTTATAAAAATAACACAAACTCCGCTGATATCTCACCGGAGTTTGTATTTATATTATTTTACTTTGGGTGCTACTTTTTCGCCGAACAGTTCAATGGATTTCAACATGATCTCATGAGCAGGATCTCCAACATCCATGTGACCGATAAATCTCGTGATTCCGAAGATTTCTTTCATATCATTGATCTTATCCGCAACATGATCTGCATTCCCGATAAATAATGCACCCTCTCTGGCTTTTCCACCATCATACTGCATTTTTGTAAATGGCGCCCATCCTCTCGCCTTTCCAATCCTGTCCATCTGGGCTTTGTAGGTATGAAAATATCCTTCAATAACATTCTGATCTTCACTGACAAAAGTATGTGAATGAATGGCAATCTGCATTTCGGATTCATCATGACCTGCTTTCAGGTATTCCTGTTTGTAAAATTCAACTAAACTCCTGAACTGTACAGGCATTCCTCCGATAATGGCAACCACTAAGGGCATTCCCAATTTGGCAGCACTTAATACAGATTGTGGAGTTCCGCCCACAGCCCTCCAGATCGGAAGTTTTCCGTTATTTTTAGCTCTTGGATAAACAGTCTGATTCTGCATCGGCGCACGAAGTTTCCCGGACCAGGAAACATTTTCCCCTGAATTTATTTTTAGTAACAGTTCCAGTTTCTCATCAAACAGTTGTTCATAATCATTCAGCGAATAACCGTAAAGCGGAAAAGACTCGATAAAGCTTCCACGTCCCACATATATTTCAGCTCTTCCCTCTGAGATCAGATCCAAAGTTGAAAAGTCTTCATACACTTTTACAGGCTCGGATGAACTTAAAACCGTTACGCCACTTGCTAATTTTATATTTTTTGTAATGCTTGCCGCTGCTGCCAAAACGATTTCCGGTGAAGAAACCGCATAATCTGCACGGTGATGCTCACCCATTGCAAAAACATCGATCCCAACATCATCCATCAGCTTTACCTGCTCAAGAATTTCATGGATTTTAATTCCTGCATCTCTGTATTTTCCGGTAGCCTGGTCGAAAGACAAGTCTCCGAACATTCCTATTCCTAATTCCATACTGTTGATTTTTATAAGACAAAATTAGAGTAATGAATGATTAAAAACGTTGATGTTTGGTAAGAAAGAACTTAAGATGAACAGTTGAATATTATTCACGATAACATCATTAATTTTTGTGGTGTTTATTCGGTATTTATGTTTAAAAAAGAAAATCCAGCCTTATTCAGACTGGATTTTTATTTAACTGACACTTTGGGCTAAAGCAAAAAGCCAGCCGCAAATAGCATTCTACTTCTTTAGGTTCTGATCAAAATAATCAGTTATTTTCTGCATAAGATGTACCCTGTCTTTACCTATTACATTGTGTGGGTGCCCGGGATACACAAAGTAATCTAACTGAACCCCGTTATCAACAGCAGATTTAATGAATTTCATCGAATGCTGCCAAACCACTACATCATCCTGTGCCCCGTGGATCATCAGCAGCTTTCCTTTTAAATTCTGAACTTTATCCAATAGATTGGCTGCAGCATAACCCTGCGGGTTTTCCTGCGGAGAATCCATATATCTTTCTCCATACATGATTTCATACATACTCCAGTCTATTACCGGTCCTCCTGCCACGCCTACTTTGAAAACATCAGGCTGGCGAAGCATAAAGCTTGTCGTCATAAAGCCTCCGAAGCTCCATCCGTGAATCCCAAGTCTTTCAGAGTCTACATAAGGAAGAGATTTCAGATATTTAACGCCCTGCATCTGGTCGCTCATTTCAGTCGTTCCGAGATTTCTGAAAACAGCCTGCTCAAACTTCATTCCACGGTTTGAAGAACCACGTCCGTCCATCGTGAAAATGATATATCCGTTTTGTGCCATGTACTCATACCAAAGATTTCCTGAAGCCGGAAAACTGTTTGTGATCAACTGTAAATGCGGGCCGTTATACAGATAAACGATAACAGGATACTTTTTATTCGGATCAAAATTGGTTGGCAGAATGATTTTTCCGTACAATAAAGTCCCGTCGTCTGCCTTTAAATTGATATTCTTAATTTCAGGGCGCTGATAATTTTTTAACGGATTTTCTGCTGTCAGAAGATTAGTCGCTTTTAATGTTGATGTATTGATAATGTTGGAAACTCTCGGTGTACCGGCATTGGTGTAAGAATCATAAAGATAGTTTCCGTCACTGCTTAAAACGGCAGCATGCATTCCTTCAGCACTGTCTAATTTTTGAGTTTTGAATGTTGCCCAGTTAATCCTGTACAGATGCCTCTCAGTAGGTCCTTCTTGGGTAGAAATATAATAAATATCTTTCTTTTTCTCATTAAATCCTAAAATATCGGTTACCAGCCAATCTCCTTTTGTCATCTGGGCGATCAGCCCTTTTTCCAGACTGTAATGGAATAGATGATTATATCCCGTTTTCTGGCTCTGCCAGATAAAATCGGTATTGGAATTTGGAAAGAACAGCAATGGATGCTGTGGCTCTACATATTTACTGTCGGTCTCTTCAAACAGGGTTTTGACAAGATTTCCTGTAACAGCGTCATACTGATTCATCTTCAGATGATTCTGGCCTCTGTTTAAAACTCCGACAAATATAAATTTGGAATCAGGACTCCAGGTTACTGATGTTAGGTACTGGTCTTTTTCACCTTCAATCTTAAGAAACGCAGTTGTTTCATTTTTAATATTATAGACTCCCAGACTAACTTCGTGAGAAGTTTTTCCTGCCATCGGATACTTGATATTTATATTGACTGCGGGAGTAACAGACCAGTCGATTATCGGGTAATCTGCAACCATGGTCTGATCCATTCTGTAAAAAGCAATATTTTCTGAATCGGGAGAAGGAAATATTCCTGTATCAATGCCAAATTCATTTCTGTGAACATTGGAAGCTCCGTTAAGTATGTTTTGGTTTGAATCACTGGTTATTGCAACTTCTTTTCCGTTTTTATTGATAAACAGATTATTGTCCTTTGTATAAACTATCGTCTGATGATCTGCAAGCATTTTTACATTGGCAGGATTATCTCCAAATGTTGCGGAACGCTTCATTTTCCAATCATTCCCGGATTTTTCCAACCAGTACATTTGATTACTGTCTGTAAAATATGCACTTGAACTGTTGTTGAATTTCAGAGGCGGAAGACCTTTTAATTTTTTATCTGTAAAATTTTTATTCAGTTGATTCAGAGAAATCAGGGTATCCTGCTTACCTGTTTTTAGATCAGTCTGCAGATACCCGCCTTTTACAGCCTGAATATAGGATTTATTATCAGCAGACCATGAAAACTGGGAAATGTTTTTCACTGCCAGATTGCTCCGCAGTCCGTTGACCGCTTCTGCCATGGTGAATTTTTGAGTCTGTGCAAAAGCAGTTCCTCCCAAAACCACCATCAATAGAGAAAATTTATATAATCGCATTGTATAAAATTGAATGGGTCAAAAATAAGAAATAAATGAGTACCGTTAAGAAATGTTAATAAGAATGTTTTCATATTTCATTTTATTTCAATTCTCTAATGATGTATAACTCAATGAGTAACTAAAAATCAAAACAGATGCGTTAAATTTATATTAAAAATTAATTTCTTATCCTAAATCAATGAATCCAATATAAGTCTTGCCTTAGATTTGTATTATCAATAACAACAAAAAAATTAAATTACAATGGCTACAAAATGGAATTTAGACCCTGCACACAGTGAAATTACTTTTAAAGTAAAGCATATGATGATTTCTAACATTAAAGGAAATTTCACCAATTTCACTGCAGAAATCGATGCTGATGACGATACTTTTGCGAATGCTAAAACGACAGCAACGATCCAGGTAGACTCTATCTCAACACACAACGCTGACAGGGATACTCACCTTAAATCTCCTGAGTTTTTCAACGCTGAAGCAAATCCTACCATCACTTTCGAGTCTGACGCTCTCAACAATGAAGTAACAGGAAATCTGACTTTGAATGGTGTAACAAAACCAATCACTTTAGACGTAGACTTCGGAGGTATCAACGTAGATCCCTGGGGAAATACCAAAGCAGGTTTTTCTTTTGAAGGAAAAATCAACAGAAAAGATTTCGGCCTTAACTGGAATGCTGCCTTGGAAGCAGGTGGTGTAATGGTGAGTGAAGAAGTGAAGATTGCCGGTGAATTACAGTTTGTAAAACAGGCATAGTATATTAAATATAGTTTCTGAGGATTCGGTGATTATAGTAATCACCGAATCTTTTATTTTAAAATATAACCGTATGCATCTTAACGATCTGCAAAATATCAGTGATCTGTTCCAAAACACTCAAAAAATGCCTGTTCTTTTTCTCGGGCATGGCTCTCCCATGAATGCAATCGAAGAAAATCAATTTGTTCAGGGATTTCGAAATGTGGCACGAGAAATTACAAAACCTAATGCCATTCTCTGTATTTCTGCCCATTGGTTTACTCAGGGTACTAAAGTCACCGCAATGGATCTGCCAAAAACAATTCATGATTTCGGAGGTTTTCCACAGAGTTTGTTTGATGTACAATATCCTGCCCCCGGCAATCCTGAACTGGCAAAAGAGACGGCTGAACTTTTATCTCCTTTTTTTGTGGAGGAAGATCACAGTTGGGGTTTGGATCACGGCGCGTGGTCAGTAATTAAGCATATGTATCCTGATGCAGATATTCCTGTCATTCAGATGAGTATCGATTACACAAAATCACCACAATATCATTTTGATCTGGCCAGAAGATTAGAAAAACTAAGAGAAAAGGGCATTCTTATTATTGGTAGCGGTAATATCATTCATAATCTACGAATGGTGGACTGGAAAAATATCAACACCGTGGGTGCGGGCTGGGACTGGGCAATTGAAGCAAGGGAAAAAACCAATAACTGGCTGCTTGATGGAAATTTCCAACCTCTGATCGATTATCAGAGACAAGGTGCATCGATACAATATGCGGTTCCTACACCTGACCATTATCTTCCGCTGATCTACTCGTTAGGCCTTAAAGCCCAGTCAGAAGATCTGGTTTTATTTAATGATGACCTCATTGCGGGATCACTGAGCATGACAAGTGTGAAAATCGGCTAAAGAATCAAAGAAGAAATTCAACAGCTTAGTGGTTTACTTACTTCATGGATGAAGTTTTTTAATACAGACTGGCACGACAGATAAAGATTTTTAAAAATTTTCCCGGAAAGAAGCCTGATATTTATGATCGCATAACTCATTTTAAATCATAGAGTTAATGAGTAACCAGACAATTCAATCTGAATATCTATTTATAAATATTATTTTATCACTATAAATTTAGTAATATTGTTTTACCATGAAAAAAGCAATATCTATTTTATTATTTATCCTTCCTGTTTATCTTCTCATTGCTCAGACAGTTAAAGGAACTGTTGTAAATGATATCGAAAAACCGATTGCCAATGTGAATGTATATCTTGACGGTACAAAAACCGGAACGATCTCAGCTGCTGACGGAAGCTTTTCCCTTCCACTGCCCTCTTCCAATAATAACACGCTCGTCTTTCAGAAAGATGACTATGAAACATTTACTATCAGCACAGCAGACATTGTAAATAAAAAACTGAAAGTTGTCCTGATAAGAGCTAAAGAAATTGAAGAAGTCCGGATCATTCCATTTACAGAGTCCGCTTATAAAAATTATATTCATTTTTTTCTCGACTCATTTATCGGTTATGATAAAGAGAATGTGCGGATCAAAAATCAACGCTCCTTAAAATTTTCTTATGACAAAGAAAATAAAATACTTAAAGTAAAAGCTCCCCAGACCCTGATCATTGAAAATAAAAACCTGGGCTATACCATTGATTACAACCTTGTGGATTATGTCGCAGATCTTGAAAACAATACGACCCGATTTATGGGAACAAGTTTTTTCAGGGAATCTAAAACATCTGATAAAGTAAAATTGAACAGAATGAATGCTTACGTTGGCAGTCAGACTCATTTTTTCAGAAGTGTTTTCGAAAAAAAGGTCACAGATGAAGGCTATGTGGTGAATCAGATTACCAAATTTCCGAATTCCAAATATCCAACTGAAGAAGAACTGCAGAGACTGAAAGATTTTGCAAAAACATTCAAATCAAAAGGCAGCCTGACAATTCCGGAAGATATATTAGAGATCAGCAACCGAAAACAAAATGAGCCTCCTTACAGAATTGCTATCACCAAAACACAGATCCCGGAATCGGAGTATACTAAAAAGAGTAATAATAAGTTGTTCTTAGATTATGATTACATGATGCAGATTAATTTTAAAAAGTACTTCTACGAATTGAAGAAAAGTAAATTTGTACGATCAGACATGCCTATCATACAAACTTCTTTTCTTCATCCCGAAGGTGAGTCATTTGAAATTTATCGGGACGGGAATACTTCAAATCCCGGCATGCTGACCAATCAGGGAGAGTTTGCAAAAGATAAAATTGAAAAGTTACTTCCGCTGGATTATGATCTTGGTGATTAAGTAATATAATAGAGAATTTCCGCCAGTAATGACGGCTTTTTCATCTGGTATAATACGCTTTGTTGAGATTTTTTGAAGGTGATATCTCCTGAAATATTTTATTTTTTTTAAGTTGGTAAACCCTTCCGGCGTTTAGAACGCTGGAAGGTTTGAGTGTGTGGACTGAAATAAAATATTGACCAAGTGAGAATTAATGACAAAACTGCCACATAAAAAAAGACTGCCCTTTCAGGACAGTCATTTCATTGAATATATTGTAAAGAATATAATTTACTGTACAGCCTGCAACACATTGATATTTCCATATCCAAAGTCTGAATTAGGTGCCGGATAATAAGTGGAAGACTGTCTCATTTTATTCAGAACCTGATCTCTGGTCCAAGAAGGATTTTTTGACCATACCAACGCTGCAATCCCTGCTGTGGAAGCTGTAGCCACGGAAGAGCCCCCTACATAATCTGTCTGGGCATTGTAATAACTTAAAACAGGGATATTGTTTCCTGAAGCTCTCTCCATCTGATAGGTAAAATCAATTTCAGCTCCTGAATGACAGACATCACATTTTTGATTGGATGTATTTTCTTTTACACCTGTGATTGCTTGTGTTTCAGGCATCCAGGCAGGGAAAATCACACCGACGAAAGTGGTAAAACTTGTGGATGTTCCTCCTGCACAGAAGATCAATTTACCTTTTGAGTAAGCATATTTTACTCCATCTTCAATCTTTCCTACAGAAAAAATATGCCCCATTGACATGGAGATAATTTTCACTGCAGTATTATTTCCCAGTGCGGTAAAAGCCAATTTAACTCCTTCCTGCTCGTGATATCCATCTAAAACTACGTTTGAAGCAGCTCGATAAGAGATCAGGTTTGCATTATATGCCACCCCGACAGGCTGTCCCTGATTGTTTCTCGGAGCAGCCATCGATGAAGCCATGCTTGTCCCGTGCCCGCATTTGTCATCTGCACCATCATAACCTGAGCTCCATGGCCAGACAGAATCTACATAAACTCCGTTTTTACTGATCGTCCGTCCTGAAGATAAACCGTTATTAAAACTTCCACTCAGCAGCCCCTGATTAAAAGAAACTCCTGAATCAATGAGACCGATAGTCACTCCTGCTCCGGTACTGTAATTCCATGCACTGGTGATATTGTGTTTTGCGAATGACCAGGGCGCTTTCGCATTAGGGCTAACCGTTGTATAATCAGCAGAACTTAATGCTGTCGATTCCAATCCACACCCTGATGAACTTCCGCTGGACTTTGCAGCGCCGTTTATTTTATTTTCATTTTCAAAATAACGGTAATCTGCAGGTTCAAAATAACGGATTGATTTTAAGTTATGCAAAGCGATAACTGTTTCCTGCTTCTCGATATAAACATCAATCTGGTTCAAATATTCATCAGATGCCATGAGAACTCTATCTTTTTTACCTTCATATTTTGAAATGATGCCGAGAATCTCATTTTGTAAAGCTTCAGAATTGGAAGATTTACTTCGGTCAAAATCATCTTTAGAATCTCCGAAACCTATGGAAGCAATCTTATTTCCCTGAACAATTCCGCTCCATAAAAAATGCGATGAAGATTCGTTCCAGGAAAATCTGCCTTGAGTTTTGGTGGTTTCGTTGATTTTATCATTAATTTGCCTCGCAGTGAGGGGATCTGTCTGCACGATTTCGCTTTCAATAGCCGATGTCTGAAGATCATCATTGCTGCAGGAACTTAAAGCAAATGCAGTGAGTAAGATAAATACACATTTTTTCATAGTGAAATATTTTTAGTTGGCTCTGCCAAATTAACATTTTATATTGAATTGGCATATCTGTTACTTAAAATTTAATATTTTAAACATTTAATTAAAAAAGCTTCCGGTCTGGAAGCTTTTATCTGTTTTAAAACAAATTCTTTAAAAATTCACTACAAATTGTCTCTCATTAATCAATTCTGCAATAGCCAGAATATCTTTACCTATTAATCGGTCATCTTCAAGCTTGTTTACTTTTGAACGGATGACAGCATGGTTTTCTTCGATTATTTTTGAACATTTTGCCGGTCTCCTGAACTCTAACCCCTGAGCGGCAAACATTAATTCAACTGCCAGGATATTGACAAGATTCCCTAACACCTGATTAAATTTTCTTCCTGAGATACTTCCCATTGAAACGTGATCTTCCTGTCCGAGACTTGTAGGAATAGAATCTGCAGATGCGGGGAAACAAAGTGTTTTATTTTCAGTTACCAGGGCTGCCGAAGTATACTGAGGAATCATGAATCCTGAATTCAAACCTGAGCTTTCGGTTAACAATCTTGGCAAACCGTATTTCCCTTCCAGTAATAAATAACTTCTTCTGTCTGAAATATTTCCCAATTCAGCCGCCGCCAAAGTTGCATAATCTAAAGGCATTGCCAACAACTGTCCGTGGAAATTACCCCCGGAGATTGATTCTTCAGCACTTAACACGATGGGATTATCGGTAACAGAATTCAATTCGGTTTCTGTCAACATTTTAAGATGCTCAAAAGCATTTCTGCTGGCACCGTGAACCTGCGGAACGCATCTCATAGAATACGGATCCTGTACTCTGTCGCAATATTCGTGAGATTTTAAGTTGTCTGAGTTTTTTAAAAATTTCAGCATTCTTGATGCCACTTTTTTACTTCCTTCAAACGGACGGATATCGTGAAGCTCTTTTTTGAAAGGGCTTGATGAACCTCTGTAAGCTTCAAGACTCATTGCTGCAGTCATATCTGCCAAGTCTAATAGATATTCGAACTTTTCTAAACCTTTGATGGCATGAGCCAAAATAAACTGAGTTCCATTGATCAGTCCCAAACCTTCTTTTGGACCTAATATCAAAGGCTCAAGGTTGTTTTTTTCCAGAATTTCAGCAGTTTCGAAGATTTCGTTGCCAACCCAAACCTGACCTAAACCCAAGAGTGGCAGGACTAAATGTGAAAGGGGCGCCAAATCTCCGGATGCTCCTACAGAACCCTGCTCCGGAACAACAGGAATAATGTCTTTTTCAAGCATCAGAATAAATCTTTCAATCACTTCCAGAGAAACTCCGGAAAATCCTTTTGACAATGCATGAACTTTTGCAATCATCATGATTTTAGAAAATTCTTTATCAATCGGTTTACCAACGCCAACTGCGTGAGAAATAATCAAATTATACTGAAGCTGTGCAGTTTCGTCAGCAGAAATTTTAGTATCACAAAGAGGTCCGAATCCTGTGTTGATCCCATAAACACAACGGTCTGACTCTACAATTTTCTTTACATTATCCTGAGATTTCAGGATCTGTTCTATTGCAGTTTTATTTAATTTAGCTTTATTTGGGGTTTTACAGATTTCCAGAACATCATGGAAACTCAAAACGTCTACTCCGTATATCATTTCAAAAAATTTCCCTAAAAATACACATTTTGAAGAGAACTGAAAACTTATGCTTTATGATATAATAATTGCCGGTAAAATAGGTTTATTTGTATTTTTACGAACTTAAAAATCAAGACCTATGAAAACTAAAACTTTATTACTGATGCTTTTTTTTGCAAGTGCAGGATTGACCGCACAGGAAAAGATAAGGTACACCAAAGAGCAAAAAAAAGAGATGAACCAGTATCTTTTCAATGAAGGCTTCAATACAGCTTCTCCAAAAAAAATTTCTACAATTATACTTAAAGATAATAATGAATATCAGGGTTTCAGTAAGTCATGGGAGAAAGACAGAGGCCAGATTCTTTCGATTACAATTGAGGATGTTGAAACACAAAAAATAAGAAAATTTGAAGCGAAAGATATCGCTGAAATGTATCTGTACGCTGATGATGCAGAAAAATCTATTAAGGCAGCCAGGTTTATTTCCAATATCAGAAATTACAGTACCAAAAAATTCAGAAAACAAACTTCAGATGAACATATTCATTTTGTTAATCAGACGGTTTCCATAAAAAACAAAAGAGAAAATAAAGAATTTTTAATGCAGGTGATCAATCCTGATTTTGACGAAGCTATCGAAGTATACCATGATCCACTTGCTTCTACAACTGCAACCACCGGCTTTGCGGGAGCACCTGCTTTTGGCGGGGGAGTAACAAAATCATATTATGTTAAAAAAGGAAATAAAGTCATCTGGCTTCACAAAGATGATTTTGAAGACAACTATGATTTTTTATTTGGTGACAATGTAGCATTCATGAAAAAATATCCTAAGAATTCTGTAGAGTGGAATTATTTCAGCTTTCTGGTCAATGAATATACCGAAATGAAGAACGGATAAAAATTTAAAAGCTGCAGATTTCTGCAGCTTTTTT
Source organism: uncultured Chryseobacterium sp. (assembly GCA_963526305.1). Classification (GTDB taxonomy): domain Bacteria; phylum Bacteroidota; class Bacteroidia; order Flavobacteriales; family Weeksellaceae; genus Chryseobacterium. Next base: position 12,477 of record CAURNW010000011.1, on the reverse strand, counting down.
GTGTTCTAAATAACAATTGGATTCCGTAATTTTGCTTTATGAATCCTTCTTTAGAATTACAGCTTAAAACTTTACCTTCAGAACCCGGCGTCTATCGTTATTACGATAAAAACGGAAATCTCCTGTATGTAGGAAAGGCCAAACATTTAAAGAAGAGGGTTCTTTCTTATTTTAATAAAAACCTGCCGGGTTACAGAATCCGGATCATGGTAGGTAAGATTTACCGGCTGGAAACAACGATTGTCAACAGTGAATACGATGCGCTTCTACTGGAAAACAATCTGATCAAGGAACATCAGCCTTTTTACAATGTCATGCTTAAAGATGACAAAACCTATCCCTGGATCTGCATTAAAAATGAAGACTTTCCAAGGATTTTTCTGACGCGTACGAAGATTAAAGACGGATCAGAGTATTACGGTCCTTATGCAAAAGTACGTCCGGCAAAGATTCTGCTGGATACGATTAAACACATTTATAAACTCAGAACCTGTAATCTAAATTTAGCTCCGGCAAAGATCGAAGACGGAAAATACAAAGTCTGTCTTGAATTTCATATCAAAAACTGTGAAGGCCCCTGTGAAGGTTTGGAAAGCAAGCAGGAATATGACGAGAAAATCGATGCGATACGCGGCATTATCAAAGGTGATTTCCAGACTGCAAAAAAATATCTGGTCAGTCAGATGATGAAATATGCAGAAAACCTTCAGTTTGAAAATGCTCAAATTATTAAGGAGAGACTGGATATCCTTGAAGACTATCAGGTAAAACATACGGTAGTAAACCCGAATATTGATGACGTAGATGTATTCGGAATGACTAGTGATGAAACTGCTGCTTATGTCAATTATTTTAAAATCCGGAATGGGAATATCATACAGAGTTTCACCACTGAAATTAAAAAAATCATTGAAGAAAGTGATGAAGATATCCTGGAAGAAGCCCTGATTGAAATCCGTCAAAAATTTGAATCGGATTCGAAAGAAGTTCTTATTCCTTTTCATCTGACTCTTGAGATTCCGAATGTAAAACTGATTGTCCCCAAAGTGGGCGATAAAAAACGAATTGTGGAACTTTCTGAAAAAAATGCGAAAGAATACAGGATAGAGAAGCTGAAGCAGGTACAGATTGTTGATCCTGAGAGGCACTCTAACAGAATTATGGCTGAAATGCAGAAGCTTCTGAGAATGCCTGTTGAGCCACGCCATATTGAAGGTTTTGATAACTCTAATATTCAGGGAACCAATCCTGTTTCAGCATGTGTTGTTTTCAGAGACGGTAAACCAAGCAAAGCAGATTACAGGATTTTCCATCCTAAGACTGTTGTTGGTCCCGATGATTATGCAACGATGGAAGAAGTAATCTTCCGGAGGTATAAAAGAATGCTTGACGAAGGTGAAAATTTACCACAGTTGATTTTGATTGACGGTGGAAAGGGACAGCTGTCTTCAGCTATAAAAAGCCTGAAGCTGCTTGGACTGTACGGAAAAATTACGATTGTAGGTATTGCAAAAAGGCTGGAAGAGATTTTTTTTCCAGAAGATCCTATTCCCCTTTACCTCGACAAAAAATCTGAAACACTGAAAGTACTTCAGAGGGTGCGAGACGAAGCCCACCGTTTTGGTGTAAGACACCACAGAACGAGAAGAACGAATTCAACGATAAAATCGGAGCTTGAAGAGATTCCGGGCGTTGGGGATAAAACGATTGAAATGCTTCTTTCCAAATTAAAATCAGTAAAACGCATTAAAGAGGCTAATCTGGAAACTTTGGAAGAGATTTTAGGAAAAAGTAAAGGAAAGATGGTTTACGAATTTTTTAACCGTTCTTAAAAAAACAAAATCAGCTCAGAAATTTCTGAGCTGATTTTTTATTTAATGTAAATCTTATATGATTAACTTTATACACCTCCCATTACATACATATTTTCCATCGTTGGAACTTCACTTCCACCTTTCTTTTCAAGAGTGATGGCAAATGCCTGTGCATTGGTAATATTGGAAAGTGCAATTCTGCTGTCTTTATCTTCGGTATACATTCCGGCACTCACCGGTTTACCATCTGCAATTGCCCACAACTGATACTGCATTCCTTCCGGTGCTTTTGGCAGAGAATTTGCAGATAAGTAAATATCTTTGGAATTACTGTCCCACAGTACGGTAGCTTTCGCCTCGGGGTGTTTATCAACTCCTGCCAATACTACTTTTTTCATATCGGGGTTTGCAAAAATATCTAATTTTTGCTGCATACTCTGCATCGCTAATTGACTGGATTTCCGCTCACTTTCGGCTTTGACCAGCTGCTCATTAATTTTTGACTGGCTGTTGATCCAATATAAATTAATTCCTATACTGATTAAAAACAGGACAGAGGCTGCCACTGCAAAGTTCTTCCAATTACTATTTTTACTGCTTTTAACAACCTGAATATCTGCTTCTGTATTTACCTTTTCAATATTACCACGGATAGGAATTACAGGCATTTCAACTTCAACATTTTGTTCCTGTTGAATTTTATCCCAAATCTTTGTCTTTAAATCATTGGGCGGGGTCACTGCCTGCGCATTGGCAAGCATCTCCAAAGTTTTTTGGGCTTCTTCAAAAGCCTCTCTTACTTCATTATTGTTCTTCATCACACACTCCAGAATACCCGCTTCCTCAGGAGAAGCATGACCTAGAATATAAGATTCTAGAATTCCGGATGATATGTACTCTTTACTATTCAATTTTATTGATAATCTTTTAATAAATCTTTTAACTTCATCAATGCATTACGCATTTTTGTTTTTACAGTACCTAAAGGCATATTCAGTTTTTCTGATATCTCACTCTGCGTGTACCCCTGATAGTATGCTAAATCAATAAGCTCCTGCTTGTCAGACTCTAATGATTTCAGCACATTATTAAGTCCAATAAAATCTGAATTATTGGTGGTTGAGAGTTCCGCATTGTTATATACGAAATCAGGTAGTGATTGGTTTTTTAATTCGTTCTGAAAGCTTTTAGATTTCAGATAATCAATTGCCGTGTTTCTTGCAATATTGATCATCCATGTGTAGAAACGTCCTTTAGCAGTATCATACTGGTGGATTGAATTCCAGATTTTCATAAAAACATCCTGAATAATTTCTTCGGTATATTCTTTTGACTGTACAATTCGAAGAATCACACCATATAATGCCCCTGAATAGTGGTCATATAAATGGTGGAAACCTGATTCACTCTTCTCTCTGAGCGAAGCAATAAGTTCTTCTTCCGAATAGGTAGTTTTAATATGATGTATTTTACTTATCAAATTTAGTAAAATAATAGATACAAAGTATAAAATCTTTGAGAAATTTTATTTCGTATATATAACTGTAAACAATTATATTATTAAAATGAAAAATACCATCACCAGAATACTTTCCATGCTTATGGCTACATTGATTTTTGGAAATTATGCAGCTCAGTCATCAAACTTTAAAACTAAAAATCCCTATTACTCTAAAACAAACATAACCCCTTTAAAAGTCAGCAATGCAGAATGGAAAAAAATTTTAAAACCCGAATTATATCAGGTGGCCAGAGAAGGGGCCACAGAAATGGCATTCACAGGCAAATATTATGAATTTGATGTAAAAGGCACTTATTACTGCGCAGTGTGCGGAAATCCACTGTTTTTATCTACTTCAAAATTTGCAACAACCTGCGGGTGGCCATCTTTTTATCAACCATTAAGAAAAGATGGCGTTAAATACAGAAAAGACAACTCGCATAATATGGAGCGTACCGAAGTACTGTGCGGAAGATGTGATTCTCATCTCGGACATATTTTTGACGATGGACCAAAACCGACTGGAAAGAGATTCTGTATGAACTCGGTTTCTCTTGAGTTTGTTCCCAATCAAAAAGCAAAGAAATAAAGAATAAATAAAATTAATTCATTGATTATCAATTAAATAAAACAAATGTTTTAAATTTTAAAAACTAAAATCTACAGACTGTCGTAGATATCAATAACAGAGAAAGAAACTCACAACTCAAATAATAATAATTTAAAAAAAATCAAAAAAATGAATACAAGATCAAAATTCGTGGCTTTAGGAATGGTTGCTTTATCATTCGCATTAAGTGGAAATGCAGCTGCACAGAAAATGAAAGAAAAGACAGTAATGGTTGGTGGAGCACCAATGTATCCGTCTAAAAACATTGTAGAAAATGCAGTTAATTCAAAAGATCATAAGACCTTGGTTGCTGCAGTAAAAGCTGCCGGTCTGGTAGAGACTCTGCAAAGTGCAGGACCTTTCACCGTATTTGCTCCTACTGATGCAGCTTTCGCAAAATTGCCTGCAGGAACAGTAGAAAATCTAGTAAAACCTGAAAATAAGGAAATGCTTACCAAGATTTTAACGTATCACGTTTTACCTGGAAAATACAGTTCTAAGCAGGTTTGGGCAGCAGTAAAAGCCGGAAATGGAAAAGCAATGATGAAAACGGTAGAAGGAGAACAGCTTACTTTCTGGACAAAAGGAAATGATTTGTATGTTACAGATGCAAAAGGCAATAAGGCAAAAGTAACAATCGCTGATGTTAATCAGTCAAATGGTGTTATACATGTAATAGATACTGTTCTATTACCATAGTTTTAGTTTTTTATGGTTTATTTTAAGGAAGCCTTATCTGGTGACAGATAAGGCTTTTTTATTTCTACAGATCCATTAAACAGCGTTACTTCTTAATTATTTTACTAACATAATCGCCATGATCTGTCTTAATTTTTAGGAAATAAGTACCAGAAGGCAAATCAGAAATAGATACTTTATCGTTCTGATAACTTACACTTTTTATAAGCTTTCCGGTAGTATCAAAGATTTTGACTTGTTCTACCTTAAAATTCTCAGACAATTTAATCGCAAAGCTATCAATAACGGGATTAGGATAAACCCTTATATCTGCTGAATTTTCAGTATTAACTTTAATTTCATCTGTCGCCAGAAATATAGGTAGAGAATCTGTTACGGTGTAAAATTCATTACCGTGCTCTTTTGTAGATATGGAAAGATAAATCTTCTCACTGTCCGTAGCCAGTTTTAAAATATTTTCATTAATCAAAAGCTGATTATCATTGGCAATAAAGAGATCCAATGGGGCTGCAGTTCCGGCAGCTACATTAGCCTTCCATACTTTCTGAGAATCTCCATTAAGAAAATAAAGATAGTTATTCACACAAACCATATCTTTTATGCCATTCAAATTTGCAGACATATTTACTGTTCCAGCATTTGTACCATCAGTTTTCCATAACTGGCTTCCATTATTATTGGTGAAAAATAATTGATTGCTACATTTTTTAAACTGAACAGCTCCATTAAAGTTTAACTGCGCAACTTCTACTGTTCCCGCAATTGTTCCGTCTGTAGAATAAAGACCCGCTGGATATCCGGTAACGGCATAAAATAATTTATTATTAAAAATTTCAGTTTCAGTACTGAAACTTGCTGAACCAAAAGGATCACTGTGAGACCTCACTAAAACAGATGAAGACAAATCACCATTAGATGCAAAGAGCTCAGTATTTGATGTATTGCTGTAATTTTCTTTTCTTGTGGAATAAAGCAGTTTACCATTTACACTCCCAATAACTTTAATATTTCCATCGGATCCATTCTGAAATATATATTGAACAGTTTTTAAAGTATTTGGAGCGGTTCCGTCAGATTTCCATATTCCAAGTTTACCGTTTTCTTTGGCGACGAAATATGCAAAACCGTTTAGAACAACTGCTTTAGGATCAACATTATACATACTTCCCATATTGTCCGTAGAAATATCTTTTACCAATACCGGTACATTTGAATTGTTTTCAATTTTCCAAAGTTCGGTTCCAGTAATATTATTGTAACCGGCAAACAGTAGAGAATTGTCATTCAAATTGACATGCATTGCCACATCATTTGTTGTCGTATCTGGAGTTGGAATCATCGAGGAGTTCGCCGATGTACCATCTGTTCGGTAGAAAACACTTCTAAAATTTGGAGTATTGTTTTTTGTATAAAAATAGTTTCCGACTTTAATAAAAGTATCATTAAAATCTGTAAACATACCAACCGAAGATGTTCCGCTCGTAAAATTTGTAAGACGTGAAATTTGCTGAGTTATCTTATTTCTTTTATAAAATTGATGATTAAATTGTCTATTAGAGGCAATAAAAATCAGATTATCATTTAACACTCCATAAGAGTGTGGTAAGCTGCCGGAAGAATGGTTGATATCGGAAGCCAATGTAGCAACTTGTGAAACAGGATTCAGAGAAAATAATTCAGATCCGTATGTTGAATTACTGCCTGTCAAATAAATAGCAGAATTTAAATCAACAAAACTGTTATTATCAGGCATCCCAAGTCCTGCAATTTCAAATGTCTGTGCAGAATTACCATTGGCAACCCAGAAACGACTGTATTCATTCGGTTTTGTTAAAATCAAGTGCTGCGCATCTGAACTTGTACCATACAACATATTGTTGGCAGGCGTATTAAACAGCAACGTTCCCGCCTGAGTTCCATCTGTTTCCCAAATATAATTACCATAGATTTGATTTATCCCATTTGAACTGCTATCAAAATATATTTTATTATTAATCTTTAAAAACTTATTGTTTATCCCCATAGAACTTGAATTCCCGGGTAGAATGTCTTTTAAAATCTGAGTTCCTGCAGCAGTACCATCGGATACCCAAGGTTCAAGCCCACCGTTGGCAGCATCAAAGCCTGTAAATACAAAGTAATTACCCGCCGAAACACCATTAAGCTCAAAAACGTTCTGAATCGGCATTACAGAAACGGTTCCTGCTGTTGTACCATTGCTTTCATACAGCTGATATCCCGTAGCTGTATTTGCAACAAAATAAAACTTACCGTTATTTAACTTTAAAATTTTAAAATCGTTTGAAATACTGCTGCCACTATTAGGCGCAATATCTTTTAGAAGTAATGTTCCGACAACCGTTCCATCTGATTTCCATATTTCTTTACCGTTTACGCCGTCATTTGCAGCTAACAATAATTGATCATTGAATGTCTCTAATTTTATTGTTCCGGATGTATAATCGAAAGTTTTTAATGGGGTAAGTACATTATTTAATGGATTATAAACAGAAAGTTCTTTATTCGAGAAAATAAAAAGTTTATTTCCGGCTGCCTGCGCAACAGTTTCGTAATTTGAGCTTAGGTCTTTTACTTTGTGTGTTCCTGAAGCAGTTCCGTCGGTTTCCCAAATTTGTTTATATGACGAATTATCACTCGCTATAAAATATACTTTATCATTTATTTTACTGAAATAGGGCTGACCAGGCATTCCACTATTATAACCTGGTAATATATCTTTTAATAAAATAGATTTTTGTGTTACCGAGTTGTAACTCCATAATTCTCTTCCTTCTTCGCTATTTCTTTCCGCAGAGAATAGAATCTGATTATTAAATTTAAACAAGTTTGCCGGAGTGCTCGATTCACCATAATGAATTTCAGTTAAAGCCGTATTTAAAATATTTTGTGCCTGAGAACATAGTGATAAAGCTATTGATAAAGAAATGTAAATTTTTCTCATAGGTCTTATGTTTTTTACAAGAAAGCCTTATCTGGTAAAATAAGGCTTTTTTTTATTAATTTAAAGTGAAAACTTCTTTTGTATAATTATCATTGCCTTTTGGCATTTCGATCACGATATTTCCGTTTTCTACATATCCGGTGGTTGATTCGCCGGATTTTAATTTAACTCTGAAAACATCTTTCTTTGTTGTTTCTTTAAAAGTTGCAAAAGGCACAGAACTGCTACTTTCGACCAAAATAAACTGATCAGCAGCTATTATAACCTTTTGTAAATTCACTTTTCCGTTTGTGTATTTTCCTGGTTGATTAGGCGAATTTTCTTCTGTAATGAGAGGAATTACTTTTAAAGGTTCAGATGGCTTTACGTCCTGAGTAATTGTTTCTGTCTGACTAGCAATAAATTTAGGACTGGATACAGGGATACGAACCAAAGCCTGCTGTAGAGCATCCTGAAAACCTACCTCAAATTCTTTAATTGATGTACTCGCTTTTTGGCTTGTTATGATCTTACCGTTACAATCTTTAAATTCTAAGATAACTTTATTTCTCAATAAACCACTGTCATTGACGACATCTGCGTTCAATACATTGCATGGGTTTGAATTGGCGTCTGCAGGCCATTGACTTCTGTTACCGGAAACGACAGTATACTGTTTTTGTTTAAGGGTCCTGGTAAGCAGAATATCTAATTTATACTGATCGTTTTTGAATCCGCTGAATTTTTCCGGCAGTGCAACATATTTATAGTCTGAAACTTTTTGAGCATACGAAAACGTAAAGCAGACCGCTGCGATAATTGTTGAAAGTTTCTTCATTGTAATAATTTTTAAATAATGGTAATTCCTAATCATTTCTAAATTCTCCCATATCCAGTTTCAGAGAGAAGAAATTGGAAAAAAAGTTAGATCCGCCTATTCCTGAATTGCTGATAGCATAATCAAGTGTAAGCCCTCTGTATCTGATCCCCAGACCGGCACTTGGCTGGAATGAAACTTTTCTCTGTAAGTCTTCAATATCTGTTATGGACTGGAACCTATTGACCCCTACTCGTACAAAAATCATTTTCTGATAGCCAACTTCAGCCCCTGCATAAGGAGTAATACTGGCAAAATCTGTTGAAAGGAGTGCGGCTGTTTTAGCAAAATCAACATTGATTCCTGCTTCAGGTAAAATATATAGACTGCTGTTAATTTCAAATAATTTACTTGCTCCGGCATTGAGCTTGGGCATCGTAAGTTCCATTTTGTCAGTAGGCGCAGGATTAAACTCTTCACCATTGACTACTGCCGATAATTCGTTCTGATTAATACTCCAGAAGTTCACTGTCGTTGTTGCATCCCGAAGCATACCACCGAACTTCCATCCATTATCAGCTTTATAAATAGCTCCTACATCGAAACCGAAACCATAACCGCTGGCAAATTTTCCGACATTTCTGTAGACAATTTTTGCGTTTACACCTACATCTAATTTTTGATTTCCACCAGGGTTGAAAGCATAAGAAATAATCCCTGCATAATCTGATTGTGAAAACTTTGTGATTTTATCATAATCAATATTTCCTTCTGTGTCAATCAGCTGAGTGGTATTTAAAATATTATCAACTCCCAATCGTACAATTGAAACCCCGAAAACCCCTTCTTCCAAAACTTTTGCATATGCCAGATAATCATATTTGGCAATCGATTCAAAATATTCTGCATGCATGGCAGCTCCCTGCCAGTCTTTAGTAATTCCTTTCAGACCAGCGGGATTCCACATCGGAGAATACACGTCATCCTGATTAGAAATTACGGCTCCCCCCATTGCCAAACCTCTGGCTCCGGCACCGATATTTAAAAATTCATTGGAATATTTTCTGATAATCTGAGATTGAGAAAACCCAAATAAAAGGGAAAATAGTAATAAAAGATATTTTTTCATCATTCAGTTTGATGCTTGGTTAATTGTTTTTGTTTCCTTGTTTTGATCAGTGCATTCGCTACAATAGCTAAAATCATAACGAGTGAAGCCACATAAAAAACAGGACTCATATGCTCTGATTCGCCAAAGATAAAAAAAGCTAGTATAATTCCGTAGACTGGTTCTAAATTTACTGTTAAAATTAATGTGAAGGGCGAAATATATTTCATAAGCTTTACCGATTCCAGCATAGGAAAAGCAGTAAAAACACTTGCCAACAAGCATATTAACGACAAATCTCGGAAATTTATTTCATTCATTGAAAATATTTGACCTGATAATAAATAAAATACAGTTAAAATAAGCCAACCGCTAAAGATTTCGTAAAAAATAATATTTCCCGGACTTGTTTTTCCAAATAACTTTCCGTTGAAAACTGAAAAAATAGTTCCGAAAACAGCACATAATATTCCAAAGAAAATACCTTCTTTATATTGGAATTCTGTTTTAAAAATAAGAAGAATGCAGGCAACAATTACCACTCCCATTATTACTTCGGAAAGATCAATCTTTCGTTTAAAAACAAGAGGTTCTAAAATGGCAGCAAATAATGTAGATAAAGACAGACAGCTAAGTGCAATAGAGACGTTCGAAACCTTAATCGAATAGAAAAAGCAAAGCCAGTGCAACGCCATAAAAAATCCGATTGCTGCAAGTTGAAAAAAAAGTCTCTTTGATACCCTGATGCTCTCTTTTTTGAAAACCCTTATAAATACAAATAAAAAAAAAGCAGCAAACAACATTCTGTAAAATACGAGAATATATGCATTGGCGGTAATCAACTTTCCTAAGATTGCAGTGAATCCCCATAAAAAAACAATTAAGTGTAATCTGAAAAGAGCTAATTTTCGCATATTTATCGATCGAATTATAAACGGACAAATTTACAAATAGAGTTTGTTAAAACGTTGATAATTTTCAGCTTAATATCAAATTAACCTGATAATAATTTCAATAGTAAAAAAACCCTGAAAGTCTATAGAACTTTCAGGGCCTTCAAATAATAAACTATTAAAAAAATAAACTAGGAACAGAGGAATTATAGCGGAGTAATCAGCTCCTTTCCTCTTATGTAAAATTATAAAAAAAACAAACATAAAAAAACTTATGTGTGTTAAATATTTCATAATTTTCTGATTTTCACTGCGTTGAATCATAAAACTCTGTTATATTTCATTTTTTATAAAAGTAGTATCTTAGGCACATTAAAATAGAAATTTCATGGATATTGAATTCAACAAACGAGAAGATCAAAACAAATTAAAATTAGCTGAAATAAATCGTTTACTTTCTGAAATAAAAAAGGGAGGTGGAGAAAAGAGGCTTCAAAAGCTTCGTGACGAAGGAAAAATGACAGCAAGAGAAAGAATAGACTATCTTCTCGATAAAAATTCAGATTCTATTGAAATTGGTGCTTTTGCCGGTTATGAAATGTATGAGGAACATGGAGGATGCCCGAGTGGTGGCGTTGTTGTTGTAATGGGCTATGTTTCCGGAAAACAATGTCTTGTAGTCGCCAATGATGCCTCTGTAAAAGCTGGCGCCTGGTTTCCTATTACCGGAAAGAAGAACCTGAGAGCTCAGGAAATTGCTATGGAAAACAAACTTCCGATTATTTATCTGGTGGACTCTGCAGGCGTTTATCTTCCGATGCAGGATGAAATCTTTCCTGACAAAGAGCATTTTGGCAGAATTTTCAGAAATAATGCTAAGATGAGTGCGATGGGAATCATTCAGATCTCAGCTGTAATGGGAAGTTGTGTTGCCGGAGGGGCTTATCTTCCTATAATGAGCGATGAGGCAATGATCGTTGATAAAACAGGCTCTATTTTCCTTGCAGGAAGCTATCTTGTGAAGGCGGCTATCGGAGAAAGTATAGACAATGAAACCTTAGGAGGTGCTACAACTCACTGCTCAATTTCGGGAGTTACAGATTATAAAGCTAAAGATGATCAGGATGCTTTAAACAGAATCAAAAATATAATGAAATCTATCGGAAGCTATGAGAAGGCAGGCTTCGACAGAATTGAAAGTTTTCCACCCAAAGAAAAAATTGATAATATTTTCGGAGTCATGCCGGTTTCCCGCGCAGATCAATATGACACTTTGGAAATCATTAAATGCCTGGTTGATAATTCTGAGTTTGAAGAATATAAGGGAGATTACGGCAAAAGTATTATTTGTGCTACTGCAAGAGTTGATGGCTGGTCTGTCGGAATTGTAGCAAACCAAAGAAAACTGGTAAAAAGTGGTAAAGGTGAAATGCAGTTTGGCGGTGTAATTTACTCTGACTCTGCGGATAAAGCAACAAGGTTTATTGCTAACTGTAACCAGAGAAAGATTCCTTTAATATTTCTACAGGACGTTACCGGCTTTATGGTTGGTTCTAAGTCTGAGCACGGGGGCATCATTAAAGACGGTGCGAAAATGGTCAATGCTGTTGCTAATTCAGTAGTACCTAAATTTACGATCATTACTGGAAATTCTTACGGAGCCGGAAATTATGCTATGTGCGGAAAAGCGTACGATCCAAGATTGATCGTAGCGTGGCCATGGGCTGATTTGGCTGTGATGGGCGGTTCACAGGCTGCAAAGGTTTTATCTCAGATTCAGGAATCTACTTTGAAGAAACAGGGAAAAGAGATTACAGAAGAAGCGCGCAAAGAAATCCTTGATTCTATTTCAAAAAAATATCAGAAGCAAACAGAAGCAACCTACGCTGCGTCAAGATTATGGACAGATGCCATTATCAATCCTATTGACACCAGAAAATGGATTTCAATGGGAATCGAAGCTGCGGATCATTCACCCATTACAGAAAAATTCAATTTAGGAGTAATCCAGGTCTGATCAACAGACCATTGATAGATATAGAATCCGTCTCACAACTGAGGCGGATTTTTTTTGGTTATAATTTTTATTTTCCT
>CAURNW010000010.1:0-193915 GCA_963526305.1 uncultured Chryseobacterium sp. | reverse complement strand
GTGGACAGGGCGTCACTTCGAGTAGGTTTTGTAAAAAACCGTATCGAGAAGTTTTTGTTTTAAAGACAGATTTTGTCCGTGGTTCAAAGGTTCTCGATACATTTTTCTCCGCTTTGCTGTGAAAAACACTCGAACTGACGGAGCTCGAATTGACGGGCGACTTTGGTTTGTGTAGTGCTTTAGCTGTTTAAATGTAACCTTCTTTAACCACCCAGTCTTCTTCCCCTGTAAAAATCCACCTCACCATAGGAGAGGAATTTTAATCCATTTTACAGGCAAAGTCATTAAAAAAGTCTTTTTACATTACCATGCTATTTCACCGGATTCAGGATTGGTTTCTTCACTGAAGAATTTTCCTGTGGGGCCATTATCACCGATCAATGCGTATTTAATAATTCGTTCAGCAGCAACTTCTACATCTCCACCTTGCTGATAAGTGAAATCTGTTTTAGTGTAACCCGGGCAAACTGCATTGACTTTGAAACGTGAATCTCTGAGTTCATATGCAAGTATAACAGTATACATGTTCATTGCAGCTTTTGAAACAGCATACACAGCATATTTGGCACTGTCGTAAGCCATCCATTCCGGATCACTTTGTGTTGTCAGCGAACCGACACTTGTACTGACATTTACAATTCTGGGCTCTTCTGATTTTCTTAAGAGACTGATGAAACTTTGAGTAATGCGCATCACACCGAAGAGATTGGTCTGAAGAACTTTCTCATATTCTGCGGGATGTGTTTCTAAAGCAGTCTGTGGTAATGTTCCGCTGATCCCCGCGTTATTTATGAGAAGGTCTAATTTTCCGGTCTTCAGCTCAATCTGTTTTTTCGCCTGATCTGCAGAATCCTGAAGGTTGACATCAAGAGGCAGTATCTCAAAATTTGAAAAGCCTTCTGACTTTAACTGCTTTTCAGCGTTTTGACCATTTTCAATATTTCTGCTGCCCAGATAAACGAAATAACCTTTCTGCAGAAGCTTTCTTGCAGTTTCGAAACCAATTCCTTTGTTAGCGCCTGTAATTAATGCTGTTTTCATTTTTTATATATTTAAAATTGATAACAGCAAAATTGAACCTTTGCAGGATCAAACGATTTACCAATTGGTAAAAAGTGCTTTAGCGTATATTCTTTCGTATTCTGCTGAGAGACTGCTGTGTTATCCCCAGATACGAAGCGATGTAGGAAAGAGGAACGCGGTTGGCAAGACCGGGATATTCTTCCAAAAATTCAAGATACCGGGTAGTGGCATCCTGAGAAATCAGCGGACTTATTCTTTCCACTTTCCTGATCAGTGCTTTTGAAATGATTTTCTGCATCAGGCGATCCCATATCATTATGGTATCTGAAATTTCTTCCCAGTTCTTTTTGGGGAAAGTAATAAGGGTACAGTCTGTAACCGCCTGAAGATAAGAGTTAGAAGGTATTTCGTTATCGAAGCTGGCTTTACAGATCACCATATTTTTTTCTTCAACAAAATATTTTGTTATCTCTTCCCCGTGATTATTGTAATAATAATTTCTTAAAATACCTTCTGTTACAAAACCGATTTCCTTAACCACTTTTCCTGCTTCGGCAAAGTGATCATCTTTTTTCAGTGCTCTTTCGAAAGCATTTTCTTTAATCAGATCAATCTGATGACCATTAAGATCTCCGAATTTCAGCAGAAAATTAATAAATTCTTCCATGGTGCAATTTAAGTAAAAACGGTATTTCAAGATTTAGCATTCGGTAAAAAGAAAAGAGAAACCTTCGGGTTTCTCAATGATCTGATGATTAAAAGTATTTTAATACAAAAACTACCACGGGCTGATTCCAGATTCGTCCTCAATATCGTTGCTGTAAAACTGTCCGGTCGGTGCATTTTCGTCCGTTAGCGTATGTTTAACGATAAAATCTGCAGCACTCTCCACAGATCCGGGACCGCTGTGATGATTGAAGTCTGTCGCTGTATAACCTGGATCAATCACATTTACTTTGAAGGGCAGATCTTTTAGTTCATATGCCAATACGATGGTATACGCATTCAAAGCAGATTTTGAAGGACCGTAAGCAGCATTTTTTACCTGATAGTATTTCCAAACCGGATCACTGTGTAAGGTTAATGAGCCTAATCCCGAAGTGATATTGCTGATTCTCGGGCTGTCAGATTTTTTTAAAAGATCAAGAAATACCTGAGTGACTCGAATGACTCCAAAAAAATTGGTCTCAAACACCTCCTTAATATCTTCCACAGAAGTTTCTGAAGCTGTCTGAGGATTTACCCCCAAAATGCCGGCGTTGTTGATCAGAATATCGAGTTTCCCCTTTTCTTTTTCTATAGTTTCTTTTGCTCCTGAAATTGATTCTGAATTGGTGACGTCGATTGCCACAGGTTTAATGTTATCAAATCCCTGTGCAGAAAGTTCTTTTACAATAATTTCACCTTTTGCGATATCTCGGCTTCCCAGGTAAACGAATAATCCTTTCTGTGAAAGTTGTTTCGCGGTTTCAAGACCGATGCTTCTGTTGGCTCCTGTTATGAGTACGGTTTTCATTTTCTTATTTTTTTATGTTGTACAGTGCAAAGTTGATCTATTTTAAGATGATCTGATTTGTCATTTGGCAAAAAACATTTGTTGGATAAAAAAAAATATGGAAACTTGGTAGATGAGTATTAAAATCAGCCATCATAAAGTTTGCAGGCTCAGAAAATTTCAGATTTTCCAATCTTTACAGATGAATGTTCTTCCTGATTCTGCTAAGTGATGACTGAGTAATCCCTAAGTAGGATGCAATATAGGATAAGGGAATTCGGTTGACCAAATTAGGATAGATTTCCAGAAATTTCAGATAGCGTGTTTTTGCATCTTCAGAGACCAGAGGGCTTCTTCTTTCCACTTTCTGCATCAATGCTCTCGAGATTATTTTGTGAACAATGGCATCCCAACCTACGATGGTCTGTAAAAGTTCGAGCCAGTCTTTTCTCTGAAAAATGATCAGTTTACAATCCGTAACCGCCTGTACATAGGCGACTGAAGGGAGCTCATTATCAAAACTTTCAAGATCTACCACGAGATTGTTTTCTTCGATAAAGTATTTCGTGATCTCTTCTCCTTTATTACTGTAATAACAGACCCTGAGAATTCCTTCATGTATAAAACCCACCTGACAGGCAACTTTTCCTGCTTCTGAAAAATAAGCATCTTTCAGAATGGTGATTTCAGTTGCTTTACTTTTGATAAAATCGATTTGCTGGGGGTTGAGGTTCCCGAATCTCAAAATAAAATCAAACAGTTCTTTCATAGGTGCAATTTAGACAAAGAAATTTTTGCAGGATTCGTCATTAAGTAAATATTAATTAAAAATAAAAAAGAGAAACTCTGAAAGTCTCTCCTGTTATTTTTTGGGCTTGAATTTTACAGTTTTTATTTTCTCGCATTTCTCAAACTCAATTTTTCTCCAACACCGGGATCAGGTGTTTCCAGTTCAGCTGCCTGGCGTAATCCAAAGCCGTTTTACCATGATTGGTTTTTATATTTTGATCAGCTCCCGACGCAAGAATCACTTCTACCGAACTTAAATTTCCGGCAATCGTTTCTCTGTGCAGAAGGGTCATCCCGTTTTCGTCTGCATTGGTGAGTTCGGCAGGATATTCATTCAGGAATTTTACAAAATCTTCTTTCATATTTCTGCTCATCGGATGTTCGGTAAGATTTTCAGGTTTTTCTTTCTGCTCATGAACTACTTCTACCATATTAAAATCTCCGAAATCAAGCTGCCAGGCATTGTCGTGGTCTTTTCTTTCAGATTCGGACATATCTGCGCGCATTTTCTGAATAGTAAATCCACCGTAAGCTTTGGGAAGAGAAGGAGAAGAGAAAAGTTGGGAGAATTTTGATTTTTTCTCTGTCGGGGTGATAGCAAAAAGCCAGTCGCTGATCTCACCCAACGGAATGTTAACATAATCTCCTGCCTGGATATTGGTCAGTTCATTAGGCTCGTTGATTAGGTATCCCTTTACGTTATCGCCGTCAAAGTCAATTTCATTGATCCACATATGTTCGACGATCGGTTGTTCAGAATCAGGGTCTTCCTGAGAAAAAGCTACTTTCACACATGAAACAGTAAGTCCCGGAATAATTCTTCTGTATTCCCAGGATTGTTCTCTCCAGAAATATTTGAAAGTTTCCTGAGCGTTTTTATACGCGGCAATCATTTTTGAATCGGCACCGTCTGCAAAAAATAGGGGACTGTTTTCCATGATTTAAATAATGTGATTTGATTGGTTTGTGAAACTTTCAGCTTCAACAATTTGAATTCACCAAAGACTAATAAGGATTGTTAAACTAAAATACTGAAAATTAAACAAAAGTTTGACTTTTGCAATGACAATTAAAATAGATTGTCTGAAATAAATCTGAGGAACTGATCGGTTTTTCTGAAGACAAACCGAAAGATTTCACCAATGAACTGCTCAAAAATGACTTCGAAGATCATCCGAAGTAATGGAGTTATCAGTTCTGATAAAAATTCGAATAAGATCATTACAATTATATTAAACGTCTTTTATAAAATCTTCATACTCGTAATAAAACCTTTCAAAAGCATCCATTTTTTCCACAAAAAATTCAAAAATTTCCTGCCAGGTATTTTTGTTGAATACAGATACATTATGTTTTTCGATCCAGATTTTCGCAATTACTTTTCCGTTTTCCAACGTGAAATATTCTTCCTTCTGAAATTCCCCGATGAAATCTTTTAAAATATCTTCCAGTGACCAGATTTTTTCATAATAAGCATTGCGATAAATCTCATCCCTCATTTCGATCTCTAAAGAAACTTCTGCTTTTTTGTTGTCTGCATTGAACTTAAAAGAAAAATCTTTGACTTTGGTATCATACAAAATCCACTTTCTCGGAAATGATTTTCCAAAAGCCGTCCAAAATTCTTTCTTTAACTGCTGAGCCTCCTGTTTACTGAACATAGAACAAAATTAGTGAATTTTAACCGGAAAATGAAAACTGCAATCCGATGTTTTATATGCTCAAATCAATTATTGACGGCATCCAACGGCATATCAACGAATGAATACATATATCAAACTATTTTCTTATTTTTGCTGTGATGCTGTCAAAAAAATCTCAATATGCTTTTAAGGCACTTTCATATCTTGTAGAAAAAAGGAATGAGGGGCCTGTTCTTATATCCGAAATTGCCGAGTATAAGAAAATTCCGTTAAAGTTTCTTGAAAATATTTTATTAGAACTTAAAAAGTCTGAAATTCTCGACAGTAAGAAAGGGAAGGGCGGCGGATATTTCCTGCGACAGAATCCTGAAAAAGTAAATCTGGCGAAGATCATTCGTCTGATCAATGGACCCATAGCCATGCTTCCCTGTGTAAGTCTCAATTTCTATGAAAAATGTGAAAACTGCAACGAAGATCACTGCAGCCTTCATGATGTCCTGATCGAAGTCCGGGATGCTTCATTAAAAATACTGGAAGAAAAAACACTGCTGGATCTGATCGACTGATCAGAAATATTTTTTCGAATATGTAGTCTACCCGTTTGGTAGGATAGCGAATTTATCAGATATTTGCAATACTCCAAATGAATAAAGTATGATTCCAAAAGAAAATATATCTGTCTCTGAGCAGAATTTTATGCCAAATATTAAAGATCATAAATGTAAAGTAAAGGTCTTGTAATTATGGATATCTCCAGAAAAATTCAGATCAGGATCAATGTGCTTCTTATCACCCTTGCTGTTTTGGTTACTGCATTTGTCCTATTTTATAATCTGGATTACTGGGATGAACTTCAGGTCATTCTCGCAAAAGACAATTATATTTTTTACTGGATGCTCCTGGTAGGCATTTTTGCTGAAATTGTCGCAGGCTCAATGGGTATGGGATATGGAGTGATCAGTACAACCACACTGTTATTTCTAAACATTCCACCGCATATTGTCAGTGCAAGTATCCATTCTGCAGAAAGTTTTACAACTGCCGCTGGAAGCATCAGCCATATCAAACTGAAAAATGTAAGTAAAGGTCTTGTTAAAAGACTGGCAGTTCCTGCCGTGATCGGAGCCGTGATCGGGGCTCTGAGCCTAACTTATCTCGGAGAATATTATTCTAAAATTACCAAGACCGTTATTGCTTTTTATACGTTGTACCTTGGGATCAGGATTTTATCGAATGCTTTTAAACCTAAGCAGAATAAAGCCTTGAAAAAGAAAACAAACCTCACGAGATTAGGAATCATTGGCGGATTTATCGATTCTTTTGCCGGGGGAGGATGGGGACCCCTTGTTACCGGAACTTTAATAAAGAATGCCTTTACCCCCAGATTTGCCGTCGGAAGTTCAACGGTCGCAAAATTTATTTTAACGATTACTGCAGCAATCACATTTTTCCTGACCTTAGGAATCCAGCACTGGAACATTATTCTCGGTCTTCTAATCGGCGGGATCATTACGGCGCCTTTTTCTGCCATGCTTACGGCAAAACTTCCTGTTAAAAAAATGTTTGTGGTGATCGGGATTCTGGTCATCATCATGAGTTCGATCACGATCTGCAAATCGATTTTCTGAAGCGTTCAGTTTTATAGAATATTTAAGATCAGGAATATTTGCAGACAGTGAAAATATTTTATTTTTACAGTCTAAAAATAAAGTATGAATTTACATATTGTTGCACTATTTAAGTTTAACGAAAGTTACCTGATGGAAGCAGTAGATCTTTTTCAGAAACTGGTGAGAGAAACCAGAAAGGAAGAGGGATGTCTTCAGTACGAATTGATTGAAGACAATGAGAAGAAAGGAACTTTTTTCCTGATTGAGCTGTGGGAAAGTGTGGAACATCACAACCGTCACAACGGAACCGATCATCTTTTTGAATTCAGACAGAATACTTCCCGAATTTTAACGGAAATAGCACAGGTGTACAAAGGTTTTAAAATTTATTGAATTAAAATTTGCCAACCTAAAATGCAAAGGCAGTTTCAAAGAATGATGAAACTGCCTTTATAGAAAAAATAGAAAGTATTATTTAATATTGAATTGTACAGTCAATTGTAATTTTAAACTGAGCTGATTTATACGGTTCAACGTTGATTATTTCACGATTAATTTTTTGGTTTCAGTTTGTCCGCCAAAAGTTATTTTCACCATATAATTACCTGATGGAAGATGAGATAAATTCAATTCCTGCTGGTAGAATCCTGCCTGGTTAGACAATTCAGCCTGGTGAACTTTTTTTCCGGAAAGATCATACACTTCCGCAGCACCTTTGTTATTGGCTTTTTCCTTTACATCATATAAAACCGTGACTCTTTTGTCTGCAGTCGCAGGATTAGGATAGATTCCGAAAGAAGCTTTTTTACCGATTTCTGTAACTCCCAGAACTGATGTTATGTTTTTATATTTGAAATACATATTTCCTGTCGATGAACCGTCATTTGAAACGAAATACATCCTGTAATAATCACTACCCTGTTTTATGTAAAAAACGACATTAGAATAAGGAAGACCCATTGTTGGTTTCCAGTAATGTCCTATCGTCGTAATGTTGCTGGAGAATGCTGCTGCTGCCGGTAAAGTAGCGGTTGAAGTTGCCTGAGTTTCCGGCTGTACCCTGGCTACGGTAATATTCGTATTCTGGATTACACCGGACAACCTGTATTTCATTGTTTGCGGGTTTCCCTGCTGATCAACGTATGGGTAGTCATTCCAGTATCTTGTAAACATAAGATCCCAGTTGGCTTTTGGCGGTTCAAGATTAGAAACTTTCTCTCCGGTTGTGAAAGAGAAATAGTTGAAGAAAGCATCATCAGTGCCGTTGGCTAAAGTTTTGGTCTGAGTGGCATCCCATGATGAAGTACCAGCATTCCATTTAGCATACTTAAAAGTATAACCCCCGAAATAATCTTCTATCATAAATTTATAGAATACATCGGAAGGATATTTTAGTATAAAAATGACGCTTCCTACTACATGGTGATTCCCGGGATTATATTCACCCCATCCATAAGTGGCAGAACCCTGTTCAAAAGCACCTTGCTGAATAGCGGTTGTATTGTCTAAATTATATAACGGTGCTCCGTAAGTTGAGATATTATTTGTCGTAATACTGTTCCAGTTAGCTGCATTATTGGAAGCCTGATAAACTTCAACATTCTGAGCATCATTGATTCTTGTTCCGAAATTCATTGAAGAGTTTCTGTAAAAAGCAATATCCCATGTATTGGCAGGCTGGGATACAATGGTATTTGCGCTGAAATCATAGAAGACCCTGTTTTGATAAGAAGCTCCCATACTAAGATTTACCGTCGTGTATCCGTTGGCATCCGTTTGAGCCAGAGTGGTTTGCTGAACTGTCAGGGCAAATAAAGAAGCCAGAAGTAATTTTGTTTTCATAGTTAAATCTCTTATTTAGAATTATTCTACAAAACTAAGTAATTATTTTTAATAAGTCTAAATAAAAACATGATATTTATCCTGTTATTAATAATTTGAAGACATTTTTTTATGATTATTCGGTTGATTATCAGTTTTATGTATACAAAAGAGGCTGACTATGGATCATAGTCAGCCTCTGGATATTTAATTAGAATTAAATTATTTTTTGATAAATTTAGATTTTACTGCCTTACCCTCTGTAGTTTCAATAAGAATATAGTAAACACCTGCCTGAAGAGCTGTAATATCAAAACTGCTGTTATTTACCTTACCTGCTTCTACTTTCTGACCTGCAGCAGAATAGATTTCCACATTTTTAGGCTGCACTTTTCCAACGAACTGAAGAGCTGTATTTTCTGTATTTACTGCAAATTTAATGTCATTACTTGTCTTAAAATTATCAGAAACGGATAAGCTTCCTGTTGTATTGTAAACGACATCATCAATTAATATCGCTGAGTGATTCACTTCACCGACAAATTTAAAAGCAATATACTGAGAGGTTGAGGCCGGAACTGATATAGTTACAGTCTGCTCTGTTGCAGAAGTTACATTATACACAGGGCTGATTGAGGTAAAAGTTGGTGCCCCTGCAGTTGTATTATCAGAAACTAATCCTACTTGCAAAGTACCGTTACCACCTGATCCTGCTGTAAGTGCGTAAGTGAATTTGAGTGATTTGGTTCCGTTTGGCGCAATAATTTGAGGTGTAACTAAGTAAGCGGCAACTCCTGGGAAGAAAAACCCATATAATTGTACATATTTGTCAGTGGTACCATCTGCATATACTCTCGGAGTGGAATTACCGGCGATTTTAGACCAGCCATTCTGTGGCCACACAGCTGCCGTTCCGGTAGTAAAAGATTCGAACGTCTCATTTATAGATGCTACCTGCGCATTTGCGGTGAAAGCTGAAAAAACTAATCCTGTAAATAGTAATTTTAATTTCATTTTTTCTATTATTTTAAATTATGAAGCAAAAATAACAATTAGTTTTTAATTATTCTAAATAAAACAATGATTTTTATCCTGTTTTTATGTTATTAATAAAATATTGTTTAAAAAATAATATCCATATAAATAATCATCCATACATCAGTTATCATTTTCAATATTTAGTTATCAATACTGAATCTGTAAAATTATTTTGTAAAATCTCAATTGTTTTTAATTATTCTAAATAAAGCACTATATTTGTCGAAAATTTTGAATTTATGAAGAAGAAGGCCCTTTCAATCGTGTCGTTATCAGCTGTATTGTGGATAAATGCACAGGAAAAAGATTCTCTAAATCAGAAAAAAATAGAAGAGGTCGTCATCACAGGTCAGTATATGCAGCAGTCAATCAATAAATCTATTTATAAAGTTGAGGTGATTGATGCACAGCAGATTAAAAATATGGCGGTAACAACTGCAGCAGAAGTACTTAATCAAAATCTTAATATATTAATAGAACCTAATAGCGGAAGCGGTGATTCCAACGCAAGGATAATGGGTTTGGGAGGTTCTTACACAAAAGTATTAATTGATAATATTCCTGTAGTGGGTGATCAGGGAATGGGTAACCAGATTGATCTGAGTAAGATCAATGTCAATAATATTGAGCGTATTGAGATCGTAAAAGGGGCGATGGGAGTTGAGTATGGTAATAATGCAGTAGCGGGTGTAATCAATATTATCACTAAAAAAAATTATACTAAGAAAGTGACCGCACTTCTTTCCTTACAGGAGGAGACCGT
The DNA here is from genome assembly GCA_963526305.1 of uncultured Chryseobacterium sp. Taxonomy (GTDB): domain Bacteria; phylum Bacteroidota; class Bacteroidia; order Flavobacteriales; family Weeksellaceae; genus Chryseobacterium. Next base: position 183,733 of record CAURNW010000010.1, on the reverse strand, counting down.
AGGAAAAGATTATGACTGGTATAAAAAAGGCAACGGACGCCATATCCAGTCTTTAAACCTTGGTTTTAAACTTTCAGATAACTGGTCATTAACTGCAGATGTAAATCATAACGATTTTCAGGGTTACAGGGGTGATTTGAACGGGTATAAATATTTCAACCTAAGTAATGACAAAAAGAGAGGATACGAATGGCTTCCTAAAGATCAGATGACAGGAAATGCGGCACTTCGATATGCTAAAAACAATACTTCATTTTTCTATAAAGTAAATTTTCTTTCAGAAAATATCAATTTCAGAGACCCGAGAATTACAGATTATCCTTTAGGTGGAGGAGAAAGAACGTTTGTATCAGAAGACAGGGACTACTTCACAAAAAGATGGATTCATCAATTTAATATTCAGACAAAATTAGGTTCAAGAATTAATTATCAGGGAGATTTTTCTTATCAGACCCAGGAAAGAAAATCTCAGGATTATTTATATGATGTTCCTAATAGAGAAGTTATTTCAAAGGATGAAAAAAGTACATATTACGATACAAAAGTATTTTATTCCAGAGGGATGTTCAGTAATTTTTTAGACAGTGAAAAAATTAATTTCCAGTTAGGATACGAGCTTGATAATACCAGTGGTTTTGCAGGTTCATCGACTTTTGAATTTAATAATAATGGAATCAATATAAAAAGATCAATCTTTAATTATGCTAATTTCCTTTCGGCAGAATGGAAATTAGATGACAGGTTTTCATTACGTCCGGGTGTAAGATTAGCCTTAAGTGATAAATTTGATTCACAATATAATTATTCACTGACAGCAAGATATAATACTACTGAAAGGTCAGACATTAGAGCTGTTTTCGGTTCGTCAAACAGATTTCCTACATACGAAGAGCTTTACACCTATGTGGTAGATAATAACCATGATATCCGCGGTAATGAAAACCTTAAGCCGGAAACAGGATACTCTTTCGGATTGTTTTATGACTACAGTTTACCATCTTCCAATTCATGGAAACTTGATGTAAGCTTGTCAGGAATGTTTTTGGATGTAAAAGACAGAATAGAAAGCGTGGTGGTAAGCAACGAGCCGCTGAAATATACATATCTGAATATCAATAATTATAAATCCCTTCTGTTTGGAGGAGGAGTGTCACTGCGTAAAAACCATTTAATGCTGAGTGCAGGAGTTTCGGTTATGGGAATTTCTCAGGAACTGATTTCAGGGACTGTAGTGTCACCGGATGACTATAATTTTTACACGGAAGCCAATTTTGCAGCAAATTATACATTGGATCAAACGAAAACTTTATTTGCATTATTCTATAAATATACAGGAGTCAGAAAACAGTTTACTCAGAAGTTTAACCAGAATCCCGGAGCAACTCCTGAATATATCTTAGGGGAAGTAGGTGATTTTAATATGTTGAACTTTACCCTTACACAGCCGTTTTTCAATAATCATTTAGAGCTGAGTTTAGGAATCAAAAACATTTTTGATGTATCAAGTGTAAGAAATACGGTAATTTCCGGAGGTGCCCACAATGCCGGTCCGGATCAGCAGAACCTGTTCTACGGCAGAAGCTACTTTGCCCGTCTAAACTATAATTTTTAATAAGAATTAAAATGAAAAAAATACTTTTTTGCCTATTAGTTGGGGCTTCATTCATATCTCAATCCTGTATCAACGATAACGAAGATCCTGTAGGGGTGCCGCCTGTAGAAGGTTCAATAATTGATGCAGTAGTAGGTGGTCCTACACAGCCGAATCAGGTGTGGTATGATCTGAGTAAACAGGAAGAAGTACTGACAAAGAGAACAGACTGGGACCTTGGTCTGTATTCCGGAAATGAGTTTAAAATAGTGCTGAATTCATCAGTTATGATGGCAGCAGGAAAGATTGAGAATGCAACTAATATAGATCTGGTGACAGATGCCGGTGTTACAGCACTTAAAAATCAGGTTCAGGTTGCTAATTTTAATCCTGCGAATGTAACTTATATAGATGATGTAAACGGTAACTTTCCGTCAGGATATACGGCAATTGAAGATGTAAAAGTGATTGAAGCCGATAATGCAGTTTATCTGGTTAATATGGGAAAAGAAATATACAGCGGGTCTGTGCCGGTTGGCTCCGTTGTTACCGGAGGTGATAACAGAGGCTGGATGAAAGTGCAGGTCGCAAGAGCCGGAGCAGGTTACAAAATCAAATATGCAAATCTGAATGAATCTCAACACAGAGAGCTTATCATAAGTAAAAATACTGCTTATAATTACAGTTTTGTCAGCCTTGTTAATAATAAAGAGGTTTTTATTCAGCCTGAAAAGAAAAACTGGGATTTATGCTTTACCGTATTTACCAACACAATTACAGGGGCAGGAAGTTACATTTATGCAGACTTTGTCACACATAACAATGTGGGAGGAATAGGTGCTTATGAAGTGGTAATACCTGCGCCGGCTTCGGGAATAGAAGCGTATAATAATTTTAAACTTTCAGATATCCAACAGTCCAAATTTGTTTACAATGATCAGCGTATTATTGGTTCAAACTGGAGAAATCCTGTAGGAGCAAACGGTCTGGAGGTTTTCGGTGACCGATTCTATGTCGTCAAAGATGCTGAAGGTTTTTATTTTAAATTGAGATTTACAAGAATTACCAGTACAGCGGGAGAACGTGGCTTCCCTCAATTTGAATATAAACCTCTATAGAAACAATCAAATATCCAATAAAAATGAAAAAATTCATTCTTGCAGCTTCTGTGCTGATGGCGGTATACTCATGCAAAAAAGAAGCAGGGAAGCCAACAGAGAACAAAACTGAAGTTTCATCCGAAACTCCAAAGACCAACAATAAAATAGTTTCTCTGAACGGAGGAATTACAGAAATTGTAAGTGCCTTAGGTCACGGAAGCGAAATTGTAGCTACCGACGTTACCAGTACCTATCCTGAAACGTTAAAAGCGACTGCTAAAGATCTGGGTCACGTAAGATCAATGACCATAGAACCGATCATGGCAGTAAGCCCGACCTTGATTTTAGCTTCGGATAAAGATATCAATCCTGATTTATTAGACAAGATCAAAGCTTCAGGAATCAAAACTGAATTGTTTAAACAGGAATTTACCGTTGACGGAACAAAAAAACTGATCGCTGAGGTTGCAAAAGCAGTAGGGAGCACAGAGTTTCAGAAATTAAATGATAAAATAGATGCAGATCTTAAACTGGTACAGCCTATTGCCAAAAAACCAAAAGTATTATTCATTTATGCAAGAGGGAATATGATGATGGTTTCAGGAAAAAATACGCCTATGGCGGCTTTGATTAATCTTGCCGGAGGTGAAAATGCCATTAATGATTTTGAAGATTTCAAACCTTTAACCCCGGAAGCGGTTGTTAAAGCAAATCCCGATGTCCTGTTTTTCTTCTCCAGCGGTCTTGAAGGTTCTGGAGGGAATGAAGGAGCATTGAAAATGCCGGGCGTTTCTCAGACCAATGCAGGTAAGAATAAAAAGATCATTGCGATGGACGGAGGTCTTGTTTCAGGTTTCGGACCAAGATTAGGTGAGGCTGCAGTTGCACTAAACAAACTTTTAGTTGAAAGCACAAAGTAAATTATATTTCTATGTAATCATAAGTGCCCTTCTGCTGGTTTTGCTGGCAATAGGGGCACTTTATATCGGTGTTTATGATTTTAACGGGGTTTCGCCATTTACAGTTTTACAACAGTTTATTACAGATGATCCCAATTTAGCATTAAGTGACCGGTATGTGATCTGGGATGTCAGGGCTGCGCGTATTATCATGGCAATTTTAATAGGCAGTATGCTTGCGGTTTCGGGAACGAGCCTGCAGGGTCTTTTTAAGAATCCTTTGGCAACGGGTGAGGCAATAGGTTTAACTTCGGGAGCAACTTTACTGGCAGCGATAGCAATTGTTTTGGGAGGGCATTTCAAACAGTATCTTCCTGAGATGGTGCAGTTTTCACTGACCGGTATTTCAGCTTTTATAGGAGCCTTACTGGCCATGATGCTGGTTTACAGGATTTCTACAAGCGCCGGAAAGACAAATGTGGTCATGATGTTGTTGAGTGGTGTTGCGATTACCTCTATCGGTTTCTCCATCACAGGGTTTCTTATTTATATTTCAAAAGACGAGCAGTTGAGAGACCTGACGTTCTGGAATATGGGAAGCCTGGCTGCTGCAACCTGGACAAAAAACAGTGTTCTGACCATTGTAATCATTATTTCTTACATTGTTTTACTGCCGAAAGGGAAAGCTTTGAATGCCATGATGCTTGGTGAAAGAGATGCCCAGCATTTAGGGATTAATGTGGAAAGTTTAAAAAAACAGATTGTTGTGATCACCTCATTAATGGTGGGAACCTGCGTGGCTTTTTCAGGGACGATTGGTTTCGTTGGACTCATCGTTCCGTATATTTTAAGACTTCTGTTCAAATCAAATTATACTTTCATTTTGCCATTGTCGGCAGTTTTGGGAAGTATTCTGCTTTTGGTTGCAGACACCATCAGCAGAAGTATAGTAGCACCTTCCGAATTACCGATCGGTATCCTGACCTCCCTTATCGGAGGACCTGTTTTTATCGCAATTTTAATTAAATTTAAAAAATCACTGTGATGTTAAAAGCGAAACAGATCAATTACAAGCATAAAGAATTTTTTATTCTGGATGATGTTGATATCACTTTAGGATATGGTGAGTTTTTAGTCATTGTAGGGCCCAACGGAGCCGGAAAATCAAGTTTACTGAGTATCCTGGCAAATGAAGTCAGACAGGGAAAACAGGAAATCATATTTAAGGATCAGCCGATTTCCGATTGGGAAGTCCGTGAGTTATCGATGCATAAAGCTAAATTTTCACAGCATAATTCAAACGAAATTCCTTTGCAGGTAAAGGATGTCGTAATGATGGGGCGTTATCCTTATTTCGATTCACAGCCCCGGAAAGAAGATTTTGAAGCAATGAATAAGCACATGTACGAAACTGATGTGTATCATTTGAAAGAAAGGGATTACAATACCTTGTCAGGAGGTGAAAAGCAGCGTGTCCATCTTTCAAGGGTGATGGCTCAGGTTGAAAATAAAATTGAGCATAAACTGATTTTTCTTGACGAACCATTGAACAACCTGGATGTTAAACATCAGTACAAAGCTTTGGAGATCATTAAGAAGTTTACGAAGAAAGCCAATTCAGCCATTGTAGTTTTACACGATCTGAATCTGGCAGCGCAGTTTGCAGATAAGATTTTATTAATGAAATCCGGGAAAGTTTCCGCTTACGGAACACCAGGAGAAGTTTTTACTTCAGAAAATATTTCACAGGCATACAATTTTCCATGTACGATCTGCCCACACCCTGTCAATGCAAACCCAATGATTATTTTTGGATAAATGGAACAGAAAGATTTAAAAATATTAGCAGAAAATCTGGCCAATCCGCAAGGGGAGAAAGGCATTGAGATCGGTAGGATGATGCATGCCACCAACATTGGAATGACGTTGGAAAGTATTCATGCTTTACTTGTTGAAGACAGCGAGCATATTCTGGAGATCGGTCATGGAAATGCCGGACACCTTAAGAGTTTTTTAAAAATTGCTAAAAATGTGAAGTATACAGGAATAGACATTTCTGAAACGATGCACAATGAAGCAAAAAAATTAAATTCAGATCATAAAGATCAGGCTGATTTTGTACTGTATGACGGAGTAAAACTTCCGTTTGAAAATGAAATTTTCGATAAAATATTTACCGTCAATACCGTTTATTTCTGGAAAAACCCGGTGGAATTTTTAAATGAAATTTACAGGGTCTTAAAAGATAACGGAACATTTGTACTTAGTTTCGGACAGAGGGATTTTATGGAAAAATTACCCTTTACCGAATATCATTTTAAACTTTATGATAACGCAGAAATGGAGGAGTTGATTTCTCAAAGCCACTTCAAAAGAATGAAAATCTCCGAAAAAGAAGAAGAAATAAAAAGCAAAACCGGAGACGGACTCATCAAAAGAATTTATACAGTTTTAACCATAAAAAAATAAGACAATGAGCATATTAGTTAACGAACTGAAAGAAAAATGGGAAGCTCTTAAAGCAGAAAACCCACATTTGAGAATAAGAAATGCAGCTGAACAGTTAGGCGTAAGCGAAGCAGAACTTTTATTGACAAATGTTGGAGAAGAAGTAACGGTTCTGACGGCTGAATTTACCAATATCCTGACCGAAGTTGAAAAGTTGGGTAAAGTAATGGCACTGACAAGAAACGATGAGTGTGTACACGAAAGAAAAGGGACTTATCTTAATGCTGATTTCAGCAGCCCTCATGCACAGCTTTTTGTAGGTGAAGATATTGATCTCAGAATCTTTATGAATCATTGGAAGTTCGCATTTGCAGTCGTTGAGGGAGATAGAAAAAGCCTTCAGTTCTTTGGAAAAGACGGTCTTGCTCTTCACAAAATATACCTGACCAAAGACAGCAATGCAGAAGCATTTGATGTGATTGTTGATCAGTTCAGAGCCGAAAATCAAAGTGAAACTTTTGAATTTGAAGCAGTAGCTGCAAAAGCTCCTGAAAAAGAAGATTCAGACATCGATGCTGACGGATTTAAAAAAGCATGGACCGAATTAAAAGATACCCATGACTTCTTTATGATGACCAGGAAATTCGGGGTTTCAAGAACTCAGGCATTACGATTGGCTCCTGAAGGATATGCGAAGAAAATAGAAACTTCAAAGGTGGTGAATGTATTGGAGGATGCCTCCGAAAAGAATCTGCCGATCATGATTTTTGTTGGTAACAGAGGGATTATACAGATTCATACAGGGGAAGTAAACAAAACCATGTGGCACCAACAGTGGTTTAATGTAATTGATCCGGATTTCAACCTTCATTTAGATGTTACGAAAATTGCAGAGGTGTGGATCGTGAAAAAGCCAACCGAAGATGGGGAAGTGACTGCTATTGAAGTTTTCAATAAAGAAGGTGATTTCATCGTTCAGTTTTTCGGTAAAAGAAAACCGGGAATCCCGGAATTACAGGAATGGAAAGATCTTGTAGCAGATTTAGAAAAGTAATTGATAATTGATTGATGAAGACCGTTTTGTTTTTTTTGAAACTCAAAGCGGTCTTTTTTATTTTCAGTATAGACTGCCGGATATTTTTGGGAATAAACGCAAAATCAAAATTCGGTTCTTAAATGTATAAAAAATGCAAACAGTTGAAAAATACCATGGATTACAATTCAATTTAGTGTAATTTGTGATATTTGTGAAAATCATCTGTGATCTTTATGTTTAAAAAATAATATCTAAAAAATGAAAAATATTTTCATCATTCTGTTACTGACGTGTTTCTGTATGGTAAGTGCTCAGGAAATAAAGGCTTTTCAGTTTTATAATCAAAAAGGTAAGAAGGTTTCCACCGAAAAACTGGTAAAGGAACTGGAAGAATATGACATTGTTTTCTTTGGTGAAAATCACAACAGTTCGATCAATCACTGGCTTCAGCTTAAAATCACGGAAGCTTTATTTCATAAGAAAAACGGACAGCTTATCCTCGGAGCCGAAATGTTTGAAAGGGATAATCAGTCACAGCTCAATCAATATCTAAACAGGAAATTTGATGCTAAAACTTTTAAAGACTCTGCCCGTTTATGGAATAATTATGCGACTGATTATAAGCCGCTGGTTGATTTTGCCAAAGATAGAAAGCTGAAGTTTGTGGCAACCAATATCCCGAGAAAATATGCTTCCCAAACAGCAAAAGAAGGTTTGGAATCATTAAGTAAACTGAGTGACAAAGAAAAAAACTACATCGCTCAGCTGCCGGTCAGAGTAACATTAGAAACACCGGGGTATCCTGAAATGAAAACCATGATGGGAGAGCATGCAGAAGGAACCAAAGTCATGAATTTTATTTCTGCACAGGCAGTAAAAGATGCTACCATGGCTGAATCGATCCTGAAAAATGTTGAGCCTGGTAAAATATTTATTCATTACAACGGAAATTTTCATACCAAAGAATTTGGAGGAATTTACTGGTATATCAAACAGAAAAACCCGAATGTGAAAATGGCGGTCATCTCTGTTTTTGAGTCTGAAGATCCTGAATTGAAAATACCTGAAAAGGAATATATACCGACTGATTTTAATCTTTTTATTCCTGCGGATATGACGAAAACTTACTAGAAGAAGCAAGTAAAATACTATGGGAAAGTTTGAAAGTAATACCAAAAAATCGTAGAATTTTAAAACTAATGTGCTCTTGTATTCAGAGTATAAAATAAAATCTAAAGTGACTGATGTGTTAAAATATTCGGTTACAAGTCTCCACAGATTTACACAGATGATTATGCAGAAAACATCTGCTCCGTCAGCAAATCTGCGAAAGAAATTTATCAATCCAATATCCAGAATGTGTTTAAAAAAAACATCTATATTTGTTTAAGATTTCAACAAAAAATGAAAAAAGTCTCTTTACTTCTCCTATTCTTCGTCAGTTTTATCAACGCTCAAAAACTAACTTCGACCGAGATCGCCCTCATCAATCAAGGTAATATAAAAACTGCTTTGCCTATCTTTCAGACAATAGATGCCCATCAGCATTCCACTTTACTGGATCAGTCAAAAGAAATCGATCCTACAGATCCCAATACTGCAGTATTAGTGGCAAGAATGAAAGAATCATTACTTTCCACAGATGGCGGAGTAGGAATTGCGGCCCCACAGGTTGGAATCAACAGAAAGGTGATTTGGGTTCAGCGCTTTGACAAAGAAGGAGAGCCTTTGGAATATTTTATCAATCCTGTGATCACCTGGAAATCTGAGCTGCAGAATCTCGGTCCGGAAGGTGATTTGTCGATCCCTGAATTCAGAGGTCAGTTTTACAGAAGCAAAGTCATTCAATTGGAATATGCTGACCTGAAAGGACAGAAATATTCAGAAATTGTAGAAGGTTTTACAGCCGTTATTTTTCAGCATGAAACCGATCATCTTTTCGGAATTTTAATTTCAGACAAAAAAGAAAAAGAACTGAATAACGAGTATATAAAAGTAGATGCTTATAAAAAAAGTGATTCTGTGACCAGATAAAATTGATTTTAAAGTAATTTTTAAAATAGGCTTAGTGATATTACTTTTTGTTTATTTCACGCATCAATTCAAAGCATAACCCGTCAATGTTCCCGGTTTCCGGGTGAAATGCAGAAACATTTGATAAGATGATAACTCCTGTTTTTGTACCCGTGTTAAATGTTACTGAAGAGGAATATCCGGCTGTCCCACCGTTGTGCCAATACAAATCCTGTCCGTTTTCAGATTTTAAAATATGCCATCCCAGGCCGATTCTCATTTTTTCATCAATGGTAAAAGTAGGTTTTCTTGTCAGGGCAAGTTCTTTGTTTTCGGGATCAAACTGGGCTTTTACAAACAATGTCAGATCTTCGGTTGTTGATAATATTCCACCACCGCCAAACAGAACATCAAAATCCCAGTTGGATATTGTTTTTCCATCTATATTTAGACCCTTCGCCAATCCGGTGCCTAAACCCTGAGAACGGGTAAACGAATTTTTCATTTTGTATTTGTTGAAAATAATCTTCTGTAATAGTTCCTGAAAATTTGTGTTTTGGGATAAGCCTAAAGTATAGCCTAGCAGTCCTGCTCCAAGATTGGAGTAAGAATAAGATTTTGATGCTTTGTTTACAGGCTTAAGAATGTTTTTCAGGTAATCTTCAATCTGTTTTGTGCCATAGTTTTTGTAAGGATTGGAATCATTGGACAAATCTAAATTTTCCGGCAAACGGGGCAATCCTGAAGTATGATTGGCCAGGCTTTCAAAACTGATTGTTGTCTTATTGTTAAAAGGAAAAGGATAATAGGAATTGATGTTATCGGTAAGACTTATCTTCCTGCTTTCCACCAGAGATGCCAGAACAGTGGACGTAAATACTTTTGTGACAGAGCCGATTTCAAAGATCTTGTTTTGATTTTCAATTGGTTTTATAGAATCGTTCTCTTTTATAATTCCGTAATAATCTGTTTTTCCATTTTGAATGACAGCAATAGAAAATTGAGTATTATTCGGGAAGTTTTTAGATTTTGAATAAATAATCGTGGCAATTGGATCAGGATATTTATATAATGCATTTACGGTATTACCTGTTGATATTGATGCTTCATGATAAGGTTTTACAAAAAAACCGTTGATTTTCTCATCATCATCAATCGAAATGTTAACTGATAAAACCGCTTTTTCAAACTTAGTTTTATATGTTGCGTAAGTTTCCTGTTCATATTTGATAAACTCTTTATGTTCAATTTTACCGGCTGTAGCTTTTAAGCTGTTGAAAAAATCTTTTGTATTTTTAAGTGGTAATGCCTGTTTCATTTCCTGCGAAAAACTGTTGAAAATTTCATCATACTGATCAGTATTGTATCTTTTTTCAAAACTTTCAATAGCAGTTTTATAATCTTCAGTTTGGGCAAAAGACAGATTGATCATGAGAATTGCGAACAGGAACAGAATTATTTTTTTCACAGGTGATTGTATAAAGGATTCGGAATCTAAAAAAAAAATATTTCTGTTAAAAATAGGTGTTTTCCTTCAGAAAATTGAGCTAATGCAAAAAAAAATCTGCCTCAAGAGAAGCAGATTTATACTATTTAAAAGAAAAATCTTAGTTATTCGTCACCGAAAGCTTCACCTCAATATTATTTCTTGTCGCATTAGAATACGGACAGATCTGGTGTGCTTTTTCTGTAAGTTCCTGAGCTTCTTCAAGGGATACTCCCGGAATATTAACATCAAGTTCTGCTGCAAGTCCGAAACCTCCGTCTTCATTTTGACCGATGCTTACTTTCGCAGCAACTGAAGTTTCTCCGGTTTCAATTTTAGATTTACCGATGATCAAATTCAATGCGCTGTCAAAACAAGCGGCATATCCTGCTGCGAAAAGCATTTCAGGATTAGCGAAATCGTCATTCGCTCCGCCCAATCCTTTTGGCATTCTTACTTCAAGATCCAGTACTCCGTTTTCGCTTTTCACCTGTCCGTTTCTTCCGCCTTTAGCGGTAACGTTGGTTGTATATAATGTTTTCATTTTTTTTGAATTTTATTTAAAATCTTTTGAGCCGTTTCTTTGAGTTCAAGAAGGTCTTCTGTGCTCAGATTCAGTTTTTCTTTCATTTTCGCCGGAATTCCGGAAGCTTTTTTCTGTAAATCCCTGCCTGACTGATCAAGAAAAACTTCAACAACTCTTTCGTCTTCTTTTTTTCTTTTTCTGCTAATAAAACCTTTCCCTTCCAGTCTTTTCAGAAGAGGGGTCAGGGTTCCGCTGTCCAGATATAATTTTTCGCCGATCTGATTGACGGTCAATCCATCCTTTTCCCAAAGCACCATCATCACAAGATATTGTGAATAGGTGATGTCAATTTCATCAAGAAAGGGTCGGTATAAACCTGTGATTTCTTTTGCGATGACATACAGCGGAAAACAGATTTGATTTCCTAATTGGTTTGCATTATGATTTTCCATAAAGTTTGATGACGAAAAATTGAAATAAATTATTTTCTGATGATAAATTCCTCCATCGGAATTCTTACTTTCTTCATGTGAGAAAGATAGTCATTTTCAATATCCCTGTAACCAAGATAGAGTAGACTTACACTTTTAAGGCCGGATTCTTTCAAACCGAGAATTTCATCGACCACTTCGTTGCTGAATCCTTCTGCAGGAGTAGAATCGACTTTTAATTCAGCAGCCTGAGCCATTGCAAGGCCTAATGCAATATAGGTCTGTCTTGCAGTGTGGGCAAAATGTTCTGCGGAAGTCTGGGAACCGTACAGTTCTTTAATCTTATCCGTATAACTGCTGAAACGACCTCTTGGCAAATCTCTTACATCGGTATGATGATCATACACTTTATCAATTTTCTCATCAGAATAGCTGTCCCAGGCTGCAAAAACCAAAACGTGAGATGAATCTCTCATCACTTCAGGGTTTAATGCACCTTTTACCATTTTCTCTTTTAATTCCTGATTCTCAACTACGATCAGTCGGAAAGGTTGAAGGCCTGATGAAGTAGGAGCCAGTCTTGCAGCTTCTAAAATTTTATTTAAATCTTCTTCTGATACCTTTTTCGTGGAGTCGTATGCTTTTACCGCATGTCTCCAGTTTAAATCTTCGATTAATGACATTGTCTATTATTTATAAGTTAAAATTACGTCGATATATTATTTGAATCAAATAACACCACAAAGATACGAAACAATTAAATTGTGTGCAATTTAATTTTGTGAAATTTATTAGAATTAATTTGTGATTTTTTTTAACGAATGATACGATAATTTACAGGAGATCAAAAAATGTTGTTTTTTCAAAAATTTACCTGTACATTATTTATATAATGATCTCTGAAGCCGATCATAATGGTATAATGAAATTTTATTTTTGGAGCGTGAATGTCTGGAATAATTAAATGGAATTAAAAACTCTTTCCTGAAGGTATGTGAAATTAATCTAATCTTAGGATTGAAGTAATTCTAATAACAGCTTCCTTTCACAATTTTGCATACTTCTTAATTGAATAGTGAATACTAAAGTTTTTGTTGATCGTCAGACCGTTTTGAAATTAATGATAAAAGAAAAGACATTTTTAAGAAAATAATCAGTACTGTTGTTTTTAATTTTTCTCAATGTTAATTCATAAATATGAATCACCATTCTATCATTCTTTACTTTTTTACAGTATTGGGTAAAAATTTGATATCGGATTAAATAAACATGAGAGTCATTTAAACATCTACTATCTGCTTATCAGTTCCGCTTCAAAAACATCTCCAAAATGCTTTTTGATTTTCAGCTTAATTCCTTCCACTTCTTCTGCTGTAAGTTCTCTTTCCAGCTCTCTCTTTAAAGAAGTCACCTGCTTGTCCCTGATCCCGCATGGAACGATATATTCAAAATAACGCATATCTGTATTGACATTGAATGCAAATCCATGCAGGGTTACCCATCGGGATGCTTTCACTCCCATTGCACAGATTTTTCTTGCATAAGGCTTTCCAACATCCAGCCATACACCGGTTTCGCCGGGAGAGCGTTCCCCTTTTAAACCAAATTCTGCCATTGTCCTGATGATGACCTCTTCAAGATTTCGCATGTACAAATGAATATCAGTAAAAAAATTTTCAAGATCCAGGATCGGATAGCCTACAATCTGCCCAAAACCGTGATACGTAATATCTCCGCCACGATTCACCTTGACAAAAGTGGCGTCTATTTCTTTTAATTTATCGATACCTGCAAGCATGTTTTCTTCATGCCCGCTTTTACCCAAAGTATAAACGTGAGGATGCTCTACCAAAAGGAAATGGTTGGAGGTGGTTATACGGTCCTCGGTGGGCAGATCACGGTTTTTGATCTTGGTTTCGATGACATCTTTCATCAGTTTTTCCTGATAATCCCACGAAGACTGATAATCTTTTATGCCTAAATCTTCAAACTCAACGATTTTATTCTGATGTGTGTTCATGCCTTTTATTAACAGACAAATTTAGTGTTTTTTAATTTTTTAATGAATGAATAAAATCTATGGCATTTATCTTCCAATCTTTATCATCCAGCAAAATATTGACGAAAGCAGTTCCGATAATTCCACCGTCTGCTTTTTCGGTCACATTGTCAAAATCGCTTTTTGATTTAATCCCAAAACCGATCATCACAGGATTTTTAAGCGGAAGTGAAGCTATTCTTGAAAGGTATTCTTCATTTTTCAGTACCGTGTTTTCGTTACCGGTAGTAGAGGATGAGCTGACTGCATATAAAAAGCCTGAACTCAAAGAATCAAGATACAGAATTCTTTCATCTGATGTTTCAGGAGTGATCAGAAAGGTAAAATTCAGACCGTATTTATTTAAAATTTCCTGATAATTTTTTTCGAATTCAATTGACGGAAGATCGGGAATAATCAGGCCGGAAACTCCGCTTTCAGCGCATTCCCTGCAGAAATTCTCAAAACCGAAGCTTAAAACGGGATTAATGTATCCCATTAAGATAACAGGGATTTTAATTTCGTTTTTGATTGATTTAAGTTGAGAAAGTAATGCGGAGATCGTCATTCCGTTTTTCAGAGCCAGCTCATGAGCTTTCTGAATCACAGGACCATCTGCGACAGGATCCGAGTAAGGCATGCCTATTTCCATCATGTCTGCTCCTGATTCCTGAATAAGTTTTACAATTTCAGCAGTATCTTCCAGTTTTGGAATTCCGGCCGTGAAGTAGATATTAAGTTTTTTTTGAAGCGGGAGATTGAAGTTATCTGAATTCATAATTTTGATAGGTTTGAGTTGAAATTTTTTTATTTTTAAACGGATTAAAACTACATCTTCTGATTTACGTCTTCCTGTACCTTCAGATAGGTCTCCATATCCTTATCGCCACGCCCGCTCAGGCAGATTACAACAATATCCTGTTCATTAAATTTCTTTTTATCTAAAACAGCCAAGGCATGGGCACTTTCCAGGGCAGGAATGATCCCTTCTGATTTGGTCAGGTCAAAAGCGGACTGTAAAGCTTCCTCATCGGTAATGCTGAAAAACTCTGCACGCTCCTCCTTAAACAGATGAGCATGGAAAGGTCCTATTCCCGGATAATCCAGACCTGCAGAAATAGAATGCGGCTCAATAACCTGTCCGTCTGCAGTCTGCATAACCAGACTTTTGCTTCCGTGCAGAACCCCTAAGGTCCCTAAAAAGGTAGTGGCTGCAGATTTTCCTGAATTTACGCCTAAGCCTCCGGCCTCAGCGGCAATGATTTTTACATTTTCTTCATCTACAAAGTGATAGAATGTTCCTGCTGCATTACTGCCTCCGCCCACGCATGCAATAACGTAATCAGGATTGGAACGTCCAACCTGCTCAAAAAGCTGTTCTTTGATTTCTTTCGAAATAATACTTTGAAACCTCGCTACCAAATCAGGAAACGGATGCGGTCCTACCACACTTCCAATGACATAATGAGTTGTCGTGGAATGGTTGATCCAGTCCCTTAATGCTTCATTGACAGCATCTTTAAGTGTTTTGGAACCTGATGTTGCAGGAATGACCGTTGCGCCGAGCATTTTCATACGCCCTACATTCGGAGCCTGCCTTGCGATATCAACTTCGCCCATGTAAACAATACATTCAAGGCCTAACAGGGCACAGGCTGTTGCTGTTGCCACTCCATGCTGTCCGGCTCCCGTTTCTGCAATAATTCGGTGCTTTCCCAAACGCTTTGCCAGTAAAACCTGTCCTAACGCATTGTTGATTTTATGCGCTCCCGTATGGTTGAGATCTTCTCTTTTCAGGTAGATCCTGGTGTTGTATTTATCGCTTAAGTTTTTCGCAAAGTAAAGTGGAGTAGCCCGGCCTACATAGTTTTTCAAAAGATCCTGGTATTCATTTTGAAATTCTTCAGACTCAATGATTTCAAGATAGTTTTTCTGCAGTTCTTCTACATTTGGATACAGCATTTCCGGAACAAATGCTCCGCCGAATTCTCCGTAATATCCGTTTTGATCAGGGTTTTTATAGTTTGATTTAATCATTTTTATAAGTAATTTCAGGTTGATGTTGTACTTCGAAGTTCAGTGAATTGGCAATAAAGCAGTACCGGTTGGCTTGTTGGTGTAGCTCGACCGCTTTTTCAATCATCTTTTCTTCTGCAACTAAAATTTTAGGTTTAAGGGTTATTCCTGTAAACTTTCCACTTCCGTTTTCACTTTCTGCCATTGTTCCTTCTGCAAAATCCACGTATTCCAGCACCAGAATTTTATGGACAGCGCAAAAATGTAGATACCACAGCAAATGACATGAAGAAACAGAAGCCAATAATAAATCTTCAGGATTATGAAGTTCGGGATTTCCTAAAAATGCGGGATCAGAAGAGCCTTTGATTTCTGCTTTTCCATCAACCGAAACGGTGTAACTTCTTTCATAGGAACGGTAATTTTTTGTGGATTCACCGGTGTTCCCTGTCCATTCTGTTTTCGATCTGTAATGGTGTTCTTTCATGAGATACTATTTTTCTTTATGGGTTTGAAAGCGTTATACTGTTCCCGTCTGGCTTTTGAAGTGGCTGATAAACTTTTTTATTTTTTCTACATCTTTATTTCCGGGTTCCGTCTCAAATTTCGAATTGATGTCGAAAGCAAAAGGTGGCTTTCTATCAGTCAAATTTTCATTTCCTGTCATTTCTTCAATAAAGCTGTTTAATTCATTCATGTTTTCAAGAGAAATTCCGCCGCTTAAAAAATAGGGGAATGGAATTTCAACGTCCTTCAGAATCTTCCAGTCAAAGGTTTTTCCTGTTCCCCCAAAAGCTTTTGAATCTGTATCAAAAAGCAGATAGCTGATAACTGACGGCTGTACGCTGATGATTGTCTGTAATTCTTCAGAAGATGGATTTCCAATCCGGATCACTTTAATAATCCCGATGTTTTCTTTCAACCTGTTTTTCAGCTCAATAATAAAATCTTTAGTCTCATCTCCGTGAAGCTGAATGAAGTTTAAATGTGCTTTTTCTGAGATTTCGACGATATTTTCAATACTTTCATTAACAAAAACACCCACTTTTCCGGGATGAACAATTTTAGATATTTCGTCCAGACTCAAATGGTTGAGGACAAATCTCGGTGATGCTCTGTAAAAAATGAAACCCAGGAAATCAATTTCTAATCCTGTCAATTCCCGAATTCGATCAGGCCTGGTCAGTCCACATACTTTAAACTGCTGCCGGCTGTTGGTTTCTGGTTTCTCGCTCATCATGCTACATTATTAACTTGTTATTTTAAAACTGTGATTTCGTCCCTGACCGCTCATCACTCCCATTGGTAAACTGCTACATTAAAGAATTGCTACATCGCTACACTACAGAATTGCTACATTAAAAAAATTGCTACATTGTTACATTTTACACAATTGCTACATTAAAAAACTGCTACATTTTCACATCATCAACAAATTCCCCAAATTTCACCCCCGGATTTTCATTTTTCATAAAATATTCTCCCATCAGAAATCCGTCAAATCCTTTTTCTTTTAAATATTTAAAATCATCGATATGATATATGCCGCTTTCTGCTACAGATAAAACCTCTTTTGGAAGTTGGTCTTTTAAAAGAACGGAATGCTGAAGATCAACTTTAAAATCTTTTAAATTTCTGTTATTAATTCCTACCAGATCGATTGAAGTAGCAAAATGCTTCAGTTCTTCTTCTGTATGAATTTCAAGCAAAACCTCCAGATCCAAATCATGCGCCAATTCTGTGAATTCCTTAACCTGAGCCGGGGAGAGGCAGGCTGCAATCAGTAAAACAGCATCGGCACCTAAACTTTTAGCTTCATAAAACTGGTATTCATCGACCATAAAATCCTTTCTGAGAATGGGAATATTGATGTGCTTTCTTACATTCAGAATATCATCAGAACTTCCTCCAAAAAAATTACGGTCGGTAAGGATTGAAATCCCCGATGCTCCAAAATTTTCGTAGGCAGAAGCTACTTCCAAAGGCCGAACCCTATCATTGATAATCCCTTTTGAGGGAGATTGCCTTTTAAACTCAGCAATAATTCCGCTTTTATTCTTCAGAGATTCTGTCAGAGAAAAACTTTTTCTTGCGTAAAATTCTGAATCCTTTAACTTATGAAGAGGAGTGTTCAATTTTGAATCGTTTACTTCCTGTTTTTTTCTTTCGATAATTTGATCTAAAATATTCATCTCTTGATCCTGTTTTTGCAACTCATTCCTTCAAGACTTTAAGGAACGAAAATTTATATTGATATTGAAGTGCCTGTGTTCTGCGTAGCGATCACTGTTGTTTTTATTTTCTTTATGGTAGCCAGAAAGGAAAAGTGCGTACCAAATCAGTTTCTGATAAGATTATTTAAACTGATTAAGGCTTTTCCACTCTCAAGGCTTTCCTGTGCAAGCAGTAAACATTCCTGATAAGTTCCCCATTTTTTGGTATGATGAAGGGCAACTGCAGCATTGGCCAATACCACTGCATTCTGATCTGTCGAGCCGTTACCTTCTAAAATGTTTCTGAAAATCTCTGCTGATTCCTGGATTGTTGATCCCCCGGTAATATGTTCAGCATTCACAGGACTGAAACCTAAATCTTTTGATGAATAGATGGATTCTCCTTCTTTTGTAATAATTTTGCTGTCACCGGTTAAACTGATTTCATCATATCCATCCAGGCCATGCACCAAAACGAAATCCCTGCTGTCTTTCTGAAGAAGATACTGATAAATTCTGGCAATTTCCAAATTATATACTCCAATCACAGAAAACTGTGGTTTTGCCGGATTAACCAGGGGCCCCAGCAGATTGAAAAATGTACGTAAACCTAAAGACTTCCTCAAGGCTCCCACCGACTGCAATGCAGGATGAAAATAAGGAGCATGAAGAAAACAGATATTGGACTTTTCCAGATCATTATTCAGTTCATCAGAAGTTTTTTTAAACTGGTATCCCAGAGCTTCCAGCACATTTGATGAGCCGGTAATTGCTGACGCCCCATAGTTGCCGTGCTTGGTCACTTTTTGTCCTGCGCCTGCAACGATAAAACTTGACAGCGTTGAAATGTTGATCGTGTTTTTTCCGTCACCTCCCGTTCCAACGATGTCTATGGTGTTTCCGGCTTCTATATTTACCTCAACTGCCATCATCAGTAACGCCTGTCTGAAACCTTCAAGTTCTTCCAGGGTGATATTCCGCATCAGAAAAATGCTGATGAAAGCGGTAACTTCAGCAGTATTGAATTTATCCTGTGCAATCTCAATCATAATCGCTTTTGCTTCAGATTTTGATAAAGTATGGTGATTGAAAAGGTATTCTAGTATTTCTTTCATGTTTTTTTAATTTTTTTTTGAAACCTCACAAACTACAGGGTGATGATCAGACAGATGTCTTTGGATTTCAATTATTTTTGATGTGTATATTTTATCAGCTAAAAAATCCCTGTTAAAAATGGTGTGGATTACGCTGTTACCGTTGTTTTCTGTAACTATTTCTAAATTTTGAGTATCAAAGAAATCTTTGGTCTCATCGATCACTTTTAGACTTGGATATTTCCATCCTGAAAATGAGATATTAAAATCTCCTGAAAAACAGATATCTCCTTTTAACCTCTGAATATCTTTTTTCTGCTGCTCAAGGTCGCTGTTAAAATGAATACCTCTTCCACCGAAACTCCCAATGATGCTTCCGTAAACAGTCAATGCGCCCATAGGCGTTTCAATCTGTCCGCACACGCTTGTCAGCGAATCGTAAGTTGCAATGGCTTTCCTGAATGGATATTTAGAATAAATGCTGATTCTGTTTTCCCCTTCATAATAATGTTGACCGTCATGAAATGAGGGCAGAGCTTCCGAATGTAGAATAAAATATTCATTCCCAAAATTTATACACAGGTTGCTCTCGGCAGCAAAAATAAGATCCGGATCTTCAGACTGCACTAAATCCTGAATCTGATTTATTTTTTTAATCTGATTCATTTTTGGGCGTTCAAAATTCCAGCTTAAAATTTTCATTAACTTTTTGAAATTAATTCAACAGGAAATTTCTGATAATCGTTTCTCCGTCAGGAGTTAAAATGCTTTCCGGATGAAACTGCACGCCATGCACATCATAACTTCTGTGCTGTAAAGCCATGATCATTCCATCTTTGTCTTCTGCCGTGATTTCCAATTCTTCAGGGAAGTTTTCCGTATTTACTGCCCAGCTGTGATATCTTCCCACTTCAATTTCTTCCGGCAGTTCTTTGAATAATTTAACATTTTCCCGGATGGTTTTGGAAGTAGTGGCAACACCATGGAAAATCTCGGTCAGATTAATCAGGTTGCCCCCGAATGCTTCAGCAATGGCCTGCTGACCAAGGCATACGCCCAGAATACTTTTGGTAGGTGCATACATTTTAATTAAATCCAAAAGGATCCCGGCTTCTTCAGGAATCCCAGGTCCCGGAGAAAGAATGATTTTATCATACCGTTCAATTTCTTCCAGAGAGATCTCGTCATTACGGTAAACATCTACTTTCTGATTCAGGATCTGCTCGATCATCTGAACAAGATTATACGTAAAGCTGTCGTAATTATCAAATACCAGAACCTTGTTTGTCGGTTGCTGGCTGTTGGCTGTGAGTTCTGATATATTTGTCATTTTATTTATTATAATTGAATGTGATTCTGAATATATTACTACTGTAACGACTACCTGATAACCAATTTTTCAGCTTTTTCAACTGCTCTTTTCAAAGCATTCAGCTTGTTGTTGACCTCTTCCAGTTCATTTTCAGCGACTGATTTAGCTACCAGGCCTGCTCCTGCCTGATAAAACAGGGTGTTGTTTTTACTTAAAAATGTTCTGATCATGATCGCCTGATTGCAATCTCCATTAAGACCGATCATACCGATACAGCCTCCATAATATCCACGCGAGTCTTTTTCGTATTCATCGATAAGCTGAAGTGCCTTATATTTTGGGGCTCCGCTTAAAGTTCCCTGAGGAAAAGTAGCGGAAACGATATCAAAAGGGTTTGTGTTTTCCTGAAGCTCAGCGGTCACTTCACTGACCATGTGGATCACATGAGAGAAAAGCTGGATTTCCTTTAGTTTGGTTACAGTTACATTTTTTCCCATTTTACCAAGATCATTTCTTGCAAGATCTACCAGCATCGTATGTTCTGCGTTCTCTTTAGGGTCTTTTTTCAAGGCTTCAGCAGACTGAAGGTCGGTCTCGAAATCACCACTTCTTTTAAATGTTCCTGCAATAGGATGAATGATTGCTTTGTTATTTTTGATAATCAACTGGCTTTCAGGGCTTGATCCGAATAATTTATAGTTTCCGTAATCAAAAAAGAAAAGGTAAGGGGAGGGATTGATGTTTCTCAAAGCGCGGTACACATTGAATTCGTCTCCCTTAAATTTCTGTTCAAACCTTCTGCTCAGTACCAATTGAAACACATCGCCTCTCATACAGTGTTTTTGAGCTGTTTTTACCAGATCAAGATATTCTTCATCAGTGAGGTTTGAAGTTTCAGAACCTTCTTTTTCAAAAGGATATACAAGCGTGTTTTTATTTTTAATTAAATCCTCCAGTAAACGCATTTCAGATTTCACTCCTTCAATCTGATTTTCGATCAGATGCATTTCATCATTAAAATGATTGATGGCAATGACGTACTGATACAACCGGTAACGCAGAATTGGGATTTCCACTTCCTGGCTCTGAGGTTTGAAATGAATATTTTCAAATAACGGAACTGCATCAAAACTGGTGTATCCAAAAAGGCTCTGTGCAGTTTCTTCAATCGCATCATGGGTTTTTTCACAGACAAAAACTTTGGAAAAATGATGTAGGAGATTGGTTACCTTAATATTATCCAGTGTTTTTTTCTCCGGATTTTCATTAGGGAATTTAACTTCAAATTCATGATGATTTTTAATTTCTATCCCTGCAATTGCATTGACCGCAATAAAAGAAAAGTTATTATCGATATTCTTTGCATCTGAGCTTTCCAGAAGAATGGTATCACGGAATTTATCTCTGATCTGAAGATAAATATTCATCGGGGTCTGCAGATCTCCTAATGATTTTCTTGAACTGGTTTTTATGTTGATGGTAGTGCTAAACATTTTATAATTTTTAAATAATGAACAAAAAAAAGACTTCAACGCGATCGTCAAAGTCTTATATGTTTTCTATAGGATTCAAGTTGTTAATTAACAACATGACAATAGCATCAGACCCGACGAAGAGTTTGAGTGCCACCACCAAAATTTGTTGCTTGTAATAATCATGGGACAAATGTAAAACTTTTTTAAATATCAGAAACAAAAAAAGAGAAAAAAATAAAATTTATTTTTTCAAACCGGAAAGTTCCTTTTTAAGATCATAGGCTTTTAAGCTGTATTCCTCATTGGCATATACTTTCAGATAATCTTCCAGGGCCTTGATGTATTCTTCAATAAATTTTTTGTTGGTGCGGTCAGCCTCATACTTGATTCTTGCTGAATTGACAGGAATCTGCAATTCATATTTCTGTATCCTTATGCCTTCTTCAAACTTTCCGTAAAGAATAACGATATTTTTTTCACACCCCGGAATGAATTTTACAGGAAATTCTGAGCCCACACGGAGAATCCTGATTGTATTTTCAATAGGGTAAATTGCTGCAGACATCGTTGAAAAAAAAGTTTCAACGTAATGACCATCCAATTTCTTTACTATTGCTTCATAATCATGAATGTATTGTTCGTTAAGCATAGAGTTAGTCTCAATGTCAGAGGTGATAATTGCGGTACTTTCAACACCGAATTTATTCAGAAACCTGGCATTGAGAAACTGCCCGGCAATACTATTGGCAATTGATAGTGGAAGGATGAAGATCAGCCACCATCCCTTTTTGGTAATAATGGTTAAAATGCCAAAAAACATAATGAATATCAGGATAGAGAGAAAGCCATGATGA
Source organism: uncultured Chryseobacterium sp. (assembly GCA_963526305.1). Taxonomy (GTDB): domain Bacteria; phylum Bacteroidota; class Bacteroidia; order Flavobacteriales; family Weeksellaceae; genus Chryseobacterium. Next base: position 161,201 of record CAURNW010000010.1, on the reverse strand, counting down.
CTGAAGAAAAATAAAATTCCGGAAATGATTGATATATCAGATGTTTTAAAACCATAGTTAAATATAATCATTATTAATTATCTCTAATCTTCCGAAATGTGATTTAAAAAACGTGCTGTTGTCTTGTTTGAAAGTTTATTTTTATATTTTTGTCATCAAATTAAAAAATGAGATCACCTTTTGGTTTCATAATATAGAAAAAATAAAATTTCACCTATGAAAAAAGTATTAGCAATCGCATTCATCGGAAGTGTATTCGCAGTAAGCTGCTCAAAAAAAACTGACAAATCATTACAGGACAGCAATATTATGCTGGAAGAGCCTGCTGCTCCTGTTGTAACAGATTCTACGGCTAAAACAGAAACAGCTCCTGCAACTGCAGTTCCGGCTCCTTCACCGTCTACAGACTCTACAGCAGCAGCCAAATAATGAAAAAACTGTTTTTAACAGGGATGGTAAGTTTGTTTACTGTATCCTGTTCTAAAAAAGAAAATTCAGAAATACAGCCGTCATCAGATGCTTCTATACCAATTTCAGCCAATGTTTCAGGGCAGAGTTTGATGGAAGCATCTGACTGTATGGCATGTCATTATGCTGATGAACATCTGATCGGACCTTCCTATAAAGAGATCGCAGGAAAATATTCTGAAAAAGATATTGAAATCCTTGCTTCAAAAATTATAGAAGGTGGAAGCGGAGTATGGGGAAGTGTTCCGATGCAGCCGCATCCACAGATTTCAAAGGCTGATGCAAAAAAAATGGTGGAATATATTCTCAGTCAAAAGAAATAATTCATGACCGCTGAAAAATCAGGGCTGCACCCAAGAAATCTACATCGTAATTCTTACGATTTTGAAAAACTGATTTCCTGTGTGCCGGAACTGAAACATTATGTTTTTACCAATTCTTACGGAAATTTAACCATCAATTTCAGTATTCCGAAAGCAGTTAAATTGCTTAATAAAGCATTGTTACAGCATTTTTACAATGTTATTGATTGGGATATTCCTGAGGAAAATCTCTGTCCGCCAATACCGGGAAGAGCAGATTATATACACTATATTGCCGATTTACTGGCTGAGAATTCTAAAGAAATTCCAAAAGGTTCATCAATAAAAGGTTTGGATATCGGAACCGGAGCCAATCTGATATACCCGTTAATTGCCCGTCAGTCTTACGGTTGGGAAATGACCGGGACAGAGATCAATCAGAAATCTCTGGAGAATGCCCGGAAAATAAGAGATAAAAATCCTGATTTTTCTTCTGGTATTCACCTTAAACTTCAGCCAGGCTCAGATTGTGTTTTTAAAAACATCATTAAAGCTGATGAAAAATTCACGTTTTCAATGTGCAATCCTCCTTTCCATGATTCCGAAGAATCTGCGCTGAAAGGCAATCTGAGGAAAACAAAAAATCTGAAAAAATCTAAAGTTCATAAAACTAATCTCAATTTCAGCGGACAGCAGTCTGAACTGTGGTGTGAAGGCGGTGAACTTGCTTTTATCTCAAAAATGATTGAAGAAAGTACTCTTTATTCTTCACAGATTCTGTGGTTTACCTGTCTGGTTTCAAAAAAAGAGAATCTTTTTAAACTGACTTCTCTTTTAAAAAAAGGAAAAGCGGCCAAAATAAAAACGATTGACATGGCCCAGGGTCAGAAAGTGAGCAGGATTCTGGTCTGGTCATTTAATTCTAAATAAATGGGATATGATTTACTGATCACTTCAACCTTTCAGTATTTTTCATTTCAAACGCTAAATTTCGCCTTAAAAAATAAGAGATTTTGATTAGCCAACTTTTAAAAAAATAATTTCAGCCCTGATAAAAAAATGACTTTGCAATTTAAATAAATTCAAGTTTCATAAACCCTTAAAATTCACTATTTTTGCAATTCGAAAAAATTGAATTATAATGCAATTATCAGAACAGGAAATCATTAGAAGAGAAAAGCTGACTAAGCTTGTTGAAATGGGAATCAACGCATTCCCGGCAGAAGAATATACGGTTACAGATACTACAGAATCTATAAAACAGAATTTTTCTGAAAGTAAACAGGTAAAGATTGCGGGCAGATTGATGTCCCGCCGTATCCAGGGGAAGGCTTCTTTTGCTGAATTGCAGGATTCGACAGGCAGAATTCAGGTGTATTTCAACCGTGACGAAATATGTACGGGAGAAGACAAAACTTTATACAACGATGTTTACAAACACCTTTTAGATATCGGAGATATCATCGGGATCGAAGGAGAATTGTTCACGACTCAGGTTGGTGAAAAGACTGTTTTGGTAAAAAAATTCACGCTTTTAACGAAAACTTTAAGACCGCTTCCACAGGCAAAAACTGATGAGAATGGGGTGGTGTATGATGCTTTTAATGATGCTGAATTAAGATACAGACAGCGTTATGTAGATTTAATTGTGAATCCTCATGTGAAGGAAACTTTTGTGAAGAGAACAAAAATGTACACCGCAATGCGTCAGTTTTTCAATGATGCCGGTTATATTGAAGTTGAAACTCCGGTTTTACAGGCGATTCCAGGTGGAGCTGCGGCAAGGCCGTTTATTACACACCACAATGCTTTAGATATTCCTTTATACATGAGAATTGCTAATGAATTGTACCTGAAAAGACTGATCGTTGGCGGTTTTGACGGCGTGTATGAATTCTCTAAAAACTTCAGAAATGAAGGGATGGACAGAACGCACAATCCGGAATTTACAGTAATGGAGATCTATGTTGCCTATAAAGACTATTATTGGATGATGGATTTCACGGAAAAAATGATAGAACACTGTGCAGTCGCTGTGAATGGAACTACTAAAGCTAAGTTTGGTGATCAGGAAATTGATTTCAAAGCACCTTATGCAAGAGTTTCAATGACGGAAGCAATTCAAAAATATACAGGTTTTGACATTACCGGAAAATCAGAGCAGGAACTGTTTGATTTTGCTAAATCGATCGGAATCGAGGTGAATGAAACCATGGGGAAAGGAAAATTAATCGATGAAATTTTTGGTGAAAAATGTGAAGGAAACTTTATTCAGCCGACTTTCATTACAGATTACCCGGTAGAAATGTCACCTTTAACCAAAAAACACAGAAGTCAGGAAGGTCTTACTGAGCGTTTTGAATTGATGGTTTGCGGTAAAGAAATTGCAAATGCATATTCAGAATTAAATGACCCGATTGATCAGAGAGAACGTTTTGAAGATCAGCTGAAATTAGCCGAGAAAGGCGATGATGAGGCAGGACAGTTTATTGATGAGGACTTCCTGAGAGCTTTGGAATACGGAATGCCGCCAACTTCAGGTATGGGGATTGGGATGGACAGATTAATTATGTTCTTGACTGACAATGCATCTATTCAGGAAGTATTGTTCTTCCCACAAATGAAGCCGGAAAAAACGGTTCCTCAGGTAGAATTGGGAGAAGATGAAAAAGTGATTCTGGAGATTTTAAATTCTCGTGAAGAGGTGTTTTCTCTGACTGAAGTGAAAGAAAGAAGCCAGTTGTCAGGTAAAAAATGGGATAAAGCATCTAAAACTTTAACTAAGAATAACCTGGTGAAGGTTGAAAAAATTGATGACAGTGTTTTAATGAAGTTGGTTTAGGATCACTTTAAAAAAAACATACAAATAATCTAAGCAGACTAAAAAGTCTGCTTTTTTTCATTTTAATGTGAGGGAATTATGATGTCATCTATACAGTAAGATTTTTTTATTTGCTTGTGTAAACAATAAAACGGTAAATTTCCGTTTTTAATAAAACCAATTGGAGATGAAATATTTTGTGCCTTTTTTTATCCTTCTGTTTTGTTTTAAAATCGAAGCACAAACAATTACATCTATTTATTTCAAAAACAATTCTTTCGATTTAGACAGAGAGTCACAGAAGAAACTCGACAGTTTAGCTCAATTAAAATCTCATCTCACTTTCAGAGTTTTCGGTAATGCCAATCCACTTGGAAACGCAGATTCAAACAAAATACTTTCTGACCGGCGAGCTAAAACAGTTACCGAATATTTAAAGAAACGGATCGGTATAAACTGTACACTTTCAAGCTCGGTGGGTTTAGGGATTTCGAAACAGATCAACGACAACAGTACAGAAATTTTACAGGCAAGAAACCGTCGTGTAGATATTTTTATTGAGAAAACTTTGGCTGTTGGCGAAAAGATTTCCAGAAAACAATATCCCAGTTTTTTTGATACAAAAATAGAGACTATGAAAGTGAAAGACACATTTTCACTTCCTGATGTCAATTTTATTGGCGGCCGTCACGTCTGGCTTCCCAAAGCAAAACCGAAAATAGATCAGCTTTTAAAAATTTTAAAAGACAATCCAACATTAGAGGTTGAACTCCAAGGTCATATTTGTTGTGATTATGAGAATTTTGACGGTGAAGATCAGGATTTTGGAACATTCAATCTTTCTTTTACCAGAGCTGATTCTATAAAAGAGTTTTTGGTTAAAATGGGAATTGATTCACAACGCGTCCGAGCAGAGGGAAGAGGTCATCTCAATCCGGTCATCTTTCCGGAGGTTACAGAAGAAGACCGCACTAAAAACAGACGTGTAGAATTGGTTTTAATTAAAAAATAATTACAACTTAAAATTGTTATTTCGATTGAACTGTCTCTTATGCATTTTGAATTCCTTAAATCAATTTTGCTTGTTAATGAAATATTCTGATCATTTCTTTGATGCCTTTGAAAATGAAAACATGAGATAAAATAAAAAAGGTAAAATAAATAATGATCCTAAAATCAATGCCCAGCCCAATGCTGAAATCGTTTTGGGAGCTGCAATATGCTTCAGTAAAGAGAGATGCTGTCCGTTACCCAACAAAATAATATCCGGATTGTGCTGATAGGTTGCAGCAACCAAAATCATAATGATCTGAAATCCTGCCAATGCTCTTACCGGAAGTAATTTTCTGTTATGCAGTGCTCTTAAAATCAGACCTAAAGAAACGGTTGCAAAAGTTATAGACATCACGCCCAATGGTTTTGAAAATACCCATTTTATCAAAGGAATTCCCGAAAAATAAGCGGTTATGAATACCAATAATCCCGAAATCACTACAAAAACCATTGTTTGCTGTGTCTTTTTGATCATTAACGTGAGTTCTAGACGGTCACTGATTTCCCGCAAGGAAAAAACAGATGCCAGATAGGCACACAGTGATACCGTAAACAGTCCTACAGCAATACCAAACCAGTTGAGCCAGCTGAAAACATACAAATCTAAAAAGTTATCTGCATCAGGATTGATCGACTGGGAAACGGTCGCAGCGGCAATTAAACCTAAGAAAAAAGGAGTTAAAAGGCTGGCGTAATAGAAAATCTGGGTATAAATAATCTGCCATCTGTCTTCTACTGCATCATAATGCCTGAAAGTAAAAGCGGTTCCCCTGGCGATAATTCCAACAAGCATCATGACCAACGGGATATGAAGATAGGTAGACATGGTCGTATAAATTTCAGGGAATCCGACAAAGAGGATTACAATAGCGATAATCAGCCACATGTGATTGGCCTCCCATACAGGAGCAATCGATTCATACATTATTTTCTCGGTGTATTTTCTGTTTTTCTTTTTGGTCATTAATTCTACTATTCCCGCTCCGAAATCTGCGCCACCCAGAATGACATAGAGACAGACTGAAAGCCATAGAAAACCAATTACTACGTAGATCATGATTTTTTGTTTTTAGAATTACTGTTAAACTGCACATCTGTTGGGTCATAAAGTTTCGGTACCATCTGAATCTGTCTCCTCAGCAAAAAGACAATAATTAATGATAATGAAATAAAGATGGCGGTGAAAAAGTAAAATGAGTACTGTATTCCAGGCATCGGTGTTACGGCATCAACGGTTTTCATGATTCCGTAAATGATCCAGGGCTGTCTTCCGACCTCGGTAACCGTCCATCCTGCTTCCAGTGCGATGTAGCCAAAAGGTGTTGCAAAAAGAAATGTTTTTAATAACCAATTTTTATTCAACCAGTCTTTTTTGAAGAAGAAAGCGTATAGATAAAAACTTCCAATGGAAATCATGATCACTCCAAAGAATATCATAATCTGAAAAGCGTAATGTACAACTGCAACGGGCGGCCATTCATCTTTTGGAAAATCATTCAGACCTTTTATTTCTGCATTAAAATCATTAGTTGCAAGAAAACTTAACACTTTTGGAATTTTTAAAGCATACCTGATTTCTCCTTTTTCTTCATCAGGAATTCCACCAATAACGAATGCTGCACCCTTTTCAGTTTCAAAATGGGCTTCCATAGCTGCTAATTTGATCGGCTGTCTCTCAGCAACAGATTTTGCAGCAACATCACCGCTTAAAGGTGCTCCAAATGCACCGATCATGGCAAAAGCAGCAGCAATTCTGAATGCTTTTGTGTGAAACTCGACATTTTTCCCTTTCATAATTAAGAATGCATGTACACCGGCAACAGCAAAACCCGTGGCACAGAAAGCAGCCACTGTCATGTGTAATGCCTGTGGAAACCATGCGTCGTTAAACATTGCTTTGATAGGGTCTATATTGACATATTCTCCATTAATATAATCAAAACCGGCTGGAGAATTCATCCATGCATTGGCTGCAACAACCAGAATTCCAGATGCTAATCCGCTTAATCCTACCAGGAAACCGCAGAACCAGTGAAACCATTTATTAAATTTATCCCAGCCGTACAGAAAAAATCCTATAGCAATCGCTTCAATAAAAAATGCAGTTCCTTCTAATGAGAACGGCATTCCGAAAATAGGTCCGGCATGTTTCATAAATCCGGGCCAGAGTAATCCCAGTTCGAATGAAAGCATCGTTCCGGAAACAGCTCCGGTAGCAAAAAGTATAGCTACTCCTTTGCTCCATGCTTTTGTAAGACCTTTGTAGATTTCATTACCGGTCTTAAGGTACTTCCAATGAGCAAATGCCATCAAAAATGGCATAACCATTCCTACGCAGGCGAAAATAATGTGAAAACCGAGAGAAAGCGCCATTTGAGCACGTGCAGCGATGAAATCATCCATAATATCAATTTTTCCAGCTGAAAGTTACGTATAAAATTAGGGTAACATTATATGATTTAAAACATTGTAATTATTTGATCTACGCTTCGTAACTTTATTGTTTTTATAAAATTAAATTTCCTGTTTTTATTGATAGATTCTCCTGTTTTTTAGAAGGAATTAACTTTCATAAGTCGAAAAAAATCACGATATTTGTGGGTCTTTGCATTAAGCAAATTTTATTCAATTTATATGAGTCAAAAACAATATACAGCTAGTAGCATCCAGGCATTAGAAGGCATGGAGCACGTTCGTCTAAGACCATCTATGTACATTGGAGATGTAGGAGTAAGAGGTCTTCATCATTTGGTTTATGAGGTAGTGGATAACTCGATTGACGAAGCTCTGGCAGGACACTGTGATACCATATTAGTGACCATTCACAAAGGAGAAAGTATTTCTGTAAAAGATAATGGTAGAGGGATTCCTGTAGATTTTCACGAAAAAGAACAAAAATCAGCTCTAGAGGTTGTAATGACCAAAATCGGAGCGGGTGGAAAATTTGATAAAGATTCCTATAAAGTATCCGGTGGTCTGCACGGTGTAGGGGTTTCCTGTGTGAATGCACTTTCAACCCTGCTGATTGCAACAGTAAGCCGTGACGGTAAATTATACCAGCAGAAATATTCTGAAGGAAAAGCCTTGGCAGATGTTGCCGAAATAGGGACTACTGACGAAAGAGGAACTGAAGTTTTCTTTCAGCCTGATGGAACTATTTTCCAGGAATTGGTTTATAATTATGATACGCTTGCTGCAAGACTCCGTGAGCTAGCTTTCCTGAACAGGGGAATTACCATTACCTTAGTTGACGAAAGAGAGCCTAATGACGACGGTACATTTGCATTTGAAATTTTTCATTCTGACGGAGGCTTAAAGGAATTTGTAGAATATATCGACGGAAACCGTGAAGCGATTATGGAAAACGTCATTTTCATGGAGGGTGAGAGAGATGATATTCCGGTAGAAGTTGCCATGCGCTATAACACCTCATTCAGCGAAAACCTTCACTCTTATGTCAACAATATTAATACACATGAGGGAGGAACTCACTTAGCAGGTTTCAGACGTGCTTTGACAAGAACATTGAAGAAATATGCTGACGATTTAGGCATTCCTGCGAAAGAAAAAGTGGAAATTACAGGAGATGACTTCCGTGAAGGCCTTACAGCAGTGATTTCTGTAAAAGTAATGGAACCTCAGTTCGAAGGACAGACCAAAACCAAATTAGGGAACTCTGAGGTTTCAGGTGCAGTTGATAAAATTGTAGGTGAAATGTTGAGCAACTTCCTGGAAGAAAATCCAAACGAAGCCAAAATCATCGTACAGAAAGTTGTTTTAGCTGCCAAAGCGAGACAGGCTGCGAAAAAAGCCCGTGAAATGGTGCAGAGAAAATCTCCTATGGGAGGTTCCGGGTTACCGGGAAAATTATCTGACTGTTCTTCAAAGGATCCTGCAGAGTCTGAACTGTTCTTAGTCGAGGGAGATTCGGCAGGTGGAACCGCAAAGCAGGGTAGAGACAGGCATTTCCAGGCAATTCTTCCATTGAGAGGTAAGATTCTGAATGTTGAGAAATCAATGCTTCATAAAGTATATGATAATGAAGAGATCAAAAATATCTATACCGCTCTTGGAGTTTCAGTAGGAACAGAAGAAGACAGCAAGGCTCTGAATATGGCGAAATTACGGTATCATAAAGTTGTAATCATGACCGATGCCGATATTGATGGTTCGCACATTTCAACTTTGATTCTTACATTCTTCTTCAGATTTATGAAAGAACTTATTGAGAACGGATATATCTATATTGCTCAGCCGCCTTTATATTTATTAAAGAAAGGGAATAAAAAAGTATATGCCTACAACGAAAAAGAGCGTGAAGAATTTACTTTGGAAATGGCTCCTGATGGAAAAGGGGTGGAAGTTCAGCGTTATAAAGGTCTTGGGGAAATGAATCCTGAACAGCTTTGGGAAACAACATTAAATCCTGACCACAGAATTCTGAAACAGGTAACGATTGATAACGCTGTTGAAGCAGACAGTGTCTTCTCAATGTTGATGGGAGATGAGGTTCCGCCAAGAAGAGAATTTATCGAAAAGAACGCAAAATATGCTAAAATTGATGTATAATACCTTGTTGTAAACAATATTTTAGAGACTCCATTCTGATGGAGTCTTTTTTTTGATTAAAAATTCTTAAATCCTATGTTCATAATATTGTTTTAACATTTTGTTAGGATTTTTTTTATATTTTTGGGCAAAATTAAAATATGATGAAAATTTTATGTGTAGGTGCTTTTTCCCTGGCATCTATATATTACGCACAAAGCTATCCGGTTTCTGAAATCAGCGAAAATTTAAAGAAAAATGCCAGCGTAGTTATCCGAAATGAAAATACTGTAGTAGAAATCAATAAGATTGACGAGATTGTCTACATAAATTTCTCCGCAGTTACTGTTTTAAATAAGGATGCAGTCAGCTATTCGATTCCTAAAATATTTTATGAAAAAGGAGATGTGATCTCAAATATAAAGGTTACGGTCTTTGATGAGAAAGGAGCAAAGCTGAAAAGTTACTCTAAAAGTGATTTTAATGATATGGCGGCTAACTCTCAGGGAACATTTTACTCAAACAGCAGGGTAATGGTCCTGCCATATACCCCTTCCTCATTTCCTTATACTGTAGAATTCAGCTATGATCAGAAAGATCAGAATACCATTTTTATTCCTGATTTCACACCTTTTAATGCGTACAATATATCTTTAGAAAAAAGCAGTTTTAAGATTATAAATAGATCCGGGATAAATTTACGGTCAAAAATTTATGAATCCCCCTATAAGTATGCTGCTGCCGAAATTACCGATAATGGAACTGATAAGATATACACGTATCAGAATGTTCCGGCAATTGACAATATTGAACTCGTTCCCAATCCGCAGAAAATATTGCCAAAAGTAAGTTTTTCACTGGATCAGTTTAATCTCGTAGGAAAAAAGGGAAATATTACTTCCTGGAAAGATTTCGGACTTTGGTACTACAACAATCTCCTTACACCCGTATCCGTATCTACACCGCAAATCAAATCAGAGATTGCTGCGCTTAATCTGTCAGGGAGTACCGAAGAAAAAGTGAAAAAAATCTATCAGTATATGCAGAGTAAAACCAGATACATTTTTGTGGCTTTAGGGATCGGGGGATGGCAGCCTATGATGCCGGATGAAGTTCAGAAAAAGGGATATGGCGATTGTAAAGGGCTTACTAATTATATGAAAACGCTTTTGGATGAAGCAGGAATTCCGTCTTACTATGCAATCATTAATTCCAATTCTTCACCGGTAAGTTTTGATGTTGATTTTCCTAAAATGGGAGGTAATCATGCGATCCTGGTCATTCCGACAGAAAAAGGAAATATCTGGCTGGAAAATACGTCACAGGATATTGCTTATAACCATTTGAATTACAGCACCACGGACAGAAATGTTTTAGCTGTAAAATCCACAGGAATCGATATCATGGAAACTCCTTCCTATACTTCCCAGCAAAGTAAAGAAAAACAGATTTTAAACATTAAAATCAATCCGGACAAAACTATTTCTGGGGAAGGAACGTTTTCTTATACCGGAAATCAGTATGATTTTAATTTATCTTATGTTTCACTTTCTCAAAAAGATAAAAATGAAGCATTAAAATCTAAGTTTTCAAGCCTTAATTTTGAAAATATTGAGATGAACAATTTTGTTAATAATAAAGATTTGGCATCAATAAATTTTGATTTAAACTTCAAAGCTTCGAATTACTCAAAAGTAATGGGTGACAGTTTTATTTTCAGAGCGGTTCCTATAAGTTCAACAGGTTACTACCATACTGATGAAAATCGTCAGCTTCCTTTTGAAAACAGATTCTCTTATGAAGATGATTACGAGATTATATATCAGATTCCTTTGAATTACATTGTTGAAGAGATGCCTCAGAATGGACTGCTCACATCAGATTTCGGAACTTATCTTCTTTCTTTTGAGAAAAAAGAGGATAAAATCATTGTAAAAAGACATGTTAATATTAAGAAAGGAATTTATTCAAAGGAAAAATATAACGATTACGTGAGTTTCAGAAAAAAAATGATGAGTGCTGATAATTCAAAAATTTTAATATCTAAAAAATCATAAGATGAAAAAACTTATTTTTATTGTTTGTGTATACGCTGCAAATATAACGCTTCTCGCACAAAAACACGAGTTTCTGAAAATGCCAAAACTGACTGTTGAAGATTTAAAAAAATCAAAATCAGGAATTGACGAAAAGGCTCCGACAGAAATTCTTTACCGTTCTGTACATTACCGTGTAGATCCTTACACCGCACAGCTAGTTAAAAAGTATGCATACCGGGTGAAAATTTATGATAAAGATAAATCTGAAGACTGGTTAAATCTTGAAATTCCGTTAGAGGAAAGTAGTTCAGGAAGCAAAGAAAGCTTGAATTCTATAAAAGCATATGTTTATAATCTTGAAAATGATAAGATTGAAGAAACTAAAATTGATAAAAGCTCAAAATTTAAATCGAAAGAAAATAAATACGTAACCATAAATAAATTTGCATTTCCTAATATTAAAAATGGATCTGTGATTGAATATCAATACGAAGTTTTTTCACCTTTTATCTATGAGATACCTTTGATATATATTGAATTAAATACTCCTTCTCTATACACAGAATATGTCCTGGATTCACCTTCAAATATGTCTTATCATGTAGATTTTACGGGTAATCTGATTCCAAAATACAGAAATGTAGGAAATGAATTTTTGTACGGCTCAGATTCTAAGACATATAGATTTGCTTATGAAAACGTAAAAGGATTTAAAACTGAAAAATTTGTAAAAAATAATGATAACTACAGAACGAAATTAAGAGCAGAACTTCACTCTATATTTGTTAATAATACATTAAAGAATTTCACATCTACATGGGAAGATATTAGGAAAACACTTTGGGATCATGAGAATTTTGGAATGCAATATAAGAAAAATAAACTGCCCAAAGATCTGCTTCCAAAAACGATTTCTCAAGAAAATGATCAATTAAAAAAAGCAAACGCTATTTTTGATTTTGTTAAAAATACATTTACATGGAACCAGATGAATGGGTTTTATACAGAAAATGGTATTAAAGAGTTCGCCAAGACAAAAACAGGAAATACGGGTGATCTTAATCTGATGCTGATTAATGCAATGAGGAGCGAAGGACTGAAAGCATATCCTATTTTGATCTCAACAGTGAGAAACGGTTTGGTAAATCTTTCATTTCCTAATATAGGAAATTTCAATTATGTAATTGCCGCTGTACAAATTGATAAAAACACTTATCTCTATGATGCAACATCCAAACAGTCAAAAGAAGGGATACTTCCTGGCAGAGTCTGGAATAGTAACGGACTTATTTTAAAAGATGAAAAGGCTGAAGTTATTTCCCTGAATAATATAAGAATGAGTCATGTTTATAAAACTATGAAGGCCAAAATTGATGATGACGGTATGGTAACAGGAATATATGAGGATAGAGATCATGGACTGTTGGCTCTGAATGCAAAGGAAAGTTATGACGAAAATCCCGATAACTATAAAAAGCAATACAAAGAAAATTTTTCAGTTGATTTCTCAGAGGTCCAGCCAAAAGTTTTAGAAGATGGTAATTTTGAGTCGACAATGAAATTTACGTCTAACAATATGATTGATAATATTGGAAAGAAAAAAATCATCAATCCATTATTATTTTTACATCAGAATTCCAGTGATTTTGATCAGCAGGAAGAGAGAAAGTATATGATTGATTTTATTTCTCCGATCAGTACAACAAAAACGGTAGAAATTGAAATTCCGGAAGGTTATGATGTGGTTGATCTTCCCAAAAGTAAAAAGATCGTCACAGACGATAAAGAAATTAGTTATTCTTACGTTGTAGAAAAGAAAGGTAATAAAATTGTCACCGTTTCATCATATAAGATTGCAAGCGCAGATTATCCTAAAGAATATTATCCTGCATTCAAGCAGATTTGGAAAGTAATTTCGGATTCAGAAAATCAGGTCATGAGTCTGATTAAAAAATAAATTCCGAATATTAATTGAAATATTTAAAAACCATTCATCTTTTGAATGGTTTTTGTATTGATCACCCAAATAATAAAATATGAAAAAGACGACCTTTTACCTAATGCTGTCTATTTTTTTCGCCGTTTCATCATGTAATAAAAAAGATTCTAAGAATATGGTCGGTCAGACAGAAAAAGTGGAACCTGCCCAATTTACCATCGATTCTGTGAAACTAAGCGACTCATCAAAAGTTAATAATTTGCTTACCCTGAAATATGAATCTAAAATGCTGGTCTTTCAATCAATAAAAGATAAGGCACTGCTGGACAGTATCTATTTTGACAGGAAAGGGATTACAGATTATTCAAAACAAGGGCTTCAGGATTATATTGAAATAGATAAAAATGAATATTTTGCTTCTGTGAAAAATAAAGATAACGACTGGATTGCAGATATAGAACGTCAGCAGACCTGGGATTCGGGTTCGTTTATGAAACTGAAATCTCATTACAACGATTTTCTTCAGATAGAATATTTATATTCATCTTATGAGGGGGGAGCTCATGGGAACTATGGTTTTGCGGAGCGTGTTTTTGATTTAAAAACGAACAGAAAACTGGAACTGAAAGATATCACAACCATGCCTAAGGGGAGATTAGAAGCTCTTCTGCTCAAAAACATAGATACGATGCCAAGCGGAACTACTGATTCTCAGGGAGCGGTGAAAAATTCAGATATGCTGTTACTGGAAACAATACCTGCTAACGAAAATTTTTATTTTGATGAAAAAAATCTTTATTTCCATTACAGTCCTTACGAAATCGCAGCGTATGCAGCAGGAGATATTGTTATTCCTGTTCCGTGGGAGGAACTGAAAGGAACCCTTATACCCCAGTTTAAAGATAGAATGAAAATTAATTAATATTAATGCTTCCGGATAAGGAAGCATTTTTTACTTTTGTGTCAATGGAAAAAGTAGCTTTTATCATCAATCCTTTTTCAGCGAAAAAGAATTATCACCCATTTCTCAATGAGCTGAAAAGGAAAATTGAAAACCCTCTGTATTATATTTCAGAATCAATTCCCGGTACTGAAGAATTTATGCATGAGCATTTCTCAGATACAGATATTTTTGTTGCCATAGGAGGTGACGGTACTATTTCGACGGTGGCTAAAAACCTTATTAACACAGATAAAATTTTAGCTATTTTTCCTGCAGGATCTGGAAACGGTTTTTCCAATGAAACCCAGTTCAGTAAAAATTTAGATGAGCTATTAGAAAAACTGAAACAAAAAAAATCCAGGAAAATTGATACTTTCACGGTCAATGATAGGCTTTCTATTAATGTTTCAGGAACCGGATTTGACGGTAAAGTGGTCAAGGAATTTGAAAAAACAGACCGGGGCTTTAAAAACTATATCAAAGTTTCGCTTAAAACATTTTTTAATTATAAACCGATCAAACTGAAATTTACAGACGAAAAATATCAGTCATACAATGGTAAATATCTGATGGTCAACATAGCAAACACCCGTCAGTTTGGTAATAATGCCTATATCGCTCCGATGGCGAGTAAAAGTGACGGATTGGTTGATATGGTTTTGGTTAAAAAATTTCCGTTGACCTACTCTCCACTTTTTGCCTTCAGAATGTTTACTAAGAAACTGAAAGAGGATGACTATATTACGTATCTTCCTGTCTCGGAAATCGAATTTAAAGTCAATACCAAAAACTGGCATCTCGACGGTGAGTTCAATAAAATAAAATCACCTGTCCATATAAAAGTTCAGCCTTCCAGTCTTACTATTTTGATTTAGCAGATCATTAATCAGTTCAACTCCTTTCAGAAGAATTTTGCAATTCATTTTCTTGTTTGTCTCAGGTACTGCGTAAGCATGTTTGAGATCTTAAATAGGCAGATCTATTTGAGAACCTAAGTTTTTGACGTGCTTTTAGTTCTGTGTATTTACCGGAAAAATGAATTTTTCAGCGGGCACAAAAAAGCCTTCAATTAAGAAGGCTTAAAAACACAAATGATGAAAAAAAAATTACCATTATTCAATGATAATGTTCTACAAATCTATGAAAACAAAATGTAAAAACCTTATGTTTTCAATCATACGTTTGGAAAAACCTTTTTTTTAATAAAAATTAACTTTTTTTATGATTTACAGTTAGATTCAGACCTCTATTTTTTCCTCTATTTTATTAGGATGATCGAGGCAATACTGTAGTTGTTTCCTGTCAAGTTGCTTTTCCCAGTTGGCAACCACTACCGTGGCTACGGAGTTTCCTACCACATTCGTCAGTGCACGGCATTCACTCATAAATTTATCAATCCCTAAAATTAGAGTCATTCCTGCGATTGGAATCTCAGGAACTACTGCTAAAGTAGCTGCTAAAGTAACAAATCCTGCACCGGTAACTCCGGCTGCACCTTTTGAACTTAACATTGCTACCAAAAGCAGCATCAGTTGCTTGTCCAGTGAAAGGTCGATATCCAGTGCCTGAGCAATAAATAAAGATGCCAGGGTCATGTAGATGTTTGTACCATCAAGATTGAAGGAATATCCTGTAGGAACAACAAGTCCTACAATTGCTTTTGAACAGCCTGCTTTTTCGAGTTTGTCCATAATTCCAGGAAGTGCCGATTCTGAAGAGCTTGTTCCCAGTACCAACAGCAGTTCTTCTTTCAGGTAATACATAAGTTTAAATATATTAAAACCATTATACCATGCCACTGAACCCAATACCAGCACAACGAATAAGATCGAAGTAATATAAAAGGTTCCAACTAAAAAAATTAAATTTAAAACAGATGCCAAACCGTATTTTCCTATCGTAAATGCCATCGCTCCGAATGCCCCTATGGGAGCAAGCTTCATCAGCATGTGGACAATCTTGAAAATGGGAGTGGCCATGTCCTGTAAGAAGTCAGTAATTCTCTGACTTTTTTCTTTTGTAAGAACCAAGGCAACACCCATCAGGATTGCTACTAAAAGTACCTGAAGGATATTATCACCTACCAGTGGACTGAATAATGTTTCAGGGATGATATTCATCATGAATCCTGTTAACGTTGTATCATGTGCCTTTTGCTGATATTGTGATACATCTCCCGAAAGGCTTGCAGGATCAATATTAAGTCCGGAGCCCGGATGAAGTAAATTTCCGACAATTAATCCGATGATTAATGCCAGAGTGGAAAATGTAAAAAAGTAGATCATTGCTTTTATGGCAATTCTGCCGACCTTTTTGAGATCAGTCATGTGAGCAATTCCTAATGTCAGTGTAATGAAAATAACAGGAGCAATGATCATTTTCACGAGTTTAATAAAGCCGTCACCTAATGGTTTCATTTTTTCACCCAGCTCAGGATAAAAGTTTCCTAAAGCAATTCCGGCAATGATGGCAATAATAACCTGGAAGTAAAGTTGCTGATAAATTTTTTTCATATTCATGTTCAAATTAAAATATATTTAATAATGCAGAAAAATAAGAAAATATGCTTTAATAGGTCAGTTTTGTTAAAAAAAATTAGACGAAGCCTGTGACTTCGCCTAAACTGATTGATTATGTGCTGTTTCCGTAGCTGATAAAGAAGAATATTACCTCAAGGTAAGAGCATTTTTTACACCCCAAAGTTATTCCACTGCCACAGAATCATCCCCGCGCCCGTCTGCTACAGCATGAATATTTCCTGAATCATCGATTAAGATCATTTCTGTCTTACCCAAACGTTTGTCTCTTTCTGCCTTATAACCTAATTTTTCCAAATCTCTGATCGTAGATTCCGGAAAGTTTTTTTCAAAAGTGATAATTTCAGGAAGCCACTGATGATGAAATTTCGGAGCATTGACAGAAATATTGGCGTTCAGTTTGAAATCAACCACATTGACGACCGACTGATAAACAGAGGTCGGAATGGTGGTTCCTCCGGGAGTTCCGACAACCATATAAGGCTTTCCGTTTTTCATCACAATAGTAGGAGTCATCGAAGACAGCATTCTTTTATTGGGCTGGATCGAATTGGCTTCTCCACCCACTGCTCCAAACATATTCGGAACTCCGGGTTTTACTGAGAAATCATCCATTTCATTATTCAGGAAAAAGCCTGCGCCGGAAACAAGTACTTTACTTCCATAGTAGCCGTTGAGCGTTGTCGTTACCGAAGCTGCATTGCCTTCCTTGTCAATTACTGAAATGTGTGTGGTTTCTGTTGATTCTTTAGGTTGGTTAATGATTTTTCCGACATCATCACTTGGTGTTGCCTTGCTGAAACTGAAATTTTTCCATCTGTTTTTTAAGTATTCCTCTGAAATCAGATAAGTGGTTTTATCATTAATAAAATCAGGATCTCCCATATATTCTGCACGGTCTGCGAATGCTCTTCTTTCAGCCTCTGCCATAATCTGAACGGCTTCGGTAGAGTTTTGCTGATATTTTCCTAAATTTTCAAAAGAGGCCATTTTCAGCATTTGAGCCAACAGGATTCCCCCACTTGATGGTAAGGGCATTGATACCACCTGATTTCCTCTGTAATCAAATTCCAGGGCTTTTCTTTCTGCCACCTTATAATTTTTCAGGTCTTCAGATGTGATGATTCCGTTGCCTTTTTTCATTTCGGCAATCATAAGTTGTGCGGTTTTCCCTTCATAGAAACCTTTTAAACCGGATTTTTGAATCAATTTTAAGGTTTCAGCCAGTTCTTTCTGAACAAGAAGGTCGCCTGCTTTCCAGGGATGACTCTTTACAAAAACGATCGGTAACGGATTGTGTTTCTTAAAATTCTCCTGATTGGAATTTAATAAAGCTGCTTCCTGTTCTGTAATTGCAAACCCTTTTTCAGCCATTTCGATAGCCGGCTGAATCAGTTTTTCCATCGGCAGCTTACCATGTTTTAACGTAGCAAAAAATCCGGCAACACTTCCGGGGATTCCCACTGCTAATCTTCCGTTTTGAGAAAGATCCGTGTTTGCTTTTCCTTTTTTATCCAGATACATATCTCTGGAAGCATTTTTAGGGGCGGTTTCTCGGTAGTCCAACGTGAATTTTTCGCCGTTATTTTTGACTCCGACTAAAAATCCGCCTCCTCCGATATTTCCTGCCTGCGGATACACTACGGCCAAGGCGTATTGAGTGGCTATAATTGCGTCATACGTATTCCCACCCATTCTCATCATTTTTGCTCCGGCTTCACTTGCCAATGGATGTGCAGAAACGACTACGCCTCTGTTCTTAACAGTAACTTCTTTTACGATGTTGATCTCTGTAAACTGCGCTGGCAGTGTACCGGATGAGATCAATAAGATGAATAAAACTTTCTTCATGATAAAAATTATATCCTAATTTACAATTTTGTTTTCTTATAGAGGGCAAAATCTTTATTTTTGCTTTTACTCATCTAATAAAAATAATACATAAAAAAATGGAGTCTTTCACGGAAAAAATATTGATTACGGGAGCTTTAGGTCAAATCGGAACCGAGCTTACCAACAGACTTGTAGAAATGCACGGAGCGGAAAATGTAGTTGCTTCAGGGCTGGACAGATATCAAAAAGGGATTACTTCTGCCGGCCATTATGAAAGAATGGACGTAACCAATACACAGTTGGTGAAGCAGGTGATTAAAGATTACGAAATTACGACGGTTTATCATCTCGCATCACTTTTATCAGGAACATCTGAAAAACAGCCTGTATTCGCATGGAAACTGAATCTTGAGCCACTTCTTCATTTTTGCGAAATGGCGAAAGAAGGTTTATTGCAGAAGATTTTTTGGCCAAGTTCTATTGCTGTCTTTGGTAAGGGAATTCCAAAAAATGATGTTGCGCAGGATGTTGTTTTAAATCCGACTACCGTATATGGAATTTCAAAAATGGCAGGTGAAAAATGGTGTGAATATTATTTTGACAAGTATGGAGTTGATGTAAGAAGTATTCGGTATCCGGGATTGATTTCATGGAAAACTCCAGCCGGAGGAGGAACTACTGATTACGCCGTTGAGATTTTTTATGAGGCAGTGGAAGAGGGGAAATACACAAGTTTCATATCTGAAGATACAGCCATGCCAATGTTATATATGGATGATGCTATCAATGCAACATTGAAATTGATGGCGGCTCCAAAAGAAAGTTTAACCGTTCGTTCGTCCTATAATCTTGGAGGAATGTCTTTTACTCCAAAAGAATTGGCAGCCGAAATCAAAAAAGAAATTCCTGAATTTGAGATTGATTATAAACCTGATTTCAGACAGGCGATTGCAGATTCGTGGCCTTCTTCAATTGATGATTCAGTCGCAAAAAAAGACTGGGAACTTTCCTATGATTTTGGAATTTCTGAAATGTCAACAGATATGATTAAAAATCTAAAGATAAAACTGGGAAAATAATCTATAATGAAGTTTTACTTTAAGTAATTTTCGTATTAACATCTGATTTATAGTATTTTAATATTTTTAAATAAAATTTGGTTTAAATGATACTGCTGACTTTTAATTTGGTAATAATTGAATCTGAAACTAAAAAAGGAATTCAGATTTCTCGTGATGAGAGGTTGGCGATCACAGAATCAAACACCAGAGCTGTTCTGAGAATATTAGAAATTCATGATGTCAAAGCAAGCTTTTTCGTTGAAATTTCTCTTGTCGAAAAACTTAAAAATTTACTGAAAGCAATTTCTGCCCAAGGGCATGAAATTGCTTTCTACAATCAAAACACTTCGGTAGAAAAACTGGAAGAAGTAAAAAAAAGTACAGAAGACTTTCTGGAAAAACAGGTAAAGGGAATTCGTCAGAAAGAAGTCCGATTCTCCGGATCTCAGCTGAAGCTGATGGGATTCACTTATATTTCAAATATTGACCATTCGGATATTCTTTTCCCTTTTAAACGTCTTAAGAGAGATTGTGAAATCATTGAAGAAGATGGGATCAGCATTGTTCCCGAAAGTATTTCTCCCTACAGCCAACTGCCATATAATGATTTTATATTTCAGGTTTTACCTATGAAGTACTATAAGAATATGGTTTTTGAAACCCTTAAAAATGACGATTTTGTACTGATATATCTCGATTTATGGCAGTTCACCGATGTGAAAAAATATCAGTTTAAAGTTCCGTTTTACCGAAGATACAATGCAGGTAAAAAAATGGAAGACAAGTTGGAGGCCTTTCTCATGTGGATTAATGAAAAAGAGATGGCAACGTCCAGAATGAAGGATTATATATTTTAATAACAAAAATTCAGGATTGAAACTGTTTTTTGGGCATTCTCAATCCTGAATTTATCTGTTGAATATTCCGGATCAGGACAACTCAAAAAGTGTTATTTCAGGCAGTACACCCACTCTTCCCGGATATCCCAAAACTCCGAAACCTCTGTTGACATAAAGCATTTTGCCTTCACTTTCATATAAATCTGCCCATTTTGGATATTTGTATTGTACAGGTGACCATTTGATGTTTTTCAGATCCAGTCCAAACTGCATTCCATGGGTGTGACCTGAAAGGGTTAAGTGAATGTCTGCAGGATGTTTTTTAACCACATAATCGAAATGGGTAGGGTCGTGGCTCATTAGGATCTTTGCGGCGTTTTGCGGAACGTTTTCAAGCGCCATGTCGATTTTGCCGAATTGTGGGAAAGGTTTAAGTCCCCAGTTTTCAACACCCAGTATGTAGAGCTTTTCACCATTCCTGTCAATAAAACGGTTTTCATTTCTTAACATTTCAAACCCTGCCTGTCTTTCATATTCAATCAGATTGTCAAGATTGATTTTTTTTGCTTCAGGAGAATCCCAGGTAACATAATCACCGTAATCGTGATTTCCTAAGACTGCAAATTTGCCGTCTTTGGCTTTGATTTTAGAGAAAAGAGGAATGAAAGGTTTGAATTCTTCAGAGACATTGTTTACCATATCTCCTGTAAATAACACGAGATCAGGATTTTGCTCATTAATTAAATCAATTGCATGTTCCAGTTTGCCAGGATCAGAAAAGCTTCCGCTGTGAACGTCTGAAATCTGTATGATTTTGTATCCCTTAAAACTTTGAGGCAGATTTTTAATCGTTACTCTGACTCTTCTTACTTTATGTCTGTATTTGCCAAAAGTAATCCCGTCAATGAA
The DNA here is from genome assembly GCA_963526305.1 of uncultured Chryseobacterium sp. GTDB lineage: Bacteria > Bacteroidota > Bacteroidia > Flavobacteriales > Weeksellaceae > Chryseobacterium. The sequence continues at coordinate 139,909 of CAURNW010000010.1, read as the reverse complement.
CAGGGCTGATAGTACTCCTCCTAATCCAAGTCCCATGATGCTTAAAAATTTTCTTCTTTCCGGGAAGAAATTTTCCGAAGGTCTTGTCAGACCAATTAAGTATCCTCCTGTCCTGAAAATATCGTCGATCAACAAAAATAATACAATGAAGATTTTAGGTAAAATAAGAACCAGAAATAAAGAAATCATGATCTGTGCCCTCAATGTGCTTCTGTCTGACTTCTGAAAGTGGGAAACCTCGTATGCGAAAAACCCGTAAACAGCAATAGATAATATGCAGTAGCCTGCCTTGATCCATGAATTATCTGTAAGCGTTCTGATTGCCTGGTAAATATATACTTCCAAAAGCAGGAAGATGGCTGCAATAATTAAAAAATTTCTCTGCATAACTGATTTTTAAAAAAGCACAAAAGAAATCCCCTTTGTGCTTTTTATATTTTTTAAATTAATGTAAGTTTTAAGGAAATTTATAAACGATCGCATTGATATTCATTCCGGCACCTACCGAAGTCATCACAATGTTCCCTTTTTCTTTAAACGATTGACCCTCCATTTTTCCTTTAATAATTAAATCAAACATCGTAGGAATCGTTGCAACGGAAGAGTTTCCAAACTGCTGAATGGTCATTGGAGAAATTGCATGATCATACTCTTTGACGTTATACAGTTTATGAAGTCTGTCGATCATGGCATAATCCATTTTTGCATTCGCCTGATGGATCAGGATTTTGTCGATGTTTTCTATAGATAATCCTGCGTCGTCAATAGTTTCTTTGATCGCTACTGGAACGTTTTTAAGTGCATATTCGTAGATTTTTCTTCCCATCATCCTGATGTAGATCTTCTGATCGTCAAAATCTTTGTTGATAGATATTCCGTTTCTTAAATATTCAAGTTCAGGGCCGTTGTCACAGATGGTGTTATGAGAAATAATTCCTACATTTTCCTCATCTGTTGCTTTTACAACAACTGCACCAGCACCGTCAGCGAAAATCATTTTATTTCTGTCATAAGGATCGGTAACGCGGCTTAGTGTTTCTGATCCTACGACAAGAATAGTTTTTGCTACCCCCGCTTTAATAAGATTGTCTGCCAGGATCATAGCTTCAACCCAGCCCGGACAGCCGAAAATCATATCATAAGTGATACATTTTCTGTTTTTAATGCCAAGATGATTTTTTACTCTGCCCGCCATATTAGGCATAAAGTTCGCAGCACCATTGGTTCCCACTTCGCCAAAATTACTTGCATAAATAATGTAATCAAGGTTTTCGCCATCTACTTTTGCATCCTCAAGAGCAATTTTAGAAGCTTCATAACCGATTTTTGAGTTGGAAGTGTTGTCATCGATATATCTTCTGTTTTCAATTTCTGTAATTTCTACAAATTTTGAGATGATTTCATCTGTCGGCTTGTCAATTTTTTCGCCTTCATCGGTATAGAATTCAGAATTTAGAAAATAATCTCTACCAATAACTCTGTCAGGAATATAAGATCCGGAACCAATAATGATCGTATTCGGCATTCGTTTAAATGATTTTATAAAGATGCAAAGTTAATAATTAATATTAATAAGAAAGAATTAAAAATATTATTAAATTTGCAAAAATTGTGTTTAACAATCTATGAAAAACAATCCGTCTTTAAAAGGATTACTTATCGCCTCAGCAGTATTTATACTTGCTTTCGGAGTGTATTTCTTTTTCTTAGCCAAAAAAAATTATTATCTGGTTGATAATCCTACTCCTGATACTTATTATTATAAGATTAATAATGGTTCCGAAGGAGTAATCTCAGGAGGTCAGTTTGTCAAAGTTGATCTCAATAAGGGAAGAAACTCCATAAAAGTTTTTAATCAAAATAAGAAATTACTTTATGATTCTGCATTTGAGGTAAATAAAGTAAGAGGATTGATCAACATTGCTCATAAGGATTATTATGTTAATGATCAATATTATGGGTACAATCTTAAAAAAGATTCATTACTTTTGGCGTTGGATAAAACCATCATTGATGGAAAACCGTATTTTGGAGGGGCCAGACACTTTAATAAGCTGTATACAGAAGATTTTTATTACAATGTAAATGAAGAATACGATCAGCTGATAAAGAATATTGACAAAGTAGAATCACGCTCCAAGATCTTCAGAAAACAGGATTACCTTAATTATTATAAAGAATATTACAAGTTTTGACAAACGATATCAACAAAGTAACGCCATACAACTCTGAGGCTGCAAAAAAAAGCCAGGTAGAGGATATGTTCGACAATATAGCACCGAAGTATGATTTGCTCAATCATGTGCTTTCCATGAAAATAGATGTTTTGTGGAGAAATAAACTGGTTCGCATGATGAAGGAAGATGCTCCTCAGGAAGTTTTGGATGTGGCAACAGGAACCGGAGATCTTGCCATTGCAGTAGAAAAGGGAACCGATGCAAAAGTGGTAGGGCTGGATTTATCGCAGCAAATGTTAAATGTTGGAATTATTAAAATAAAAAAACTTAAATTAGACGGCAAAATTTCTATGCAGAAAGGGGATGCAGAAAATTTACCTTTCGAGGACAATAGATATGATGCTGTTTCCGTTGCATTTGGAGTGAGGAATTTTGAAAACCTTACCAAAGGGTTGTCAGAACTGAGAAGGGTGTTGAAGGAAAATAAAAGTTTATATATTCTTGAGTTTTCTAAAGTGGAAGGTTTTCTAGGCCCGTTTTATATGTTTTATTTCAAAAATATATTACCGGCAATCGGAAGACTCGTTTCTAAGGATAACAGGGCTTACACGTATCTGCCGGATTCTGTTAATGCTTTTCCTTACGGAGAAAAAATGAGACAAATACTTTTAGACACAGGATTTAAAAAAGTAGAATATAAAAAATTAAGTTTAGGTATCGCCACAATTTATAAAGCAACAAAATAACCTATGAATAAATTTCTATTAAAAGCTCTGGTTTTAGCCTCAGTTAGTATTGCAACTTTTGCAGACGCTCAATTTAGAACTCGTAACAGGATGGATAAGCTGGAAGATTTTGACCAGCAAAAATTCAGTTGGGGTTTTTATCTGAATGGCAATATTCTGGACTACCGAATCGTCCTTAATCCAAGATACGGTATGAATGCAAATCAGAACCTTGTCAGTTCAAAATCAAGCACCAGTTTCGGAGCAGGTCTGATTGCAAAATTCAGACTGAATGATTATCTGGATGTAAGGGTAGAGCCAGGTTTACAGTTTGCTCAGCGACAGTTAATATTCAATACTCAGGGAAATGATATTTATCAGAATGGAACTTTAACAAATCCTCCGTTCACTCCTATTTTTTTGACAGAAAAAGACAAGGTTAGAGAAATAAAGTCAACTTTGGTAGATGTTCCTGTATTGCTTGAGCTTCATGGGGAAAGATGGTACAACTCAAGACCCTATATTGCTGCCGGGGTAAACTATATTGTAAATTTACAGTCTAATTCTGATTCAGAGGATGATAATCAACAGCAGGTTTTCAGATCGACAACACACAACTTTGCGTGGTCGGCAGAAATGGGAATTCAGTTTTACTTCAATAAATTTAAACTGACTCCTGCCGTGAGAGGTACGTTTTTCATGAATAACGAAATGGTTGCCGATAATGCAACAACGCCGCCATATTGGTCAGCAGCAGTATCTACTTTACAGACAAGAGCTATCATGTTTGTTCTGAAATTTGAGTAGTATTACATAAAATTGAAACATAAAGGAGATGCCATTGCATCTCCTTTATGTTTTTAGTCAAAATATAGAGACTTTTATTTTTGTGAGTGTTTTTATTTTCATATTTTTGCTTTTAGTTAGAATAATTAGAAACCTGAAATGCTTCAAGAATTAGAAAACAATTTTTCAGAACTGGAAAAAAAGATTTTGAATCTTCATAAGAGCCACCAAAATCTTTCTGAAAAATTATCAGAATTGAGTCGGGAGCATGAAGACCTGAAGAAGAAATATGATGAAGAGAGAAAAAAAAATCAGGTATTAGCAGAAGAACAGAAAAATATAAAATTGTATTCAGCAATATCAGGGAATCCTGAACACAACAGGCTCATGAAAAACCATATCAACAGATTGGTGAAAGAAGTGGACTTTTGTATTGCGCAGCTTCAAAACAGTGGACTATAATGGAGGTAAGGAGAATAACCATCAACATTGCAGGAAGAGTATATCCGCTGAATGTACCCGCAGCAGAGGAAGAAACTCTGCGGAAAGTGGGAAAGCAGATTGAAAACATGATTAAGGATTTTGAACAGAATTTTGATGTAAGAGATAAACAGGATGCTTTGGCAATGTGTGCCCTTAAACTGGGAACCAATGCAGAAGTGGTATCTCTTAACTACGAAAAAAATATACATTCAACCAACGAAAGATTAGTGAAAATTAATCAGACGCTGAATGAGACCGGAAAATAATTTTTTCCAAAAAAACCTGCCTACAGTAATTCTAACACATTAAGGTAAACTCAACACTAAACAATTAATGTTCGAAAGTCTTTTCAATGGCGTGCTGCATTACGCAGATTACAGAGAGAAGAAATCAGATCAAATCGTGGAGATCAGGAGTTTACTCTAAATCACTGGATTATTGTAGGCTTTTTTTATTTTTAAATTTAGACAATTAAAACTCAATATATATATGACAACAGCCATTATAGTCGGCATTATTTGTTTAGTAGCAGGTGCTGTTTTAGGAATGTTATTTTCTAAAAGCTCCCTGAATGCCAAAGGCAAATTTATTATAGACGATGCAGCCAAAAATGCCGAAAACCTTATAGAGAAAGCTAATGTACAGGCCGAATCGATAAAAAAAGAAAAAAATCTACAGGCTAAAGAAAAATTTCTTGAACTGAAATCCCAGCATGATGCAGATATTCAGACCCGTGAAAGGAAAATGCAGGAAGGAGAGAAAAGGGTTAAAGACAAAGAAAACAAACTAAATGACGAACTCAGCAAAGCAGGTAAGCTTGAAAAAGACTTAGACAGACAGATTGCTGATTATGCAAAGAAAACTGAAGTCCTGGAAAAGAAACAGCAGGAACTTGACTCTGCTGTATCCAGAAAAGTAGAGATGCTCGAGAAAATTTCAAATTATACCGCTGAAGAGGCTAAATCAGAATTGGTGGAGACGATGAGAGCAGAAGCCAAAACAAGAGCGCAGGCACATGTTCAGAGCATCATGGAAGAAGCTCAGCTGAATGCTAAAAGTGAAGCCCGAAAAATCGTTATTCAGACAATTCAGAGAATCGGAACGGAGCAGGCTATTGAAAATTCAGTGTCCGTTTTCAATATTGAATCTGATGAGGTTAAAGGAAGAATCATCGGTAGAGAAGGAAGGAATATCCGTGCCCTAGAAGCAATGACAGGAGTGGAAATCATCGTTGATGATACTCCGGAAGCAATCCTTCTTTCATGTTTCGATCCTGTAAGAAGAGAAATTGCAAGACTGTCCCTTCACAGACTGGTAACAGACGGTAGAATTCACCCTGCAAGAATTGAAGAAGTCGTTGAGAAAACAAGAAAAATGATAGAAGAGGAGATCATAGAGGTAGGTAAAAGAACCATTATTGATCTCGGAATCCACGGTTTACATCCTGAATTGGTGAAAATCGTAGGTAGAATGAAATACCGTTCTTCTTACGGGCAGAACCTTTTACAGCACTCAAGAGAAGTGGCAAACATTGCCGCAACCATGGCTGCAGAATTAGGTCTGAATGTGAAAATGGCTAAAAGAGCCGGTCTTTTACATGATATCGGTAAAGTTCCTGAACAGGAGTCTGAACTTCCGCACGCTTTATTAGGAATGCAGTGGGCAGAGAAATATGGTGAAAATCCTGAAGTGATCAATGCGATCGGAGCTCACCATGACGAAGTGGAAATGACCTCTCTATTATCTCCGATTATTCAGGTTGCAGATGCAATTTCAGGGGCAAGACCCGGAGCAAGACGCCAGGTGCTGGAATCTTATATCCAGAGACTGAAAGATCTTGAAGCAGCCGCATTGAGCTTTGAAGGAGTATCGAGTGCCTATGCAATCCAGGCGGGTAGAGAATTGAGAGTAATGGTTGAAAGCGGAAAAGTGAATGACGAAATAGCTTCACAGCTTTCTTATGATATTTCAGAGAAAATTCAGAATGAGTTAACTTATCCCGGACAGGTAAGAGTTACCGTAATCAGAGAAACAAGAGCCGTAAATATCGCCAGGTAATACGCTTTAAAATTGATATTACAGAAGAACCTTTCAAATTTATTTGAAAGGTTCTTTTTTATATATCCATATACTGAGTAAACATAATCCAATACGGTAATGAATAATTATCATAATAAGTTGAATTATTATTTGGAACTTTCATTTTTATTGTTAAATTTGATAACTAAAATTAAAACCAAATTATTATGTTAAATGAAATTTTAAAAAATGCTAAGAAACTGAAAAGTTCAGAACTGAAAGACATCGTAGGAGGTTCCGGAAACGGAGGAACTCCTGATTTATCTTTATGCGGTTGCAATTGTGACGGAACATTAAGCGGACCAAAATACTGCGGGCAGTATATTGGATGCCTTCAGGTTATCAGATGCAACGATCAGTACTAAAATATCAAAAAAGAAAGGCTTCTGTATATATAGAAGCCTTTTTTATTGTACAGTTTTATATCTTTATTTATTAAAGAAAAATGGGTGACCTGTGATATATTTTTTGCTCAGCAGAATGCTTTCAAAAATGTCCTTATCACTTGAATCCTGTTCTAAAAACCAATATTCTAAGCCAGCTTTCTCAGCTGCTGCAAATATTCTTTTAAAATCAATCATTCCAAATCCTACTTCAGTAAATGTTCCGGTTTCTTTTTGCATATCCTTCACATGCCATAAAGGAAATCTTCCGGGATACTTTTGGAAATAATACAGAGGGTCAAAACCTGCCTTTACAATCCAATAAAGATCCAGTTCCATTTTAACAAGATCGGTTGATGTTTTTTCTAAAATAAAATCATAAATAACCGTTTTATCATTCAGTTTTTCAAATTCAAAATCATGATTATGATAGGCAAACTGAAGACCTGACTGTTTCGTAATTTCAGCTGATCTGTTAAGCAGGTCAGGAAGTTTCCTGTAATTTTCAGGAGTCCTTTCTTCCGGAACCAGATAAGAACAGACCAGATATTCAGATCCGATAAATTTTAAATCATTGATACACTTTTCCCAGTTATTAAGAAGGTTTCCTGCTTCATTTCTTATCACTCCTGTCTGATGATGGGAACTGATTACCTTTAAACCGGTATTGCTGAGGATCGATTGAAACTCGTTTCTGTTTTTACCAAAGAAGGTTCCGTCGTATCCGTAAATTTCCAGATCTGTAAAGCCTAATGCAGCTATTTTTTCCAAAGCGATCTCCGGATTTTTAGAAATGGCTTCTCTGATCGTGTACAGCTGGATAGCTAACCGGTGGTTTTTTTTCATTGAATTTGAACTTCCACAAGATTATAATCCCAGAAAACCTGCAGATGAAAGTTTCAAAAAATCTGCTCTATTCATTATTTTAAAGAAAAGGTTTCATCTCATCTTCGATCTGCGTTCTCAATTCCATCAGTCGTTTCGCATACATTTCCTCTTGCTTATCTTCATTGGTCTCAGGAATCCATTTCGGAACAGGAAGTTTTTTCCCGTTTTCATCAACAGCCACAAAAACGATAATGCAGTGTGTTTTCTTGTCAAAAACAGGTTGTTTGAGATTTCGTGAGAATACATTGATAGAAATATGCATACTGGATGAACCGGTATAGATTACCTGTGCTTCGACTTTCACAATTTCACCGATTTTGATGGGCTCGTAGAAACGGATGCCTCCTACATATACCGTAACCGAATAATTTCCGCTCCAGGTGGTGGCGCATGCATATCCAGCCTGATCAATCCATTTCATAACACTTCCACCATGCACATTTCCACCGTAATTTACGTCCGAAGGTTCTGAAATAAACTGAAAAGTAACTGGTTTGTTATCCATATTTTTTAAAATTTTAATAAAGATATTCATTAAATATCACAAAGTGAAATTAAATAGTCCTTTTCCCATATTAAAGTGGTATCTTGTAATAATATACAATTCGGAACGTAAAATTTAAAAAATAATTAATATATATATAGATGAAGAAAGTATTTTATCTTAATAGTTGTGACACATGCAGAAAAATTTTAGCAAAATTTGATCTGAGAGACTGGGAGATGCGCGAAATAAAAAAGGAGCCTATCACACAGGAAGAAGTGGAAGCAATGCATAAAATCACGAATTCTTACGAGGATTTATTCAGTAAAAAATCGACTCAGATAAAATTGAGAGAGCTTGATTTGAAAACAATGGGAGAAGATGATTTCAAAGAACTGTTATTAGATCATTACACCTTTTTGAAGCGCCCGGTTTTCCTTACTGATACGGAGATTTTCATCGGAAACGATAAGAAAAACATTGAAAATCTAAGAGCACATTTCAACGGAAATAATTAAAACTCTTATTTGTCAAAAAAAGTAAAAACCACAGAACAGTCTGTGGTTTTTTATGTCTTTAAATCAGAAACGGCATAGCATAAGCTTATAATTCCGGTTTGATTTTTACAGTCTGATTTTACACAAAAGGCATCTTAACGACTTTTGCAGGAATATCTTTATTTCTTACCCTGATAAAGATTTCAGAATCCAATTTAAAATGAGGCTTATTCACATAAGCTATTCCCAAACCTATTTTTTTCATTGGCGACTGCGTTCCTGAAGTTACTTTTCCAATTATATTTCCTTCCGCATCAACCACATCGTAATCATGTCTTGGAACTCCTTTATCCTGTAATTCGAACCCAACGAGTTTTTTGGTGATTCCTTCTTCTTTCTGTTTTGCAAAAATTTCTTTAGATACAAAATCCTTATCAAATTTTGTGATCCAGCCTAATCCGGCTTCAATCGGAGATGTTGTATCATCGATGTCCATACCATAAAGACAAAATCCTTTTTCCAATCTCAAAGTATCTCTGGCGGCTAATCCACATGGGATAATTCCTTCATTTTCTCCTGCTTTTATGATCTCATCCCAAAGCTGTTCAGCATTTTCATTTTTAAAATAAATTTCAAAACCACCGCTTCCCGTATAACCGGTATTTGAAATGATCACATCCTCTACTCCTGCCACACTTCCTACTGTAAAATTGTAGTAAGGAATTTCTGAAAGATCCGTTTCTGTCAGTTTCTGAAGGATTTCAGCTGCTTTCGGTCCCTGAACTGCCAAAAGAGACATTTCATCTGATGCATTCGTCATCTTTGCTCCGAAAGTATTGTATTTTGAAATATGATTCCAGTCTTTTTCAATATTGGAAGCGTTGACTACCACAAAATATTTGTCATCTTCCATTTTGTAAACAATAAGGTCATCTACGATTCCTCCATTTTCATTCGGAAGACATGAATACTGGGCCTTTCCGTTCACCAGTGCATCAAGGTTATTGGTTGTAACGTACTGAAGAAGTTCTTTTGAACCTGCTCCTTCGATAAAAAACTGTCCCATGTGAGATACATCAAACAATCCTGCTTTTTCTCTTACTGCAAAATGTTCTTCAGTTACTCCGGAATATTGTACAGGCATATCAAATCCTGCAAAAGGGACTATTTTCGCTCCCAAAGAAACGTGTTTGTCATACAAGGCTGTTTTTTTCATAGGTAGATTTATAATTTTTATTGTTCATATCCATTCGCATCACAGTATCGAATGAGGCGGTTCTGATATTTTATTTTTTGATTTTAAAACTGTCAAAAGTTTCATTAAAAACTTTCATGTAATTTCCATTCCAGTATTTTTTCTGACAGTTGATGCTTACAATATACAATTCTTTATTTTTCTGAAATACTTTGGTAATCCAGAACAGGTTTTCATTATCATCAAAATATTCGTAAAAATATTCTGTGTAACCCTTTTTGCTGCTTCCGCTTTTCACGTTTTTCTCATCATCTGTAGAATTGTGCAGGGCAAGAATGAATTTTTTTGTTTCTGATTTGGGAAGTTCCAGGTCATGATATTCTGAAATGGTTACTGCACCGATCTGGTTGGTCGGAAAAATATTGACAATCCCTTCGTCATTGGTTGCTTTCCATGTGTCAGGCATCGTAATAGAGTAGTTTTCACTTTCAAAAAATTTCTTATCTGACTTTTGGGAAAATAAGAGCAGAGAGAAAAAAAGAGTCGAAATAAATATTATTTTTTTCATGATATCATCTAAAAATTGTGTTTGTATTCTTCCAAAATGATTTTAAACCATTCCGTAAACCGTTCCGGATATTTTGATATTTCATCATCCAGATCTTTTAATGAAATATAGCGAACTTCTTTTACTTCATTTTGATTTAAATTAAAACCGTTATTATAAGTTCCGGTAAAAACATAGTCAAGCTCATGTTCCCAAAGTCCACCGCCCACGTCTGCTTTATAAATGAAATTAAATTTTTCTGAAAGTTCGGTTTCAATTCCCAATTCTTCTTTTATTCTTCTCTGAGCTCCTTCAAGATAGGTTTCTTCTTTACGGGGATGCGAACAAACCGCATTTGTCCATTGGTCAGGGGAATGGTATTTCTGTGAAGCACGCTTCTGTAAGAGCATTTCTCCCTGATCATTAAATAAGAAAACAGAAAATGCACGGTGAAGCAAACCATTGATATGAGCCTGCTGTTTTTCCATCAAGCCTAAAACTGCGTCATCGGGATTTACTAAAACTACATATTCTTCCATTCCTACAAATTTAAGTTTAAATGATGATTTTGTAAAATATTTGTTTGAATTTTTTAATATTTATGAAATATTGGCTTTTTTTTAAGTAAAAATAAGCTGTCAATTTTATGAAAAATGCAATATAATAATTGTTTTTAAGTGTCTGAAGGTGCTTTTATGGTTAAAGTTTTAACATAAATCAAGTTTAACGGAAGTCTTTACTTAGAAATGTTTAACTTTGCGCTTTAAAAATTTAAACGATGGAGCTAGATTATATTGAGCATATCAGTCCTATTCTAAAGGATGGAATTAAAAATTATTTAATCGATATCGACGGAACAATTACGGATGATGTTCCCAATGAAGAGCCGGAAAGAATGGTAACCTGCTTACCCTACCCGGATGCCCTGGAAACAGTAAACAAATGGTATGATGAAGGTCACCAGATCTGCTTCTTTACTTCAAGAACAGAAAATCTGAAACAGGTTACAATAGATTGGCTGGATAAGCACGGATTTAAATATCACAGCGTTCTTTGCGGAAAACCGAGAGGTGGAAATTACCACTGGATTGACAATCACCTGGTACGCGCAACAAGATATAAAGGTAAGTTTACGGATTTGGTTGAAAAACAGGTAACCATTGAAGTTTTTAAAGATTAAAATCTGACTGAAGATTTAAAAATTGAATAAATAAAGTTAAACAGGCTTCCATTTTTTGATTTTTAAATCTTTTGTTTTTAAATATAGACAGTGCTATTGAGGTCACATAAGTAAACAGCACATTAAAATTAATACAATCTACATATGAAAGTTTTAGCAAACGATGGTTTGGATCAATCCGGGATTGATGCATTGACAGTGAAAGGATTTGAGGTGATTACTGAAAAAGTTCCTCAGGAGTTTTTGATCGATTACATTAATGAGCATAAGATCCGTACAATTTTGGTGAGAAGTGCAACACAGGTAAGAAAGGAACTGATCGACCAATGTCCGTCTATTGAGATTATCGGAAGAGGTGGAGTAGGAATGGATAATATTGATGTAGATTACGCAAGAGGAAAAGGAATCCATGTAATCAACACCCCTTCAGCTTCATCAGAATCAGTTGCTGAACTGGTTTTTGCCCACTTGTTTTCCGGAGCAAGATTTTTACAGGATTCCAACAGGAAAATGCCGTTGGTTGGTGATACAGAATTTGGAAGTCTAAAGAAAGCGTATGCTGCAGGGATTGAGCTGAAAGGAAAAACCATCGGAATTGTCGGGATGGGAAGAATTGGTCAGGAAGTTGCAAAAATAGCTCTGGGTCTTGGGATGAGAGTGATTGCTGCGGATAATATGATAGGTAAAGCAAGCATCAAAGTGACATTTTACAACAGTCAGTACATCAATGTTGATATAGAAACTGAACCTTTACAGGAAGTTCTGAAACATTCTGATTTTATTACCCTGCACGTTCCTGCTCAGAAAGACGGATTCATGATCGGTAAAGATGAATTTGAAATCATGAAAGAAGGTGTGGCAATCGTAAACTGCTCAAGAGGCGGTGTGATTGATGAAACGGCTCTGATTGAAGCTCTGGATTCCGGAAAAGTGAAATTTGCAGGTCTGGATGTTTTTATCAATGAACCGACCCCTTCAAAAGAGATTTTAAATCATGCTAAGATTTCGTTGACCCCGCATACAGGAGCATCAACCCTGGAAGCTCAGGATAGGATAGGCCTTTCCCTGGCAGAGCAGATCTCCAGTATATTCCAGATTCATTAAGATTTCATATAGATAAAAAATCCTCCGTAAAAATATTTGCGGAGGATTTTTTATTTTTTATAGATTGTTTTTGCTTTTCAGTAAATCCCTGATTTCTGTCAGCAGTTTTTGATCTTCTGTAGGTCCCGCAGGCGTTACAACTTCAACTTTTTCTGGCTTTTTATTCAGGCTGTTGATCCCTTTGATCATCAGAAACAGAACGAAAGCTACGATCAGGAAACTGATAACCGATGATAAAAAGTTACCATATTTGACCCCACTCCATGAAAGTTCTGCTATATTTTTTACATTTGCTTTTTCCAGAGCCGGATTCAGCAGCAAAGGCGTTATAATATCATCTACGAATGATTTTACAATGGCACTGAAAGCAGCACCGATGATAACACCGACTGCAAGATCAACCACATTCCCTTTAAATGCAAATTCTTTAAATTCTTTAACGATTCCCATATTTATATTTTTAAATGTTTATAACAAAAATATCACTTAAAAATAATAATTCCTGAACTTTTAAGATTTTTTTATCGTAAAAACAGCATATTTTCCAGATCAGAATGATTAAATTTATTCAAAATCGGTTTGAATGAAAATTTTTACAGCAGCAGATATAAGATCAGCAGACGAATTTACCATACAGAATGAACCTGTCTCTTCCATTTTACTGATGGAAAGAGCAGCATCATCCTGTGCAGGCTGGATTGTCAGGAATTGTCAGAATCATACTAAGTTTGCTGTAGTTTGTGGAGAAGGAAACAACGGAGGAGATGGCTTTGCTGTTGCCAGACTGTTACATCTCAAAGGTTTTGATGTAAATGTCTTTTGTAATCAGAACCATCACCAATTTTCCGAAAATGCAGATACTAATTATAACAGACTGAAAGATTTATCAGGAATCTCAATATTTGATTTTACTGAAATAAATACCTTCGGGTTTGATCAGCAAACAATCATCATCGATGCACTTTTTGGAACCGGACTGTCAAGAAAGCTCGAAGGAATATATGCAGAAATCATCAATATGCTGAATGCTTTGAATCTTGTAAGGATTTCTATAGATATTCCTTCCGGATTATCTGCCGATACTTTTTCAGAAGATGATCAGATTGTTTTCAAAGCAGACTATACTCTGAGTTTTCAGTTCTGGAAACGGAGTTTTCTTCATCCGGAAACGGGAAAATATGCCGGGAAAATAATTGTTCTGGATATTGGGTTAAGCAGAGAGTTTATCGAAAATAATCCTACAGATTATTATGTAACGGATGATCATGAAGCTGAAAAAATTTTCAAGCCAAGAGAAGATTTTGCCCATAAGGGAACGTATGGAAAATCACTGATTGTGGCGGGAAGTTACGGTAAAATAGGGGCAGCATCATTAGCAACTAAATCAGCATTAAAAACAGGATCTGGGCTTACATTTATCCTTGCCCCGGAATGCGGATATGAAATACTGCAGACAAACTGCCCGGAAGCCATGTATATTTCCGGTGGAAAGAAGTTTATTGAAAACATCGAAGTGCAGAAGGATACTTTTTATGGAATAGGTCCCGGTCTGGGAACACATCCTTTGACGGTAAAGGCACTTTTGGAATTTTTAAGACAGGCTTCAACTCCTTTACTGTTGGATGCTGATGCTTTAAATATTATCGCTGAAAACAGGGATGCAATGGATTTAATTCCAAAATATTCCGTAATTACGCCACACCCTAAAGAGTTTGAGAGGCTTTTCGGATCCACTGAGAATTCTTTTCAAAGAGTGGAACTGGCAAAAACTAAAGCCGTCGAATTGCAGATTTTTATTGTTTTGAAAGATCACCATACCCAGATCGTCACTCCTGAGGGTAAGGTGCATTACAATATCACAGGAAATTCAGGTCTGGCAAAAGGGGGAAGCGGAGATATCCTGACAGGAATCATCACCTCGCTGTCAGCACAAAAATACTCTCCGGAAGAGGCATGCATCCTGGGAGTCTGGCTTCATGGAAAAGCGGCAGATCTTGCTGCCATCAAATATTCGAAAGAGTCAATGCTTCCCACTGATGTGATCAGCGAACTTGGAAATGTCTTTTTAGCGCTCAATAAAAAAGCCACAACGTTGTTGTGACTTTATATTTTTATTATATTTTTTGTATTAAATAGTTTTGTCTGTTTCAGGAGCAATTTTATTGTATTTAGAATAAACCATAATGATCAATCCTGCCAACATAAAAGGAATGGATAGAATCTGTCCGGTGTTTAATCCTGCAAAAGAAATCACTTCATCCCCCTGAGGCATTTTCAGAAATTCCACTGAGAATCTGATTGCCCAAAGAAGGAAAAAAAACAGACCAAATAACCATCCCTGCTGGTATTTTTTGTCAGTTTTCCTGTAAAGAACCCAAAGGATCACAAATAAAGTCACATATCCCGCAGCTTCGAATAATTGCGTTGGATAACGGGTTACTGTAAGACCGTATTCACTGCTTTGCTGTGGGAAAAACAATGCAAACGGTGAGTTTTGATCAACTGGTTTGCCAATGATTTCAGAATTAAAAAAGTTACCCATTCTAACAAATGCTCCACCGATAGATACTACAATTCCCAATCTGTCAAATACCCAAAGCGGATTTTTTCTCACAATTTTATAAGAATAATAAAGGGTAGTGACAATTACGGCAAGAGTAGCTCCATGACTTGCCAGTCCTGCAAATCCTGTAAATTTCAGCCCGTTTTTTGTAATGATGGGTAAGAAAACGCTCCAGAAATCTTCTTTGAACAATTCCGGCTGATAAAAAATAACATGTCCCAACCTCGCTCCCAGGATGGTTCCGATTAGTGTCCATGTAAAAAACGGTTCTACGTATTTTGTGTCAACTCCATCGATAGAGTACATTTTCGTCATCAGGAAATACCCGATCCCGAATGCAAAAATAAACATCAGGCTGTAAAAGTGCAGGGTAACAGGTCCCAAGTGAATTCCTGTTGAAGGATCCCAGATTTTAAATGAAGTTTCAAGTTCTACTTTGTCAGAAGGTTTGATTTTCTCTGAAGATTTAACAGCATATTTCACTGTTTCAATATTTCCTTCCGTTATCTGAATATTTTCAGCCAGCTTAAAATCTTTATCAAAAAACTGGTAGCCTGAAGCTTTAAATTTTCCAAGAATGAAAGAACTGTTAACGAAATGGGAAACTTCTACATTTGCTTTATTAAAAATGACAAGAACATTCTGATTTGTATTAACGTTAGCAAATGAATCAAGCTCAATAAGTTCTGTAGTAGCAAAGATTTTCACCGGAACTTTTGTCGAATTTACTTTAAGATTTCCTTCGGAAAGTCCGGCGGAATTATTTTGCGCAAAAAAACTTTGGGCAAACAGTGCAAAGACAAAAATGTAAATTCTGAAAAAAAAAGTACTCATTTTATTATATTTATAAGTCGTTTAGTCTGAAATATTGTTTTTTGGCGGTACCGGATCATAACCGCTGCCTCCCCAGGGATGACATTTGGAAATTCTTTTTACGCCCAGCCACAATCCTTTAAAAATACCGTGCACCTGAAGTGATTCTACCATATAGTGCGAGCAGGTAGGCTCATACCGACAGTTTTTAGGAAGCAGTGGCGAAATGAACCATTGGTAAAATCTGACTAAAATTACCAGTGGCGATGTAATGATTTTATTAAATGTAATTTTCAAAACAATGCAAAAATAGGCTAAAAAATTGAAAATTAGTTTAAATTTGTTATAAGTTTCAGAGTGGTCGGAAGGTGTTCATCAGAAGATTAACGCATTTTCAAGATTAGATTTTACAGGTTGTGATCTAAATTCTGATTTTTAAAAATCCTGTAACTTTACATAAAATTTCATTTAAATCAAATCATCAATTTTGAGTCAGAATACTCCATTAGCGGAAAGAATGAGACCTAAAACCCTCGATGAGGTTTTGGGACAGGAGCATCTTACCGGCAACAAAGGAACCCTTCGGAAAATGCTTAGGAACGATACATTAAATTCTCTGATCCTCTGGGGACCTCCCGGTACAGGAAAAACAACCCTGGCAGAAATCATTTCAGAAAAATCGGGACGTAAGTTTTTTAAGCTTTCTGCCGTTTCTTCCGGAGTGAAAGATGTACGGGATGTCATCGAAGAAGCTAAAAAGCAGAACCTTTTTTCAGGAAAGTCTCCGATTCTCTTTATTGACGAAATTCACCGTTTCAATAAATCACAACAGGATTCTCTGCTACATGCAGTAGAAAAAGGCTGGGTGGTGCTGATTGGTGCCACAACAGAAAACCCAAGCTTTGAAGTGGTATCTGCACTGCTTTCAAGAAGCCAGGTCTATATTTTAAAGGCACTGAGCCATGAAAAACTCGAGGAGCTGATCGATATTGCTTTGGAAAGATTCAATAAAGATGAAAAGACAGACTTTACCATTAGGGAAAAGCAGGCTTTCATTCAATATTCAGGAGGGGACGGAAGAAAACTGATCAATTCTGTAGAGTTGGTCCTCAGTCAGTTTATCAATTCTGATACAAAGGACATTTCCAATGATGATGTAATGGAAGTTCTTCAGGAAACCATGGCACTGTATGATAAAAATGGAGAGCAACACTATGACATCATTTCAGCTTTTATTAAATCTATGCGTGGAGGAGATCCCAATGGGGCAGTGTATTGGCTGGCAAGGATGATTGCCGGTGGGGAAGATATTAAATTCATTGCCAGACGGATGCTTATTCTTGCCTCAGAAGATATTGGTCTTGCCAATCCGAATGCTCTTGTGATTGCCAATAACTGTTTTCAGGCCATCAATGTCATCGGAAATCCGGAATCCCGTATCTTATTGAGTGAAACGGCAATTTACCTTGCGGTATCTCCGAAAAGTAATTCTGCCTATACTGCAATCAATGATGCTTTGGCTTTTGTGAAAAAAACAGGAAATCTGCCTGTTCCTTTACATCTGAGAAATGCCCCGACAAAACTGATGAAAGATCTTGATTACGGTAAAGAATATAAGTACGCCCATTCCTACGAGGGCAATTTTGTGAATCAGGATTTTTTACCGGAAGAAATAAGGGATGTTAAGTTTTACGAACCGGGAAGTAATGCTACCGAAAAGAAAATTTCTGAGGAACTTAAGAAAAAGTGGACGGATAAATATTAAAAAAACGGATATTCAATTTGAATATCCGTTTTTTAGTTTAATTCTATTTATTATTTCGTAACAGTGTTTACCACCAGAGCTTTTTTACCGTTTATAGTTTCTATCTTATAGTTGGCAATCATATCAGCAAAAATATGAACATCTGTATCTTTAAACTCATATCCTTCAATAAAAACAGGAGTATCTTTTGGAAGGCCATTCTGAGCATTAAAATCAGACAGGGGCATACGGTCAAGAGTACCGAAATCTTTTTTGAATTTCACTTCAGCCAAACCATTATCTGCCAGATAATCAAATTTTTTCAGGTTTTGAGGAAGATTTGATTTGGATTTAAAAACATTTACGCTTTGAACTGCATCTTTTCTTGCATCAAACATAGCAACGGTGCCCACCGCATCATTACAGACTGCAAATTTTACCATAGGATTTTTTTGAGCAAATATGGTTGCCGAAACAAATAGTAACACGGAGTAAAGAGCTTTTTTCATAAAATAAATATTTGTTGTTCAATTAAAATATGCTGAAGTCAATAACGATATTCAGTACTTTACTATTTTTTTAATTATTGTTGTTAAAATCGTGATAAATATACTTATTTTTTACAAATTGTTAATCAGAAATTAAGATAATTTGTAAAATACAGGATAATGTTGACCTTAATTATTTTTATAGACTTTCGTCCGCATTTTTACTTTTCTTTTCTACAAGATTTCTGACAATTATTTTCAGACGCTGAAACATAAATGAACTCAGCAATAAGATAATTCCCAATAGAATAAAAGCAATAATTCTCGACACATTATCCATCTGCCAGACGTCGTAAGCATATAATTTTAAAATCATCACTCCGAGTAAGCTGAAACCGATTTTGTTGAATTCGGGAATTTCTTTTTTCAAACCAAAATAAATAGACAGGCATGCCAGAACGGCCCATATGATCGGAAGATACAATACGCTGAAATGATTCTCAAGGGAATAGATATCATCGGTACTTTGAGCATTCATTAATATATAAGTACGCAACAGTTCAAAACTGAAAGCAGCAATAACGACTGCCGCAATCAGCCAATAAGATAAATGCTTTCTGATAAAATCTGATTTTGGAAGAATCTTAATAATCATATAGATTAATGGGAATATGTACAGCAGATAAACAGTAAAAAAAGAAGAATCAGTTTTTTTGCTGACGATTTCCGATACAACCTGTGAAGATGAAACATACACCAAAATCAATAACAGGAAAAAATAGATCAGGCCTGTCTTAAATTTTTCACTGATAAGGAGTTTCTCACTCAAAATAAGCAATATGAAGATATAAAACAGGGTGAAAAGGAAACCTACCGTCAGGGTGAAAGTAAATCCTTTACCGGAAATGTGATAGATGATTTTAAACAGAACTGAAAAATAAATAACCGCAAAGCAGAGGATTTTAAAAATGTTTTCATAAAAATCAGAGTCAGGATTTGTTTCCTGATCATCATTTTTCAGTAAAAATAAATTCAAAAGACAACTAGTGATTACCACGAGGCTGGTAATGAAAACCGGATTAAAAATAACAGTCAGTGAATCTGAATCAAAATATCCTGCCCAGGTAACGATCTGTGATAAAATAACCAATGGAAATAAGATGTAATAGAAACTTTTAAAAATCTTATGACGGGTTTTTCTCCAGATGAAAAGCAGCAGGGTGGCCTCGATCGCCCAGACAGTGGTGATAAGGTGCGTTTTCAGTTCAATCGCCAGAGCAAGTGTAATCAGACTAATGGTGATGCTGGTAAAAACCGAATAATTGGTGCTGAATTTCTTATTTTTATATTCCCTGTACCATCCGATACTGTTGAGGAATGCAAAAGCAAAAGGGAAAACCGAAGCAGGAAAATAGTGAAGTTCATTAAAAATGTAGACAAGACCTGCAACACAGGAAGAATTGATCAGTACAAGCATTAATATATCAAGTTGCTGCAAACGTTTTTTCCATATATAATTCTGAAGTGCAAATGCATAAAATAATAGGTAAGCAGCAATGTAAAAAGGAATAGCTGCCCCTGACGGATTTTCTACAGTCCAGAAGAAAAAATAGATTGATGTAAAGATGAAAGAAATCCATCCGATGCTTTTCCAATGTTTGAGATACGCTACGATGAGCATTCCGGTATTCAACACAGAAAGGTAGGTGAAAAGGAAAATATAATTACTCTGCCCTGAACTGATCATCAGCGGTGCCATAAAACCACCAAAAAGCGAGAAAACCAGTAAAATTTCGCTTTTGTAATAGTAAGACAGTGCTGTTGAAAGGATTGTTACCAGGCAGGTGACAATAAATGCAGTATTCTGTGAAAAAAGATGATATTCCCGGAATGCAATGGTTGTAGTAAAATAGAGTACTGCCACACCGCCGCCAGTAATTATTGATGCAAAAACAGCATAATTTTTTCTTAAAAAATGCCCGCTTCCGATGATCAGCAAACCTATTGTAAAACCGATTCCTGCCCGTGAAGTTTCCCCGATCCAGTTTTTGTCAACAGCATATTTCACAAAATAACCGATGCCCAAAACCAAAGTGAAAATACCGACAATCGTCAGTGCATTATGTTTTATAAAATCATAGACGGGAGCCAGCCGGTCCTTTCGTACATCAGATTCTTCAGGAGCAACTGAAATAACATCGTGATTCTGAACGTCAGTTGTATAACCAGCCATCTGTACAGATGCTTCACGGTTAGATTCTTCCTTCACTTCTATAAGAGGGGATGGAGCTTTTTCAGATAGGTCAGAGATCTTTTTTTCTAAGATACGGATCCTCTTATCAAACCTGTAATACATCAGTATGAAAAGCACGATTAAAAAAACAATCAGAGAAGAAAGAGAACTCATGAATAAGGATTTGACATCAAATATAAGAATTTGAAAAATAGAGGTTCCCGGTCAGACGGTCGATTTTTTTCTACAGTGAATTTTCTTTCCAGTTTTCTTCGATAAGTTTCATTAAAAAGTCAGGACATCTGATAACTTTATTGGCAGAAGCATCTAAAAAGAAAAGAGTAGTGCGTGCTTCTGTGATTTTTATTTTTTCTTCATTATAAATTTCATATTCAAATTCTATCCGCACACCGGGAATTTTTTTAACATAGGTATGAATTTCTAATTTTTGATCGTATAAAGCTGGTTTTAAATACTTAATATTGTAATCAGAAACCGGCAGCCAGATTCCAAGCTTTTCGATCTCATCATATGAAATTCCTATGCTTCTGAAAAGTTCGACTCTCCCCAGTTCAAAATATGCGGCGTAATTGCCGTAGTACACGTATTTCATAGGGTCTGTTTCTGCGTAACGTACTCGTATTGTGTGGGTTGTGTGTATCATTCTTAGTTTTAAATTATACATACAAATATATTTTTTAATAATCAATACTTGCAATATTTTTTTTTAAAGTTAAAATAAGTGACCTTTGTCTTCCCAATAAAAACAAACAATCTAAAATTAATCAGGGCATAAAAATGGATGAAAATTTAATGATCATTTGGCAGAGGTGCCTTCAGTTTATGCGAGATAATTTAAACGCAGCTGAAGACAATTCTGATCTCAAAAAACTCGAAAAATCCTTCGATTTACTGTTTGATAAAGTACAGCCAATTTCATTGGTTGACAATAATCTTACATTGATGGTTCCAAGTGATTTTTACAAAGAATATATTGAAGATAACTATTTATCGTTACTTTCTGCTGCCCTGAAGAAAAACATCGGTAAAGGAGTAAAACTTTGGTATTCAGTAATGGAAAATAAGCCCAGCGGCTTAGAAAAACCAGTTACCATGAATATGAAAGGTAAAACCGTTCCTACACCCAAAATGCAGGAAACAATGCCACAGGGTTTTTCATCCAATATCGTAAATCCGTTTGTAGTTCCGGGAATCAAGAAAGTAAATATAGACTCTAACCTGAAAGCTGATTTTTCTTTTGATAATTATGTGGAAGGTGAAAGCAACAAATTTGCTTCTACTGTAGCGAGATCGATTGCTAAAAGACCTGGTGCGACTGCTTTTAACCCTTTATTTTTATATGGAGGTTATGGAGTGGGAAAAACTCACCTCGGACAGGCAGTGGGTCTGGAAGTAAAAAGCCAGTTTCCCGATAAAGTAGTCCTTTATCTTTCTTCAGAAAAATTTATCCAGCAGTTTATTTCTGCTGCGAAAGCACATAAACAGACAGAGTTTGCTAATTTTTACCAAATGGTAGATGTTCTGATTATCGATGATATTCAGTTCCTTTCAGGCAAATCGGCAACCCAGGACAGTTTCTTCCATATTTTTGATTATTTACATCAGAATGGAAAGCAGATCATCCTGACTTCAGATAAAGCGCCTGTCGATATTATGGATATTCAGGACAGGATTGTTTCCCGTTTCAAATGGGGACTTTCTGCAGAGATCAAATCTCCCGATCTGGATACCCGTAAAAGAATTATTGTTGATAAGCTGAGCCGAGACGGAATCGTTCTGACAGAAGATATGTTAGACTTCCTTGCAGCAGAAGCAAAAACCAACGTAAGAGAACTGATCGGTGTTATTAATTCAGTGATTGCTTATTCTACGATTTATAAATCTGATCTCAGTCTGGAATTATTAAAAGAAACCATCAATAAGATTGCGGCCAATCAGAAGAAAATCATCAATATTCCTTATATCCAGGATGTTGTATGCGAATATTTTGGAATCAAAAGAGAACAGCTTTTATCTAAAACAAGAAAAAGGGAAATCGCTTTGCCAAGACAGTTAGCCATGTATTTTGCAAAAGAATTTACCAATGCAACATTTACCAAAATCGGTGAAGAGATGGGCGGTAAAGACCATTCAACGGTAATGTATGCCTGCGATACCATCAAAGATGTTTCTAAGATCGATAAAGAGGTTAAAAAATACGTTAAAGAGCTTACAGAGAAAATCAAGCATTAATCTGTACTCAAAGATAACAGGGAAAGTGGAGAATATTTTTGTTCTCCACTTTTTTATTTAATTTTGTCAGCTGAAAACAGCAGAGACTTAATTTTCACCCTTAAATTTTATTTCATGAAGATACTGATGGTCTGTTTAGGCAATATCTGCAGGAGCCCGCTGGCAGAAGGAATTTTGAAATCTAAACTTTCAGATGATTTTTTAGTGGATTCAGCAGGAACAATAGCAATGCATGAAGGGGAAGCACCTGACAGAAGAGCCATAAAAACTTCTGCAAATCACGGCATTGATATTTCCCGGCAAAAATCCAGACCGATCCGGAAATCGGATTTTGAAAAATTTGATCTCATTTACTGTATGGATCAGAAAAATTTTAAAGAGGTCGTTTCAATGGCTGAAAATGATGAACAGCGTAAGAAAGTTCATTTATTTTTAGAACAGGCAGGTCAAGATCAACATTCCGAAGTTCCTGATCCGTATTGGGGGGAGCTGAATGATTTTGAAAATGTTTTTGAACTGCTGGACAGGGCGTGTAATCAAATTTCCCGTCAGCTTCAACAGCAATTACTCAGTAATAAAATTTAAAGTAACAGCCACCCACATATTATTCATATAATTTATACTCAATCATCATGCTTTTTTTACTTCCTGCCTACCTTTCAGAGAATACACCCATCACTCATTTTTCTCCGGTGATTAAAGAATACATCATGCAAACCGATTATTTTTTTGTTGAGAATGAAAAAACAGCAAGAAAGGTCATCAAATTTTTTGCTCCTGAAAAAAAACAATCAGATCTCAGGCTTTTCCTTTTAGATAAATATACTGAGACTGCTGATATCAAAGAAGCACAGGACAGAATGTTAAATGGTCAGGATTTTGGTCTTTTGTCAGAGGCAGGCCTTCCCTGTATTGCTGATCCCGGGAACCTTGTTGTAAAATGGTGCCATGAAAAAAAGATCAGGGTTATTCCTGTTTCAGGCCCATCATCAATTATCCTCGCATTAATTTCCAGCGGATTTAACGGTCAGGAATTTACATTCAACGGTTATCTTCCCATCGAAAAAGGGGAGAAGAAGAAAAGAATCCAATTATTGGAAAGCGAACTTCAGAAGACCGGCTTTACTCAGATTTTTATGGAAACACCTTATCGAAACAATGCTTTGTTCGATGACCTCTGTAAATTTCTGTCACCCGGTACAAAACTCTGTATCGCTGCAAATATCAATGATCCTGAACACGAATTTATAAAAACATTAAGCATCAAAGACTGGCAAAAGCAAAAACCTGAATTACACAAAATTCCTGCAGTGTTCGTTTTGGGAAAATAGCTTAGTGATTTTATGCGGCAGATTATGATGTTAAGCAGTTTTTTAATTAGTTGTCTAAAAATATTCTTCGTTGGCTTGATCCATGAGAGACCGTTATGAAAACTATTGTATTCTCATCCATTGATGTGTTTTTTACCGGAATAATAATTTAACAGCCATTAACAACTCTTTAGCATCATTATTGCGAATACATAGACATAACATTAAAAAAATATAATATGTCTGACAAAAAATTAGCGGGTCTTTGGATTGATTCACAGAAAGCAGTAGTTGTAAAAAACCACGATGCCCAAAATGCTTTTAAATTTTTCCTGTGCAGCCCTGTAAAAGCAGTAATTCAGCATGGAAATTCCAGTGAAAATGCAGGAAATAATGCAGAACAAACAAATAAAATTAAATTCTTTAAAGAAGTTGAGCATTTACTGATCAATTCTGAAGAAGTCTTGATTACCGGCCCGGGAACAATTCAGGAAGAATTAAAACATTATCTTCACGATACCGCTCAGTTCAAAGATTTAAAAATCACTTTAGAAACTTCACAGCAAATGTCTGATGAACAGGTTTTAGAAACGGTGAAAGCGCATTTTAATGCTTAAATAAATTTTTATTGCAACAGAACATCCGAATATTATTGAAATATTCGGATGTTCTGTTTTTATCAGTTTATTTTTTATTTCGGCTTCCTTTCCATTTTTTCAGGAATATGATGATAACCGGAATCAGGAGTACAAAAGGCCAAAGTGAAATCACGCCTAAAATGAATGATACAAAACTGTTCCAGCCCTCGGTAAGAGAATCTCCAAAACGACTTCCAAACCCGATCTGTGAAGTTGCTGAACTTCTTATTTTTTCTTTATGGAGCGTTAAATTTAAAGTACTGTAATTTACCCGGTCATCAATAAAGCGTAGCCTGCCTTCTGCAACATCAATTTCATCCTCAAGGTCCCGGATATTTTCCTGAATTTCCAACATATCTTTAGTGGTTTTTGCACTACGTAACATATTTCGGTATTTTTCCAGATATATTTTTTTGTTTTCTAATTTGATGGAAACATCACTATATTCCTCCGTAACATCATCAGAAGAAATATTTTTAGATAAAACAGAACCTATTCCTT
Organism: uncultured Chryseobacterium sp.; assembly: GCA_963526305.1. GTDB lineage: Bacteria > Bacteroidota > Bacteroidia > Flavobacteriales > Weeksellaceae > Chryseobacterium. The sequence continues at coordinate 114,838 of CAURNW010000010.1, read as the reverse complement.
CAGAGAAGGAATGAATCAATTCGTCAAAATTTTGATGTGGAACCCTAATGGTCAGAATTAAATTTTCATCCGAATCCGTATTCATCAACTGCTCACTCTGAATATAGGCCTTATTTTTTCTGATCATTTCATTGACCTGCTGTTGAGCCTTTTTAATTTCACCAACCTGAATGTTCAGTTCTCCGTTTTTAATGATCTTTTTTGAAATAACCCCTGTTTTTTCAGATTTACCTGTAGTTTCGGAATTACCTGAAATGGCCGAAACAGGTTTTCCGCTGTTCTCTTCTTTTGGAGAAGATGGGGTTACCATATCCATAGAAGCTTCAGAAGATTTGTCTTCTTCAATGACCTTCATTAAATCAGCTTTGATTTCATGTTGATTTTCAGCTTTATTACAATTAAAAAGGATTAAACAAAATAAAGACAGGATTATCTTTTTCATAATTGAATTTTTAAAATGTATGAAATGTTTATTAAAATAAACTTTTTTAAGTAGGATAAATATTCAAGAGACTAAAATAAGCAATAAATCAATGAACCATTCTCTCATCTGATTAATAATTAATATTTTTATGGAATGAAAAAAAGTATTTTAGCCGTTGCATGTTTTCCACTCTTATTTATCGCTCAGCAATCTCCAAAGTTGACAGACGAAATGGCGGTCAGACTGGCCGAAAAACCGCTTCACTGCATCAATCAGGAATATCCTAACAAAACAGCCCATATCATCAATACAGCTGATGAGGTTTCTTTAAGCCCGAAAGATCTGCATCCGAGTTTCTACGGTTGTTTTGACTGGCACAGTTCTGTTCACGGGCACTGGATGCTGGTCCGTCTCCTGAAGACCAAACCTAATTTACAGATTTCGAAGGATATTGAGAATATACTTGATCAGTCTTTCAAAAAAGAAAATCTGCAGACCGAAGCCGATTATTTCACGAAGTATCAGCTGACCACGACTTTTGAGCGCACCTATGGCTGGGCATGGCTGTTGAAACTGGACGAAGAATTAATGACATGGGATCATCCTAAAGCGAAAGCATGGCATGAAAACCTAAAACCGCTGACAGACAAAATTCTTGGTTCATGGAAAGCCTATCTGCCTAAGCAAACCTATCCCAACCGAACCGGAGTACATCCCAATACCGCATTTGCAATGGTATTTGCATTAGATTGGGCACGGGCAGCAAAGGATAAAGATTTTGAAAACCAATTAACAGAGAAAGCTAAATATTTTTATTTAAATAACACAAAAACCCCTGCCTACCTTGAGCCGGACGGTTCAGACTTCTTTTCGCCGAGCCTCGAAATAGCAGATCTAATAAGAAGGGTACTTCCTCAGAAAGAATTTGTTACCTGGTTTAATCAATTCTATGAAAAAAGAAGTTTAGAGAATATAGAAAAAATTCCTGTAGTCAGTGATTTGAGTGATTATCAGACGGTCCATCTGGTAGGTTTATCTTTTACCAAAGCCTGGTGCATGAAGGGAATTGCCGGATCTCTTCCCAACGGTCATCCTGTAAAAAAGGAATTTCTTAAAACGGCTGATGTATTTCTTGCCAACGGTTTACCATTACTCTTCCAGGGAAATTACGGAGGAGATCATTGGCTTGCGAGTTTTGCTGTTTATGCTTTGGAAGACTGATATTTCCTGTTAAAAACTTAAATCAATTGACTGTAAGCAGTTTTTCATCATGTGTTTTTAACCACATGAGCACTAAGATATTTCATAAAGAACGCAAGGCATAGTGAACCTTGTGAAGAACCTTTGTGCCGTTAGTGGTAAAAATAAAGTGAAGATTTCACCACAAAGGACACTAAGATATTTCACAAAGAACACAAAGCATAGTGAACCTTGTGAAGGGCCTTTGTGCCGTTAGTGGTAAAAATAAAGTGAAGATTTCACCACAAAGGACACTAAGATATTTCACAAAGAACACAAAGCATAGTGAACCTTGTGAAGAGCCTTTGTGCACTTAGTGGTAAAAAATAACGTGAAGATTTAACCACAAAGAACACTAAGATATTTCACAAAGAACACAAGACATAGTGAACCTTGTGAAGAACCTTTGTGCCCTTAGTGGTAAAAAATATAAGATTTATCATATATCAACCTGAAAACAATCAGCGAAATCAATATCTAATCCCCAACTTCTTTAAAATAAAACTCAATAACCAAATCGGTCCGACCAGAAGAAACTGCAGATCTTTCAAAAATGATGGTTTCTTACCCTCAATCTTATGTCCGACAAACTGCAAAATCCATGTGATAATGAATACTGCAAGAAAAATCATCCACGATTTATTTCCAAGATGAATATTGACAGCGTATGCTAAATGCTCCATTAAAAGCATTGCAAAAATCATAATAAAGCCGATTAATAATGAAAGTCTGAGATAAAATAAAGTAATCAAAATCACAGCAATCAAACTAACAAGACTGATACATCCAAAGTAAGGCGCACAAAAATGGGGAGAGGGAATTAAGGAAATAAATCCTAAAATAGTCCAGAAGATCAGTGGAACACAGATCCAGTGAATCAGTTTGTTGGTTGAATTTCTGTGGCTTTCAGCATATTCTGCGAAAAGCAAATCGATCTTTCTCATTGTTTTGAATTTGGGTCTACTAAAATAATAAATTTTTGCAATCGAAATAGAGATTGATTACATTTGTCTTATGTCTGCTTTAGAAAAATTCGGGGTTGAGATTTTTACACAGCATAATATTTTTGAAAGAATCTCTGCCGATAAGCCTTTCCGTCCCGATAATCCTGCTTTTATTTTTATTAAGAGCGGATCTATAAAGCTGCGGCAGCATTTCAGTGATCTGGAACTTTCAGCCAATATGTTCATGGTAACAGATCCTCAGACGGTCTATGAAATGATCTCGGTAAGTGATGATTTCCAGTCAAGAATGGTTTCTTACAAGAGAGAATTTATTTCAACATTATCTTTAAAATTCAATCGCCTGATTACCTATCGTTATTTTCGCCAGCAGATGAATATTGGAGTTCCCTTTCATCAGGATGATATGGATGTGGTATGGAAGAGCGTCAATTTCCTTAAATATATACTTGATTCTACAACGGAAATGACCTATAAGAAGGAGATGGTTGAGCATTTATTTTCTGTTTTCTGTTACCAGATGGCCGGGATTATTTCCAGTGAGGATAATAATTCAATGAATCAGATGTCAAGACAGGAGGAGATTGTTTTCATTTTTCTCAATGATCTGGCTTCTCATCATCATAATGACAGAACGGTTGAGTTTTATGCTGCACGGCAGTCAATTACAACCAGACATCTTTCATCAGTCGTCAAAACCATTACAGGGAAATCAGCAAGCCAGATTATTGCTTTGATTGTAATCAATGAGGCAAAAGTATTATTAAACTCTTCTAAAAAGCCTGTTTCGGAGATTTCATCTATTCTTGGATTTAGTGATCCTTACTCATTTTCACACTTTTTCAAAAAGCATCTTGAAGTCAGTCCTAAGGAATACCGTCATCAGTTTGAATTGTAAAATCTTACATTTGAACATCTTTTTCCCGAAATCAAACATTTGTCTGATATTATCTTCTCTGTAACTTTGCTTCGTAAAACAAGGTAAAATGACAAAGAATATAAAAACAGCACTATCTCTGATGATAGCGATCTTTCCTGCGCTGTTTTTCTCACAGGAAATAAAAAAGATGACAGCAAATGAAATTGCTGATCTGGCAGTTCAGAATCATTATCAGTTAAAAGTCTCAGCAAAGAATATTAATATTGCCAGACAGCAGACTGATATTACCAGACTTCAGAAACTTCCGTCTGTAACTGCTTCCACAACTCAATTTTATTTAGGAAATGTATCGGCAATTGATAAAGATTTTTCAAACTCAACGACAATACCGATGCCTCACTACGGAAGTACCTACGGAATACAGGCTACCCAGTTGATTTTCAAAGGCGGACTGGTCAATAAATCCATAGAATTGGCAGGACTTCGTGAGCAGCTTTCTGAATTGGATCTGGAAAAAAATCAACAGGATGTTAAATTTTTAGTGATCTCCAATTATCTTGATGTCTACAAAATAATCAATCAGCAGTCTGTTTTTGATAACAACAAAAAACTTGCTCAGCAAAGATTAAAAAATATCAATGATTTTTACAAACAGGGAATGGTGACGAGAAATGAGGTGATCCGAGGTGAGCTGGCCATTAAAAACCTGGATCAGGGAATTCTGACTTTAGTCAATAACAGAAAGATACTTAACTATAATTTGAATATTGCTTTGGGGTTACCTGAAGATACAGAAATAATTCCGGTTGAAAATTTAGAAAATAAAGAGTCGGGAATCGGGATGGACTATTATTTAGATCTGGCACATACCACTAATCCACAGCTGAAATCTGCACAGACCAACATTGGAGTTGCCGATAAAAATATTGAAATCATTAAGACCGACAGAATGCCGACGCTTTCAGGATTTGGAGGATACAGCTTACAGAGACCCATTACGAACAGAAATCCTGTGCTGGATATGTATGCCAGCGGATGGCAGGGTGGAATTTCGCTAAGCTATAACATTGATAACCTATATAAAACCAAAGAAAAAATAAAGCTTGGGGAGTTACAGAAGACGCAGGCAAATGATGCGCTGATTCTTACCCGGCAGAATATTGATATGAATGTGAATGCTTCTTATGTAAAATATCAGGAAGCGATTCAGCAGGCTGATATTTTAAATGATGCGAAAAGGTTAGCTGAAGAAAACTATAAAATCACCGAAGCAAAATATCTTAATCAGTTGGCGGTTCAGGCAGAAATGATTGACGCACAGAATCAGAAACTTCAATCTGAACTCGATTTTGCGAATGCAGAAATCAATGTCTTATATCAATATTACAACTTATTGAAATCTACAGGTACTCAGTAAGTTTAAATTTTAATAGAATTTTTCTTTACCCCAACCCTAAAGGAAGGAAAAACTCTCTTAAAATTGATTAAAATTACTCCCTTTAGGGTCGGGAAATAATTTTGGTAATATCAATATCATAATTTATTGAAATCTACAGGGACTTTGTAATTTCAATTGTAAATTTTAATAGAATTTTTCTTTACCCCGACCCTAAAGGGAGGAAAAACTCTCTTAAAATTGATTAAAATTAATCCCTTCAGGGTCGGGGAAATAGTTTTGGTCAATTTTTAAACGAATTAAAGTAGTATAAAATCTTTGCGTTAAAAAAAATAAAAACAGAAGCATTTAATAATAAAAAACTCAGGAACTTCGTGTTCAAAATAGATAAAACAATGGAAAACAAGGAACAGAATACTCAGGAAATACAGCCAGCCGCAAAACCTGTGGTTTCAAATGCTGATGTAAAAAAGAAACAAAACAGAAAGAATAAAATCAGGGCAATCATTTCAAATGTGGTGGTATTTGCGCTTATCGGTTTTGGATTATTCTGGCTGATCCGTCAGTATTTCCACATTGGTGACAAAACCTATACTGAATCGGCGCAGGTAGAAGAATTTATTAACCCGATCAATACAAGGATATCGGCATATATTAAAGAAATCAAATTTATCGAGCATCAGCAGGTAAATAAAGGGGATACGCTGGCTATTTTGGATGACCGTGAAATCATAACACAGCTCGGACAGGCTGAAGCAGCTTATCAGAATGCAATGGCACAACGCTCAGCAACAAGTTCATCAGTAAACACGGTTTCAAATAACGTCAGTGTGATGGAATCTAATATTGCCGGAGCGAAGGCCAGACTCTGGAATGCTGAACAGAATTTAGGAAGATATAAAAACCTTCTTGCTGCGGAAGCAGTCACCAGACAGCAGTTTGATCAGGCTAAAACAGAGTATGATGCCCAGAAGGCAGCTTATGAAACTTTAGTCAATCAGAAACAGTCTGCGAATCTTTCCACAACGGAGGTCAAAAGTAAACTTGGAATCAATGACGCGGAAATTAAAAGGACGAAAGCGGCACTCGATATGGCAAAGATCAATCTCTCGTATACGGTGATAACTGCTCCTTATGATGGAGTGATGGGACGTAGAACCATTTCTGAAGGGCAGCTTATTCAGCCCGGACAGCAGGTAGCGACCATTGTTCTTAACAATCAAAAATGGGTAACTGCCAATTTTCTGGAAAGCCAGATGCCGAATGTCAAAATTGGTGAAAAATTAATGATGACTGCAGATGCGTTGGGCGGAAAACAGTTTGAAGGAGTGGTAACTGCTGTTTCCGCAGCAACCGGTTCAAGGTATTCCAGTGTTCCGACTGACAATTCCACAGGTAATTTTATTAAAGTTCAGCAGAGAATTCCGGTCAGAATTGAGTTTACGGATTCCAACAAAAAAGAAGATGTCGCAAAACTGAGTGTGGGAATGAATATGAATGTTTCTTTGAATGGAGACAGATAGAGGATAGACGATTAGATAATAGACAATTAGATAATAGACAGATAGATGATAGACAAATAGAAGATGGACGGGTAGAGAATGGACGATTAGATGATAGGGTTACAAATAGAGATTTTTAACAGTCATTATCTACTATCTACTATCTATTATCAATTATCTATCAATCTATTATCTATCAATCTATTATCTATCAATCTCTCATCTCTTAATCTTTAAAAAAAAATATGTACAACAAAGGTCTTTTCAGTAATTGGGTTCCGAAACCGATACAGCTTCTGATGATGGTTTTGCTCCTTACCGTGGTCATGCCGCTTGGCGGGGTATATACAGGAAACATCAGTTTTATGGTGGGCGGAACAGGCGTCATGTCAGAATATTTTTTATGGGCAAATTATGCCACGACCATTGGAATGGGGGCTTGTATGCCTGTCGTACTCAGAATGAAAATGAGATTTAAAGTCCGTGATAAGCTGGTGATTCTTCTGGTGATGTTAGGCCTGTTGAGTTATGTCAATGCAACCACTTTAGAACCGATGGTCATCGTTATGACCTCTCTGGTGATCGGGTTTTTAAAAATGATGATTACGATAGAGCTGTTCCTTCCATTGATGGCAATGTTGGGTGGACGTGGAATTTTTTATGGGGTGTTCTACACATTTGTATTGGTTTTAAACCAGATCGCAGCCTATTATGCTGTTGAAGTTTCGATACTGTATAATTATCAGCAGTTTTTCATCCTTGCTTCGGTTCTGTGTTTTATGTTGGCGATGCTGTGTTGGGTTTTGATGCACGACCAATATTTTGCCCTGAGAGTGCCGCTCCATTATATTGACTGGCTGAGTATCCTGCTTTTTGTGTCTACATTTATGTTTTCGGCTTACGTTTTTGCGTTTGGAAAGCAGCAGGACTGGCTTCAATCAAAAAATATCATCAATGCGGGCATTGCAGCGTTTGTGAGTTTTGCGTTACTGGCTATCCGCCAGCTGACTTTAAAAAGACCGTATCTGTCATTTCAGATTTTTACAAGGAGCAATGTATTGAATGGGTTGTTTATGCTGCTTTGGCTGGGAATGTTTTTAGGAACAACATCAATACAGAATATATTTTCAGTAGGAGTTTTGGGCTATGACCAACTGACAAATGCTAAGCTCAACGTAATGATGGTTCCCGGAATTGTATTGGCCGGTATCATCGCTGTATTTTGGTTTAAGAAAGAAAGACCTCTTAAAATGTTCATATTTTCCGGCTTTGCTTCGATGACGGCTTATGCAGTGATTATGTATTTTTCTATGGTGTTGGAATTTAATTATGAAAACTGGTATCTGCCGATGTTTCTGAAGGGCTATGGTATGTGTTCCCTTTTTATTTCGGTTTGGTATTATACGCTTGATAAGCTTGAACTGAATGATATGCTGGCAGCTATCGGATTGGTATTGGTCTGGAGAACGTTTTTGGCGGTAGGATTTTTTTCGGCTTTGTTTTCCTGGTTTCAGTATCAGTTTCAGATTGTAAGCCTGGGTGATCTGGCAGTCTATATGGATGGGATGACGGTTACCCCGCAGACGGTTGCAGCCAATATGAAAACCATTCAGCTCAATGCGATAATTGCCTCCAACAAAAAAATCTTCGGCTATATCATTGTCGCAGGATTTGGAGTGATGCTGTATGTGATCACTCATCATTTCGGGGAGAAAAGGACTCCTTATTTAAGAATTGTAAGACTTCTTAATGGAAAATCAGTAATAGCAAGACGGAGAGAAAAGGAAAGAAAAAAATTAGAAGAAGATATTAAAGGCGCAGCAGGTCCTGTGATCTAAAGAAACCTTGTTTTTCACTTGTAAAGTCTCGTTTTGTTTTTCAGAGCGGGGCTTTACTTTTAAGTATTACTCATTACCCATTACCCATTACCCATTACTTATTACCCATTACCTATTACCTATTACCTATTACCCATTACCCATTACTGATTGCTCATTACTCATTTATATCGCGAGATCATTCCGAAACAAATACAAAAAAATCCCCTGAAAAAATTCAGAGGATTTACTATTTTAATGAATCAGATTCTAATTTCTCAGATACTGTCCGATATCTGCCGAATCAAAAGTGTAGGCATTGGAGTTTTCAGATTTATCTAATTTTTTACTGATCGTCAATGCCCAAAGAACCAATTCTTTACAGAAGTTCCGGTCATCCGTATTTAATTCAGAAGCATTTTCATCAATCACAGCCGTCAGAGGGGTAATACTGTTGAGCTTACTGTAGAATTCTTCGTCAGTGTCGGTATTGTTCAGTTCAAGATGATTTTTATTAAACCATTTGATCAAATCGGTATACGGTGTTTTGATACCTTCTTTTTCCAGTTTGGAAATGCGGGGGAAGATACTTTCAAACTGTAACATCACTGCTTTGTCGATTAATATTTTGGCAACATAATCTGCTCCTTCCTGTTCGCCTTCATAAACCAGTTCGATTTTACCTGTAATCGATGGGATAATCGACATAAAATCCAATAAACGGACTGTGGTTTTGGCGGCGTCTGTTTCAATCAAACGAAGTTTTGCTGCTGCCACTAAATTTTCCATTGCACTGATGGTTAAACGTGCACTCACGCCACTTTTAGCATCCACATATTCACTGTCACGGGCAGCGAAAGCCACTTCTTCCAATAGATTTTTTGCCAGGTCAGGAATCTGTATCTGTGCTTTGTCTTCTGATGAAATCTGAGCTTCCTGTTCTGTAATCTGCCTTGCCAATGCAACGGTTTTCGGATAATGCGTGAAAATCTGTGACCCGATCCTGTCTTTCAGAGGGGTGACGATGCTTCCACGGTTGGTGTAATCTTCAGGGTTTGCGGTGAAAACAAACTGAATGTCAAGAGGCATTCTCAACTGAAAACCACGGATCTGAATGTCGCCTTCCTGCAGGATATTAAATAATGAAACCTGGATCCTTGCCTGTAAATCGGGTAATTCATTCAGTACAAATATCGAACGGTTGGCTCTCGGGATCATTCCGTAATGCAGAACCCTTTCATCAGAATAGGGGAGTTTTAATGTTGCAGCTTTAATAGGATCAATGTCACCAATAAGATCGGCAACATTCACATCAGGGGTTGCCAGTTTTTCAAAGAAACGGTTCGAGCGGTGAACCCATGAAACCGGAGTTTCATCACCCAGTTCTTCAATCAGATCCCTTGAATATTTCGAAATCGGCTGAAACGGACTGTCATTAATTTCAGAGCCTTTTACAATCGGCATATACTCATCCAGAAGGTTTACCATGCTTCTTGCGATTCTTGTTTTTGCCTGTCCGCGCAATCCCAGCAAATTAATATGATGACCGGCAAGAATAGCCTTTTTTAATTGGGGAACTACCGAATCTTCGTATCCCCAGAGTCCTTCAAATACCGGCTCTTTTGCTTTAATTTTTGCAGTCAGATTCTGCTGAATTTCCTGACTGATGGTTTTATCGGTATATCCTGACTGCTTTAATTCTTTAAATGTAATATCGTTTTTCATTTTTTAATGATGTAATTTTAATTGAAAGTTTGAACCTGAGTAAATTTTTAACGCAAAGTCCGCAAAGATTTTTGTTACTGCTAACTGTTTTATTTTTCGTTCACAAAGGCGTTTCACTCAGCAAAGTAATTTTTCTCTATGAGTAGAAAGAAATCCTTATCTTAATTTTTGACTGATTCAGAAATGACTTAGGAAGCCGAGGCGTTAAAAAATTAAAAAAAATCCGTTAAAAAGTTTCCACTGTTTGAGCGTGCAAAAATTTTAAATCATAAGTCAAATCTTCTATTGCGCAAGTTTTGGAGATTTTAGGAAAATATTTAAAATTTTAGCCAGAGCTTCCAGTCTTGTCCCAAAGCTTCGGGATCGGTTCTTTTGTTTCATGACAAAGAACATACCTAAATCCTTTTGATCCTGTTCTTTTCATAATCCTCGAAAATCATCTGTCCCAAGCCTGATAGCCCCGTCAGGAAAGCTTTTCCTTTATTCTGAGCCGTAAAAGCGTTGACAAATTGACGGAGATAAGGATCCTGAGCAATCATAAATGTCGTAATTGGAATTTTAAGTTTCCTTGCCTGTGCAGCTTTATTCAGACATTCGGAAACAATTCTCTGATCCAAACCTACACTGTTCATGTAATACTCACCATTGGGTAGTTTCAGACAGCTTGGTTTTCCGTCTGTGATCATGAATATCTGCTTATTGGTATTTCTTTTTCTTCGGAGAATATCCATTGCCAATTCAAGTCCGGCAACCGTGTTTGTATGATACGGACCAACCTGTAAATAGGGAAGGTCTTTGATCTTGATGGGCCACGCCTCGTTTCCAAAAACGATGATATCGATGGAATCTTTCGGATACTTCCGCTTGATCAGTTCGACCAGAGCCATGGCTACTTTTTTGGCTGGAGTAATTCTATCTTCACCATACAGAATCATTGAGTGACTGATATCGATCATCAAAACCGTGCTCATCTGAGCTTTATGCTTGGTTTCTTCTACGATGAGGTCGTCCTCGGTCATTCGAAGGTCTGCAATTCCGTTGTTGATCTGTGCGTTCTTCAGACTTTCAGTCATATTTACGGCAGAAAGATCGTCACCGTACTGGAAGTTTCGGTTTTCACCATCCCGCTCGTCACCGACTCCGGATTTGTTGGTTCTGTGATTGCCGATACCGCTCTTTTTAAGCTTGCCAAAGATCTGGTCCAGTGCATATTCACGCAACGCTGCTTCCAATTTTGCAGTGAGTACATTCTTTCCTTTTCCTGTACCGGTATTTCCGTCTTCTGAATTATCTTCCTTCTTGATATACCCACGTTTTCTGAGATCTTCTTCAAAATCTTCAAGCGTATATTCGTCGGTGAAAATATCATATTCTTTATCCAGCATATCAAGCCATTCAAAAGCTTCTTCGATATCGCCGGAAGTGTGGGTCAGTAAATCTTTAAACACATCAAAAACACGGTCAAAATGTGAAATTTCTTCCGGAACGTATTTGCTGAATGTAAAACCCTGTTGAAAATTAAATTGTTTATCTGTCATGAGATGAATCTCGTTTTTAGAGTAGACAAGTTAGGGAAATAATATGACAGGCCGGATAATGAAAAATAGAAAATGTGGATGATGGTGATAGCTGACTTAATTCTTTAAATTATCTTCTGTTTAAATTTTGGAAACCCTTTTCCAAAGATATAAAGTGTTGTGTTCTGATATCTAATTTATACTTATTTGTAATTTGATAGTCAGTTTTTTCTTCAATATTTTCATCGTTAAAAGTCAATTGATCGTTTTTTAAAAGATATTTTCCAAAGTAATGCCTGCTTTCTCCATGCCAATATTCATTGAGTTCAAAAGTTCTGTCTCTGTAAAGTTTTATTTCGTATCCTCTTTGTTTTAACATGAAATTGTTTGAAACATACAGTTTTAGTTCAATTTCCTTTGTTGACTGCTTATAATTCAACAGTAAATTAAGTCCAAATAAAATAATTAAGATAAAAATGATGATATTGGTTCTGGTAAATTTAATTTTCTTTTTAGCATCATGAATGTAGATCAAGATAATATTCAGAAAGATCAAAAAAGCTAAAGTAGGTAAAATAATGATATTTGAATTTGAAGCTGTGAAATCAGCGTACATTCGGGTCTGATAGACTAATATCCAAAAAAGAAGAATTAAGCTGCTAAATTTTATTAACGATTTCATTTTAAATTTCTAAATGTTAATCATAAAAACAACAGAACATTACTATGAAAATGATATTATTGAGGCTTAATAAGCTGGCTTTATCTCAAATTAATGAATTCATATAATTTTTTCACAGCAATATTCAGTTCATCCTGATTACACCAATATTCATCAATATTACCAATTATTTTATAATTTGAAATATTAAATCCATCTTCAATATCATTATAATAAATGACTTTGTTCTCGCAGATTGCAACTACCCAAAAGCCGTTGCCCTCATCTCCATATTCTTTTTCAACCCATTTTACAGGATTAATTTTCACCAATTTCCAAAAACTCTGAAATTCATCCAGAAGATCGGCTTCAGTTCTTTCAATTTCGGAGTTTAATTCATTTAATGTTATGGGTGTCCAATTTTCCATATATAAACCTGTCTGTTTTCACAATTAAAGTTATCATTAAAAATAAAGATAACGAACTAAAATGAATGATTGTTAGTTTTTGAAATCAAATTGACTATTCCCATACAAACCCTTATCTTTGCCCTATTAAAATTCAGCATGAAAGACTTAATGGGACGTGCAGTCTGGGATTATTTTAAAAATGAAAATCCTGAAGATCTGCAGACTGAAACTTCAATTTCCGAACTCGATGAGCTTCCGGTAGACTATCTTTTCAGAGATTTTGAGCAGATGAATACAATCGAAAAGAAAGCTTTACAATTATCTCAGGGAAAAGTCCTGGATATCGGCGCAGGAGCTGGTTCACACTCTCTTTATCTTCAGAATAAAAGAAATCTGGAGGTTATCGCTCTGGATATTTCACCAAAAGCGATTGAAGTCTGCCAGTTAAGAGGAATTAAAAAAGCAGTTACTCAGAATATGCTTGAATTTGCGGATGAAACGTTCGATACCATTCTTCTGTTAATGAACGGAACAGGGATTTTTCAAAGTCTGAAGGTGATTGATATTTATCTTCAGAAACTTTATTCCCTGTTAAACAGAAACGGACAGATCCTGATTGACAGTACGGATATTTTATATATGTTTGATGCTGATGAAGATGGTGGAGTTTATATTCCTGCAGAAGGATATTACGGTGAGTTAGACTATATCGTGCATTATAAAGGTGAGTCTGAAGATCCGATCAAATGGCTGTATCTTGATTACAACACGCTACAAAATGCTGCAGAAAATAATGGTTTTAGAATTGCAATGGTTTTGAAGGAGGAAGATTCTTATCTGGCAAAACTGACTAAAAAATAAGATCCTTGTTATTGCGATTATAACACGATGATTTATTAAAACCTGATGTTCTCAACTATGTTAATGGTGAGATTTTTTAAACCATTGATAATATCAGGTACTTAAGAAAAGTTGAGTTTAACTTTATTTCAAATAGTTTAGATCACAACTTTGTTTTATTCAGAAAATCTCATTAAAAAATAGCCTGAAAACAACCCATAGTAATTGTTGAAAATCAGGAATAAGATAACAATTCCAAAAATAACAGGGAACCAATAGGATTGAGATCTGTAAACAATTCTCTTGGGCATTGCAGTTATCCAGATGATCAGTAAAATCAGCGGGCCTGCAATGATCAGAAGATTTTTTAAGCTATACCTTGATGGAGTAACGAAATCATTTTCAACTAAAAAATTGTAGGTGTAATATTGCAGGGCGGCGTAGCTGATTCCTGATATACATGTGAAAGTTGCAGGAATGAATTTTTTTAATTTTAAGAAATTTAAACTTAGCAAAACGGCTCCGAAAAATGTTCCCAAAAAAAAGCTTGAAACCAGAATCAGTGTTCTTGAATAGAGCCTGAAAGCGGATTGATCATTTGTGATGTTATCTTTCCAGTCTTCAATTTCTTCCTGCTTTTTTATTGCATCAGCTTCTTTTTTGTTTTGAATATTATTTTGGATGTTGTTTTTTTCTGCTTCGGTGAAAATCTGTCCTCTTGCTTCAAGGATTTCAAATGCCATCTGAACAGCTTCGGGAACAAAGCGGTTTTCAGGGTTTAAATAATTTTTCAGTTCTTTATCGGAGAGTTTATTTAAAACATTTCTTTTAACCATTATTAAGAAGAAATGGGCATTATAAATGCCCATTTGTATATTTTAAGATTTAAAAATTATCCTATCTCAATACCATTTTCCACCGTTTCATCAGGTGTCACGAATGACAGTTTTCCGTCAGGTTTTGTCGTCAGCAACAACATTCCCTGAGACTCGATTCCCCTGATTTTTCTCGGAGCAAGATTCAGTAAAATCATTACCTGTTTTCCAATCACTTCCTCTGCTGTAAAGCTTTCTGCGATTCCTGAAACTACAGTCCTTACATCAACGCCTGTATCTACGGTCAGTTTAAGTAATTTATCAGCTTTTTCCACTTTTTCAGCTTCTGTGATCGTTGCTGTTCTCAGGTCGATCTTGGTAAAATCGTCAAACTGTATCTCGTCTTTCATAGGATTGGCATTAGGGTTTGTTTTTTTATTGCTCTGTTTCGTATTTTCTAATTTCTGAATCTGAAAATCAATGACATCATCTTCAATTTTTGAGAAAAGGAGAGAGGATTCGTTGATCTGATGTCCTGTTTCAATTAAAACATTTTTAGTCTCAACATCACTCCAGCTCAGTTTCTGAACATTAAACATATTCAGTAATTTTTCCGAACTGAAAGGCATAAACGGTTCACATAACTGCGCTAGCGCAACCGCAATCTGAGCTCCGACAAACAGAGATTCAGCTGCTTTTTCCGGATTATCCTTAATGGTTTTCCAGGGTTCTTCAGCCTGCAGATACTGATTACCGAAACGGGCTAAATTCATAAGTGCCGTAAGCGCATTTCTGAATTCATAGTTTTCTAAAAATCCTGAAATTTCTTTTGCAGCTTTGTTGATTTCCTGAAGTTCGGCAGCATTTACATCACCTTTCGGAACAATTCCGTCATAATATTTATGGACAAGAACGGCCACTCTGTTGATAAAGTTTCCGAAGATCCCAACCAGCTCAGAATTGTTTTTCGTCTGAAAGTCTTTCCACGTAAAATTGTTATCCTTGGTTTCCGGCGCGGAAGAAAGTAGCGCATAACGCAGCACATCCTGCTGTCCCGGGAATTCCTCAACATATTCGTGAGCCCAGACTGCCCAGTTTCTGGAAGTTGATATCTTGTCGTTTTCTAAATTTAAAAATTCAAAAGCCGGAACATTGGCGGGCATAATATAATCTCCATGGGCCTTCATCATTGCCGGGAAGATAATACAGTGGAAAACAATATTGTCTTTTCCGATGAAGTGAACAAGGTCACTTTCTTCACTCTGCCAGTAATCTTTCCAGTCTTTTCCGTTTTTCTCCGCCCATTCCTTGGTGAAAGAAATATAACCGATCGGTGCATCAAACCACACATACAATACTTTCCCTTCAGCATTCGGAAGCGGGACAGGAACTCCCCAGTTAAGATCCCGGGTCATGGCGCGCGGCTTTAAACCATCTGTTAGCCAGGATTTCACCTGTCCGTATACATTAGGTTTCCAGTCGTCTTTATGACCTTCGATGATCCATTCATTCAGGAAATCTTCATAATCATTTAGTGGTAGGTACCAGTTTTTGGTGTCTTTTAAAATGGGTACATTTCCGCTCAGCATTGATTTTGGATTGATCAGTTCTGAAGGTGAAAGGGTAGAACCGCATTTCTCACACTGATCTCCGTAAGCATTTTCGTTTCCGCAATTCGGGCACGTACCTACAATATAACGGTCTGCCAGAAATTCATTAGCCTGTTCATCAAAATACTGTTCGGAAACTTCTTCAGTGAATTTTCCTTTTTCGTAAAGTGTTTTGAAAAAATCCTGGCTCGTATCGTGATGTCTTTTTGAAGTCGTCCTGGAATATTCGTCGAATGAAATTCCCAAATCAGAAAATGATTTTTTGATGATTTCGTGGTACTTATCAACAATATCCTGAGGAGTGACTCCTTCTTTTTTTGCTCTTATGGTGATGGGAATTCCGTGCTCATCTGATCCGCAGATAAAAGCCACATTCTTTCCTGATCGTCTCTGAAATCTTGCATAAACATCCGCAGGAATATAGACACCTGCCAAATGCCCTATATGAACCGGTCCGTTTGCGTATGGCAAAGCTGCCGTAATCATCTTTCTGTTTGACATTTATAGTATAGTTTTAAGTCTGCAAAGATAAAGATAATTTGGCAATCGCTATTTTGAAAATTAATTTTGATTTAAATTATCGCTATCATCCCAAAATGATCAAATAATAGTTAAACAATTGTTTAATTTATTACGTGTGTTAGTGTTGTGTTATGCATTGAATAATTATCTTTATGATGTTGATTATTAATTAGATAATATAATTATGTGGTATAATTTACAAAATATTAACGAAATTTAATATAAAATTAACATAATTGTATTTTTTTTTTAAATTGCAAGACTGCTCATGCAGTTTTAAACAAAAGAAACTATATAAAATAATATTTGTGAAAAATTTTACAACGGTATTAAAAATTGCTCCTGCATTTTTATTGGCTGGTTCCATGATGCAAGCGCAGACGCAAGACTCCACAACTAAAGAGAAAAAAATCGAGGAGGTTGTGTTGGTAGGATATGGAACTAGAAAAAAATCTGATCTAACCGGATCTGTAACGGCCGTAAGTGAGAAAGAATTTAATAAGGGTGCAATAGTTTCTGCGGATCAACTAATCACCGGAAAAGCACCTGGTGTTCGAATAACCAATGCGGGAGGATCACCAGATTCTGCTCCCAATATCAGAATCAGGGGCGGATCTTCTTTCAGTGCGAACAATAACCCACTGATTGTTATTGATGGTGTTCCTTTGGATACAAATAATCCTGCAGGTGTTGGAAATCCATTAAATTTAATTAATCCTAACGATATTGAATCTTTTTCAATACTGAAAGATGCTTCTGCTACAGCTATTTACGGTAATAGAGGATCTAATGGAGTAATAATTATTAAAACCAAAAGAGGTGGGGGAAGACTTAAAGTCAGTTTCAATACAAATGTATCAGTAGGAACAGTAACCAGATATGTGGATGTGATGAAGGCTAATGAATTTGTAGATTTTATAGGTAAAAATTACCCCACATACAATTACTTACTTGGAGTTGGTGGAAACTCGGCAAACCCTACTATAGCCGGAACAATTTATGATACTGATTGGCAGAAAGCTATATACAGAACATCGGTTTCTTCAGACAATAATTTAAGTGTATCTGGAAGTTTATTTAAAAACATTCCGACTAGATTATCAATTGGCTATAACAGGACAGAAGGTGTTATTAAAACAAGTGATTACGAGAGATATTCAACAGCTTTAAATATAACACCAAGCCTATTTGATAATCATTTAAAAATTGATGTGAGTTTAAAGGGGTTGTATTCTAAATTAAATTCTATTGATGAAGGAGGTGCTATTGGCGGCGCATTAAATATGAATCCTACGCTACCAATTTATCAATCTCAGACAGGTTTATCTGGGGATCCGGTGAACAGATTCGGAGGTTATTATCAAAATGTTGTCTTAAAAGGTAATCAATATTTAATTCAGGGTCAAAGTAATCCATTGGCAATTCTTATGCAGAGACAATCTCCGCAAAAAGTCTACAAATTTTTGGGTAATGCCGAGATTAATTATAAATTTCATTTCTTACCTGAATTAAGAGCAATTGTGAACCTTGGTTTGGA
The DNA here is from genome assembly GCA_963526305.1 of uncultured Chryseobacterium sp. Classification (GTDB taxonomy): domain Bacteria; phylum Bacteroidota; class Bacteroidia; order Flavobacteriales; family Weeksellaceae; genus Chryseobacterium. Next base: position 96,981 of record CAURNW010000010.1, on the reverse strand, counting down.
AGCATCAAAATCAGATTTAGAAACTATTTACTCTAATAATGCAATTGCGACTTACCGAAATCCTCAAAATTCTGTAACTCCAAATGATTATGTATTCAGCTCGGGAACTGATTATGCTGAACATCAAAAAATAGTAAATCAGACTTTGGATGCTTACTTAGTTTATGAAAAAAAATATTCAGGTTTTTTATCTCACTTCTTAATACAGGGAGGCTATTCTTATCAAAACTTTAAAAATGATGGTTTTAAAGATCAGTACAGATATGATGATGCAAGCGGCTTAAGAGTGGTAAATCCAGGAAGTTCATTGAATCCTAATAATAGATATTTTAATGTTCTTAATCTTCAGTCTTTCTTGGGAAGAGCTAATATTGATTTTTATGATAAATATTTGTTTACAGTGAATTTTAGGGCAGATGCATCATCATTATTTCAGAAAGGTGAGAGGTGGGGTTATTTTCCGGGAGCAGGCTTTGCTTGGAAGGTTAACAAAGACTTTTTTACAGAATCTAATAATTTAAAAGAATTGAAATTAAGACTAGGTTGGGGAAAAACAGGTAATGCTGATATAGTCGGTGTTGCAGGCTTTTATCCATCCAGTCCTTATTTTTCTATCGGAGGCTCAAATTCACAATATTTTCCAGGCATCGGAACATATAGCGCTTTACCATACAATACAGGATTAACGTGGGAAACCACTAACACCTGGAATGCAGGTTTAGACTTCTCTCTTTTCAATCAGGACAGGCTATCGGGAAGTATTGATGTTTACAAAAGAAAGACAGAGAGTTTACTGGCTAAGGTTCCTCTACCTTCTGGGCAAGGTTTAAGCAACGAGTTTACTAAAAATGTTGGATCCTTGGAAAATAAGGGGATAGAATTAAATTTAACAGTTATTCCTGTTAAAAAGGAAGATCTAAACTGGTCGTTATCAGGAAATTTTGCTTACAATGACGCAAAAGTTCTGAATTTGGGTGATATCACAAATTTCCAAGATGTTTCTAGTACGCTTCCTGTAGGGACAGGAGTAAAAATTGCAGCAAATGCAGTTGGTTCTCAACCTTATTCAGCATGGGTTTTGGAACAAGTTTATGATTCCAATGGAAATCCTCTTAGTAATGTATATGTTGACAGAAATGGAGACGGAATAATTAATGATAATGACAGATACTACAAAGCAATAAGACCTCGATGGACTTATGGTTTTAGTACCACATTAAATTATAAAAATTGGGATTTAAATGCTGCATTTAGAGGACAGATTGGAGGTCTGATTTACAATACAAGAAAGATTGCACAAGGCTTAAAAAGCTATGTTGTTCCGCAAAATTCTAATAACCTAAACAATACTTTGGCATCTACAGCAGATTCGCCATTTACAATATCTGATAATATTTATTTCTCAGATTATTTTCTGGAAGATTCATCCTTCTTAAAATTTGATAATGTTACAGTAGGCTACATGATTAAAAATGTTTTTGGAAGTACTAATGTAAGAGTTTACGGTTCAGTTAATAATGTATATACTTGGACAAATTATTCAGGTCAGGATCCTGAAAACTTTGGAGGTATAGATAATAATTTTTATCCAAGGCCGAGAACATATACAATTGGATTTAATTTTAATTTCTAAAAAAAACAAAAATGAAAAATACGAAATACAAGGTTATTGCTTTATTAACTTTTTTAGCCGTGAATACTGCATGTATAAGCGACCTTGATACAGAACCTAAAGTTGAACAGACTTTGGAAAATCTATTGGCAGCAGATCCTAATGCTGTAGAAGGTCTACTTTCCAGATTGTATGCAAGTTTTGCACTTTCTAGTGTGGAAGGACCTGATAAATCTGATATTTCAGGTGCAGATCCAGGTGAATCACCTTTTGTAAGAGGACTTGTAAATCTACAGGACTTTACAGCAGATGATATGAAAAACAGGTGGGGAGATAATGGTTTGGATCAATTGACAACCAGTACAAATTGGACTTCAAATAATAAATTTTTCAAATATGTATATGACAGGATTTATTATACAGTACCTCAAGCAACAAATTTGATTCTTATTATGAAAAGTGATAAAGTAAATTATGCACAAAAGGATCAGGTTATAAATGAATTAAGATTTTTAAGATCATTGTCATACTATTATCTTATTGACTTTTTTGGTAGAGGGGTTTTGGTCAATGACGAAAATTTTAATACCAGTGCACTTTTAAAGGAATCATCAAGAAAAGAACTATTCGATTTTGTAGAAACTGAATTATTAGCTATAGAATCTACTTTACCTGTTACAAATTCTTATGGTAGAGCTAACAAAGCTTGCGTCAGAATGTTGCTTGCAAAATTATATTTAAATGCAGAAGTATATACAGGTACTGCGAGATATAATGATGCAGCTGTGTTTATTAATAAAATAATAAATGAAGGAGGTTATCAACTTGAAGCAAACATCAGAAAAAATTTCTCGTCAGATAATAATACATCTAAAGAGATTATTTTTCCTTTACTGGCTGATGCCGTTTCAAGTCAAAGTTTTGGAAATACAACGTATTTGATTAATGGTAGTATTAGCACAGATACCATGGTGCCGGCTGACTTTGGTGCTAAGCAAGGCTGGGCAGGTCACAGAGCAACAAAGGCTTGGTATGGACTTTTTGGGAACAGTATCGCTGATCTGCAATCAAGTACAGACAAAAGAGCAAAACTATTTTGGGTACAGGGACATAACTGGGAAATGAACGACTATAAAGCATGGACTGATGGATTACCTTCCGATAAATTTTGGAATAAAGATTCTAATGGTGTTGGAGGAGCAACAGATTATACGTCAACAGATTTTCCTTTATTCAGATTAGCTGATGTATATCTTATGTATGCCGAATGTGCTTTAAGAAACGCAGCAGGTACGACTGTTTCTCAGGGGCTTACTTATGTAAATCAAGTAAGAGCAAGAGCAGGTGCAACTACTTTATCTTCAATTACATTAGATATTGTTTTAGACGAGAGAGCTCGTGAATTAAATTTTGAGGGTATGAGAAGACAAGATCTTATCAGATTTAATAAATTTACGGGATCTGCTTATCTGTGGCCTTGGAAAGGTGGCGTTAAAAATGGGACATCTATTTCAGATAACTATAAAGTCTTTCCAATACCAAGTACTGCATTGCAAGCAAATCCAAACTTGAAGCAAAACACAGGTTATTAACATTTAAGAAATTTAGAATGAAAAATATATTTAAAATATTTCTGACAGGCATACTTGCTTTATTTATAATTTCGTGCGAAGGAGAGGATGAAAAATTAGTACTGACTAATGCTACTAAAAGTAATGTTTCTTCAGACAAATCTTCTGTCATTTTAAATGAGACCGTTGCAGATCAGGCTGCTGTGACTTTTACTTATCAGAGACCTGTCTTTACTCCTAATGTAGCATTTACAAATTCTTTAGAATTTGCTGTTGCGGGAACTAATTTCAGTCAAAGCGTCACTCGTGATATTTTATCAGAAAAAAATACTTTCTCACTAACTCATCTCGAACTGAATGGTATTCTGGCAACATTAAATGTAGCTCCTAATTCTGTAAAAGCGATTGAAGTGAGACTGAAGTCAAATGTTAATAGCGTTACGGCATATTACTCAAATGTATTGAGTATAAATATGACAGGATACACCCCTAACCCAGATTTGATTTATCCAAAAATCAATGTTCCCGGAGGATATGCCGGAGCTGCAGGATATGCTGACTGGACTCCTTCAAACGCACCTAATCTATTTTCCCCGGGTAAAAACAGTCAGTATAGAGGATTTATTTATGTTTCTGCTCCGAACAGTGAGTATAAATTTACCATTAATCAGGATTGGGCAGGTGACAAAGGGGATGATGGAACGCTGACAGGAAAGTTAATTGAAACCGGTGAACAGAATATAAAAGCTGTAACTGCAGGAACCTATTATCTGAAAGTTGACTGGACAGCTAATACATATTCTACTACTCTTCTTAATTTCGGAGTGATTGGAGATGCAACACCAACTGGATATGCTTCAGACACAGATTTTGTTTATAATCCTGCAACCAAAACCTACGTTATCAATTCAATTGCTCTAAACAATACCGGTGTATTTAAATTTAGGGCTAATGATGATTGGGCATTTAAAATACAGCCATCTGCTGCTGATCAGACACTTGCCTCAGGAACAGGTGTTCAGACTTACCTGAGTTCAGAAGGAACAGTAACTGGTGATCCAAATTATAAAGTAGCTGCAGCAGGAAATTATAAGATTGAGCTGGATGTACATAATTCAGCCTATTATAAGCTTACCGTAACAAAATTATAAAGCTGATCTAATTGACATAGCAAAGTGTTGCTGAAAGGCAGCACTTTTTTATTTTTAAAGTATATATAATAATCAATATGAAGAAAATGACAATCGGAGCATTTTTGCTCTCCATGATGTTTGGTGGTGCCAATGCACAATCTTTAAAATCTCCTGACGGAAAATTTGAAATGGATTTTCAGTTAAAAGGAGGTATTCCTTATTATAATCTGAAATTTAACGGGAAAACAGTCGTTGAAGATTCGAAATTAGGATTGAGAATTTTTAAGGACTCTTCAATAAAATTTGCTTCAGAAATCGCAAAACCTGAAGATGCAAAATTTGATCTTAACAGCGGTTTTACAAAAACTGCAGAAAAAACAGATTCGAAAAATGAAACATGGCAGCCCGTTCTCGGTGAAAAGAAAAATTATATCAACCATTATAATGAACTTGCAGTAACGCTCAACCAGGAGAGTACTGACAGAAGCATTATTGTTAAATTCAGACTGTTTAATGACGGCCTGGGATTTAGATATGAATTTCCCCAGCAGAAAAACCTGAACTACTTTGTGATCCGCGAAGAAGATTCTGAAATCGATTTCCCTTCTGATATGAAAGCCTGGTGGATGGTTGCAGACTACGACTCACAGGAGTATCAGTACCAGGAAACAAAAGTGTCCGAGATTCCCGGAAGATGGGCAAAAGCAGCGGATGCCAATGCTTCTCAGACTTTAATCAAAAATGCAGTACAGTCACCGCTGATGCTGAAAAGAGAAGGTAAAGAGCCATTGTATATCAATGTTGCAGAAGCGGCAGTTTTAGACTATCCTGCTTCACATCTTGAAGTGGATGCAGAGAATTTTAAATTCAAAACCCACCTTACAGCAGACCGACAAGGTGCGAAAGGCTATATGCAGACGCCACAGGTGACCCCATGGAGAACAATCATTGTGGCTCCGAAGGCAGAAGATGTGATGGATTCCAAAATGATTTTTAACCTGAATGAACCCACAAAATATACCGATACTTCATACATTAAGCCTACAAAATATATGGGCGTATGGTGGGAAATGATCATTGGTAAATCTCAATGGGCTTATGGTCAGCCGGAATCAAATGTACGTCTTGGCCAGACAGATTTTTCAAAACTGACTCCAAACGGAAAACATGGTGCCAACAATACCAAAGTGAAAGAATATATAGATTTTGCTGCTGAAAACGGTTTCCAGGGGCTCTTGATAGAAGGCTGGAATATTGGCTGGGAAGACTGGTTCGGACGTTCAAAGGAATATGTATTTGATTTTATTACCCCTTACCCGGATTTTGATATCAAAATGCTCAATGAGTATGCGCACTCAAAAGGTCTTGATCTTATCATGCATCACGAAACGTCAGGATCAGCTACAAATTACGAAAGATGGGCTGACAAAGCTTTTCAGTTGATGAATAAATATGGATACAAATCCGTAAAAACAGGTTATGTAGGAGATATCATCCCAAGAGGAGAGCATCATTATTCACAATGGACGATCAACCACTATTACAGAATTGCAGAAAAAGCGAACGAATACAAAATAATGGTTAACTCTCACGAGTCTGTAAGACCGACCGGAGAAAGCCGTACCTATCCTAATTATATCTCTGCAGAAGCTGCACGTGGAACGGAATACGAGGCTTTCGGAGGAAATAATCCCGATCACCAGACGATTCTTCCGTTCACCAGATGGATGGGAGGTTCTATGGATTATACACCGGGAATTTTCCAGACAAAATTAGATTACTATTTTCCTGGTGATACGCGTTTTGTGAAAACCACCCTTGCCAAGCAGCTCGCTTTATATGTAACCATGTATATGCCGCTTCAGATGGCTGCTGACTTACCTGAAAACTATAAAAAGCATATGGATGCTTTCCAGTTTATCAAGGATGTTGCTGCAGATTGGGATGATACGAAGATTTTATCTGCTGAGCCGGGTGATTATGTAATTACTGCAAGAAAAGCAAAAGGAACACAAAACTGGTTTGTTGGCGGAATTACTGATGAGAATAAACGGGATTACACGGTAGATTTTTCTTTCCTGGATAAAGGCCAGAAGTATGAAGCAACGATATATGAAGACGGTAAAGATGCTGATTATATCAATAATCCTCAGAGTTACAACATTTATAAAAAGCAGATTACCAGCAAATCGAAGATCAATTTCAAAATGGTCAGAAGTGGAGGTTTTGCGGTTTCCATTAAGCCGGTAAAATAAATATTTCGTAAATTTATAATCCTTAAAATTTAAATTTTAAGGATTATTCTTTTTAGTATCGAAAATCCAATGAAGTTGATCACAAAAATTTTTACCAGGCAGAATACTTTTTTGTTTTTACTTGTTGCCATGGTTGTATTGGCGAAAATTCTGCCATTTCATGAATCTTACAATCAATATTTTAATCTTTCCGGATTTATAGATTGGGGGATAGCCGGAATATTTCTTCTGTACGGATTAAAACTGAATTTAAAAGAGGTTGTCAAAGATATTTCCAACTGGAAACTACATCTTTTGATACAGTCAGGAACGTTTATTATTTTTCCTTTACTCACACTGTTGTTTTATCCTTTTTTAAAAGATACACCGTATTACAATATCTGGCTTTCGGTATTTTTTCTTGCAAGTCTTCCTTCTACAGTTTCATCTTCAGTCGTGATGGTATCGATTGCTAAAGGAAATGTTACTTCTGCTATTTTTAATGCCTCTATTTCAGGGATTATCGGCATTGTGATGACACCGCTTCTGATGAGCTTTTTTTTGAATGCCGGCTGGGAGGGTGGAAACCAGACAGAAATTATTGAACAGCTGTTATTGAAAGTGCTTCTTCCCATTATTTTAGGAGTCTTACTGAATCCGTTTTTTAAAAAATGGGTGACGAAATATTCCCATATTATTTCAGAATTTGACCGGTTGATTATATTACTTATTGTTTATGAAAGTTTTTCAACTGCATTTATTCAGAATATTTTTGTCTCTGTGCCTTCGTTTGTTTTTATTGCACTGGCGTTAAGTGTTGTCTTTTTATTTTTTGCTACGTATTATATCCTGAAATTTATTGCAGAGAAAATGAATTTCAAACCTAAAGATATTATTACGGCCACATTCTGTGGTTCAAAAAAATCATTGGTTCACGGTAGCCTTTTTCTGCTGGTTCTAGGCATTGCAGATGATCAGAAAGTGTTATTTCTGCTTCCTGTCATGATTTATCACAGTTTCCAGTTGTTCTATGTCAGCTGGCTGGCCAACAGGATAGCCAGAAGAACAGCAGTCCAAAATTAAATTATCATTCCGCATGACATCTATTCTTAAAACCGTTTTACTGCCTGTTGTTTCTGTTACCTCATTGATGAGTGCACAGTCCGTCAGTAAAATACTGAAACAGGAAGGATCATTCAGAAAAGATACTGTATTTTCTGTTACAAGTGGTTCAAAACAAACCCGTCTGCCTGTTACCATTATTAAAGGTGAGGAAAAAGGTCCTGTTTTTAGTATCGTTGCAGGGGTTCACGGTTATGAATACCCACCGATTATTGCCGTTCAGGAATTATTAAATGAAATAAAACCCGAATTGCTGAAAGGTACCCTGATCATCATTCCGATTGCGAATGTAGAGGCTTTCCAGAAAAGAACTCCATTCCTGAACCCTTTGGATCAAAAAAATTTAAACAACGCTTTTCCTGGATCACCAAACGGAACTCCGACCAGTCAGATTGCCCATCTGATCACTCAGGAGGTGATATCCAATTCAGATATTTTTTTAGATATTCATGGCGGCGATGCCAATGAAGATCTACTGCCTTTCATCTGTTATTACGAAAGAACCGATGCGACTGAAAAAACAGATCTGGCGAAGACTTTAGCAAATTCCTCAGGGATGGAATATATCGTTTCTTATCCATATACAATAAGCCAGACTGAGCCTGCTAAATATGCTTTCAAACAGGCAACCCAACAGGGAATTACCGCATTAAGCATTGAAGCAGGAAAACTGGGAACTGTGCAGGATGAAAGTGTCCGTGAGATCAAAACAGCAGTCTACCGTATGCTTGACTATTCCGGGATGTACAGTTCCAAATCTGAAAATAAGAGGAAAATTCCGGCTTTTCAGATCAACCGTCAGGAATACATCTATGTTCCTGAAAACGGAATTTTCTACAGCAGTTTAAAAAGTGGAGATCAGGTTTGGAAAAATCAGATTTTAGGATATATCACTGACGAATTTGGAAAAAAGAAACGCCAGATCATTTCGCAAACTGACGGAATTATTCTTTACAAAATCGGTACACCGCCTGTCAGTAAAGGCGAAACACTTTTCTGTATCGGTTATACTCAATCTTAATTTAATTATCATGAAAAAAATATATACCATAGTAGCCCTGTCCGCAGCAGTATTAGCTTTTGCACAGATTCAGAAAGTAGAACCCGGGTTTTGGTGGAAAGGCATGAAAAACCCCGACCTTCAGATTCTCGTGTACGGAAAAGATATCGCCAATAATGAAATTGAACTTTCAGATGGCGTTCAGATTAAAGATATACAGAAAGTTGAAAACCCGAATTATGTTTTTCTGACCGTTAATACCAATGAAATTAATGTCTCAGAATTTAAGATAAACCTTAAAAAAGGAAAGAAGAATATCAGTTCTTATACCTACGAGCTGAAACAGAGGAATCCCAATTCTGCCAACAGGGAATCTTTTACTTCAAAAGACGTTATGTACCTGATCATGCCTGACCGCTTTGCCAATGGAGACGAAAAAAATGATTCAACTCCCGATCTGACCGAAAAGGCCAACCGGGATCTACCAAATGGCAGACATGGAGGAGATCTGAAAGGGATTATCAATAATCTTGATTATATACAAAAACTCGGTGCAACGGCAGTTTGGCTGACTCCGGTGAATCAGGATAACGAAAAGGTATATTCCTATCACGGTTATGCCCAGACTGATCTCTATAAAATCGACAGCCGGTACGGCAATAACGAAGATTACCGTGACCTTTCAAGAAAGCTGAACAGCAGAAATATGATGCTGGTCATGGATTACGTCACCAATCACTGGGGGATTTCGCATTGGATGATTAAAGATCTTCCTACAAAAGACTGGATCCACTGGTTTTCAGATGAAAAAAACGGCTTTAAACGGTCCAATTATAAAACAACGACGCAATTTGACACCAATGCTTCTGAATCCGACAGAAGAGTAGCTCTGGATGGATGGTTTGATACAACCATGCCTGATATCAATCAGAAAAATCCTTTGGTTTTAAAATACTTAACACAAAATGCAATATGGTGGATTGAATATGCCGAATTAGGCGGTTTCCGGGTTGACACTTATCCGTATAACGATAAAGAAGCGATGGCAAAGTGGGCAAAGGCAATTACTGATGAATATCCAAAATTCAATATCGTCGGCGAAACCTGGCTGAATACAGCAGGTCACATTTCAGCATGGCAGAAAGATTCAAAAACAGGAGAGGCAGCTCAGTATAATTCATATCTGCCATCGGTGATGGATTTTATGCTGTATGGTGATTTGCCAAAAGCGATTAAAGAAAATGATGGCTGGGACAGCGGAATGAACCGGATTTACAACAGTTTATCCAGTGATTTTCTTTATCCGGACATTAATAATGTCATGATTTTCTTTGAAAATCACGACACTGAAAGGTGGAATGAGATTTTTAATAATGATCCTAAAGCTTACAAATTAGGACTGACTTTAATTTCAACTGTCCGTGGAATTCCGCAAATTTACTACGGCTCCGAAGTAGGAATGAGAGGTGATAAAAATAAAGGTGGCGATGCAGATATCCGTAGAGACTTTCCCGGGGGCTGGAAATCAGATAAACAAAATGCTTTTGATTATTCTTCCCAAACCCCCGAGCAGAAAGAGTTTTACAGTTTCACACAGAAATTGCTGAACTGGAGAAAAGGGAAAGAAGTCATTCACACAGGAAAAACTAAAAATTTCGTTCCTCAGAATAATGTTTTTGTGTATTTTAGATACAACGAAAATGAAACCGTGATGGTTGTCATTAATAATAATGAAAAGGAAGAGATGATAGATCTGAAACGTTTTTCGGAAGCGATCAAATCTTCAACTAAAGGAAAAGAAGTGATTTCAGAAAGAGAAATTTCTCTGAAAGAGAATCTGACAATTCCTGCTAAAACGTCCATGATTATTGAATTGAAATAAATTAAACATGAGAAAAATAACCAAATTTATGGCAGTCATTCTGCTGATTTTCGCTTTTACGACGATATCCGGACAGTCAAAATCTGAGAAGGAAAGAGGTGAAATAGGCGCGATGCTCGATGCATTCAATATTGCTGCGGCAAATGCAGATTATACAGCATATTTCGGTTTCTTCGCCGATGAATCGACCTTTATCGGTACTGATGCCACGGAAGTCTGGGATAAAAAAGAATTCATGGTTTGGGCAAAACCATATTTCGATAAAAAGAAAACCTGGAATTTCACTTCATTAAAAAGAAATATTCATTTCAGCAAAGATGAAAAGCTTGCATGGTTTGATGAACTGCTTGATACCCAAATGAAGATATGCCGTGGTTCTGGAGTTCTGGAAAAAGTAAATGGAAAATGGAAGGTAAAGCAGTATGTGCTTTCAATGACGGTTCCTAATGAAGTGGTAGATCAGGTGGTTATTCAGAAATCTCCGCTTGAAGATCTTTTAATCCAGCAATTAAAATCAAAATAATGAATAAAAGCGCAGCACCTTCATTTACCGGAAGGAAAAAGCCGAATCTTTCAATGCTTCAGATTATCAACATGAGCATGGGATTTTTGGGAATTCAGATGGCTTTCGGTCTTCAGAACGGTAATGCCAGCCGTATTCTTGGAAATTTCGGTGCAGATGTTCACGAACTTTCATGGTTCTGGCTGGTTGCTCCGGTAACAGGATTGATTGTCCAGCCCATCATCGGTCACATGGGCGACAATACCTGGAGTCCTTTAGGAAGAAGAAAACCTTATTTTTTAATAGGCGCTGTTCTTTGTGCTATCGGTCTGGTCTTACTTCCTAATGCAGCTTCTGCAACGCAGATGATGGCTGCAAATGTTCTGCTTCTTGCAGTGATTTTCCTCGCCATGATGGATGCTTCCATCAATGTTGCAATGGAACCTTTCCGTGCTTTGGTGGGAGATATGCTTCCGAAGCATCAGGGAACTCTGGGGTTTTCTGTACAGACTATTTTAATCGGGATTGGTGCAGTGATCGGTTCATATTTACCGGATTGGCTGACGAAATTAGGGGTCTCAAATGTTGCGAAGGAAGGTTTTGTTGCAGATAACGTGATTTACGCATTTTATTGTGGTGCCGGAATTCTTTTGCTGACCATCATTTATACGATCGTAACCACAAAAGAATATTCGCCGAAAGAATTTGCTGAATTTGAAGGAGGAAAAGAAGTGGTGGAGCAGCCCTCAAAATTATCAGATATTTTCACTGATTTTGCTAAAATCCCGACATTGATGAAAAAACTGGGCATCGTTCAGTTCTTTTCCTGGTTTGCCCTGTTTACCATGTGGGTTTTCACAACGAGTGCTTTGGCGACCCATCATTTCGGACTTTCTCCTGAAGATACCCATTCCGCTGAGTTCAACAATGCTGGTGATTTGACGAATAGATTATTTGGAATGTATAATCTCTGGGCGATTCCCTTTGCATTTCTGTTAACACCGATTGCCAAATGGATCGGAAAGAAACAGACCCATGCTTTGGCACTCCTTTGTGGAGGAGTAGGTTTGATTTCAATGTATTTTATCAAAGATACCTCGTTGTTATGGATCTCTATGGTCGGGCTTGGCTTCGCTTGGGCAAGTATACTCGCAATGCCTTATGCTATGCTGATTGATGTCATCCCACAGCGTAAAATGGGGATCTTTATGGGAATTTTTAATTTTTTTATTGTGATTCCACAGATCATCAACGGTCTTTTTGGAGGTCCTATTGTAAAAGGTGCATTCGGAAATCATGCGATGGGCTATGTAGTTGTAGGAGGAATATGTATGCTTTTAGGAGCGGTGCTGACGATGATCTTCATTAAAACTGATGATTCAGATCCAAAGGAAATTCAGGAAGAAATTCAGCAGGTTCATTTTTAAATTTGATATGCAACAGTTGAAATACAATGTAAGAATATAATTTAATAGGAAAATTTAAGACATCTATTAACGTAAGCGGGCTTCAGTCCGCTTTTTCAGTCTATAAAGATAGAGAGCTTTAGTCAAAACCACCTTTTTCTCTGTCCGGAACTTCTTATCTTACATCAACATTTTTCCATCAGATTTTGACGAATTTTGCTTTAATAAATTTAAACATCACAATTAATCATTACTAATTACTTATAAATTATGAAAACAGTATATCACAAAGCAGATTCAAGAGGCCATGCAGATCACGGCTGGTTAAATTCCTACCACACCTTTAGTTTTGCAAATTATCAGAACAGGGAGAGATCAAATTTTGGAGTATTGAGAGTTTTAAACGATGACACCGTTTCTCAGGGAATGGGTTTCGGAACACATCCTCACAAAAACATGGAAATTATTTCAATTCCGCTGGAAGGAAACTTAGAGCATAAAGATTCCATGGGGACTACAGCTGTGATCAGGAAAGGTGAAATTCAGGTGATGAGCGCAGGGACAGGGGTCATGCACAGTGAATACAATCAGAATAAAGATGAAGCCGTAAAATTCCTGCAGATATGGGTTTTTCCGAGAGAAGAAAATGTTGAACCGAGATATGATCAGAAAAGCATCAGAGAAGGACAGAAAACCAACGGATTCCAGCAGATCTTATCCCCTGATAAAAATGATGAGGGGGTATGGATTCATCAGGATGCATGGTTTAGCTTAGCTAACTTTACGCAAGGAAACGGAAAAAATTATACAGTCCATAAAAAAGGAAATGGCGTCTACGCATTTGTATTAAAAGGAAGTGCAAAGGTGGGAGACAGGATTTTAAATGAAAAAGACGGTTTAGGAATCTGGGATACCCAAAGTTTCAACATCGAAGCGGTAGAAGATACCGAAATCCTGCTTATGGAAGTTCCAATGGATTTACCCGCTTATCTAAAATAAACAGCTAATTTTGTACTGCGAAAAAAACGTTCTGTAATTCTCCTCCATTGAAGGAATGACCAGAATTCAGAATAAATTTTTGAAGGGATTGTTGAACAGCAGTCAGTAAAAAGAATAACAAGCCCTAAATTGGTTATATAATAGGGCATCGGGTAAAATAAAAAACAAGACAACAATTATAAAAATGAAAATATTAGCCATCGCTGGAAGTAATTCTGACACCTCTATCAACAGACAGTTGGTAACTTATGCAACAACATTATTTGAAAATGCAGAAGTTGAAATCGTAGACATGAACGATTTTGAAATGCCAATTTATAAGCACCAGAGAGAAGTAGCCAATGGAGTTCCGCAGGAAGCTCAGGATTTTGCAGCAAAAATCGATGCTGCAGATGTACTTTTAGTTTCATTATCCGAACATAACGGAACTTATTCTACCGCTTTCAAAAACGTTTTCGACTGGACTTCAAGAATCAAAAACCGCGCAGTCTGGAATGAAGTTCCTATGTTGCTTATGGCAACTGCTCCGGGAGGAAGAGGCGGCTTAGGGGTTTTGGAAGCAGCAGAAAAACGTTTTCCTTTACATGGTGGAAATATTATTGATACGTTTACACTCCCTTTTTTTAACGATCAGTTCGATAAAGAAAATCAAAAAATTGCTCATCCGGAAAAAGAGACTGAGTTAAGAGAAAAAGTGAATAAGATTTCAGCACTTGAAAGAATCCTTGAAAAATAGCATTTGAATATTAACTTAAAATTAATATCTTTGCAAAAAGAAAAAAGATGAAGATTCAGTCCACTCTCAAAGAATGTTTTTCAGGTAATGGAAAAACTGTGGACTCTGAAACTCTCAGATAAAACATCAGCCGATAATCTACAAGGATTGTCGGCTTTTTATTTTCTTTAAATCAAATTAAAAGTTAATGTCAAAGGATAAAAGAAGTCAGTCTGCAATCTGAAATCTAGCATCTGAAAATCTAAAATAATAATGAGCAATACGTACAAATCTGCAGGAGTAGACAAAGAAGAAGGATACAAAACCGTTGATAAAATCAAAAAAGCGGTAGGTGAAACCCACAATTCCAATGTACTGAACCACTTGGGAAGCTTTGGTGCTTTCTATGAGATCGGAGGCTACAAAAACCCGGTTTTAGTTTCAGGAACTGATGGAGTAGGAACGAAACTGAAAGTTGCTTTAGATTCAAAAAGATATGATTCTATCGGAGTAGACTGTTTCGCAATGTGTGCCAATGATATCCTTTGTCACGGTGCGAAGCCTCTGTTTTTCCTGGATTATTTAGCTTGCGGAAAGCTGGATTCTGAGATTGCTGCAGAAATCGTTTTGGGAATGGTGAAAGCCTGTAAAGATAACAACTGTGCACTGATCGGCGGTGAAACTGCTGAAATGCCGGGAATGTATCAGCCCGGAGACTATGATGTAGCCGGTTTCTGTGTAGGGATTGTTGAAAAAGACCAGATCATTGATGGTTCGACAATCAAAGCCGCAGACAGAATCATTGCCCTTCCAAGTTCAGGATTTCATTCAAACGGATTTTCTCTGGTAAGAAAAATATTCCCTGATTTTGAAGAAGAATTTGAAGGAAAGCCTCTGTTTGAAACACTTTTGGTTCCTACAAGATTATATTATAAAGACATCCATAAAGTTATTGAAGAAGTGAAGGTTTCAGGAATTGCTCATATTACAGGCGGTGGTCTGTATGAAAACATTCCTAGAATTATCGGTGATGGATTATGTGCTTCTATTGATGCTTCAAAAATTCAGATTCCAGGGGTAATGCTTGAACTTGAAAAAAGAGGAAATATAGCCCGTGAAGAAATGTTCGGAACATTTAATATGGGAGTAGGGATGATCATTGTTGTTGATCCCGAGCATGCAGAGAAAGTACTTCACCTTTTGGATGATGCATACGAAATCGGAGAAATTACAGAGGGAAGTGAAAAAATACTTCTTTCAATATAACAATCTTTCAGTGTATCAATCGTTCAGTGTATCAATGTACCAATCGTTTAATTTACCAATGTATCAATCTTTTCAGTGTAACAATTTACCAATTTACTAATGTATCAGTTTAACAATCTTTCAATGTGTCAATTTACCATTTTGAAAGTACTGTTACATTGATCAGATTATTATATTAATTAGATTATTACATTGTTACATTATTACATTGATTAGATTGTTACATTAATCACATTGTTACACTGATTACATTGATCAAATTGCTACCTTAATTTATGAAAAACCTAGTTATACTTGTTTCAGGTTCGGGAACAAATCTTCAGAGGATTATCGATACTATTGACAGTGGAGAAATCAGGAATGCAAGAGTTTCATTAGTGGTTGCTGACAGGGAATGTTACGGACTTGAAAGAGCAGGAAAACACAATATAGAGCATGTTCTTATTCCCAGAGGGAAAAACTTCAGCAGTGAATTGGCCGGGATTATTCCCGAAAATACGGATTTAATTGTTTTAGCCGGGTTTTTATCAATCCTGAAAGCTGAATTTTGTGAAAAGTGGAATGGTAAGATAATCAATATTCATCCTGCACTGCTTCCAAAATATGGCGGTAAAGGAATGTGGGGACATCATGTTCATCATGCGGTGATTGAAGCGAAAGAAAAGGAAAGTGGTGCTACGGTACATTTTGTGACTGCAGGAATTGATGAAGGTGAATCTATTCTTCAGAAATCATTCGAAGTAACAGAAAATGATACCCCTGAAACATTAGCGGAAAAAGTCCATAAGACCGAATATGAAATCTTTCCGATTGCCATTAACAAAGTATTGAACAATCTACCAATTTAGTTAATCTACCAATCTGGAAATGTACAGTGTTTTGAATGTAACAATATAGCAATATAATTAATGTAACAATATACCAATATAATCAATGTAATAATATAATCAATGTAGGAATGTAATAATAGACTGATGTATGAATATTGAGAATTAGCTCTATTTATTGAATTTAAACATTATTACATTTATCGAATTGATTAATTTTTACATTTAAAACATTGCTACATTAATCAAATTGATTCACTGTTACATTTAAAACATTGATACACTGCTAAATTGATAACATTACAACATTGTTACATTTACTGAATTGATACATTGTTACATTGAAAAACTGAAAACTGAAAAATCTAAGTAAAAATAAAGATCGGAGGTGAAAGAACCGGTCTACAGTTTGAAATAACTGTAAAAAGTAAAATTGAAAAGTCCGGAAGGACAGGCATAGGATAAAACCTTATGCGAAATGAAAGTAAAAATGAGTGAAAATCGTAATACTGCGGTTTTCACTTCAAAAAAAGAAAAAATCTATGAGCAAGAGAGTTTTGATCAGTGTTTCTGACAAAAGCGGATTAACTGAATTCGCACAGTTTTTAGAATCTCAGAATTATGAATTGATTTCTACAGGAGGAACGTTCAAACATTTGAAAGAAGCTGGACTGAATCCGATTCAGATCGATGAGGTAACTGATTTTCCTGAAATGCTTGACGGAAGAGTGAAAACTTTACACCCGAAAGTTCATGGTGGTTTACTGGCAGTTCGATCAAATGAAGAGCACATGAAAACCGTTCAGGAGCACAATATTGGTCTGATTGATATGGTGATTGTGAATCTGTATCCTTTTTTTGAAAATGTCAACAAAGATATTTCTTTACATGAAAAGGTAGAATTCATTGATATCGGAGGTCCGTCAATGCTTCGTTCAGCGGCTAAAAACTTTGATTCTGTAACGGTAATTACCGACGTGGAAGATTATGCGAAAGTGAAAATCGAAATGGAGCAGAACGGTGATACCTTCATTGAAACCCGTAAGAAACTGGCAGGAAAAGTATTTAATCTTACTTCTGCTTATGATGCTGCGATCTCAAGAATGCTTCTTGAGGAAGATTATCCTACGTACCTGAGTGCTTCTTATAAAAAAGTTTCCGACCTGAGATATGGTGAAAACCCACATCAGACAGCAGCGTACTATGTTTCTACTTTTGAGAACGGGGCAATGAAAGATTTCGAGCAGTTGGGAGGCAAAGAGTTGTCGTTCAATAATCTTCGCGATATGGATCTCTGCTGGAAAGTAGTGACCGAATTCAAAGACGAAATGGCCTGTTGTGCCGTTAAGCATTCTACCCCTTGCGGAGTTGCTATCGGAACTTCAGCATTAGAAACTTACCGGAAAACTTTTGAATGTGATCCTGTTTCGATTTTTGGAGGCATTGTTGCCGCAAATTTCAGGATTGATGCTGCCACAGCTGAAGAATTAAACAAAACTTTCCTGGAAATTGTAATGGCTCCTGATTTTGATGAGGATGCCCTCGATATTTTAAGAAAAAAGAAAAATTTAAGAATTATAAAAATTGTTAATCCCGTTTCAGACAAGCAGACGTGGGTAAAGGTGGACGGTGGAATCCTGGTTCAGGACAATGACAGTATTTTTTCAGATGATATCAAAGTGGTCACTGAGACTCAGCCTACTGACGGGCAGCAGAAAGCTTTATTATTCTCGCAGAGAGTCGTAAAATATGTAAAATCAAATGCAATTGTTGTTTCAAACGGTATTCAGGCATTCGGAATCGGAGGTGGCCAGGTCAACAGAATCTGGGCAACTCAGCAGGCCATTGAAAGAGCAAAAGAGAAATTTACCGGAGATCTTGTTTTGGCTTCAGATGCATTTTTCCCTTTCCGTGATGTCGTAGATTTCTGCGCTCAGGAAGGTATCACTGCCATTATTCAGCCTGGCGGAAGCGTAAAAGACCAGGAAAGTATTGATGCTGCCAACGAACATAAAATTCCAATGATGTTCACCGGTGTAAGACATTTCTTTCATTAAAATTGAATTAAAATAGTAATGGGCGATTGTATTTATAGCATTCAAAATTATATATTTGTAAATTAGACTAGATAATAAATAAAGTATGAGAATATTAATCATAGGTGAAGGTGGAAGAGAATCTGCACTGGCAGCAAAACTTCAGAAAGACAACCGAGTTACTAAAATGTTTTTTGCCAACGGAAATGCATCTACAGATGCAATGGGGCAAAATGTTCATATGTCAGATATCAAAGAATTGAGAGATTTTGCGATAAAGGAAAAGGTGGATCTTACCATTGTAGGTCCGGAAGCTCCTTTGGTTGCAGGTTTGAAGGATGAATTCAAGAAACATGATCTAAAAGTTTTCGGTCCTAACCAGAAAGTGGCAAGCCTTGAGGGAAGCAAAGCTTTCTCAAAGAAATTTATGCAGACCTATGATATCAAAACAGCAAAAGCTGTAGTATTTGATTCTTACAACGAAGCTAAAGAATACGTACAGACTCAGGAATATCCGTTGGTGATCAAGGCAAGTGGTCTTGCAGGCGGAAAAGGGGTGGTGATCTGCGATACGCTTGAAGAAGCTGAAGCGACCATTCATGACTTTATGATCCGCAGAATCTATGGGGATGCAGGTATCCGTTTAGTGATCGAAGAATATCTGGTTGGTTTTGAAGCTTCAATTATTGCATTCTCCAACGGTGATAAAATATTCCCGTGTATCGCTGCAAAAGATTACAAGAAAGCAGGGAACGGTGATAAAGGTCCTAACACAGGAGGGATGGGTTCAGTAGCTCCAAGCCCGGAATTTACAGCAGAACATACCGCTGATTTCGAAAAAAATATTTTAGAACCTACTCTTACCGGTCTTAAAGCAGAAGGTTTCAGTTTTAAAGGAATCATCTTCTTCGGATTGATGGTCACCAAAAACGGAACGTACCTTTTAGAATACAATATGAGATTCGGAGATCCTGAAACTCAGGTTTTGATGGCTTTGATGGAAAATAATCTGTTAGACGTTATCAACGACTGTATGAGCGGAAAGGAACTTGACCTTAAATTCAAAGATGAGAAAGCGGTCTGCCTTGTGATGTGTTCAGGAGGTTATCCGGGAAACATTGAAACAGGATTTGAGATTACAGGAATAGAAAAAGCAAAACACAGCCAGGTGTTGTGTGCAGGAGCTGTCAAAAAAGGAGATAAAATAGTTTCTAACGGTGGAAGAGTTATGAATGTAGTGGCCACCGGAGCTACCTACGAAGAAGCCAGAAAGAAAGTATATGAAGATGCCCTTCACGTTCACTTTGATTACAGTTTTTACAGAGAAGACATCGGTAAATTTTAATATAATGCCCTGATTTTTCGGGGCTTTTTTTGTTAGAAGCCGGGAATCTGCCGGAAGTTTAACTGATCTCTTCCATCAAGGCTACTGACTGACCAACTATCTCATCAGATTGATTCCTAAGAAGAGGACAGGAAAAAGTAAGAGAAAGAAAACAGTCACAAATGCTTTGCAGCAGCCAGGAAGGGAAAGACAGACAGTTCCGGGTGAAACCCGGTGAATGGATCAGTTATCACTGATTATTCATTACATTTATAAAGTATCAATCATCATTTATCAATTATAAAAATGCACAACGGTATTATCATATTAGATTTCGGATCTCAGTACAACCAGCTTATCGGAAGAAGAATCCGTGAGATGGGTGTGTATTCTGAAATTTTACCTTTCAATACACCTTTAGAAACCATATTGGAGAAACAGCCTAAAGGGATTATTCTTTCCGGAGGACCAAGTTCTGTAAATGCGGAAAATGCTCATCTGGTTGAAAAAGAATTGTACGAACAGGGAATTCCTGTTTTGGGAATCTGCTACGGAATGCAGCTTACCGCTCACCTTTTAGGAGGTAAAGTTCACAAAGGACAGAAAGGAGAATATGGTAAAGCTCATCTTGATATTGTAAAAGAAAGTTCACTGCTCAGAGGCGTTACCCAAAACTCGGTAGTCTGGATGAGTCACTTTGATGAAGTGGGAGAACTGCCTGAAGGTTTTGAACTGAACGCAAAATCAGGCGTTGTGGCTTCAATTTCCAATGAAGATAAAAAAATATACTGCGTACAGTTCCATCCCGAAGTTTCCCATACGGAAGAAGGCGGAAAAATGCTTGAAAATTTCGTTTTTGCCATCTGCGATGCAGAAAAAAACTGGAAATTAACCAATTACATTGATAAGACCGTTGAAGAAATCCGCGAGAGGGTAGGCGATAACAAAGTGATCCTCGGACTGTCAGGAGGGGTGGATTCTTCAGTGGCTGCAGTTCTGATCCATAAGGCAATCGGAGATCAGCTGCAATGTATCTTTGTTGATACAGGACTGTTAAGAAAAGATGAAGATGTGAAAGTGATGAAAAACTATGGAGAGCATTTCCACATGAACATCAAACTTGTTGATGCGAAAGAAAGATTTTTATCAAAACTGGCAGGAGTAGACGATCCTGAAAAGAAAAGAAAAATCATCGGAAACGAATTTATTCATGTTTTTGATGAAGAATCCCATAAAATTGAAGGGGCAAAATTCTTAGCGCAGGGAACCATTTATCCTGACGTGATCGAAAGTCAGTCTGTCAACGGACCTTCAGCAGTAATCAAATCCCACCACAATGTGGGCGGACTGCCGGAAGAAATGGAATTTGAGTTATTGGAACCTCTAAGAGAGCTGTTCAAAGACGAAGTGAGAAAAGTAGGTGAAGAATTAGGTATTCCTCATCATTTGGTACACAGACATCCTTTCCCGGGTCCAGGTTTGGGAATCAGAATTTTGGGAGCTGTAGACGCTGAAAAAGTGAAGATCCTTCAGGAAGCTGATGATATCTTCATCGAAGAATTATACAAAAATGATCTGTATGAGAAAGTTTCTCAGGCGTTTGTTGTTCTTCTCCCCGTTAAATCAGTAGGAGTGATGGGAGATGAAAGAACGTATGAATACACTGCTGTAGTTCGTTCTGCCAATACCATCGACTTTATGACAGCAACATGGAGCAGACTTCCTTACGAATTTTTAGATACGGTTTCAAGCAGGATCATCAATGAAGTAAGAGGAATCAACAGAGTAGCCTATGATATTTCAAGCAAGCCACCTGCAACCATTGAATGGGAGTAATTTTGATTTGAATTAAAATATATTAAAATCCTGCCTTTGGTGGGATTTTTTGTTAAGACCAATTGTTATTCATCAGCATATCAATGAGTTTGAAAAATTGCGTTGTAAAATAGTTTTAAACAAAAATTAGAATTTAAAAAAATGCTCTTTCGATAAATTGAAATTATCTGTGGGGATCTTTATTAAACCTCTGTTTATAACGGTCGTATACCTCCTGAAGGTGTAACGCTTTCATTGCAATAGTAGGGTCTGAAATCAATATTCCGCCATTTGAAGTGGCACCGATAACTATTCCTGCAGAAATTAAGACCACATTTTTTATAATATACTGACCCAATAAAGTAGGCACCATGAAATGAGATGTCCATGTTTCATCAGGAAAAGCGAACAGAGGAACTAAAGTTCCACCCATTTGAAGATAAAGCAGCAACAAAATAAATTTTGTTTTCTTTCCGCTTAAGAGACCCAGACCGATGATACATTCCCAAATCGCTAATATAGGCATAGAAACAGATTTGTCAATGAAGCCCCTTGAAATATAAGAAATAGTTTTAGAAGCAATTACTTCAGCAACACTCAGGTCAGGAAAGAATTTGATAAAGCCAAACCAAAAAAAAATTAGCCCTAAAGAGATACGCAATATTTTCATTCCGTTTTTTGCCTTCCATTGTATAATTCTCAATAAAAATACTTGCGTTCTGATAATATTTGACATTAATTTTAGTTTAATATTAAATACGATAATAAGTCATGTTTAGTTTTTAATAATATGTAATTTTATATGATGTAATGCGAAACAGTACTTTCAATACAGTAAAGAAGAATGATTTGATTGATTAAATTAAGTTAGATGTATCAAATGTGAATGGAATATGATATGTATTATATATCTAAGCTTTTTGAAACTTTAAAAATATATTAAAATCACTTTAATGTGATTATTATATGTTTCTCAACTGAAATTTTTCATATATTTAAAACCAAAAATTAAAGAAAAATCCTTTAAACTACACTGTTGAAAAAGCTTTATTATCCATTTTATATTCAGAATTAATCAAAGCTTGCTTGGTATTCCAGCTGTTTTTATCATCTTTTAGAACGTCAGACAAGCGAAACAAAATATCCGAATATATTTGGAAATTTAAAATCTATAAAATTTCAATTCTTGAAGAAGGCATTATTAAACAGATATTTGAGCACTCAGATTTTGATAAGCTGCATAATTTTAAATTTTAAGAATAAATGAGTTCATCGTTTTAAAGCTTATTCCGGACATTTTTTATGATTATTTTTCTACATTTGTTCAATGAAGATAGCATTTCTTGGCCCCCATGCCAGTTTTACGCAGTTGGCAGCCTCACAGATTTTCCCGGATGAAGAATTAATTCCTCAGTCAAGTATTCTTGACTGTTTCAATGCAGTAAAGAATAATGAAGTGGATAAAGCAGTCGTTCCTTTGGAAAATTCGATTGAAGGAACGGTTTCCATGACACTGGATTACCTTTATGATTTTGATGTGTATATAGAAACCGAACTGGTAATGCCCATTGCCCACCATCTGATGATTCATCCCGGTAATGATAGTTTTGATAAAATCATATCTCATCCACAGGCATTAGCCCAGACTTTTCATTTCAGATATGATCATTATAAGAATATTCCGTCGCAGGATTATAATTCCACCGCTGCTTCAGCTAAACTTGTTTCTGAGAACCCAAATGAAAAATGGGCAGCCGTTGCAAACCGGTATTCTGCAAAACTGTATGGATTGAAGATTATCCAAGAAAATATTCAGGATTTCGAACAGAACCATACCAAGTTTATTGTTATATCCAAAGTAAAATCAGCATTACAGCTTCCTCTGTCAAAGACATCAGAAAAAACGTCTCTTATCATCACACTTCCTGAAGACCATGCCGGAGGGCTGCATCAGGTACTTTCCGTATTTGCATGGCGAAAAATGAACCTATCCAAAATAGAAAGCAGAACTTTAAAGACAGGTCTGGGAAATTACTTTTTCTTCATTAATGTAGCCAGCGAATGGCATCCCGTTTTATCTCAGCATGCCATTGATGAGATCATTGCTTTAGGATCCAATGTGAAATTTTTAGGACATTATGATGAATATGTCTTTGCAGAATAAGTCTTTGCAGAATAAGTCTTTGTTACTGTTACGATACAAAAGGTTTAATATAATAATCCCAGGTTGGGAATAGTTTTTGAGCGTATATTATATTTTAAGTTATTTTCAAAATTATGTTTGACAAACAACAGCGAAAGCTGAAAAGATCTGCTCGTTTAATCTCCGTTTTAAGTAAATACGGATTCAAAGATATGATTGCCAGAATGGGTAAGAAACCTGAAGAAGGTTCTGCTCAGCCTGATGAAATCATTTCTAAAGGAACGGTTCATGAAAGGATCAGACTGGTTCTTGAGGAACTTGGGCCGACTTTTGTGAAGCTCGGACAGACGTTCAGTAACCGTGAAGATTTACTGCCACCCGAATTGATTCAGGAACTCCAGAAACTCCAGGATCGGGTAGAAACCGTAGAAATGAATGTTGAGGAAATTCTGGAAAATGAATTTAATATTTCCGTTAAAGACCATTTTTCAGAAATTATTGCAAAACCTTTGGCAACCGCATCGATAGCACAGGTATACAGAGGAACTCTGATCTCAGGCGAAGAAGTTATTCTGAAAATCAAAAAACCAGATGTTCAAAGTGTTATTGAAGATGATCTGCTGCTGATCAAAGATTTGGTAAAACTGATCTCAACATATTCCGAAATCGGTTCAAAGCTGAATCTGAAACAGGCCATTGCTACCTTTGAAAAATCTTTGCTGGAAGAGGTTTCCCTTGTGAATGAGAGAAATAATATTAAGCAGTTTGCTCTGAATTTTAAAAATAATAAAGAAACATACGTCCCCGTATTATATGACGAGTTTTCCAACAACAATGTGTTGTGTATGGAATTTATCGACGGAATAAAAGTTACTGATAAAGCCGGATTATTAGAGCATAACATCAGTCCGGTAGTGGTTTCTGAAGTTGGACTGAAACTGTTCGTTTCTCAGATTTTAGATTATGGCTTTTTCCATGCAGATCCGCACGCCGGAAACATTCTTGTCAGAAAAGATGGAAAAGTGGTTTTCATTGACTTCGGTGCTGTCGGTAAAATTCAGCCGAATGATAAGGAGATCCTGGAAAGTTTAATCGTTGCTTTTGTTGCCAGGAATTCTAATAAAATCGTAAGATCTTTAAAAAAGATGGCCGTAAGTTATGAGATTCCGGATGAACGAAGATTTGAAAACGATGTAGAAGAAGTTCTGAATTTTGTTCACAGTACTTCCCTTAAAGATATCGATCCGAATACCATTATCAACAAAATGAAAGATGTATTGAAAGACAATCAGCTGTACATGCCCGATTATTTTTATCTTCTTTTCAAAGGAATCGGACTGATAGAAGGAGTAGGAAGAACCATCAATCCTGACCTGGATATCGTGAAAAGCCTTCATCCTTACACAAAAAAAATCCTTACCCGAAAAATAAGTCCCAAGAAACTCTTCAAATCAGGAATGGATAAAATAATGAACTTCACAGATAACGTGGATGAAATTCCGAAAGAAATGCGTTCAGTATTACAGAAACTGGATGATAATAAATTTACGATATCCAGTGAGATCAAAAATATTGAAAAAACGAATCAGCTGATTAAATCAAGTATTGTCAATTTAATTTTAGCCATGATTTTAGGTGCAAATATTATTGCAACTGCGATTGTTTTTGTTTCAGAGTCAGGACCGAGAATCGGAGAAATGTCTTTGGTGGCGGTTTTAGGATTTTGTTTTTCAGTTTTACTTGTTGTGATTCTTTTACTGAGGATTACCAGAAAATAATAATATACAGGATGATGATTAAATTAGTATCCGCGATCACTTCAGTGTTTTTTTCTCTACTGATAAGCGCTCAGGAAATGAGGGATGAAGGTCTTTTAGGAGATTTTGACGGTAACGGAACTAAAGAATATGCCTATATCAGGCTTCAGGATTGCAACGATGAATGTGATGGAAAATGTGAATCTGTTATTTATTTCAGTGACAAAAAATTAAAGTCATTTACTATTTCTCCCGCAAAAAGCGGTACACTCTATAACCTTAAAGATTTAAATAGTGATGGAAAAGACGATATCGGGTTCTATCCCAATTGGTGTACGAGCTGTTGGCATCCCTTTTATGTTTATACGTTTAATAAAGAAGTTTGGAAACCTCTGCTGGAGCCTATCTCCACTCATTGTTCCCAATGGGAGAGCGATGCGTTTCCAATTGTAAAGGATCCCAGGAAAAAAGGTTTCGTCATTGTTACGAAAAGTGAATTTGTGAATGATGATATTCAGTTGGTCACTAAAAGTATCAGGATTAAATAGTTTATCAAAACGAATTCTGTTTGCCGTTAGATTTATAGATTCACTGAAAAGAATAAATAGATTTTTGATAAAAATAAGGTTGTTTTGGAACCAAATTTACAATCGAATTAATTGCCTATCTTTGCAAAATGGAAAAACTCACTTTTGCAGATTTTGACCTTCCGGTTAAAGTTCTTGATGTTTTAGCAGATTTAAATTTATTTGAGCCAACTCCAATTCAGGAGAAAAGTATCGGGCCTATTCTTTCCGGAAGGGATGTGATGGGTATTGCGCAGACGGGAACCGGAAAAACGTTAGCGTATCTTTTGCCGGTACTGAAGACCTGGAAATACAACAAAACAGGTAATCCAACCGTTGTTGTTCTCGTTCCGACGAGAGAATTAGTGGTTCAGGTATCCGAAATCGTTGAAAAACTGACAGAAAATATCACTGCAAGGGTCATCGGAATTTACGGTGGTAAAAATATCAATACGCAAAAGCTCTTGTTCAATGACGGTTGTGATATTTTAGTGGGAACTCCGGGCAGGATCATGGATCTTGCTATTGATAATGCAATTTCCCTGAGAGAAGTCCAAAAGCTGATTATTGATGAGTTCGATGAAATGCTTAACCTTGGTTTCAGACCGCAGCTGACCCATATCTTCGAAATGATGAGAGAAAAGAGGCAGAATATCCTGTTTTCTGCTACGATGACAGAAGCCGTTGACGAAATGCTTGCCCAATATTTTGCGGGCCCTATTGAAATTTCACTGGCAAAATCGGGGACTCCTCTTGAGAAGATTGAGCAAACCGCCTATACAGTGGAAAACTTTAATACAAAAATCAATTTGTTAGAATATTTGTTGAAGAACAATGAAGATATGTCTAAAGTTTTGATTTTTACCAACAATAAAAAGAATGCCGATTTACTGCTGACGAAAATAGAAGAACTTTTTCCTGAAGAATTTGATGTCATTCACTCGAATAAATCTCAAAACTACAGGTTGAAGGCAATGAAAAGCTTTGAAAATGAAGAGATCAGAGGTTTGATCACCACTGATGTAATGGCTCGTGGTCTCGATATTTCAAACATTACCCATGTCATCAATTTTGAAACTCCGGAAGTACAGGAACAGTATATTCACAGGATTGGTCGTACTGGTAGGGCAGATAAAGACGGTAAGGCAATTACTTTTGTGACAAAAAAGGAAGAAACTCTGGTACTTGACATCGAATTACTGATGGATAAAGAACTGAGATATATTGATTTCCCGTCAGAAGTGAAGATCAACCCTAAAAAGATTGCATCAGAGGAGGATGTTATATTGATGAAAAATCCTGCACAGGGGAAACTGTTTGACGGAGGGGGAGCCTTTCACGAGAAAAAAGATAAAAACAAGAAGGAAAACTGGGGAGGACCTACCAAAAGAAAAGCGCCTAAAAAATTCGGTGCCAACAGGTCACAGCAGAAAGCAATCTCAAAATCCAAGAGAAAGAAATAAAGAAAAGCGATTCCGGAACCGGAATCGCTTTTTAGTTTGTCAGGTAATCTTTCGTGATTCCCTCATTGACTACTTCATATAAGGTTTCATAACCTTTGTCCAAAGCTGATAACCCTGAGGAGTCATGTGAAGCATATCCTCTACAAATAGGTCTTTTTTGACGTTGCCATTGCCGTCATTCATCACTTTTGTGATATCTATAAATGCTGCGTTCTTTTCTTTGTTCATAAATTCCGCAATTCTCTTATTGGCTTCTTTCATTTGAGGCCACAGATGTTCCCGGCTTGGAGAATATTTAATTGAGATATAATCCACCTCGATCTTAGGAAACTTTTCCCGTACTTTTCTGTAAAATGTTTTGAATCTTTCCACCACAACGCCGGCTTTCAGCTGAGCATCATCAGCAAAATCATTTTCACCACAGTAAATAATAATCTGCTTTGGCTGATAAGGATTTAATAAATCTTCCGAATAATCATTTAAATCTGTTAATCGGGAGCCGCCAAAACCTCTGTTGATGATCGTTTTTCCCGGAAAATACGAGGATACGTCCTGCCATTTGGTAAATGATGAACTTCCGATCAGAAGAATGGCATTTTTGGGTGGTGCAGATTCCTGATCTGCTTTTTTGAAATTCTGGATGTCCTGCCAGTACATCGGTTTTTCCTGGGATAAAAACAGGATAAAGGTCAGCACTAAAAATGCTGCAAAAATCTTCTTCATTGTTATATAAATTTAGTTGGAATAAATATAACAAAAAACTCCCGAAATTTTCGGGAGTCTGTTTTTATTTATCTGACAAAGCTGATGTATGTGTAATCAATGACGGTATCTCCGTTCTGATCTATATTATCTGACAGTGTCATCAGCTTCATTTCTGTACTGCTCAGAATAATGACCTTCAATTTTGTTTCGTTATCATTATTCAGTTTAATTACTAATTCTTTGTTTTCAGCATTATAGGTATAAGAGCCTTCAGTTTTAGTACTTGTGCAGGTAGTTCCTACCCCGGTCACTGCGGTATAGGCTGCGTAATAATCAATTCTGAACTCTGTAGTACTCTTTGCACTGCATCCAGTAGGTATATCGGTCGAAAGTACAGTTTTATTGTCTTTTCCGGAAATAACTTCCGACTTTGTAGTCTTCCATTCACCTTTCAGCATATCCAATTCATAGTTTTGGACATCATCATCCTCACAAGAACTAAGCGCTAAGGCTGAAAAGGCAAACAAAAGTAAGTATTTTTTCATTTTCACAAATTTAATAA
The DNA here is from genome assembly GCA_963526305.1 of uncultured Chryseobacterium sp. Lineage (GTDB taxonomy): Bacteria > Bacteroidota > Bacteroidia > Flavobacteriales > Weeksellaceae > Chryseobacterium. The sequence continues at coordinate 68,341 of CAURNW010000010.1, read as the reverse complement.
TGTGCTAAAATATAAATAAATTTGAAATATTTATAATGAAATGTAGCTTTTTTAAACTTATGTTTACAAAAAAAACAATTTTTCTTTATTTAAAGACAAATCGGTGGAGATAACCTCAGAAAGAATAATATTTTGTTTTTAAAATAATCCTGTTGTTTAGTAGCTCATTTCTACAATCTTATAAGCATCCTGGGGATTTAGATTTTTATTTTCTCCCAGCCCAAGCCAGTTTCTTTCAGTAAAAGCTTTTTCAACACGTTCTGCTGTATTTTGGTAATTCTCTGTATAATCAGAAAGTTTGGTTTGTATATCAAGACTGTGAAAAAAATCTTCCATTTTTTTGATGGCTGCTTCTGCTTTTTCTTCTACAGTACCCTCTGTAATTTTCCATACTCTTTCTGCATACTGAGCCAGTTTTTCTTTTTTCGTTTCGAAATTATACCGGTAATGAGAAGGGGCGATGACAGCGAGTGTTCTTGCATGGTCAATTCCGTAGTAAGCAGTAAGCTCATGTCCCATTGCGTGAACCGCCCAGTCGGTGATCACTCCTTTCTGAATAAGTCCGTTCAGTGCCATCGTACAGCACCACATAAAATTGCCTGCAGCATTATAATCGAAAGTATCTGCCATAACCTTTGGGGCCGATTCCTGTAAGCTGATTAAGATGCTTTCTGCAATCCTTTCCTGAAGATCTGCTGACGAGGGAGCAGTCATATACTGTTCCAGAACGTGAGTATAGGCATCAGCAATTCCGTTGGCAATCTGCCTTTTTGGAATTGATCTGATCACCTCCGGATCCAATACCGAAAACTGTGGGAATAATCCCGGGCCACCTGAAGACAGTTTTTCATTGGTTTCCCTTCTGGAGATTACATATCCGGAATTCATTTCAGAACCGGTTGCAGGAAGGGTAAGAACCGTGCCGAATGGCATGCCTGCACCCTCCAGTGTTCTTACCGGTTTTTTTAGAATTTCCCAGGGACTACCTTCGTAGTTAGCTGCCGCTGAAAGGAACTTGACACCGTCAATCACAGAGCCTCCGCCTACTGCAAGTAAATAGGTAATATTATTTTCTTTGATCACCTGTAAAGCTTTAATCAGAACTTCATATTCAGGATTAGCGGGAATACCGCCAAACTCCAGAACATCATGATCTTTAAGCGCATCTTTTACCTGAGCATAGATACCGTTATTTTTGATGCTTCCACCTCCATAAATCATTAAAACTTTGACATTTAGTGGGATTTCTTTGGAGATTCTGGAGATTTCGCCTTTACCGAAAAGTATTTTTGTTGGATTTTTTAACTCGAAATTAAGCATTGTTCTATATTTATTATAGATCAAATTTACGGATTGCAAAACTAAATTCCTGTTAATGAAAGCGTAAAATTTCAGCTTCGGATATTATTGGGCATGAGATTATTTATCCTTTTTTAATGAAAATCATCTCTTGCTGTTCTGCATTTTTTTCTGAAGAAAAATATGAGCAGTTCTTACTTTTATTTCATCCTTTACCTTTTTCAGCTGAAGGATCACATAGATGAAAATGGGAATAAAAAGAAGTGGCAATGCAGTGTAAATGCTGATGTCATTCTCTAATGTCAGGTATACAGCAATTCCTGTAATGACAAAAAAAGAAATGGTAAAGAATATAACAATAAACTTATGTTTTTTTTCAGTCTTCTTCAACTCTTCAAGACTTTGATCTGAAAGTATTTTCTTCTGCATGTAATATCGTTTAATTTGGAAAAACAAAATTAATAAAAAAATGTATTATAAATCAAATGAAATTCCCATTTAGATGAATATGGAGTATGTAATTATCTGATAACCATTGATTTTAATGTGTGTAGTGTGGTATTTAAATTTAAAGAAATAAAATAATTCAATAGTAAATGATAAGTTATCTGTTGTAATTAATCATGATCCATTAAATTATAATAGTCTGATTAGTACCTTTAAAGTTTAAATTTTTCATGAGTAATTAATGTGACTCATAAAAGAATTGAACAGCACTTTTTATTTCTCATCTATAGCTGAAAGATATCACATTCTTTTTAGTAGAAGTGTTGGAAATACAGAAAATGAAAAAATATTCTGTTGTTTTACAAAATAAATTGCCACATGATCAAGTTTACTTTCGTTAAAAAATTAAAATCCATTAGTTTTTTAGATGCAGTATTCTTGACTCAATTTCTTCTCTGATATTTTTTAATCTGGAATAGGATGAGAATATAGTGTAGCTGAAAAATACAGGAAAGAACGTGTAAAAACCAAACCCGTTTTCTGATGTCATAAAAATTGAAATTCCAATGATGCAAAGTAAGATAACCGAGTTGTACATGAAACTTTTCTTTGCCTTGTCTTCGTTCTGATAAAGTTCGTCTATACTTTGTTGAGATAATGGTTTTTCAGTCATAATGTATGATTGTAAACAAATTAGAATATAAAGGTAGGATTATATTTTTTAATTACTCCCCAATTAAATGAGCGACTTCTCATAATTAATTGTTAAAAATTTATTAAAATTTTAAATTTAATATCATTTTAAAGATGATCACTCTCAATTAAATTTTAAAATCGATTACATTTGTGATATGAGACACGACCAGCGAGCAGAAAAATTCAGGCAGATTGTGGAAAATAAATTCCAGATCTACAATTCATTATTTATGAGCCTGCCTTATGATAAAATGACGAATATCGGGATGCTTCTCCCTTTTCTTTACGAAGAAAGTAAGGATGGATACAAGGCAGGAAAGACCCCTGAGCAAATTGTAGAAGAATTCTTTGCCAACCACACCAGTTTAGAAACTGAAGAGCAGAAATTAGAACTGCTTTTCAAAATTATTCAGTACATCGAGAGACAGGTAGTTTTGTTTGACAGTATCGAGGATGCTGCCTTTCCGAATTTACATTCTGAAAGCGACAGTGGAACCGTCAATAATCTTTTTGAACGTTCGTTACAGGATCATAAACTGGAAAAAGTACGGGAGAAATTAAAAGATTTTACGGTAAAAATAGTGTTCACCGCTCACCCTACTCAGTTTTATCCAAGTTCGGTACAGCGAATTCTCCATGATTTACGGAAATCAATCACTGATGATTCAATTACCAATATTGATATGCTTCTGCAGCAGCTGGGAAAAACACCTTTCGTTAACAAAGAAAAACCAACACCCATCGATGAAGCATTAAGTATTATTTACTATCTCAGATATGTATACTACGACACCATTGGCGAACTGTTTACAAAAATCAAAAAAACCTTTGGAAATGATCATTTTCACCTGCACGAAGATCTGATCCAGCTTGGTTTCTGGCCGGGTGGTGACAGGGATGGAAATCCTTTTGTGACCGCTGATGTAACCAAAAGAGTGTCCGAAGAACTTCGCTCAGCAATTTTAAAATCATACTACGGAAATTTAAAAGATGTCAGAAGAAGACTTAGTTTCAGAGGAGTTTCAGATGTTTTGGGACTATTGAGTGCCGAATTGTACACTGCAATTTTCAGGAATGAAAGAATTACCGCAGAAGATATTCTGAAAAGACTGAATGAGGCAGAAAAAATATTGGTTGAAGAACACAATTCTCTGTTCCTGGATCTGCTTGAAAATTTCAAAGACCGTGTTATGATCTTTGGAACCCATTTTGCGACACTTGACATCAGACAGGACAGCAGAATTCACCAACAGGTCATTGATGAAGTGTACAAATCTAAATTCGGAGAATCTGAAGTGACTCATGTTGAGAAATTCAATCAGTTGATTCAGCTTTCAGAAAAAATAAATTCAGATGATTTCGAAGATATCATAAAAGATACTTTAATCAACGTAGCTCAGATAAGAGATATACAGTTTGCGAACGGAAACCGTGGAATGAACAGGTATATTATATCCAATTCTGATGCGGTAAAAGATGTGATGAATGTGTATGCATTTTTTAAAATTTCCGGATACAGAGACGAGGATATCAACATGGATATTGTTCCGCTCTTTGAAACGATGGAAGGTCTTGATAATGCAGAGAAAGTCATGTCTGAATTATATACTAATCCTGTTTATCAGCAGCATCTGGAAAGAAGAGGTAAGCAGCAGACCATTATGCTCGGATTTTCGGACGGAACCAAAGACGGCGGTTATCTGAAAGCCAACTGGGAAATTTATAAAGCAAAAGAAGTGCTTACCCAACTCTCAGAAGAAAACGGAATAAAAGTGGTCTTTTTTGACGGAAGGGGAGGCCCGCCGGCAAGAGGAGGAGGAAAGACCCATGATTTCTATGCATCTCAGGGGAAAACAATTGCCAATAACAAGATTGAACTGACCATCCAGGGGCAGACCATCACCAGTATTTTTGGAAATAAGGAACAGGCAAAATACAATTTTGAGCAGCTTCTGACCGCAGGAGTAGAAAATGATGTGTTTAAAAATTCAAAAAAAGACCTTACAGAAAAAGAAAGAGCCCTGATCCTTGAGCTGGCCAATATCAGCTACAAAAAATATTCAGACTTAAAGGCCCATCCGATGTTTGTTCCCTATCTTCAGGAGATGAGCACGCTTGAGTACTACGGGAAAACCAATATCGGAAGCCGTCCCTCAAAACGCGGAGGTGATAATGAACTGAGATTTGAAGATTTAAGAGCAATCCCTTTTGTAGGTTCATGGTCTCAGCTGAAACAGAATGTTCCCGGATTTTTCGGTTTCGGTTTCGCCATGCAGCAGTTGAAGGATGAGGGAAGATTTGATGAAGTAAGAGAATTATACAGAGGTTCCGATTTCTTTAAAACTTTAGTTCTGAACTCTATGATGAGTATGAACAAATCTTACTTCCCATTAACCTATTATATTAAAAACAATCCAAAATTTGGTGAATTCTGGAATGTGCTTTTTAGCGAGTATAATCTTTCAAAAGATATCATGCTGGAACTGACCGGTTTTAAACTCCTGCAGGAAGAAGATCCGTTGTCAAGAAAGTCTGTGAAGATCCGTGAAAAAATTGTCTTGCCGCTGTTAAGTATTCAGCAATATGCTTTAATGAAGATCCAAAAGGAAAAAGGCAATATAGAAGCTTACGAAAAACTGGTAACGAGGTCACTGTTTGGAAATATTAATGCAAGCAGAAATTCTGCGTAATAAAATCATATTCTCGGTTTTCAGTATAGCATATCTGTGATTTTCAAGAAAGCCTGAACCGGATCTTAAAACATGTTAATTAAATAAAAAAACAGCTGCTTAATTTTTAAGCAGCTGTTTTTTATTATTCTTTCAGAAATTTTTCATAATAAATCTGATCCTTTACCTGAATTTTCAGATAATAAGTTCCTTTTGCGAAATCCTGTACATTGACCGACTTCTGATAGTTAGATCTTAAAACCGATCTTCCGAGATTATCATAAATTTCAAGCAATACAACATCACCTTCAGTTGCGATATTCAGAATTGATTTTACAGGGTTTGGGAAAATGGCTATTTTTTCTTTTTTAACCAGATCAGAAGTGTTTAAAACCAGGTTGTATAAACTTCCGAAATTTAAAATGCCGTAACCCATCTGGTCTGTATGATTTGGGAATAGAGAAGCGGTCTGCTTTAACTGGGTTTTCATCAGGTTTCTGTTCATTCCCGGAAAAGCCTGAATAAGACAGGCAACTCCGCCGGCAGCAATTGGAGTAGCAATAGAAGTTCCGGTGACGGATGTCGTGGTATTGTTATTTACACTGGCTGCTGCTGTCCCTCTTGCACTTGCGTCAGGCTTTATCACGCCTGCAGAGTTGGGTCCGTAGGATGAAAATCCGGAAGATGATCCTGTAGAATCTACAGATCCTATACTGAAAACCTGAGCATTGTCTGCCGGTGTGGTAATATAATGCCAGGGCTGCTGTCCTGAATTCCCGGCAGCAATCAAAACAAAAATTCCTTTATTGGCAGCAATCTGGCTTCCCCTTGCAATAAATGAAGTCGTTCCGTTCATCTGGGCATAAGTATAGCTGTATTTTGGATCATCAAAAGTTGAATATCCTAAAGATGTTGTAATCACATCAACCCCTTTGCGGTCAGCTTCTTCGGCTGCTTCTATCCAATACATTTCCTCTTCAGGGATTTCTACTGCAGCATTTTCACTTCGGTACAGATAAAAATCTGCGTCGGGTGCAGAACCCACGAAAGTATTCTGAATATATCCTCCGATAGCTCCCAGAACAACTGTTCCGTGATTGTTTAATGACGGATTGTAGATGTTTGTTGTTTTTGTAACAAAATCGTAGCCTCCTTTGATCCTGTTGTTGGTCCACAGTCTTGAAAATGCAGAGCCTGTATTAACGGATGGAAAACCTGTGTCAATCACAGCAATGGTCACTCCCGTTCCGGTGAAGCCGGCAAGATGAAGTGGTCTCAGATTAATCTGATCAATCTGTTCAGAGCCTGATCCATAATCAAATGTTGTCAAAATCTTTTGAGCCTGGTCAAAATTTTCCCATTTATTGATGTTTTGGGTCTTTAAAACCAAAGAAGAGTTTTTGGCGAAACTTTCCACGGTAGATACGAAAGGTTGATTTTTAATAAGATTGACCTGAGCCTGGTTAGCGGTAAGGGCGACACCATTAAGCCATTTGGAAGAATCAGTAATTGTAAATCCTAAATTTTGGAGATTTTGAATATAAGATTGTTCGATCGGAGCATCCTGATCGTTCAGTGCAATTCCCAAAGCTGTTCTTCTGTCGAGTGCTTTTTGAGACAACTCCGACAGCGGATTGGCATAGAAAGCGGCTTTATTAGGCTTGCTGTTAAAATAGACAAATACCAGTTCATTTTGTGCCTTACCTGCTCCGTAAACCGTTAAAAAACAAAATAATAAAACTTTTTTCATTGATTTCTTTTGTATAAAGATAAAACAAATTCAATAAAATTTTTGAAAGGATTTTAAAATCCTTATTTTTACGAAAATATTTGTTTATGAAATTACTGCATAAGAGAATAATTAAGATGTAGTGATTGCATGTAACTTAGAAAATAAAATTTACGTATGAAAAAAATACAGATGGTTGACTTGCAAAGTCAATATTACAAAATAAAAAATGATGTAGACAATGCGGTTTTAAATGTGATGGATTCTGCAGCATTTATCAACGGTCCTGAAGTAAAATCTTTCCAGAACGAGATGGAAACCTATCTTGATGTAAAACATGTTATTCCATGTGCAAACGGAACGGATGCTTTACAGATCGCTCTGATGGCTTTGGACCTTCAGGAAGGTGATGAGGTGATCACAGCTGATTTTACTTTTGCTGCGACTGTTGAAGTTATTCATTTGCTTAAATTAAAATCTGTGTTGGTAGATGTTGATTATGACACGTTCACGATTTCAACGGAACAGATCAGAAAAGCGATTACCCCAAAAACCAAAGCGATTATTCCTGTTCATATCTTCGGACAATGTGCGAATATGGAGGAAATCTTAAAAATCGCTGAAGAACAAAATTTATTTGTAATTGAAGATAATGCGCAGGCAATCGGTTCACAGTTTACTTTTTCAGACGGAAGCGTAAGACATGCAGGAACAATGTCAACAGTAGGAACTACCTCTTTCTTCCCATCAAAAAATTTAGGATGTTACGGAGATGGCGGAGCAATTTTTACCAATAATGATGAGCTGGCTCACCGTTTAAGAGGGATTGTTAACCACGGCATGTACGAAAGATATTACCATGATGAAGTAGGGGTGAACTCAAGATTAGACAGCCTTCAGGCGGCAATTCTGCGAAAAAAATTACCTAATCTGGATTCTTACAATGATGCCAGAAGAAAAGCTGCTGATTATTACGATGAAGCTTTTGCCGGAAATGAAAGTATTTTAACCCCGAAAAGAGCTGAATATTCAACCCATGTTTTTCATCAGTATACTCTGAGAATTCTCAATGGAAAACGGAACGAATTACAGAAATTCCTCACTGAAAAAGAAATTCCTGCGATGATCTATTATCCGGTAGCCCTTAGAAAACAGAAAGCCTACTATCAGGAAAGCAACGATGCAGATTTTGTGAATACTGATCAGCTATTGGAGCAGGTAATTTCCCTTCCGATGCATACAGAACTTGACGAAGAGCAGCTGAAGTATATTACGGATGCCGTGTTGGAGTTTATGGGGTAAACCGCTACTTTGTCAAAGTTGAAAATCTTTGCCAAAGTTTAAAACGATGAATGATGAGAATAAGAGAAAATCATTTAGAGCCAGACAGATTTTATCATATTTTTAATCGAGGAGTTAATTCTGGATTGGCTTTTTTGAACAATGAAAATTATAATTTTTTCCTTCGAAAAGTCAAAATCTATATAATTCCTCATTTCGAAATCTATGCCTATTGTCTGATGCCGAATCATTTTCATTTTTTAATGAAAGTTAAATCCGAAGTCGGTCATGATGCCAACTTTAAAAAAGAGGTCTACATTCTGAACCGTGTTTTTACAGCAAAGCACTAGGTAAATTAATGAGCAGCTATACACAATCATTTAATAAAGTGTACCAAAGATCCGGACCCGTTTTCGAATCGCCTTTTAAAAGAATTTTAGTTGACTCCGAGGAATACTTAAGAAATTTAATTATTTACATTCATCAGAATCCTCATGATTTTCAGGATTACAGATATTCTTCCTATCTGGCAGTAATCTCTAATTCTGAAACTTATATTCAGCGAGATAAAGTTTTGGAGTTATTTGATGACCGCAGAAATTTTATTGAATGTCATCAGAATAAAGATTTAAATTTGAATACAAACTTTGTCAAAGGTTTACAACTTTGACAAAGTAATAACTAACTACACACGACTCAAACAATGGCAATACTTGTAACAGGCGGACTTGGATATATCGGTTCCCACACAGTGGTAGAACTGATCAATAATCACTATGAAGTGGTTATTGTAGATGATCTATCCAATTCTGAAAAATTTATTTTAAACAATATTGAGGAAATTACGGGGAAACGTCCCATTTTTTATCCTTTCGATCTAAAAAGAAAGGAGCTTCTCAATCAGGTTTTTGATGCACATAATATTGAAGGATGCATCAACTTTGCTGCTTTTAAGGCTGTCGGTGAAAGCCAGGAAAAACCGGTTGATTATTATGAAAATAATTTGTTTTCGTTAATTAATATTCTCCAGGAATTTAAAGCAAGAAATATTTCTAATTTTATTTTCAGTTCATCCTGTACAGTTTATGGACAGGCGGATGAAATGCCGATCGATGAGAATACACCGTTAAAAATGCCTGAAAGCGTTTATGGAAAGACCAAACAGATGGGTGAAGAGATTCTGAAAGATTTTGCTCACGCTTATAAAAGTAAGATCTGTCTTTTAAGATATTTTAATCCGATCGGAGCGCATCCATCATCTTTGTTGGGCGAATTACCTATAGGGGTTCCTAATAATCTTGTACCTTATGTAATGCAGACGGCCGCAGGAATTCGAGAGAAACTGAGTATTTGGGGGAATGATTACCCGACCGAAGATGGAACTGCAGTGCGGGATTATATTTATGTAGTTGATTTGGCAAAAGCGCATGTTGCAGCCTTACAAAGCCTGATGAATAATAAATCAGAAGAAACCGTTGTTGATACCTATAATTTAGGAACCGGAAAAGGCTCATCTGTTTTGGAAGTGGTGCAGGCTTTTGAAACAGCCAATGATGTCAAAGTACCTTATCAGATTTGTGACAGGAGGGAGGGTGATATTACGGTAGCTTATGCGAATGCTGACAAAGCTGAAAAAGAACTGAGCTGGAAATCTGAAACTTCATTGGAAGAAGCTTTAAAAACGGTATGGAATTGGCAGAAGTATTTGGAATCCAGAAAAAATTAGTCTAATTATTTACACCTATAATTATATATGAAAACCGACAGAATAGGAATTACATTTTCCTCATTTGACTTATTACATGCAGGTCACATTAAAATGCTCGAAGAAGCTAAAACAGTTTGTGATTACCTGATCGTTGGGTTGCAGATCGATCCTTCACATGACAGACCTACTAAAAATAAACCTACCCAGACGATTGTTGAGAGATATATACAGTTAAGAGCAGTGAATGCAGTCGATGAGATCATCCCGTATTATACAGAAGAAGACCTTGAAGATATTTTAAAATCTTTTGTTATTGATGTAAGAATCATTGGAGATGATTACATGGACAGAGATTTTACCGGTAAGAAATACTGTGAAGAAAAAGGGATTGAGATCTTTTACAATAAAAGAGATCACCGTTTTTCGTCAAGTGATTTACGGAAAAGAATCTACGAAGCAGAAATGGCAAAACTTAAATAAAAAAGTCCCGAAAATTTAATTTTCGGGACTTTTTTATTTATAGGATTTGTCTAAGTTCCATATCCATATCCATCATTCATCATCTACATCGGAGCCTGTTGGTCGTCTCCTGTCGCATTAGAATTTACATCTTTTTTTCTTTTTGGCTGTTCTATTTTTTCACCCTGTTTGAATCTGTAGGTCAGGGATACCGCAAACTGTCTTGGCTGCCACTGCATATAAGAATCTCTGCTAAAATCAGCTGTATTGGTAGTACTTCTCATGGCACGGGTATTAAAAATATCCTGAATATTGAAACTTACTGTTCCGTTACCGTCCCAAATTGTTTTCGAAGCACCGAAATTTAATGCATACATATCATTTCTGGTCTGGTTTACCGCTTTCTGAGCACCTCTATAGAATCCCTGTAACTGAAAACTAAAGGTTTTATCAACTTTGAACGTGGAGGTTAGCCTTGCTCTTGTTGAGAAACCACTTCCTTCAAAAGACAAAGGTTTACCTAATAATTCAGGAGCGTTGGAAATTCCCGTTGTTTTATATCCGAATAAATCGACATTTCCTAAGAATTTCAGCCATTTGGTTGCATCCCAGTTGAAGTTAAGATCTAAGCCATATCTGTCATCAGTTCCTAAATTGATTGGTTTGGTATGGAAAGCTCCGAAAATATCCGAGTACACCAGCATTTTTACATCATCAGTTGAATGTCTGTAATAAAGAGTTGGGTTTACCGTAAATTTTCCTTTTGAAATACTGTATCCGAACTCGTAAGAGTCAACGTATGAAGGGTTTAGATCTATGTTTCCGTCAAAAATATTTTGGTTGTCCGTATAACTGGGATTCGGAATTAAAAAGAAAGATCTCGGTCTGTCAATTCTTCTTGAGTAATTGACTAAAAACTGATTGTCTTTCGCAATTTCGTAGCTTAGGAATACAGATGGGAAAAGATTATTATATGTTTTCTTGTTGTTAATATTGTCAGTATTGTAGTCTAAATTTGAATACTTAATATCAACCTGAGAATATTCATTTCTAAGTCCTACCTGATATCCAAATTTCCCTACTTTGCTTTTAAACTGTATATATCCGGCATTAAAAATCTCTCTGTAGTATGCATCATAAGTAAAATTATTCAGAAAATGAAATTCCGGATTACTGATCGTTCTTTCTAAAACGTCGTTATCATAAATGTTCTGATTGATATCTAAACGATAACCGGCTTCAATTCGTGAATTTTCACCAAGAGGAAGTTCGTAATCAGCCTTACCAACTAAAGTTTTGTTTTTGGTGGTCTGCTCAATCACATTCTGTAAGTTAAAAGCATTATTTTCCGTTTGATTGACATCAGTATTGTTATAGGATCTGTTACTCTGCAAGCTTACCGACACAGATAAATTTTGTCCTTTGTCATCAAATTTATGATCAATACCGAAATCCCCCTGAAAGGCAAGATTGTCATTTGATCCGGTATTCATCCTTCTTACAAATGAATTGGGATCTCTTAAAAAACGGTAATCATAGGTGATATCGCCGATATTCTCACTTTCAAAAGTTCTTACCGTTGCTGAAGCATTAATTGAGGTTTTATCAGAAACGTCATATACAATTCCTGTAGAAGCATTGTAATTACTGTTATTACTGTTCGTTATTGATTCCTGATCGGTTGAAGTTCTGTCATCATCCAGAACAGCATTAAAGAACCTTGCATTGTTTCTGTTGGTATTCTTTGATTCTCTGTAGCCGCCACCACCGTTTAGGAACCAGGTAAGGTTGCCTTTTCTCCAGCTTAGGTTGGTGTTTAAGTTTGTCTGGGGAAGATATCCCAAAGTTCCGATAACACTTCCGTTAAAACCTGTTTTCTTTGATTTCTTTAAAATAATATTTAAGATACCCGCTGTTCCGCTTGCCTCAAATTTTGAAGACGGATTGGTAATCACTTCTATTCTTTCAATCTGGTCAGCAGGAATACTCTGTAATGCATTGGCACCATCATCAATTCCAAGAAGGGCAGAAGGCTTTCCGTTGATCAGAAATCTTACATTGGAACTACCTCTCATAGATACCGTACCGTCAGTGTCTACTGAAACGGAAGGAACATTGGAAAGTACATCCTGCAGATTTCCTCCTTTACTGACAATATCCTGAGAAGGATCATAGGTTCTTTTATCCAGTTCTACTTTATAAGGCTTGGTAGCAACTGTAATCGTTACTCCCTGGATGTCCTGAGTTTTTAGATTGGTAGGAGAAGTTTCAGCCTCTATAGACAAAGCCCCTATATTTCCTGCTGCAGCAATCTGCTTATTAACCACACTCTTTTTGAAATCGATTGCTTCGACAGAAATATCATAGTTTCCGGGAGTAAGTTCCAGCTGATACTGTCCTTTTTCATCAGTAAGTGTTGCATCACTGAAGAGTTTATTTTCTTTGTGGCTAAAGGTTACAGAAGCGTAAGGTACTGGCTGATTGCTTTTGTCTACAATTGTTCCGGTTACCCCTACTTTTTCCTGTCCGAAGGCAAAAGCTGCTGCAGATAATACAAATGTCAAACCCAGGGTTTTCTTTGTAATCATGCTGATTATTTCCGTTTGTTTCATACAATATTCTTTAGATGAAATCATGAAATAAACATTTATTATTGCGAAATTATAAAATGTTTAGTAATCATGTTTTCACAGTTTGTTTATTATCTTTAAGATATAAGTCGTTTATTATGACAAATTGTTAATTGCTGAATTGTTAAATTTCAGTTAAAAAAAATTATTATTTGATATTTTTAGAATTTAACCATTCCTGATAAGCTTTTGCATTGATAAGATGCTGCTCGGCACTGGCTGTAAATTTGTGGTAACCCATTCTTGAAGGATCTGCACACATAAATATATAAGAGTGATTTTCTGCGTTCAGAACAGCATCTACTGAATTTTTATCGACCACACAAATCGGCCCCGGAGGAATTCCTGCGTTTGCGTAAGTATTATAGGGAGATGGGGTTGTCAGATGTTTGTAAAAGACTCTCTTAATAGGCTCTTTAAAATTCGTTTTTTTGTTCATCGCATAAATCACTGTAGGATCAGACTGAAGTTTCATTCCTTTTTTATAACGGTTTAGGTACAGTCCTGCGATTGTTTTCATTTCATCCGGTTTACCTCCGGACTCCTTATAAACAATGGATGCCAGTGAATAAACCTGATCTCTTGACAATCCTGATTTTTTTTCTTGCTCTATTCTGTCCGCAGTCCAGAACTGGATATACTGATCTTCAAATTTTTTGAAAAATTCTTTCGGAGTTACCGTCCAGAAAAAATTATAGGTATCAATAAAAAAATATTTTTTTAAATCTTCGGCATTGTTATATCCTTTCTCTGTTGCAATGGTATTCAGATCATTAACAAATCTAAGCGAATCCAGTTCTGTTTTCTTTGAAACTCTTCCCACCATCTGGTAAATATCTCCGAAATCTCCGATTCTGAATGAGTTTTCAGTCTGGTTTCCGGCTTTGATCATATTGACAAGCTCTGAATTGCTGGCTCCTTTTCTAAAATGGTAACGGCCCGGTTTAAAATGCTGATCCATCGTTTTATCTTTGGCAACATCAGTGAAAGACTCCCTGTTATTGACAAATGGGGCAACTGAATCCAAAATCTGTTTAAATTCTGCACCATGCGGAATTAAAACGTAACCTTCTTTCTGTACATTGTTACCGTAATATTTCTTATAAAATTTAAAACCAAAAAATCCTGCCACAGCAAGAATAATGAGTACAATAATGAGAATAGCTTTTTTCATTACAGATGAATTGATTAAAAGTTTTTGCTGTTATTAGACTGGATCTACCTTACCATAGAAAACCTGTTTTGCAGGACCTTCAAGCCAGATTTCACGGAAAGCATTTCCGCTTTTTTCTGCATATACCTTAAGATCGCCACCCAATGTTTTAACTTTTATGGAAGTTAGATTGTTATTTTGCAAAAAAGTTAAAGCAGAAGCTGTAACTCCTGTTCCGCAACTGAAAGTTTCATCCTCAACACCTCTTTCATAGGTTCTTACGAAAATTTCACCATCAGATATATTTTCAACAAAATTTACATTAATGCCATTTTCCTGATAGTTTTCAGAATTCCTGATGTTTTTTCCTGCTTCGAAAACATTGAAGGCAGCAATATTTTCTACATATTTTACATAGTGTGGAGAGCCGGTATTTAGAACTGAATCATTACCGTCACTTGAAATAGTTTCTACATCACTCATTTTGAGCTTTACAATATCTCCACTGATTTCAGCTTCATGGATTCCGTCAATAGCAGTAAATACTGTTTTATTAGTATTAAAGACCGAAAGGGAATGGGCAAAAGCTACCGAACAGCGGGCTCCGTTTCCACAAAAGCTTTTAGAGCCGTCAGAATTGTAATAATCAACTTCAAAATCTACCCCTTCTGCTGTATTTATTTTAATCAATCCATCTGCCCCAATTCCGAAACGACGGTCACAAAGTTTCTTAATACTTTCAACAGAAAGATGATTCCATTCTCCTGACCGGTTATCGATCATCACAAAGTCGTTTCCTGTTCCCTGATATTTGTAAAATTCCATACTTTATTTAATAAAAAAACTAACGTACAAAATTACTATAATAAAAACTAAAAACGAACAGCGATTGCTGTCCGTTCAGTTATTTAGAATAATTATTATCTGAATCCTCCCGATCTCGGAGAATTGTTCTGCGGTGTTGAAGGTGTTGTACTTTGAGTATTTGGCGTACTGTTTCTGAAACCGCTGTTACTGTTAGATCTCGGTGTACTTTGCTGTTGGGATCTCTGTCCGTTGTTATTCACATTTCCTGAATTTCTGAAACCGCTGTTACCTCTTGGAGAATTGCTGTTATTGTTGTTTCTCGGATTGGTATAAGTACCGTTGCTGTTTTGTGTATCTCTGAAACCGTTATTACCTCTAACGCTGTTGCCATTTCTCGGATTGGTATAGTTACCTCCATTGTTAGTCGGTGTATCTCTGAATCCGTTATTTGGTCTCTGCGTTGAGGTTCTTTTTTCTACATATACTCTTGTTCTGTTATTTCCATAATAATAAGGAGTACCATTATCATAATAATATCTCATATCATTTCTGTAATAATAACCGTCATTACCATAATATCCTCCTGTATTATAATATCCCTGAGGTGCATAGTAATATCCGTCGTTATAGTAAGGATCTCCGTACGTTTCAGCATATCCGTTATTATAGGACATACAAGAGGTTAAACTGAGAGCAACCAATACTGTAAATGTTATTTTTATTAAATTTTTCATCTCGCTTACATATTGTTTTGTTGATAATTCTTCATCCACTGAATGTAGCCAATGGCAGCCATAATACTAAAAACCAAATACTGTACCGAAGTAATTCCATAGCCTTTATAAATGTACATCGGAATGGAAATCAAATCTCCAATGATCCAGAAGATCCAATTCTCAATACGTCTTTTCGCCATCAGCCACATTCCGACTAAAAATACGGAAGTGGTCAAAATATCCATCCAGTTGGCCCAATCCAGATGATGGAAACCGTACTGTATATTATCTGAAGTCAATTGATTATCCAGATAAGGTTTGTAATAATAAATGATCAGTACTAAAATGACACTGAACAGAAACAGCATTAAAGCAATCAGCCACTCTTCCTTTGTAGCCCGGGAAACTTCTACGTGAATACTGTCATCAGAATGTTTTCGCCATAAAACCCAGCCGTATATACTCATTATTGAGTAATATACGTTAATCATGCAATCACCCAACAGACCTGCAATAAAAAGAAGATATACATAAATAACAGTTGAAATAATCCCGGTAGGATAAACCCAGATATTTTTTTTAATGGAAAAGAATACGCTCAGAATTCCGAAAAAAGTTCCCGATGCTTCCAGAAAAATCTGTAAAACCGTATAGGTTTCGTACGGTTTTATAAAAAGATCATATAGATTCATGACTTCAAAAATAAGTAAAAAAACAGTCAGATTAATATGTTTAAAACAAGTGTTAATCAGTTTTTTATATTTTTAAATGTAAATTAAATCACGATTTTTTATTAATAAATGTTAATATCATTAAAATTTTTATATTTTCGTAAATCTTTAATAAATAAAAAAAATATGTCTAAAATTTGGGTTAAGAAACCAATGAGTGCGTATGAAGCTGATATCCAAAAGAGCCAGCTGAAGCGTGTTCTGGGGAAATGGAGCCTTACTGCTATCGGAATCGGAGCTATTATAGGAGGAGGGATTTTTGTACTTACAGGAACAGGTGCATATTATAATGCAGGTCCTGCACTTGCACTTTCTTTTGTCATTGCAGGTATTGCATGCGTGTTTGCAGCTTTGTGTTATGCTGAGTTTGCTTCCATACTTCCAGTAGAAGGTTCAGCATATGCGTATGCTTACGGAACGGTAGGAGAAATTTTTGCATGGATCATCGGATGGGGTTTGATTCTGGAATATGCTATGGGATCGATGACGGTCGCCGTATCCTGGTCAGGTTATTTTGCAAAACTCCTCAAAATGTTTGGTTTACATTTGCCTTATTGGATGACTACAGATCCTGGAACCGCCCATAAAGCTTTTGGAGAGGCAACAAAACAGATAGCTGATGGGAAACTGTCTGTCGATAAATTACAGACATTTCAGGAAACTGTTGCCAATTTTAATGCAGCTCCGGAGCTTTTTGATATGAAGTTATTTTTAAACCTTCCGGCTTTAGTCATTGTATTGTTTGTTATTTCAATTTTAATAAGAGGAACAAAAGGTGCAGCGAAAGCAAATAATTTCATTGTCATTTTAAAAGTGTCTGCAATTATTTTTGTGATTATTGCAGGATTGTTTTTTATAGATACTGCCAACTGGACTCCTTTTATACCGGAAGCCACAACGATTACAGAAAACGGAGTCTCCCATAAAGCATATGGTGTTGCCGGAATTGTCGCCGGAGCATCTGCAATTTTCTTTGCTTATGTAGGTTTCGATGCTGTTTCTACGCAGGCAGGGGAGGCGATTAATCCTAAAAAAGATGTACCTTTTGCCATCATTACATCGTTGGTAACCTGTACTATATTGTATATTCTTGTATCATTGGTGTTAACGGGAATGATGCATTATACTGATTTTAATCCTCTTGGTAAATATCCGGATGCGATCAAAGCTCCCGTTGCTTATGCATTTGATATCGCAGGGCAGGCTTGGGCTGGTTATATCATTACGATTGCTGCTACGGTAGGTTTAATTTCCGTTCTTATGGTTATGATAATGGGACAGTCAAGGATTTTCCTGGGAATGTCTAAAGACGGATTGATTCCAGCTACTTTTTCAAAAGTAAATACAGTAACAGGAGTGCCGACAAAGAATTTGATGATTCTGGGCGGTGTGATTGCAGTCATTGCTTCGCTTACCCCAATCAATGATCTGGCACATATGACAAGTTTCGGAACTTTATTTGCCTTTACGATGGTATGTGTAGCAGTATGGGTGTTGAGAATTAAAGAACCGAAATTGGAGAGAAGTTTCAGGGTTCCTGCTTTACCGGTCATTGCTTGTCTGGGAATTGCTATCAATATTTACCTGATTTTCAACCTCAGCAAAGAAGCGCAGATGTATTCTTTCGGATGGCTGATTATCGGATTTATTATCTATTTCCTTTACAGTAAAAAACATTCAAAACTGCAGAATGGCGGTTATGGTGAAACGTTCAGTGCCGAACAGAAACCTCTAGAAGACGTTGATATTAATATTGATAATAAAGACTAAATTTAAATTCCGCTTTTTGCGGAATTTTTTTTGATTACATTTGATTGTTATGAAAAATAAAGTATCTGTCCTGTTGTTATTCTTCTGCACTTTTTTGTCTGCGCAAGATGTAAGCTTTGAAACCTTGTTAAATGATAAGATAAGCATCAGAGCTCTCGAAATATGGGACGGCAAAGTCTGGTACAGTGGAACCGATTCAAAATTCGGATATGTGGATCTTAAAAATCCTGAAGATCAGAAGCAGATAATACTTTCAGAGAAGAAACTCCAGTTCAGAACTTTAGGACAGGATAAAAAATCATTTTACGCCATTAATATTGAAAGTCCGGCCTATTTTTTTAAAATTGATAAAAGAAACCTTACGCATGAGGTTGTATTTACTGATACCGTTAAGACTGCGTTTTATGATGCACTTCATTTCGTTAATAACGATCTTGGAGTAGCTTTCAGTGATCCTGATGAAAGTCTCAGTTTAAAACTTGCATGGCTATTACCCAATGATGCAGGAATAGTACAGTATAAACTGAATTCTTCAGATCTCGGATCTCTTAAACTCAATGAGGGCGAAGCAGCATTTGCAGCCAGCAATACCAATATTGCGTCTTATAAAAAAAAGATATGGATTGCCACAGGTGGTAAAACATCCAGGATTATAAGGATAGAAAATTCAGACACGAAGATTTTTGAATTACCTTTTGTTCAGGGAACAAGTTCTCAGGGAATTTATTCTATTGATTTTTACGAGGACAAATTTGGGATTGCGGCAGGAGGGGATTATACAAAACAGGATGCCAATATCAACAATATTGCAACAACCAAAGATGGTGGAGACACCTGGCAGATTCAGGCTTCAGGACAAAATGCCGGATACATGACCTGTGTCAGAATAAAACCCGGATCAAAAGGAAAGGAGATCATTGCTGTGGGAGATCAACATATCAGCTATTCTTCAGATTTCGGAAAAACCTGGAAGAAATTATCGGGTGAAAAAGGATTTTACGTATGTGAATGGATTGATGGAAATACCATGGTTTTGGCGGGTAAGGACAGAATTTCTCTTATGAAATTGAATTTTTAACGTCACTGATGAATATTTTAGAAAATAGGGATATCAGTTTTGTTAAAACAAAGAAAGAAGGGAAATTTCCGAAGTATGCAGATACGGATGATTGGGATATGGTTCATGTGACAGGTATTTTTACCATACAAACTATGGAGGAAATTATAAAAAATATTGATTTTGCCGTAAAAGACTATTATGGTGCAATGAATCATGATGATGTTACCACTATGTATGACAATATAGCATTCATAACTCTTTAGAGCATTATAGCAGCGCAGGAAATATTGATCTTGGGAAAAAATTTGCGGAAGAAGTATTTAGACTGATTACAAAATAAAGATGATAGATAAAGCCTAATATAATTCATGATTTAAAATTCGTAAGTTATAGCTAATTTTGCAGGGTGAAATTCACTTTAGGATTTCCCTGAAAATTTAAAATTTTAATGAGTTCTTTAATCGATAAATATAATATTCCCGGACCGCGTTACACTTCTTATCCCACAGTACCTTACTGGGATGAAAGTACTTTTTCCGCTGAAAAATGGAAAGAGACGGTTATCAGATCTTTTCGTGAAACAAATTCAGAAGAAGGAATTTCTATTTATATTCATTTGCCCTTCTGTGAGGCATTGTGTACATTTTGTGCCTGTCATAAGCGCATTACCAAACAACACAGTGTAGAAGTTCCCTATCTGGAAAGTGTTTTGAAAGAATGGAAATTATATCTTCAATTATTTGATGAGAAACCCAAGTTAAAGGAACTCCATCTGGGAGGTGGAACGCCTACTTTTTTTTCTCCGCAGAATTTAAAAACTTTATTAGAAGGCATTTTTTCAACCGTAGAAATTTCCGAACATCAGGAGTTTTCTTTTGAAGGCCACCCCAACAATACAACGAGAGAACATTTGCAGACCCTGTATGATTTAGGATTCAGGAGAGCCAGTTTTGGAGTTCAGGACTATGATCTTAAGGTACAGAAAGCAATTAACAGAATCCAGCCGTTCGAGAAAGTAAAAGAGGTTACTGAAATGGCTCGTGAAATCGGCTACACCGGAATCAGTCATGATCTTGTTTTCGGACTTCCCCATCAGCATTGGGATGCTATGGAATATACCATACGTAAAACTTTAGAATTGAAACCGGATCGTCTGGCATTTTATTCTTATGCGCATGTCCCATGGGTCAAAGGAGTAGGGCAGCGTGGTTTTGATGAAAATGATCTTCCGAGCGGTGAAGAAAAGCGACGTTTATATGAAGACGGGAAACAGCTGCTGGAAGATCTGGGATACATTGAAGTGGGAATGGATCATTTTTCACTGGAGCATGATGATTTGTACCAGTCTTTGATTCATAAAAAACTGCATCGTAATTTTATGGGATACACTTCCAGCAAAACCCAATTGATGGTTGGTCTGGGGATGTCTTCAATTTCAGATTCATGGTATGCATTTGCCCAAAATGTAAAAACGGTGGAAGAATATCAGAAAACAGTGGAAGAAGGGATCATTCCTGTGGTGAAGGGACACATTCTGAGTGAAGAAGACCTGACGATACGGAGGCATATCTTAAACTTAATGTGTCAGCTTGAAACGAGTTTTGATATACAGAATGCTTTCCCAGAGCTGGAAAATGCTTTACAGATGCTGAAAGAAATGGAAAAAGATGAATTGGTTGAAATTCATGATCATCAGATAAAAATTACTGAAAAGGGCAGGGCTTTCACCAGGAATGTTGCCATGGTTTTTGATCTGAGAATGATGAGGAATAAACCGGAGACCAGAATTTTTTCAATGACTATATAATATAAACAAGCGATTCAGAGAAGAATCGCTTGTTTTCTTAAAAATAATGGTTAATTAGGTTTCGCCCAGTGTTTTACTTGATAATTAATTTTTGAGTATGCTCCTTCAGGTCTCCTGATTTTATGTTGATATAATAGACACCAGGTGTAATTCCTGTCACATCAAAGCTGTTTTCACTGTCAAGTTTGATGCTGTCGATTACTTTCTTTCCTTCAGTACTGATCAGTTCAACTTTAGCATATTCTGTCTGCAGCCCCTCTACAAAAACTCTTTCATGCGCAGGATTTGGATGAATTCTAAGATCGTTAAAAATATTTTCCTGAATTCCTAAAGTTGATGTAGTGATCTTATAAATAGTTCCATTATTGACCGCAGCAACATATAATTCTTTCTGATTATCTTCTCCAAACGTCGAAAAATTATTCCCGGTAAATGCAGGTGTCCAGGTAATGGTATTGTTGCTGTCTAAAGTTCCGATCTGTGCAGAGCAGTAATCTGCAAAAAAATATTTACCCTGAAGACCTGGTGAAGCTGTTCCGCGGTAAACGTAGCCTCCTGTGACAGAACATTTACCACCGGAATGATCATACACCGAAATTGGGAAAGTCATACTGGCTGGCAAAGGACATCCACTATTGTTATAAGGATCATTGCCCTCATAACAGCGCCATCCATAGTTAATTCCCGGGGTTGCTGCTGGCATTCTGTTGATTTCCTCAATAAGACCCTGACCCACATCAGCAATCATCGCATTTCCTGTAGTCCGGTCAAATGAAAATTTCCATGCATTCCGTAAACCGTAAGACCATATTTCGTCAGCACCATCCACGCTTGCTCCTGCGAAAGGATTGCCTGCCGGGATATTATACGGACCTGTAGCATTAATATCAATTCTCAACATTTTACCTAATAAAGAATTTTTATTCTGAGCGTTGTTATTAGGGTCACCACCATTTCCTCCATCTCCGGTGACCACCCATAAATTACCGTCCGGAGCAAAATGCATACTTCCGCCGTTATGGTTATCAAAAGGCTTTGGAATATTTAAAATAATTTTCTCAGTGGTATCATTCGCTACATTTGGATTGGCGGTACTTACAGAATATCTGGCAACAATAATATTACCTGCGGTATTGTTATAATAAACAAAAAAGTATCCATTGGTTGCATATTGGGGATGAAATGCTAAACCCAGAAGCCCTCTCTCTCCTCCAAAATTCACTTTTGAACTGATATTCAAAAAATCGGCTGCATTGACCGTGCCGTTAGGCTGCACGATTTTGATGATTCCGTTTTGCTGTACAACAAATAAACGGGAATCATTAGCATTAGTGATTTCCACAGGATTGGAAAAACCATTAGCAAATTGAGTCAGTGCAAAATTCTGTGCATTGAGTGATAATGCAGACAATAAGACTGCGGAAAGTAGTATTTTTTTCATAATATTTTGATATATAGTGTATTATGCTAAATGAAAATTTCGTACCAAAAGAGAATTAAAAAAGGCTTTAAAAAATATAAGAGGGATTGCAGCATCTCAATAGCACAGATAATCCCGATATATCTGAAAATAAACCATTTCTGCTCTTAAAAATTCATAAAATATCAATAAAATCATTATATTTGCCGACTTAATTTAACGTAGTTATAACAAAATGCAAGGAAAAGGACTTATTACAATTGTTGCTATTGTACTAGGGTTAATTTGCTTAAATGAGCTATTACCAACATGGTACGCCGGCAAAATTGAAAGGCAGGCAACTGCTATTGCAGGAGACAATCCGGAAAAGTATCAGAAAGAAATCGCAAGACTTTCTAAGGATACACTGAATCTAGGTTTTACAGAACTTTATTACACGAAAGCGAAAGACAAAGAGATGAAGCTCGGTCTTGACCTTAAAGGTGGAATTAACGTTCTTTTGGAGATTAACCAAAGAGATTTGGTGAATGATTTAACCAATTATTCAACCAACCCTGTTTTGATTGAAGCTCTAAACAAAACTGATGAGGTTCAGAAAAATTCTACAAAATCTTATATCGACAATTTCTTTGTTGAATTTGATGCTGTTAACAAAGCGAGAGGTGCTAACCTGAAACTTGCAGATCCGGAAATTTTCGGAAATACCAATCTTTCTGAGATTAAATTCAATACTACAGATGAGCAGGTACAGAGCATTGTCAAAAGAAGAATTGACCTTTCTGTTGGGACTGCCTTTGAAGTGATCAGAACAAGAATTGATAAGATGGGAGCTGTGCAGCCGAATGTTCAGAGAGTTCCGGGTACCGCAAGAATTTCTGTTGAAATGCCTGGGATGAAAGACATAGACAAGGTGAAAAAGATGCTTCAGACTTCTGCAAAACTGCAGTTCTGGGAAGTACAGCAAATTCCCGAAGTGGCTTCTTATTTCCAGACACTTACAACTGCTGTTTCTACGAAAGGAGATTCGATTGGAGTTGCAAAGAATATTAATTTCATGAATCTTCTTCAGCTTGATAAATTAAGAACCAATGGAGTTGCAAGCGTGAAATTATCTGATACGGCGAAAGTTAATAAGATATTAAACAGCAAAATTGCAAAATCATTACGTCCTGCAAATATCAAATATACCCAGTTTATGTGGGGATATAAGCCTGAATCTACAGATGCAAACAGTCTGGTATTATATGCTGTAAAAGGAAATATCAATCAGAAAGCTCCGGTAGACGGTGCTGTTGAAACTGCAAGCATCGGATATGACGAACTGAGCAGAGTAGTGGTAGATATGCAGATGGATTCTAAAGGTGCTAAAGACTGGAAGACCCTGACAGAGAAGAATGTTGGAAGACCGGTTGCCGTAACTTTAGATAACAGAGTCTATACAGCACCAAATGTTGTCAATGCAATTCCAAACGGAAGAACTCAGATCTCAGGTAACTTCTCTCAGGAAGAAGCTAAAGAACTGGTTGACGTTTTGGGAGCGGGGAAATTGCCGGCAGGAGCGAAAGTTGTTCAGGCGACTCAAGTAGGTCCTTCTTTAGGACAGGAGTCTATTGATGCAGGGATGCTTTCATTTGGTATTGCTTTCATGATCATCATCGCCTATATCATTTTCTATTACGGTGGAGCAGGAGTTTACGCTGTAATCGCAATGATTATCAACTTATTCTACATTTTCGGAATTATGGATTCCGCAGATGCTACACTTACGCTTCCAGGTATTGCAGGTATCGTTCTTACGATGGCCATGGCAGTAGATACAAACGTAATCATTTACGAGAGAACAAAAGAGGAATTATTCGCAGGGAAAAGTATTCTTGAAGCATATAAAGATGGTTTCAAACATGCATTAAGTGCGATCGTCGATGGTCACTTGACAACATTGCTGACTGCAGGGGTATTATTCTTATTCGGAACGGGTCCTATCAAAGGATTTGCTTTAACCTTGGGAATTGGTATCTTAATGACCTTCTTTACTTCCGTATTGCTTTCAAGAGTAATGATTTTCAGCAGATTAAATAAAGGTAAGCATTTATCGGTATGGACGGCTCCAACTAAAAACCTGTTTAGAAATACATGGATCGATTTTATCGGGAAAAGAAAATATGCATACATCGTTTCTGCTGTTTTAACAGTTGTCTGTGTTGCGTCTATTGCTATCCACGGATTCAAATACGGAATTGATTTTACAGGAGGCAGAAACTACGTGGTAAGATTTGATAAAGATGTTAATGCTGAAGATATTGAGCAGAACCTGATTAAAGTATTTGCTACTACGGACGGTAAAAATTCTTCAGTTGAGGCTAAAACTTTCGGAAATGACAATCAGCTTAAAATCTCTACAGATTATTTAATTGATGATGAGTCTCTGAAAGCTGACCAGACTGTTGAGCAGAAACTGTATGAAGGTTTAAAAACAAGCTTACCGTCTAATATCAGCTTAAAAGATTTTAAAGCTGCTGACAAAGACCATGCAGGTATTGTTTCTTCTGAGAAAGTAGGGCCTACCGTTGCTGATGATATTAAAACACACGGTATTCTTGCTGTTGTAGCAGCTCTGGCGGGTATTTTTATCTATATTTTGGTGAGATTCAGAAAATGGCAGTTTTCATTAGGTGCCGTAGTGGCATTGTTCCATGATGCAGTCATTATTTTAGGGGCTTATTCACTGCTTCATAAATATATGCCATTCAACATGGAGATCAACCAGGATTTTGTTGCAGCGATTTTAACGGTTTTGGGTTACTCCATTAATGATACCGTTATTATCTTCGACAGGATCAGAGAATACCTTAGAGAGAAGAAAGCGCTTACTTTGGCAGGATTATTTGATGATTCCATCTCAAGTACATTAGGAAGAACCTTCAACACTTCATTCACGACAATTCTGGTTATCCTGGCGATATTCATCTTTGGTGGTGATAACCTTAGAGGATTTATGTTTGCAATGTTGATTGGTATCGGTTTCGGTACGTATTCATCCATATTTATTGCTTCGGCAATAGCCTACGATTTCCTTAAATCAGGAAAAGAAGAAGGCGTTCACGGTAAGACCACTTCTGAAAAAGAGCTTCTTGCTTCAAAATAAAATAAACTACATTAAATATAAAAGAGCCTTTCATCCGAAAGGCTCTTTTTCGTTTAAAAAATTCTTCATGGTATCTGCAATGTTTTATTGATTGGCTTCTGAATATTAAATTTTTAACATTGAATTTTCAAATCTTTTGTTTTACCAATATTTGCTTACTTTTGCACCATTATGGAAAAGTCGAAAAAGAAAGCGGCAATGAGCTTTATTTTCATCACCCTGCTGATTGATATTACAGGGTGGGGAATTATCATTCCTGTAGTTCCTGCATTGATCAAAGAACTGATTCATGCAGACATCAGTGAGGCTGCCAAATATGGTGGCTGGCTTGGTTTTGCTTATGCATTTACCCAGTTTCTGTTTTCTCCAATCGTCGGAAATCTGAGTGACAAATTTGGAAGAAGACCGATTATCCTGATCTCACTTTTTGGTTTTGCAGTTGACTATATTCTTTTAGCTTTATCACCAACGATCATCTGGCTTTTTGCAGGAAGGATCATTGCAGGAATTACCGGCGCCAGTGTGACAACTGCAAGTGCTTATATCGCTGATATTTCCACAGACGAAGACCGGGCTAAAAACTTTGGTCTAATCGGTGCAGCTTTTGGTCTTGGATTTATTATCGGCCCTGTGATCGGCGGTTTGCTTGGGCATTACGGGGCACGGGTTCCTTTTTATGCTGCAGCGGTATTATGCCTGCTCAATTTCTTATACGGTTATTTCATTCTTCCTGAAAGTTTAGACCAGGATAAAAGAAGAGAATTCAGCTGGAAACGGGCAAATCCGGTTGGTTCATTTAAGTTTTTGGGCAAACATCCTGAAATTTCAGGGTTGATTGTAGCATTGATTTTAATTTATATTGCCGGTCACGCTGTTCAGAGCAACTGGAGTTTCTTCACCATGTATGAGTTTGACTGGACAGAAAGAATGGTGGGGATTTCACTTGGTGTTGTCGGACTTTTAGTCGGATTGGTGCAGGGCGTTCTGATCCGTTGGACAACTCCGAAACTGGGTGAACAGAAAAGTATTTACTATGGTCTTGCTTTATATGCAGTAGGATTGCTGCTGTTCTCATTTGCCACTGAGGGATGGATGATGTTTGTATTTCTGGTACCTTACTGTCTGGGCGGAATCTGCGGACCTGCTTTACAGTCTGTTATTACCAAAAGTGTTCCTGCAAATGAGCAGGGTGAACTGCAGGGAGCTCTGACGAGTTTAATGAGTGCAACTTCGATTATCGGGCCGCCGGTAATGACCAATTTATTTTATTTCTTTACGCATGATGAGGCACCTTTTAAATTTTCAGGTGCACCATTCTTTTTGGCTTTTATATTGATGGCTGTCAGTGTAGCGGTCACTTATTATGCTTTTCAGAAAAAGAAATCTTAAAATTTGTTTAAAATTAGGATCCATAACATTATTTGTATATAATCTTTTGTAATTTAGCACTATGGAATTAAGCATTGGAGAAATGGCTTTGATCGCCATTGCGATTGTAGTTTTATTCGGACCGGATAAGCTGCCTCAGATTGCCCGGGATCTTGGATCCGGGGTAAGAAAAATGCGGGGAGCAGTAGAAGATATCAAAACCGAAATTATGAAGGAAACAGATAATCCTGTTTCTGAGATAAAACGTGAGATAGAAAAGGTAAAAGATGCTGCAAAAGATTTTGATCCTGCAAAAAATATTCAGAATGATATTACAGGACAACCTTCAGTTGATGAAAAACCTAAATTAAAACCTTCTGATGACGATTCATACGAAGGTCCGGTAAGCAGGTAATCATGGAAGAGATCATTCTGGAAGACAAGAAGGCTTTTCTCTATCTTAATAATTTGGGAGATACGCCATTTGACCAGTTTTGGCTGATGATTTCCGGAACATGGATCTGGATACCGCTTTATATTATTTTCTGTTATTTCCTGTATAAAAACTTTAAACTTAAATCTTTACTGTACATTCTTTTATTTGTTGCTATCGGTGTCACAATCTCTGATCAGGTATCCGGAATTTTCAAATATGGGGTGGCCAGATTAAGACCATGTCACGATCCGAGCCTGCAGTCTTACATGCGAATTGTAAAATGTGGTGGAAAGTTCGGTTTTTACTCTGCACACGCTTCAAATACTTTTTTTTTAGCAAGTTATCTTAGTTTTCTTCTAAAAGATAAGCTGAAGTGGTTTCCTTATGTTATATTTGTGTGGGCTGCAGTGATAGCATACAGCCGCATTTATTTAGGAGTGCATTTCCCGATAGATATTTTGGTGGGGGCGTTTGTTGGAATTTTATTGGGAGCCGTATTTTCTGTGCTTGCAAAAAAAGTCATCAACAAACAAACTATATAAACATGAAAAAACATCTACTCGTTATTACTTTAGCGTTTTCATCGCTTCAGTTCATATCCGCTCAGGATAAAAAAACTGCTGAACAATGCATGCAGAAAGCTGATTACAAATGTGCTGAAGAGCAATATACAAAATTGGCAGAAAAAGAACAGATCCAGAAGTTTCAATCTGAATATTACAATCATTTAGGGACAGCACAGAGACGTTTAGGAAAAATTCCGGCATCATTCAAATCTTACGAATCTGCTTTAAAGTCAAACCCGATGTCTACTGCTGTGTATGCTAATTTAGGTTCATTACATAATCAGAAAGGGAGCAGGACCAAAGCTTTGGATTATCTTAATAAAGGCCTGCAGATTGATCCTGAGAATGCTGAAATGTATCTTACCCGCGCAAAAGTATATGAAAATCTAAACAAAAAGGATCTGGCAGAAAAAGATCTTAAGCAGATCATGACTTTTGCACCCGACAATATTTTTGCAAGAACAGGTCTGGCCAATCTCAAGAAGAGAAACGGTGATCTTGAGGGAGCGTTAAATGATTATAACAAACTGCTTGCAGAAAAACCGGAATCTCTACTGTATAATGGCAGGGCTGATGTCTATTTAAAGCTTAAAAAAAGCAAAGAAGCATTGGCAGATGTCAATAAAGCCATCTCAATCGATCCTAAGTTCTCGCAGTCTTATGTCACTAAAGCTATGATTTTATTTGATACTGCAAAAGATAAAGAGGCTTGTGCAAGTCTTGATAAAGCGGTTGCTACAGGCTATGAAAAAGCAGCATTAACAGAACAGTATGCCAAATGCATCAAAAAATAACGCTTATTCTCTAAAAAATTATAAATTTTCATGTTAAACATCGTTCTTGTAGAACCGGAAATACCAAATAACACAGGCAATATCGGAAGATTGTGCGTAGGAACAGAAAGCCGGCTGCATCTCATTCATCCTCTTGGTTTTTTGATTGATGATAAAAACCTTAAACGTTCAGGTTTGGATTACTGGGTGCATCTTGATGTCTCAGAATATGCCAGTGTTGAAGAATGGATGAAGGTAATTCCGGATACCTCAAGAGTTTTTCTCATGAGTTCTCATGCTGAAAAATCATATCTGGATATTGATTTTAAAGATGGCGACTGGTTGGTTTTTGGAAAAGAGAGTGTAGGTCTCAGCAAAGATGTTTTAGCTCTTTTTGAAAATCATCTAACCATTCCTATGTCTAGACTGATCAGGAGTTTTAATATTGCCAACTCAGTTGCTTTCGTAGTTGGGGAAGCAAAAAGACAGATTAACCTAAAAATTTAGTTTTTACAGGAAGATCAGTCATTGTGATACGGTTTTCCCTGTAGAATCTGATCTGCACGATATAACTGTTCAACGATAAATAACCGGATCATCTGGTGCGTAAATGTCATTTTAGAAAGTGACATTTTTTCGTTAGTCCTATCATAAATTTCATCTGAAAAACCATAGGCACCACCAATGAGGATATGAATTTTTTTTACAGAAGAGTTCATCCAGTTATCGATTTTCAGAGAAAATTCACGGCTGGTAAACTGTTTTCCTTTTTCATCTAAAATAGCGACCCAATCGTTTTTGTCGATGTAATTTTGAAATAATCTGGCCTCTTCTTTTTTCAGGAGGTCAGATGAAAGATTCTTTGCGTTCTTTACATCCGGAATTTCTATGATTTCAAAATTCCAGTGTTTAGGAAGCCTGGTAAGATAGTAGCTGATCAGAGAATTGATTTCCTTATCATCTGTTTTCCCGATACAAAGTAGATTGATGCGCATTTTAGGTTATAAAAGAAAGACCAAAGATACTTATAATTAAAATTAAGAATTGTTATAAAATCTGTATTTTTATAGTACCAGTACGGGCAAGATGAAACAGTCGTTTATCTCATTGTTGTTTTTAAGTTTTTCGGGAATTGGTTTCTGTCAGGAAGCCAATCCTTCTGATAAGAAAAAGTATCCCGAAGACCACAATAAAATTTCACTCGTTGGTGGCGTGAGCTATATTAATAATTCTTTTGGGCTGTATTATGAAGGTCAGACTTTTTTCCTCAAACCCAATGATTCTTTCTATACAGAATTTTTCCTGAGATACAGGTGGTTGGATGCGAGCATTTCCTTTGCACCAAAATTTGTAAGGATCAATGATGACGATGATTTGAAAGGCAAAACGAGATATCTTAATCTGGGGTTTGCATTTTTTCTGAGTTCTAAGCTCAGACAGTATGTAAGCTATAATCAGGTAAAGGGGCTTTACCTGGAGGATACCAAACGTTTTTTTGAAGCAGTTTTAAATAATAATGAACTTACCGGAACCTTAAGCAGTGATTTCATGCAGTTTCCGGATGCTAAATACCGATCATTTACAGGGGAAACCAGTTATCTCTGGTTTGGAAAAAAAGAAAATTACAGAACGTATACCAACATGACCTACAAACCGGCAAAAAATGATTTCGTTTTTCTTACAGGTGTGGTGTATCAGTATAATATTATGAGTGATACTGAGCGTGTGAAATATAAAGAAATTGAAATTTCAGATGCATCTGAAGACCGTTCGTTGACAAAGGATGTCAGGGTTACTTTAAAAACAGGCGGCGGAGTACAGCATATTATTGGTAAAAACTGGTATGCTATTGTAGAGATGTACCCACAGATCCATTACGGTCATCTGATTGATGAGAATCGTAAGGAATTTAATTATGGATTAAATTCTTACTCCAGAATTGGTTTTGATAATGGAAAATGGTTTTTTGGCGGTGGAGCCCAGTTCAACTGGATCAACAGCAACAACGAGGATTTTTACTCAACAAGCAACTGGTTATTTCGTTTCGGACTGGGTTTTAGAATAAATTCCCCAAAATTTGTCAATCAACAGTTTGACAGGATTGACCAGATTTTAAAATAAGAGACAGCGACCTGTCGTGAAGACACAAATAAATTCTCAGGAAGAGAATGAATGTTGTATTTTAAAAAAGGTCTCTGAACTACACATAGTTTCGAGGTAAGCAAGAACCAGGTCACAGATACAGATCTTAGTTGTTTTTGATCACGGGAGTATACATTTGGCAGTAATACTTGAGTCAACACTTCAGTTAATAACGCATTGTTATTATTTTCACGAATAGCAAAAACCATTATTCATAACCCTCTTAGCTGTTTTTCCTATCTTTGCTGTAATTAATATTTTTTTTAATAAAAGATGGCAGTAAAAGTTCCGGGTTTTCTTTTGAAAGTTCAAGATTTTTTAGATAATATACATATTCCCTTACTGGGAATCTCACTTTGGCAGTTGTTTCAAATCTATTTTGCAGGGGTCTTTAAGGGGAAGATCGGAAAAAAAGCAGCGGCAATCTCATGGAGTTTTACACTGAGCCTTTTTCCTTTTATCCTTTTTTTGCTTTCGGTTATTCCCTACATGCCGCACTATGATAAGCTTCAGTTTTACATTTTTGAAGTATTGATGCATAATATTTTCCCATCCAATATCGAAGGTGACGTCAGGGGATATATTGAAAATAATATTATTCCCAATATGAAAGGGATCAGTAATCTGACCATTCTCATTGCGCTTGTTTTTGCAACGAATGGAACATTTTCCATTATCAATGGATTTAATGAAAATTCAAAAGAAAAACTTCCCGATGTAAAAGAATTTATTCTTTCTTTTTTTATCACCATCGGTTTTGTTACTATCGTATTTTTGGCGCTTTTCGGAGTTTATTATGCAGAGGTAGTTCTCAAGCTTTTTACACCGACTTATAACATTTCATGGCTTGTTAATAACCTTTCCAAGATCATTGGTTTTGTATCGTTTCCTCTGTTTTTTTTCCTGCTTTTAGCCATGTTTTACTGGTTGGGAACGGTGAAAATAATACGGTTCAGACAGGCGGTTCCCGGTGCGATTCTCACAACAGTTCTTTTTATTCTCACGACGTATCTTTTTACCTTATATGTGAAGAATGTGGCGCGGTACAACGTATTATACGGATCGATCGGAAGTATGATTTTACTGATGATCTGGGTCAATGTGAATGTCTACCTCCTTCTTTTCGGAAACGAACTCAATATGGCTTTGCGAAAACTAAGGGTAGAAAAAATTCTGGCAGACGAGATTAAAAAAGAAGCAGCACATTACAAGTCGAAAAATAGAGAACCCAATTTGTCAGGTGATGAAGAACATACCCGAAGTAATATAACAGAAAAAAAGAAAAACAATGATGAAGAGTCTGATCATTAATGTTGCCATATTTTGTTCTGTTTTCAGTTTTCAGTCTTGCGATCAGATTTACGAAAACGAAAAGGAAAAA
Organism: uncultured Chryseobacterium sp.; assembly: GCA_963526305.1. Classification (GTDB taxonomy): domain Bacteria; phylum Bacteroidota; class Bacteroidia; order Flavobacteriales; family Weeksellaceae; genus Chryseobacterium. The sequence goes on along the minus strand of CAURNW010000010.1, from coordinate 36,148 downwards.
AACTCATTCAGTCCATTCAGAGGAACTTACACAGGCAGTTACACAGGTGATTCAGAAGGGACTTTAGTAATCAATGTCGGAGATAAAGGTGGAGTAGAAGTGATCAGAAGTATTCCAGGTTCCAGTGAAACATATTACACAGGGCTGATTAATTCATCTTTCAATACAACGAATAAAGCTCCTTCCGGTTTTATGTTGACAGGAAACCTTAATGCGAAAAAGGGCACCTGGGAAATGGGAAATTCTAAAGGTTTGTGGAGCGTTGTTAAAAATTAATCCTCCTGAATGATCTCAGTTTTAGAAGAACTTACATTCAAAATAACATAACCTGAAATCGCTGCAATAAATGATGCGATCAGAATTGCAAATTTCGCCTCATCCTGAATCTGAATCTGCTCTTTGAATGAAAGGAGAGCAATAAAAATTGACATTGTAAAGCCAATTCCTGCTAAAAGTCCTACGCCTGTCATCTGTTTCCATGAAGCATTTTGGGGAAGCGAACTGATTTTAGTCTGAACAGCGATCCATGAGAAAAGATTGATTCCAATCAACTTTCCCAAAACCAATCCGCAGACAATCCCTAATCCTAAACCACCGAATAAACCATTGACCATCTCACTGGTAAAAGTAATATTGGTGTTGGTCAGTGCAAAAATTGGCATAATAAAGAAGCTTACCGGAAAATGAAGCTGATGTTCCAGTTTTTCTAAAGGAGAAATCTCAGTATCAGAAATATTCGTAGGAATGGAAAATGCCAGAATTACGCCGGCAATAGTCGCATGAATACCGGAATGATGTAAAAAATACCAAAGTAAAAGCCCCGGAATAAGATAAAAAAAGATCTTTTTCACTTTAAAATAATTCAGAAGAAATAAGAAAATAGTTATTCCTGATGAGAGCAGAATATACATCCAGTGGATCTGCTCGGTATAAAATACGGCAATTACCAGAATTGCTCCAAGGTCATCTACTATTGCTAATGCAGCTAAAAATATCTTAATCGAGTTGGGAACTTTTTTCCCGAGCATTGAGATGATTGCCAGAGAAAAAGCAATATCTGTAGCCATAGGAATTCCCCATCCGCTGCCGTATTCTGTCCCATAATTGAATACCGTATAGATAAGTGCCGGAACCAGCATTCCGCCGATTGCTGCAAATATAGGCAGGGAAGCATTTTTAAATGAGGAAAGTTCGCCTTCCACAACTTCTCTTTTGATCTCAAGACCTACCAGGAGAAAAAAGACTGCCATTAGTCCATCATTGATCCATATACTGACAGGATATTTCAGGTGGAAAATATTAATTCCGATTTCTTTATCTAAAAAGTTCTGAAAGTTTTCAGCCAGAGAAGAGTTGGCAATTCCCAAAGCCATGGCAACGCAAAAGATCAATATGATTCCTGATGACTGACTGCTTTCGAAAAACTTTTTAAAGTAAATGCTTAATCTCAAATGTAGTTTTCTTTATAAGTTAAAATCATCCCGGATAGCCGGGAAAAGTATTTGATTTCCTGTGTTGGGGCTTCCAGTGTAATAATTTGATTTTATGCTTAAATCCTGATAACCTTGGAAACGCCGTTAATATCTTTCAATTTCTTAAAAGTTTCATCAAGCTGGCTTCTGTTTTTGACCTCAAGGTTGATGTTCCCTGTAAAAACACCATCATTCGATTCAATCGACATGCTTTTCATATCCATTCCCATGGCTCCACTTATCACTGTTGTAATATCGTTGATCATACCCATTCTGTCAAGCCCTTCGATTTCTATTTTAATACGGTTTTTAAAGCTTTCTTCATTGACCCATTTTGCAGGAATTACACGGTAATCATACTGTGCCCTGAGATTAATTGCATTAGGACAGCTGTCACTGTGTACTTTTATTCCTTCTGAAATAGTAATGAACCCGAAAATTTTATCGCCGGGAATAACGGTGCAGCATTTTGCATAGCTGTAGTTGAGCTTTTCCTCATCTTTTCCGAAAACAATCATGTCAAGATTGATTTCTTTAGGCTCTATATAATGCTGATTTTTATTAGAGCTACGTTTGAATCTTGAAATTAAATTGTTAAATACATTTTTACTCTCAATATATTTTCTCAAGCTGCTTACATCCAGCTCATTCGTCTGGAATTTTAAAAATAATTCCTGAGAGGTCTTCAGATTGAAAAACTTTTGAAGTTTATTAATTTCCTCATCATTAAAGTTGATTTTTGCATGTCTCAGTTTTCTTCGCAGGATCTCCTTTCCTTCATCAACCAGGGAGTTTTTCTCAGAATTAAGGTAGCCCTTTATCTTTGATTTGGCTTTTGAAGTCACTACAAAATCAAGCCAGTCGAATTTCGGTTTTTGATTCTGGGAAGACAGGATATCTACCTGATCACCATTCTGGAGAACATATGATATCGGAACCAGTTTTCCGTTGATTTTTGCTCCCAGACATTTCATTCCCAAATCGGAGTGTACAGAAAATGCGAAATCCAAAGCTGTTGCATTGGTGGGAAGGATTTTAATCTCACCTTTTGGAGTAAAGACAAAAACTTCTTTCGAATATAAATTGAGCTTGATGTTATCTAAAAGTTCAGAAGTGGTAAGATTCTGCTGCTGCTCAAGAACATCACGGATTTCAGTTACCCATTTTTCAAAATTCCTGTCATCGCTGCTCTGCTTATATCCTTCTTTATATTTGTAGTGAGCAGCAACACCTTTTTCAGCAATGTCATCCATTCTGTCAGAGCGGATCTGTACTTCAATCCATTTTTTATCGGGACCGAGAACAGTAAGATGAAGACTTTCATAACCTGTAGAACGGGGCTGTGTAATCCAGTCACGCATTCTGGACGGGTTACTGTGATATACATCGGTTACAATCGAATAGATCTTCCAGGCCAGGAACTTTTCGTTTTTAGCGTCAGATTTATAAATAATTCTGATGGCATAATTATCAAAAACCTCTTCAAAGGTAACCCCCTGTTTGAGCATTTTTCTGTAAATAGAGGAGATTGCTTTTGCACGGCCTTTGATGGTTACGTTAAGACCTTCATCGGTTAATCTTTCTGAAACCTCTGTTTTAAATTCCTCTATGTAACGTTCCCTGTTTTCTTTGGCGAGCTCGAGTTTCTGGGTGATTTCATTAAAAACCTCCGGATTATTATATTTCAGTGAGAGGTCTTCCAGTTCAGATTTAATATTGTACAGGCCCAAACGGTGAGCCATAGGAGCATAAATATATACAGTCTCAGAAGCAATTTTTTTCTGCTTGTCAGGAGCCATACTTTCCAAAGTCCTCATGTTATGAAGACGGTCGGCAATTTTAATCAGAATAACACGAAAATCTTCTGAAAGCGTCAGCAGCAGTTTTCTGTAATTTTCAGACTGTACAGAAATGTTCTGATGATTCATGATGGAGATTTTCGTCAGTCCGTTCACAATTTCCGCAATTTTTTCTCCGAAAATTTTCTTCAGATCCTCATAGCTGTAGTCAGAATCTTCGATCACATCATGAAGCAGTGCGCATGCAATAGATGTTGCTCCCAAACCAATTTCTGTAGCAACAATTTTAGCAACAGCAATGGGATGGTAGATATAAGGTTCACCGGTCTTTCTTCTCTGGTCTTTGTGTGCATCTAATGCAATATCAAAAGCCTTTCGGATGAGTTTGTTATTTTCTTCATCCAAAGTTCTGTAGGTGTTAGAAATCAGGTCTTTATACCTCGCTAAGATTTCTTTATTCTCTTGTTCCAAGTCGTAACTCATTCGTGTAAAAGGCTTTGTTTAAACGAAAATACGAAAAATAAAGCTATTTTTCATTGCTAAAAATTAAAAATCCGCAGAAATAAATTCTGCGGATTCGGCTATGAGTTTTTTGTTGTTTTTTAGGATTTCACTTCAGAATTTATTCCGTCATGCTGCATCTTAATTCTTACATCGGGACTGCTGTGAATTTCAGCCTTATTTCTTGCTTCAATGTATTTTTTTACTGTACTGTATGATGCCTGATCAATCGTCATATTTTCAAAAACATAGGTTTTGACAACAGAATTCTGAATAAATATATTCTGTGCCGCCCTGTTTTGTTCGATGTCTTTAACTTCTACACTTGCCATGTACTTTGAGTGATGATGATCGTCTGTTAAGTACACGATATAATCAGAGTCTTTAAATCCGAAATTTTCAAGTTCCTGTTCAAGTCTCTTATAGTCACTGTGGCGTTCGAATATTCCTGCTAATATGCTTGACATGATAATTTTGTTTTGGTACTTAAAGTTAATACAATTTTTTTATAATATTGATAAAAATTTAATAAAATTGCATATGTTTTATATTATCTATGATTTATTAGTAAAAATTAAGAAAATTTCTATTTTTTTAAAAAAAATAATTCGGATGCTTTTTACTTTATTTTGGTCCATTTTTGATGGTTCATTAAATAATCAATCTTTTCATAGAACTTTACAAGACCTAATGTTCCTCTTTCTCCATAGTCATGAATTGTCTTGACCTTACCATTATTAAAAATAATTTGAGTTTGGATAGCGGGACAGTCATTACATTCAGTGCTAAAATGATCCTGTAGCTCATTGAAATTTATGTCATTGAGATCGTGTGATAAATGTTCAAAGCCCGAATCGGTAATTCCAAAATAGGTTCCTTTTAAATTTTTAAAATAATCTGACTTAAGAATAATTGAATCCCTTTGTATTGTCAGCTGATATTCTGTTCCCGGCGCATAGCCTCCAATTTGAGTGAAAATTATCTTTTCAATTTTATGTCGATTTGTCGGTTCTGTAAACTCGGTCAGTTGATTGTCTTTAATCATTAAAGTGTCAGATTTCAAAATATCATCTTTATTTACGATAGATGTTTTAAAGCTTAATAACTGAATAAGATTTTTATTTTTGTGAGATATTATTTTCGCACCTACAATGTCATAAACCTTTCCTTCCCCCAGATTTAACAGCTGATAATCTTCTGTGCTGCTTAACAGTAAGAAACTGTTAAAGAAGTCTTCATCAAAAAAAACTTTTATAATATCATCTTTTTCGGTTTCAGCATATCGAAGATTGACTAAGTAATCCAATTTGCCATCATTATTAAAATCAGATTCGTAAATGGGTTTGAAATTTTCTCTCCTGACTGTTTCTTTAAAAGTTTTTATAGAATCAATGAAATCATAACCAAAAGTAAAATCTGTTTTAAACTGAAGGTCTTTGTATTTTTCCTGCGAATGAATTTTTTCTAAAATTTCATTCTCACTAAGTTTTTTTTTCTCACAGGACTGCAGGAAAATTAGTACTGTTAAGAGATAAATAAACTTCATGATTTTTGATTATAAAAAAACCCTGTTTAGATTTAAACAGACTCTAAATTATTTAATTAAATTCTCTCATTTTTAATTTCCTCTACAATTTCAGGATTCAGCAGGGTAGAAGTATCTCCGAAATTAGAGAAGTCACCTTCTGCTATTTTTCTTAAAATTCTACGCATAATTTTTCCTGAGCGTGTTTTAGGAAGTCCGGAAACAAATTGTATCTTATCAAGTTTAGCAATCGGTCCGATCTGGTCTGAAATCAACTGATTGATTTCCTTAACAAGATTTTCCTGTTTTCTGTCTGATCCTGAATCTTTTAAAATAACAAAACCATACAAAGCACTTCCCTTGATATCATGAGGAAAACCTACAATCGCAGATTCTGCCACTGCCGGATGTTCATTGATGCTGTCCTCTATAGGTGCTGTCCCCAGGTTATGTCCTGAAACAATCACCACATCATCGACACGGCCCGTAATTCTGTAATAACCGACCTCGTCTCTTAAAGCACCGTCACCTGTAAAGTATTTTCCCGGGAACGCCGAGAAATAGGTTTCTTTATATCTTTGATGGTCTCCCCAGATTGTTCTCGCAATTCCCGGCCATGGAAAACGGATGCACAGATTTCCGGTCACCTGATTTCCTGTAATTTCATTGCGCTTGTCATCCATTAAAACCGGCTGGATTCCCGGTAACGGAAGCGTTGCATAGGTGGGCTTTGTCGGAGTTACAAATGGAATAGGAGAGATCATAATTCCGCCGGTCTCTGTCTGCCACCAGGTATCCACAATCGGACATTTCTTTCTTCCCACGTGATCGTTGAACCAATGCCATGCTTCATCATTAATGGGTTCCCCCACAGACCCGATCACTCTTAAAGAACTTAGATCATGTTTGTCAACCCATTCTGCACTTTCTTTGGCTAATGAACGGATGGCAGTGGGTGCAGTATAAAACTGAGTTACTTTATGTTTTTCGATCACCTCCCAGAATCTGTCAGGTTCCGGATAGGTTGGAACACCTTCAAAAATAACGGTGGTTGCACCATTTAATAACGGTCCGTAAAGAATGTAAGAATGTCCGGTAATCCATCCGATATCTGCAGTACACCAATAAATATCATTTTCCTGATAATTGAAAACATTTTTGAATGTGTATGCGGAGTACACCATATATCCTGCTGAAGTATGAAGCATTCCCTTAGGCTTTCCTGTAGAACCGGAAGTGTATAAAATAAACAGCGGATCTTCGGCATCCATGATGATGGTAACAAAATCAGAAGAAGCATTCTCATACAGATCCTGCATCCAGAAATCTCTGCCTTCTTTCATCTTTACTTCATTGTGGGTTCTTTTAACCACCAGTGTTTTCTCAACCGTAGGACATTTCTCCAGGGCTTCATCAATAATTGATTTCAGATCCAGAACCTTATTTCCCCTATAACTGCCATCGGAGGTGATCAGCATTTTTGCCCCGCAGTCATTTACTCTTGAAACGACTGCTGAAGCTGAGAATCCGGCAAAAATAACAGAATGAACTGCCCCTATTTTTGCACAGGCCAACATCGTTACTGCCAGCTCAGGGATCATCGGAAGATAAATGCAGACCCTGTCCCCTTTTTCGATTCCCATATCCTTGAGAACATTGGCCGTTTTATTGACTCTTTCGTATAATTCGTTATAAGAAATATGCTGGGCTTCTTCTTTTGGATCGTTAGGTTCCCAGATAATAGCTGTTTTTTCTCCTCTTACCGATAGGTGTCTGTCGAGACAGTTTTTGGTGATATTCAGTTTAGCATCTTTAAACCATGTGATTTTTGCCTCATTCATATCGTATTTTACCACCTTGCTCCATCTCTGATACCACACGAAATTTTGGTCAGCAACCTTATCCCAAAATTTCTTAGGGTTTTTAATTGATTTTTTGTACTCTTCAAAGTAGTGCGGTAAATCTTCTATCACGTAATTTCTCATACTTTTTCTTTTTAGAATTATTATATTATTTAATTTTTTATGTTTGAATTAACAGCTGGTTTTTAACGCCAGTTTCGCTAAGATTTCATTTATATCAATCTGCATAATTTTCGCTTGCAAAGCTATTTTATTCAGTAAAGGTCGATTTAAGAAATCATAATTTGAGTTCCATAACCGGTAGGAATCTATCCTTAATTGACGTTTCGACATGGCCTACTTTTATAAATCCGAAACTTTCATAAAATTTTTGTGCGTTCGGCTCGGCATCCAGAATTATTGTTTTTGCTTTACTCTGTTTTATTTTTAACAAGAAATCTATCATTAATAGTTTACCATAACCTTTGCCGATATTTTCTGGCAAAACAAAAAGATTATCAAGTCTCACAGTCTGTTCATCTACATTAAAATAAGAATAATAGGCTACGATTAAATCGTTGACCGATAGTTTGTAGACTTGATTGAATTGAATATAATCTGAGCTCACGGTTAATAAAGCAGACCATTCATTCATCTGTTCTTCAGAATATCCCCAATACGCCTTTGACTTTTTGGTAATTTCAGTTAACGTTTCATGCTCATTGGCATTTACCTGACTAATTTCTGTCATTACGTATCATTTACTTTATCATGTTTTTTGTACTCTTCAAAAGAGTTATCTTACTTACGTAGGAAACAGATTCGTTTAGAAAACAATTTACAATTTAGCTGAATTTACAAGTCCTTAATTTTAGTTTTTGTTTTTCAAGACAAAAGAAAAACCTGCTCTAACCCAAAAAGTTTAATCAGGATTTTTGTATTGATGAATTTTCTCTCTGATTTCATCAATAATTTTCTCATCATCAATCGTCGAAGGAATCTGAAATTCCTTACCATCAATAATCGTTCTGATGAGTTTTCTTAAAATTTTTCCTGAACGGGTTTTTGGAAGTCTTTTAACCACCATTACTGATTTCAAAAATGCTACAGCGCCGATTTTTTCCCTTACTTTGAGAATGATTTCCTTTTCAATATCTGTGTCTGAAATTTCAGCACCATTTTTTAAAACAACGGTTGCAAAAGGAACCTGTCCGCGCAAGTCATCATCAATTCCTACCACGGCGCATTCTGCAACATCTGGATGAGAAGAGACTATTTCTTCCATTTCTGAAGTGGATAGCCGGTGTCCTGCAACGTTGATGACATCATCAACCCTTCCCGTGATGAAAATATAGCCATCTTCATCTTTTATTGCCCCGTCTCCCGAAAAATAATATCCTTTGTATTGTGACAGATAACTTTTCTCAAAACGTTCATAATCATTCCATATTCCCAACATCGCTCCCGGTGGAAGCGGAAGTTTAATAACTAAATATCCTTCTTTATGTTCGTCTGATTCGTAACCGTTTTCATCAAAAATTTTAATATCGTAACCGGGAATCGGTTTTCCGGCAGAAGCTCTCTTAATTCTGTAATCATCATCAAAAGTCATCAGACCTAACATCGGTGAGCCTGATTCTGTCTGCCACCAATGATCAATAGCAGGAACTCCGATGTGCTTTTCAAACCAGTCTAAAGTCGCCACATCACACCTTTCGCCTGCCAAAAACTGTTTTTTAAAACCTGTTAAGTCATATTGCTTGACCAATTCTCCATCAGGATCCTCTTTTTTTATTGCGCGAATGGCTGTAGGAGCTGTAAACATAGCAGATACTTTATATTCCGAGATCATCCTCCAGAAAGTTCCTGCATCAGGAGTCATAATAGGTTTTCCCTCAAAAATGATGGTGGTATTTCGGTTAAGCAAAGGCCCGTAAACGCTGTAACTGTGACCGACTGCCCAGCCAAAATCGGAAGCTGCCCAAAATGTTTCGCCCGGCTCAATGCCATAAATATATTTCATTGAAAATTTCAGTGCCGTAGCATAACCTCCTGTATCCCTCGTGATTCCTTTCGGCTTTCCAGTTGTTCCGGAAGTGTAAAGAAGGTACAATGGATGATTGGACTCTACCGAAACACATGCTGCAGGCTCTGACTTCCCGACCAGTTCTTCATAATCAATAATGCCTGCAAACATTTCGTCCTGATTATCGGCTAATTTCCTGTTGAAAACAATAATATTTTCAACTTTATCCTGCGCCAGTTCAATTGCTTTTTCCACTAAAGGTAAATAAGGAATTCTTTTAGCAATCTCAATGCCGGCGGTAGCTGTAATCAATGCTTTCGGCTTACAGTCGTCAATTCTCACCACCAGTTCATGGGGTGCAAAACCACCGAAAACAACATTGTGAATCACCCCAATCCTTGCACAGGCCAACATCGAAAATAACGTCTGCGGAATCATCGGCATGTAGATAACTGCAGTGTCACCTTTTTCTAAACCCAAAGAAACCAAACCTCCTGCTAATTTTGAAATCTCTTCCTTTACCTGATTAAAAGTATATTTTATTTTCTGACCGGTAACGGGAGAATCATAAATGACCGCAATTTCTTCCCCGAAGCCATCTTCAATATGCTTATCAACGCATAGGTAAGACATGTTTAATTTTCCATCCCTAAACCATTGAGTATAGCTGTTACCGTCTTTTGAAATAATGTGATCCGGAAATTCAAACCATGAAATTCCCCGAGCCTGATCTTTCCAGAACTGCTCTCTGTCTTCTATGCTTTGTCTAAATAAATCCTCTGTATTCATAATTGTTGTGTTTGTTTTTAAACACTCATTGAAGTAAATTTTACAAATTTCACCGATCTTTTAACTGATTCGTTTACATCCGTATTAATATTTGTGTTTAATGATTAAGCAGTTCTTCAATCTGAGAAATCAATTTTTTTATTGAATAAGGCTTTGTCACATACGCAGCTGCACCCATGTTCATTCCTCTTTCAATATCTTTTGGATTGTTTTTGGCACTCAGGAAAATAACCTTCGTATCACCAAGTGCTTCATTTTTTTTAATTTCTTCCAGCGTGCTGTAACCATCAAGATTCGGCATCATGATGTCCAGTAAAATAACATCAGGAATCAGGGTCTTCAGGAATTCCAAAACCTCTGTTCCATCCCTGGCAATAAAAACTTCATACCCAATTTTTCTGAAACTGTATTCCAGCGACATTAATATTTTATGTTCGTCATCAGCAATTAAGATCTTTTTCATTTATTTTCCCTTTTTTATTTTAGAGAACCCAAAGGTTCAATTTCAACTGTCCTTAGATAAAACGATGACATTCTATAATTCATTTAGATTCTAAACCATGTTTTTTCAATAATTCCATGAACTCTCTTTCGGAGCTTTTATTCTTATGATGTTGTTTCTGTTTTTTTATATAGTTAATCATCATTTCTTTCTCCCGGTATGAACAAGTAAACGCTCCGTAACCTCCCTGCCAACCTTCAAACTCAGGAAATAATCCCGATCCTTTAATCCATAAGTTGCTCGCAACCTTAATGTCTTTTACCAGACTGCTAAGATTTACACTTGGATGCAAATCGCATAAAATATGGATGTGATCCGGCATTCCGTTAATTCGGTATAATTTACATTTTTTATTGTTTAAAATACCCCAGATATATCTGTAAAGTTCTAATTCGTTCTTTTCATTAATCGTCGGTTTTCTGTATTTTGTCCCGAAAACGATATGATAAAATATTCGTCGATATGTTCCCATTTGTGTTTTTTTTATCTACTATTGTTGAACCCTTCGGGTTTCTCCACAGGTTTTCACTTATAGTTACTGTTGTTGAACCCTTCCGGTTCTGCATCTCCGAGAGGTTTTACATGCGGTTACTGTTACTGTTTTTGAGCCCTTCGGGTTTGTTTTCTCCACAGGTTTACACCTGGAGTTACTTTTGTTGAACCCTTTGGGTTCTTTGTTGTCATTACCTCATCTTTTATCATTCTTTGGTAGGATGATGGTAAAGGTTACACCGAGTCCGCTGTTTTCTGCCTTTATGGTTCCATGATGCGCTTCAACAATTCTCCTTGATATAGCAAGACCAAGTCCGCTACCCATAGGTTTGATGATATTTTGATTTTTAGACTGGTAAAATTTATCAAAAATCATTTCTAAATCCTCTTCAGGAATGTTTTTTCCCGTGTTAAAGATTTTGATGACTAAAAAATCTTCTGCTTCGGAAAATTTGGTCTGTATTGTTCCCTGTTCATCTGTAAATTTTAATGCATTTCCCAGGATATTCTGAAACAGCTGAATCAGTCTCGCTTCGTCGTATTCAAACACATAACGATTGAGCAGATCAACTTCACTCACATGAATTGATTTCTGGTGAATTAAATGCAGGATCGGGTTTAAAGATTTTTTATACGTCTCAATAATGTTATTTTCCTGAATGTTTAAAGCAATTTCTCCATGTTGAAGTTTATCCAGGTATAAAATATCATTAATGATTTCACTGAGACGGTCTGATTCAGTGATAATGTTATTTAGAAATTCCTTTTTGATCTCTAAGGGGATATCATCGTCATCAGCCAGAATTTCTCCGGCGGAACGAATTGCCGTAATTGGAGTTCTCAATTCATGCGCTACAGAATCCAGAAAGTCATCTTTCTGACGGTCCTTTACAATTAAATTTTCGTTTGCGGCACTCAGGTCATTGGAGAGCTGTTTCAGTTCTTCAGATTTCTCCGTGAGTTTTTTGTTTAACGTAATATTTTCTTTGGATTCTTCCAGGATATTTAAAACTTCTTTTAAAGATATTTTATCTTCTTTAGTTACGCCCTCAATAAGAATTTTCGCAGAAGCCGTTCCTATTCTTCCTGCCAGGAGATTTTCTGAAAATTTGATAAATCTTGAATCTGCAGTTTCGGTCTGTGAATCAATGTTGTATTTAATGTTGAAAATCCGCATAGCCTGCACGGTTTTCTTTTTGCCTAAAAACCGTTCCAGAATATTTTGGATATCAGATACATAGGCTGTACCTCTCCAGATAAACGCATTTTCATGATTTTGAATATATTTATCTATGTCAACATAGAGTTCAGCGAAATTTCTTTCCCTGTAGTTTCCTTTCATACTGACCGAAAGTATCGTAAACAAACCTGTATTGACTAAAAGAGACCAAAAGAAAATTTCCGGAATTCTGCTGAGATACGGAATACTGAAAAAGTCGAAAACATCATACATATCACGCAAAACACCTTTTAAATCTGAATTATAGGAAAAATAATACTGCGGAATAATCAATCCGAAGTAACAGATGATCAACCCTGCCAGCAATCCTGTCACTGCACCCTTATAGCTGCCCCTTCTCCAGAATATTGCCCCGAAAAATGCAGGTGCCAGTTGGGCTATGATGACAAATGAAATTAATCCTACAGAATCTAAAGAAGTTTTTAATATGAAATATTTGTAAAAAGCAAATGCCATGATAATTAATCCGAAAATCGAAAATTTACGGATATTAGTAATATTTCTGGTATTCCGAATCTCATTTTCAGCTTTGAATTTCCCCAGCAAACCGTAGGGAATGATCAGATTATTTGAAAGCATAATGGAAAGTGTTATAGCTGATATGATAATCATTGATATACATGAGCTCAGGCCTCCCAGAAATACTAAAACGGTGATCAGCGTATTGTCAAAATACTGAGGGATCAGGATAGAGTAGAATTCAGGATTTACATTCTGTCCGGCGAAAATCAATCTTCCGCCCCAGGCAATCGGAAAGATGAAAACAGTAAAAATTAAAAGATAGAGCGGGAAAAACCAGATCGCCGTTTTGATATGTTTCTCCTGTCTGTTTTCAATAATGGCAGTGTGGAACTGTCGCGGCAGAATGCAGATGGCTGTTCCTGAGATCATGCAGAGAACCATCCAGTTCATAGCGCCTTCAATTCCGTTGAATGTATTTTTTGCTTTGAAATCTGGAAATTTGGCAGCTTTCTGATAAAGATCAGAAAATCCGTCAAAGGCGTAAAAGATTACGAACAATCCAAGAATAATGATGAAAAATAATTTAAGGAAACTTTCCAGGGCAATGGCTGAAATAATTCCCAGACGTTTTTCTGATGCATCGACATATTTAGTACCATAATAGGAGGAAAATACAGCAATTAAAATCACTACAAAAGTAGCACTGTCCGTCAGGATATTTTGAGAAACTTTTGTTTCGGTAACCAGATGAAAAGTTTCAGAAATCGCTTTGATCTGTAATCCGATATAAGGAATAATTGCAAAAAGGCAAACCAAAGTGATGATCGCGCTGAAGCTTCTGCTGTTGCCGTAACGCAAAGAAATAAAATCTGCCAGACTGCTGATTTTATTGACTCTGGATATTCTAACGATTCTTGTATTGATATAGATCCAGGCCGGAATGACCATGATCGGACCGATGTAGATCGGTAAGTAGTTGAGTCCGCTCGTTGCTGCCACGCCGATACTCCCGTAGTAGGTCCATGCTGTACAGTATACGGCAAGGGATAATGCATAGATGTAAGGATTATTGATCCAGATCTTGCTCTTTTTCTTCTCTGCCAGGTGAGCAACTAAGAATAAAAGGGCGAGGTAAATAAGGACAACGATAAATAATGCGAAACTACTCATCATATTTTTTTACGATTACAAAAGAAATCAGGATAGAGATCATCCATACAGCAAACAGGTAAATTAAAATCATCGGATAACCAAAAACTTCCTTTTCACTGTTGAAAAGCAGCGAAACCGGAATGCTGAAAGCGATAAGAAGGCCTACGCTCAGAATGATCAGTTTTTGTTCGTGACGTTTTTTCATATTTGATTACTGGTAATTGATTGATTTGAATGTTTGGTGATTCCTTAATTTAAAAACAACTTTGTTTTATGTATCTGAATCAACTAACTAAAATTTAAATCTCTGTAATTTTTCACTAAATGAGGTGCTGATGTTATTTCAATATGCTCGAAGTTAAATTTAAAAATAGGTTAGTCCTAATAAAAGATAATTGATGAACAGACCTCAGTCATTCATCAATTATCATCTATGATTTATATTTTATTTCTCATCAGAATATTCACCTGTTAAAGAATAATATCCGAAGATTGCCATCCCGCCCGTGACGATCGGAACCAATACAAAAAGTATGATGATACCGAATACGAGGTCTTCCTGTTTTCCTGAGGTTATTTTGGGAATTCCCATCACTGTAATTCCGAAGTAGGCTACTACAAGGGCAACCAGAATCCATACAATGCCTAATATTTTTTTTAATCCGTTCATTTTAGTAGATTTAAAATTAGTAAATTTTTAAGTGATTATCCCTATTAATCGTGGATATTGTTGTTCTTGTTTTGAAGGTAGATCAATCCGATCACTAAGCAGACTGCGGCAACTCCGATCGGATACCAGAGTCCTTCCAGGTACCATGTGGGATGACCTGCGTCTTTTCCTGAAGTTACCAGATACGTAGCAACCGCGGGAAGCAATCCTCCAAAAACCCCATTACCAATGTGATAAGGTAAAGACATTGAGGTGTAACGTATTCTCACCGGGAACATTTCAACTAAAAATGCTGCAATCGGACCGTAAACCATGGTTACAAAAATTACCTGAATAAATACCAGGAATACCAGATACCATCTTGTATCGTCGTTCAGGGTAATGGCTGTGGTAACTTTTGGCTCTTCTGCTTTTCCGTCTTTCATTACAGGACCTGTGGCTGACCAGTGTACAATACTGTCTTTTTTGATTAATGTTCCGTCTGTAAAAGCAGTTTCTTTGTGAAAACTTATTAAACTGTCTGATGCAATAGTTTTGTGGACAGTTGAAGTTCGTGTTTCTTTGATACCCTCACCGGCAACTGTTTTAGCTTCAATGTTAACACTTTTGTACATGGCGTCGTAAATAGGTCTGTAGGCCAGGATCGCAACCAGCATTCCTGTCATCATAATTGCTTTCCTGCCGATTTTATCGGAAAGCCATCCGAAGAATACAAAGAATGGTGTTCCCATCAATAATGCTGTTGCCATAAGGTAATCAACCTGCATCGAATTGATGTTCATTACTTTTTGAAGGAAACTCATGGCGTAAAACTGCCCTGTATACCATATAACTCCCTGTCCCATTGCAGCTCCGAATAATGCAAGTAACACAAATTTAAAATTGAACTTATTTCCGAAGCTTTCTTTTAAAGGATTTTTAGACGTTTTCCCTTCACTTTTTGCTTTGGCAAAAAGCGGAGATTCCTTCATGTTTTTTCTGATAAAATAAGAGACTCCAACCATCAAAATAGAGATCCAGAACGGAACCCTCCATCCCCATGAATCAAATTCTTCTGCAGAAAGTGTATTCTTGGTAATTAGAATTACAATCAGTGAAATAAATAATCCAGCTGTTGCAGTAGTCTGTATCCAGGAAGTCCAGTATCCTCTTCTGTGGGGCTGTGAGTATTCTGCTACGTAGGTTGCAGCACCTCCATATTCTCCACCTAGCGCCAGTCCCTGTAATAATCTCAGGATCAGAACTAAAACCGGAGCCATAAATCCTATGGTCTCATATCCTGGAATACATCCGATCAGGAAGGTCGAAAATCCCATGATTAATAAAGTTACAAGAAAAGTGTATTTTCTTCCGATAATATCTCCCAGTCTACCAAAAAAAAGAGCTCCGAAAGGCCTTACGACAAATCCGGCAGCAAAGGTTGCCAGGGTAGATAAAAATGCTGCCGTAGGATTATCTGAAGGGAAGAATTTTGTCGCCAGTACAACGGCTAAACTTCCGAAAATATAGAAATCATACCATTCTATTAAAGTTCCGAGAGACGATGCAGTGATGACACTCCAAATGGTGCGGTTTTTCTGCTTATCGGTCATATTCTCGTAAGCATCATGGTGTTGTTCGCTCATATCACTAGATTTTTTTTATTAATTATTAAATGGATTTTGTTTTTATAAGTAAATCTGAAGTTGTATAATAAACTCTCCCTTGGATGTAGGGCTTTCAGTCGGGTTTGTGTAAACTGGTCTTGTTGAATATTGAGTGGTGATTTTTGCGTGATGACCGTCTAGGAACCAATTGGCTCCAATGTCGAGCTGTGAGGAAGGTTTGTCAAACGCTTCGAAATCTTTGTAGGTATATGCGGCAAAAGGCTGGATTCTGATCTTCGGTTTCTCTGACTGGTTCGGCAGAAGTAGGCCTGCTTGAGCGTAAACAACATTTCCTGTTCCGATCATCGGCTGTAGATTTCCAGGACCTGCCAAAGCTCTCTGGCCGGTGAAATTAGGATCGTTGGCAGCGATGTTCATAGTTCCTAAATTTCTTATATAATTGGGCCCGAAATTATAATTATAAAATCCTGCATAGGCAGAAACGGCCATTTTGTTTTTGGCTTCACCCAGCGGAATGTCTGCAAAAGCATCTACAGAAAGCAGGGTAATGTCATGTTTTTCAATGCTTGAGTTCACTGAAGTTCGGGTACCTTCAGCCTGATGGTAAAATCCTGCACCGATATTGAATACTTTTTTTGTTCCTAGGTAGGATCCAACTTTAAAAGGAAGAAGATTGGATTCTGTATCTAAAAACTGATATTCAAAATATCCGGCTTTAGACCAGTTTGGGTTTCCATTATTATCTACCGCGACTTCATTTCCGGGAGTTAAAGTGTTGACCGGAGCCAAGTCTGTTGCGAAAGGTTTGTTTAAGCTCATCCGGTATTCAAACTTTCCGTATTTACCTTTGGCAAAAACTCCCATCTGTCTTGCAAACTGATCTGAATTATCAATCAGTGGCCAGCTGAAAACCGGAGAATCTAAAGTAAGAAAGTTAAGGGTTGATGCCATCGTCATCCGTGAAAGTCCCATATAGTAGTGAAGTCCGCCTCCTAAGGTTAAGCTGAATTTTCCTGCTTCACCCGGCATTACCACTGCATATTCATTCCATGCATCATGAAAGAACAGCTGTGGTTTCTTCCCATTACCATAGCCACCGGTTCCTGTGCTTCCTGTTGCACCTCCGTTGATAAACGTTTGATTATTGATTCCGATATGTGTCAAAATCATATAACGCTTCGTGATTTGAGCATATGCCAAAATACGTGCTCTTCGGTTTCCTACGTTCCATGTATTATCTGTGGCTTCACCACCAACCATACTTCCCGGGTTCATTTCTGTATTTCGTATCCAGAACTGATCCCATAAAATAAATCTGACATATTTGTCTCCGTCCGGATTAAGATTTATTTTTAAACCATTTCCATAATCCGGAGAACCCTGACCATATACAGAACTGCTGATTAAAGCTAATCCAATAAAACTTAATATTTTCTTCATAAATTATTAATTTTTTGGCTGTTATTTTGTGAAAGCCAAATTGTAATTAATAATTTAGGTATGAAAATTTAATATATATTAGTGGTAACAGTATAGTTATTTGATAATCCTTTGATTTTATTAAGTCCTTTCGGGCTTCATATTAAGTAAAAATTATTAAATGATTGTAGAAAAATTCTCCGTTTGATACTCGCTGATAAAGAATGGACCTCCTGTGGCTGATACATTTTAATGAAGTGTCTGAGGTTTTTCAATCCGGCAGATGAGGTTCTCGAATCCTGACAGCTTGTGTTCTCGAATCTGACAGCTGAGGCTTTCGAAGCTGGTGGCTGACCCTGTGAATCCATTGATAAGGCTGTTGGATCCCTTGGCTGAGGTTTTTCAATCTGGTGTGTGATATTCTCGAATCTGGTGTGTGAAGCTCTCAAACCTGGTGGCTGAGGCTCTCTAATCTGGTGTGTGATGTTTTCGAAGCTGGTGTCTGACACTCTCGAATCTGGTGGCTGAGGCTCTAGAATCCTTGTGGCTGAGGTTCTCGAAGCCCCGTTATTTCTTAAACCTCTCCCATTTAATCAGCATATATTTATCTGCAAACTGAGTGATAATCAACCCTGAGTCTTTGATGTTTTCTTCTCTGGAAATATATTCGATCAATTCGTTTTGTTTTAAAACTTTATATACCGGATGGAATTCGGAATGCGGAGGTCTGGTGATGTTATATTTTTTGATCCATGAGCTGACGGTAACGTGAGAAACACCGATAATACGCTCAATTTCACGGAAACTTAATCCTTCGAGATAGAGTTGTAGTGCTTTGGTGACGTAGTAGTCATCTATTTTTTTTCCTAATTTTTTTACCGTAAAATAATAGTTGCATTCCTTACAAAGGAACCTCTGCTTCTCATTGATGATGCCGCTTTTCACGACCTTTTCACTTCTGCATTTCGGACATTGATTTTCCATATATATTATTTTAGCAAATATATAACAATTTAGCAAATTGGTAATTTAAGATTAAGATATATTATCTTTAAATAATAGTTGATACAATAAAATTATCTTTTTTATTTGCATTTTAAAGTTATTATGTTTTAAATTTGCTGAAAAATTCAGATAAATAGATGGAAATACAAGTTTCCTCATGCGAACACTTAGTGTATGTGAGTGAAATACAGCAGGAGATGTATGATTCTGCTCAGCGTCGGGGAACGGGGATCGCAAAACGTTCTGTCGAATATTTAAGTAAAAAAATTTCAGAGGGCAACGCAGTGGTGGCTACTGAAAACGGAGCGTGGGTAGGATTCTGCTATATAGAAACCTGGTCACATGGTCAGTTTGTAGCTAACTCCGGTCTTATCGTATCTCCTGATTTCAGGCACCGGGGAACGGCAACGCTTATTAAGGAACGGGTGTTTGCATTATCACGGAAAAAATTTCCCAATGCAAAAATATTTGGTTTGACTACGGGACTTGCGGTGATGAAGATCAACAGTGATTTAGGGTATAAGCCGGTCATTTATTCTGAATTAACTCAGGATGAGGATTTTTGGAACGGCTGCAAAAACTGTGTAAACTATGAAATTTTAATGAAAAAAGAACGTAAAAACTGTCTCTGTACAGCGATGCTTTTCGTTCCTGATAATAATAAAGTAAATGAGTTGGTGAAAGATCAACCCGAAAATGAATATAAAAATGAGCAAGAAGGTAATCTTAGCATTTAGTGGAGGGTTAGATACTTCCTACTGTGCTAAATATTTGAGTGAGACTCTTAGCTATGAAGTCTATGCAGTTACTGTAAACACCGGCGGTTTTTCTAAAGAAGATGAAAAAGAACTGGAAAGGAAAGCCCTGAATCTTGGGGTGAAACAATACAGGTGTGTAGATGCTCAGGAAGATTACTATAATTCCTGTGTGAAATATCTGATATTTGGTAATGTATTGAAAAACAATACTTATCCTTTATCGGTAAGTGCAGAGCGCACCATTCAGGCTCAGGAAATAGCAAAGTATGCCATTGAAACAGGTGCTGACGCTATAGCTCACGGAAGTACAGGAGCCGGAAATGATCAGGTTCGTTTTGATCTTATTTTTCAGGTGATGTGTCCGAATGTAGAAATTATCACACCTATCCGTGATCAGGAATTGTCACGTGAAGAAGAAATCGAGTTTCTGATAAACCATGGTTATGAAATGGAGTTTCATAAAGCACAGTATTCAGTGAATAAAGGACTTTGGGGAACTTCAGTAGGTGGGAAAGAGACGCTGACTTCAAGAAATTATCTGCCTGAAGAGGCGTTTCCTTCTCAGATTAAAGAAACTAAGCCCTCCGAACTCGAAATTGAATTTGAGAAAGGAGAAGTTACAGCGGTAAATGGGGAAAGTTTTGAGTATCCTGTTTATGCGATCCAAAAAATTGAAGAACTGGCATCAGCTTATGGCATCGGACGTGATATTCATGTCGGAGATACGATTGTCGGAATTAAGGGCAGGGTAGGATTTGAAGCGGCAGCGGCATCCGTTATTATCAAAGCCCATCATTTACTGGAAAAGCATACCCTTTCGAAATATCAGCAAATGATGAAATCCCAGTTATCCGACTGGTATGGTAACTGGCTTCATGAAGCACTTTTCCTGGATCCTGTAATGAGAAATATCGAATCATTTTTAGTGGATTCCCAAAAAGCGGTCAGCGGAAAAGTTTTTCTGACCCTTCATCCTTACAGATTTATCTTAAATGGAATTGAATCTCAACATGATTTAATGTCTGACAAATTCGGAAGTTATGGAGAGGCCAACAGAGCATGGACGGGTGATGATGTGAAAGGTTATACAAAAATTGTTAGCAATTCCCTGAATATCTATCACCAGATCAATTCAGGGTTATGACAGACCATACAAAGGTTCAATAAAGTTACTACAGATATTGCCCGTGAAGGTGAATTTAATCCTTCAACAAACCCGTAGGGTTCAATAGTAGTAACTGCAGGTGAAACCTATGGATAAAAGCATAAAACTCCAGAGGGATCAATAGTTATATCCTATGTGTGTGAAATATAGTAGGTCATCTACCAACAAACCCGAAGGGTTCAATATACTGACGGCGTGTGAAACCTGTGGATAAAGCAACGAACCCGAAGGGTTCAACTATAGTAACGACAGGTTTTACCTGTAGATAACAGGTAAAACCTGTACAGAAGAAAAATGAAAAAACAAATAGGAATCATCGGAGCCAACGGTTATACAGGAAGTGAGCTGATACGCTTACTGGCTTTTCATCCTCATGTGACATTGAGTTTTTTATATAGTCGTTCGAATTCGGGGACAAAAATTTCAGATTTGTACCCGGATTTAACGACGGTTTGTGAAATGGTTTTGACTGATAAGCCCGAAGAGGTAGATGTTCTTTTTTTATGTCTTCCGCATAAGGAAAGTCAAAAGTGGTTAACTGAAAATTCAGTTAAGGATGAGACTCTGGTTATTGATCTGGGAAATGATTTCCGTTTAGAAGGGAATTCAGGAAACAGATATTTTATCTATGGATTGCCTGAAATCAATAAAAAACAACTGGCAGGCGCAAAAAGTATTGCCAATCCGGGATGTTTTGCAACAGCCATTCAACTGGCGTTGCTGCCATTAGCAGAAAAAGGACTGTTGCAGGAAGTCTTTACCACAGGGATTACGGGCTCTACAGGAGCCGGACAGTCTTTGCAGGCAACGACTCATTTTACCTGGAGAAATGATAATGTTTCAGCGTATAAAACTTTAAATCATCAGCATGTAGATGAGATTTTACAACAGCTGATTTCATATAATAATAAAGAAGTAAACCTGAATTTTGTTCCATGGAGAGGCGATTTTGCGAGAGGAATTTTTACGAGTTCCACAATGAAGACGGATCTGGAGTTGAAGGAAATAGAACAATTGTATCAGGATTTTTATGCAGAGGAGCCTTTTGTTACGGTAAGCAGCAGGGCGGTTGATTTAAAGCAGGTTGTCAATACCAATCGCTGTGTGATTCAGATCGAGAAGAGTGGAAATGTTGTTGTTATTCACTCAGCGATTGACAATTTGTTGAAAGGGGCTTCCGGACAGGCAGTACAGAATATGAATCTGGCCATGGGCTGGGAAGAGGATGCAGGCCTGAATTTGAAGCCAATAGCCTTCTAAATTGACAATAAGTAATTGAGAATTTTAAACAGGAAGTACATCCAACCTAGGAAAATGGGGGCATTAGAAAATTAATTCTATGAGTGTTAAGAGAATTTTAAAGTTTGAAGTTCAGGGAGAATAAGAATTAAAGAGTCCCTTCGGATTTTGTGCAAATTTTAGAATTTTTTAGAGAGCAGAACTAATTTTTAGCGGAAGTTTACAGGTTTTGAACTTCGGTTTCTTTTGAGACAAAAGAAAATTTTTTAAAAAACAAAAAATGAATTTATTCAACGTATATCCATTATTCAATATCAACCCGGTCAAAGCTCAGGGATCATTTCTCTGGGATGATAAAGGCATTAAGTATCTTGATTTTTACGGGGGGCATGCGGTCATTTCAATCGGACATAATCATCCACACTATCAAAGTCAGCTAAAGAATCAGTTAGATAATATATCTTTTTATTCAAACTCTGTTCAGAATGATTTGCAGACAGAGCTGGCTGAGAAATTGGGAAAACTTTCCGGCTGTGAAGATTACAGCCTGTTTCTATGTAATTCCGGAGCGGAAGCCAATGAAAATGCATTGAAACTGGCTTCCTTCCATAATGGGAAAAGCAAAGTGCTGTATTTTTCAGGTTCATTTCACGGCAGAACTTCGGCAGCGGTCTCAGTCACGGATAATCCAAAGATTGTGGCTCCTGTTAATTATGATGAAAGATTTATCAGGTCTGAATGGAATGATATCGGACAGCTTGAAGAAGTTTTTGAACAGCAGGGAGATGAAATTACCTCTGTGATCATCGAAGGAATTCAGGGAGTTGGAGGAATTATGATTCCGACTGTTGAATTTTTAACTAAAATAAAAGAATTATGTGAGAAGTATAACGCTGTTTTGATTTTGGATGAAGTCCAGTCAGGTTACGGAAGAAGCGGATATTTCTTTGCTCATCAGGAATTTGGAATTGAAGCGGATATTATCACTACAGCAAAAGGAATGGGAAACGGTTTCCCGATCGGAGGGGTGTTGATCCACCCGAAATTCCAGGCAAGTTATGGATTATTGGGGACAACTTTTGGTGGAAACCATCTGGCGTGTGTGGCTGCAATCTCTGTTCTGGATGTTATGAAAGAGGAGAAGCTCATCGAAAATGCTCAGGAAATGGGAAGGTATATTGAAAATGAAATTAAAGATTTCCAACATATAAAAACAATTCGGAGGAAGGGTTTAATGATCGGAATCGAACTCGACAGGGACTGTTCTGAAGTGAGGAATAACCTGTTGTACAATCATCATATTTTTACAGGAAACTCCAATGATAAGGCGGTATTGAGAATTCTCCCGGCGCTTAACATTAAAAAAGAAGAAACCGATCTGTTCATCGGTGCTTTAAAAACTGTTTTAGAAAATCTCTGAATTTAATGAACCACAAAGTCGCAAAAGTTGATAGGCTTTGAAGAAATGATAAACATTTTTAATAGGGTAAAGCTTATCGAAAATCTTTGATTTTCACCTTAGGTTCTCCTATTTCGAAGTTTTTAAACTTAAATCCAATGTGACTTCTGTGTTAAAAACTTCTGTGCTAAAAACAAGTAGAAAATGAAAAAATTCACCTCTGTAAGTGACGTTAAAAACGTACAGGAAATTATAGAAAAAGCTTTACATATTAAAGCAAATCCCCTTTCGGAAACCGGGAAAGGAAAAGGGAAGACCATAGGACTTGTTTTTTTAAATTCAAGTCTGAGAACCCGTTTAAGCAGCCAGATTGCAGCGCAGAATTTAGGATTGAATGTTTTGACCCTGAATGCTGCACAGGAAGCATGGAATCTCGAGTTTGCGGATGGAGCGGTAATGAACGGTGATACGGTAGAGCATATCAAAGATGCTATTGAAGTTTTAAATCAATACTGTGATATCATCGCTGTAAGATGCTTTGCCGGAATGAAAAATAAAGAAGACGATGTCAACGAAAGTATTTTAAGCCAGTTTGAGCAGTATGCAAAAGTTCCTGTGATCTCTCTGGAATCGGCAACACGTCATCCCTTACAGAGTCTCGCAGACTGTATTACCATCACAGAACACTGGAAGCATTCAGACGGGCACAGCGGGAAACGAAAACCAAAAGTAGTTCTCACGTGGGCTCCTCACATTAAGCCGATTGCACATGCTGTAGGAAATTCTTTTGCTGAATGGATGCAGGAAATGGATGTTGAACTGGTTATTGCCAATCCCGTGGGGTATGATCTGGATAAAAATTTCACAAAGGATGTACAGGTAGTTCATGATCAGGATGAAGCGTTGAAAGATGCCGATTTTATTTATGTGAAAAACTGGTCGTCCTTTGATGATTATGCTGCAATGCCTCAAGTAACGGAAAACTGGATGCTGACCAACGAAAAATTAGCCAATACTCGTCAGGCAAAGGTGATGCACTGCCTTCCGGTACGTCGGAATGTAGAATTAAGTGATGAGGTAATGGACGGTGAGAATTCCATTATTTACCAACAGTCCAAAAACAGGATTTTCTCTGCACAGGCTGTTTTCTCTGAAATTTTGGACGAATTGAATTCGAAATAAATTCCTCAGATAAACCTGAAGATTAATACGTTAAAAACTAACCAAAGTAAGATCAATGTTTGTTCTGAAAGAGTGATTTAGCAGGGAATCCTGTCCATTATATAACATACGATGAAAGATAAAATATACATTATTAAAATAGGTGGAGCTTTAATCGATGATGAGGAATTACTGAACGAATTTTTGCAGCAGTTTTCTGAAATAAAAGAAAAGAAAATTCTTGTTCACGGAGGAGGAAAATTAGCAACAACGCTAGCTGATAAACTGGGGATAGAACAGAAATTAATCAACGGAAGACGGATCACCGATAAGGATACCCTCGATATTGTCGCAATGGTGTATGCAGGAGGGATCAACAAAAACATCGTGGCAAAACTTCAGCAGAAAAAATGTAAAGCCATTGGTTTTTCAGGCGCAGATGCCAATTTAATTAAAGCAAAAAAAAGAGTGCATCTCGAGATCGATTTCGGTTTTGTGGGAGATATTGAAAAGAAAAGTATAAACAGGAAGTTGATTTCAAAACTGATCAGACTTAAGCTGGTGCCTGTTTTTTCAGCCATCACCCATGATAAGAAAGGAAACCTTTTCAATACGAATGCCGATACCATTGCTTCTGTTATTGCCCAGTCCCTTTCTTCAAAATATGATGTTGAATTATTGTACTGCTTTGATAAGCAGGGCGTATTGGAAAATTTGGATAATCCCGAATCTGTTATAAAAAATATTTCTGAAAAAGAATTTTCAGCGTTGAGAAATGAAGGGAAACTCCACAAAGGAATTTTGCCCAAACTGGAAAATGCTCTTGAAGCCGTAAAAAATAATGTCAGTAAAGTATTTTTGATCAAAGAGACACAACTTAAAAAACACATAGAAAATCATCATGCAGGAACTGAAATCTGTTTATAGAAGAGAAGAATTACTGACTCATGCTGTCGAACTGCTGAAAAAATTAATCGAAACTCCCTCATTCAGCAAAGATGAATTCAATACGTCTGTGGAGATTGAAAAATTTTTCACGAAACACCAGATCCCTACAAAACGTTATAAAAATAATATATGGGCAGTCAGTAAAAATTTTGATCCCCTTAAATCGTCAATTTTACTGAATACCCACCATGATACGGTAAAACCTAATAAAGCATACACACTTGATCCCTATACACCGATCGAAAAAGGCGGGAAATTATTCGGGTTGGGAAGTAATGATGCCGGAGCTTCTTTAGTTTCTCTTGCGCAGGTATTTTTATATTTCTATGCTGAAGAAAATTTAAAATACAATCTCGTGATTGCATTGACTGCTGAGGAGGAAATTTCCGGGTTTGACGGGATCGAAGCTTTATTTCCACAGCTTCCGGATATTGAATTTGCTATTGTAGGAGAACCAACGCAGATGAATCTTGCGATTGCAGAGAAAGGTCTGTTGGTCATTGACGGGGAAATGAAAGGAACAGCCTCGCATGCTGCACATCCCAATAATGATCATGCAATTGTAAAATGTATGGAAGATCTGCAGCATATACTGGATTTCAGGTTTCCCAAAGTTTCAGATTATCTCGGAGAGGTTAAAATAACGCTGTCCGGAATTCATGCAGGCGTTCAGCATAATGTAGTCCCTGAAGCCTGCAGGTTCACTTTAGATGTGAGGGTTACTGATGAATATTCCAATAAAGAAGCATTTGAAATTATCAGTTCTGAAATGAAGTCAGAGCTGACGGCCAGGTCGTTCAGGCTTAATTCTTCAAAAATAGAAATGGATCATCCGCTAGTTCGTGCCGGTCTTGAAATCGGGAGGACAACTTATGGTTCTCCGACTTCATCTGATCAGGCAATTATTCCGTGCACCTCAGTAAAAATAGGTCCGGGTGACAGTACACGCTCACATACCGCAGATGAATTTATCTATATAAAGGAAATAGAAGAAGGAATTGAGATCTATATTAAAATATTAGAGAAGGTTTTATAGGCTGGAAGCTGAAAGAGGGATGACGGGAGTTTATAAAATTTTAGCCGGAGTTTCCAGTCTTGAATTTTTGTTTTTTTTGTTTCAAGACAAAAGAAAATTTTAAAATTAAAAAGAAAAATTATGAAAAAAATATGGCAGAAGGATGACTTTGCTACCAATACATCAGTCAATAAATTTACAGTTGGTAAAGACCTTGACTTTGATGAACGTCTGGCAAAATACGATGTGAAAGGTTCAATGGCGCACTGTAAAATGTTAGCGGAGGTCGGAATTATTTCCGGTGAAGAATCAAAACAGATGCTGTCTGTTTTGGAGGGAATTTTAAAAGATATAGAGAACGGGACTTTTGAAATTGATAAAAGTGCGGAAGATATTCATTCGCAGATCGAAGCTATCTTAATTGAGAAGTTAGGCGATACAGGAAAAAAAATCCATACAGCACGTTCGAGAAATGACCAGGTTTTGTTGGATATCAAATTGTACCTATTGGATGAGATCCGTGAAATAACATCATTGACAGATGAGTTTTTTCAGATTTTAATCAGGCTGGCAGAACAGCATAAAAATGTACTGCTTCCCGGTTACACCCATTTACAGATTGCAATGCCCTCATCATTTGGGCTGTGGTTTGGCGCTTACGCGGAAGCATTGGTGGATGATGTCGAAATGCTGTTTTCGGTAAAAAATATCATTAATAAAAATCCTTTGGGTTCTGCGGCAGGCTATGGTTCGTCTTTTCCAATTGACCGTGAGAGTACAACGTATAACCTGGGATTTCAGGCAATGAATTATAATTCGGTGTATGCGCAGATGACCCGTGGGAAATCTGAAAAAATGCTGTCGATGGCTATGGCAACGTTAGCGGGAACTTTAGGGAAATTTGCGTACGATGTCTGTTTATATTTAAGCCAGAATTTTGATTTCATCAGCTTTCCAAAAGAATTTACGACTGGAAGCAGCATTATGCCACACAAGAAAAATCCTGATATTTTTGAACTGGTCCGTGCACGATGCAACAGAATTCAGTCTTTGCCGAACGAGTTTATTCTTTTGACCAGCAATCTTCCTTCGGGCTATCACAGAGATATGCAGCTGACGAAAGAAATTCTTTTCCCGGCGATTGATTCTTTAAAGGAATGCCTGGAAATTTTAACGTACGCATTACCGAATATCCAGGTGAAAGATGGAATCCTTGAGGATGAAAAGTATCAATATCTTTTCAGTGTTGAGAAGATCAATGAAGAGGTAAAAAACGGAAGTTCATTCCGTGATGCCTATGTGAAGGTAGGGCAGGAGATTGAAAATAACGAGTTTGATTTTGAAATCAAAAATCTGAATCATATCCATCAGGGAAGTATAGGGAATCTCTGTTTAGATAAAATTGAATATCAGTTTAATAAGTTGAAGAATAAGTTGTTGGGATAGTCAAATGATCATCTTCCTGCATCATTTTTCAATCCTTCAATCTTATAATTTATCAATTTTTAAATTCTTAAATCTTTCAATCTTTTAATTTAACACAAAATTCATAATTCAGAAATCAAATAGTATCTACCCCAAATCAATCTTAAACTTCGTAGACTTTTTCACTTCATGAAGAACAATAGAACTGTGATACTGCCCGATATTCGGAATATTTGAAATCACGTTAACAGCAAAATCATTATAAGAATTGATGTCTTTGGCAACAATCTTCAGCATATAGTCGTATTCACCGGAAAGACTGGTGATTTCCTGGACTTCATCGTGTTTTCCAATGTTCTTCTCGAACATTTCAAGAACTTTCTGAGACTGTTCTTTCAGGCGGATATTGCAGTAGACAACGAGATTGAGGCCTAATTTTTCCCGATTCAGAATACCTACATATTTCTCAATAACTCCCTGTTTTTCCAATTGCTTGATACGTTCATAGGTGGGAGTAAAGGTCAGTCCTATTCTTTCAGAAATTTCCTTTACTGAAAAAGTAGAATCTTCCTGAATGATGCTGAGAATTAACCTGTCTTTTGCGTCCATAAACTGTATTTGTATGTTAACAAAAATATTAAGAAAAAATGAGAATAACCAATGATTGAAGTTTTTTAATTTTTTTAAATTTTGACTTTGCCATGTCGCTGAAATGATATATCTTTGCACCTAATGAATAACACAGTATTTATATCATTAGAATTACCGGGCGTAGACGCCCTTTACGATATTTATTTATTTTAAGCGAAGATATTTTCTTCGCTTTTTTTTTGTGAAAAATTAAGAGATTATGTTTACGATTACTGAACTAAGTACAGAGAAAATCAACAGGATACTGACAGAAGCTTTAGCTTTTGCGAATGGGAAAACTGCGAAAATCGAGGGGGAAGTTTTTTGTTCAAATCTATTTTTTGAAGACAGTACCAGAACAAAAACAAGCTTTGATATCGCAGAAAGAAAACTGGGCTTGCAGGTCGTTCCGTTTGATGCATCTCACAGTTCTGTCAATAAAGGTGAAAGTTTATACGATACTGTAAAAACAGTAGAAAGTATAGGAGTAGACCTGGTGGTAATCAGGGATAAAAAAGACAGGTATTTTGAAGAGTTAAAAAATATAACGATTCCTGTCATCAATGGCGGTGACGGCACGGGGAATCATCCTTCGCAGTGTATGCTGGATCTGCTGACTATTTACCAGGAATTTGGGAAGTTCGAAGGTCTGAAAATAGGAATTGTCGGAGATGTAAAGCACAGCCGTGTAGCCAACTCCAATGCAGAGGCTTTGAGAAGGTTGGGGGCTAAAGTGTATTTTTCGGGTCCTGAACAGTGGTTTGACGAAGGAGCGCTGATCAACGGAACCTATCTTTCTGTCGATGAAATGATTCATGATGTGGATGTTCTGATGCTGCTGAGAATTCAGCATGAAAGACATGATTCCAAAGCGAGTTTTTCAGCTTCTGAATATCACCGTAAATACGGACTGACAAAAGAGAGAGAAAAGACTATGAAGAAAGAGGCCATTATTATGCATCCTGCTCCGATCAACAGAGGGGTAGAGATTGATACAGATTTGGTGGAATGTCAACGTTCAAGAATTTTTAAGCAAATGCAGAATGGAGTTTTCGCAAGAATGGCAATTATCAAAAATGCCCTGGAAGAAAAAGGATTTACATTTAAATAAAGGAGATTCGGATTACGAATTTTCCAATTAAGGAAAAAAAACTCAATTTCCCTCCTCTGGAAGGTTGGCAAAAATTCAAAGGATTTTTTGACGGGGTGATTAAGTGAGTAGAAAAAAGTAGAAAATAGAAATAAAGATAAAAGTTAACATGAAGAAAAAATTAATACTGGAGTCCGGTGAAGTATTTCATGGAGAAGGTTTCGGAGCAGCATTGGAAACAGCAGGAGAGGTGGTTTTCAATACCGGAATGACGGGATATCAGGAATTGATTTCTGACCCGTCATACTGTGGTCAGATTGTCTGCATGACGTATCCGCTAATTGGGAATTACGGGATCAACCGTGATGATTACGAAAGCATTGAGCCTGCGATCAAAGGTCTTATTGTAAAGGAAATCTGCGATTTACCTTCCAATTTCCGTACACAGATTACGTTAGACGAATTATTTAAAAAGAAAAACCTTTCCGGAATTTCGGGTATTGATACCAGAAGACTGACCAGAATTCTTCGTAATTCAGGGGTGGTAAAAGGAAAAATCGTTAATGCTGATGCAGACGAAAACACGATTGTTGAAGAATTAAAATCGACGACTTTCCCTACGAACCAGGTGGAACAGGTTTCTACAAAAACCTCTTATGCAAATCCGGGAAGAGGACTGAAAGTAGTACTGGTGGATTTTGGATCTAAATTAGGGATTATCAGGGAATTGTCACAAAGAAACTGTGATATCATTGTTGTTTCACAGGACACTACAGCAGAAGAAATCCTGTTGATGGATCCGGACGGAATAATGTTATCCAATGGTCCCGGAGACCCTGAAGACAATCAGCAGGCTTTGGAAATGATCCGTGGATTATTAGGAAAAGTTCCCATCTTCGGAATCTGCTTAGGACATCAGCTGATCGGTTTGGCCTGTGGTGCGAAAACCTTTAAGTTGAAATTCGGACACCGTGGAGGTAACCACCCGGTTTTAGATCTGGAGAAAAACAAAGTGGCGATCACTTCTCAAAACCATGGCTACGCCGTTGATCAGGAAAGTCTTAAAAATACAGATTTAATGGAGACTCATATCGCATTAAATGACAGGACAAACGAAGGTTTGAAACACAAGATTCATCCTTGCTTCTCAGTTCAGTATCATCCTGAAGCGAGCCCGGGACCTGAGGATGCTAATTATTTATTTGATGATTTTATCCAGTTAATGGAGGATTTTAAAAAATAATTTAGATTTCAGATAGTAGACATCAGATGACAGACATCAGATAACAGACATCAGATAGTAGACATCAGATAACAGACTTTTTTATATGCATAATTTTGAGAAATTAATTTTTTGGCAGAAATCAATAGAACTTGCAAAAGAGGTCTATATTATTTGTGCTGATTTACCAAAAGATGAAAAATTTGGTTTGATTTCTCAGATTAAAAGAGCGGTAGTTTCAGTTCCGTCAAATATTGCGGAAGGAGCAGGAAGAAACAGTGACAGAGAATTTTATCATTTTCTTGGAATTGCCAATGCTTCCTCATTTGAATTACAAACTCAATTGATCTTAACTAGAGAGTTCAATTTATTAAATGCAGAAAAAGTCAACAGTTTAATATCAAATCTAAATGAAATTCAAAAAATGATTTACTCATTTAAATCTAATCTAAAAAAGTAAACACCATATTGGAAGTCTAAAATCTGAAATCTGACATCTAATATCTAAAAACAAAAAAATGGCAAAACGTACAGATATAAAAACAATTTTAGTAATCGGTTCAGGACCAATCATTATCGGTCAGGCAGCGGAATTCGATTACGCAGGAACGCAGGCTTGTCTTTCATTGAGAGAGGAAGGATACAAGGTAATTCTGATCAATTCAAACCCTGCAACGATTATGACAGATGTTGAAATTGCAGATAAAGTATACATCGAGCCGATTTCACTTCAGTTTGTCAGTCACATCATCAGAAAAGAACGTCCTGATGCGCTTTTACCGACTCTGGGCGGTCAGACAGGTCTGAACATGGCGGTGGAGCTTGAAAAATCGGGAATTCTTGAAGAATGTAAAGTGGAAGTTTTGGGAACGACGCTTTCAGCCATCAACAGAGCGGAAGACAGAGATCTGTTCCGTGAATTGATGAGAGAACTGAACGAACCGGTTCCGGAATCTGATATTGTCAATACGGTTGAAGGAGCGATTCGTTTTGCTGAAGAAATTGGTTATCCGGTGATCGTCCGTCCTGCCTTTACGATGGGGGGAACAGGTGGTGGAATTGCTGGCAACGAAGCTGAACTGAAAGAAATTGCTGAATTGGGATTAAAATATAGCCCGGTGACGCAGTGTCTGATTGAAAGATCGATCGCAGGTTTCAAAGAAATAGAATATGAGGTAATGCGTGATGCGAACGACAATGCAATTGTGGTTTGTAACATGGAAAATATAGATCCGGTTGGAGTTCACACCGGTGATTCAATCGTAGTGGCACCTTCCCAGACGCTTTCGGACAGAGAGTATCAGCTGTTGAGAAATGCTTCACTGAAGATCATCAGAGCCTTGGGTATTGAAGGAGGATGTAACGTACAGCTGGCTTTAGACCCGCATTCATTTGATTATTATATCATTGAGGTTAATCCAAGGGTTTCCCGTTCATCAGCTTTGGCAAGTAAAGCGACCGGATATCCGATTGCAAAAATTGCTGCAAAAATTGCGGTAGGACTTACTTTGGATGAAATCATGAATCCGGTTACAGGTAAGACGTACGCCTGTTTCGAACCTGCTTTGGATTATGTGGTAACCAAATTCCCAAGATTCCCTTTCGATAAATTTGAGACGGCAGACAGAAGACTTTCAACGCAGATGAAAGCAACGGGAGAAGTAATGGCCATCGGAAGAAATTTCGAGGAATCTTTACAGAAGGCGGTGCGCTCCCTGGAAACAGGATTGAGACATTTAGGTTTAAAAACAAAACAGGCAGCAGCGCTGACCGATGAAGATATAGAAAGAAGAATCCGGGTTTGTGATGATGAAAGACTGTTTATCATCTGTGACGCTTTAAGAAGAGGATATGACTGGGAGCAAATTGTGGAATGGAGTAAAATCGATAAATTCTTCATCTGGAAATTAAAAAAATTAGTTGATTTCGAAAAAACAATCGCAGCGAACAGATTCGACAGAGAAATTTTAATTCAATCTAAAAAATTAGGTTTCTCAGACCAGAATATTGCTCATTTATGGGAATCTACTCAGAGAGAAGTCTACAACTTCAGAAAAGAGAACGGGATCATTCCGGTTTATAAGATGGTAGATACCTGTGCGGCTGAATTTGAATCTGAAACCCCTTATTTCTACGGAACTTACGAAGAAGAAAATGAATCTGTAGTTACCGATAAAGAAAAAATCATCGTATTAGGTTCCGGACCGATCAGAATCGGCCAGGGGGTTGAGTTTGATTACGCAACCGTTCATTCGGTTTGGGCGATCAAAGAGATGGGATATGAAGCGATTATCATCAACAATAATCCTGAGACCGTTTCTACCGACTTCTCGATTTCAGATAAACTATACTTTGAACCTTTGACGGAAGAAGATGTAATGAGTATCATCGATCTTGAAAAACCAAAAGGGGTTGTGGTACAGTTTGGTGGACAGACGGCAATCAATTTAGCAGATAAATTAGCCGCTTACGGCGTTCAGATTTTAGGAACTTCTCTGGAAGACCTGGACAGAGCTGAAAACAGAAATAAATTTGAGAAGGCACTTCAGGAAATGAATATTCCGCAGCCTTTAGGAAAAACTTCGACTTCAAAAGAAGAAGCAATCGTGATTGCCAACGAAATTGGTTATCCGGTTTTGGTACGTCCAAGCTATGTTTTGGGAGGACGGGCAATGGAAATTGTTTATACTGAAGCAGAGTTGGCGCACTACATGGAATTTGCGGTAGACGCAAGTCCGGATCAGCCGGTTTTGGTTGACCGCTATATAACGGGAAGAGAAGTGGAAGTAGATGCGATCTGCGATGGTGAAACTGTTATTATTCCCGGAATCATGGAGCACATCGAAAGAGCAGGAGTTCACTCAGGAGATTCAATTGCCGTGTATCCGCCACAGAATGTTTCTCAGGCAGAAATTGATACGTTGGTAGATTATACCGAAAGACTGGCTAAGGGATTGAATGTGATTGGTCTGATGAATATTCAGTATGTTCTTTCTGAAGGGAATGTCTATGTGATCGAGGTAAACCCACGTTCATCCAGAACTGTTCCTTTCCTTTCAAAAATTACCGATGTTCCGATGGCCAACTTAGCGACAAAAGCTATTTTGGGACAGAAACTGAAAGATTTAGGTTACAAAAACGGACTGGTTCCTAATAAAGAAGGCGTTTTCGTCAAAGTTCCTGTGTTTTCTTTCTCCAAATTAACGAAAGTGGATATCTCTTTAGGACCTGAAATGAAGTCTACCGGAGAAGTGATGGGGAAAGATACCACTCTGGAAAAAGCTTTATACAAGGGATTGGTTGCAGCAGGAAGAAAAGTTCCGATGCATGGTTCGATTTTGTTTACGGTAGCCGATAAACACAAGCAGGAAGCTGCTGACCTGGCAGAAAGATTCCATGAAGTTGGTTTCAGAATCTGGGCAACGGAAGGAACGGCGAAATTCTTCGAAGAAAAAGGTATTCCATGCAAAATAGGATACAAAATCGGAGAGGAGAGTGTGAATTTAATCGACCTAATCCAGAAAGGAAAAGTTCAATATGTTGTCAACACGATGACGAAAGGAAAACAGTCTGAAAGAGATGGTTTCCAGATCAGAAGAATGAGTGTTGAAAACGGTGTTCCCTGTTTAACATCAATGGATACGGTTGAAGCAATTTTGAAAGTGATTGAAAGTATGAGCTTTAAGATGGAGACGATGTAGTTCGGATTAAAATAAAAGTAAAAGCGGAAGATTTTTTCTTCCGCTTTTTTTATGAGTATTTTTCAGGATTTTGAGATGTATGAAAAACTCTTGTAATAACAATAATCTTAGCCACGTTATCTACTGTATAAAATATTAAGAATGGGAATTTCTTCATCAGTTTTCCGTGAAAATCTTCAAACCAAATTTTAAAATAGGGATTTTTAGAAATTGTTCCTAAAGTAGATTTGAAATCTTTGAAGAATTGATAGGCAAATTTTTGATTTACTTTAATTT
Organism: uncultured Chryseobacterium sp.; assembly: GCA_963526305.1. GTDB lineage: Bacteria > Bacteroidota > Bacteroidia > Flavobacteriales > Weeksellaceae > Chryseobacterium. The sequence goes on along the minus strand of CAURNW010000010.1, from coordinate 1,617 downwards.
AGTTTTATAGTAAAGATAAGAATGTTCGATATCTGCTTTTGCTTCATCAGAAGTGCTCATCTTAAATTTCATATTTTGAACTCATTTCCTTAAGAAAAGTGTCAATTTCCGTGTGTTGTTCATATGATCTTTTTTTATTTTCTGAAGACCTTCTTTTTGTTCATCAGAAAGCTTAAAACCACTGTTTTCTTCTTCTAAAATTCCTTCAAGATATCCTAATATTCTCTCCAAAATATTTTCTGGAGCGTCTTTAAGAATTTGATTAATGTTTTTTTAAGGTTGCAGATCCATCTTTTTTTGTTTTAAACAAATTTATAAATTTATATGAATTTGAATAAAATTATAATCATATTATCACAAACTCCTATCCAAATGTACATACCCTCCATCCACATGAATCAGTTGCCCTGTCGTGTGCGAAGATTTTTCGGATAAAAGAAACGCAGCCATATTCGCAATTTCTTCAGAAGTTGTCATTCTGTTTTCTAAAGGTATTTTTGAAGTAATACTCTTCAGCTTTTCTTCCGGATTTTCAAAAGTAGAGATCCACGATTCGTAGAGAGGAGTCCATGCTTCTGCCACAATAATCGCATTCACACGGATGCCGTAAGGTAGAAGTTCCACAGCCCATTCTCTGGTCAAAGCGTTCCTGGCTCCGTTTGCAGCGGCATAACCGGAAGTTCCGCCCTGTCCGGTTTCTGCAGTTTTGCTTCCAATATTCAAAACCGAGCCTTTGCTTTCCTTTAGATAGGGAAGTGCATGATGCACCAAAAGATAATAATGCACCACATTTTTATGATAGGAAGAAATAAAACCTTCATAAGAACCGTTTTCAAGACCTACTCCGTCGTTAACACCAGCATTATTGACAATACCGTCTATTTTTCCGTATTTTTTTACGACGTCATCAATTGCTTTTTTGCATTCTTCAGGTTGGGAAAGTTCGGCAGTTACAAAATCAGCTTTGCCACCATTTTCAACGATTTCCTGAACGGCTTTTTTGTTGTCTTCTGCATTTCTTCCAATAATGATTGGAACTGCATTTTCTCCTGCTAAAATTTTAGCAATACCGTTTCCGATGCCTTTTGCACCGCCACTTACGATGATTATCTTATGGTCTAAATTTAAATTCATAATGTTTTTTTTAACGCAAAGTGCGCAAAGATTTTTTTAATACTATACTGAATATTTGACATCCGCAAAGGCGTTTCACTCAGCAAAGACTAAGTCTTTAATTTATCACATTCTCCCAACAGAAATCTTTGATTTTTAAAACTTATGTGCTCTAAAATATTCTCAAAGCATTAAACTTAAATCTAATGTGACTCATGTGCCAAAATCTTTTGTAACTTTTGACAACGTCGAATCTTTGATTTGTAGTTGGAAAATCATAATTTTTAAAACTTATATGCTCTAAAATATTCTCAAAGCATTAAACTTAAATCTAATGTGACTGATGTGTCAAAATCTTTTGTGCCTTTTGACTACATCGAATCCTTGATTTGCAGTTGAAAAATCATAATTTTTAAAACTTATGTGCTCTAAAATATTCTCAAAGCATGAAACTTAAATCTAATGTGACTCATGTGCCAAAATCTTTTGTAACTTTTGACAACG
>CAURNW010000009.1:0-196605 GCA_963526305.1 uncultured Chryseobacterium sp. | reverse complement strand
AAATTACAGATACGAATGATTATTACGCTTTTGGACTTAATCACATAGGGGGTGTGAATAAAGGTTATCTGGGAAGCTATTACAATTATAAGTACAACGGCAAGGAAATTCAGGAGACCGGAATGTATGATTATGGAGCGAGATTTTATATGCCGGATATTGGAAGATGGGGTGTGGTGGATCCACTGGCGGAAAAAATGACCCGTCATAGTCCTTATAACTATCCGTTTGATAATCCTACAAGATTTATTGACCCAGATGGAAGAGAAGCGATGGATCCTAAGGACCCTTTCAAAACCTTAAGAGATGCAGCAAAAGATTTTGGAAAACTATATAATGGTCTTTCTATTAATTATAATTTAGAATTGTCTACATTTTTTTACAAATCTATAGATGCGAATGGAGAAACTTTTTTTAGTAATACTGTTCTAAAAACAGGTTCGGAGGGTATGACAAGTAATATTACCCCTAGCGATGTTGAAGAAGCATCAAAATTGGGTGAAATTGTTGCTGATGGACATTCACATGGAGGGACACTCGTATTACAAAAACTGATGGAAAAGAGTATAGTGGTGATAATAAATTTTCTGGACAAAATATTAAACTCTATAAAAATGAATTAATTGATGGAAACGGAAAAAAAGTAGATAATGGTTATAGGAAACCTATGATAGGTTACATAACAACTGCTGACGGCGGTTTAAGAGAGTCTATTCCAAGGGTAAGTAATAACTCTAATTCAGGAAAAAAAGATGCTCGTGGAATTCCTGTTAAAAATTATGACATTTCCATTGATACGAGTTTACCTTCGGATCCTGCTTCTGGAAGTTTAAGATTCAATAAAACTCCACCTACTAATATGCCAAAAGTACTACCTCAAGGATTTGATCCTAAACAACCTAAAAGATATTCGGAATGATAAGAAAATTATTGATAATTCTGTGTTTTTTACCTTTGTGTTTAATTGCTCAACGGGTTAAAAAAGAGAAATGTGTAGATAAGAATAGAGATATTGATCAACTTCCTTGCAAAATTACAGAGCGTTATGGTATTGATATGATACCCAATGAAAATGCAACTATTAAATATGTTGATCTTCTTATAAAAAAAGATTTGTTAGATCCTGAAAAGGTTAAGCCTTATCAGATTAGTTTAATAGCAGATAATAAAGTCTGGCATATTGTTTTTAAGAGCTACAACTGTCGATATTGCAATATTTATATTAATATCAATAAGAATACAGGTGAAGTATTAAATTATTATAAATCTGATGACTAATTATCCGTGTAGCAGATAATAAAAAAAACTCGCAAATGTGAAATTTCTTATCAGTATAAATACAACGGCGAAGAACTCCAAGAGACAGGAATGTATGATTATGGGGCGAGATTTTATATGCCGGATATTGGAAGATGGATGTCGCCAGATCCTTTAGGTGAAGAGTATACTAGTTGGTCACCGTATAATTATGTAATAAATAATCCAATTAGTAACACAGATCCTGATGGAAGAAGTGTTAAAACTGATTATAAATTATTACTGGATGGACAAGTAAAAAGAGTCGATCCTAATGATGGAAGTGAAAAAAGAAGTGATGATAGGCTTTTTGTTACAGATGGTAATGGCAATGTGGACAATTCAGTTGGTCCATATGTAGTAAATAAAAGTGCTCCATATGATTCTACGCCAATATCTGATTTATCTCTAAATTTAAAAGATCCCGAAAATTCTAAATATCCTAGTACTAATATCTTGATGTTTCCCAAAGGATTAAGCAGAGGCTTTACAAATAACACAAATACAACTTCTTTTCTTTATACATTTTTGGTTCATAATACGAATGTTGAATGGGGATTAGCCTGACATAGAATTAATTCTAAAATGAATTATAAAATTTTTACTGGACATCAAACAGATGCTGCTACAGGTATATTTTTACATAGAGGAGTATCAAAATTATCTTTTGAGATACATAACCATCCGAGAGGCTCTCTTCCAAATAGTGGAGATATGAACTCAGCAGCTTCTCTTGATAATGCAAATGGAAAATATCCTCGTCATTTTGTTATCAGTTCAGATGGAAATCCTAAAGATTATATGGATATAACCGTTTTAATGTAGATGGAAAAACTGTTGATAATGTTTTTTATCCAAGCAAATCTAACATCAAAAATAAAGGAATTATTATCAATAAAAATTTAAATCTTAAATCATTAGAACGATGAAAAAAATAACTCTAATACTGCTCCTACTTCTTTATTCGTGTGAGCAAAGCAGAAATCAATTTTTTATATCAGATGAAATATATACTACCATATTAGGAAATATTCAAGAGGAAAATAAAAAAAATAAAAACTTAAATTTTTTTTACATTTTTACAAAACAAGACACATTAATTGTTTTAGCTACATCAAAAGAAAATGAAGTTTTTCCTATTGATAGAATTAAAAAGTTAGGTGCATTTAAATATAAAGACAATAAAGTTATTGTAGCGGAATCTTATAATCCAAAATATAATATTGTTAAAAAAAATAATGCTTTGGATGACGATTTTATAAATAATCAAACAAGTACAGGATCATTTGACGAGGATATTCAATATGGATGTATTTACAAAATCATAACTCCTAACAATATTAATTTAATAAAGAAAGGAGAACTTAAAGAATTTTTTATTAAATAAAATGTAAAAGTTTGGACCCAGCTGGCTTTATCAAAGTAATGGAAGAGCAGATAGGAAACAGCAACGGTTATCCTTATCTGGCAAATCACAATACCATGAATATGATAACGGTCTTTTAAACGGTAACGGAATCTCTAGTTAATGTATTCGACAGTCATGCCATCATGCCACTGCTGAAATCTCGATGAGAAGAATACAGCGTTTTATGGCAGATTTCGATTAGCTTATGAAATTGATATCCTACTTTATATTTGGTCTTCTGCCGGAAAAACCCTTGCTCCGCGAAGTTTGTAACTTCGTAGGCGCCGTAAGACCAACCGAGGCAGCTTGGGCAACTTTTAAGAAATAATAAATAACATGATGACTAAAATTTTGATACAAAACGCATTTAATGATCATGAAAATGATGGTTTTTTCTTAGCTGGTAAACCAAATGGAGAAGTATGTGTGGGAGATTATATAATTTTAGAGGATAGCAATCTCAAGATTGAAATTGTTAAAGTAGAAAAAGGAGATGTTGGTATTGTACTTATTAGTGTTAGAAAAATGCCAATTTCCTTAGTAAATATTAGTGAACTATATAATAAAGAATTTTTTATTCAGAAAGCCGATCTCGCAGATTAGTAATCCGTGAGCAATAATAAAAATAACCCCATCGCAATTGTGGTGGTTTTTTTGTGTTTTCCTTGCCCGCTGCGCAATATCTCCCGACTTTGAGCGAAAAAGAACCACTGCAAAAACAGTGGTTTATGTTATCTTATGTTCTTTTTTTTCATCCATAACAGAGCTATAATGAAGTAACATAAAGTTGAAAGGTTTTTTAAACTTCTATTTTGGTCTGTTCGCTTCATAATCACTGACATCAATTTTCCTTTCGTCTGCTTCCTATCTTTTTTCCCGCTGCGCAAAGATTCTGTGTTAAAAACGTAATGTTTTTTTTAATTTTGTTAAAATTAAAGCGACCCTAGTTGCGCAAAGTCTGTGACTTTGAGCTGATAAATAAAACCCCGCTTATAGAAAATACATAAGATCTTTATTCTTATGTATTCAACAGTCCGATTAGCTTGACCGATCTTGATGGAAGAGCTTCTGATCATGATACAGAAGCTTATTGTAGTAATCTTAAAGGATTTATTTAGTTTAGCTGTTTTTAGATAATGTAACAGGAAGTAATTTAACGCAAAAATACGATGATGGTTCTTCTTCATATAATAATGGCGAAATAATGATTCAAGATTTCAAAGATGAAAGTAGTAGAACATTTAGAAAAATATATTGGTGAAATATCCAGAGGCGCAGATATTGTAGATAAAAGGTATGATCTTTCAATATCTTTATATAATAATATTCCTTTTGAAGGAGTAAAAACATATTCTACACTAGGAATGAATCATTATTTTATTGATTATTACTATGAATTTATATTTGTTTGTGGTAATCAGTTTAATGGAAATGAAATAGTTTCATTTTTAACAAGTCTCTCAGAATATTTAATTGACAGTAAAAATGGAGTACGCAGAGGTGATATTTTATCATTTGATTTTACTATTACTTCAGAAACAAAAATGAATTCATTGTACTTTTCTTTACCCTTCTATTTTGATGATGATTTGCAAGAGTTAAAATTAGAAGATAAATCGGTTATTTTCCCTCTGATAATTCCAATTTATTCAAGTGAAGCTGTATTGATAGAAAAAAATGGATGGGAAAAATTCGAAGAATTCTTAGAAGATAATGAAATTGATGATTTATGGGATTTTAATAGAAATGAATTTTCTTGGTAGTTAGTCTCCTCGCTCTGCAAAGTTTGTAACTTTGCAGCAGATAATAAAAAAAACCGCTCAGCACAAAAACCCCGCAATTGCGAGGTTTTTTAAATTTTCTACAAGTACGCTTTTTTAGCTTTATAATCTCAGACAATAAGATCAAGAGATCTTGCAACGCTTTATCTTCTTCGTGTATATCCTTTATCGCTTCAACTTTTTCAGAAGATTTTTATCCTTAATAAAATAAAAACTGTTCGAATAAAAGTAAATCACTTATTCTCCAAAAGCTTCTCCATTCTCAGCATCATCTCTTCTTTCTCTTTCAGCATTCGCTCATACAGGGCGATCTTTTCATCATGGAATTGAAGGATTTTTTCAATAGGATGAAAATTAATTGTTCCATGGTTGAATGAACTGCCAAAAGCATGTTCTCCAAATGTATTGGAGATGATATTCACCGCCTGCTCTTCATCAAAATTCTGCAAAGCTTCCACCGGGACTTTCAGAACTTCAGATATTTTTTCCAGCAGCTGATCATCAATGATCTCTTTCTGTTCCAGCAATGATACTTTCTTTTGATTCCACTCATCTCCTAAATCGAATGCGAGACCTTCCTGCTTGATGCCCAGCATCTCCCTGAATCTTTTGATATTGCGTCCCTGGTGTATTTTCTGTTCCATGTGTTTTTTATTTATTTCTTAAGAGGCAAAAGCTCCTCTGAATTCCGGAGAGTAAAGTTAATCATTTATCAGATAAATAATTAATTTCAAATCTAAGAAATTCTCTCGGTTCAGGATAATTCTCGAAAAAAAACCTTAACCTGATCTGACGAATTGTAAAGATCAGCACTGAGAATTTATTTTATCAGCCCTTCAGTTTTTCAGTATCAAGCACTCGGAATTCAGGTTGTCCGACATGAATAAGTCTTATTGCTCCTTCATTGGTTCAGGTAATCGGGCGAAATTTCTGACTGGAGTAAACTGATTCGTTTCCCGCCCGCTGCCCCGCTGCGCAAAGTTTATAACTTTGAGCAAATAATACATTTTTATTAAAGAAGTATATTTTTTTTTTTGGTAAATATTTTATATGCCATTTTTAAAATCATCGATTTATCGTTTTCATCAAGTTGATTGATGAGATGTAATTTTTCAAAGTCAGGCTTATCTTCGATGGTGGGTTTCTGACAGTTTTGATGATGATGATCTGGAGTTTCAGATCACGGAAAATAATTATTACCGATATCACTCTCCGTTTTCTGCAAGCTTTAAGAGTTTTTCCAACTTCTCTTCTTTCTCTTTCAGCATACGCTCATATAAACTGACTGTATCCTCATGAAGTTCTAAAATCTGGTCTACAGAATTAAATACCGGATTGTAATTTTTCTGATATCCGATACTGCTGCTGTTGAACGTGTTTGAAATGATATTCACTGAATTCTCCCTTGCGAAACTCCGAAAATTATCGACGTGGGATTTCATGGTCTCAGAAATTTTTTGCAATAGCGCTTCTTCAGTGGTTTCTCTCTGTTCGGTTGAGACTTTTTTTTGATTTCGGTTATCAACTTGCTTCGGAGTTAACGTCTCCTGACCGTTCACTGCTGTCTCTCTGAATCTTTTGGTACTACTTCCCGGATGTGTTTTTTGTTCCATTGTATTTTATTTTTTTGAGGCAGTAACCTGCTCTCACCGTTGTGGAAATAAAATTACTCATTTACAGCCATCTATTTAATTATTTTCAAATCTAAAATATCCGGCAGTACATGATACGGATGACTATTTTATACCTTCCCCGACTGTATCGGAATTTATTTACTCAAGATCTTTGCTACGGAAGTTTCAAATTCGACCTGGCTGTTCTCAATATCTTGATTTCTCTTTTTGATAAAATCGGTAGGTCGGATCCCGTTGATTTCCTGAAATAAGTTGGAGAAATTTGTTCTTGACGCAATTCCGCATTTCTCAGCCAGCGTTTCTATTTTGTAGTTGAGATATACTTTATCATTATAAAGTTTATTCGTGATGAAATTTATTCTAAGTTCACTCAGATACCGATTGAAATTAACACCTTTGTACTCATTCACGACCTGAGACAGATAATTAGAATTGGTATTGAATTTAGCAGCCAGTTTATTCAGTGTCAGTCCGTTCTCAGTGAAGCCGTTTCTTTCTTCGAACCGTTTTAATTTCTGAATGATATCATTTACGATATCATTATTGAGTGCTGTTTTATCATCATCTTTCAGTTCTGATGTCTGATGCTTTGCAGGTTCTTCAAGTGATTTATTTAAGATCTTCTGTTCCAGGATTTTATAATTGATCCTCATTTTTTTCTCATTCCTGAATCTGATCAGGAGCATTGAAAACAGGACTAAGGCAAAAACAACCAGGACGATGATGATCCAGAATCCTCTGGAAGTTGCCAGCTCAAGTTTTGCTTTTTCTTCCTGCAGGGTTTTGGTATCATAGTTTTTATGGATAGTCGATGAAAGGTAGGAGAAGTCCTTGTTAATGACACTGTCCGCTTTCAGAAGCTGTTTGGTATAATAAAGTTCTTTTGCGTTGTCGTTCTTTTTTTTGTATTCGCTGATCAGTAATTCGTAGTTTTCCCTGAGTTCCGGAAGAATGAAACGGTGTTTCTGAAAAACCGAATCCACTTTCTGAAAATATTTGATTGCATTGCGGGAATCTTTCATTTCAAGGTATGATCTTCCTATGTAAAAATAATCGACGGTAGCCCAGGCGAAATCATTAATATGAATAATGGGTTTTAAAGCATTTTGTAAAGAGTTGATGGATTGGGGATATTCTCTTTTCCGGAATTCTTCAATGCCCTTTTCCTTCAGAAAATAGCCATATTCCTGCTGATAATCTTTGCTGTTCTGAGTGCGGAGTATTCCTGTACCAATGAGTGAGTCTACCGCTTTGTACTGCTGCAGATTTCTGTAACATACGATAATGCGGTGCAGGCTGTTGTAATATCCTTTTTTATTGTTGAATATAATATTCGGATGATGGTCTTCACCCATCCTTGCTTCAAAATATGCTTTACAGATTTCAAAATGTTCCAGCGCTTCGTCGTAATAGCCCAGGTAGCTTTTAACAACGCCTATATGGTAAAGAATGCCGTTTTTTAAAAAATCATCTTTTGAGTTTTTAGAATATTGGTACGCTTTTAAGTATTCGTCAAGAGCCGGTTTATATTTTTTATAGTTAAAATAGTAGACAATCCCTTTTTTCAGATAGGCATCGCTGATCAGATTGTCATCTTTAGACAGGAGTGCCGCATCTATGGTGCTGTCAGAATAAATCAGTTTGTTTTTTGCAGAAGCAGAGAAGAAAACTGCATCTTTATAACCTTCCACAAGATGGGCATAATCTTTTTTCTTCCATCCCAGAGCGATGTATTTATTCAGGTACCTGAATGCTTTTTCATCGTTTTCGGGATAATTCTCGTAGTTTTTTTTTAAAAGATAAAATTCACTGTACTGCTCATTCTGAGAATAGAACATCTCAAAAGATAATAATAGAAATAAAAGACAGAGCTTTTTCATGTTTTGGTGAAGATGATAATCTTTATTGGGTCAAAAATAGATAAAATCAGTTGATTTTTAATCAAAAAAACGGGTTTTATTTAAAAATAAGAGAGGCATATGTGTTTATGTTTAAGTATTTGTTATTCAATAAATTATGTTTGTGCTAATTCATTAATTGGCACGTACCAATTTTCTAATTGACACCATAAACGTTTTGGCAACCGCTGCAGGACGAATACTTTTGAAATCAGAATTCGAAACAAAATAATCAAAACCGGCCGGGATAAACTTCACATCAAAAATTAATAATGAAAAGTATTATCTCAAAACTAACCTTTGCAGCTGTTGTGCTTTTTCTTAATTCCTGTAGAGAAAACGATGAATGGGTAACAGAAGCAGAACAGATCAGTAACGTACAGCTCAGTAATAAAAATAGTGATGAAACTGTACTGCAGCAAAAAAATGACAGTATAAAAGCAGTTAATGCGTTCGTACCCGAATTTTCAGAAGGTGATCCGCCTCCAAAAACCGGGCAGCAGTGGAAGCATTAAGCTGAAATAATACATCAATGAATCACGAGTTTCAGATTCAAGCAGAGAGATTTAAATCTCAGTCAATTAAACCTGAAAATTTTCAGTATGTAAAAAATTATTTTTTAAAACTAATAACCAACTGATAAGTCAATGCTTATGCCTTTTTATGATTAACTGTTTCTGTTTGCGTTGAAGAAAATTGAAAAGACACAATATATATATAATACAGGCAAATTTATAAAATCAAGTCTTCAGCAATACACTGACGGAAATCTTAAAAGACAGGCAGAAGCCTTAAAGATAATGGAAAGTTATAAAGTCAATATAGATCCTGGATCCTGAGCTTTTAGAATTGTATAAATGAAATATCCCATCGTTTTTATACAGATTTATTCAAAAAGCACTGTCTTTAATTTCCACAAAGAAAACGCATCTGCGTAAGAGATATCCTTTTCTAGAACCATGTTATTCAAAAAAACAGAGAATCACTGTTTATCATGAAGGATCCGCTTTAGCGGATCCTTTTTTTATATGAAAATTCTCAGGAATATGTTCTGAAAGAGAAGCAGTGTAAATTTAAAATAAAAGAGACCATCTTTAAGACAGTCTCTTTTCTGAAAATATTTTAGATTATTACAGGCATGCATTTTCCACTACCTCACAGTAATAAGCCTTACCACGGGTACAGCATTTTCTGGATCCTGCCGGACAGTTCTGAACACACGTTTCGATTCCTCCATTAATAGAGCTTAATTTGTTTCTGGAGATTTTTTTTAGATTTTTCATAGGTATTTACATTAGTTTATCAAATATAATAAAATTATAAATATAAAAATGTATTAATATTGTAATTTTTAATGCAATTCATAGAAAATTAAGAAAATATTTCGTGCCCGGATGTGAGAATCAGTGTCAGAAAGAACCTGCATCATCTGCATCCTTAGAAACATGATCGATTTTGAGTACACGGTATTGGTTGGGAGAATATTTGGTGGCAGACTTAAAATATTTTCCGAAATGAGAATTATCGGTAAATCCCAATTCATAAGAAATCTCAGTAACCGAAAGTGTTGTATGCAGAAGCAGTCTTTCAGCCTCCAGGATAATCCGGTTTTTAATGATCTGACCTGCCGGGATATCAAGACTTTCCTTAATAACTGCATTGAGGTAATTGGGACTGAGATTCAGCCTCTCTGCATATTTAGACGTTGTTTTTAAATCTTTGTAATGGAGATTAACAAGATTGCTGAATTTTTCTATAATTTCTTTTTTATGATTTACAGACCTGTCGACAAGGTTTTTCTTATTTGAATTCCTGATGTATTTAAGGACAAAAACTTTGAGCAGCAGGCAGATGATTTCCTTTCGCAGAGACTGATTCTCAGAATATTCCTGTTTCAGTTCCTCAAAAGTCCGCAGAAGGTCTGCTTTACTTTCATCAGACAACAGGATAAAGGGCACAACATTATGAAGCGCTCTGTCACTTTTAATAATTTTATTACCGGTGTATACAAAATTGTAAAATGACTTGGTAAACATCAGCACAAAACCGCTATCAGAAGTTAGCTCCTTTATGTGATAAACCTGATTGTAATTGATGAAAAAAAACCTGAGAGGCGTAAGATCAAATTCCTGATGATCGATAGTTACAGAACCTTCTGCAGCACCAGAAAGAAAAAATGTATAGAATTTATTTTTAAAATGGGAATCTGATGCACTCTTCAGTCTTTCGTTAAATTCATTAAGATGCATAATGACAAACTCATTCCGCAGGGCAGAACGACGCTTAATTTTGCTTAACGTAAGAGACTGAATGGTATGATTCAATATTTTGAATTTTTCTGATCAAATATAAACATAAAAAATACCACAATTTTTTATTGTGGTAGATATCTTACAGAGTCAACCCTTTTTAATTTCTGTGTTCTAAAATTTTCAGCTGATTTGCATCAATGGTACTCTCGGTTTTTTTATCAACATATTCAGAATTCATGGCCCTTAGGACAGCCATATAATTCATGCTGAAATCAATCGTATCTCCTACAAGATAATCATCACTGTTCTTTTCAAGATCCAGGATCATCATATCAGAACTGGCTCCTATAATTTTGATTCCGGAGCGTAAAGGTTGTATATGCTGAGGATCAATATCCAGGATACCGACATCAACGATAGCCCTCACTGATGTTTTACCTTTGTTTTTTGTATCATGCAGGGGAGTGTCTCCGGTAAGATTAGTTCCTGTATCGCCCGCCGGCACCATCGGTTTTTCTACGATTTCCAGGATTTCGGCAGTCAGTTTAAATACATCCTGATACATTCCTTTGAGGGTTGAATCACTGTATACGTCAGTACCGAAAAACAATGTTTCCCCAATTCTGAAATGATTGATTCCTTCAGGTACTTTATTTTTGAAAATCAGAGGGATCGTAACAGATGAGCCTGCAGATATAAATGGAATAACGGTACCATGTGACTCTTCAATAATCTCTTTAAAACGATTCAGTTTGACCAGTTTCTTTTCATCAGGGAGGATCCCGTTGAGACAGTTGAGGTTTGTTCCGATCCCGACGATCTCTATATTGGGCATTTTAACAGCTTCCCCATAAAAATGAGAAAGGGTTTTTGCCATAATGCCTTCCCTGAGTTCTCCCATTTCGACCATGACAACAATTTTATGGATTTTATTTTGGCTTACTGCTTCATCCGAAAGAGCTTTGATTGTATCCAGTTCGCTGTTGAAACTGACTTCTGCATATTTCACAATGCTTTCAGCAAGTCTTTTAGCAGGCGGCTTTATATAAACGGTCTTTGTATTCGGGGAAAGCTCTTTGATATGGCGTAGATTGGTCAACCGTGAATCACAGACTTCTTTGTCTGATATCTTTAAGAGGCATTTCAGAAACTTTTCATTTCCGCAGAGCAATTTTGCAACTACGGCCCATTCGATATGGTTTTCTTCGAAAAGCTGATTTAAATAATTATAGTTATGAAGTAATTTATTGGTGTTTAAAGTAATGTGTGACATTTTATTTTTTTAGTCGCATTTCAAGATATTTACTGGTAAATCCCAGCTTCCTGTATAAATGTATTGCCGGATTTTCCGGTTCACAATGGAGTGCGATGTCTCCATGAGAAGATTCAATAGCCTGCTGCATCAGGTTTTTACCGATTCCCTGTCCGCGCACGTTTTTATCAGTAGCGATGTAGACAAGAATATTTTCAGGTATATACCCACCCATTCCGGTTTTATTGACAACAACAGCACCCACAAGATGATCAGTGTTCTGGTCTCTGGCAGTAATGATCAGGCCTCCGGGTTTGTTTTCAAATCCTAACGCATAGCTGACAGCATCCGAAATATCTGATTCCGGATCACCGTATTGTTCCAGATGTTGAAAAAGAAACTGAATGATTTCCTGCTTTTGGTTGGGGTTGAGCCTGTTTTCATCTGAATATTTTTGTAGTGTAATCATAAAGTTGTTTTATCCCGGATGTGGAAGAGTAATATCAAAACCTGCATTTTCATCTGCATGGTCTTTACTCTTTTCCCTGTTGTTTTTTAGAAATAATAAGGGAAGATCCGTATAATTAATAATCTGTTTGAAAAAATTTTCTGAAAAAAATGATTTCCAGCTGTCCTCATCTTTGTACGTAAGGATAATAATATCAGCATGGTCATCTTTAGAAAATTTTGAAATCTGTGTCGCCTTATCACGGGTCAGTAAAAACTGTGAGTCATATTCCTGTGAACTGATCGCCAGATTTTTTCTCACTCCCTTGTAAGCCTCTTTAATTTTAAATAAATCATCTTCATCACTTATTCCCAGCAGGCTTATAACGCCTCTGTTTTTCCTTGCAATGGCAACAGAAAGATCAATTTTATCTGTTAGATCTTCTAAAACCCTTACAGGAACAAGTATTTTATCAAAACAGTATTTCCTGCAGTTTTCCGGTACTAATAAAACCGAGCAGTCTGCCTCTGTCAGAATCTGATAAGATAATGACCCAAGAATCAGTTGGGTGAAATTTTGTTTACCCGAACTTCCACACACCACCAGATCGACCTTCTCTGCATCAATAACATCATTGATCCCATGAACCAAACTGTCATTTTTGATCACAGTTTTAAACTTCATATCAGAATGCTGTTCCTGTAAGGATCTTTCAAGCGCCTTTAAAGACTGTTCTGTTTTGTGATAATTTTCACTGACTGTTTCTGCACCGATCATCTGCTTTCCCGTTCTGTCAATGATGGCATGATTGGTAATATTGTGAAATAAAAGGATTCGGGATTGGTGGCGGGCAGCAATATTCACTGCCATTCTGACTGCGTTAAGTGATTTATCCGTAAAATCGACCGCCACTAAGACGGAGCTAATTAAATTTTGCATAATGATTTGAGAATGATTTCAAATAAGGATACAAAATTAAAGGTCAGCGATTTCAATTCATGTTAAGAATCAGGGCGGTCATGGTATATTTTATCTTTTTAACGGGTTAGTAAATATTTATGTCGAAATTTCTTTCAACTCAAGAGGTTTCAGAATTACAGAGAATTTTTGATGGGGTAGTATTAATACGACTCACCTAAACCGGTGATTTTTGATTATGCAGTTTATAAACTAACCCGGTCTTTTTTTCTCCGTGAAGTTTAATTTCATCCGTCGGATTACTCTTAAAAGTAGATTGTGCGCTTCCTGTAAAATAATTTATTTTCAGGACGGAGATTTAAGCTTTTTTTTCAATTAAGAGAAGATATTACTTCATTGAGGATAAAACCTCATCTGCTCAAAAACGTTACCAGGATTTGCTTTCAGTAAATCAATCAGTTTCTTCAGTTCAGATTCTTCCCAGGATTTTTGAAACATCTCATCATGTAGAAGAATTACTACATTTTTTTCTGTAAAGGTTTTATCTGAATTACACAGTTTTGTCACGGACTGATACATATCGTTAACCGTCTGTACCGGAGTTCCGTCTTTATCATGATGCTGCCATTCCAAATCCCAGCCTACAACCTTGTATCCGAGATTAGCCAGATGATCTGCGGTCTGTATACCGTTTGAGATATCGTTTTTGGATCTTCCGTACAGACGCCACATATTGCGTCCGGGAAGCCGTACAATTTTGTATGGAAGCTTCAGCAGGTTTTGATTATACACAATATCGCTGACCGATTTCTCAGTATTGTTATAAAAAGTTTCGTAATGGTTATTGGCATGCGTATAGCTGTGATTATACTCGTCGATATAAGGGTTTTCGTCATAATATTTAGCGTAGGTATCCATTTTTTTGTCTTTGACGACATGTTCGCCGACCATAAATACACTGATTTTAATTTTTTCTTTTAAAATGATGTCGTTAATGTTCTCGCTCCCGTTAAGAGGGCCGTCATCAAAGGTGAGGTAGATACTGCATTTATTCCGGGCAGGTTTATTCTGTGAATAAGTGCAGCCAAAAATCAGTAATGCTGTGAACGCTAGAAATCCTGTCAGTTTTTTCATATCATGATTTGTATAAAGATAAATAAATCCAATGTAATTTTTCTTATTTTTATCTGGTAAATCTTTCCTAAAAACCCATTAAATCATGAGTAAGTCAAAACTGATAAAATTGATCAGAAAGATCCGCTGGAAAGAAATTCTAGCTGTCATAATTTTACTTCTGGCCTTCACCTTTTTCAGAAGTGAGAGACATGAACTGGCATCGATAGGTCCGTTGCTTAAAAGCTCAGATGTATCATGGATCTTGGCAGGTGTTTTTCTCGCTCTGATCTACATCCTGCTGCAGGGGCTGATGTATATAGCCAGTTTTCGCAGTACAGGACTGACTGTAAATATTAAGGATGCAGTCATCTTATTCCTGAAAAGGAATTTTTTAAGCATCTTTCTTCCTGCCGGTGGCGTGAGCTCATTAGCATATCTTCCCAGGAATATCAGAATAAAAGGATATAAGACTTCTAAAATCCATCAGGCCAGTGCTGTCTATGGTTTTACAGGACTGCTGACGGTTCTTATTGTAGGGCTGCCTCTGATCCTTTACGCGGTATGGATCAACAGGAATTTCAGTGACAGCAGTACGGGAATTGTGTCACTGATCATCCTTCTGGCAGTGATATACGGACTGTATCTTTCATTTAAAAGGAAAAATTTCCTATACCGGTTTATTGATCAGAAGTTTCCGGAGGTCATGCTTTCTTTTGAAGAAATTTTCAGCAATGACATTGATAAGAAATATTTCTGGCTTACTGTATTGGTTTCTGTGATCATTGAGTTTTGCGGGGTTTTTCATCTGCTTATCGCTATGTATGCATTTGGTGTTGAGGCTTCTTTTTCTGCAGCAGCCATATCTTACGTAGTCTCCGTTTTATTAATGATCGTTTCTCCTTTTCTTCGCGGATTGGGGGTGGTAGAATTTTCACTGACCTATATTCTTGCCAATTTCGGCTACAGCCACAGTCAGGGTCTTGGTATTACATTGCTCTACCGTTTTTTTGAGTTCTGGCTTCCATTAGTCCTGGGAATCATTACCTATCTGTGGAGTGGCAGAAAACTGTTTGCGAGGATGCTGCCGATGGTGATGACTTTTCTTTTGGGGATCATTAACATTCTTTCTGTGGTAACCCCTGCCATAGCTCACCGTATGCATATTCTGAAGCTCTATTTATCACTTGATTTTATGCACTTTTCCAAAATGCTGACCCTAATCTCAGGAATACTGCTTCTGGTAACTTCTGCCAGTCTTTTCAGAGGTGTCAGGCGGGCCTGGTATTTTGCTGTTATTTTGACATCTGCTTCTGTTATTTTTAATCTGACAAAAGCTCTGGACTATGAAGAAGCATCAATAGCACTGTTTACTCTGGGATTATTGATTTACAGCCGCAGGGAATACAATTTCAAAACAAAAAAAACATCTCTGCAGTATGGCTTCAGTTGGTTTTTAGGGGTTTTTATTACTGTTTTTATATTTAATTTTTTCACCTTTTATTTTATCAATTCCTCTCATTTCGGAATTGATTTTACAAAGAAAGAAGCGCTGTACTACACATTACACACTTTTCTGTTGTTCAAAGATCCCGATTTGATCCCTCATACAGGTTTTGCCAGAGATTTTCAGAATCTGAATTATATTTTAGGAACTGTTTCCTGGCTGGTTCTTATTTTTTCATTCTACAGAACGAATGTTCATACAGATCAGAGTGAAGTGGAAGATCATAGCATCGCCGAAAATCTTGTCAGGGAATATGGTACTTCATCTCTGGACTATTTCAAACTCACCTGGGACAAACAGTTATTTTTTCCGGAAGAGATACATGGTTTTTTATCGTACAGAACGGGAAACGGGTTTGCCGTGATTCTGGAAGAACCGGTATGCGCTGAGCAGGATACAACAGAAATTATCACCCGGTTTGAAGAATACTGTAAAATCAATAATCTTAAAACCTGCTATTACCGGGTGAGCCAGAACGGACTTTCGTATTTCAGTATGTTTAAAAAACAGAAATTATTCATAGGGCAGGATGCCATTCTTGATGCTGAGAAATTCAGCATGGCAGGAAAAGAAAGAAAAGCGATCAGAAACAGTGTAAATGCTTTGGAAAAATCAGGATATAAAACAGAAATACGATATGCTCCGCAAAGCGAAGATGTGATAGCTCAGTTGAAGAGAGTTTCTGACGAATGGTTAAAACAGGATAACAAAAAAGAGATTGTTTTTGCCGAAGGTATGTTTGAACCTGACATTATTAAAAATCAGGATGTGATCACTATTTCCGATGGAGACGGGCAATGCGTTGCCTTTTTAAATATCATTCCTTATTGTGCACCTGATGAATGCAGCTATGATATGATCAGAAAAACAGAAAGCGCTCCGAACGGAAGTATTGATGTACTGATCGTAAAGCTTGTCGAATATGCTACATGCAAAAATTTAAAATTCATTAATATGGGAATGACTCCGATGGCAGAGATTGAGCAGCCCGACAATACTGCTGAAGAAATTCTGAAATTTGTTTATCAGAGAGTAGGAAGTTTTAAACATTATCATACCCTGAGGAGTTTTAAGGAAAAGTATGCGGATGTGTGGGAAAATAAATATCTCGTTTACAATAATGACCTTGATCTGTTACAGATTCCGTCAGCATTAAATAAAGTAATGAAACCATGAAAAAAAATATCAGATTTGTCTTTCGGATCCTTTGTTTCGGATTCATTTTATTATTAGCGGGATGTAAATCCGATACTGATTTTAAGATCAGGGAATGGAATTCTCATTCAAATAAGCCTATTGTTTTTTTCCTCAGTGGCGATGCAGGCTTCAATACTTTTTCAAAAAGTTTGGGAGATCATTTACAGGATCTCGGTTATGATGTTTTTGCTTTGGATACAAAAACTTATTTCTGGAATAAAAAAACTCCTGAAAAGACCTCTCAGGATATTGAAGAATTTATCAGAAGACAGTTGGAGGGCAGAAAAAATAAACATGTGATCATAGTTGGATATTCTTTTGGAGCAGATGTGACTCCATTTGTTTATAACAGATTCTCGGAAGAGATGAAAAAGAATATTCAAAAAGTGTTTATCATCGGCCCATCCAAAAGCAACGATTTTAAAATTCATTTGGAAGAATACTTTGGACAGTACATCAAAGGAAGTTTTCCTGTCGTTCCTGAGATCAATAAAATGGTGAATGCTCCGGTACAGTTGGTCTTGAGTGATTTTGAGTTTGCCAATTTTCCTTACCGCGAAATAACATTGGGGAAAAATTATCAGATGACGCATATTGCAGGGAATCATCATTACGGAGGAAATACCAAAATGCTTGCCCAATACATATCTGATCACAGTAATCCGCAATAAGTGAGGTGATGAGGTGGGCAGTCGTCTTTGCTGAGTAGAACGCCCTTGCGAACGAAAAATGTTTTCAGGATTTTATACCATCAGTTGCGAGCGTAGCATTAAAAATTCATGTTGAGATTCTTTCAGAATGACAAACGTTGTGGTAATTTTAATATGACTGAGAGTAATAGTAAAACTGTTGTTGAAAGTCTGTCATTTCGAGTAAAATTCTGAAAGAATTTGTATCGAGAATCTGTGAACCTTAAACAAAGTTTCTTCATTATTCAAGAAATTCTCGATACGGCTTTCTTTAAAAACTTACCCAAACGGACGTGGTTTAAGAATAATCTTTAAGAAGCTGCCGGTAACTGGTAAGTAGTGCTGATTTTGAAATAAAACCGATAAATCTGTTTTCTTCATCAACAACAGGGAGATTCCAGGTCGAAGTATCATCAAACATCTGAATGATTTTTACGGGTTTATCATTCAGCATAACTACTGCTGCAGGAACTTTAAGCAGTTTGGAGATATTCAGTTTCTCGTTTTCATTAAACAAATAAGGACGGATATCATCCAATGTAAGAATTCCTTTGAGCTGATGTGCATCATTCACAACTGCAAAGTTATTTTTTCTTCCGCTGCTGATCAGGTCATACAGTTCCTGTAATGATGAATTTTCATGAATAGTCTGAGAATCAAAATCTATAAAGTCTCTTGTCTGTAAAGAAG
This sequence comes from uncultured Chryseobacterium sp., assembly GCA_963526305.1. Classification (GTDB taxonomy): domain Bacteria; phylum Bacteroidota; class Bacteroidia; order Flavobacteriales; family Weeksellaceae; genus Chryseobacterium. The sequence continues at coordinate 178,522 of CAURNW010000009.1, read as the reverse complement.
AAAGAAGATTGCTGTCGTGCTGATGGGTAAATATTTTACCCTGCTCCGCAAGTGTCTTTAATTCTGGCGAGATTGGGGCAAACCATTTGGCTATAAGATAAGAAATGACAGCAACAATCATCAGCGGAATAAAAAGATCATATCCAAAGCTTGATTCTGCGATCAGGAAAATTGCTGTAAGAGGGGCATACAGCACACCGCTCATGGCACCTGCCATTCCTACCAGGATCAGATTGGTCACCGGAACCTCAGAAAACCCTAAATTCCGGCATATTACCGCAAATAAAAATCCCACAGATCCTCCAGCAAACAGGGAAGGAGCAAAATTACCTCCATTTCCGCCACTGAAAATAGTGAACGAGGTGGCAAATGCTTTCAGAAGACAGACCAGGATCAGAAATACAATAACAGTCCAATCCCCGATTTCAAAATATCTGAAAAAACTGTTATGGATGACGGCATTCACATTTCCATTCGTAAAATCTTTTACGGTGTCATATCCTTCACCGAACAGAGGAGGGAAAAGCACACATAACAATGAGAGGACGGCACCTCCAAACATGGCTTTACGGAGGCGGGTGAGCTGGAGCCCGTTGATAAAATGCTCCACCCGTTGAGATACAACTACGAAATATCTTGCATAGAGTCCTGTGATGATTCCAAGAATCAGGTAGTACGGCACGTTTCGGTAATTGAAGGGCTCACGGGTATAAAACCTGAACAGGACATCTTCCTGAAGCAATATTCTGGACAGTAAGCTGCCGCAGACTGCCGCAACGACAAGTGGAATGAAATCTGTAAACACAACCCCGGTCAGTAAAATTTCAAATGCAAACATGATTCCTGCAATTGGGGCATTGAATGCTGAAGCAATACCGGCTGTAGCGCCTGCAGCCAGAAGAAGGGTCCGTTCCTTATAGCTTAATCTGTAAGTCCGGGCATAATTTGATCCTATCGCAGCACCGGTAACGGCAATTGGGCTTTCTATTCCCGCAGAACCTCCCAATCCGACGGTCACAGCACTCTGGATCACCTGCGAATACATTTTTACATTTGATACAATACTTGAGTTTTGTGCAATTTCATATAAAATCGCTCCGATACCTTTTCTGTCCTGTCCTTTAAAAAGAGCAATGACGATAAATGCAGTTAAGACAATACCTAAAAAAGGAAACAGGATGTAAAAAATGATCTGATACTCAAAATGAACATCATAAGTTATAAAATGGTGGATATTATGGACAATGGTTTTCAAAATCACTCCAGCCAATCCTGCAGTGCAGCCTACAAGAATCCCGGAAAGGATGAGAAACTGATTTCTGCTCAGGCGGTTTTTGAGCCAGTGAAGAATAATTTCATAGCTGCGGGCTTTTTTGAGACCAAACTGTTGAAAATCTCTCTTGAACTTTAGAAAACTCACATATCTTTTTTTATTACGGAAATCCACAGCAGTTTTTAAATCAGATTAGAAGATGAATGCATAATGACAAAGGTACATAAAACGAGTCAAAATCGCTGCTCTGTCCGAATGATATAACGTAAGGTCTTAAGGAGAAACAGAGTGTGTCAGCTTTAAAGACTCTTAAGCATCATCTCTGAACATAATCAGACAATATCAGACTGATCCTTTATTTCAGGACTGTGTGATTGACTGTGTGGAATTATTTCCTTTATATTTTTTTATATCCGTATAAAGCATGAACAGGAATGAAAAAAGTGTAATGAAAAGAGGTGCAATGAAATACACAGCAGGATTGACACTCTCTTTACTGAAAATATAGGGCATACAGCAAACTGCTGTCAAAAATAAACTTAAGTAAGTCCCGTAATATTGCCATCTTACGGAAATCAGATCAGGTCCGATGACAATGGTTTGAGTTTTTGATGAAGACAGAAATAGGGGAACAATTTTCTGATAATCCCATAGTAGTAAGAGCAGGACAGCAAAGAACAGCAAAGTGGTGATTACGTATGTGTAACTGAAATCAATACTCAAAGTTATCATCAGAATATTGGAAATAATCGGTAAAAACAGCAGTGCTCCCAAGGTCGCAAATCGCTGTGACATCAACAGCAGCGCTGCCAGAACCTGAGCCAGGCCCAAAAAATTCCAGTAGAGTCCCAGCTGGTAGAAACTTTCAAATAAATGTCCGACAGGATTGGAGTCCGGCAGACTGGTGAAACGCTGCCCGAATACTTTTATCAATCCGGAAGGGATAAAAGAAAATCCTATCAGCAGACGGGTGAAAATAATAAAATAATTAGCCGGGATATTCTTCCTAATATTATCTATAAACATTGTCTTTTAAAATGATGGGTATCTTTATTTCATAAGATGTTACAGATACGAAAGTTCAAAATAGATATTTTATAAAATAAAGTTGTTAATTCTTTCAGGAAAGTAATCATTTTATATTAACATGATATTGTAATTTTTTTAATAAAACAAAAAGATTTCCTTTAATTGTTAAATAATTTGTGGTATTCAATTAATTTTATTACATTTGTAGAATAATAAGGGTTTAAAATAAATTTGTGATTAAATAAAATCAAATTTTCGAAAAGCTCAATTTTTGTCAATAATATTACAGGTGCACTACCTTTTAAGAAGTTCGATTTTCGCTCTTAAATTCTACACATCCATATTTTTTCTCAAAAGTTTATTATCGTTTTGATCTGGGATCAGGACAAAAGGATGAGAATCCCAAAATAGAATATCAATAATTTTTAATACATATACAATGCAACAAGGAACAGTAAAATTCTTTAACGATACCAAAGGATTTGGTTTTATTACACCATCAGCTGGTGGTCAGGACGTTTTCGTACACACTTCAGGTTTAGTAGATAATATTCGTGAAAACGACGTCGTAACTTTCGAATTACAAAATGGTACAAAAGGCGTTAACGCAGTTAACGTTAGATTAGCATAAATTTTTAGAAAAGGCTAACCGCTTTTTCTATTAAAAGTCAAGCAGATAACTGTAAAGTTATCTGCTTTTTTTGTTTCAGTATTTTTTGAATTTGTCAGAATTAGCAAGAGTATAGTTTTGAGACTGAGAATACAGGCTGATGATTCTGTTAATATTTTAAGTTCATTTGTATCAATGAAATCCTGTAATTTTCATATCTGACAATCATTCTGCAATTACAGAAGTTTTATATTCTTTGGTGAAATTCTTAAGATGATTATTCGGTGTTCATAAAAAACACGTAGGTTAAACTTTGGTACCGGTTTTTCAAATAGAAAGAAAAATAGTCATTGTGTTTTGAACTATTATTTTTATTAACTTTAATGATAATAAGATCGCAGAAAAAAGACTTTTTAAAAAACAATTCACAAACGTAACTGATTACTACCAAATACTGCCGGATAATGATAAAATTTATTCCTGAAGAATACAGAAAAACGTTGTTGTCAGCTATTGCCACCGGAGATTTTGATACCATCAGGAATGTTACAGAGCAAGGTAAAATTGATTTAAATGTTTTTGATGAGCGCACTTTTTCACCGTTAATGATGGAAATCCTGACTTCATTCGGAATAAAAAGCGAAGAACGCCGTTTGGAAATTCTCCGTTATTTTCTTGAAAACGGAGCCGATCCCAATCTCAACTGCAAAGCCGGGTATAACGTTCTGCATATTGCAGCCCAACAGGAAAAATTAATTAAAGCTTTAGATCTTTTCCTTGACTATGACAGTGATGTGAATTCTGTGGATCACAACGGAGCCACGGTGGCATATTGGGTTATCCAGAGTTTTCCATGGAGAACTGAAGGAGAACGCAGGCAACTGTTTTTAGCTGTCGTTGAAAAAATAATGATGTCCGGGGCTGATCTTGATCTGAAAAACAGGTATGGAGTATCTCCCCGAAATTGGCTTGAGCGGGCACAGGAAGATTTGCAGCAGCTTGTTCTCACATGTGAAAAATTAAATCCGGTTTACAGATCCGTTTCCACTGTTCAGCCTGAGTTTCCAAACAATTATAAATTTCCTGATATCGTCAGACATATCCGTACGGATCTGATTCCTTTAGTAGGGGAGGCTGAAACTCTGGAGGGAGAAATGCTTCGTGAATTAGATATTCTCAAAGATGAAGCCTGGAGAAACGGGAATGTCAATTATTCTGAAACCCATAAAGCGTATGCAGAATTTATTCTGGATAATCTGACGAATTTTACCAAAACAAATCATAACGATACCGTAAAAATAACAGAAGCAGTTAAAAAGTTAATGAATCCTGAAAGTCCATATCTGGAAGATGATGTCTACGATTATTTAACAGATGAGATCTGCATATTCCATTTAAAAATAATTAGTGACGAATTTGAAATCCCGGATAAGAAATGGTGGAAATTCTGGCAGTAGGTTATTGTATATATAGAGCATTTAGGATACAGTATCAGTTCTGTCAATGTACTGATTGGAGTAAAAACTCCTAAACACTGCTGTTGAATCGATTTAATCCTACACTTATTTAAACTCAAAGATTATGATTTCATCTGGTAGAATCCAAAAGCTGAAAATTATTGATGATGACGGAATAATCGCCATCGGAAATGTGAAATCTTATAATGAAATGCTGAGCTTTCAGGAAACCTGGACCTGGAAACAGCTCAATGATTTTATATCAGATAAAAATTACGGGAATATCATTGTTTTTTCAACGGGTCGCGAAGGGGAATGGACTGTTGAGTTTTTGGTGAATGAAGAATCAAAAAAAAACTGTTTCCGAAAGTCTGAACACTTCATTGAAGTTACCGATGAATCTTTACATCTGTTCTCCTGGGGAGATTTAACATCAACACTGCAGTTTAAAGATACTGTACTGCCGGACCCCTTAAATGAAAAACTGAAAATAAAACTCAGGAACGGTTTTTATGAAGTGGTTGTAAAACAGTTTTTTGATCCTGAGGATATTGAGTATGACGAGGAAAATAAAACAAACTTTATTATTGAACTGTTTTCTAAAGAGCACCCGATGGATACAGCAAAAAAACAGATTGCCTGGGCAGAAGATTTTCCAAATGATGACCGTATTTTTTTAAGTAATGAACCGGACAGTTTTGATGATTTTCTGGATGAACTGTTAAAAGAGAAAGGAAAGTGAAAAAGTATTTAGAGTGAGTCAGTCAATTATAAATATTGAACATCATACCATTAGAAAACCATAAAAAATATGAAAACTGTCTATGAAAAAATAGAAACCTGGTTAAGGGAAAAAGCAGGAAAAATCATTGAGTTTTCTCTTCAGAAACCGGCAACAGAAGACGAAATCAATGAATTGGAAGCAGTTATTGGAAAAAAATTACCCGATGATTTCAAAGAACTTTATTTTTGGCATAACGGACTGAATGACGAAGAAAATTTCGGAAGCCTCTTTTATGGAATGGATTTTTTCCCGGTGGAAAGGATAATCTCTGATCATGTAAGTCAACAGAAAAATCATCTATCTGAAAAGATTTCATTAAAAAAAGCAGATCGGGGAATAGACCCGGATAATATGCACAACGCTGACTGGCTTAAATTTGCCTTTGACGGATCCCATACAGGTCTGTATCTTGATCTGGCACCGGCAGTTGACGGAAAATACGGACAGATCATTTTTATTGATAATGAATATGAAGTGGGTATTCTGGTCGCAGACTCTACTGGAGAATTGGTGCAGAACTTTCAGGATGATTTGGAAAACAGTCTTTATGATCTTGAAGAAGATGCTTTAGAAGATGGAAATCATTACCTGGACACTGATCCCAGAATAGATATTGTCAATTGGGAGATGAGTGAAACATGGAAGCGGTAAACTGAAATGATAAAACAAATTTCAGCTATTTTCATTTAAGCAGAATACAGTATACACAATGAAAAATATAAAAGAAAGATTTTTAAAAATACCGTCTGGTAAATTTTCTTCAATAAGTAAACTGTTGCTGTTGATCTTCATTTGTTTTTGTAAATCAACAGTTAAGGCACAGCAAGGCTTTACAAGGTTAGACAGTATTACGATTTCGGCTAAAAACGGAACTTATCCAAATTTAGACGGTATTGTCATTTCTCAACATGGAAAGATCGTATTTGAAAGTTATTTTAACGGATTTACGAAGGATAGCCTGCATGATACAAGATCTGCCTTTAAGTCTGTTACCGGACTATTAACAGGTATTGCTGTGGATAAAGGATTTATTAAAAACCTTGATCAAAAAGTATATGATTTTTTTCCGGATTACAAGAAACCGAAATTATGGGATCAGAGAAAAGAAGAATTAACCATTAAGCATCTGCTCACAATGAAATCCGGTTTTAATTGTGAGGAATGGAACGGGATGAAAGACTGTGAAGAAGAAATGGAGCGTTCCGGCGACTGGATGACATTTTGCCTTAATCTTGATTTGAAAAACAAACCCGGCAGCACCTGGGATTATACCTCTGTAAATACAATGCTGCTGGGCGGTATTATAGCAAATTCAAGTCATATGACTGTTTCTGATTTTGCTGAAAGATATCTTTATCATCCATTGGATATAAAAAAATACAGGTGGACTAAAGACCCCATCGGGCATGAATTAACTTCCGGGAATTTTTATATGCTGCCAGCTGATATGATTAAAATTGGTGAAATTATATTGAATAACGGAGTGTATAACGGGAAAAGAATCATATCCGCAGAATGGATAAAGCGAATAACTGATAGGAATACACTGATTGAAAATTTTTCTAATGTAAAAATTTCAAAAAATAAAAGTGCCATTCCACAGCCTGCTTATTATGGATACACCTGGTACAATGAGCAGGTAAAAACAGAAAAACTGAATTACAATATTATTTTTGCTTCAGGAAATGGAGGACAGTACATTATGATTGTAAAAGATTTAGATTTGGTAGTCGTTTTTACAGGAAACAGTTACAATTCCTCTAAGTCAAAACTTGCATTTGATATCATGATTAAGTATGTTTTACCATGCTTTAAGCCCTCATAGCCTTTTCGGTGACAGGAGTAAATTTAAAGAACTTACGAATTGGTAGTTTTCTTCTGGTCAGGATTTTACGGATAAAATTCTGTTAGCAGATAAAAGTCAGCTGATCATCATCAATACAGTAAAAAAAGGATTTAAAGACACTGATAAAGTCAATAAAGTAAAGAGATCGTTATTCTTTTTGAAGCACTCAAAAAAGGCTCTGTACTTAAAAGAGTTTTTAATTATAAAGACGTCAGCATCTATCATTAACATCTGTTAAAAAAGTACAGCAGCAGAATGAAAAATCCTAAGACGGATCGTGGTTTATATTTGAACATCAAAGATGAAGACAGGTCTGTTTTCTTTGCGCCGGATTATGAAAGACTCATCATCCTAAACAGCAAAAACAATCTGAAACTTGCTTTCGGGACATTCAGAATAGAATTTTCAACAGGGGAAAAAAGAAAATAGTAATTCTGCCAAATATTTCAGGGAAGTGGATTGAGATGTAAAAATAATAAGTTTACTTATCTTTCGTGTTCAGTTTATTCTTAAAATTAATTCAAATGAGAAAATCATTATTCATACTGAAAATCATCAACTTCATTCTGTCTGTTTTTGTGGTGAGCAGTTTTTTGAGCTGTAAAAGAGATCCTAATGCAAGCCATAAAAATGACCCTGTAACGAAGGAAGCTAAAGAAAAAAAAGTTCATCAGGCTGAAGTGTTCATGGCTTACCTTGATTCTGTAGTGAAACTTCCTGATACAGGATTTAATGAAGAAGGGGTGAGATCCTTGAACAGAAGATTTTTAACTGAATTACCACTGGTAATGCATGATTCGGTAATAGAGGATAACCGGCAGGATATACTGATACAATATTACAAGAATAATGAGAAGTCTCTTGAAGTGGGATCCGGAATTATATTTCTGATTCCGGAAGCTATCAGCGATTCTTTAGTTGTTGCAGATTTTACAGCTTATTTTGGACGCATCAAAAATGAAGAACCACTTATAGGCATTACAGAACAGCCTCGACCCTTACATATACTGGTTTCATCGAACAGGGAAGTCAAATTAACTATTAAAAATAATGAAAACCGTGATCAGGCAGGGGTTACTGCGGTTGAGATTTTAAACTTAAATAAAAAACGGAGTGAGTAGAGTGGTATTATTTAATTTTTAACGAATCAAAATTTACAGGTTTTGTCAGGATGAGCCGGTCAGTATTTTCCAGAATATTCTCGCCTGCGAGTTTTTCTTTAAGAGATGGGCCGACAAAAATAATGATCAGAGACTGATCACCGGTTTTAACAGGATAAAATTGCTCTTTCAATTCCTCCTTTAAAAGTATCTGATTGAGCTGGATGATCAGGTCGAAGTCAAACCATTCTTCACCCAAAAGTTTAATTTTATAATTGTCATTAGTCAACTTAAAACTTATTTCAACGATGTAATGCTCCCGGTTTTCAGTCCATCCTTCATTCCTGACAGTGAGGTTTTTGGGTAAAAATTTACTTTTGCTGACAGATGATAAATTTTTAATTAAATCAATATAAGCTTCACTTTCTTCAAAATGCTCACAGTCAAACCATACATAATCCTTTCCTGGTTCTACAATGCCGTATTTTTCAAGGATTTCCATATTTTCACTATTTAACTTCAGTTCGGAATAAGGCTCTATAAAACGCAAAGCTAAACAAAAATAGTAATTACGTGATTTCTAAGATTTAGGATAGACAAAGGCGTGAAACTTATCAAGGTAATACAAAATTCTTGTATTGCTTTGATAAACGAAGTGGCATTGTTTAACTTAAAAACGTTTCAAAAAGTAGAATTTCTTTGTTTTTCTTTGCGATAAAATAGCATTATTTTGAAAATCAATTATTTAAAAAATTGTTTATCCTGAACTCAGGTTATTTAAATTATCGTCTGTTAATTTTCATTCCCGGTGACGTTTAATAGTCTGTTTACAAAAGGATATCGAAGTGCAAAGCTGAGATTATTAATTTCAATTGAAAAATAACTTTTAGATTCTCAACTGCAACGAACCTCGTTTAAAGTGATGTAAATTTTTTATGGTATTACAGGCAGAAGTAGTTCAGTAGCCCTATCAGATCTCAATAATTGATACAGGAAGATGATTCTCTTCATGACTAATTTAAAAATCAGAAATAGTTGTCATCTGACTTACTAATACAGGTTTTTATCTGAAAATTTAAAATTCTGTAATGTAGGGAGGGGTCGGATTAATTTTGTTTTTTTTCTTGTATTTAATGGTTTTTCAGTTCCTGATATTTCATCATTTTCTGTTATGCTACCTTTCACCAAATCAAAATTCATTTCTGTAAAAACTGTATTTTCGTCCGTATATCCTTTGGTAGCATTATTTGTCAGCTTTTTTACATTGATCAATTCAAAATTCCCATTCCGGTATTTGAAATCGTAAGTAATATTACCACTTTTAATTTCGCTCCACATTGATAGAATTCCTTTTTCAATAAAAAAATCGGGAATTTGATATCCATTGAATTTCCCTTTGTTTTCAACAGGGTACTGCGGTTCAATCATCTGATCTGAAGAGACTGCTAAAGCTAATTTTCCATTCGGCTGAGACAGGAAGATCTGCACCTGAAGGGGTCTTGTTTCGTTTACTGTGTCCATTTTGACCGTAACTCTGTCTGCTTTACCGTCACTATTCAGGTCTCCTTCTTCTTCTCTTACCTGATAATCATAATGACCTTTACCTTTGCTGTTCTGGGCATTTAGATTCATTTGCAATGAAATGAAGATGATTCCGAAGTAATAATGTATATTTTTCATAATTTTAAGTTTGTCATTAATTTATTGAAAAAAAGCCGGTTATCTGACAATACTCTCAAAGCTTAATGCACAGAAAACAGGATAGCAGGTTAAAAATTGCTCTGTGAGAAATCTGTAACATTCAGATGATCAATAATCTTTCCAATTAATTTAGTAAAGACTAATGGATTGTTTCTAATAGAGTATTAGAAACTTCAGAGATAGAGATTTTATTTTCAAAATATTCAGGTAATAATTCAGCATTAAAGCATCTGATGTTTCTTGTGACTGAGTTTTTACTTAAATATATAAACGACAATGATCTACAGATTTATCAAATTCTTCTGGATTATTTTCAAAAATCTGAAAATTCTTGTAAGAAATAATTATTTATTCTAATTCTATGGGATTTTCGTATTTTTTATTTTCTGCTCTTTCTTTTTCTCTTTTTCGTACTATTTCCTGACCTTTTACGATTGTAGTTCCATAGCTTGCAAGTACAGCACTGGCATTGGCATCTGCATTTCTTAATGCCTGTTTAAGTTTTGGCTGTGTTGTTTCTATGGCATCATTATATCTGCTTTTTCTGATCGTAATTAATTTTCCCTTCAATTTAGAATCGGATACGGATTTTACAAGTTCAAAATCATAATCTCTTTGATCATCTGTTATTTTAACAATTAAACCGGGCAATCCAGTGAACTTGTAAGGACCATAGGGTAACGGAATGTCAGGGGAATACCATGCAATCCAGTTTCTGCCTTTAAAAGTAATTTCTGCTTTTTTACAATTAATAGTATTGATCATCTTTGTTTCATCAATAAGTTTCCAGTCTTTTATTACCGGCTCTTTATAGGAAAGTAAAGACATGACCACTGGTGCAAAATACTGTATGGTTTCATTGGATTGTATGATGGTAAAGTGAAAATTCGTTTCTGGAGTTGATGTTCCATTTTTAACACCCAGAGTAATGCTTCCGTCAGAATTATGGGTGGTTACTCTTGATTTATCTAATATAGAATCCCTTTTAAGAGAATTTCTACTTGCAAAAAAAGCACGATTTCCCCCGATCAATAATGTGAAAAATTCTTCATGTCTGTAATTACTGCGTGAATTAAATTTAGCTTTTAACTGATATGTAAACTCACCACGTAATGTATCTTGTCTGTATGACTGAGCATAAGATAAAACACTATAAAATAAAATGAAAAGTTGAAATAGTTTTCTATAGTAATGCATATAGATTTTAATTACAAAAGTGCACTTATGGTAGGAATGATCTATCTTAAGTGCACATAAAATTTAGATTAATCAGGCTAAGTTTTCACCAGAACCACTATGAGTAGGGGTAGGACAGTTAATTGCTTCAACCCTCTCACGCCATTCGCTGGCCTCTTGTGGAGTCCAATCTTGAGTGGTTGTAGCAGTTATACCACATCTGGTTTCAGCGATCCAAACTTGACCTCCTTTTACATCTTTAAGGTCATTACGAAATAATTTTTTAAAATTCTTCATTGTGTTAAAATATTTGAAATTAAGAAGCAAATATATATAACTAACTGGAAACAACAAAAAAGATTTTATTATGTTAAATGCTTTGGTACAAGCGTTTTAAAATGTTTTTAACTTTGCTGTTCACTTCTCATAAGATAAATTTCATCCTTTATTATTTTAAATCAAATGCATGAATTTTCAATTCGGCTCATTTTTCTTGTGTTGAGTTTAAAAACAAATTATTGTAAATCTTTTTTTTGAATTAACTCTATAAACACCGCTGTAAGATAGTTATAGTAATAAATTCTAAAGATTGGTCTAATAGTAAGTAGGTTATACGTTTTTCTTTTGAGATGATGTGGGTCATGGGATGTCGTTACTATTTTAGAGTGCGTATTCGATGAGCAGCTGAAGCTCAAAAGCTGATACAGTATCAAAGTTCATGGAGAAATACAGCTTGTGTTACTTTTGGTTCAGTGATGAAAAATGTTCTTGGGCACATTTCTTCTTCGATCTATTCTAAGATGAATTTTTCAGGATAATTGTCAATTTTTCCAACTTGAAAATATTCGTCAGACGCTTCGGATTTTCCGGTCGCATATAGGTCAAGTATTTTTTCAAAAAAAGCCTCTAAGGTCGGTGCGATAACATTTCTGTCGTTGTCTGCGTGCCAGAATTCTATCAACTGTCCTTTTTTATCCGTGAAGATTCCTTTTACATCGTAACAGATACTGTCGCCTCCTCCATTTTGAAAAATGGGTATCCAGTTTTCATTCCACCAATTTTCGATTTCGAAATCATGCCCGATCAGTGCAGTCAGTTCGGCAGCATCATGAAGTGCCTGATGCAGAGGAATAAACATGGAATTATTTACGAAAGCTTCATAACAATCTGCTTTTTGTCCGTTCTTCCATTTGTAGACGATCCGTAAATCCTTTGGAATTTCAATTTTGTAGAACTCCTCTAATTGGTCTAATTGGGAGTCGTCCAGAGGATCGTTCAGTTCCGTGTAAAATTCCGGTCTTGATATCAACAGAGATGTGTCCAGTTTTTGAATAATTCCTTCCATTTGTTTTTTCTGTATTGAGGTTTTATTTTTACTTCCAGTCTTTGGTTTAAAAGTCTTCAGTCTACATACTAAAAGTAAATTAAATAAGGATAAGATTACATTTTTACTTTATACGTGCAGGATTAAATCCAAAGTAAATTATATCTAATGATGAATTCTCTGAAAAAGTTAAATGAGATCATACCATTAAAAGGACTCTTCGGCAACATTCAGAACCGCAATATTCCGATCTTTTACAGTAAAGTAGAGTCAATTGTATCATTCCCAGGTTTCCCACTCACCCTTCTGAAAGTCATATTTTGCATATTCTCCGGAGTCTGTAAATTCAGAAGCGGTCATGCCCACTTCAAAAATCGAATCCGTGTTCCAGCCTGCCCTGAAAAAAAGGGCTTCTTTCGTTAACAATGCAGTTCCGTAATCTTCGTCGGAATGATTGAATGACAGCCCATATTTATGTTTTTCAGATAACCTGTAACTGTAGCTTAAGAGTCTCTCTTCCAGTTCCTGAAATTGCTGATCCGTAAATGCAGCTAAATTTTCTACATTTTCGAAGAAATTTTCATCATCTGTAATCTCTTCTTTTTCTTTGGTTTCGATTCTGTACAGTGCAATGTCGTAACTCATTTTTTTATTTTTTTTATCAGCCGGCATATTTATTTTTAGTGAACTCAAAAGCTGCTAATGAATATTCCACCGGAATTTACATTGCTGATCTTTGATCGTGCCATAATTATCTCCGTTTTAAAACAGGTATTTTGTAGGGAAAAGGATGACTAAGATAGGGCCTGATTTTCTTTTATATTTGATTTTAAATACCGGCTTACCCATTGGCTCTTGTATCAAATTTATAATAAAAAACTGATTTGATTACACAGGAGCGTAAATTTCTGTACAGCCCATGCTCATGGCAGTCTGAGTGATGTAACTTTAACAGCAGTTAACCATCATTCTCCGATAAAAAATGTGCTGTCAGATACTTCTTCAATCGCGTCCAGATCAAAGATGGAGGTTTTGATGTTTTTAAAAGAACAGAAAAAGAAATACATCAGATAAGAGTGATGCTTTTACTTTGGCAGGATGTGAAAATTAAGTAGCTTAGTAGAATAGATAACCATACTATGAAACAGACATTTAACCTGTCAAAATCAACACTGATTTTCTATTCTGTTATTGCTCCGTTTATTATTGGCGGTTCCTTTTATAATTTGGTTTACGGACTGATTTTAGGAACAGCTTCACATGTAAAGATAGGTGCATGGAGTCTTTTGGGTTTTATTGTTCTTCCTGTCATGCTGATTGCCACTTATCTTCGGAATAAATGCATTATTACAGATCATGATGTCCGTATTTACAAAAGGGAATTTTCACGATCGGATCACAATTTCACGGTTTCGGACCATTTTCTGCCGGTAAAGGAAAGGCCTTTGTTTTCTGTATTCAGAAAAACATTTCATACTTTGATCATTACCGGGAAAACAGATGAACGTGTAGTTTTCGAGCAGAATTTAGAGACCTCAGCAGTATATGCTGAAAAAATCAGATCAGCACTGCGGACGCAATAGACAGCAATAATCAGATTTTTAAAAATTAAATGATGAAAATTCTACAGTTCAAAGCAATCTTTTGTTTATTACCCTTGTACTGTGTAAAAGTGATGGCACAAACCGGAACCTATCAGTTGAATAACAAAAACGGCTCTTACTGTTCCATATCTTTTGTAAAAAAAGGAAATAATATCGAAGCGGAGATATTTGCGTGGTGGAATACAGAGAGTGAACAGACAGGATCCTACTATGGAAAGGGATTATTACTTTCCGGGCAGTGTACTTTAAAAAGTGATGAAAACGAGCCGGAATGTACGGTGACGCTTGCATTGGAAAAGAATGAGATACGTGCAGTATTTAAAGATTGTAACGGAGATAACTTACCCGAAGATTTTAACGGGATGTACCGTAAAATGACCAATGCTACAGCAGGAGACTACATGGTTACGGCCTCACGATCTTACTTTCATCAAAAGCCGGACTCTTCTGCTAAATTAAATTCTTATGTGGTAAAAAACAATAAGGTCACGCTCAGTATTGACCGGGTTGAGGCTGGGAATACCTGGGTGTATGTTTATTATGTAAATTCAAAAGGGGAAGAAATTTCAGGATATCTTTCTCTCTCCGACCTCAGGAAGGTGGAGGAGTAAATCAGTGCAGGATGCCAATACAAGATTATCAGGTTTTTAATATAGAACAAACAAAAAACAAATTAATATGAAATCGAAAACATTTTTTTTAACAGTTATGACTTCTGCTATACTGTTGACAGCCACTTCATGCTCGTATTTTGAGAGTGGTAAAAACCGGGAAAAAGGAACTCCGATAGAATCATCAAAGAGTGCAGTACAGAAAATTCTGAATGATAAAGAGGCAAATGAAGGAAAACGGTTTTCTGTGACAGGCTATCTTAATTATTCAGCAGGAATGACTGTTTATGTTAACAGACCACAATCCGTATATGTAAATACAGCGCCTGGTGATGACGGAGAAACAATTACTCCTGTAGAAATGAAATGGCAGGAAAACGGATACAACAGCGTTTTTGTTCCTGAAGAGGCAGGACGTGGATCTGACAAAACAATATTTTATGATAATGAAGGCAAACCTCTGACGACAAATGACAAAGTAGAAGTATCATTTGAGGTTGGGAAAGGATCAGTTTATCCTGTTGAAGTACGGATCGATAAAGTAAAATAACACAGAAAAGCAGACTGTCACATTTAATGTTTTTTTCAGAATAAACTTCGGTTTACATAACCGGATCAGGATAAAAATATAAAAATGATCATTGGAAAAGTAAGATGCGTCATCACTAATCTAAATCACATTCTATGCAGATCACTTATATAATACTTTTATTTACGGGTATTTTTTTAACAGGTACTGTCATTAATTACCTTTACACTCGAAAGAAAGGGATGATATTCAGGTATAAACCTGTTTTTTTAATCATTGCGGCTGTTTTATTTTTGGTGTCTTTATATGGAATTATTGTTGGAAAACCCTATAATGAAATTCTCCCTTTTATCCGGTGAAATAATTTTTCAGGCAAATATTACTTTGATATCCAGCCCCGGAATCCACTGATCATTGATCTGACACTTTTCAGTGGATTGCCTGAAAGAGGATATTATGTTGTGTTTTAAAGAGAACATCAGATGTCAATTCTTTAAATATATGTTTTCAGACGGGTGTATCTGCTATATGTATTTTGATGCGATTTATCCAAATCTGTTCCCGGTCTCTGTTGATCTCAAAATTTTGCAGCATCATTTTCTTATCGTACTTAATTTTTTTATTGAAATACAGTTTTCCATTCACATATACTCTGACTTTTTTGTGGATGTCGATCATTTCCGGAGAGATATTAATGTAAAATGATTGCAGGCGGGAAGTTTTAGCGTGGAAAACATTATTTTCATAAGTAATCACTATTTTCCCGGAATTTCTTTTAAAATCAAAAGCATTTTTATTAACTTTTTCTACCTGCAGACTGTCATTTTTATCATATTTTAACCATTCTGTTATCGTAAAGTTCAATTCTTTATGCCAGATCGCTTTTGATTTCAGAGTATCAAGTTTTATCTCAGAAAGCCAATCGACATTTCCGTATTTATCATTGTCAAATTCCCAGGAAATTTCTTTGGGCAACGGATTTCTCGTTCGGTTTTTCAGATCTTTAAAAAGTATCTGGTAGGCAGGTTCAGATTCATCAAACTGAGGGAACCAGTGAGGAAATCCGTTGTACCGGTAGTCATTATAATCTGCATTTATTCCTTTCATAAGCCTGGTAAGGTGATCATTGGCATCAGGAGGATAGTAATAATCTTTATCAGTAGAAAAATTAATGAATGATCGGTTTTTGATATTCTCAATAAAAGTTCCACCGGTGAAGACTTTTGGATAGGTATTGAAACCATAGAAGCCTGCAAACGCAGAAGGATCTTTCATCAGGTAAGAAAAGGAGCCTGTCGCCCCGTTAGAGTGCCCGGAAATGAAAACTTTATTGTCGTCAACATTGATCGCTTTCTTAATTTTTTTCAACATATCAGGTATCATGAAAAAACCATCGTCAGGATTCATCCAATTGTATTTTTTACTGCCTTTCGGGAAAACCAGAATCACATCGCTTACATCTGCATATTTCGTATAAAACCTGTTCCATCCTCCCAGGTTTTCCTGCTCCATCTGATAATCGCTCAGTACATTTACCTTCACCGCACCATGAAGAAAAAAGAGTAGTGGATATTTTTTTTGAGGATCGTAATGTTGCGGTAAATGAATGAGATAAGAAGTTTTAGCAGAATCATTTACTTTAAATGTAACAGAATAATTCTGTTGATTTTTTGATAAAAAAGGATTGTAATTTTTTAAATAAGTGTACAGCATTTTTCCGTCCTGATTTTCATCCGGAGAATAAGTATTGATCTTAAAAAACTCCTCTTCAGTCTTCTTTAAATTTTTATAAAAATTTTCCTTATCCTTGACAGCATTTTGTCTTAAAACGGCCCATCTCGGATCTTTAAGAAGGTTTTTATATTCACTCTCTGCGGATTCTCCGATGATATAGCTCCAGCCCGGATAACCGTCTTCATCAGTCTTCATTTTTGCCAGTGTCGTAAGATATCTGAAAGCCTTTTCATAATCTGTCAGTTCGGAAGCAATAACCGAAGATTTGTAAAGTCCTGTTCCATCAATACTGTCAGGATACATTCTGAAAGCTTCTTCATACATATCCAATGCTTTTCTGTAACCTGCTTCATCTTTTGATTTCCACATCGTTTCCAGGGCCCGCTGCGTTAATGTTGAGTAATTCTCCTGTCCTCTTGCAGTGAAACTGATCAAAAGTAAACTCAATGCTATATAAAATCTCATAAAAACATTTTAAAGGCAAAGCTAAAGAGAAGAAGCGATGAAAACTTGTAAAAATGGAACGTTATTTCTTTATCACCGCAGGCACCAGAAAGTATCCTCCGTTCCTAAGACAGTCCCTTTATTAAAAAAGCTTTTCGGTGAGTTTTCTGTGAAATTTTTATAGGCTTTATTAAGGTGTGACTGGTCATTGTAATTAAACTCATGGGCAAGTTCCGTAAAATTTCTGCCGGGATTTTCAAATAATTTATGATTGACGGTCATTCTGAATACCACAATTTCGTGGAATTTTTTAACGGAAACCCCTAACTGTGATCTGAAATTTCTATTCAGATGCTGTCTGCTGATGCCAAGATCTTCTGAAAGGTCTGTGACAGAAAAATTCTCGTAATTTCGGAATATATACGCTACAGACCGATGGATGATCGAATGTTCAGTACAATTAAATCTCTGCTCTAAAAATGTGTCAAGTAAAACGGTCAAACGATCTGTTTCTGTGGTAGAAAAAAGATCTCTTAATTCACTGCATTTAAAAAAATCAAAATCAGTTATGTAATCAGCGAAATTGAGTTCTTTATAAAACTGCTGAATTCCCAAAGGATGAAAAACAATTACAATTCTGTGAACCTTCCCGGTCTGTCTTACATTCAGTACTTTCTGCCTGATCGGTGTAAATATCTGTAATGCTGTGTCAGTAGCGCTGTAAATAACGTCTCCGTTATCTAATCGCAGATGCGATTTGTAAAGTGATACTGTATTGTTAAAATGAGGGAAACATTGAAATTCGCAGCTGTCATTATCCGGTTTTATATCTATATAATAGTAATCCACATACTTTTTGATCAATATGTTTTCCGGTTTGAAAGTTTTGAATAGGTCTGCCATTGGGTGTGATGGAGTTAAATCTATTTTTAGAAATAGTATTGACCAATATACTGAGATTAAGAGTCCATTTTCAAAAAAAATGTAACAAAAGAGAGGTGATTCTTTGTTATTGGTTCATAACCAGACAGTTAAAAGATATTATGGTTGCTGACTCTGTCAACCGGTTAAGGAAAACCTATCTGTCTTTTATTATTATCTTGGGATTATAGGTCAATGCCCTTTCAATAAGGTGTTGATGCTGAATAGGGTTGCTGTCGATACTGAAAAAACTGGTTTTTCCGTTTGATTTCCTGAAAATGACCAGTTTGTTTTGCCTGCCCCTGGTGAAGTAATTGGGACGGATTGAAAGTTCAGTAAGGTCGGTAAAAGATAGATCCGGCTGATGATACAGTTTGAAAATTCTTATTTTCCCGGAATAAATGATGAAAGAGGGAAGGTATTTTTCTATCCATGATCGTGATTCGCCGAGATTTTCCAATGTTTCCAGGTCTTCATCATTCATTGAAGTAATGACTTCGTTGTAGCTTTTAAAAAATGATTTCATCAACAGGCCTGTAATGGTAAAAAAAATGAATCCGAATAGTATGAAATAGGAACTGATATTTATAGTACCGAAAGTAGAATAGGTATAATAAAAGACAGTGCATGCAGCAATTATCATAAATACGAGACAAAACCCGATTATTCCAAGTGTCATTTTTTTAATCAGATTAACTTTTTTCAACAAAAGCTCTCGATAATTTTTGCTCAGCATAATCCTTAGATTTTTATTTTCAGACCTTGTCTGATCATTTAGGGAGGTATTGGTTCTATGTACAGGTAATCAATTTTGATCCTGTTTACTATGATGAACCTTTGATGATAAAGATAGGAAGATTATCAATGGATTGAAAGTAAATTGAAATACTGCCACTGTTTTTAATGAAAAATTTTTGATACTATTCCTCAACCAATCATCTCGCTGACTCATAAAGTCTGTAGAATCTATTTTCATACTGCGTATCATCACCAGATCCTAACCCTGTCTTCAGGTTTCAGGTAAAGTTTATCTTTAGGGCTGATATGGAAAGCCTTATACCATGCATCAAGGTTTCTGACAACTCCGTTCACCCGGTAATCTGCAGGAGCATGATAATCCTGTAGTATTGTTTTGCGGTAGGCTTCCGGGGTGTAAAGACTGCGGTTAATCTGTGCAAATGATAAAAAATAGCGTTGATCCGGTGTATATCCATTGAGCTTTTTTATACTTTCAGGATGATCTTTACGGTACAGTTGATAGGCTTCATAGGCAACAGCTGCTCCGGTCAGATCACCTATATTTTCTCCAAGTGTCTGCTTTCCGTTGATGTATATTCCATCTAAAGGAGAGTAGCCGTTATATTGTTCGACGAGGAGTTGGGTTCTGCTTTCAAATTGTTTTCTGGTCTTCCCGGTCCACCAGTCGCGCATGATTCCCTGACCGTCAAACTGTGATCCCTGGTCGTCAAAACAATGGCCTAACTCATGCCCGATTATCGCACCGATCGCACCGAAATTAACTGCAGGATCTGCGTATGGATCAAAAAACAAAGGCTGCAGAATGCCTGCCGGAAATTCTATTGAATTGTACAGTTTACTGCTTGTCGCATCCACTGTCTGAGGAACCTGGTACCAGTCTCTGCCTGAAAAAGTCCTGTCAAGGAGAGATCGTTCATAGTCCCAATTGGCCTTTGCGATAAGTTGCTCATTGGCAACAGGATTTTTTCGGTCAAACCTTAAGGATGAGTAATCACGCCAGACGTCAGGATACCCGATTCTTACAGTTACTGCTTCCAGTTTGGCTACAGCTTCTTTTCTTGTGGTTTCATCTAACCAGCCCAGTTTTTCTATCCTGGCTGCAAATGCTTTTCGAATATATTTCACCAGATCCTGTATTTTTTCCAGATTTTCTACAGGGAAATATTTTTCTACATACAGTTTCCCGACCAACTGACCTAATCGGTTATTGACATACTGAATTGATTTCTGTTCTCGTGGGGCATCAGCAGCGATCCCACTTAACTGAGTGCCATAGAAATCAAAATGATTTTTACGGAATTCACTGGACAGAACAGTAGAGTGGTTAACAATCCAGTGAAAGGCTAAATAAGATGACCAGATATTTACAGAGGTATCTGCAAACAGTGCAGCTTTTGCTCTTATCGCTGAGTCTGCCTGCAGGATCACATTGCTTACATCATCAACCTTTCTTTCCATTAAAAATGTTTTCCAGGGGAAACCCGGAGCATAGATATTCAATTCAGAAACAGATATAACATGTGAGTTTATTTTAGTATCCCGCATTTGTGAAGGGGTCCACTGCAATTCTGCTAATCGGGTCTCCATTTCAAGGATATCATCAGCACGCTTTTCAGCATCGGAAATTCCTGCAAGCTTAAAGGTTCGGATGATATATTCTTGATAGGCCTTCCGGTGTTCTGGGTAAGGGCCGTCTTTTTTCAGATACCAGTCAGGAGAGGGTAGACCAATACCACTTTCAGAGAGGGTGACCAAAAATTTGCTTCTGTCTGTCAGAGCAGGTCCTGTATGAATTGTTATTATTGAAAAGGATTTAGGATTTGCCATCCATTTTGCAACATCATCATAATTACGTAAGGACAGGATCTCCTTAAGATCTTTCTGAATCGGCATCAGTCCCAAATGATCCATATGATAGGTATCAAGATAACCTGCGTAAACTTCATTGACCTGTTTCAGAGAAGGATTCTCTGTATGACCTTCGGTCTTTGATCCTTCACGGATGAGATCCGATAACCGCTCGTTAATTTTATCTTTAGCTTCAGTATAACTGTTAAATCCTGGGGCACCTGCAGGAATTCCGGCGGACTTTAACCAGCCGTCATTCACATAGGTGTAGAAATCGTTACCTGGTGAAACAGATTTGCTTATAAACCGGGTCTCAATTCCCCAATCTCCTGCAGCAGGTTTAGCCAAAGCTGATTTTTGTATTTGAGCATCAATACAGAGAAGGGGTGCCGTCACAGTATATATATGAGCCATTCTTAAACCAATCTGCCCTGTGATCATCAATACTGTTTTACGGAATCCTGAGAACAGGTTTTTACATGTGGCTGGCCTGATCATTTTATTAATTTTAGCGGCTAAGTTACTACAACGTTGGCATCTGTGATTGTATAAATGCAAACAGTCACTTATTTTTTATGGTAAGCAGATAATCTTCGCTGACGAAATTCTTTGGTGTTGTTTTTATAAATGAAGAAAATGTTCGGTTAAAATGAGGCTGGTCATAATATCCGTGTGTGAGAGCCAGTTGAGTCATATTCGGAGAAAAAAAGCCGGGATAAACGATATCATCCAGCGCTTCCCGCACATTGATAATTCTGATGAAAAGTTTTGGACTAATTCCTATAAAATTTTTAAACAATTTCTGGAGCTGGCGTACAGAACAGTGAACTGACTTAGCCAGCAGTGATACTGTTATATTTCCCTTTTTGGCAATAATCATCTGTATACTTGTACTGATCAGAGCTGTATTGCTGTTGCTTCTGAAAAAAGGAATAAAGGCTTTTGTTATATAATGACAGATCAGAATATTGCTTAAACCGATCATTCTGCTTAAATCCAAGGTTTTCAGCGGGGTAATTTTGTGGTCAGGAAAGATCTTATCGGCAAAAAAATGAGCATCAGAGATTCCAAAGTATGCAGGCGTCCAGGGAAAAAGCTGGATCATGGTTGCTTTCGTTCCTGAAAAAATATCAATGTAGAGCGTCTCGGTAATCTGACCGCAGAAATAAATGCCTTCCGCTAAATTTGTAACACGGTTTTTATGTTTTACGCACAAACCTTTTCCCTGAACGACTGCGATGGTGAAACAGCCGTTTGGAGGGATGCCTTTATTCAACAGTGACGGGCAATCCTCAGGATTGCTGACAATCCAGAGTTTCTTTATAAAAGGAGCACTGTTGCCATGTACATAAAACCCTCATAGATTGGATTCATTTTTACAGCTTTTCTATGGTAAAGCTAAAAAAAAGATTTTGTCTGGGTAATATTTCATGCATATTCATTGTAATGTACTTGTCTATTACATTTCTATGTTAAAAACTTTCTGAAAATAAATACTGCTGGATTGATTATTCCTTTTTATGATGAATAGAGACTGTACAATTTGAGTTATCAATTTATTGAACTTGTTCAATGGTTTTGACTTCAGAATCAACGCATCTTTGCATCAACAAATAAAAACAGATCTTAGATGAAATCAATGATCCCAACCGTATTTATAATCATTTTAACTTTATTCAGTATGGAATTACAGGCACAAAGTTTCAAGACTATTGAAGCAGGCAGTTTAAAATTACAGGTTTACAACGCATCAGAAGAAAGTTTTGGTATTGCATCAGTAATTATATCAGGAAAGACTGATGCTGTACTGATTGATGCCCAGTTTACTCTGGAAGATGCAGAGAAAGTAGCAAAGGAAATCAGGCATTCAGGCAAGAAACTGAAAGCCATCTATATTTCCCACACTGACCCTGATTTCTACTTCGGACTGGAGGTATTCAAAAAATATTTTCCGGAAGTTACTGCTTACGCATCCCCTGCAACAGTAGAATCCATCAAAGCCACCTCTCAGAAGAAGCTTGATGTATGGGGAGAGAGATTAGGTAAGGCGATCACATCCAATGTTGTATTGCCACAGGTAATCAAAGGAAACAGTATTGAACTTGAAGGTCAGAAACTGGAAATCCTGGGTCTGGAAGAGTTTCCGTCAAAAACTTTTGTATGGATTCCTTCTGTAAAGGCAGTCGTTGGCGGAATTAATGTTTTCGGAACCAATTTTAATCTCTGGATGGCAGATGCACAGACTCCTGAAATACGTAGAGAATGGATCACTGTTCTTGATAAAATAGAAGCTCTGCATCCGGAAATTGTAATTCCTGCCCATGCAAATTCAGATTCTTCCTTCGATATTTCATCGGTGAAACATACCAAAAGCTATATCCTGTTTTATGAAGAAGCACTGAAAAATAACAGGAGTTCAGAAGCATTAATCAAAGCAGTCAAAACAAAATATCCGACCCTTACTTTTGAAGCAGCCCTGCAGCTTGGGGCCAAAGTGAATACAGGAGAAATGAAATGGTAAAATTTAAAACAGTGATCAGCCTGGTCCTATTATCTATATTTTCAGGCTGTTCTTTAAAACCCTGTAAAATGACAAATCTTGAAATTGTAAAAAGTACCTACGAAGGTAAAACTTCAGAAGAGAACGGCGCAAATTTAGCGGGATATGCTGCTGAAGATATATCCTGGACCGAAGCCAAAGGTTTCCCTTACGCAGGAACTTACATCGGCCTGGAAAGCATTACAAAAAATGTTTTTGCAAGATTAGGAAGTGAATGGATCGACTATACATTCACTCCTGAAGATTATGTGGCAGGTGATGATAAAGTGGTGGCATATGGAGCTTATACAGGAACGAATAAAATCACAGGCAAGGCATTTACAGCCAGAGTCGCTCATATCTGGAAATTAAAAGATGGGAAGATTATCAGTTTTGAGCAGTTTGTCGACAGTCAGACGGTTAATGATGCAATGAAATAAATTGCCGGTGTGATTTTATATTCATCTCCCATTATGTTTAATTTCCGAAACCGTTTTTATGAATAAAATTTAAATTCATATTATATTTATTATAATGAAAAACGGACGGATAAATATCAAAAGAAATTTTCTGTCACCTAAATAAAAACGCCATTTCTTCTGAAAGAAACGGCGTTTTGAAAATATGAAATGTTAAATTGCGATTAATAATAGTAACCGATGTCGTCTAGATAAATTTCGTTTTCAACCCCTGTATTGTGGTTTAAAGTAAGATTCATGGTCGATGGAGTTGCAGATAATCCAAAACCATTAGCTCCTGTAAAGGGAATTTCGTAGTATTTATATACTTCTCCTATGGTGATCGAGGGTGTTGTTGTCCAACTGTAATTCAGAATGAGCCTTACACCATTTGTAGCACCTGCGGTTTTAGCTTTGGCATAAAATCTTATTCCTTTTGCGTTGGCCGGTATTGAGGGAGAATTATCAATTTGAAATGCAGAGAAAGCCTTCGCATTCCATTTAATTGCTTTATCTCCCTGCATAATATTGGCAGCATCTGTACTGTAGGCAATATTATAAGTATCTCCTGCCCAGGTCGAATTGGTAACCCCACCATAGAAAATATCATCGTAAATTGAAGTTCCTACCTGAGAACTATAAGTAACCGTTCCGGAGAGTGTGGTTACCGAAACCTTTTTGCCTTGGGAACCCGCTGGTAAAGTGGCCGTAATTTGAGTAAGAGTAGATGAAACTATTGTTGCCTGTGTATCGCCTACTTTTACCATAGGGTTTACAAAATAATTTCCTTTGATGATAATACTGGAACCATCAGCAGCATTTATGGACTGGAAACCGTTAAATAAAGGTGCCGGCGGAGCAATGACAAAATCATATTCTACGGTTCCCGATGCGGTAACCAGTTTCAGCTTGTTGTTGACGTTAGAATATGGTGTTTTTTCGTTAATACTTACAATAATATTGTTATCGGTCACCAAAGTTGGATTAAAATAAGATTCATAATTATTGAAGTAGATATTTTTGAGGTTAGAGAAGCCTTTTCCTCTTATAATATAGGTATTGTTGGCAAATCCTACAGTGGTAGGCGTAAGATTGCTGGGAGAACCGTCTGTGTTTACTGATGCTGCAACAAATTCTATGGATGGATTACTGGTTCCATTTTCTTCATTGTCATCATTACTGCAGGCAGACCATAAGGTTGCAGTAAGAAAAAGTAAAAATACTTTTATAAAGTTTTTTAGATTTAAATTTTTCATAATTGAAATTTTAGAATTGATAAGGAACAGGAGGTTCTAATAATTTTGGATTCTTCGCCACATCGTTAGCAGGATATGGTAATGTGAAATCACTGTTATCCGGGGTGAAATATTCTGGACTGAACATATTTCCCCTGTTCTGGGCAGACATAATAGTGATAGCCTGAGCGCGTGGAATTCTTCCTAAATCAAACCAATAGTCTCCCTCAAATGCCAGCTCTTTTCTTCTTTCTTTAAACAAATCATCAAAAGTGAAAGAGGTCACTGCAGAAAGTCCGGCCCTGTTTCTTACGGCATTGTAAGAGGTAAGTGCAACGGCGTTAGAAGTAGATCCGCCACCTGCCAGAACTGCTTCTGCGTGGATCAGTAACAAGTCTGCATATCTCATGATATAGGTATTGTTATTCATCATTGCAAAGGCATCTACAGAGCCTGTAGAATTTCCGTTTTCGATACCAATGCAATACTTTTTGATTGCAGCACCAGATCCTTGGCCTCCAATCAGAGTCGCTGCCGGAACGGTAAATCCTACTTTAAATGTATTACCTTCTTTTACTTTGATATCAGCATAAGTATTTCCGGGAAGCATTAAAGTCTCATTTCTTCGTACATCGTTTGCGTCATACAGTGAAAGTATATCCTGAGACGGTGCGAATACTCCGCCATAAGAAGCATTCGAGGTAGAAAGTGTTCCGTTGCTTATCCCAAATTGTGTGTTGCAGTTGTTGCCGGAACCATAGTTGGCATCGGTTCTCCACTGCAATGCAAAAATAGATTCTTCGTTATTGTTATTGGCATATTTGAAAAGATCACCGAATGATTTTCCTGTCAGAGAATATTGCGATGTACCTCCTAAAAGTTTAAATTCTCCGCTGTTGATCACCTCTTCTGCCAGTTCTTTTGCCTTTGCGTAATTTTTATTATAGAGATAAACTTTTGCAAGCATCGCTTTTGCAGAACCTTTGGAAACTTTGGCGTTACTTGCGTAGCTTGCTCCTCTTACCTTGCTGTTCAGAAGTCCGATAGCCTGTGTGTAATCTCTCCTGATCAGTTCGTACACATCATCAACCCGATTCGTATTTATTTGTGGATTGGCTGAACTGTTGAGATTGTTGACAATAATAGGAACCGGGCCCCATAGTCTTACCAGGTAAAAATAGGCGGTGGCTCTCATAAAATAAGCTTCTCCCAACACATTATCAATGACAGACTGACTAACTCCGGGTTTTGCCAGGGTCTTTAAATTATTGATCAGAAAATTGGCCTGGGCTATATTTGCCCAAAGTGACTGCCATCCCGCATTCATTTCAGGATCTACAGAAGTTATGGAAAAATTTCTCATGGCATTCACGTCAGAAGAATTGGTATACATATTACCGGATCCTACCTCTGCTATTGCGTAGAAAAATTTATTATTAAACTGAAACCATGTTTTGTAATATAAGGCATCTGTGGCGGCATTTACCTGCTCATCAGTTTGATAGTAATTACCGGTATCAATCGAGTCTTCCGATGGTCTGTCTGTAAAATCATTGCTGCAAGAAACCATTGACCCGAACAGCAGCGCTATGGTTGCCATCTTTTTTAGGTTTAAAGTATATAAGGTTTTCATAATTTTAAAAATTAAAAATCTAAGTTAACACCAAATGTATATGTTCTTGGAGATGGGTATCTGCCATTGTCAATTCCTGATAGCAGGATATTCTGGTTAAAGGAGCCGATTTCCGGATCGTAACCTGAATATTTGGTTATGGTAAAGAGGTTTTGAGCAGTTGCATAAATTCTAAGCCTTGTTACCCCGATTTTTGATGCAAAATCAGGCGACAGTGTATAGCCGAATGTCACATTTTGTATCCTTACATAATCTCCCTTTTCTACATATCGGTCAGAGATCATAATGTTCGGATGGGTAATGCTGTTGATCAGTCTCGGCTGGCTGGCATTTGGATTTTCTGCACTCCAGTAATCCAATGCATCAACCAATTGGTTCTGGTACATCATTGCATTCTGAGTTCCGTTTCTTTTGGTAAGATTCATAACATCATTTCCTACAGAGCCCTGTACAAAAACAGATAAGTCAAAGTTTTTATATTTAAAGTTGTTGGTAAATCCGAATGTGAAATCAGGATGAGGATTTCCAATAATCGTTCTGTCCTCATCATCGATTTTTCCGTCACCATTGATATCAGCATATTTTACATCTCCCAATTGCGGAGCAGAGCCAAACACAGTTGCCGGCGCACCAGCCAGATCAGCAGCATTTCTGTAGATTCCGTCACTTTTCAGACCGTAAAACATTCCGATTGGCTGCCCTATTACAGTATTGGTAGCAACCATTGGCAGATAACCATTGATATTAACCTGTTCAGTTATTTCATCCAGTCCATTAACAAGGCTTAATAATTCGTTTTTATATTTTGAAAACACAAAATTGGTACTCCATTTAAAAATGTCTCCTCCTGTTTCATAATTAGCCGTTATGTCCAGACCTTTGTTCTGTAAACTTCCTATGTTGGAGTAAGGTGCTTCTATCCCTCCGTAAAAAGATGAGCCGCCTGTAAGATAATCTGCTAAAGGCACTTTGAATAATAAATCAGAAGATTTTTTATTGTACAGATCTACATTAACATTTAATCTTTTAAATAAAGTAACATCTACTCCAAAGTTTGATTGTCTCACTGTTTCCCATTTTAAATCCGGATTGTTCTGGAATGCGGGATTATTATAAATGGTAAGCTGCGATGCATATAGGTTATTTGGAATCTGCTGATTACCGGTTTCTCCATATCCTGCACGAAATTTAAGATTGCTTACCACATTCTCCGGGATCCATCCCATGAATTTTTCATTCGTTACCTTCCAGGAGCCTGTAATTCCAGGGAAATATCCAACTTGATTTTTTCCGTCATTGTAAGTGGGCTCAAATTTAGATGACTGATCTCTTCGTATGGAAGCAGTCATGCTGTACCTGTTATCAAAGTCATAGATTAACCTGGAGAAATAAGAACTTAGAGAAGCGCTGCCTTTATAGCTGGTTGCCTTGGTCGTAGTGGCCATAGCAAGAGTATAAATATCATTGGATTTGAAACCGTGCCCTTCACCTGTATTTCCTTTCCATTGGGAATCTAAAGCTTCTTGCCCTACTAGTAGAGTGACTTTGTGCCTGCCGAAAGATCGGTCATAGGTTAACAAATTTTTGATATTGGTAGAATACCAATCATTATCTCTTAACCACAAATCAGCATCAATATTATATTGTGAACCTCTGTCAAACTGTGGGGCAAATTCTGTGTTCTCTGCAAATTCTGTATTGGCAGATAATTCCACACGGTATTTCAGACCTTTAAAAAGGTCAGCTTCTCCATATACATTTCCGCTGAAATTTTTTCGGATCAATTTGTTTACTTTAGTCAGAGCTTCTGCAACCGGATTGAAATAGTTCACATTTTGTCCTGCAGGAGGAGAGGCAAACGTCCCGTCAGAATTATAAACCGGTAAATCCGGAGCCTGTAATAATGTGTTGGAAATTAATCCGTTATAACTCTGGTTGATGGTGTAATTCTGATTGCTGAACCCACCTGAAATGTTAGCACCAACCCTCAGCCAAGGTTTAACTTTAGCATTTAGGTTTAATCTTATAGTATACCGCTTCAGGCCTGTGTTGATAATTGTACCTGTCTGATCCAGAAAACCTGTAGATAAAAAGTAGTTGACATCCTCTTTTCCTCCGGAAAAAGAGAGTTGATGACTTTGGCTGATCGATGTTTGATAAATGGTTTTCTGCCAATCCGTTCCTTCTCCAAGTAATTCAGGATGTGCAAATTCGGGACGTAATGGAACATTGAATACCGAAGCCATAGCATTTTGCAATTGCGCATATTGGCGTAGATTTAAAACATCTAAATCTTTATAATTTTCTGAAATTGAAGTAAATCCTTCGTAGCTTATCTTTCCTGCTCCTTTTTTACCGGATTTCGTTGTAATGATGATAACCCCGTTAGCTCCTCTGGATCCGTAGATTGCAGTTGCAGAAGCATCTTTAAGAACATCAATAGATTCTATATCATTGGGATTAAGGAAAGAAACAGGAGAAACAGCTACATTTCCGGATCCCCCGGTTGAGGAAAAATCATTTCCCGCGATAGGCCTTCCCGATGTCGTTCTTCCTGTTGCATCACCTGAAATCGGAACACCGTCTATAATATAAAGCGGTTCGTTACTATTATTGATCGACGCCGATCCCCTGATTTTAATCGAAACAGCGGCACCGGGCTGCCCGCTCCCATTCGTTACAGTAACACCGGACAGCTTACCCTGTATCATTTGATCTACTGAGGTCTGCTTGATGTTTTCCAGATCTTTGGCTTTAATAGAAGAGATAGATGAGTTTACATCGCTTCTTTTTTGTGTTCCATAGCCCACAATTACCACTTCGTCGATCTGTTTTTCTTTCAGAGTATCTTTTTTACTCTGTGCGTTGGTAAGCCCAAATGGTAATAAAACGAGCGCAAAAAACAGTGCCGCTTTATTTTGTGCTATTGGATAGCCTACATTTTGTTTTATTACTCTCATAATCAAAATGAAAAAAGATAATTGTTAAAATTGAGTTAATAATTAGTTTACATTAGTGACAAATCTAAATTTTGACGGCATGAGCGGTTAATGTTATTTTGTCATTATATTATCTTTTTTCTACAATAAATTAATTGATTAACTTTTTTTATAGTGTAATGTATTGATTTTTAGTGTTTTGATTGATTGGTTGTATTGTAAATAGTGATGGGTATGCTTATACTATTATGTTGATTTTAATGAAAAAACAAAACGGATTTTCATTTTTTCAGGCAAATACTCCCTCGGTTTATTGTAAAAAACGAACAGTTTATCATGATTTATTTAACCAAATTTGTTATTAAAATGTGTTTTTTAAGAAAAAGAGATTTGATACTGTTATTGAATATTTTTGATGCCGTTGAATTTTGCTTTAAATTCTGAAGGAGTAGATTTCTGAATCGATTTAAAGATTTTATTAAAATTGGCAATATTGTTAAAGCCCGATTCGAACGCTATTTCTGATACCGTTATGTCTTTTTCTATAAGCCATCTGGCTGCATATCCTACCCTTATTTCGTTGAGGTAATTCACGAAAGTTTTCCCAATTCTTTTCTTTATAAAACGATTGAAAGTGACGCTGCTCATATTGGTGAGCGATGCAACTTCATCAAGGGTTATTTTTTTATCAAAGTTATTATGTACGAAGTCATGAATCAGCTTCATGCTGTCTGTATCTGCAAAAGTCTCATGCTCTATACTATATGAGGATAAGATGGTCGTATTTTCTGCGATAGAAAGTTCGTGCAGTATATAAAGCATTTCTAAAAAAGTTTCAAAGCCTTCCATCTTTGAAAGGTTAAAAAATCGGTCTT
The DNA here is from genome assembly GCA_963526305.1 of uncultured Chryseobacterium sp. Taxonomy (GTDB): domain Bacteria; phylum Bacteroidota; class Bacteroidia; order Flavobacteriales; family Weeksellaceae; genus Chryseobacterium. The sequence goes on along the minus strand of CAURNW010000009.1, from coordinate 148,093 downwards.
TGAGTTTTTCTGCAGTTTCATGGGAAAATAATATTCCCCTTATTGACTTTTGTAATAATTCATCAATAGATCTCATGATTTTCCTGCTCATTAATGATTCATCAAAAAAATCTTTATTAAACTGAACCGTGATTTCATGGATTCTTTTATATTTGGATTTATGATTATTCCAGCAGTGCGGTAAATAGGGACCAACCATAACCAGTTCCAGTTCATCAATTTCTCCAATGTGATCACCAATTACCCTGATATTTCCTTTTCCTTTGGAAATAAAATTGATTTCAATTTCAGGATGATAATGTAACGGAAAATCAAATGTTTTTTTAATACGGTCAAAGATCAGGAAAGTCTCATCAGGTAAAATTGTAGGTATTTCTCTTAGTATAGATTCATTTTTGTTCATTTTGTATCTTTTTTAAATACTTGTTAAACAGTTTTTTGTGATCCTATTGTCAAATTTGAATACTAAATTGACAAAATAGTATTATATAATACAAACTTACATAAATATATTTGACATTAAGCAAATGTTAATAAAAGTATAAAAAATCTTAATGAAATTTTTATCAAAATGTCTTGTTTTAATTACGCTTGGAGCTTTAATTACGGTTAATGCACAAAAGTTTGTATCGGTAAAAAACAATCAGTTTCAGTATAAACACAAAGCCTATTATTTTGTAGGAACCAATTTTTGGTATGCCTCTCTTCTTGGTCTGGAAAAAAATCCGGAACGTGGAATCGTAAGGCTGCGAAAAGAACTTGATTTTCTAAAATCTAAAAATATAAATAATATCCGTGTCCTTGTGGGGGTTGAAGGGACAGGGAAGATAAATGGAGTGAATCGTGTGGATATCCCTTTTCAATATGAGGCCGGAAAATTTAACGATGATAATTTGAAAGGTCTGGATATTTTGATGAAGGAAGTTTCGAAAAGAGATATGAAAGTAGTCCTTTTTCTTTCCAACAACTGGGAATGGAGTGGCGGATGGCTTCAATATCTTAACTGGAACGGAAAAATAGACGAAGAAAAAATGAGAAGTGCTCTTAATTGGGATGACTTAAGAGATTACACTTCAAAATTTTATTCCTGTAATGAATGTATAGAACAGTATCTGGAGCAGGTAAAAAGAATTATTAACCGGAAAAATACGGTCACCGGTAATTTATATAAAAAAGATAAAAACCTGATGGCTTGGGAAATTGCCAACGAACCTCGCCCGATGCGCCCCGATGCAAATGAACCGTACAAAAAATTCATTTCAAATACAGCTGCTTTCATAAAATCTCTTGATACGAATCATCTGGTTACTACAGGAAGCGAAGGTGAAATGGGCACTGAAAATATGGATCTTTACAAAGAAAATCATCAGGATAAAAACATAGATTATCTTACCATCCATATCTGGCCGAAAAACTGGGGATGGTTTGAAAAAGATAAAATGGAAGCAGGATTTGAAAATGCAAAATATAAGTCCTTAAATTATATTGAAAGCCACATCAAAATTGCTGACGAGCTCAAAAAACCATTGGTACTTGAAGAATTTGGCTTCCCCAGAGACCATCATTCTTATGATATCAACAGCTCCACAAAATTACGAGACCGGTATTATGATGCTGTCCTCAGACTTTGGGAAAATAATAAGAATAGGAAAGGAAGCCTGGCCGGATGTGCTTTCTGGTCTTTCAACGGATTTTCAAAACCAATTCCGGGACAAATCTACTGGAAAAAGGGAGATGAATACATGGGTGATCCTCCGATGGAAGAGCAGGGGCTGAATGGAGTTTTCAGTTCTGATCAGTCAACATGGGAGACTATTATAAAATATTCTAAACCGTAAACTGATATATGTCGGGTTTAAAATCAATAACTAAAAATCTGTATTGAAATATTGTAAATACATAACAATGAATTTGTTTCATCAAATATATTTTTTCACTCTCATTTTTTGGGTAGCTTTTTTTCCTGCACAGCATCAGATTGCATTGTCGGATAAAAATGCAACTCAGGAAACTCAAAATCTATATCAGAATCTTTGGAAGATTCTTGACAGAGGTGTTATGTTTGGTCATCAGGATGATCTTGCCTATGGTGTAAACTGGAGAATGCAGAAAGACAGGAGTGATGTTTTGGAAACTGCCGGAGATTATCCTGCTGTTTTTGGATGGGATATCATGAATATGGAACTGGATGGTAAAGGTGCTATTGATATTTTCAGTTTTCAGGAAATGAAAAAAATGATGGAAGAGGTTTATGATAAAGGCGGGATCAATACGGTAAGCTGGCACACTTCCAATCCTAAAACCGGAAAAGATGCCTGGGACAATACGAAAGAAAGCGTTAAAACTATTTTACCAAATGGTGAAAAGCATAATCTCTATAAATCCTGGCTCGACAGAATTTCAGGTTATTTATCAAGTATCAGGGGGAAAGACAGAAAGCTGGTTCCTGTTCTTTTCCGTCCTTATCATGAACTTACCGGAAACTGGTTTTGGTGGGGCAAAGGAAACTGCTCACCGGAAGAATATAAGCAGCTGTGGAAATTTACCTATGATTATCTAACCAAAGAGAAAAAAGTTCACAATCTGATCTGGGTTTACAATACATCTGATTTCAAAAGCAGAGAAGAGTTTATGGAAGCGTATCCCGGAGACGGATATGTGGATATGATAAGCTTTGATATCTACCTGATGAATAATCCTGTGCAAGACAGATCTTTTGTAGAAAATGCAAGGAAGCAGTTTTCAATAATGAACGAAATCGCAAAAGAACATCACAAAATTCCTGCACTGGCAGAAACCGGCTACGAACAGATTCCTTACAATAAATTCTGGACCCGGACTTTAATGGATGCGGTCGGAGATTATAAAATTTCTTACATTTTAGCATGGAGAAATCACGGATTGACTCACGAAAATAAAATGCATTACTATGTACCTTATAAAGGACATCCGAACGAACAGGATTTTAAAGATTTTTATAACCTTGAAAAAACACTCTTCCTGAAGGATATTAAAACAGAAAACATATATAAGTAGCTGAAAGGAATGTTATTTTTAAAATCAACAATCAATAAATGATGATCAGTTCACTGGATACTTGTTAAGTAATATAATGATATAAAATATAACAGAACCGAACAGGTCCGACCGTTGGGTAATCAATGTATAGAAAAATAAAAGTATGAATCTCGAGAAAATAAAAATAAAAGAAAAAATTGCCTATGGATTCGGAGATGCCGCATCTTCGATGTTCTGGAAAATCTTCAGTATGTATCTGCTTTTTTTCTACACCGATGTTTTTGGATTAACTGCAGCTGCTGTAGGAACGATGTTTTTGATCACTAAAGTCTGGGATTCCTTTTTTGATCCTTTCGTCGGTATATATTCAGACAGAGTGGATACAAAATGGGGGAAATTCAGGCCTTTTCTTCTTTGGGTAGCTGTTCCTTTTGCGATTATCGGAGTGTTTACTTTTTACACCCCGGATTTTGACCATGACGGAAAACTCATTTATGCTTACGTGACCTATTCATTAATGATGATGGTATATTCTCTGATTAATGTACCCTATGCTTCTTTACTCGGAGTGATGTCTTCAGACGGAAAAGAAAGGACAACACTGGCATCTTACCGTATGGTATTTGCTTTCGGGGGTAGCCTCATTGCATTATGGCTTATTGAGCCATTGGTAAAATATTTTGGAGATGGTACACTTACTTCATCTAACGGATGGTTTTATACCATCATTATTTTCGGAGGTATTACGACACTGCTGTTTTGGGGATGTTTTGCCTGGACCCGTGAAAGAATTAAACCCATTAAAGAAGAACAGTCATCATTGAAAGAAGATATCAATGATCTTCTGGCAAATAAACCCTGGTGGATCCTTTTGGGAGCCGGCGTAGCAACATTGCTTTTCAATACCATCAGGGACGGTGGAGCTATCTATTATTTTAAATACTTTTTAAATAAAACTGATCAGGAGACTTTCTCGATTTTTGGATTGGGAACAGGGATGTCTTATCTCACGATTTATCTGGTTTTAGGGCAGGCTGCGAATATTATCGGAGTTGTTTTAGCTACTCCGCTAGCCAACAGGATTGGGAAGAAAAAAACATTTTTCGGGGCCATGTTCCTGGCTGCTGTCCTGAGTGTTGCTTTTTATTTTCTTACAAAAAATGAAGTTATCCTTATTTTAATATTCCAGTTTTTTATCAGTATATGTGCAGGCTGTATCTTCCCTCTTTTATGGTCAATGTATGCAGACACGGCAGACTATTCAGAATGGAAACAGGGGAGAAGGGCAACAGGTTTGGTTTTTTCTGCTTCCTCAATGTCCCAAAAATTAGGCTGGGCTTTAGGGGGTGCAGCAACAGGATGGCTTTTGGCGTACTTCGGATTTCAGGCCAATATCGTACAATCAGAATCTGCACAAACAGGCATCAGGTTGATGTTGAGTATTTTACCGGCAGTGGGAGCGGGCATATCAATGCTGTTTATTTCCATCTATCCCTTGAGTGAAGAAAAATTGAAAAACATCACCGGAGAATTAAACGAAAGAAGACTCTCTGAAAAAGAAAATACTACAGACTCCGAAGGAGCAGTTTAAAATAATTTCAATAATAACAAAAAACAGAAGTACAATGAGCGATTTATTCACGACACGCTTGAATGCAGTAAAGGAAGAATTTGAAAATTTGATTACAAAAGAAAATTCACCCGCTCAGGAAGCCGGGAATGGTATTTTCACGAGATATAAAAATCCTGTGGTAACTGCTGCGCATGCACCTCTGGAGTGGCGTTATGATTTTGATTCAGAAAAAAACCCTTTCTTAATGGAACGGTTCGGGATCAATGCAGCTTTCAATGCCGGTGCGATAAAGTGGCAGGATAAATACCTGCTTGCTGTAAGAGTGGAAGGGTACGACAGAAAATCTTTCTTTGCAATTGCGGAATCTCCGAACGGAACCGATCATTTCAGATTCTGGGAAAAACCAATTGTTATTCCCCAGATAGAGGGAAACCCTGACACAAATGTATACGATATGCGCCTCGTTCAGCATGAGGATGGCTATGTTTACGGTATTTTCTGTACAGAACGAAAAGATCCGGATTCGCCGAAAGGGGATACCAGCATTGCGATCGCCAACGCAGGGATTGTAAGAACTAAAGATCTGCTTGACTGGGAAAGGCTGCCGGACCTGGTTTCGAATACAGGACAACAGAGAAATGTGGTGATCCATCCGGAATTTGTTGACGGAAAATATGCATTGTACACCCGTCCTCAGGATGGTTTTATTGATGTAGGAAACGGAGGGGGAATCGGCCTGGGATACGTTGAAGATATGACAAACCCTATTGTTCTGGATGAAGCAATCATTTACGGAAAAACATATCACACGGTTTATGAGCTCAAAAACGGTTTGGGACCTGCCCCTATCAAAACTGAAAAGGGATGGCTTCATCTCGCTCACGGCGTTCGAAATACAGCAGCCGGTTTGCGCTACATTTTGTATATGTTTATGACTGATCTTAATGAACTTGGAAAAGTAATTTACAAACCTGCCGGTTACTTTATGGCTCCTGAAGGTATTGAAAGAATCGGAGATGTTTCCAATGTTTTATTTACCAATGGATGGATTGCCGATGAAGATGGGAAAGTTTTTATTTATTATGCTTCTTCAGACACCAGAATGCACGTTGCAGTTTCTTCTGTAGATCAGTTACTGGATTATTGTATCAATACACCGGAAGATAAATTAACCTCCTATGAATCGGTGCAGACCATCATCGGCATCCTGGAGAATAATTTTGTAAAATAATTTTTTCATTATTTGTGCTTGTACTGTTATGCCTCAAAAATCATAACAGTACATTTTCTCAGATTTAATTCTAAAAATAAAAAATGTCTTCATCAGCATTCATCACAGAAGTAGAAAAAGAACTTGTTCACATTCTTGATTATTGGGCTCAAAATACAATCGATGGGATCAATGGAGGATTCATCGGAGAAATTGATTTTAATGAAAAGAAAAATCCGGAAGCTGAAAAAGGTTCGGTCATGTATGGAAGGATCTTGTGGACATTCTCTGCAGCATATCCTGTTACCCAAAACCCTGAACATCTGAAAATTGCAGAAACAGCATTTGAAGAAATTAAAATGAAGTTTTATAATCCTGTTCAGAACGGAATTTATTGGAGCATCAATGCAGACGGTACACCGAAAGATACCAAAAATCAGGTTTATGCTTTAGCATTCGTGATTTACGGATTGAGTGAATTCTATAAAATTTCTGAAAACAGAGAGTCATTAGATCTGGCCATTACCTTATATCAAAGCATTCAGAGGCATAGTTTTGACAGGAATAAAAAAGGATATTTCGAAGCATACACCAAAGACTGGATAGAGATCGAAGATGTAAGGCTCAGTAATAAAGATGCCAACGAGAAGAAAACAATGAATACACATCTCCATATCGCAGAGGCATTTGCCAATCTTTATACTGTTTGGGAGGACCAGGATTTGAAGAAGAATATCATAGGGATTCTGCAGACAATCGATCAGTATTTTATTGATAAGGAAAACTGGCATCTCAAACTGTTTTTCGATGAAAACTGGAATGAGAAAAAAGATGTTGTCTCTTACGGACATGATATCGAAGCAGCATGGTTATTACAATGGTGTGCAGAAGTTTCTGAAGATGAAGGATTAATCAGAAAATTCAGGCATTACGCTGTGAAAATGACCGATGTGACCTGTGAAGGATTAGACAAAGATGGAGGACTCTGGTACGAATATGATCCTCAGGAAAATTATCTGGTGGCCGAAAAACACTGGTGGCCGCAGGCAGAACTCTGGATTGGATTTATAAACGCTTACCAGCTTACAGGAAATAACGATTACATGAACACTGTATACAAAAACTGGGCTTTTGTTAATGAATATATTATCGACCATGAAAACGGAGAATGGTTCTGGGGAGTTGATCAAAATTATCAAAAGATGCAAAAAGACAAAACAGGTTTTTGGAAATGTCCATATCATAACGGAAGAGCCTGTCTTGAAGTAATCCGAAGATTAAAATAATTGTAAGTAAGCTGAAAATATGAAGATAATAAATGTTTTTTTTTAAAAATAAATTTCATTACCCTGTTACGGAATGATTCTCAAAAATGTTTTAAAAGATAAGAAATGATTAAAAAATACTGTATGTTCTTCGGGATGGTTATTTTTGTGTTGTTTTCGTGTTCAGGTAATAATGAATCCGAAAACAGTACAGTAAATTCTATTGTTCAAAATCCTGAAAATGGAATTACAGTACAAAATGTGAGGTCATTTTTGGTTGATAAAAATGCTACTGCAGAAACCTCGGCATTATTCTATAACCTTCATAAAAATTCGGGGAATAAAATTTTAATCGGGCATCAGGATGCATTTTACTCCTATTATCAAAATGACAGCAATATGTCTGACGTTAAAAAAACGACAGGTTCGGATCCTGCAATGATAGGACTTGATTTTATGTTCATTACCGATAAAAATTATCAGGAAAACAGCAGCAACTGGTATTATCAGCAGGAACAAAAATTAATTTCCGCAGTCAAAGAGGCTTACAACAGAGGAATGGCAGTCACTTTTTGCTGGCATTTGCGAGAGCCTTTTAATCAGGAGTCTTTTTATACCTCGGAAATGAGTGATTTTCAAAAACAGAATGCTTTTAAAAGCATTATTCCCGGAGGAAGCAATCACAATTGGTACAAGCTTAAATTAGATAAGCTGGCCTCGGTTTTGAGTCAGCTGAAAGGAAATGACGGTAAAAATATTCCGGTCATATTCCGCCCTTTTCATGAGCTGGATGGCAACTGGTTTTGGTGGGGAGCAAATTACTGCACAGCTGATGAATATAAGCAGGTATGGAAATTTACCGTGAATTATCTGCGTGATACAAAAAATATCCATCATCTTTTGTATGCATATTCTCCCGACACTTCCTATTCCGGTTCTGCATTATATCTTCAGCGCTATCCGGGAGATGAATATGCCGATATTTTAGGAATGGACAATTACTCTGATTTTACTGCACAGAGTACCAGTGGGGTAACCGATGCCAATAATAAACTTAAGATGATTTCAGATCTGGCAGTTCAGAAAAATAAAATTGCGGCGCTCACAGAAACAGGATACTCTAATAAAAATTCCGCACCGAGAGTTCTGAATCATTTTACATCACTTGTTTATCCTTCTATAACTAATAATAATATAAAAATTGCATACGCTGTTTTTTGGTCAAATAATGGTGATACCTATTACCTGCCAACACCAGCCACACCATTTTCAGCAGATTTCAAAAGCTTTAGCCAACAGGCAAAAATTGCATTACAGAAAGATATTACCACTACTTCCTTATATACGTTACCTTAAAATACTAAGATGAAAAAGATCATTTTGATTATATTGACCGCTTCTGCAGTCGGTTCTTACGGACAGAAAAACCTTATCAGAAACGGAGGGTTCGAATCAGATGCAGAGTTTTGGAATGGAGAAAATATACTTAATATCAATCCTTACACAAAAAAAGCGGGAGACAAAGCGGGCAGCATTTTTGAATTTACTTCTCCACAGTGGAAAGGGCTAGATCAGAATTTTAATATCCCGAAAAACACAGCAGCGTTAGAGGTTTCTGCATGGCTGAAGGCGGACGGTGTAGAAAAAGGAAAAAACAACTGGAACAAAGCGGTGATGGTTGTCGAATTAAATGGCAAAAATGAAAATATTGCAGAATTGGAGGGAACTACACAATGGCAGCTGGTGAAAAAAGTGATTCCTCTCAATAAAGACCGTTCGGGAAGACTGATGCTAGCATTATCTGAATGTACAGGAAGCTTTATCTTTGATGAAATTAAGATAACGCCTCTGTCTCAGGAAGATTATAACAGGATCACAGAAGCAGAAACCCGAAAAAATCAGGTTAAAGTCATTTCCGACGATACTCCTGCAGAAGTTGTAAAACTGATGAACGGAAATTTTGAAACCGGTGCACAGGGATGGAGAGGAAGTACCGAAATTGTGGGTGACGAAAAATATGAAGGTCAGAAAAGTCTGAAACTGTCTTCTCAAAATCCTGTATGGACGGGAGCAGATCAGACTGCTGATATTCCTGTCGGTGCCGGAAGTATTGAAGTTTCTGCCTTTGCAAAAACCAAAGATCTGAAACCCGGTAAAAACGAATGGAATAAAGGGGTGATGATCGTGGAGTTTACTGCTGACGGAACTGATAAAACGTCTCAGGATCAGTCTGTTTTTATGATCTCTGATACAAAAGACTGGCGAAAATTTTCAAAAACCCTGGAAATCCCTCAGGGATCTAAAAAGTACAGAATTATGCTGGCTCTAAGCGAGGCGACTGGAATAATGTATGTTGATGATGTTCAGGTAAAATTTAAGTAAAGAGAATTTTCTGATCGTCTGCAATTTGTTATAACTGAAAAAACTTTATATTTCACTGTTAAGTTTACGCCTTTGTATACTTGAAAAACAGTTAAATTGTAAAAATTCTTTGTATCACTTTGCGCTAAATTAAACATCTTTACAAATAACAGATATTCAAGAGAGAATTAAAATAAAATATAATTAACAAAAAAAATTATGGAACACGATATCAGACCATGGGGAGAATATTGGGTATTACAGGATGCAGATACTCATAAAGTAAAAAAAATTCAGGTAAATCCCGGAGGAAGACTTTCATTGCAGTATCATCATAAAAGAGGGGAAGTCTGGACAATTGTATCGGGTGTGGCAACGATTACGATCGATGATTCTATAAGAGATTACAAAACAGGCGAGGTTGCTGAAATTCCGCAGGGAGCACAACACAGAATTGAAAATAAGACTTCTGAGCCGGTAGTGTTCATAGAGGTACAGTATGGAACGTATTTCGGTGAAGATGATATCGTCAGAATAGAGGACGACTACAACAGAGCATAAACGATCGTTTTTAAATGATCTTATTTTCGAATCAGAAAATAAGACCAAAAAAAAATAAAAAATGAAAACTTCATTATCAATCTTTCTGATCGGCCTGAGTCTGCATTTTTATGCTCAGGGGAATAATTATGTTCAGGATTATACCAAATATCCTGATCTGGCGCCAACCCCGCCTATGGGTTGGAATTCATGGAATAAATTTTCGTGTAATGTTGATGAAAACCTGATCAGAGAAACAGCGGATGCAATGGTATCCTCAGGAATGAAAGATGCAGGTTATACCTATATCAATATTGATGACTGCTGGCATGGATACCGGGATGAAAATGGTTTTATACACCCGGATCCTAAACGTTTTCCGTCCGGGATGAAGGCTCTGGCAGACTATATCCATTCTAAAGGATTAAAGATGGGGATTTATTCAGATGCAGGCTCTCAAACCTGTGGAGGAAGACCGGGAAGCAGGGGATACGAATTTCAGGATGCTAAAACATACGCAGATTGGGGCATTGATTATTTAAAATATGATTGGTGCAATACCGAAAGCCTGAAAGCGGAAGGTGCTTACAAGACCATGACTGCAGCCCTGAAAAAAGCAGGCCGCCCTGTTGTGCTCAGTATTTGTGAGTGGGGAGATAATCAGCCATGGAGCTGGGGAAAGAATATAGGACACCTCTGGAGAACAACCGGGGATATTTACAACTGTTTCGACTGTGTAAAAGATCATGGGAGCTGGAAGGCATTCGGAACGATGCAGATTCTTGATAAGCAGGAGGGGCTTCGAAAGTATGCAGGACCGGGACACTGGAACGATCCTGATATGCTTGAAATCGGAAATGGTGCCCTGACATCAAACGAGGACCGTGCACATTTTTCAATGTGGGCAATGCTGGCGGCTCCTCTTATCGCCGGAAACGATTTGAGAAACATGACTGAAGAAACTAAAAATGTCCTTACCAATAAAAATGTCGTTGCCATCAATCAGGACAGATTGGGAGTTCAGGCTTTAAAGTACAGAGACGAAGGCGAATTTGAAATCTGGTTTAAACCGCTGGAGAATGAAGACTGGGCTGTTGTATTCCTGAACAGGGATAAAACAGCTAAAAAAATATCTTTCGACTGGAAGAATAATACTTTTACAGATGAAGAAGTTTCAAAAAAAACATTTGATGCCGTTTCAATGAATTATAAGATCGTTGATCTCTGGAAACAAAAAGAATCAGGAACCACAAAAAAAACATTGGAAGCGGTTGTTCCGCCAAAAGATGTTTTGATGTTCAGACTGGTTAAAGCTAAATGAAGAATCAACAGTCTGAATACAGAAGAATAGAAAGATATTTTAGAATAATAGAGATCAGTAGTAAAACATGAAGAATATTTATACCATCATTTCTGTCAGTTTAATGTCATTTTTAAGTGCACAATATCAACTGTCTGATCAGAAAGCTACTCCTGAAACGGTCAATCTTTACAGTAATCTGGTTAAAGCTCAGCAAAAAGGTTATTTCGTTGGGCATCAGGATGATCTGGCTTATGGCGTTTACTGGAAATATCAGGAAGGAAGAAGTGATGTAAAAGACGTGGTAAAGGATTATCCGGCTGTTTACGGTTGGGAATTGGGAGATTTGGAGCTTGGTAAAGATAAAAATCTTGACGGTGTCCCGTTTGATAAAATGAAACAGTTCATAAAAGATGCCTACCAACGGGGAGGTATTATTACAGTAAGCTGGCATGCCAATAATCCGATAACCGGTAAAAATGCGTGGGATAACACAAATACTTCAATAAAAAGTATTTTGCCCAATGGTGAAAAACATAAAATATTTGTTGATTACTTAGACAGAATTGCAGCATTTTTACAGGATCTCAAAGGTGAGAAGGGTGAAGCAATCCCCATTATCTGGAGACCTTTTCACGAACACACAGGAACCTGGTTTTGGTGGGGGGTAAAATCCGCATCAGATGAAGAATATAAAGAGCTTTTCAGGTTTTCGACAGATTATCTCAGAAAACAAAAGAACATTCATAACCTCATACTTTGTTACAATACAAGTGTAGAATATGGGACACCGGAAGAATTTCTTACAAGATATCCCGGAGATAATTATGCTGATATACTGTCTTTTGATGCTTATCAACGGGGTTCTGCAGATCGAGGCAAACAGTTTGCTCAGCAGCTGGACACCCTAATTTCAGCAATGAATAAGGCAGCGGCTCAGCACCATAAAATTTCAGCGGTCGGAGAACTGGGATATAATCAGATTCCGGATTCGCAGTGGTTTACCCAAATTCTAAAACCTGTATTTGACAGACACCGTTTTTCTTATGTTTTATTTTGGAGAAATGCAGGCTTTAAACCCGGTAACAGTGAAGTGGAATATTATCTTCCGTTCAAAGGGCATCCCGCAGAAAAAGATTTTGTAAAATTCTGTAAAGACAAGAAAAACTGGTTTGAGAAGGATGCCCGGAAAATGAAACTTTATCAATAATGTTTTTGTCAGTTTTATCCTTTCTAAAAAGTTGTTTTTAAAAAAATCAACTGATTTTACACTGTTTAGTATAACTCTGCCGTAGCAAACTTATAAATTACATTTTATCAATCGGTCAGATCTGAAAAACAAAATCTACTATTATGAAATTTTCAAAAATAATTTTACTCTATACTGTTTTCATTTTTTCTTTCGGTTTTGCGCAAAATCCTGTCAAAGAAATGGGACCGTTACAAGTGATCGGAACCCAGCTGTCTGATCAGAAAGGAAAACCCGTTAGATTGGTAGGAACGAGCTTTGGCTGGAACAATTGGCATTCCAGATTCTACACAGAGGGTACTGTAAAATGGTTAAAAAACGATTGGCATGTAAATGTCGTACGTGCAGCATTAGGTATTGACCCCGATGGAGCCTATCTCCAAAATCCTGAAAAAAATTACAAAAGCATAGAAACCGTTATAGATGCCGCAATCAAAGAAGGCATTTACGTGATCATTGACTGGCACGCTCATAAAATTCATACTGATGAGGCTGAAAAATTCTTTGATAAGGTTTCAAGAAAATATGGAAAACATCCCAATGTGATCTACGAAATCTTCAACGAACCTGAAAAACAATCATGGGAAGAGGTCAAAGATTATGCTGAACACATCATTAAAACAATTCGTAAAAATGATCCTGATAACATCATTTTAGTAGGGTGCCCTGAATGGGACCAGAGGCTGGATTTGGTACAGAAGAATCCGATCAGAAATGTTTCTAATGTAATGTACACCATGCATTTCTACGCGGGTACGCACAAATCTGAACTGCGTGATAGAACTGATCATGCGATTGATGCTGGCATACCGGTATTTATTTCAGAATCTGCAGGAATGGAAGCAACAGGTGACGGAAAATTTGATTATCAGGAATGGCAGAAATATTTTGACTGGATGGAGAAGCGAAAATTAAGCTGGATTACCTGGTCGGTTTCAGACAAAAAAGAAACGTGCTCGATGCTTCTTCCATCAGCTTCATCTACAGGAAACTGGAAGATTTCAGATCTAAATGAATCAGGTATCAAAACTAGAGAATATATAAGACAGTTTAATCAAAGAGGTGAATACATTCCCACATTTGTATGGAAAGGACGTGTAGAAAAAACCTCCAACACAACAGCCAAACTTTCTGGTCCCGGCTCATCGGTAGAGTTTCAGTTCAAAGAAAACTCTGTAAGTGTCAAGCTAAAAAATAATCCATTCCAAGGTTATTACAACTATTTTTCTGTAGAGCTCGACGGAAAATATGCAGGACGATTTAAAGTGGATAATAATGATTTCAAAACGTTTACCTTTCATGTTTCGGATAAAACAAAATCGATCCATACGATAAAAATATTTAAAGCTACCGAAGCCGCAATGGGCGAACTCGTGGTTGATGTTTCAGGAATTGATGCACTTCCTTATCAATTAATTTCAAGAAAAAAAATAGAATTCATTGGTGATTCGATTACCTGTGGATTTGGAAATGATGAATCAGGACTTCCTTGCGGACAAGGACAGTGGTTTGACCAGCACAACGCCTATCTTGCTTACGGACCCGTGGTTTCCAGAATGTTGGGAACAGATTTTCTATTGAGTTCAGTTTCAGGATATGGGATGTACCGCAATTGGAATTCTGAACAGGCAGAAGAAAGCATTTTGCCGGAGGTTTACCCTTATTTATATTTAAGAAAAGACAATCCGGAAAAATTTGAAAATGATTATCAACCGGATCTGGTAAGTATCTGTCTTGGAACAAATGATTTGTCTGAAGGTGATGGTAAGAAAGCAAGATTGCCTTTCAATAAAAATAAATTTATTGGAAATTATATAGAATTTATTCAGAAAACCTATAAAAGATATCCGAATACCAGAATTGCATTACTCAATAGCCCGATGTTGGGAGGTGACAGAAACAGACTTTTATTAGAATGTCTGCAGGAAATAAAAGATTTTTTTAAAAACGATAAGCAGCACAAACCCATCGAAATTTTTGAATTCCCGGAGATGAAACCTGAAGGTTGTGGCTATCATCCAAGTTCATCAGACGACAAAAAAATGGCAGACCTGCTTTTTCCTTTTTATAAAAATTTACTTAATCATTAAGACTGTAAAATGAGACCCACTTTTAATATTCTATTGTTGTTCATTACAGGATTTTCCTTTGCGAATATCCATTTACCGGCTATTTTTTCAAATGATATGGTACTGCAGCGCAACGCAGAAGTAACCATTTGGGGAAATGCTGACCCAAAAGAAGAAATCACACTGAAGGCAGATTTTCTGGATAAAGAATATAAAGTGAAAGCTTCAAGTGATGCCACCTTTAAAATTACTTTTAAAACACCAAAAGAAGGAGGTCCTTATACGGTTTCCCTGAAAGGGTACAACGAAGTGGTTTTCAAAAATGTAATGTTGGGAGAAGTCTGGCTGATGTCCGGGCAGTCCAATATGGAAATGAGTGCCGCCTGGGGAATCAAAGACGGTGATGCTGAAATGCAGAAAGCAGACTATCCCGATATTCGTCTGTTTACCGTCAGAAAATCTTCTGCGGATTTTCCACAAAAAGAGGTCATCGGAAATTGGAATATCTGTACACCGGATACTGCTAAAAATTTCAGTGCAGTCGGCTACTTTTTCGCCCAAAAACTGCAGCAGGAATTAGGGGGGATTCCGGTTGGTATTATCTGCTCTGCGTGGGGTGGAAGTGCTGCAGAGATCTGGGTGCCTAAAAATATTTTTGAACAGGAACCTGATTTGTCAGAAAGTTTTAAAACCATACAGTCTTCAGAAAATGAATATTATCCCACCAGAATTGCTGCTGCATATAATGCGATGATTGCGCCTTTCAATGATTTTAAAATTGCAGGAGCTGCCTGGTACCAGGGCGAGACCAATACTGGAAATCCCGGCTCTTACGAAAAACTTCTGACCTCACTGATAAGTTCGTGGAGAAAAAACAGGGGATATGAATTTCCTTTTTATATTATCCAGCTGGCATCGTACAAAGGATGGGGTGACACAACAGCACAAATCAAAAATATCCAGAGAAAAGTTTCTCAAAGTGTTCAGCATTCAGGTTTGGTTGTGATTTCGGATTACTCTATGACGGATGATATTCACCCTAAGGATAAAAAACCGGTTGGTCTCAGGCTTGCCAATCTTGTGCTGAAAGACGTTTATAAAAAAAATATTCCCGCCAGTTTTCCGATTTGGACATCGGTTGAATTTAAAGGGAATAAAGCTTTTTTAACATTGGAGTTTGCTGATGGGCTGCATTTTAAAAATAAGACTTCTGACCAGTTTGAAATTGCCGGAACTGATAAAAATTATGTAAAAGCAAAAGCGGAAATTAAAGGAAATCAAATCATTGTAGAAGCAAAGGACGTGAAAAATCCTGCTTTTGTACGATATAATTGGAGTAATAGCGCATTTCCGGACTTATTCAACCAGTCAGGATTACCTGCCTCTGTTTTTAACAGCGAAAAATAATATACAGACCGGAAGGTTTTTTAAATAAATACAATGAAAATAACCCAATTTTTCACCCTAACTATAATAAGTGTAATGACTGCTACGACGATCAATGCTCAGCAAAAGCTGAACCCCGAAATCGAAAAAAAAATTGATGCATTAATGTCTAAAATGACTTTGGAAGAAAAAGTAGGACAGATGAATCAGTATAATGGATTTTGGGACGTTACAGGTCCCGCTCCGGTTGGAGGAACTGCTGAGAAGAAATACGAAAACATAAAAAAAGGATTGGTCGGCTCAATGCTTACGGTACGCGGGGTGAAAGAAGTAAGGTCTTTACAGAAAATTGCCGTAGAACAGACCAGGCTTGGAATTCCTCTTATCATCGGATTTGATGTTATTCACGGATATAAAACCATAAGTCCGATCCCTTTGGCAGAAGCGGCAAGCTGGGATTTGAAGGCCATCGAAAAGTCAGCGGAAACTGCTGCCTCCGAGGCAGCCGCCTCAGGAATCAACTGGACTTTCGGACCTATGATGGATATTTCCAGGGATGCAAGATGGGGCAGGGTGATGGAAGGTGCAGGTGAAGATCCATATCTTGGCAGCAAGGTGGCTGTAGCCAGGGTAAAGGGTTTTCAGGGAGACAATACTTTCAGATCGCCTCTGAGAATCGCAGCAACTGCAAAACATTTTGCGGCCTATGGTTTTGTTGATGCAGCGCTGGAATATAATGCTTCAGAAATAGGTTTCAACACACTGTACAATCAGGTACTTCCACCTTTCAAATCTGCTGTGGATGCAGGATTGAGAAGTGTTATGACATCATTTAACACGATCAACGGGATCCCGGCTTCGGGAGATCAGTATCTTTTGAGGGATGTTCTGAAAAATAAATGGGGATTCTCAGGATTTGTAATTTCAGATTGGGCTTCTATCAGGGAAATGATTCCCTGGGGATTTTCAAAAAATGAAAATGCTGCAGCAAAATCTGCTGTAGAAGCAGGAACTGATATGGATATGGAAGGCGGAATCTATCTTCCTTATTTAATTGATCTGGTAAAACAGGGAAAAGTAAAACAGGACTATGTTGATGATGCAGTCCGCAGGATTTTGAGGGTAAAATATGAGTTGGGCCTATTTGATGATCCTTATCGTTTTCTTGATGAAAAGCGTGAAAAAGAAGTCATAGGTAGTCAAGCCAACAGAGATGCTGTCCTGGATATGGCGAAAAAATCTGTCGTTTTGCTGAAGAATGATAAAAACCTGTTACCACTGAAAAAATCAGGGCAAAAAATTGCATTGCTGGGATCTTTGGCGGAGAGCAAAAACTCTCCCTTAGGAAGCTGGAGAATTGCTGCGGATAATAATACTGCGGTTTCGGTTCTGGAAGGAATGAAGAATTATAAAGGTAATATCCTGAATTATGTAAAAGGACTTGAACTGACAACTACAGAACCTGGTTTTCTCACAGAAGTTATGTACAATACAACAGACAGAAGCGGCTTTGAAGCGGCCCGAAAAGCAGCTGAGGCAGCAGATGTTGTAATAATGGTTTTAGGAGAACATGGCTTCAGTTCCGGCGAAGCAAGAAGCAGGACCAATCTGGATCTGCCGGGGCTTCAGCAGGAATTTTTAGAAGAAATCTATAAAGTCAATCCTAATATCGTTTTGGTTCTCAATAACGGAAGACCTCTTACCATCCCATGGGCAGCTGAACATATTCCCGCAATTGTGGAAGCATGGCATTTGGGAACAGAGACAGGGAATGCTGTTGCACAGGTTCTTTACGGGGATTACAATCCAAGCGGAAAATTACCGATGACGTTTCCCAGAAATGTAGGTCAGGTACCTATTTCTTATAACCATTACAGTACCGGGAGATTTACAGATAAAGATAACAATGTATTCTGGAGTCATTATTCAGATGTAGAAAAAACACCTCTCTATCCTTTCGGACATGGCCTGAGTTATACTTCTTTTGAATATTCTGATCTTAAAATTAATAAGAAATCTTTTTCTAAAGGAGAGAAAGTACTGGTAAGTGTAAACCTTAAAAATACAGGCAGCCTTGTTGGTAAAGAAGTTGTACAGCTGTATATCCACGATGAATTTTCATCTGTTATCAAACCGGTAAAAGAACTTAAAGGTTTCGAACTTGTAGAATTGAAACCGGGGGAAAGCAGAACGATAAGCTTTACACTTAGTGATGCCGAACTGGGATTTTATAATCATCGTCACGAATTTGTAGTGGAGCCCGGAACTTTTAAAGTAATGGCCGGAGGAAGTTCTGATACAAAATTATCTCAAAATTTTGAAATAACAGACTGATTGTAACCTGAGTCATTTTCAAATAAAAAAAGACATTCATAGAAAGTTTAATACTCTTGGAGACTTTCTATGAATGTTTACTGCTTTAAATAATCCCATTTTCTTTATGGGAGTGAGTATAGTTATTTACCGGATTTTAGAATTTTAATCTGCTCCTCTGCATTCTTATTCTTCGGATTTAATTGAAAAGATTTTTCATAGTTTTTAACAGCCAGCGCTTTATCTCCAAGTTCGGCATAAGTTTCTCCCAGACTGTCAAAAGCATTAGCGCTTGAAGGGTAAAGTGATGCATTTAATTTGAATAATTCCAATGCATCTTTCACTTTTTTCTGGGAAATCAGTTTGTAACCCCAGGTATTGACTTCATTTTCGGTCAGCTTAAAATCCTTACTTTTTGAACTCAGCTTTTTTACTGCTCCGATGGTATTTTGATATCCGTTTTTATCTAAAACCATCTTTAATGATTTCGCTGAAGCTGACATTCCGAAACCATTGGCTTCCTTCATATCAGGGATAAACAGTCCCGCCAGTTCATCAATGAACACATCAGGAGATCCGCCTGATAAATTGGTTAATACGATGATGGAAAGATCATCTTGGGGATAGATAAACAAAGCGGAGCGCCCACCGCCTACAGGTGCCACTGCGGGATGTTCTGCTCTGTCGATCACAGGCCAGCCAGCAGCATAACCATTAAGAAGTCCGCTGAATCCACCTGTTTTTCCGTTATTCAGGACGTCAGGCTTCCAAAGTGCATCTAAGCTGGATTTTTGCTTCAGCAATTCCATATTCTGCAAGGCGATGACCCATTTTGCGAGTTCGTTTGCGGTAGAGCTCATTCCTGCAGCAGTTTGTAATGGGGAAGGAAATGAGAAAAACATATTGTTGAGTTTGCCTTTCGAGAACTGATAACTGTCCGCCGCATTGGGAACCAGTTCTTTTGTTGCTCCAAAGCCTGACCGGATTGTCTTACTCATCCCCACCTTCTGCAACTGCTCTTTGGTAATGAATTCCTGAAAGGCCATTCCACTCAGCTTATTGATGATCAGGCCGAGCAGGTAGTAATTGGTTTGATTGTATCTGAATTCTTCGCCAGGTTTGAAATCATGAGGCATTGCTGTGACCTTTTTCCAGGCCAGGTCAAAATTATCTGCAATCATAACGGATTCTTCTTCATCTACAAGATCAGGAATTCCGGATGTATGGGAGAGAAGCTGCTGAACTTTTACCTTGTTCCAGGTTTCAGGGATATCAGTCAGGTATTCTGAAATCGGTGCGTCCAGCTGTAATTTTCCTGCTTCCACAAGTTGAAGTATGGCAACACCGACAAAAGCTTTTGTAATAGAATTGATGGTAAATACAGATCTATTACTCACTGCAACAGAATCCTGAATGTTGGCCAATCCGTAGTAGCCTGTTTTGATGATTTTACCATGCCTCACAATTGCTAATTCCAGTCCCGGAATTTTACGTTTCTGCATTTGATTTTGGATGAACAGATCAATACTGTCTGTCTGAGAGAAAACGGAGAGGGTACAGAAAAACAGTAAAATTACTGTGAACGGTTTTTTAAGGAGATGGATCATTTTAAATTGAGTTTGATTGACTGGTTATTGGTTAAAATTAAAAAAGGTCAAAGATAGTAATGATAATCGTTTACAGTGAGTGTTTAAATTTATTTTAAGGCTGATGAATGACTTTCACTATATTGCTGACTCAATTTCTGTTTACTTTTAAGATTTTCTACTGCTAATTTTGTGATATCCTTTACCAGCTGGGTAGGAGAGTTGCAGTCACAGTTGCTGAAACCTAAAATGTAGAGATCCTCGCCGGGCACATAGACTGCCATCGATTTAAATCCAAAAATGCTGCCTCCGTGTTCACGGGTTGGAATTCCACTGATGCTTTTCAGATGCCAGCCAAAACCGTACTCTATTTCCTGTCCGTTATTCAGCTGATACTTGGTGAAAGCCTTTAATCTGTTTTCTGAACTTATAAGTAAATCATTAGTAAGTGCATTCTGCCACAGCAGCATATCATCGAGCGTGGACATTAATGAGCCTGAGGAAAAGGGGACGCTGAAATTAATAACAGTTCTGTTGACATATCCGTAGCTTTTCTTATGATAGCCAGATGCTCTTCCCGGGATTATTTTTCTGTCACTGGCATAGTAAGAGTGGGCCATTCCGACCTTATCAAAAATATTTTTTTTAATAAATTCTTCATAGGTTCCGCCTGAGGTCAGTTCAATAATATATCCCAGAACAATATAACCTGAATTGTTATAGTCAAATTTTTCTCCCGGTGCGAAATCAACCGGCTCATTTTTGAAAAAATCGACCATCTGTTCCGGTGTCATTTCCTTTTGTGCAATATCTGAAAGGTTTTTCATTTTTGTAAAATCCCTGATTCCTGAGCTGTGGGTCAGAAGATGCTGAATTGTGATATGACTGCCATTGGGATAGGCAGGAATATATTTTGAAACTGCATCACTCACTTTTAATTTTCCCTGCTCTTCCAGCAGGAGGATAGCTACAGCAGTAAACTGTTTCGTCATAGAGCCAATCTGAAAAACACTATTCGTATTCAGTTTTACATTCAGTTCAAGATTTGCCATTCCAAAGGCCTTTTTATAAACAGCCTTTCCTTTATGCGAGACAAGAAAAGCTCCTCCCGGCCCGTTTGGTTCCCTGAATTCAGACTGAATCAGGCTGTCAGTTTTCCGGTCGAAATTTTGTGCATACGAGGAGATCGAAAGCATCATCATCAAATACAGTAAGCTTAATTTTTGCATCTTGGTATATATTTTATACAAAGATATATTTATTTTTCAATACTATGCAATACAAAGTACTTAAATAGATTATAGTGTTCTGGAATTCACAGCTGAAAAGTTGCTGTTGTTCTCCATGTACTAAAATCTACCTGTTCGATCAGTGAAATTTTATCAAAACAGATAGATGCCGGAAATACAACTTCTTTTATTTCTTTGAAAATCTCATCTGTACAGATGGAATTTCGGGGGTGTAATAAAGTGATATGAGGCTGAGGAAATTGTCGTTTAACATTGAGATCTTTCAAAACAAGATCTCGTAAATGATCATACTGCAGATTGTTGTTAACTGCAGGGATCATCACTCCGTTACCATTGGAAAACCGAAGGATTTTTTTAAAATTGATAACAATCGGTTTTGCCTTAAGTGATTTCAGATTGTTTTTGACTTCACTGAGATTTTCAATTTCATCTTCACGACAAAGCGTCACATGAGATCTGATCAGATTAAACTGAACAGGGTTATATTTTTTTCTGATTTCCTCAATTTTCTTAGCGTACCGATCATCAATGAACAGGGTTAATTGTCTTCTTACATTTTCACTTATATTAAATTTCAGTTTCTAATTGACAGCATTTTTAGTGACGTCAAGTTTGGGTTTTATTCTGAAGCCTGGCCAAATGTTATCAAATTATGATCAGGATCAAGAACTGAGAATTCTGTCTGTCCCCAACTTTTTTTATTCAGATTTCCTGCAGGATGAATCTTGATGTTGTTCTCAATAAAGTATTGGTAGAGTGTTGCGATGTCAGAGCTTCGGATGTAAATCTGACCGTAATTTTCGCCGGGTATCAGATCCCTGAATTCAAAAAAATGAATTTCCAGGCCATTCATCTTTACCATAAGATAGCCTTCATAATCATTTTCAGATGTTTCAAATCCTAACCGGACATAAAAATTGCTGGTGATCGCCTTGTTGCGCATCGGAAGTTTTGGGATGATTGCTGTGATCATATTTTTTTATTCAAAAATGATAATAATCTTGCAATAATACACTTGATCGAAGTCAAAAAGAGATTCGGCTCCTGATCCTGCTCAAAGTTTCAGGCCTGATCTTTAGATAAGAGGCAATCATCGTGAGAGGAAATATTTGTAAAAGCTGTGGTTTTGTAGTAAGCAGATGGTGGTATTTTTCAGCCGGAGTCAGATTTTGGTCATAGAAAATCAGTTTAGAACTGGTGATGAGCAGTTTGTTGAACTGAAGGAATCTTTGGGAAACCGAAATAAGCTCATGCATTTTTTCTAAAGTGATCTCCAGTACTTCAGAATGTTCAAAAGCCTTTATGGTTACCTTTGCGGGGATTTGACCGGCCAGGCTTTCAGCGTTGAAAACCCAGTCGTTTTCTGTGTAAAGATCAGTAATGATTTCTTTCTCATTATCTTCATCCTTGTAAAATTGATAAAAAGCCCCTTTTTCGATAAAAAACAGGGATCTTGAGACATCTCCTTCTTTGCTTAGTATCTGATTTTTATCCAGATATTTTTTGCAGATATTATTTTTGAATAACTGTATTTCGGCATCAGAGAAAATTCCAATCTGTTCAAGCATGATCACAATATACTTTTTTACATTGAGTAAATTTATAAAAGAATCAAAATTACAAACAAAAAGGGAGAGATGAAAAATAGTCAGATTTCATTTTTGAAATATTATTCTCAAACTGATAAAGCCTTCCCACATTGGGAAGGTCGTAAGCTATTCAGATTCAAACAGAACTTTGATTTTTTTCCGTACAGATTCATCAGGACTTATTGCATAGAATTCTCTGAGCAGGTCTGATGAAGATGGTTTTTTGGGATACTGATTATTTAAAAGAAAATTCCTGAGTGCTTTATTCACCTTTTCCTCACCGACGATATCACTTAGTCTGACCATCGCAACTGCACCTTTGGAATAGGAAATATGAGTATTTTCAGCTTTAACTTTGCAGAGTGGCTGATTTTGTGAAAGCCCTTTTTCACTGTCATAAATCTGCTGGTGCATCTGTATTTTATCCATCATTTTTTTTCTGCCGTGCATTTTTTTGTAAAGCATCATTTCGGTATACATGGCTAAGGTTTCTGTGAGCATCACTGCACCTTCCCTGTCATCAGGATCTATATTGCTGTTTCCCCACCAGAGATGAGACAGTTCATGCCCTGCAAGTTCATTGATTACATCCTGTTGCTTATCTGCGTGGATATTAGCATGGAAAAGCAGGTCTTCCGTCATGAAAACCGCAGAAGGATAAGCAGTTGCTGCAAAACCTTGCGTAAATGATGAAACTTCTGCAAAGTTTACCGTTTTGTATGGGTACTTATCAAAATTACGGGTACAGTAATCCAAAGTTCGTTTTACGTTTTCAATCAGATGTTCTACATTTTCTGAATGCTTTTCATGATAAAGAACGTTGATCGTTATTCCCTTGTAAACAATACTTTTTACCTGATACTTTGCTGAAGAAACGGCAAACCGAAACGGAATATTACCAGCTTTATACCGAAAATAATTCCTGTTGTTTTTACTGTAACTGTCAATTAAATCTCCGGTTCCCACAGCACTCTGTTCTTTTTCTGTGGAAACAGTCATGTCAAGATTAATAAAATCTTTTCTAAATACTTCAGGAGCGTCTGATCTTTTCAGTTCCGGCTGTTTCCGCAACTTGAATTCTGCCCGTTTCTTTTTATCGTCAATCTCGTTGTTATTCTGATAACCTAATGCAGGAAAGTATCTGCTGATTCTCATAAAAGATCCGTTTGCAATGATGGCGTTAAACGGGTCGTGACCATTCACAGCAAACCAATGATAGGAAATTTTAAAATCAAGATTTGCTTTTTCTCCAGGTTTTAAAGGATCTGTTAAATAAATTTCACTGACATGTTGATCAATTTTTTTTGATTCGGAAGCTGTCCTGAAAACAGCAGATTCTATCTTAAGGTCATGATGAAAATTAATAAGAATTTTTTGAACAGGTTTTTCGGTCTGATTGATTAACTGATAGGTTCCGTCAACCGTATATGAATTTTCTGATGGATAAAGGTGAATCTGCGTCACCACATCCGTAACGATTGGCTGCGGAAGCTGTTCATACTTTTTGAATTTCTGTTCGTATCTGACGGATTGTAAAATTTTATCATCTTCGTTTTCAGCGATATAATCTTTCATGAAAAGATGTCCGGCAAAACTTCCTGCAACCAGCAAAATAAAGGAGATGATGATCTTTTTGCTATTCTGCTTTTTGGTTTTGGTCCATTCATTGACCAGCCACAGAAATGATAGTAAGCCCGCTCCAAATAAAAGTCTTTCCGCAAAAGACTGCACATAAATTCCATATCCGTTAAAATCACTGTAAGTACCTCTGTAATCTGAAAAAATTCTTAATAATGGATAAGCGATGATTTTTTTTGAGACCGGCGTTGTCAAAGTATAAGCGATAAGTACAGACACTCCAAGAGCAGCAAATCTGTTTTTGATATTGTCATTAACCAATAAGATGAAAGCTGCGAAAATGATCAGCGGAAAAGTATTAAAAAGAATGACTCCTGCATAGGCATTCCAGTCAATATGAAAATAGCCGTATACCAGCTGGAATGCTACACCCTCCATAATCAACAGAGAACTGAGAAAGAATAACAGGATACTGGCAGAAAGAAAATGACCGGTCAGTTTACTTGTAAAGAAGTAGTTGCTTTTTTCAATGAGTGAAAATCCTGAAGAATGACTTCTCCAGTAGAGATCATTGATAAAATAAACCATGATCAGTATACCGAAAAAGTAGAAATTTTCAAGGATAGCGACAGACATCAATCCCGAGCTTGCATAGTTCTGAGGCAGGCGGATTCCTTTTTCAATTTCTGCATACATTTCCATTCCTATAAAAAATAACAGCAGGATAGAAGCAGCTATAATAATAATGCTTTTAAACAGATAAATAAGGTCGATTTTTGCGAATGATAATACAGATTCGATCTCTGCTTTAAAGTCAAATAAAGATGTTGTTGCCGTAAAACCTTCTGAAATATTTTTATAGGGCATGGCTGACGGAGCTGTATTGCTTCTGATCCTGTTTCTGTTTTTATTTACGGCAATTGGTGAGAAAGAAAAAAATCTGTAGGAAAAAAGTAAAAACAATAAGGCAGCAACTGAAAAGATCATTCTGTTGATCAGAAAATATCCTGAAAATGGCACTGGGAACTCATTTTTTTGACTTACTGATAAGTTCTTGGCTTCAAAAAAATAAGCTGAAATTCCAAATGGGTCACTTAAGGCTGATAATTGCTGAGCTTCCTGTGACTGTGGTAAACTTCCTGACATGAACGGAGAATTGGAGAATATGAGAATGATCATATAGACAACATAAAGAAACAGTCCACCGATAACTACAGGAAGCTTTTTCTTTGTGCTGAATGAAACAAAAAATAAAAAGCTGCATATCAAAAAAGAATTGGTGCCGCCAAAAACCAGGAGCGGGTACAGGTAATGAAAAAAATTAAAAGAGGGCTGCATTTCACTTCCTGCACGAAAATTCTGTCCGATCACAAAACCTGTTATTAAAAAGATGAAACTTAAAAAAGTCTGAAGAAAAAAAGCTAGAAACCTGCCCTGCAGATAAACTCTTTTCGAAATAGGATATGAAAAAATAAGGACGTCAAATCTTGAATCCCAATCTCTGAAAAGGATCTGACCTGCGTAAATGATCGCAAGAAAGATGATAATCAGGCTCAGGATCCCTGTCATGAAGCCAATAGTGTAAGGTGAATTTAAGTAAATTCCTTCCCCGACCGTGAGGTTAAACTGATTGCCGCAGAAAACGCCTGCAAGGATCAAAACTGAGGTAATAAGATAGATGGGCCAGCGACTGATACTGCGTTTGACCTCAAATAAAAGTAAAGCGTTCATCGTAATTATTTTTGGGAAAGTGTATGGAAGTAAACGTGCTCCAGTGTCGGAGTGACTGCTGAGAAATCTTCAGGCTGTTGTTCTGAAAATGCAGTGATATAAAGTATTCTTTCAATCAGTTGCTGACTGATTATCCGGTAACGGGACTGGTACTCTTCCAATTGAATCACATCAATAGGCTTTGACCATATTTTATGGTCCAGCTCAGCAATCAGTTGGTTTGGATTGCCCTGTCTGAATAGTTGTCCCTGACTTATAATCGCCAATTTTGAACAGAGGTTACGGACATCTTCAACCAGATGTGTTGACAGAATGACGATCACCTCGCTGCTGATATCATTAAGCAAAGAATTGAAGCGGTTTCGTTCTTCAGGATCTAAACCGGCGGTAGGCTCATCTACAATAATGATTTTAGGATTTCCCAGTAAAGCCTGAGCGACCCCAAACCGCTGTCTCATCCCTCCGGAAAAAGTGTGCACTTCCTTATTTTTAAAATCAGAAAGATTCACTTTTTCCAGTAAGTTTAAAATCTGTTTTTTCCGGTCAATCCTGTCTTTAATACCTTTCAAAATAGCAATGTGCTGTAAAAGATCGTAGGCAGAAACCTTAGGATACACGCCAAAATCCTGAGGAAGATATCCCAGATTTTGTTTCATGTAATCCGGATTCTCTGAAACATCGGTTCCATTGAAGGTGACATTGCCGGAATCGGGTTTCTGTAGACCCACAATGGTTTTCATCAATGATGATTTTCCGGCTCCATTGGGTCCTAACAGACCAAACATTCCGTTCCCGATTTCCATCGAAATGTTTTTGATGGCCTGAAATCCATTGTTGTAGGTAAGGTTGAGGTTGTTGATAAAGAGAGTATTCATATTGTTGAATTTAGGTCATAGGAATCCCTGGCAACGTTTCCATTGCTTTTGAGGATGTAGAGAAACAGTATGGGAAGCTTTAATGTAAAACCAGATCAAAAAAGCTCTTTGAGATATTGATTATTGAGCTTTGTACTCTAAAATATCTCCCGGCTGGCATTCCAGAATTTGACAGATCATTTCAAGGGTGTCAAATCTTACACCTTTAGCTTTTCCCGTTTTAAGAATCGAAAGATTGACAGGGGAAATTCCCAGTTTCTCTGCCAATTCTTTACTCTGCATTTTTCGCTTGGCAAGCATGATATCTAAGTTGACGATAATTGGCATTTTATATAAATAAGTCTTGTTCGTTTTGCAAATGTAGCCCCTGTTTAAAAATATTGGCAAGGAAAAAACAGAAAATTCCTAGCATGAAGTGGATGAACACCAATCCCCAGATTATACTTTCCACTTCTACAAAAAAGGTTGCTGTAAGGGCAAGGGGCAAAGGAAAGAAAATATTATAAATGTAAAATGCTTTAAGTTGTGCAATGTTTTTTGCAGTAAATAATTTTGACTGAAAAAAAACTCTGAACACTTTTGCCGACAGCCCGAAAAACAGCCCGTATGTCAGTAAAACAAATAAAAATGAAAAGACGATATACGGATAATTGTTTTCAATAATAAGAAATGTTTTTTCTGTAAGAGGATAATGAATATGCAGGTACAAATTCTCTTTGTACGGCGAAATGGCAAAACCGGTTATCAGACAAAATGCCGAATAAAAAAAGGTAATGAGATAGCCCGCCGATAGTAAGATACATAAATAATAGAGAACTTTTGAAATGCTTTTGCTCTGATTCATATGTTTTGTAATTAATTGTTAATGCAAATATATAATTAATTATCGTAAAACATTAATTAATTATAATTTTGTTTTAATTGTGATTGGTGAAATCTGCATTTTTTATTGACTGATTAAAAACCAGAGGTTATCAATAAATCCCATTAAAATCAATCAGTGGAGATCAGTGCAGGCTACTATTGTCATGATATGTGGATGTGTTATTGATAAAGAAGGTTGTTTGGGACCCGGAAAAATTTGGAGCAAAAGCAATTATCTGAAACGATGGAAAACAGATTATAAGATTGATTTTAATTTAGTTTCAGCCAATCTAATCTGTTTAAAGAGGATTTTCTTTTTTCCAGACCGGAAACTATGAAATAACAGTTTATGCCTGCGATTCTAAAAAAATGAAAAGGCTTTCGACAGAATTAGTTATAAAGTATTATAGAATTGCCATTTTGAACCTGATTATTTAGATGATATAAATACATTCAGTTTTATCACTCTGTTTCGGGATAATCCAAATTGAACAGCCGGACAATGCGAAAGATAAGTTCGAATAAATTATCAGGCCTTAGCCTGGTGAATATTTGAATCCCGGCATTACATGGTATTGGACGTTAGAAAGTGAGAGATCAGAGATATCAAAAGAAAGACGATGGTTCCGGATGAATGCATAGAAATGATTTTTCCAATCAAGCGATTAAAGTAAATTGTGAACCCAATGCTGTGGAATGATGGATCGTTCTGCTCGATTAGGATAATCCAGATGAGTTATATTTTATTTCCAGCCTGTTTTTTTTCTCCATTCAATATAATCAGGGTTTTCATTTTCAAGGCGTTCTATTGCTTCTGATGGTGGAATCTTATCAATGTCTTCGCCGGAGAGGGCAGGCAGGTAATGTTTCAGTCTTAATTCATTTAATTTCGTTTTCCGGATAACAGGATAGATCGTTCCGTCGGCATTCAGCTGAGTGCCGTACTTTTGAGGTTTTCCCTGAAAAAAAAGAATTCTGTCAAGAAGGTATGCAAGATTTCTTGCCTCCAGGTCGTCCGCACTTTCGAGCATCAGATTATAGCTGTTTTTCATAAATTCAGGTTCACCTATAGAATGCTGAATGATCAGCCAGGCTGCATTACTGGCTTCTCTGCCAACTTTAGAGATGGTAGGAAACCCGATTTCAGAAATAATATTCCGCAGCTCCCCGGCATTTTTCCTGTGTACTTTTTCCATTTCAGGATGATAACCTTTTTCAAGTCTGTTTTGTTCCATTAATTTTTCTCTTACAGACAGATCATATTCCGCAAGTCGTATCAATTTTACTGAAAACTTATTTTCCATTTTTTAGTTCTGTGGTTTTTGGTTGGGCATCAGAAATCATCTAAAATTAAAATGAATGTTCGTAATTAGTAATAACTTAGTTTTTAACGGTTTATATGTCATTGACTGATGATCTAAGTGTTATGGTTAAAACGGATATCCATAAAAATTAAAATACTTTTTTTATCATAAAAAAGTAAATTCTGTTCCGTTGAAATTTCTTTTAAAATTAACTTGTAAGTTTAAAAGTAACCCTGAGAGTA
Organism: uncultured Chryseobacterium sp.; assembly: GCA_963526305.1. Lineage (GTDB taxonomy): Bacteria > Bacteroidota > Bacteroidia > Flavobacteriales > Weeksellaceae > Chryseobacterium. The sequence goes on along the minus strand of CAURNW010000009.1, from coordinate 118,790 downwards.
TAATCAAAATCTATAGGTTTACCATTTAAAGATGCAGGATTCCATTTCGGCATTTTTTTGATTAACCTCTGAACTTCCTCTTCACATCCGTAACCAAGTTTTCTTATAAATTCATTTAATTTTGGAGTGCCGTCTTTTGCTATATCAAGCTTTACGACCAGGACACCCTGTATATTATTGTCAACTGCTTTTGGAGGATATTTCAGATTCTTTGATATAAAAAGATTAAGTGCTGCCTGTCCACCTTTAAAATCAGGTTGAAAATCAGGTTTTATTTTTTCGGTTTTTCCATTATAGTCAGCGATCATAATAGAATAGCCTGCTTCCTGATCACCGGTTTTTGAGATGTCGGTCGTTTTTACTTCCTGAGCATTGATGATGGAAGTACCGGTCATTATGATCAGGCAGACCAGGCTGATTTTCTTAATAATATTCATGGTTGGATTATTTTTCACTAAGATACTTTTATAATTCTGACCGGACTCTCAAATCAAGAATAATATCAGGAAAATCATAGTTTTGGCTCTGTTTTTTTTCTGAGATCATATTTATCATCGGCAGACAGGCGATTTTACGCTAAGGTGATAATATATCCCGGAGATTTGAGATTTTTGTTTACCTTGCCCACCGAAATAAAACAGATAATAATATGAAAACAAGAATTTTCAGCTTCCTGATAATGTTGCTGCTGATCAATAATGTATTTGCACATTCTCAGACCAGATATGATGCGCTGTCAGTTGGAGATATAAAGCAGGTAGTCTCTTACAGCGGCATCCAAGATGCTCCGTTGATTCTTTTTTTACATGGCGGTCCGGGAAGTTCAAGGATGAAACAGGCTGATATTTTCTCTGCTGATCTTCAGAAAAAATTCATGGTGGTTCAATGGGATCAGAGAGGAGCCGGCAGAACAGCCGCTTTAAATCAATCCCAGGTTCCTGTAACATTGCAATTAATGGAAAATGATACCTATGAAATCATTAAAATACTTTTAAAAAAATTCAGTCAGAAGAAATTATATCTCGTGGGAGAATCATGGGGAACGGTTCTGGGTTTCAGGATGGCAGAAAAACATCCGGAATTGTTGAATGCGTACATTGCTTTCAGCCCGGTGATCAATCAGACGAAGAGCGAGCAGATGCTTCTTGATCAGTTAAAACTTCAGGCAAAATCGGAGTCGGACACAAAAGCTCAGGAGGAACTGAACATGGTGAAAATTCCTTTTACGGATTACGGGCAGATGTACTATCTTCGAAAATGGATGTTCAGCTACGATGGGCACCCGTTTGCGGAAAAAGATCTTCCACTTCTGAAACAGTTCATGGAGGATTGGTCAAAAACCTGGATGCCGACCTGGAATGAAGTAATGCAAAAGAATCTTTTCAGAGAACTTCCCAAAATCAATTGTCCCGTGTATTTCTTTTTGGGAAAAAAAGATTTACAGACAAATTTCAATGTTTCAAAAGAATATTTCGAAAGTTTGAAAGCTCCAAAAAAGAATATTTTCATATTTGAGAACGCAGGGCATTCTGTATTAACAGAAGAAGCCGGGCAGGTTCAGAAAATAATCATCAATGAAATTTTAGAAAAGCCATAATGGAAATTCAGTATACTGTTTAAGCTGAGAATATGATGATATTTTTTCTCATAAATCTTAAGCTGTATATCTGAACATGAAATTTCATCTTTCGTAAAAATAAATTTTAAAAGGTGTCCGGGATTTTTTGGACACCTTTTTTTTCCCAGTTTCAGGAATATCCGCATTCAGCGGAAGTAAATGAAGACACTGTAACAGGTTCATAACTGAATGATTTTCCACATCATAAATTTTTCTCAGGTGAAAGCCAGAGAAAGTAGATCCGATGTCCTTTACCTCACTTTTGTACAGTCAGGATGCTCCTCCATCTTTTGTCATTATAGCACTTCCCATTTAAAGAATTAGATAAAATAATCTGGCTCTGGAATATTCTTTTATATTTAATGCAACAAAGTTGCTTTATTTGTGTTTTTATATTTACTTTTGCAACAGAGTTACTATAACAGATTTAAAATAAAACTTTATGAAATCGAATGTTCTTGATGTAATAGGAGGTTCAGCAGCTGTATTATGCCTTATTCACTGTATTGCTTTTCCTATATTAATGATTTTTCCTTTCGGGATCTCGCACAATTCTTATATTGATTTGGCATTTTTATCAATCGGTACCGTTGTGGTTTACCGGGTTACGAGAAAGAATACCACAAAATGGCTGAATATTCTTCTTTGGTTATCTGTTGCTTTAATAACAGTTTCTGTGATGAGTGATCTTATTTTTGAAGTTCATCTGCCACTGATCTATGTGGGTGCTTTGGGGCTTATTGCCGGACATGTTATCAATTTTAAAAGCCATAAGCATTAACCGATATGAAAAACAGTACAGGAAAATTGCCGGTGACGGTTCTCAGTGGATTTTTAGGAGCCGGAAAAACAACACTTTTAAATCATATTCTTCATAACAAAGAAGGTTTAAAGGTAGCGGTTATTGTCAATGATATGAGTGAAGTAAATATTGATGCCCGGCTTGTTGAAAATCAGAATACCTTATCACGAACTGAAGAAAAACTTGTAGAACTGAGTAACGGCTGTATCTGCTGTACCCTGAGGGAAGATCTCATGATAGAAGTGGAAAAACTGGCAGCAGAAAAGCGTTTTGATTATCTGATTATTGAAAGCACCGGAATCAGCGAACCTATTCCTGTTGCTCAGACTTTTTCATATATTGATGAAGAAAGCGGAATTGATCTTTCAAGGTTCAGCTATGTGGATACGATGGTGACTGTCGTGGACAGCTTTAATTTTATTAAAGATTTCGGATCAAATGAATTCCTAACGGACAGGAAGCTTACCAATATTGAAGGTGATCACAGAACGATCGTCAATCTTCTGATTGACCAGATCGAATTTGCAGATGTTATTATACTCAATAAAACAGATATGGTAGATTCGGAAGAAGTTGATTTTCTCAATGCAGCGATAAAGAAATTAAATCCCGGAGCTAAAATCATAAAATCAGAATTCGGAAATGCAGACCCTAAAGAAATATTGAATACAGGACTTTTTGATTTTGAAAATGCTCAATATGCTGCAGGCTGGCAAAAGGAACTGCAGTCAGAAAATCATACCCCTGAAACCGAAGAATATGGTATTGGCTCTTTTGTATTCAGAAATAAAAGACCATTCCATCCTTTGCGGCTATGGAAATTTCTGAATGAGGATTATCCTCAGGGATCACTTCGTGCAAAAGGTCTGTTCTGGCTTGCATCAAGACCTGATGATGCACTGAATTATTCCCAGGCAGGAGGCTCGTTCAGACTTGAAAAAGCGGGAGTTTGGTGGTGCAGTATGCCAATGAAATATAGAATTGAGCATGATTACTTTATCCGGAATCAAAAAAATATTGAAGAAAACTGGGATGCGAAATGGGGAGACAGGATAAATGAGTTGGTTTTTATCGGTCAGGATTTAGACAGGGAAAAAATAACAAATGCTTTGGAATACTGTCTGATCCAGAATGAGGAAGAGAAATATATAGTTGAAAATGAAAGGTTTACAGATCCTTTCCCCAAAAACATATAAGCTGTTAAGATTTGTGCTTTATATCAAAAACCTAAATGATTACATCAAATGGACAGACGTAAATTTTTAAAGGGAACCGCCCTGTTATCCGGTGCATTGACATTAAACCCAGGGGATCTGTTTCCGGCTCAGAATAGATTGTCTCAGAACAAAAATAAAAAAGCTAAAAATATTATATTCCTGATCAGTGACGGAATGAGTTCCGGAACATTGACGATGGCAGACCTGTACTCCCAAAATATATTGGGAAGAAAAGGAAAATGGATCAGTTTGTACAGGGAAAATATGGTCTCCCGGGCGTTGATGGATACTGCATCAGCAAGTTCCATCGTGACAGACTCTGCTGCAGCCAGTTCAGCTTTCGGAGGTGGTTTCAGGGTGAAGAACGGGATGCTGAATGTTGGTCTGAACGGAGAGCTCCATGTACCAATCTGGCAAAAGTTCATGAAAGCCGGTAAAAAAGCCGGCTGTGTAACGACAGTGAGTATTACTCATGCGACCCCTGCCGGATTTTGCGTCAACTCTAACAGCAGAAATGCAGAAAATGAAATAGCAGAAATGTATTCCCACATCGGATTGGATGTAATGATGGGAGGAGGAGATGAGTTCTTCAATCCTTTAAAAAGGAAAGATCGTAAAGATATTTATAGTCTGTATGAACAGAAAGGTTATCAAATCCTTAAAAAAGGAGAAGATCTGAAAAGCATAAAATCAGGAAAAAAAATTTTGGGAGTATTCAATACCGGAGCTTTGCCTTATTCTGTTGACAGGGAAAATATCACGGAATTACAAGTCACACCCTCATTAGCTGAAATGACCCGTAATGCCATTAACCAAATGAAGGATCATCCTGAAGGTTTTGTTTTACAGGTTGAAGGCGGTAAAGTAGATTGGGCGGCACATGCCAATGATATCAGCGCACTGCTTCATGATCAGATCGCTTTTGAAGAGGCGGTGAAAGCGGCAGTGGATTTTGCTCAGAAAGATGGAAATACATTGGTGATCATAACAACTGACCATGGTAATGCAAATCCCGGAACGGTGTATGGAGAAAATGCAACTCAGAAATTTAACAGCATTTCAGATTACAAATACAGTAACGAATATATTCTCAATTCGATCCACTCTGATTTCAGTCTTCAGCTGGCGAGAGACTGGATCTATGAAACCAATAAAATAAAACTGACTGATGATGAAGTCAGCTATCTGATGAGTTTTTACACAGAGCTTGAAAAAGAGGAAAAAGGGCTGTATAATTATAAAAAGCTTCCATTCAGGGCTTATTCCGAAATTCAGAAAAAACATAATGCTGTGGGTTGGATCAGCATGGATCATTCCGGAGATTATGTAGAACTCGCCATGTTTGGTCCCGGAAGTGAACTTCTTAAACCCTATATGAAAAACACAGACTTACATTATTTAATGCTGCAGGCTGCTCATTTTCAATAAGAACAGGCTTTCTTGGATTTTACTGTCTGAAAAAAATAGTTCAGGAAAAAGCATGTGTTTCCTGAACTATAAGTTATACAGTTAACTGCAGGCTGACTGCTTAATGTTCGTGCCCTCCTGTATTATTCAGTTTTGCATTGACAAAGTAGGCTCCTCTGATCACTATTTTTGTATTGGCGGGAATTTCTTTGACAAAGGTGACGGCAGTATATCCCATGTCTGATACCCCTTTCAGCACTTCTGTTTTTTCAAAACTTACACTGCCTTTCTCTTCCTCATGTTCTGTTGCTTCTATTGTACTTTCTTCCTTGGATTCATGCTGATGATCATCAGTTTTTCTGCCGGTCTGAAAGAAAACATAGTATTTTCCATCTGCATTCACAATCGCATCGTCAGGTACTGCGGGTGTAGTTACCTGATCAAGGCTGACGATTCCCGTGATATTCATTCCATCTATTAATCCTGCTTTGTTTCCGGTGACTGTACAGTGAACAGAAACTGTTTTGCTTTCATTTTCGAAAGATGAACCGATACTGTAAACTTTTGCATCATATTCAGTTTCAGGATTATTGGTTAATTTAAAATGAACGGTTTGTCCTGTTTTCATCTTTGGAAGATCTTTCTCAAAAACCTGCATGTCCAGATGCAGAGATCCGTTATCAATAATCTCAGCAACCGGAGAAGAAATATCAACATAGCTGCCTATCTGTGCAGAAATGGTACTGATCGTCCCATTGATCGGAGATTTGATCACAAGGCCGGACTTTAAATTTGCATTATTGACCTGAGCAGGATTGATCCCCATGATCTGAAGCTGTCTCTGAAGAGAAGACCTCTGTGTTTTTAACGTTCTGAGCTCTGCATCTGAACTCTGCAGGTTTTTTTTGGCACCCGCATCGTTATCATAAAGTTCTTTCTGTCTCCTGTATTCCTGTTCGGCAAAAGACAGTCTGCTTTTAACCGTCAGATACTGCTCCTGCAGCTGAATGTATTCAGGATTACTGATCGATGCGATTACCTGTCCTTTTTTGACAAAATCACCAATTTGTACGTTAAGGGTTTTTATAATTCCTCCATACATGGATGTTACAGCAGCTTTATTATTGTTCGGAACTCTCAGTGCTCCATTGGCTTTAATCGTGGAGGTGAGCTCTTTCATTTCAACAGTGCCTAAAGATATCCCGACAGTTTTGATCTGTTCCTCACTTAAAGTAGCAATGATTGGTAAGGTTTCCTCATACCAGTCTTCTTTTTTTTCTGTTTTGTCGGTTTCACCGCCTTCAGATGAAGAGTCTTTTTTTCCGCAGCTGATGATAAAAAGAAATGCCAGTATGATGAGAATGATATGATATTTGATCTTCATTTTATTGATTGATTATAGAATTAATGGTAATGACCGATTCATTGACCTGCTGAATGGTTTCCAGGTATTTCAGGTAGATACGGGTTGCGGTCTGCAATGCAAAAAGATATTCAACATAAGAAATTTCTCCGGTTTTATAACCTAGCTGACCGACCTTCACAATTTTATCAGCATTAGGGATTGCCTGATTAACATAGTAATCATATTGCAGAATATTCTGCTGGTATTGGTTAAACGTATTTTCCAGTTGAGCCTCCAGTTGTTTCTGCAGATACCTGGCATTGGATTCTGCTGTCTGTTTCTGATATTCCAGAGATTGAATCCTCGCTTTTGTTGCTCCGAAAGTCAGAGGAATTGCGATTCCAACTTTGCCGTAATGAAACCTGTTTCCGGAGTTAAAAAACCGTTCCTGCTGATTAACGGTCTGAAAACCGCTTAGTGACTGGTTGGTATATCCCAGGTTAAACTCAGGGAGACCCTGCGATCTTTCTACACGCTTCGTCTTCTCTGCGATTTCCATTTCCTGGTAAAAAGCCAGGACCGTAGGATGGCTGGAAACAGATGAACGGTCTAATACGGATTCTGCTTTCAGTGGTTCAAATTTTTTATTGATCGGAACCCGGATGTCATCGGAGATATTTAAGAGAGTCTTTAAACTTTTATAAGCATTATTCAGGTAAACCTTATTCTGCGTCAGCAAAAGATTAATTTCCCCTTTTTCAGTTTCTGCCGTATTGATTTCTATTTTTTTTATATCACCTGCTTTAAATCTTACGGTAGCAATACGGATAAAGTCCTGATAAAGACTGTCCAGATTTTGAAGCTGGGATTGATTGTACTGAAGATATTCGATCTGGTAATAATAGGTTCTGACCTGCTTTAAGAGTTCATTAACTGAAATTTCCCTGTTGATCTGCTTTCCTTTGATCTCCTCATTAATCAGATTTTTCCTCGCTTTAAAAAGAGTGGGAAAAGGAATGTTCTGTGAGATCGAAAATGACTGGTCAAAATTCCGGCTGTTGTATTGCCCCAGCTGAGCATCAAAATTAAATTTTGGTAATTCTTTTGATGTCGGCAGGAGAGCTTCAGAAGCTTTGATATCCAGATCTTTAGATCTGATCGATATATTATTGCTTACGGCCAGTTCAGCAGCTTCTTCTACGGATAACGTCCTGGTAGTTTGTGCACTGTAAGTCTGTCCTGCCATCAGTAAAAACAATATCGCAATGGGCGTCATATGGGGTATTCTGATATTTTTTCTTCGGATTTTTGTATTAAAAATAATATAGAGTAAAGGCAGTACAAAAAGGGTAAGGAAAGTGGCTGTAATCAGCCCGCCTATCACGACTGTTGCGAGAGGCTTCTGCACTTCTGCACCTGCACCGGTGGAAATTGCCATAGGCAAAAATCCCAGTGAGGCTACAGCGGCAGTCATCAGTACAGGACGGAGTCTCACTCTGGTGCCTTCAGATACCCGCTTAAGAATATCTTTTTCACCGTCTTTTTCAAGCTGATTAAACGTTCCAATCAATACGATTCCATTGAGAACAGCAACTCCGAATAAAGCAATGAACCCGATTCCGGCACTGATGCTGAACGGCATATCTCTCACAGTCAAAGCGAAAACCCCTCCGATGGCACTCATCGGAATAGCCGTAAAGATTAATACAGCCTGCTTAAAAGACCGGAATGTGAAGTACAGCAGTATAAAAATAAGGATCAGAGAGGCAGGAACTGCAATCATCAGTCGCTTGCTTGCGGCCTGTAAGTTTTCAAACTGTCCGCCATAAGTAAAATAATATCCCGGTGGAAGCCTGACCTTCTGTTCAAGTTGAGCCTGAATATCTTCTACAACGCTCTTCACATCACGGCCTTTTACATTAAATCCGATGACAATCCTGCGCTTCCCTTCATCGCGGCTGATTTGTGCAGGCCCCAGTTTGTAATTGACATCAGCCACCTGTGATAAAGGAATCTGATTACCGGAATCTGTTGCGATCATGAGATTACTGACATCATCAATATCTGTTCTGTACAAACTGTCCAGACGGACGACCAGATCAAATCTTCTTTCATTTTCAAAAATCTGTCCCGCTTTTTTTCCTGCAAATGCAGTGCTTATGACATTGTTAACATCCTCAATGGTTAATCCGTAATTGGCCATTCTGGTTCGGTTATACTCAATGTTAATCTGTGGCAGTCCACTGATCTTCTCAATTTGAGGAGATGTTGCTCCCTCAACACTCTGGATGACTTTACCGGCTTTATCTGCATAGATAGCAAGCGATTCCAGATTTTCTCCGAAAATTTTCACCGCAACATCCTGACGGATCCCTGTCATCAATTCATTAAAGCGCATTTGTATAGGCTGGTTCTTCTCAAAGAATACACCCGGAATCGATTCGAGTTTTTCTGAAATTTCATCCGCTAAAACATTATATGACTTTTGAGATTTCCATTCCTTCTGCGGCTTCAGTACAATAATCAGATCGGTGGCTTCAGGCGGCATAGGATCAGTAGGAACTTCTGCAGATCCCGTTTTTCCTACCACCATTTTTACTTCGTCAAATTCTTTGATAATTCTTGAGGCCTGCATTGAGGTCTCTATACTCTGGGAAAGTGAACTTCCCTGCGGAAGAATACAGTGAAAAGCAAAATCTCCTTCCTGCAATTGAGGAATGAATTCACCGCCCATCCTGCTGAATACGAATATACTTACAGCAAATACCGCAACCGTAGCCGAAACGATAATAACCTTAATCCTGAGTGCTTTCTGCAACAGCGGTTGATACAGGTTCTGCAGTTTATTCATCAGTTGATCTGAAAAACTTTCTTTATGAGAGATCTTTTTAGATAAAAACAAAGCGCTCATCATCGGAATATAAGTAAGAGATAAGATCAGTGCTCCTACGATAGCAAACCCTACTGTTTTTGCCATAGGGGTAAACATCTTGCCTTCTACACCCGATAAGGTGAGTATCGGAATATAGACAATCAGGATGATGATTTCTCCGAAGGCTGCGCTGTTTCTTATTTTTGATGCTGAAAGGAAAACTTCCTCATCCATTTCAGCTTGTGTAAGTGTATGCATTGATTTTCTGAGTCCCAGATGATGAAGGGTGGCTTCCACAATAATAACGGCACCGTCTACGATCAGACCGAAGTCAATTGCTCCCAGACTCATCAGGTTGGCGCTGACTCCAAAAACATTCATCATCCCCAACGCAAAAAGCAGGGACAGCGGTATTGCCGATGCCACGATTAATCCCGCTCTGAAATTCCCTAAGAAGATAACCAGAACAAAGATGACAATCAATGCGCCTTCAATAAGATTTTTTTCAACGGTATTAATAGCCCTGTCTACCAGATCAGTTCTGTCCAGAAACGGCTCAATCAAAACATCTTCAGGTAATGTTTTCTGGATCGTCGGGATTTTATCTTTAATGCTTTTGACAACTTCATTGCTGTTCGAACCTTTCAGCATCATGACAATACCGCCTACAGCGTCCACTTTCCCGTTAAAAGTCATAGCACCGTACCGTACGGCACTCCCAAAACGTACCTCAGCAACATCTTTTATAAAGATGGGAACGCTTCCCGTACTGTTCTTCACTGCGATATTTTTAATATCCTCCAGGGAAGTTGCAATACCGATACCGCGGATAAAATAAGCATTCGGCTTTTTGTCGATGTACGCACCACCTGTGTTTTCATTGTTTTTTTCCAGCGAAATGAAAAGATCACTGATACTGATCCCCATTGCCCTGAGGCGGCTGGGATCAACAGCAACTTCATACTGTTTAAGTTCTCCTCCGAAGCTGTTGATTTCTGCTACACCGGGTGTTCCGTTCAGCTGTCTTCGCACGATCCAGTCCTGCATGGATCGAAGTTCGCAGGTTGTGTATTTTTTTTCACTTCCTTTTTTGGGATGGAGAATGTATTGATAAACCTCTCCTAAACCCGTGCTTACCGGCGACATTTCAGGAGTTCCGGTACCTGCAGGTATTTCTTCCGCTGCTTCTTTTAATTTTTCATTAATCAGCTGACGGGCAAAATAAACATCTATATTCTCTTTAAAAACTACAGTAATGACAGAGAGTCCGAATCTTGAAATACTCCGTACTTCCTCGATATCAGGAATATTGGCAATGCTTTGTTCAATAGGAAAGGTGACCAGCTGCTCAACTTCCTGTCCTGCTAAAGTAGGACAGGAAGTGATAATCTGAACCTGGTTATTGGTGATATCCGGTACAGCATCAACAGGTAATTTTGATGCACTCCAGACTCCCCATACGATCAGTAACAAAGTCATTATACCAATGACCATCTTGTTCCTGATACTGAATTTTATAATGGTATCTAACACGTGATAATATTTTAAATTTTTATTGATTGATAAACACTGAATATCACATCTGGATTCGATGAGGTTTACAGGTTACAAAAATGACTGAAAAGACCATGCAATCATATTGCAGAGTATCCTCTAAAGTTTTGATGAAAAAAAATCATCAGATCAATAAAAATTAAATTTTTGGCGGTTGCCAGATACCGTAGATGAAATCCAGTTCTACTGAAGAATGAAGATCATTAATCCTGTCGTTATATTGTGAAGGACTACAGCTCAGCTGAAAAGCAGGGTATACAGGTGCAGTGGTGTGAATGCCGCAACATGCGCAGATACAAAAGGGAGAGCATAAATCATTATGCTTACTATCTTCTTTTTGATTATGGCTGGTAACTTTTGTTTCAGAAGAAGATACATCAGAGCCTGAATCACTGCATGGCATAGTAATCAGAAAGACAAGAAACAGAGATAGCAGGAGTCCGAATAACTTCACAGAACAAAACTATGAAATTATTTCTACAATGGAGATAAAATTGCAAAATGCCTATTGACGTGACAGGAACAAACTGTTAATCTTTTGTTTCGTTATGGTCGTAATCCAATAATTCATATGGCTGTACTCCCAATCCTTTCGCTAAATCTAAAATAGTGGTGAATTCCGGATTTCTTTTTCCGTTTTCGATTTCACTGATTGTTGCTTTGGTTAATGTTGAACTGTTTGCCACAACTTTATCCTGACTCAGGTTTTTATTTTTTCTGAGATTGCGTATGTGATTTCCAAACTGCGCCAATGCTTTGTTTTTTTCAGTCATATTAAATTTATTTATGCAAAAGGCGGAAATTTTCATAAATTAAATGTTATAAGAACTTGTAACAATTTAGAATATGTATTATATTCGTAAAATATTTCAGACAATATAAATAGAAGCTAATTAAGATTTTACTGTCGAAAATTGATAGATCATTAAAGTGTCATACAAAACTTATTGACATGTACGTTCTGTAAACAAGATGATTACATAGGCGTTGAGAAATAATATATTATTTCTTACAGATTAATTCTTTTTTTAATTAGTTTTCTGATGATGTATTGTTTTTAAAAATTACTTTGTTGAAGAAGCAAAATTTTAATTTTGCTTAATTAAAACACAAATCTGATATGAAAAAATCCTGTAGTAGAATAGGCATCATTTTCTTTTTCCTTATTTCCTTTATTACAGCAGTATGGGCCCATACCTGCACCAAGGTTTTTACTTCAGTAAATAGGTTTCATGCTGAAAATGTTTTGCAGAAATATATTGGACGTGTCAATATTCGTAACAGTCATCATAACTGCAGGCAATTCCTGATCACTATCACTGGAAAGAAAAATTCTTACGTATCTTCAAAAACACCCAAAAACAACGGCTCAGATCCGGTAAATACTAAACTATCAATTTATGATATTTGTTCAGGAAGGGATTCGTACACTGATTTTCACCTTTCTTTAAAAGATGATCATGCTGTTAATCAGAAACAGCGTGGTCCTCCTCGTCATATATTATGATAGGAAAAAATGGTAAAACTTATCTCTGCACTACTAGCTGCACTGTTAAGCTCATTAAATTAAAGTTAAACACAATCTCATGTATAAAATATTACGAACATTTTACAGGTGTATTTCAGCGGCTTCATTCATCTTGTGGTCTGCCAGTGCACTTTCACAGACTCCGGGAGGAGTTCAGGGAATCTCGGTAGATTATTGGCTGAGGGGAGATGAGGTTTCGGCCATATTACCTGATGACGGTGCAGATGTAACCATTTGGAAAGACAGATCTCCTAATGCACGAAATTTCAGCAATACAGAAGCAAATCCTTTCTTTCCAAAGTTTATAAAATCTGCAATGAATTATCATTCAGCGGTGAATTTCTATATGCTGAGTCCTGCAGAAGGCGGCCCCAGTGTAGTCAATAACCGCAGAAGAAAATTATTGTCAGATACTGAATTTGTACCTGATGCTGCAAGATCGTATTTCGTGATCTGGATATCCAGGCTGGATAGTGAAAACTCGGCATCAAGTGCATCTGTATTTGGCCTGAATTCAGGCTCAGGCTCAGGCAATACGAATGGTAATCAGTATGGCTGGACGAATGCAGGAAGGTTATGGCACCGCACAAGGGGAACCGCTTATACTCACAACAATTTAACAGAAAGAAATTATGGAATAGGAGTGGCAGTTCTGCCTAATAACACAACAAATCCTCAGCAGCAGTATCTGAATGCTCTCGCAAGTACAACCAATATGGTTGGGCGTACTTTGGGTATCAACAGCGGTCAAAGCGTCATCGGAACAACGGCAACAGAAACAGGATCTCAAAATTATTTTTTTGGTGAAATAATGGAAGTCATTGTAATGTCTAAACAAGGTACAGGAAGCATTTTAACTGTTGATGAGTTGAAAAAGATAAATTCGCACCTTGCTATAAAATACGGCATTACTCTGAATGAATCTCAGAAAGAATATATTCTTTCTGACGGTACAGCAGTATACAACAGCAGTGATAACGGGTATAATCAGTACAGCAGGGATGTTTTCGGAATTGTACGTGATGATGCAAGTGGATTATACCAAAAGCAGTCGATGAGTACTGATAATCCTGCTTTAACGGTCTCTTTGGGTATTCTTGCAGACACAAATGCAGAAAATACTTCAACAATGGCGGATAAAAGTGCCTTGATGTTTGGAGCCACAGGAGAAACAGGAAATGCATCCTATACTTACAATGTAGGGACATCTTTCCAGAATTATACGCTTCAGACTGTCACTGATCCGGTTACAGGAGTGGTCACAACGGAAAAGTTAACTTCAATTTTCAGCAATAAACTTAGAGCCAAAACGACTGGTCAATCGTCTTTTACCGTCAATGCCAGACCAGGTCAGGGTGAGTGGATTTTGATAAGTTCTGACCCGGAATTTTTACCTTCAAATACAAGAATTTACAAAGTGGAAGACGGCAGAGTGGAAAATCTGGTGATCAATGACGGAGATTATATAGGTTTTGCTTTCTACCTAAAAGCCCCCGGTGGGGTTACCAATGGTCTGAGAATGTGGCTGAATGCCTCGCAGCAAAATACCATTACACTCAACAGTGCCGAAGAATTGGTCAACTGGAGCGATAATGCAGGATTTGGAACTGCTTATTTTCAGAGAAGTGCGACCGGAGCCAATGCCGGAGCCCCATTGTTTTTACAATGTGATGAAAGAACAAATTTCCATCCAACTCCGTTGTTCAGGAAATGGCAGGATGCTCTTATTACCAATAAAGCTCCTTTTTCTGTGGCTGCTCCTGCAAATTCATCATTATATGCAGTTGTTAATCATAATCTCAACAGTTCTGACAGAACTTATTTTATAGGATTTGGTGCAACAACCACACAAACCAATGGGAGAAGACCTTCTTTTGGAGTCTTCAGAGGAACCGGTGCCAATATGTCTCGCGGATATGGACGGATCGGCTCCACAGGCCTTAGTAACAGCTCAACATTCCTGTTTAATTCCGGAGCAACAACAATAGCTGGTTTTCATTGGACAAGAGGAAACAGTATTACCTTTGATTTTGATGCTTATGAAAATACGGTTAACCACAATTCAGGTGCTGCCCTGATGAATGGTCCGGGAATGTTAGGATTGGGAAGTTCTTCAAATACTTATTTTCTCAATGGGATTATGCCTGAGGTTATTGCTTATGAAAGTCTTCTTTCTGCAGATGAGAAACATAAGATTAATTCTTATTTAGGATTAAAGTATGCACTGACATCGGATTTAGATAAAGCATCATCGACCGTTAATTTCAATTTTTTGCTGTCAGATAATACTTCTGTATGGAATGGCGATGACAGTATTCATCAAAGCTATCATCATAATGTAGCTTCCGTAGTTAGGGATCATGATGCTGAACTTTATAATCGTCAGTCAAGATCTACTGATACGGGAGCGATTGTACATATGGGGATTGGTGCAAAATTGGGATGCAATGCAGTTCTGGGCGAGATTGTTAATGATAAAACTGCTGTGACGTGGGGACATAATGATGGATCTCTTGCAAACCTTTCTTTCAACGGTGATCCAAATATATGTGGTGCGATGGATTCGCGAATTGAGGGTAGAATCTGGCTTGCTGATAATACCGATTTTAATCAGGAAATTATGGTAAGTGCATATGGTTCTTTATTTCCGTATAATGGTGCAAATTATCAGGTATTTTTATTGGTTGCGGACAGTGCGGCAAAATTAACTGCTAATCAGTGGGATCAGGTTATTCCCATGACATTTGCAGAGGATAAACATGTTGCCAACTACAAATTTACCGACAAGTATACCTATTTCACATTTGGAGCAAAATTGGTAGGAAGCTGTGAAGGCTGTACATTTGACGGAGTGAAATCACTCGACTTTTCCAGAGTAAACTGGCCGATGAGAGGCGAATTGGGACCACGGAATTTTAACTTAGGAAATGATTTTAACGTAGCGGTAACCGTTGAGGATCCTGGTAACAGAATGACGAGTGGTTATCCAAGATCTTCCACTCAGAGAACCTTAAGGGAGAGAAGAAGAGGAACTGAAGCAGTAACTACAAAAGTTGTTTTTACCGATGATACAGGAGCTTCGGTTGCAGCAGCAGTATCTTTTGAACTGTTTGATATAGACCGTACCGGTAGCAGGCCGGATGACATTCAGGTTATCGGTTACTGTAATGGTTCACCAGTGTATCCAAAACTAAGTTATACCTTTAACAGGCCTCAAAGAAGCCGCTACACTATAGGAGTTGATGGTAAAGCAACAGCTAAACCTATAGGAACCCAATTTAATGGAAATTCAGGATACACTGATCGAAGAGGAAGGATTTTCGTTGATTTTGAAAATGCAGTACAGGAAGTACATATTGTTTACAAAACAGTAAGTACGCTTCCAAATTTAACAACCTATATAGGCGTAGGCCCGATGGAATTCTACTGTCCGCAGCCACTGCCTGCACCTGATGAAGAAGGTTTAATTTTTACAAAGCAGGGACCTCAAGAGATCAAATTATGTGAAGTAGTAGACTATACTTTCCGTGCAGTCAATATCAACTGTGCAGAGAAAGAGGTGACTTTTCAGGATACATTGCCTGATGGTATGGTATGGGTAAACAATTCGTTCTCAGCATCAGGAATTGACTTCGATGATTCTAATATCAGCGGTTACGGCACACAGGCATTAACCGTTAGCGGATTGATAGTCCCTGGTGGTGGAAGTACCTATGCATTCCGTGCAAGTGCTGTTTTTAATAACAGCGCAGTTGCAGGAGTATATCAAAATCAGGCCTCTCTGAGCCATGACAGATTAGGAACTACTGTTACCTTATCAAGTACAGACAGACTTACAGGAGGCGCGTTTACAGAAACGACAGCATTAGACTCACAAAGACCTGAAAAGGTTGTAACATCGATGACAATTGATAAAAATTGTTTTAAACTGGATGGGGAAATTGAAGTCACCCTGAATATTAATAATCCAAATACTTTCAGTATTTCCGAAATGCTGCTTTCACTGGATTATAACAGTGAGGTGTTTACTGTTTTGCCAAACAGTTTCCAGACCTCATCAGGACTTACATTACCAAATGATACAGGAGAAGAGGGAAGTATGGAATTTGACAATTTTACACTTCCGGAAGGTACACATTGGATAAGACTCAAGGTGAAAGCATCAGGAAATATAGCAGATTATGAAATTAATCCTGTTACTTTTACTCCTGATGATGTCAGTTTCGGATATGACCTGAACAGCGAATCTTCAGATGACTGTTTGTCTTCAGCAACAGCAAATGCCAATGAAACTATTGATCTTTCATTCTGCAGCTCGTGTACAAAACCTTCTGTTGGTGGTATTGCCCAACGTTCAAAAACAGGGATTTCAGTCATGAAAGAAAAAATTGATGGATGGCCGGAAAATGTTCCTAACGGATATCTTGTCCTTGAAGCAGGTACAAAAGGAATGGTTCTTACCAGAACTACACCAGCCCTGATCGGAGCTTCCAATTGGGTAAAAGGAATGATTATATTTGATATCAGTGATAACAAAAAATGTGTCAGTATATATAACGGCAAGCAATGGAAATGTATCGAACGTTCCTGTAACGATTAATTGCATTCCCCTGCTGTTAAAAACAGCAGGGGAATTCTAACTTCAAAAATTATAACAATTATGAAAAAAATAATGTTGACAGCGGGTATGTTATTCACATGCATTGTATCAGCGCAGGTAGCCATAGGAAAAGATTCTGTAGAGATTAAAGGGATCTTGGATTTTGGAAGTGATAATGACAAAGGAATTATCCTGCCGATCGCAGAAATATCAGAGACGGTTACCTATGCCAACGGTTCTATGCTGATGGATAAAAATGATCTCAAAGTAAAAGTATTCCAGGAGAATGGCTGGCTTGAATTAAGTGAAGAAGGGAGTATAGAGGTACAGTTTGATGAAAGTAACAATCCATTAAGTACTGCTGCAGTTTTCAACGAAAGCGACGAAACAGGTGAAGGGGTTATTATAGGAGAGGTAGACGGTAATGGAAATACTTCTTCAGGAGCATCAGGTGTTCTGGTACTTGAAGCAGATGATAAAGCACTTATTTTACCCAATGTAGCCAGCCCCCACATAACGGTGAAATCACCGGTTGCAGGAACATTATGCTATGATACAGATTCAGATTCTTTAGCGGTTTTTGATGGTAAAGTATGGAACTACTGGAAATAGATTATTCCAAACAATCTGACTGTTCCCGGATTTTTAGTAAAAAGAGGCTGCCCTTACTTTTCGGGAGCCTCTTTTTTTTGAGGAGAGCTGTAGAGGTTTCTCAATATTTTATTTCTGTAAACAACTTTTCCTGCTTTTCAAATGCCTGAAGGCTTTAACGATATGAAAAAATATACACTAATTTCAGGTAATCACCTTCAGCAAATCTCACGAAAAATGAAAAGTGATTACTCTGAATTTTAAAACAGTTGTATGATTCAGCAATAGGTAGACTTTAACACAATAGGCTATATTAATTTTTTATTTTACAGTATTTTCACATTTAAACTTTAAGAAAGCATAAATTTTATTTTATTAACGCATGTTTACAACATTATTGAATCCAACCTGATTTTTACTTTTGAGCGAATATGAAATCTTTCAGATATTGTTGATCATAAAGATAAAACGGGTATATATGATTTAATATTATTGGACTTTTGTCATCTTAACCTCTCTTTAATGATTTAAAATTTTCGCACTCATTTAAATACATCACTTGGGGAAATATTTTTTCAGTTTGAAAAATTTTAGGTCTGATATTTGTATATTCAGTTCAAACTCAATGACCGCTATTGATCTATGAAAAAATTATTTTTAAAACAATCATTCTTTTACACTTTTCTCTTTATGTTATTACTTACAGCATGTAAGAAAGATAACGGAAAAATTGACAGTCAGTCACAGGAGACTTCCTCAGGAACACTGCCAAACGGAGAAAAATCCGATTCTACGGCAACAAAAACTGAAATTAAAGAATCTGTACCGCCCGCGGTACAGGAAAATGGTTTTTATAATGCACTGGCACTTCCTAAGGATAAAAAGAAGAGAGATTCCGTCTACGCGGCTTTCAGTAAAAAATATTCAGAAAAAGAACGGTATGCAATTCTTGCGCTCAACAGATTAGATTCCAAGAGTAAGTTTAATTCAGATACACTGGTAATTCCTGTGAAAATTGATACTACGCTGATGGCGTATTCACCATTTCCAATGCAGCTTGATGTCTTGAGTGAGGTGAAAAAATTTGTTGTTTTCTCCTATCCGATTCAGGCCTATGCAGTATATTCCAATGGTACTTTAGTAAAGTGGGGACCAACAAGCATGGGAAAAAAATCTGCTCAGACGACAAGAGGATTAATGTTTGCCAACTGGAAAAAGAAATTAGCGATTTCAACAGTAAAAAGCGAATGGAAACTCCCATATAATTTCAATATTCACAATACCCATGGGATCGGATGGCATCAGTATGACCTTCCGGGTTATCCGGCGTCACATTCATGCCTGAGATTGTTGATGAAAGATGCAGTTTGGCTGTACAGTTATGCGGATACATGGATTTTAAATCCCGGTGGTGCCACTACCAAAGCTAATGGTACTCCTGTTATCATTTTTGGAGATTACCCGTGGGGGAAAAGAAAGCCATGGAGAAAGCTTTTAACTGATCCGAATGCCAATAATATTTCTGTAGAAGAAATGACTAATCTTATTAAGCCTCACGTTGAAAAAATGATGAAAGAACAGACCAACAGGGAAAAGGTTTCAGATTCTATAAAAGCAGCAAAATCAATGGAAATTACTGCTCCTGCAGAAGAATCTGAAGGTGCCAATTAAATTTTCTTTTCGAACTGCAGCGTAGATTCCTCTGCAAATTTTCTGAGTTTGAGCATTTCTTCTTTAGCTTTTATCTGCCCGATTCTTGCAGCTGCATATGTTGCTGCAATACAGAACAACATGACAAATGATGCATTCAGAGCCCAGGGATATTCAAAACTTTTGATTTGTTTTTCTACATAATACATGGTGAAAAATGTCATCCATAAAATCGAAAAAAGAAAGTAAAGAAACATAAAAAAGGTCCATACTCCGGAACTCGGTCCGAAAACACCTCTGATAACTGTATGTTCATCTTCAATTTCTGTACGCAGTGAAAGTTGGGGCTGCCAGTATTGTTCGTATTCTGTTTCTACACAGATTGTAGCCATTTCCTTATTGATGTTTCCTGAAAATTCACCTTTATGCTCGGCAAGGTATTTTTTAAGATTTTCAGCATATATTTCTTTACTCAAATGTGTATACATCTTGAATCTTGGACGGTTTCTGATTTTGTCTAATGTTGTTTCTTCTGTTTGCATGTTATTCTTGATAAGGGATGGGATCTTCCAGTGTAAAGCTGATGCGAAGTTCCTGATTTTTTCTCATAATTACCATATTTATTATTCTGCCTTCGTCAGATTTCATCATATCCATTATTTTCTGCAGGGTCATGTCAGCTGTTTTTTTTCCGTTAATAAATAATAGCTGATCCCCTTTTTGTAATCCGGCTTTGTCAGACGGTGAATCTTTTCTTACACCGGCAATCGAAAATAAAGGTTTTAAAACAAACTTATACTGTACTGTATTACTGATTACAGTAGATTCTCCAAGACGCTCTTCTTTTTTTTTGCTCTCAAGATTTATCAAATCCTTTTCCCACTGCATTCCGTCCTGCTGAAAATCCAGTCCGCTCATATTAAAATGAAAAGGGTCATTATAATTCCTGTTTTTCTTTAAATATAATTTTTGATTGGGATAATCAAAAACAGCTGTAAATCTTCTGAGGATATCACCACCTACTGATCCTTTCCTTTCGCCGACGAGACTTACATACTGAATCGAAAATTCGTCAGGCATTGCAGTCAGCGGTTTTTCAAATGTAAAACTGCCAAGATGAAAATTATGGATACGGCTTCTTTTTCCAAATATATCCCCATTAAAGCCTCTTCCAAGATAATCATCAATATTAGGACGATTGTAGATGAAATTTTTAATCAAGGCAGGGAAGAGCCAAATAGCATCACTGTTTCCGAGATCAACTAAAAGTTTTGAATTTTTTTTGGTATTCGTCATTTCTATATCAGCAAAAATATAAGGTTTATTCCGTTCGACAGAAATGGCTAATTCCTCAAATTTTTTAATTCTTTTCAGGAATGACCGACCGTGATGATAAACCGTTATTTTCTTTGAAGCATAGTCTATGACAACAGGGTAGTTTTTAAAAAAATGATAACCAATAATTCCGTTGACAGGAATGCCGACATGGGAAGAAATATTAAAATCCTGATCAAGAATGATATAGAGTGTAAAAGACGTATTGATAAAATTTTCACCGATTTTTCCGATGTTATGATCAGATTTAAATCCCTCAATACTTGTATTTCCTCCGAGTCCTGAAAATTTCATTTTTTCCAGAGGGGAAAGTCGCAGTTCTTTATTTTCGAGACTGAAAATAGTTGTTTCAGCAACACCTGTGTCCAGTAAAAAGGTAAGTTCTGCGCCATTTACCGTGATCGGTATAAATATTAAATTATTAATGAGTCTGAAAGGAATTACTGCTTTTTCTGCATTTGTTATCTCAAAACTATTCTGAGCATTCCCGGAAAAGCTTAAGATAAAAAATAAAAAGATAAGAGTCAGTTTCATCTACTGAAATTACAGAAATAAAACTTAAAGAATAAAAAAAACATTCTCAAATTGTTGAGAATGTTTTTAGTAGATCAGTAAATGTCTTTATTTTGAAAAAAATTCCATTAAATCAATATAGTTTTTCTGATTGACACCATGGCCGCTCATGTACTCTCTAAAAGTAAAGTAGCAGCTTAAGTCATACAGGAGATCTGCGGCTTTTCGTCCCCATTCCATCGGTATAATGGCATCATCGGTACCGTGAGAAACAAAAAACCGGAGTCTTTCAAGTCTTTTTTTATCTTTTACAATGTCGGTAAGTAATTTTTCTTCTGGATAACTGCTCAGGCAGGCTACATAATTAAAAAGATCAGGATATTTTAAAGCTAAACTGTAACATAATATTCCACCCTGGCTGAAGCCGCAGAGATGAGTCTTGTTGTCTGTAAGTCCATACCTGTTGGTAATAGCCATAATATTCTCTAAAACATTTTCCAATGCCTCTTTTGCCTGATTGATATTGATAAATTCTTCAGGATTATTAAAATCAATGTCAAACCACGAATATCCTTCAAATTCTGTGGGTCTGGGAGCTCTGAAACTTACAAGAATCCAGTCAGCAGGCAGACTTTCCCTGAAACTGAAAAGATCCTGTTCATTACTTCCGTAACCGTGAAGCAAAAATAGCACAGGAGTCTGAGGGGTTATATGTTCCGGTTCTCTTACGATGTAATCTAAATTCATATATTAAGAATCTGTTATTTAATTAATAAAATGGCTGTCCTGATTTTTTTAAATGAGAAGCAAATCGATTTAGACAGCAAAGATAATTAATAATGATTGATTAAAATTCACAAATAGTCACTAAGCGTAATCAGAAATATAAGAGTAAAATCACTTATCATCCTTTTGTTGATTTGCTATTAATTGTAAATTTTTGTTGGAAAATTTTCATAAAACATATTTTATATTGATAAAAATCCTATATTTGAAACATTAAAAATCTATTTGGAAAAATGAAGCAAATTTACAAATCAAAAAGTTTACATAGACTTTCATTTTTAGTAGTCGCATTATTTTCAGTCGTATCTGTTATGAATTCTTGTAAAGATGATGACGAAGAAGAGTTTCAGGAACGCCTTGTCAAGTTTGAAGCTAAACTTGTAAAAGGAACGGGAACAGCAGCGCCTGCTTTTAAAACTATTGTAACGCAGGTTGGAGTGAGCCAAAATACTATTTTTAATTCTCCAGGAACCCTTTGGTCAAGCGATGAGTTTTTTGTGAATTCAAGCCAGTCTCAGCTTAATCTGGATGCCAATGCAGAACTTACCAATGCAGATTCTCAATTGATCGTTACTTTATACATTGACGGTGTGGTTGCAAAATCTGATACAGCTAAGGGAGCAGGAACAAAAGATGCCTCTATTGATTATAGCTTTTTGGAGTTGTAATTAAATAAATATAATCATAAAAAAACCGCCAAAAGGCGGTTTTTTTATGATTATATAGCAGCCATTAAATTGCTTTAACAATGAAGTAATTTTTCTTACCTTTTTGAAGTAAGAGAAATTTACCGTCAATCAGATCGCTTTCATTAGCAGTATAAACTTCATTGATTTTTTCTTTGTTGACAGAAATAGAATTTCCTTTCAATTCTCTTGCTGCTTCGCTTTTGGATTTCAGAAATCCTGATTTTTCAGAAAGTAAATCAACAATATTGATTCCTAGAACATCAGACTTTAATATCTCTTTCTGAGGTACTCCTTCAAAAATCTCAAGGAAAATTTCTTCATCCAGCTGAATCAGGTCTTCTGCGGTAGACTTACCGAAAAGAATTTCAGAAGCCTTTAAAGCCTTTTCGTACTCCTCTCTCCCGTGAACCCATACGGTTACCTCTTCAGCAAGTTTTTTCTGAAGCTTTCTTTCGTGAGGAGCAGTCTGATGTTCCGAAATCAGTGCATTAATTTCTTCTTTTTCAAGGAATGTATAAAATCTGATGAATCTTTCGGCATCATTATCCGTAGCATTCAGCCAGAACTGGTAGAATTTATATGGTGAGGTTTTCTTTTTGTCTAACCAGTAATTTTCTCCGCTTTCAGATTTTCCAAATTTAGAACCGTCTGCCTTGGTAATCAAAGGAACCGTTAAAGCAAATGCCTCTCCCTGAGCTTTTCTTCGGATCAGCTCAGTCCCGGTGGTGATATTTCCCCACTGGTCAGAACCTCCCATCTGAAGTTTTACCCCATTATTCTGATATAAATGTAAAAAATCGTATCCCTGAATCAGCTGATAGGTAAATTCTGTAAAACTCATTCCATCAACACCTGCTTCCCCGGTAAGTCTCTTTTTAACAGAATCTTTGGCCATCATATAATTGACCGTAATATTTTTCCCTACATTTTTAGCAAAGTCAAGGAAAGAAATTTTCTTCATCCAGTCATAATTATTGACCAGTTCAGCATTATTGGATTCGGTTCCCTCAAAATTTAAAAATCTGGAAAGCTGGCTTTTCAGGCATTCTACATAATGCAGAAGTGTTTCTTCATCTAAGAGATTTCTTTCTGCAGATTTTCCTGAAGGATCACCGATCATTCCTGTAGCACCACCAACCAAAGCAATCGGTTTGTGACCGTGCTGCTGAAAATGAGCAAGAATTTTGATCTGAATAAGACTTCCTATATGTAAAGAATCTGCGGTAGGATCGAACCCGATATAGGCAGTCGTCATCTCCTTATTCAGTTGTTCATCAGTTCCCGGCATCATGTCAGAAAACAGACCTCGCCATTTCAGTTCTTCAATAAAAGAGTTCATTATTTTTTGTTTAAAATTTAATGAGCAAAGATAAGAAATTCAGTTGGGTTTCGGGTTTTACACGATCAAAACCATATACTTAAAATTTAAAATCCTCAATCAGGCATATTCCTCAGTAAGTCGACAGAAAAGGCACTGAAAACAAAACCTGTACCCCGTATTCCGTTTGATATTCAGTTGAAATCAGCTATATTTGTTTATAATGAAAGACGAACAATTATTTTCGCTTATCCAGAAAGCAAAGGAAAAAGACCAGAAGGCGCAGACTAAACTCATCAATGTCTTTTGGGTGGATGTATTTTCTTTTACCATGAAAAAAGTTCATGACGAAAATGATGCAGATGAGATTACGGTCAATGTCTTTTCAAAAGTTTTATCAAAACTGGATATGTACGATCCTCACTTTCAGTTTAAAACATGGATTCTGACGATCGCACAAAATACAATTATCGATTTCTGGAGAAGAAAAAGCAGAGATAATCAGGATCCTACGGAAAATTTGGATGAAGTGAAAAATCATTATGCAAAATCACCTGAAGAGCTCATGATTTCTGATGAAGAACAGAAAAAAATCATCAAAACAATCGAGTCTTTGGATATGAATTATCAGGATATTATCAAGTTAAGATTTTTCGAAGAAAAAAGTATCAAAGAGATAGCAGAAGAATTGGGAATTTCTGTGGCCAATACCAAAGTAAGGGTGATGAGGGCCAAAAAAGTACTTGCAGAATTGCTTAAAAATAATGAATTTGAAGATAATTAAGACCAGTCTGCAGTATTTCAGATCAGTTGACGTTAAAAAAAATGTAATATCCGCATAGTTAAGATATTTTCAGATAAAATTAAATAGGGTTAGAATTAAGATTCAGGAATGAGATTCGCAGATTATGGCTTCCGTCAATGGTGATCTTTGATTGTTTCGATAAAAAATTCCTTAACTTTGAAGTCAATTTTAGAAATAAATGGAGAATTTAGTTCAGGATACTACCGTTCAGAAACCAAAATGGATTCGTGTAAAACTGCCTACAGGGAAAAATTACAGAGAACTCCGAACCTTGGTTGATAAATATAAATTAAATACAATTTGCCAGAGTGGAAGCTGCCCGAATATGGGAGAATGCTGGGGAGAAGGTACGGCAACATTTATGATTCTGGGAAATATCTGTACCAGGAGCTGTGGTTTCTGTGGGGTAAAAACCGGAAAGCCAATGGATGTGAATTGGGACGAACCTGAAAAGGTTGCACGTTCAATCAAATTGATGAGAATCAAACATGCGGTTCTAACTTCAGTTGACCGTGATGATCTGAAAGATATGGGCTCTATTCTCTGGGGCGAAACAGTAAATGCAGTTAGAAGAATTTCACCGGGAACAACGATGGAAACATTGATTCCTGATTTTCAGGGACTGACAAAACATCTTGACAGAATGATCGATGTAGCTCCTGAAGTGATATCTCACAATATGGAAACGGTAAAACGTCTGACGAGAGAAGTGAGAATTCAGGCTAAATACGAAAGAAGTCTTGAAGTCTTGAGATATTTAAAAGAAGCAGGACAGAGAAGAACAAAAACAGGTTTGATGCTGGGATTGGGTGAAGACAGAGATGAAGTATTCCGTACAATTGAAGACATCAGGAATGCGAATGTTGACATTATCACCATGGGTCAGTATCTGCAGCCAACTAAGAAACATCTGCCTGTGAAAAAATTCATCACTCCGGAAGAATTTGATGAATTCGGGAATTTTGCAAGAAATTTAGGTTTCAGACACGTGGAAAGTTCACCTCTTGTAAGAAGTTCTTACCACGCAGAAAAACATATTCACTAAAAATATAAATCGCTTCAAATTTTTGAAGCGATTTTTTTATGCGTTATAGGAATAAGATTTTTCAGAAATATCAGATCTAAGACCTTTCTGTATAATTTAAAAAGAAATTTGCAATTTTTTAAATACAGAATTCTAAAAATTCACTACTGAAAATACACACATCCGTAACAAACTGTAAAATCAATCAGGCGATCATCCGTTCATTTTATTCAAATGCGTTTTCTTAAAAGCTGTTGGGGTCTCTCCGATATGATTTTTAAATAATTTGTTAAAGTAAGAGATACTCTCAAAACCGACCTGAAAGCAGACTTCAGTAATACATAGATTCTGCAGAAGCAGTATTTTCGCCTGATTTATTCTGTAATTGTTTACAAAATCCGTAAAGGTCATGTTGGTCTGCTTTTTAAAATACCTGCAGAATGCTGATGTGCTCAGACTTACCGTTTCCGCAATCACATTTACATTAGGGTTTTTGTCATAATTTTCACTGATATAATCATAAATAGTTCCCATTCTTATCTTGTCATTTAAAAACCATTTTACGCGGGTATCTTCCCTGTTCAGCTCCGTGACTTCAGTAGATTGGGATAGAGTCTGCAGAATCTCCAGCGTAGCAATGAGGGATTCAAATGGAGAAATTGTTTTGATGGAATGAAGTTTTTTTGCAACTGTTTCCTTTGTCTCACCGGAAAATGACAATCCTAAATAAGAGCGGTCCAGAAGTTTTTTAATATTATCAAATTCAGGAACTGAAAACATCATTTCCTGCTGGAAATTTTCTTTGAACTGCAGTACGATCTGTTTGTATTCCGTCTCAATCCCGTAATCAAAATTAAGGTGTGGAACATTGGCGCCAATCAGCAGCAGGTCACTGTCCATAAAACCCGAAATGTTTTTCCCGACATGGCGGATTCCGTTTAAAGCTTCAACATATACCAATTCAATCTCCGGATGATAATGCCAGAAAAAGCGATGCCTCATGGATGGTTCGATGATTTTAAAAGACTTACCACTTTCAAAATCAATAATTTCTTTCTGAATTTTCATTAGGTTCTATTTTGATTGATTGATCTTGCAAATTTATTTAAAATTGTCAATACAGAGCAATAAAGAATCATTTCAGAACAAATGAAAACCATTATTTCTCTCGAATTTTGCATCCTGAAATAGTAAGAGATGTTTGATAAGAGAATTTTGCCTTTGGCGATTGGTGGTTTGGCAATAGGAACTACAGAGTTTACCATCATGGGACTGCTTCCTGATATTGCTGAAACGTTGCGCATTACGATTCCCCAGGCGGGGCATTTAATCGCAGCATATGCTTTGGGAGTTGTGATTGGAGCCCCGTTTCTGATTGGATATTCCGTGAAATTTCCCCCAAAAAAGGTATTGACTGTTTTGATGGTCATATTTACGGTCTTTAATGCATTATCTGCTGTTGCTCCCGACTATCATTCTATGCTCATTATACGGTTTCTGTCGGGCTTACCCCATGGAGCGTTCTTCGGAGTAGGAACGGTGGTTGCTTCAAGAATGGGGGGAAAAGGGAAGGAGGCATTATATATTTCACTTATGTTTACCGGGCTGACCGTTGCCAATCTTGCGATGGTTCCTTTGGTCACCTATATTGGACATGAATTTCACTGGCGGTGGTATTTTGCCATTGTTGCAGTAATTGGGATTTCAACTTTATCAGCTTTAAAAATCTGGCTTCCTGTGTTGGAAAAAAAGGAGGACAGTCATTTTCTGGAAGAACTGAAATTCCTGAAAGGCAGACAGCCATGGTTGGTTTTAATGATTACGGCAATAGGTTTCGGAGGATTATTTACCTGGTTTAGCTATATTACCCCGCTGATGACCATAGTTTCAAAAATTGAAAGCAGTTCTATGGCCTATGTGATGATTCTTGCCGGTGCCGGAATGGTGGTTGGAAATTTAGCCGGAGGGTATATTTCAGATAAACTGGGTCCAGAAAAAACTTGCTGTTTACTGTTATTTCTGATGATGTGCTCTTTGTCTGGAGTGTTTTTTCTGTCAGAATACCAAAGTATTTCGTTGGTTTTGACCTTTGTCTGCGGAGCTTTATCCATGTCAGTAGCAGCTCCGATCAATATCATGATGATGAAAGCGGCTCCGAAGAGTGAAATGATGGCAGCGGCATTTATGCAGGCAGCTTTTAACATAGCGAATGCAATGGGCGCCTTCTTTGGTGGAATCCCTCTGGAACATGGTTTGCCTTATAATTATCCATCACTTGTCGGTGTAGGAATGACGGTTATTGGATTGATCATCAGTATAATTTATTTTTATATGTACCGATCCTCAAAGATATCAGAAAAGAAAATTGCGGGAGAATGTGTTTCCTGTGACCAATAAAAAAGAGAAGCAACAGCTTCTCTTTTTTATTTCTTTTCTACTCCACGACTTCATTGCCATTCTGGCACCAGTATAAAGCATTGTACAGGTTTTCTTTCGGGAATGATTTAAATTCTCCCGGCATCAGGACACTGAAAATATCAGTAAAATTCTGAACACCTTCTTTATCAGTTACAATGGCAGCACGATTCCATTTAGAGAGATTTTTTAACCCTAAAAAAACATCCTGAAGCCATGCGCCCATTGTGAAATTACCTAAATCTGTATCCAGATATAAAAGGTAATTTAATTCATCGAACTGTTCAACCTTACTTTTGACATAAGGAATGACAAGGTTTTCAAAATCTTCTTTTGTTATGTCGCCAGTGGCATTGAAAGCCGCTACGTTCTCCGGAGCGTCATTGATAATTGTTATCATAATTTATATTTTATTTGGTCTGGATGGTGTTATTTTATCAATAATTAAACCATAATTGATAACCGCATTATGAAGGGCGCAATTCTTGATAGTGATTTGAAAAATAATTTCTATGGACCTGAAATCTAATGAACCATTCTGGCTTTTGAAAAACGGCCTTGTTTCTTCTTATCCATCCCTTAAATCAGACGAAATGTGTGATGTTCTCATTATCGGAGGTGGAATTACCGGGAGTCTCATTGCACATCAGATGATCAAAGACGGATATGATACCATTTTGATTGACAAACGTGAAATCTGTAATGGAAGTACCTCAGCAACTACCTCAATGCTGCAGTATGAAATTGATACTCCTCTTTACGAATTGATCAGGATGATTGGAGAAAAAGGAGCGGTCGAAAGTTACAAAGCCTGTTCAAAGTCTATAGATGATCTTGAAAAGATAACCAGGGAAATAAAAGCCCGTTCCGGTTTTAAGAGAAAACAGTCGCTCTATTTCGCATCCAAAAAAAAAGATGCAGTATGGCTTGAAAAAGAATATGAAATCAGGAGGAAATCAGGATTTGAGGTAAGCTGGCTGGGAATCGAAGATATTGAAGAAAAATTTGGATTTCAAAATACCTATGGCGGAATTCTGTCTAAACAGGGCGCAAGTATCGATGCATTTAAATTTGCTCACGAACTGCTGAGATTTAATGTCAATAAAGGATTAAAAGTGTTTGATAAGACAGAAATGAGATCAGTAAAATATCTGCGGGATCACAATCTTGCTCTGACGACAGATGGTTTCAGTATCAAAGCAAAAAAGATAATCTACTGTGTAGGGTACGAAAGTAAATCGATGATTAAAGAAGATTTTGTCAATCTGAAAAGTACTTATGCAATTGTTTCCGAGGTTGATAAAGATAAATTTAAGAATATTGAGCAGATCCTCGTCTGGAATACCGACGATCCTTACATTTATATGCGGTCAACTGATGATGAAAGGCTTTTGATTGGCGGCGGGGACGAAGATTTTTCAGATCCTGAAAAAAGAGATTCACTGCTGAATAAGAAAGAAAAAGAAATTCTTAAAAACTTAAAAAGGATAAAACCGGACTATCATTTTTATACAGATTTTGTCTGGGCCGGGACTTTTGGAGAAACAAAAGACGGGCTTCCCTATATTGGAACTCATGAAAATTTTAAAAACTCTTATTTTGTTCTGGGTTTCGGAGGAAACGGCATCACCTTCTCTGTAACCGGGATGGAAATGGCTTCCGATTTTATGAAAAATAAAAAACATCATCTTACTGAATATTTTAAATTTGGGAGATAATTTACTTTTACTTTAATACAGAAAAAAAAGTTTCGTGATTTGGCTTTGTCAAATCACGAAACTAATAAACAATATTAGAACTGCAGGTTCATCTGATATATTCACGTAAGCTTATATAATACCTCATCGAATCAGTAAACTGTGTGATATCTGATTTACAACCTGTAAACTATCCGATTAATCTATTGAATTCCAGATCTGAATATCAGCTGCTGTACCCATTCTTTTTTGCCAGTTCACGAATAGATTTCTCAATGGCTTTTCCTAAATCATCAACTTCGGAACTGCCTCGTTTTTTCAGTTCAGACTCAAGAAATTCCTGTCTTTTTTCTGCAAGAATCTCAATTTCTTTCTGGATTTTCTCCCTGTCTGCTGATTTTTGAGTAACAATTTTATTAATTTCTTCTCTGCTTTTTCCTTTAAGTTCAGAAGGTAACTGATCTTCTTTTATTGAACTCAAATAAGATTTATCTTTTTCTGCTTTATCAACCAGATCCCAATGGTCATTTTTGTATGCATTTTTTTTAGATTTACTTACTATACGTTCTACAGCATTGGATGGCGAAAGCATTTCTGCATTTGAATCCTGTCTGGACTGTTTGTTTTTGTATTCCGATCCCTGGAGTCCATAAGAAATGTACGTATTATTCAAATCAGAATTATATTGAGAAATTTTCGCATCATAAGGTGTTTCAATATAGATCACTTTCCTGTTACTGTCGATATTGAAGAATTTTCCGTCACCAACATCTGCACCGTTCTGCCAATAGGTTTGAATACCTTCCTCACGGCTGCCACAGAAAATGGTATTGGTATAAATATTCCTGCCTTTAGCTTTTGATATCACTTCCCTGTAATTGATCTTTCCCTGATCAAAAGCTTCATTTCCTGCAATATAAATAAGTTTCATACTTTTGTCATTTCCGTCCCAGTTCAGATTCATCGAAGCATCACGGATAACGGCTCCGCAATACTCACTTCCGCCATTGGTTCTCAATGCAAAAAGTTTTTCGGAAACCAGATCCAGATCCTGGGTAAGCGGAGTAACCTGCCTGATGTAATTTTCATCATTCAAACCGTCATTTCCGTATTCATATAAAGCAATTTCCACTTGAGGAGCCTGTCCTTTATATTTTAAAGTCGTTAAGGTATTGACAATAGTCCAAAGTCTTGATTTTGCCTGATCGATCAGCCCATCCATACTGTTGGATGTATCCAGAAGCAAAGCCACCTGAATTTTATTCTCTTTCAAAACAGGAGTTTTAGAATGAAATGAGTTGTTACTTTCAACAGCTTTTTTGTCGTCCTTTTTGCTACAATGGATTTCTGTGATTTTTCCTGCACTTAGTAAAGCAGTTATACCTGCTGTTATTGTTAAAACTTTTAAGGTGCTCATATTCTATGTTTTTAATAATTTCTTTTTTAGGGTAAAGCATTTGTGCTTCAGGTTATAAGATTTGTGATACCGTAGTGAGACTTTGAGTTCATTATCGGAGTCTTGACTTATTGATTCAGGTTTTTAATCAGTTGATTTGTTGATTCATTGCAGCATCCTAAAACTGAAATCCTTCTTATCACATAATCTAAATCCGTTACCGGCTGTAATATTGAATCTGCATTTCTTTCGGATATTTTACTTCATAAGAGAAATTAATCTTATCTGTAGCTCCGCTGCTTATTTTTCGGTTCCAGAGGATACTTCCTGTTTTTTCATCATAAATTCCGTCACCCGTTTCCTGGGATTTTACCGTTATTTTCGAGTTTTCACTTAGTGGAAGCTGGTCAAGAATTTCCAGTTCGATATTTTCTTTTGTGTTATTTCTTACCGTGATCTCATAAGATTCGGTTTCCCACTTATTTGCATTGAGAGCTTTCTGCGAAGTCTTATCTTGTAATTTGATTCTCTTGACAACAATTCTTTCGTCAACACCCAGTGAAATAGGAAACTCTTCTTTGACATAATTACCTGTAATATTTGTTTTTCCGATATAATTATCTTCAAAATAAATATTGGCTTCTCCCGAAATCAGGTTCAGGTTCTGCCAGTTTTTTACAAACGCCATGAGGAAAACCTGATTGTTAAGCTTTGGAACAGTATGGTGCTTATAAGTTGCATCAACCTCTTTTTTATCCAAGATTACATACTGTTCTTTTTCCTGGCTGACGATGGTTTGGCTAAATTTCAATTCATACAGTACATTCATCTGATTATCAGAAACATTTGCTACCGGAGTCTGACTTGCTACAACTTCTTCGGCCCGCATCTGATAAGAATTGGTTAACTCCGATTTTGCTTTCTTGTTGTAACCTGTTTTTGAATCTTCATTGCTATAAGTGGTGTATTCAGCAACATACAGAGGTGATAGTACAGGTCTGTTTTGATTGTATGACGGTCTGTACGTTGAAACATATAATTTTACATTATTCCAGTCCTGACCGGTCTTTTGATGAATTTTTCCTTTGTAAACCATCTCCAGCGGTTTTTTTATTGATATTGCACGCAGATCATAAGAGGGAGTCCAACTTGCATTTGAAACGATGTAGCTTAGTCCAAGATTTAAATTTGTCTCATTTTCAGCAAGAATTTCGAGGAGAAGTTCCTTTCTGTTAGTGTTTTTATGAGTTTGTTCTTCAGAAAACTGTTTGCTGATTCTGGTGATATTTTCATCCAGCAAAGTTTTTTGTTCGTCCAGAAGAAAAACCTGGTTATCGATTTCCAGCATTCTTTTTCTATAGAATTCGGTCAATTTAATCAATTGTTCCTGCGGAGTAGATTTGTCATTGGTGGAAACTTTCAGATTATCGTTGATGATATTTTGTTCGCCTGTAAGATTTTTAATCTGAATATTCAATAAGTTGACCTGTCTCTGAATTTTTTTTCTTTCATCATCCAGTTTCTTTTCACCTTCAGATAATTCTTCATTTTTCAGATAATTACTTTGAGGCGTAATGGAAAGAAGTGTTGTATTCTTCTCAAGATTTATTTTGTAGGTATTTTCATCAAGATCATTTGGCAGATTAATGATTTTCACCAGATTTCTTCCTTTTTGAAGATTAATGGATGTGCTTCCTGATACTTTTGCACCCTGCAGAAATACAGTCACTTGTTTTACATTGATTTCCTTTTTGATTTCTTGAGATTTAAAAAACGAAACCATAAAAATGAGTATTAAAATAGAGTGTCGCATTGTTTATTGTTTTAAGTTCTACAGTAAAATTACCTCGATTATGAACCGGAAATTTGAAGACTTGGTGAACGGTCATTTTCACTTGGTGGAAGTTTTGAGCGAAAAAAAGACAGCCATTTCTGACTGTCGCTGTATAAGGTTTTACCGCAAAAGAAACAAAAGATTTATTCAGTTTAAGTTATTCAAAAGTGTATAAAATAATCCGCAGTGAACCTGTTTCTACATTTTATAAACTTTTGAAATTCTATTTTTTCAATAAGTTCTTTTCAATCTATTGCGGTAAAAATGGCTCAAACATTCAAAATGCCGTCTTGTGCACTAAAGAATCTCGTATTTTGCTTTAATACTGTATTTCAGTTTGATGTTTTCAATGTTATCAAACGAATAATCAATATTCTGATCCGCTGCTTCCATCTGTACATTTGCCATTTTGCTTCTGTAGGCAACCGGAAGAACAGAATCGCTCATATAATCTTCAATTTCTGTAATCTCAATCGCATCTCCTGTCTTTTTATTGATGCTTTCCAAAAGATAATCTGCTTTTTCTTTCGCAGCTTTTAATGCATTGATCTTAACCGTCTTTCTGAAGTCTGCAATTTTCGTATTTTTAATTTCGGCAATATTCAGATTGCTTACCCATTTCTGGTTAAGATCTTCAAAAAGCTTACTCACATTCGTTTTTGCATTGACTTTAAATTGAAAACTTTTGGTAAACCTCGTCGTTTTAGAATAAAGGTTCTGATACATTGATTTGAATTTGATGTCTTCGTTTTTTACACCGTCATTTTTCAGCGTTTCAAATAACAGTTTCTCGTTATCTGCGAGTTGGTTTTTGTTATCGGCTTTTATACCGATATTAAAGATTATTTCATCCGGTTCCACTTCCATTTCAGCAACTCCTGTTACTTCAATTGCATTTTTTTTCACTTCCTGCGCATTCATTAAACTTCCTGCTGCAAAAATTCCGACTAATAATAAGTGTTTCAGTTTCATAATTTCCTTTTTTAAATTTCTAAAGTAAAATTAGAATTAATTGGAAAGCGAAAACGGGGAGACTTGGTGAATGGAGGATTTGGCTTGGTGAAATGGCAAAGCAAAAAAATATCTGTTTTTTACATTTTTATTTTCTTAATTTTGTTCATAGAATTATTTAATTTTTTGAATATGACCACATATAACGTTTCCATTCCCGATAATAAAAATTCTTTTTTTCTGGAATTTCTGGAGCTTATAGGAGCACAGTATAAAAAAGAAAAAGATGATTTTTTTGAACTTTCCGAAGAGCAAAAGAAAATTTTAGAAAGTCAGAATAATTTGGAGATTTCTGAATATGAAAGTAGCGATGAGGTTTTGAATAAGCTAAGAAAAGAATATGGCTTATAAAGCAATAGTTTCTCCAATTGCTAAAGCAGATATAAAACGGGCAGTCGCCTATTACAAGAAAAAAGCTTCAGTAAAGGTTGCGCAAAATTTCTTAAAGGATTATGAGCTTACTTTACAGAAAATAGTAGAAAATCCACTTTTTCAAATTTATTATAAAGACTTTAGAGAATTATTATTAAAAAAATATCCTTATATTATTTTTTATCAGATTGATCATGATAAAAAGCTTATTTTAATAAAAGCGGTATTCAATGCTAAGCAGGACACTCGAAAAAGACCATAAGTAAATCCTGCTTATATGAATTGTTTTCTTACTGATTTATGCTTTGTTGTGCAGTGATAGACTTTTTTCAATCATAATTAAATTCGTGTCCAAATTATTTGTTTTTTTTGAGATCATATTTTACACTTAGATTTAGCATATACTGAATACCTATCTCAGAACTACGGTCATTAATTATCCTGTCATATCCGGCATAATTAATACCTTCATAATAATAAGTTTTACCTTTTCGTTCAAGTTTTTTAAGATAATTATCACTATTGTAATTTCCTTTCAAAAAATCCAGCTCTGAGCTTTCATAAGCTGTATATTCCTGATATTGGCTCTTAGGAAAAACATAGGAGAAATTAATATTTGCAGTCGGCGTCCCGACAATTTCTTTCTGAAATCGACTGAAGTATTCTTCTTTTTTTCTTTTTAAAATGACATCAGCCTCTTTTAGCATTTTATTCTGTATCAGTTCATGATACGTACTGATATAATCAAATTTGATCACATCGTAAATTTGAAAATCTGAAGCTTCATAAATGATTTTTTCCAGTAATGAATAATTATTTACATTGATGATAATATTTTTTTTAATTTCAAAACCTTTAATTTTTTGGGTGACAATTTTCTGATCGGTCTCTACATTAAAATCATAAATTTTTGTCTGTGAGATAAAATCAACAAAAATATCTTCTTTCCTAATACCTGAAGTGGCAATTCTTTTTATAAAACCGTCTATTCGTTTGTTGATATTTTCAATCGATTTTTTAGGATTTTCGGCTTCTTCATTCACTCCTAAAGTGATTTTAAATTGATCTGCTTTTTGATTTTGTAAAATATTGACACTAATAACCAATGTAGAATCTGTGGTGTAAAAATGTCTCGTCTCTGAATAAAATGTGTTCACAAGATCCTGTGAGTTCCTATTTCTGTAATTTGAGTTCCCTTTTGCCTGTGACATCAGCAGATTAAAAAATAACAGTAGAATAAATGTAGTCATTTGTGTTGTGAAAACTGTAGAATTGCTCTTCATGATAATAGTACTTAAAATTATAATGCAAACTTAATTTCATTAGTAAGCTGAAATAAGACAAACTTGGTAAACCTGTCTTTTCACTTGGCGAATAGCTTTTGACGAACTAAATATATCTATATCTTTGTCTTATGAAATTCATAGGGCTTTTTATATTTGTTCTTTTCTTGTTTTCTTCGAATAATTTGTATTCGCAGAGCAGCCGGGATACGAAAGAAATTGTAGCCGAGTCTTCAAAGCTTAAAAAAGCGGTCGATACCAAAAACGAATCTGCAGAAGCAGACTCGTATTATAATATTGGAGAAACCTATTTCAATAGCGGGAATTTCCCGAAAAGTGAAGAATACTTTATTAAATCTAAAAACATCTACGAAAAGCTGAATGATACGCAGAACCTTGAAAAAGTTACCCGCAAATTAGCGCAGTCCCAGGAAAATCAGAATAAACTGAAATCAGCACTGAACAATTATGAAAAAGCATCTAATATCGGATCTACCAAATCGAAAAGAGTTTTAAATGCAAACGATGCCTCAAGACTGGCATCACCCGCTGCGGAAAGTAAGGCTGAAGCTATCCAGAGCAATATTCAGATCAGTCAGAAAGAAAACAATAAGGAAGATCTTGCGGCTGGCTACAGCCAGATGGCAGATGTCAATATAGAACAGAGAAATATTCCCAAAGCGGAGGAAAACTACAGCAACGCGTATAAAATTTCTAAAGAAAATGCTCCGCAGCAGGCATTGGCAATCAATCAGAAACTGACAGATCTTTATGTGGATAATAAAAATTTTGACAAAGCGATTGCCGCTAAAAAAGAAGTTTTAAGTGAAGATTTCGTCAAAAATAATTCTCAGAAAAAAGTAGAGCAGATTCAGCAACTCGCTGATATATATATCAAAAAAAATGATCCTGAAGAAGCAATTGTATTATTAAAAAATGCTTATGATATTGCATTAAACAAAGGACACACGCTGGAAGCCCAGATAAGTGTAAAAAAACTCGACAGTTTATACGCAATTTCTCAAAACACAGATGCTTCAGTACAGTTATACCGTGATTTTCTGGGAAAATTACCTGATCTGGTTTCCAAAGACAGAAGCTTAGTGGATAATAAAATTCTTGAAGATACAGAACAGCGTATATCACAGCTTGAAAAAGAAAAACAGCTCAAAGATGAATTGATCCGCAAGAAAAATATTTTTAACTACAGTCTGATTGCAGTTCTGGTGCTCTTATCTGCATTAGTGATTTTTATATTCCTCACCTTGAAAAAAGTACAGATTAAAAATAAAAAAATTGCTTTACAGTCGCTTCGACGGGAGATGAATCCACATTTTATTTTTAACAGTCTGAACAGTGTAAATCAGTTTATCGCAACCAATAATGAATTGGAAGCCAATCAGTATCTTACCAAATTCTCAAAACTGATGCGTGGCGTAATGGAAAATTCTGCTGAGGACTTTATATCTTTTCAGCAGGAACTGGATCTGCTTCAGAATTATTTAGCTTTGGAAAAAACACGGTTTGCAGATAAATTTGATTATGAAATTGAAGTTGATGAAAATTTAAATCAGCAAAATCTTCAGATTCCGGGAATGATGGTTCAGCCATTTCTGGAAAATGCCATTTGGCACGGACTGCGCTACAGAAGTGAAAAAGGGTTTTTGAAACTCAGGTTTCAAAAAGAAAGTCAACATTTAAAAATCGGAATTGAGGATAACGGAATCGGAATTGAGGAAAGTAAAAAGCAGAAAACGGTACATCAGAAAAACCGTGAAGGTCGCGGAATGAAAAATACGCTGGAAAGAATCAGGTTGCTGAATGATTTGTATAAAAAAGACATCACCTGCCTCATAAAAGACTCTGAAAATGGTGTTTTGGTAGAGATCACGTACAAATTGATCCGCTGAAAAATTAATTTACAACTTAAAAATTAAAATCTGCAGGCATGAAAATAAAATCTGTAATCGTTGACGATGAAAAAATTGCAAGAGATGTTCTTCGCAGTTATCTTACAAAATACTGTCCGCAGATCGAAATTTTAGGCGAAGCTGAAAATAGTAAGGATGCTGTTCTTCTGATTGCAGAAATGCAGCCGCAGCTCGTTTTTCTGGACGTAGAAATGCCCTTCGGAAATGCGTTTGATGTACTGGAAGCGACATCGGAGTTTTTTTATGAAAACATTTTTATTACGGCATTTTCTCAATATTCCCTGCAGGCTCTGAATAAATCTGCCAGTTATTATATCCTGAAACCTATAGATATTCAGGAGCTAATTGTAGCCGTGAATAAAGTTGCGGAAAGTATAGAACAGAAAGACGAACTCAATCGTAATAAAATTCTTTTGCAGAATCTAAAACTAAAACCGGAAAAACAGCAGTTGATTCTGCCGACACTTCAGGGTTTTGATGTAGTAAAAACAGAAGATATCGTACGGCTTCAGGCGGATGGAAACTTTACTCAGGTTTATCTTACGGACGGTTCGAAAAAGATGGTCTGCCGGTTTTTAAAACATTTTGATGATTTACTGGAAAATCCTTTTGTGAGGGTTCACAGGTCGCATATTATCAATACGTTTTTTGTGAAATCCTATCATAAAAGTGGTACCGCCACTTTATCGGATAATACAGAAGTAGAGGTTTCCGCAGGTTTTAAAGAACAGTTTTTAAAAGTCTTTTCGTAATATACGGCTGGCTTTTTAGCTGTTGATAACGGTAGGCCTTACACCTGTCCTGCTTTAGGCATCATTTTTGAATTTTCATAATATTAAATAAATCATTATGAAAACGTTTCAGAAAATAGCCATTCCTGTTTCTTTAGGGATCATTGGATTATTGCTTTTCAATTCCTGTTCAGTGGGAATTCCTGAGGGTGCAACAGCAATTAAGGGCTTCAATTCAGAAAAATATCTCGGAAAATGGTACGAAATAGCCCGCTTTGATTATAAATTCGAGAAAAATATGGATCAGGTAACGGCTGAATATTCATTAAATCCTGATGGAACAATACGTGTTCAGAACAGAGGTTACAATTACGTTAAAAAAGAATGGAAAGTGTCAGTTGGAGAAGCAAGGTTTGTTAACGATAAATCAGAAGCAAGATTAAAAGTATCATTTTTTAAACCTATCTGGGCGGGATATAATGTGATCGATATTGATGATGATTATCAGAATGCTTTAGTTGTCGGTAACAGCACCAAATATATCTGGATTCTATCAAGAAACAAAGAAATCCCAAACAGCATCAGAGAACGATTTTTGGCAAAAGCACAAAAATTAGGTTACAAAACAGATGAACTCATCTGGGTAAAACAAAATTAGATTTTAGACGGAAGGTGGCTTCGGGAACCTCAGCCACCAAATGTGATGTCAGTTTTAGTATGAAATTTTTAGAACCTCAGCCACCAATTGTAATATTGATTTAAGTATGGAAATTTTATAACCTCAATTTTTCTGTGATATTATACTATGGTGGTTGAGAGTCTGATATGATGGTTGCGGTGGCTGAGGCTCTCGAAGACACCAACTGTGATAGTATTTTAGGGTTGGAAATCTTAGAATCTCAACTCTCTTTGTGATATCATCTTAACGTAGGTTGAGTCTCTTGCTTGGAGGCTGAGAATCTCGTATGGTGATTGCGGTGGCTGAGGCTTTCTAATGGTGGCTGAGGCCCTAGAAGCCACCAACTGTGATATCGGTTTTAGAGTAGAAATTTTAGAATCTCAATTCTTTGATACTATCTTATAGGAGGCAATGGCTTTTGTATGGAGGCTGAGATTTCCTCATGGTGGCAGAGTTTTCCTCATGGTGGCTGAGGCCCTCGAAGCCACTTCACAATTCGTAACCTATATCCTATAATTCTGGTTGAGGCTCTCTAATGTTTGTTAAGGATTCTATTGTTGGCTTAGGCTTTCTAATGGTGGCTGAGGCTCTCGAAGCCACTTCACAATTCGTAACCTATATCCTATAATTCTGGTTGAGGCTCTCTAATGTTTGTTAAGGATTCTATTGTTGGCTTAGGTTTTCTACTGGTGGCTGAGGCCCTCGAAGCCATTCCCTCCATTCCTCAAAACGATAATCAATCACCTGCCTCATTATATTGTAATTTTCATACGTATCTTCAATATGGTAAAAAGTTTCATATTCAAAATCACTTTCTTCTGCTACGGTATCAAAAATATTGATGTAATCCGTTGCAAATGAACTGAATTGATCGGCGAAATCCGTTTTATCTGCATAATAATCTTTTGCAAAAGCATTTCCAAGATCATTCAGCTCATACTCAGAAAATTTGCCGTCAAGTATATTCATTATGAATTCTGCACCGGTGAGTTCCTGACGTTTCAGTTTTTCAATGTCATCAGAAGTTTCTTCCTTCAGTTCACTCGAAATCATATCATTGGTGATACACCAGTTTAAAAACATTCCGGTATGTGTTGCGCCGTTTTTTTCTGGAAGTCCTTCCGGGAAATCACCTCCGTAATGCCAGGAAGCATCATCATATTTAGTCATATTCTTATTGTAATTATATAAATGATTTTTTTCAAAAAAGTAAATGGTGAAAACAAAGTTAAAAAGTTTATTATATGAATATTTAAAATAAAGCAGATAGTACCGTCAGCGTCTGAAATTTTAAAATTTGAACAACATCTTTTGTATCCTTTATGGTGTAAAAATATTATATAGAAACCAAAGATATAAAAAATCATTTTCTTTTGTTCACTACAGAGATTTTCACGTCATTTGTATTGGATTTTATTCAAAATTAAACAAATGCAAAATGCAGTTCTTATCACCATTGGTGACGAAATTCTTTCCGGTAATACCGTCGATACGAATTCTAATTTCATTGCTGCCGAACTCAAAAATATCGGAATTAAAGTAGTGCAGATTTTTACTATTTCGGATGAAATAGAAATTATTAAAAATACGCTGAAATATGCCTTCGAAATGGGAGATCTGGTGATTACTACAGGAGGTTTGGGACCCACCAGAGATGATAAGACTAAAAAAGCTTTAGCGGAATTTTTTGATGATGAAATCGCTTTGGATGATGTTACCTTCGAACATCTTAAAGCCTATATGGAAAAACGCGGGCGCATCGAAATTCTGGAAAGGAACCGCGAACAGGCTTTTGTACCTAAAAAATCTGTTGTTTTTCAGAATCATTACGGAACAGCTCCATGCATGATGATTGAAAATAGCGGTAAACTCTCTTTCAGTCTTCCCGGTGTTCCATATGAAGTTAAACCTTTAATGAAAGACCAGATTATTCCTTATCTGAAAGATAAATTTAATCTCAATTATATTTCCACAAGAATTGTTTCTGTAGTTGGAATTCCTGAAAGTATTCTGGCTGACCAAATTGAAAGCTGGGAACTTGAACTGCCAGAAAATCTCGCTTTGTCTTATCTTCCGGTTGGAACAAGAGTCAAGCTGAGACTCACCGCAACAGGGAGTAATGAAAAATTCCTGCAGAGCCAGCTCGAAAATGAAATTCAAAAATTGTTTCCGATTATTGGCGATAATATCATCGCCGTTTCGGAAGATAAAATTGAGAAAATTTTAGGTGAAATTTTAAACGAAAAAGAATTGACGGTTTCTACAGCTGAGAGTTGTACAGGAGGTAAGCTGGCGCAGCTGCTGACCTCCAACCCTGGAAGTTCCAGATATTTTATCGGCGGAGTCGTTGCCTATGCCACACAAAAGAAGACCGATATTCTTCATGTTTCTGAAGGCACTATCGAAAGATTTACCGTAGTCAGCCGGGAAGTTGCAAGAGAAATGGCAGACGGGTGCCAGAGTCTTTTTAAATCTGATATTTCTATTTCCACTACAGGAGTAGCCGGACCCGGAAAAGGAGAGGATGGCAAAGAGGTCGGTCTGGTATATTATACAATCAATGTCCGTAATGAATCAGAAACCTTTAAACTTCATCTTCCTCATTTGGACAGGCAGGATTTCATCTACTTTGTCTCACAGAAAATTATTCAGGATCTTGTTGGGATTTTAATTGATAAATAAATGTATAGATTTTTATTCTTTATATTCTCAAGAAAATGTCTCTGCTGACCTTAAAACTGCCAGTGTAGTAAAAAAACTTTACAAATTTTTTACATTCAACGGATTATGGTATTTTTAGACAATCCGATTTATAAAAAAATTAACTTTACCGTAACAAAATGTAAATAAGATATACTTATTGTATAAATAATTATCACGATGAAATTGCAGTGTTTGGCAGTGGCAGAAAAGCTATGAAAACAGGAGCAATTGCTTATGACAAAAATAAAAAGTTTTTATATGAAAAAATTAACCCTTTCTTTGTTTTTACTTGCAGGAATCTGTTCGCAAAACACACTGAACGCTCAGGCAAAATCTGCAAAAACTATAGTTGTAGCCGATAAAGGTTTAGACATCAGCCTGATGGATAAATCTGTTCGTCCACAGGATGACTTCTATAATTATGTTAGCGGAACCTGGATGAAAACTGCTAAAATTCCTTCTGATAAACCAACCTGGGGGAGTTTTAATAAACTGGCAGATGATACGGATAACAACTCGATGACCATTTTGAATTCTCTTCTGAAGGATAAATTTGCAGACGGAAGTGAAGGTAAAAAGATTCAGGATCTGTATGCAACGTACATGAATATGCAGAAGAGAAATGCTGATGGGATCAAGCCTATTCAGGAAAACATCAATAAAATTGATGCAATTAAAAATCTTACCGACCTGCAGAATTATCTGACTTCTGTTACTAAAGAAGGAGATAATGTATTCTATGGATGGGGAGTATATTCTGATCTTAAAAATTCAAATATGAATGCAGTCTATTTAGGGGATGCTTCATTAGGAATGGGAAGAGATTACTACCAGAAGGTTGATGTGAAAAACACTGAAGCTCTTGCGGAGTATCAGAAATATGTTGCATCGATGTTAAAAGAATTAGGATACAAAAATGCTGATGCTGCTGCAAAAGGAGTGGTTGACTATGAAAAAAGTATTGCTAAAAATTTGCTGACCAACGAACAGAGCCGAGATAATACGCTGCAGTACAATCCAAAAACGATTGCTGAGCTGTCATCTTTGGTGAAGAATATAGACCTTGCTTCATATCTTAAAAAAGTAGGGGTGAATACAGACAGAGTCATTATCGGTGAATTGGGGTATTACAAAAACTTCGATCAGCTGGTAAATGAAAAAAATCTTCCTGTAATCAAGGATTATCTTAAGTTTCACATGATCAATGGTGGAGCATCTTATTTAAGTGAAAAACTGGGTGATACAAGATTCGCTTTTTACGGTAAATATTTAAGAGGGCAGCAGGAGCAGAGAGCTTTGAACAAAAGAGGATATGAACTGATCAACGGTTCTTTGGGTGAGGCTTTCGGTAAATTATATGTAGAGAAATATTTCCCGGCTGAAGCAAAAGCTCAGATGGTAGAATTGATCGATTACTTAAAGAAAAGTTTCGCAGTTCACATTAACGGATTGGCATGGATGTCTTCTACAACAAAAGAGAAAGCAATGAACAAACTGAATAAATTTACAGTAAAAGTTGCTTATCCTGATACCTGGAAAGATTATTCCAAATTAAATATCACTCCTGAATCGAAAGGAGGAAACCTTTATTCAAACCTTCAGAATATTGCAGAATGGAAGTATAATAAAGATTTGGCTAAAATAGGAAAGCCGGTTGATAAAACAGAATGGGGAATGACTCCACAGACTGTAAATGCATATTACAATCCGGTATTTAACGAGATTGTTTTCCCTGCAGCTATTCTTCAGCCTCCGTTTTTCAATCCGAAAGCTGATGCTGCTGTTAATTTTGGTGGAATTGGTGCTGTAATCGGTCACGAAATCAGTCATGGATTTGATGATTCGGGAGCTCAGTTTGATGCGGAAGGTAACCTCGTGGACTGGTGGACACCGGAAGATAAAGCCAACTTTGAAAAAGCAACCAAAGCTTTGGCAGCGCAGTATGATAAATATGAGCCGGTAAAAGGAACTTTCGTGAACGGAACTTTTACAAACGGTGAAAACATCGCAGATTTGGGTGGTGTAAATATTGCTTACGATGCATTACAGATGTATTTGAAAGATAAGGGAAATCCTGGAGTAATCAGCGGTTATACACAGGATCAGAGATTTTTCTTAAGCTGGGCAACCGTATGGAGAACCTTATCCAGTGAAAAATATATGGTGAACCAGGTAAAAACGGATCCTCACTCTCCTGGATATTTCAGAAGTTTCGGTCCTTTGACCAATGTTGATGCTTTTTATAAAGCATTTGATGTAAAACCGGGTGACAAATTATACAAAAAACCGGAAGACAGAATTAAAATCTGGTAATCAATATCAAAACCGTTCAGAAATGAGCGGTTTTTTTTATTTTATATTGATCTCGCATTCAAAATAGAAATAGGATTTAAAAAATTATAGGTGTTTCTTAATAAACAGCTGAGCCCCACGAACTGGTGATCTAAAACTCTTGATTACTATGGTGGCTAAAACTCTCGAATGGTGTCTGAGGTCCCCCAAAAGGTGGCTGAGGCTCTCGAAGCCACTGGATCTCCTAAAAGGTTTATGAGTCTCTGGAATGGTGGCCGAGTCTCTGGAATGGTGGCTGAGGCTCTCGAAGCCACCACATCCATTTTAACATATTTCCCTATATTTGATCTAACTGTTTTACAAATCAAAATTAATCTAATGAAAAACGTAAATATTGCGGTACTTGCGCTCTCCGGTATTGTATTTTTAAATTCATGCGGAGCCAGAAAAACCGTTGAAAATTCAAAAGCAGAACCTGCTGTTACAGCAAGTGCAGAACCTGTGAAAGAAACTAAAGAAGAAGGGATCAACTTATCCTACATGGATACCAGTGTTCGTCCGCAGGATGATTTCTTCAGTTATGTCAACGGAAACTGGGTCAAAAATACTCAGATTCCTTCTGATAAGGCAAGCTGGGGGTCTTTTAATGCATTAAGAGAAAATGTTGATGATGCTTCATTGGGGATCTTAAATAAGATTTTAACTGAAAAATACGCTGAAGGGTCAGAAGGTCAGAAAATTCAGAATCTGTATGCTTCGTTTATGGATGTCAGCAAAAGAAATGCAGATGGTCTGAATCCGATCAAAGGAGATCTGGCAAAAATTGATGCCATTAAAAATGTAAATGACCTGCAGAAGTATCTTCTTGAAGCTACAAAACTAGGTGATAATTCATTCTACGGATGGAGAGTCGGTGCTGATATGAAAAATTCTAAAATGAATGCAGTGTATCTTGGCG
Organism: uncultured Chryseobacterium sp.; assembly: GCA_963526305.1. Taxonomy (GTDB): domain Bacteria; phylum Bacteroidota; class Bacteroidia; order Flavobacteriales; family Weeksellaceae; genus Chryseobacterium. The sequence goes on along the minus strand of CAURNW010000009.1, from coordinate 73,834 downwards.
GTCCCGATCTTGGACTGGGAAGGGACTACTATCAGAAAGTGAATGAAGCGAATACCAAAACGTTAGCTGAATACCAAAAATATGTAGCACAGTTATTCGGCGTTTTAGGATATAAAAACGCTGATGCCGCTGCGAAAAATGTTGTTGATTTTGAAAAACAGCTGGCTAATTATCTTTTGACATTGGAGCAGAACCGGGATGCGAATTTAAGATATAATCCTAAAAATGTATCTGAACTTTCAGGTTTGGTCAAAAATGTAAATTTAGAAAAGTATCTTAAAGATGCGGGAGTCAATACTGATAAAGTAATTGTTGGTGAAATGAAATATTATCAGAATATGGATCAGTTCATTAGCCAGAAAAATCTTCTCCTGCTGAAAGATTACCTTAAATACCATGTGGTTAACGGTAATGCAAGCAATTTGGGAGAAAGTTTAGACAACATCCGTTTTGATTTTTATTCCAAGTATCTTCAGGGACAGAAGGAGCAGCGTGCCATGGATAAGAGAGGTCTGGCTCTGGTAAATGGTGTTTTAGGTGAAGCATTCGGTAAGTTGTACGTAGATAAATATTTTACTCAAGAATCAAAGCAGCAGATGGAAATATATATTGATTACATTTTAAAATCATTTAAAAACCATATTAGCGAGATGGACTGGATGTCTGATGAAACCAAAGTGAAAGCACAGGAAAAACTTTCTAAATTTACAGTGAAAATTGCTTATCCTGATGAGTGGAAAGATTATTCAAAACTGAAAGTGGAAGCTCCGGCTCAGGGAGCAACACTGTATTCTAACTTACAGAATGTATCAGCATGGCAGTATCAGAAAAGTTTAGAAAAAGTAGGAAAGCCTGTTGATAAAACGGAGTGGGGAATGTCTCCACAAACTGTTAATGCGTATTACAGCGGTTCAAACAACGAAATTGTTTTCCCTGCAGCTATTCTTCAGCCGCCTTTCTATAATCCTAAAGCTGACGCAGCTGTTAATTTCGGTGGGATAGGAGCGGTAATCGGACATGAGATCTCTCACGGTTTTGATGACAGCGGATCCAGATTTGATGGAGACGGAAACCTGAACAACTGGTGGACAGAGCAGGACCGCAAGAACTTTGACGCAAAAGTAGGACAGTTGGCTGCCCAATACAATGCTTACGAGCCTGTAAAAGGAAGTTTTGTCAACGGAAAATTCACAAGCGGAGAAAATATTGGTGATCTGGGTGGAGTAGCAGTAGCTTATGATGCACTTCAGATGTATCTGAAAGATAAGGGAAATCCAGGATTAATATCCGGATTTAATCAGGATCAGAGGTTTTTTATGAGCTGGGCGACAGTTTGGAGAACAAAATCTACAGATCAGTATATGATGAATCAGGTAAAAACGGATGCCCATTCGCCTGGATATTTCAGGGCATTCGGACCTTTGGTCAATCAGGATGCATTTATAAAAGCATTTGATGTCAAACCCGGAGATAAACTGTATAAAGCACCGGAAGAAAGAATTAAAATCTGGTAAGAAAGTTATTAAAATCGTAATATTAAAAACGCATCATTTGATGCGTTTTTTTATTTATTTTTCATAGATTAGTGATACCAAAAAGTATTAATAATCATTTGATTAGAATGGGTAAATTGATTAATTTTAAGAAAAATGATCGCAAAATTTTTTATGTAACAGTTTTTTTATAAATTTAAACAATGGATTGGTCAAAAATTTGCTCATCCAAACCAAAATCAACAATCTCAAAATAATAATAATATGGCAATGTTTAATTATGGTGTTGGCGGAAACGAAGTCAAAGTCGATGCTAATGAAGCTATTCAGGAAATTCAGGAAAACAAATCACTCATTGTAAGCCAGCTTACAACAGATGAATCATATGTTCCCGAAATTGTAACAGGACTAAAAACGGTAGACGATGTTTTCAGGCATTTTCAGCCTTCTGTAGCTGTACAGCATGAGACAGAAGACGGAAATGTTGTAGAAGAAGAATTCCGTTTTCAGAATCTTGCAGACTTTACTCCCAAAAATCTTGTGCAGAAATCAGATTATCTTCAGCAGCTCAGCATGGAGCAGGAGCAGTACAATAAAATTGTGCGTCAGTTGAAAACCAATAAAATTCTGCGCAACATGCTGGAAAATGAACAGACCAGAGCTGCATTTATCGAAGCATTAAAGGATGTAGCACAAGAACTTGAAAAATAAACTAAGAACCTACACAAAATATTATGGATAGTAAATTACAGGCTGCAGAAAGCCAACAGCATAATCAACAGCAGCAATCCGGAAAACCAAAAGGAAATCCCGTTGAGGAATTAAGCAAAATTGGCGGTTTTGCCTTCATCGAATCGGTTGTTGACGGAATTGCCAATATGAACCCTACGAGAAAGGCAAGAAAAGAAATTTTTCTTACTGACAGTAATAAAACTGAAGAAAGAAAAGAATTGCTTCAGAAAATAAATTTGTGGGTTGAACTTTTAGGAAGCAACGAGTCGGCAGAAAAAATGGCAGATACGTGCAAAACAAAAGCACAGACGGCAGATCAGAATTTAAAGACAAATTTAAAAAATACACTTGACTCCGTTCGTCAGCTTGAGACCAGCTACAGAACGGTTGCACAGTTTTATAAAAATACAGAATTAGATAAAGTTGATAATGTAAGCATCGTCAATGCAACGTTGGAACAGGTATCAGACCTGGATAATCCTCTGTTTATTGATGCCGTTGCTGAAGAGTTCAAGCAGTATTATGACCGTCTGGATCTCCGTGATAACTATTCGATTTTAGCGATTCCCGGATATTTGGGGTCCAATAAGGTAATCGAAAAGTGGGCGAAAATCTGTAATGAAAATAAAGTCATGATGGTTACTGATTTTGCCAATTTAGATAAACCGGATGATGTTGTAGATTTATTCCATTCCGCAAATCTTACGGGTGGTGAACTGCATAGAAGTAATGTCATTATGACCTGTAACTGGCTAGTCGGACGTGGAAGAGCAGAAGAAGTAGGTGAGGAAGAGAATGTAGAACTTCCACCATCCACTTCATTGGCGGGTAAAATTCATAAGACTTTAATGTCTCAGGTTGCTGCAGGTAAAAAACACGGAAATATCAACGAAGTAGATGCTGTAAAATTCGAATTGAAGAAAAGTGAAATTTCTCAATTGGAAAAAATGGGTCTTGTTCCAATGGTGAACGAATATGGTAAGATCATGGCTTTCTCAGCAAAAACATTGTTTACAGGAGATAACATTGGCCTGCAGACTTATTCTGTAGTTCGCGTATTCGATTATGTAACTAAAGTTTTATTGGATTTCTTGAACAGAAGAGCCTTTGAGAACTGGAATGCAAGAAATGAAGATGATCTGAGAAGGCAGATTGTTACATTTCTTGATGGCATTAAAGGTGCAGATAAGCTGATAGAAAAGTTTAAAATTGTTCGTTTCGAACAGGATAAAGTAAATAAAGACAGAGTGTGGTTGGATATTCGCCTAACTCCATATTTCCCAACCAAAAGTTTTGTTATCAAACTTGACGGTCATAAAGGAGATGACGGAAATGAATGGGATGCTGAATACATTCAGGACTGATCATTCTAAAAATAACAAAAAGCCGATGTATAAATTATATCGGCTTTTTTGTGAAATCAAGATGTATTTTAAGTGGTATTGAAAACCAATTTTCTCTGAAAAATAAAGTAGAAAAGAATTATCTTACTTTTTTTTAATGAAATTCTATCGTCCCTTTTGACTGATTATGATTAGAAAAGAATAAAACAGGACAAATAATAAATTATCTTTGCAGATATAAAATGAGACGGCTTTTTGGAAAAGAACAGAACAGCATCAGACTTTCTTCACATCGGAACCAAGCTTCTGAAATGGTATGATAAAAATGCAAGGGATTTACCCTTCAGAAACACAAAAGATCCTTACAAAATATGGATTTGCGAAATTGTTTTTCAGCAAACCAGAATTGCTCAGGGATTAAATCACTATAATAATTTTGTCAGAAGATTTCCTGACGTTAAGACTTTAGCAGCCGCTCAGGAAGATGAGGTTTTGTTATATTGGAAAGGTTTAGGCTATTATTCAAGAGCTATTAATATTCATAAGGCTGCACAGCAGATCATGAATGACCATCATGGGGAATTCCCTCATCAGTATGAAGATATTCTAACACTTAGGGGGATAGGTAAATATACTGCTGCTGCTGTTTCAAGCATTTGTTTTAATGGGAAAATGCCGGCTGTTGACGGAAATTTTTACAGGGTTTTGAGTCGTATTTTTGCTGATGATTTTGATATTACAAATTCAGGAGCGTTCAACTATTTTTCTCAGTTGGCACATTTGATCATGCCTGAGAATGTAGGTGATTTCAATCAGGCAATGATGGATTTGGGTTCTGAAATATGCAGACCGAGAAATCCTCTGTGTGTAGAATGTCCGGTCAGTAAAGACTGTCTGGCATTTTCACTTAATAAGATTTCAGATTTTCCGGTTAAAACAAAAAAAGTAAGTGCGAAGGATCTGGATTTGAAATACTATTTCGTTCACAGAGATGGGAAATTTTTAATTCAGCAGAGAAGAGATGATTTCATCTGGAAAAAACTGTTCGAGTTCCCGTCTGAAATTTCTGATGATTTAATACCGTATATCAAAAGTGTTAAAACTGTCAGTCATAAATTAACCCACAAAAACCTAAGCATAGAAATTTTTAATGTTGAGGTTGATTCGGAGGAAATATGGGAAAACTTTAATAGAAAAAATGACTACCTCATTACTGATGTTAAGGGTTCTTCCGAAAAATCATTTCCAAAACCACTGGAAAATTATATTCAGAATTATGATACTGCATACAGAATTCTTTAATGTTTGGATCTGAAAGAGATTTTTCATGCCTGCCATTTATGTTATGAAATAAAAGTTTTGGGAGCCTAAAAGTTTATGTTGAAAATAATATTTTTCTTAGCGGCCTTACTGAAATCTTTTACAGAACTATAAATTTCAATTGTAAACTCGTTGAAATGCTGAAATTTGTGTCCCAAAATCTAAAATGTAATTTGTATTTTTGCCAAATGATTAGAAAAGTCATTTTTATTTTTGCTTCTTTGCTTCTGATTTCCTGTGAGAAAGAGACTCAACCAAAACCTTTTGGTGAATTGAGATTAGAATATCCCACCCCGAAGTATCAGAAATTTGATAAAAACTGTTCGTACGATTTTGAATATTCAGATTTTGCTAAAATTGTTGATGCAAAAAGACCTTGCTGGTACTATATGACGTATCCGAAAATGAAAGCGAAAGTTTTTATAACTTACTTTCCTGTGAAAGGTGATTTTGCTGATCACGTCAGAGAATCTGAAAAAATGGTTTATGAGCATACGATAAAAGCAAGTTCGATTGAAGCTAAATCTTTTCAGTACCCTGACAGAAAAGTATATGGAAACTTTTATGAACTCAAAGGTCAGAGTGCTTCCAATCTACAATTTTACGCAACAGACAGTACAAAGCATTTTGTAACGGCCTATCTGTATTTTGATACAAGACCGAAACCGGACTCTCTTGCTCCCGCAGTTGACTATATCAAAAAAGATATTTTGCATATGCTGGATACTTTTGAGTGGAAAAATTAATATTAAAATAGACTGATCATTATAAGTAATCAGTAAGGTTACATTTGAGAGTAAAATATAAAATACATATGAAATCATTAAGATTACATATGACCGTTAAAGAAATATAAAATACATATGAAACTTTTAGTTGTAGGAAGTGTTGCGTTTGATGCAATAGAAACACCATTTGGAAAAACGGATAAGATTTTGGGAGGAGCAGCCACATATATTGGGATCACCTCATCCGTAATGGGAGTGAAATCAGGGATTGTTTCTGTAGTAGGAGGAGATTTTCCTCAGGAACATCTGGATATGTTCACGAAAAGAGATATTAATATCGAAGGCCTGGAAATCGTAAAAGAGGGAAAAACTTTCTTCTGGTCGGGAAAATACCATAATGACTTAAATACAAGAGATACTTTAGCAACTGAAGTTAATGTCCTTGAAAATTTTGACCCAAAAATTCCTGAATCTATGCAGGATGCGGAGATTTTGTTATTGGGAAATCTTCATCCCGGTGTTCAGCTGTCTGTTCTTGAAAAAATGAACCAGCGTCCTAAACTGGTTATTCTTGATACGATGAATTTCTGGATGGATTCTGCGTTGGACATTTTGAAAGATATGATTGCTAAAACTGATGTGATCAGTATCAATGATGAAGAAGCAAGACAGCTCTCCGGAGAATATTCTTTGGTAAAAGCTGCGAAGAAGATTCATACGATGGGGCCTAAATTTGTAATTATCAAAAAAGGTGAGCATGGTGCGATTCTTTTCCATGATGATAAAATATTTGCCATTCCGGCACTTCCGTTAGAAGATGTTTTTGATCCGACCGGTGCAGGAGATACTTTTGCAGGAGGATTTGCCGCTTATCTTGCGAAAAAAGGAAAATTCGATTTTGAAACGATGAAATCTGCGTTGATTGTAGGTTCTGCAATGGCGTCCTTTACGGTGGAGAAATTCGGAACAGAAAGAATTGAGGAGATTAGCGAAGCCGATATGCTGGAGAGAATCAATCAATTTAAAGAATTGACCACTTTTACGGTTGAGTTGTAATCAAACAGGCTTTTTTAAGAAATATTTATAATAAAAAATTGAGTGTAATTCGTTAAGAATTATAAATTTGCAACTCGTTTAAAATAGTAAAATGATAAATAAATTAAGTATTGCTTTTCTTTTTGGGATTTTTACTTTGTTGTTTTCAACAAAAGTAAATGCCCAGCTGAAACCGGGTCAGTTAATTGACGGGATCGCAGCAGTGATTGGCAATGAAATTGTGTTGGAATCTGATGTTGAGGAACAGATGAATTACGGGAAGCAGCAGGGTGCTGGTACTACCGACAAATGTGACTTTCTTGAAAATCTTATCAATAACAAATTTCTTGTTTTTGAAGCTAAAAAAGATACAATGATTGAAAACCGTTCTGCTGCAATCAAAGAGCAGGCGAATGCAAAATACAGTCAGTTGCTTTCCCAGTTTCCTGACGAAAAATCAATGTTGACAGCTTATAAATTCAGAACCGGATATGAAATGAAAAATGCGATCGAAAAGATCGATACAGATACCTATTACGGTCAGGCAAAATATCAGAGAATTACCGAAAAAGCTGATGTTACTCCTAACGAAGTGACAGATTTCTATAACCTTTACAAATCTCAGTTACCGGAAATCAAGGATGAAGTATCTCTTTCGCAAATTGTTATGAATCCGAAATTGACAGAAGCTCACAAAGACGAGTTGATCAATAAATTAAAGAAAATAAAACAGGATATCGCAGGGGGAGAAAGTTTTGAAAGCCAGGCAAGAATTTACTCTGAAGATCCGGGTTCTGCCCCGAACGGAGGATTAATGAAAAATGTTTTTAAGGGTCAGATGGTAAAACCGTTTGAGGCAGCTGCTTTAAACCTTCAGGAAGGAGAGATCTCTGATCCTGTAGAATCAGAATTTGGATATCACATTATTCAGTTGGTGAAAAAATCAGGAAAAGCATACGATGCAAGACATATTCTTTTGATGGCAACTCCTACAGCAGAAGAAATCACAACAGCAAAAAAGAAATTAGACAGTATCAGAGGTCTTATTCTGGCTGAAAAAATAACTTTTAAAGATGCCGCTTTCAAATATTCAGATGATAAGAAGACGAAATTTAATGCTGGTGTAATTTCAGGAGGAGACGGTTCTAACAAAATCGAAAGAGAAAGTATTCCGGGAACGATCAGTTATGAATTGGCAGGATTGAATAAAGGAGACATTACAACTGCTTTTGATGATGAGGATGAAAGAAAAAGAAAAATCATCAAGATTGTGAAGATTGAAGATGTAATTCCGTCGCATCAGATTACTCTGGAAACTGACTATGACAGAATAAAGCAGATGGCTCTGCGAAAGAAACAGGGAGAAATGGTTGAGAAATTTGTAAATTCAAAACTTTCAACGACATTTATTTCGATTGACAGCCGTTACGATACATGTAACTTTAAAGGAAACTGGAAAAAAGAATCCATGAAAAAATAACTTAAAAACCTTCAGAAAGCTCTGAAGGTTTTTTTTATGCAAATTTTTTTTTTGATGTATATTAAAATCTGCGTTTTTAGTATTTTTACAGGATGAGTAATTTTATAGATTTCAATTCAGCAAAAAAACTTCACGAGATGCAGCAAAGCACAAACAGGATCTCCGTGCTTTTTGATATTAAATATCCTATTATTCAGGCGGGCATGATCTGGCATTCCGGTTGGAGGTTGGCCTCTGCTGTTTCAAACTGTGGAGGTTTGGGCTTAATTGGTGCAGGAAGTATGTATCCTGATATCCTGAGAGAGAATATTCAGAAATGTAAGAAAGCGACGGATAAACCATTTGGAGTGAACGTACCCATGCTGTATCCTAATGTAGATGAAATTATTCAGATTATTCTCGAAGAAGGGGTGAAAATTGTTTTTACATCCGCCGGAAATCCTAAAACTTATACAGAAACACTCCAAAAAGAAGGATTAAAGGTTGCGCATGTCGTTTCATCAACAAAATTCGCTGTAAAGTGTGAAGATGCCGGGGTAGATGCTGTTGTCGCAGAAGGATTTGAAGCGGGCGGTCATAACGGAAGAGATGAAACCACTACTTTTTGCCTTATTCCCAATGTTAAAAAACATATTTCTAAACCACTTATTGCGGCTGGCGGAATTGCTTTAGGTTCACAGATGAAAGCAGCCATGATTTTAGGGGCTGACGGACTGCAGATTGGAAGCCGTTTTGCTGCAACAACAGAAGCAAGCGCTCACAATAACTGGAAGAAGAAAATAACCGAATTGAAGGAGGGGGATACGCATCTGACTTTGAAAGAACTTGCACCGGTGCGATTGGTTAAAAATAAATTTTTCAATGATCTGGAAGAAATTTATAATGTCGGCAGAAATTCCGAATCACTCGTTGCAGCTTTAGGACGAGCAAGAGCTAAACGTGGAATGTTTGAAGGGGATATGGAAGAAGGCGAACTTGAGATCGGCCAGGTTTCAGCATTGATTAATGAGGTTTTACCGGTAGAGACGGTGTTTAAACAACTTCTGAAAGAGTTTGATGAAACCGATAATCCCACCCTGTAAATAATGATAGAAAAAGTCATTGATGTCAAAGGGAAAAAGTTATTTGTAAAGTATAATCTTTCATATAAAAATAAGCCTGCGATCGTATTTTTGCATGACAGTTTAGGTTCAGTTCAGCTTTGGAGAGATTTTCCTGAAAATCTTGCTGAAGCTACACAATGTAATATTTTAGTTTATGACCGTTTGGGCTATGGAAAATCCTTTCCAATGGTTACTCACGAAAGAGAAAATAATTACATGGAAGCGGAAGCGGATGTATTAAATGATCTTCTTTCAGAATTAAATATAAATGATGCTATTCTTTTCGGACATAGTGATGGAGGGACAATCGCTTTAATAGCAGCGTCAAAATATGCCGAAAAAATTAAAGCTGTTATTTGTGAAGCAGGACATATATTTGTTGAAGATATTACCGTTAGAGGAGTTAGTGCAGCTTTCACGGCTTATAAAACAACAAATCTCCCTGAGCGTCTGCAAAAATATCATGGAGATAAAGTTGAAATAATTGTAAAAGCCTGGACGGAAATCTGGCTGAGCGAGAAATTCAGAACCTGGAATATAGAATATCTTTTAAAAAACATTACAAGTCCGCTTTTGTTTATTCAAGGTGAAAATGACGACTACGGAACATTAGATCAGGTAAATCAAACGATCAGTCAGGTGAGCGGTACTGCAGAAAAGTTCATTATTCCCCATACCGGACATACGCCACATAAAGAGTCTCCGGAGATTGTTTTGCACAAATCTATTCAATTTATACATTCTGTAATACAGCAGTAGGTTAAAATTTCTTTTTCAGGAGAGATGGAGAAAATTCAAAAAAATCAGGAACACGAAATTGCTTTTTATTTGTAATCAGTATCATATTAGGCCATACTCAAAGAGTTTTCAATTCAATCCCGATGTTTTTTCTTGCCTGCACTTCGTATTTTTCCTTAAAATAATCGGTTTTAAAAATACTGTCCAGATTCAGAAAATGATGCAGGACTTTTTTTCTTCCCGGCTGATAGAGAAAGTCAGGGTAAATGGAATATTCTTTTCTTATTTGTTTGGTATACAATAAATAAGATTCATCATCTTTCCCCAGAATTGATAAATCAGCATCCAGCAAATAGTTAATGTCACTGTTTTCCGATGCCTGATGTAATTTTGTTACAATGATCTGCTTTGAGATTTCGTTAATCTGACGTGCGTCTAAACCTGCTCTTTCAAGTCTGTCTTTTGCAAATTCAGCACTTTTTTCTTCATTCGATTTTGAAGTTGCATCGTAAATGATGTCGTGGTAAAAAACTGAAAATGAAATAGCATCGAGATTTAAAATTTTATTCTCTACCGACTTCAGTTCAGAAAACATATTTTCCAAATGAGTCAGATTGTGGTAATACCTGTTTTTTTGTGAATATCTTTTTTCAATTTCATACCAGAAACCTTTGACAAGAATTTCATCTATATTAAAGTGAGAACACCGCTGAAAGAACAGATCTTTTAAATCCATATTTTAAATAATAAAAAAAGGAACTTAAAAAGTTCCTTGATTTGCTTCCAGATGTGCTTTCAATTCAGCCCATCCGCCACCGTTGTAGCCATCTTTTAAACCTTCAGACTGAAGAAAGTCTAAAGCTTTTCCGCTTCTGTTTCCGCTTCTGCAGAACAGAACTACGGGTTTTTCAACAGAAAGAATTTCCTCTTTCCGGTCCTCTACTTCACCCAAAGGGATATTTTTAGCACCTTCTATATGTCCGTCCATTTCAAGTTCCATTGGTTCACGAACGTCGATCAATTGGTAATTTCCTGCTTTCAGTACATCTGCTAATGACATAGTCTTAATTATTTTAAGTTAAAAATATAAATTGGATCGTGAATTTTTTCTTCAGCCCAAGTCCCAACAAATTTATAAAATAATCTTAGTTTTGCAATGTAAAAATCATGAATACTGCCGCCGAAAAATATTCTCAACTGATAAAAGCTAAAGCTATAAGTTTTGGTTTTCAGAATTGTGGAATTTCGAAGGCTGATTTTTTGGAAGAAGATGCGCATCATCTTGAAAAATGGCTGAAAAATAACTTCCATGGTGAGATGAAATATATGGAGAACCATTTTGATAAACGTCTTGATCCAAGATTATTGGTGGAAGGTTCTAAATCTGTAATTTCTCTGTCCTACAATTACTTTCCGGAAGAGAAAATTTCAAGCCTGGAAAATTTTAAAATTTCAAAATATGCCTATGCTGAAGATTATCATGAAGTGGTGAAAGATATCCTTCGCGATATGGTTGCTGAACTGCAGGATGAAATAGGAGATTTTGGATTTCGTGTTTTTGTAGATTCTGCACCTGTTCTGGAAAGAAGCTGGGCCAAAAAATCAGGAATCGGATGGGTGGGGAAAAATGCCAATCTGATCACGAAACAGAGTGGTTCATTTTATTTTTTAGCTGAAATTATCTGTGACCTTGATTTAATTCAGGATGATATTACAAGTGATCATTGCGGAAGTTGCAGAAAATGTATCGATGCCTGTCCTACAGATGCTATCGTTTCTGAAAGAATTGTTGACGGAAGCAAGTGCATTTCCTACGCAACCATTGAACTGAAAACTGAAATTCCTGATCATTTTAAAGACAGGATGGAAGACTGGATGTTTGGCTGTGATATTTGCCAGGACGTCTGCCCCTGGAATCGTTTTTCCGCTCCAAACATGCAAAACAGATTTAAGCCCAATGATTATCTTAAAAATTTTAAAAAAGGAGAATGGAAAGAACTTACCCAGGAAATATATTCGGAAATATTCCGCAAATCACCTGTTAAGCGTACAAAGTTTACAGGCCTGAAAAGGAATATTGAATTTTTAAATCAGTCATCAGAGAAATTGAAGTAAATATTTGGGGGATTGCTTATTAAATTAAAATAAAGATTGCAAAATAGTAATTGATAAAACGTAAAGGACAAAAGAACTGTTCAGAAATTATACTTTCTAAAAATAAAGTGGTTATGATACCGTTCCTTAAAATTATAATTTTAAAGAAATAAAAGAAGTTAATCAGTAAGACCTGACAGCAAACTCTGCTAAAGAAAAAGACTTTTAAAAGATTAAATCTTTAAGAAAATCATCGTTTTTTCTGAGTTCTTTTAGGAGCTGTTTTTACTCTTACTTTAAATCTTTTTTGGGATTTCGTATTTTTGTGCATATTTGTGAGGGTTTGATCATTAAATTTACTGATATTTCCGAATAAAACAAATACTTTTACGAAAAATTGATTATTAAATTTTATTCACCTATAGTAAAAAATATGACTGCAAAAACAATATTAATTTATGTTCTTAAGGCGATTGGAATCCTTGTAGGAATTGTTGTGCTGTATGCACTTTTGGGATTTTTGCTTCCCTTTATTGAAGTGTCTGCAAAAGACGATGGTGAAAAAAAGGAAATTCCTATCTACATTTATACTAACGGGGTGCATACCGATATTGTAATGCCGGTACGTAATGAACTTCATGACTGGAGCTCTAAAATTCCATTTTCCAATACGACGTCTCAAAGAACTGACTATAATTTTGTCGGAATCGGATGGGGAGACAAAGGTTTTTATCTTGACACCCCCACATGGGCAGACCTTAAATTCTCGACAGCAGTAAAGGCTGCATTCTGGATGAGCGAATCTGCTATGCACTGTTCCTATTATAAAACGATGACCGAGGCTTCAGACTGCCGGAAAATAATGATCAGCAAAAAACAGTATCTGGATCTTATCAGGTTTATTGATGCTAAATTTGATAAAGATGCCAACGGTAATTATCAGTTGATTCCCACCAACGCGGTATATAGTGATAATGATGCATTTTATGATGCACAGGGAAGTTACAGCTTTCTGAATACCTGTAATACCTGGTCAAATGATGCCCTTAAATCTGCAGGGCAAAAAGCAGCATGGTGGACCCCTACCGACTATGGGATTTTTATTCACTATAAATAATAAAGTGAGACTTTTCTATCTTTTTTTGATTGCGAATGTTTTTTCGTCATGCAAGAATGACCCGAAGATATCATTTGATGCTGTTTTTTCAGGAAACAGAGAGAGTGTTGACATCAGAAAGCCGGAATTAGACCTGCAAAGGACAGAGAAAAAAGCAGAAGAGGCCATGGTTTTCTGTAAAAGCAGAAATATGAATACTGATTTCTGTATTCTGATCGATATGAGCCTTCATTCAGGGGTAAACCGTTTTGCCGTCTGGGATTTCAGAAAAAATAAAATTTCAAAAACCTATCTCGTGGGTCATGGCTGTGGAACAAATTCCTGGAGCAGCGATGAATCCAAAGAAAATCCAGAGTTCAGTAACGATGACGGAAGCCATCTTTCAGCATTGGGAAAGTATAAACTATCAGGACGGGGGCACAGCGATTGGGGAATCAATGTTAAATATCTCATGTATGGTTTGGAACCAACCAACAGTAATGCACTGAAAAGATTCATCGTTTTCCATTCATGGAATCTTATGAGTGATAAAGAAGTATTTCCCAAAGGATCACCGGAAGGTTGGGGATGTCCTACAATTTCAAATAGTGCGATGCGTGAATTGGATCCTGTTATTCAAAACTCAAAAAAACCAGTATTAATGTGGATCTATAATTAATGTTTATTCTTTATTGATTGTAAGCTCATAAACTGATGATGGAAGGCTGAAAGGTTCTGAAACAGCCTTTTTAACAAGTAGAAATTTATTTTCTTCTAAAAAGGGAATCTGTTTGTCAAGATCATACAAATTAATCCATATATTTTCTGTGAATTGAATGGCCGTTTTTACTTTATTCCAAAGAGATTTTTTTATTTCTGGTAGATCGTACTCACTGAGGATTATCAGTTCTGTGATTTCTGTCATTTTCTGCTCAGTATCTTCTCTGTAAGATGACCCGCTTTTAAAAAAACAATAACCTGCCGGCTGTTGATCAGCATACACCATAATGACCTGATTGGAAAAATCATTCAGAATATTGATCATTTTTCTGCGGTCAAAATTTTCTCTGATATAATTTTCTATCAGTTCTGACGAAACGGCTCTACTGTATGAATGCCGGATATATGCCTTCTTAAGTTCAAAAAGCTCATCAATACCCTGATCTGAGCCTATAACAAATTTTGAAATGATTTCCATTTTAATTTTTTTCAAAGGTATATGATTTGTCGGAGTCATTATCAGTACAGCCGGTAATACTTAGAGCGGTACAGATTTAAATTTTGTAAATTTGATCAGAACAGATTAAAAAATATGCAGAAATATAAGTATGAAATATTTACATCAGTCATTAAAGAGCAGATTGAGAGCAGAGTATTCAACTTAGGTGAAAGGCTGCCCTCAGTTAGAGAAATTAAGAAGAAATATGCTTTGAGTACCAGTTCAGTTCAGAGAGGTTATGATGATCTGGTTATACAGGGATATGTCGAAAACCGTTCCAGGTCAGGTTATTTTGTTCTTTTCAAAAAAAATGATTCTATTCCTGAAAATATTTCTAAATTCCCTTTCATAATCCGTGATTCAGATTTTGACAGAAAAGTAATGCTGACTTCAGATATGGACGGAGGTTCTGAACATGCTCTCTTTAGTGCTGCTGCTCCCGGTGACTTAATGATTCCCCAAAAATTAATTCTGAGAAAAATGCAGGAAGTGATTCGGGAGAAATTAACTGCGATACTCAGGTATTATCCATCAAACGGCTCAGAACAATTAAAAACCCGGATCGTTTCCCGCACATCAAGATTGGGTTCCAGAATGGATGCAGAGCAACTGGTTATTACCGATGGTGCGTTACAGGCACTTTATATTGCTTTGTCATCTGTTACTGAGGCAGGAGATATCGTCGCTGTAGAAAGTCCGTGTGTGTTTTCTGTTTTGGAGGTAATTTCAAATCTAAAACTGAAGATAGTGGAAATTCCCGTTCATTATAAAGATGGTTTTGATATAGATTATTTGAAGGAGGCCATCAATAAGCATATGATCTGTGCAGTGCTGATTACTCCCAACTTTCATAACCCGACAGGTATTCTTCTGTCGGACAAGTCGAAAAAGGAGATCGCATCAATTGCTAAAGATTATAAAATTCCTGTTATTGAAAATGATATCTATGGAGATCTTTATTTCGGGGATGAGAGACCTTCAACAATAGGCAGTTTTGATACTCAGGGCTGGGTACTTACCTATTCATCATTTTCTAAAACCCTGGCGCCGGGAATACGGCTTGGCTGGCTTTGCGCTGGAAGGTTTTCTGAAAAGGCGGAAAGAATTAAATTTTCTTTAGGCAGATCTGTTTCTCCTCTGTATCAGGAACTGATGATAAAAATTTTAGAAGGCAATACCTACGACAGGCATTTGCGAACAGTCAGGAGACAACTGGAAATACAGGCTTCAGAATTTCTGGATCTCCTCAAGATCTCCTTTCCGAAAGGTTCTTATTTTCACAAACCGTATGGAGGGTACAGTATCTGGGGAAGACTGCCGGATAATATTAAGATGTCTGATTTTTATACTTATTGCGAAAGTCAAAAAATTATATTTACTCCCGGTGATACTTTTTCATTTACAGATATCTACAGTCACTGCTTCAGGATAATATTTGCAGATAAAGTTTCTGCTGTAAATTTTTTGGCAATCAGAAAAGCTGGTGCGAAAGCAATGGCTTTATTCGTGTGATTTTACTCTTTTGCACTGGTATAAGATTAAAATTTATCATAAATTTTTGATTATAGTTAAAATTTTCAAAAATAAAGGGTGGAGAATTCTTAAAAATTAAAAATATTATTATTCTTAACATAGTATTGTTATGAAACTGTAATAAACTATTTATCAGATTACTAAGATGTCAGAAAATTGATAATCTATATCTGTATTCTTATGTAAATATAATTTAATTTAACATAATTTATTTATTGGTATGCAAGTTGCAAGTAAGTAGGCACGTACGAAAAATGTCCTGCAGAAGACAGTTTGGGAATAATTGATATTCCGGGAACTTTTTAAGAAGTAACAATACTTTAATAATAAATTAAAACAATTAAAAATATGAAATTAAGTTTAGCAGTTTTTTCATTAGCTTTAGCTTTGCCTGCTTCAGTAATGGCACAGGATACTTTAAAAGTATCAAATGGTGAATATCCAAACACATTTACATCAGGTTCTGCCAATGTAAGTCCGTTTACCCAGCAGTCTAAAAGATTCAATGACTGGTCAGTATCTTTCGGTGCAGGGGTACCATTGTTACAGTCTGCAGATTTGACTTCTATCAAAAACGGAAACGGGAAAAATCTTTTTGGTTATTCTGCTTATGTAAGTATTGATAAAGCAATCACTCATGCTTTTGGAATTAATCTTCAGTATGACAGAGGAGAAACAAGACAGGGATGGTTTAATACCAAGGATGCAGCACCGGCTAACGCATCGGCAAATAGAATGGAAGGTGCGAGAACACAGTATGATGCGATCTCAATTTTAGGAGACATTAATTTCTCTAACCTAATGAGACGTGTGGATAACAAATCACCTTACAGATGGGCATTACACGGTTATGCAGGTATTGGAACTCTGGCATACAAATCTTATTTAAAAGATGAGGCTGGTCAGAGACTGATGACTGAAATTAAGCCTTTTAAACTAAATTCATTCTTCGGACAGGCAGGTGCAGGTTTGAAATATAAAATCAACAACAGATTGGATCTTGAAGGTAGAGTAATGTATGTTGTAACTACTGATGATCAGTTTGACGGAGGAGGAGAACAATACAGTGCGATCAACAGAAGGGAAGATCAGGTTTCAGATAACTTCTTCAATGCAACTTTAGGTTTATCTGTTAAGTTAGGAAAACATGATTCTCATTTAATGTGGCATGACCCATTACAGGAAATCTATTACAAATTAGATGTATTGGCAGCTAAAAACGAAGATATTGAAGTTTGTAAAAGTGGAGATGCTGATAATGATGGAGTTTGCGATGACTGGGACAGACAGCTTGATACTCCTGCAGGTGCAAGAGTTGACGGATCAGGTGTTGCTTTAGATGTTGATTTAGATGGAGTAATTGATTTATACGACAAGTGTGTTACAGTTCCGGGACCGGTAGAAAATAACGGATGTCCGTTAGCTACAGCAAATTCAGGAGCAGTTACAGAAGCTGAAACTAAATTGGACGGAATCGAATTTGATTTAAATTCAGACAGAATTTTATCTTCGAATACACCAATTCTAAACAACGCTGTAAATTACATCAATTCTTCAAACGGAGCTTATACTGTAATCGGTACTACAGATACAAGAGGTTCTGAAAGTTACAATCAGAATTTATCTGAGAAAAGAGCAAACAGTGTAAAAAATTATCTTATCAAAAATGGAGTTGAATCTACAAAGTTAGATGCAAAAGGAAAAGGTAAGAATGATTTGAAATATCCTGAATGTGATCCTGCTACAAAATGTCCTGAATGGAAAAACAGAGCAAACAGAAGAGTATATTTTGAAGCAAAATAATTAAAGTTTTCAATTAATAAACGAATTAAGTCACGCAATTGCGTGACTTAATTCGTTTATACCAAATCTGTAGAAATAATAAAAATCAGAATAAACCTCTGTGATTTACTCAAGCTCAATCCAGACAGGTGCATGATCACTACTTTTTTCCCATCCTCTCACATATTTGTCAACTCCGGCATTAATCAAATCATTTTTAAGATAAGGACTGAGCAACAGATGATCAAGCCTCATTCCGGCATTTCTGTCAAAAGAGTGATATAGATAATCCCAAAAGGTAAAAATCTGATCTTCAGGGAAAATTTTGCGGACAGAGTCTGTCCAGCCTTTTTTTATAAATTCCTTGTAGGTCTTTCTTACTTCTTTTCTGAAAAGTGCATTATCTTCCCATTTTTCAGGTTTGTATACATCCTGTGAAGTCGGGATTATATTAAAATCGCCTACGATGATCGCAGGTAGATCCATTCTGATCAATTGATTGGTTCTTCTCTTCAGACGTTTGATCCATGCAAGTTTATAATCAAATTTAGAACCCGGATAAGGATTTCCGTTGGGCAGGTAAATGCAGCAGATTACCTTTTGATCAATTATAGCTTCAATATATCTGCGTTGAAGATCATCTGGGTCACCGGGAAGTATATTTTGTACTTCCTGAATTTCGTGGACTTTTGAAAGAATAGCGACGCCGTTCCAGCTTTTCTGTCCTTTCCAGATAGCCTGATATCCCGCTGCATTGATTTCCTGAACAGGAAACTTTTCCTGTGGACATTTAAGCTCCTGTAAACATACAATATCCGGTTTGGATTCTTTCAGCCACTTGAGTAAAACGGGAAGTCTTCCATTGATTCCATTAACATTATAGGTTGCTATTTTCATGATATGGGTTAAAATTTACTTTTTGAGGAATGAGTCAAAGATTATTCCACATATCATCTCCTGTAAATTCTTGTAAAACCTCTGTTTTATTCAATAGTTGTAATTATCATAGAATATAAGGGTGATTTTCATTAATTTATGATTGCGTCTGTGGATTTCCTCTTACCGTATTTAAATGATAATAGATTTTTACAGGATAAAAAGGTCAATGGCATAAATTCTGTAATACAAAATACATAATCATCAAATAATAAAAATATGGAACAGATCAATGTTAAGGTGGCTTTTTGTACAGAATGTGAAGGATATTATGCAGCAACTCCTGATAAAATGGAAGATTCTAATCACCCTGAGATAATTGATCATTATTTTTATCATGGTGAGCCTCATTTCACATTATGCAAAACTTCATTTGAAGAGAACACTCAGTTTCTGAATACTGAAATCAGAATTGTAGAGCTTTCAGAGCATCAGGCAAATGATCACCAGTATTGTAATTGTCTTAAAAAAGCAAATTCATTACGGACTGTTTCATTAGGTAAGAATCAAAAAGAAACTTTATTTCCGGTACAGCCCGAAACATTTGAAATGGATGCTGATATTTATTTTAAAGATCTTTACCATACCTACAACAATTTCCACAGTGCAAACACCTCGAATAAGAGGTCTGCTTCTGCTTAATTTTTAAACAGCAAATCAGTATATCCGGAAAAAAATTACAAATTATATCTGTGTAATACGGTAGCCAATCTTATTGTTAAATTTTTTAATGATAATTAATTGAATAATATTTCAATTTTTTGTGATTTCAGTCATAACAGTTGGTATATCTTTAAGTTACTTTTGGATATGATCTGATGTTACGCTTTTTTTAAGTTATTCTATTTGATATAAGTCTTCTGTAATCTTAATAAAGTCTGTTTCAATCATTCAGTTTTGATATGAAAGAAGTAAAGCATATATGTTAAGATTTTTAAATATTACAGAAAAATCAATGATGATTATCAATCTGGTGTTTCAGCGGTCTGAAAATGAAGGTGAGACATTCAAAACTACCAGTCAACTGACATTCTTTTGACATTAATAATACTTATAGCAAACATTTGAAGCGAAACAGTAATAATTCAAATAAATCCAGACTGTCGGATTTAGTGATATCTGCTGAAGATATTGGCAAAACATCTCTTAAAGAAGCAGCTGATACGGATTCAGTACACTCATTTCCTGAAATAACCCTTGGAAAGTTGAAGTCCGCAAATCTTCTTACAGCAAGTATTCCGGTTAAATATGGAGGTATGAACCTAGGACTTGTACCGGGTACAAATCTTGCAATGCTGACTATTCTTAAAAACATAGGTAGCGGGAATTTAGTAATGGGGAGAGTATTGGAGGGACATATCAATGCTCAGATTCTGATTAACCAGTTTGGCAGTAAGGCTCAGAAGAAATTTTTTGCGGAAGAAGCATTTGAAGGTCACCTGTTCGGTGTCTGGAATACCCAGGCTCAAGACGGTACTTTATTGTCGCGGAAAAAAGAAGGCAAACATCATTTGTCAGGTGCAAAGATTTTTGCAACCGGAACCGGCTATGTAACCCGGCCGGTCGTAACTGCTGCAATGAAAGACGGGGCATGGCAGATGTGCGTTGTACCTTTAAATAATACAGATGTAAAAATTGAGTCCGTATGGTGGAATCCGATGGGGATGAAGTCTAGCAGAAGTTTTAAAATAAACTTCGAAAATATTCCTGTCCCCAAAATTAATTTACTAGGATCGGCAGGAGAGTATTATCAGCAGCCGGGTTTCAGTGGCGGTGCCGTACGGTTTGCAGCAGTACAACTGGGAGGAGCTGAAAGACTGTTGAATGAAACAAAAAAATATCTGATCAGTCTGAACCGTACACAGGATCCTTTTCAGAAAATGCGCCTGGGCCAAATGGCAATTGCCGTAGAATCAGGAATTCAATGGTTATACGCTTCAGCAGACAGAATGGACAGATATATGAAACAACCTGAGAAAAGCATAGGCGAAGATCTCATTATGTATATCAATATGATGCGGACAGCTATAGAACAGATCTGTACCGAAGTAATGTCACTCTGTCAAAAATGTGTCGGTGCCCGCGGACTTAATTCCCCTTATCATTTTGAAAGAATCATCAGGGATCTCAGTATGTACCTGCGCCAACCTGCACCTGATTTAGCACTGGCTGATGTTGGGGGATATGTACTGAAGACTGTTTGTTTTGCAGATAATATTTTCAATTTAAATGCTCATAAAAATAAAAAAAATGAATCAAATAAATTTTGACACCATTCCGCTGGCTCCTGAGCAATGCGTGACGGGATTCGGAACTACGCTCATCGTTGCTCCGCATGCCGATGATGAAAGTCTGGGATGTGGAGGGGTGATTTCATTGCTGCGGAAATACGGCCAGGAAGTATATATCCTTTTGCTGAGTGACGGAACAATGTCACACCCGAACAGCCTGCAATACCCTGCTGAAAAGCTGAGAGATTTGCGGGAAAAGGAATTGATTGATGCGGCAGATGTGCTTGGAGTATCTGCAGAAAATATTATTTTCTGCAGGTTTATAGATCGTAATGTGCCTTCCATTAAGGCTGAAGCATTCGAAGCTTCCGTAGAAAATATATCTAAAATGCTGAATATGCTTAAACCTGAAAGTATTTTTGTTCCCTGGCGCAGAGATCCACATCCGGATCATAAGGCAGCATTTCAGCTGATCAGTGCTGCTGATACCCTGAATGCAAAAATATATGAATATCCGGTTTGGCTGGGAGCGCTTGGAGAAGCCGGAGATCTGCCTACTGATGAAGAGTCGATACCTTTTCGTCTGAATATAAGCAGTGTGCTTGATAAAAAAAATGATGCTGTATCAAAACACCTTTCTCAGATTACGGATCTTATCAATGACGATCCTGAAGGATTTAAACTGTCACCGGAAATGCTGAATTCATTTAATGTACCTTACGAAACCTTCTTTATCTCAAAATAATGGAACAGAAACAATCTTTAGATTCTGAATACTTCAAGGATGTGTATGATGCTAATGATGATCCGTGGAACTTTGAAACAAGCGTATACGAGGCGGCAAAATACGATGAAACGATCGCTGCACTGCCGGTAAATCATTATAAAAATGGTTTGGAAATTGGTTGCTCCATTGGAGTTCTTACCCACAGACTTGCACAGATGTGCAGTCATCTGCTTGCAACTGACGTTTCGCAGAAAGCATTGGATGCAGCTGCTATAAGATGTAGTGATTTAAATAATATATCCTTTCAAAAACTCAGTTTTCCGAAAGAACTGCCGGAAGATCAGTACGATTTGATTATGATTTCCGAAGTAGCTTATTATCTTTCATCTGCTGACTGGGAATTTGCAGTAAAGAAATTGTACAATATGATGAAAACAAACGCAAATATTGTTTTGGTTCACTGGCTGCCTGAAGTTCATGATTATCCACAGACAGGCGATCAGGTTCATGACAGTTTTGAAAAACTGATGCAGGATAAACTGACAAAAGTTTTCACCGACAGAGCTGAAAATTATAGAATTGATGTCTGGGAAAAATCATAGTTTGAGATCTCCTCAAGCTTTATTTGTAAATCCTTAATAGCTGTATCAATACCCACATCCGGAAATCTTTCCCGATAACTTATTGTCTGAAGATTCATTAGTTTTTTGTACCACTCTCCAAAATAAGGCGTCCGATGCAGTGAACTGTAAACTTCTTCAGTGAGCAGAAGATCAGGAATCCTATTTTTTATCATCAAAAAGAAGTCCGGATTATTCTGATCTTTTAATTTCCAAAGATTCATAAGGCTTTTCTTTTCGATGAGCCTGGTAACAATGGAATCACAGGATTCAACAAAATATTTTTCTGCTTTGTCTCCTAAATTTTTCCAGACGTTCAGCTGATAGGAGAGCCCAACCTCAGTACGTCCTATGCATCTTGCAGAAGTCTGTACAGTCACTCTGTAACTATGCCGTATTCTTGCATCAATATTCTCAAGCCTTTCAAAAAAAGCACAGTCTTCAAGATACTTTACAACAGGAACTCCCCCTGACCGGGCATAACAGTCAGTGGTAATGGCAAAACTACCGTTAAAATGCTGATGATGCCTGGGAAGTGGATCATAATCCGAATCGATGATGAGTCCTTCAAGTTCAGCAATTAACAGCTGGTATTTCTCATCTTTGAAATGATGCAAATAAGTGAACTCATCTAAGCCCTCAAGCTCATCTGCATATAACAGTATTCTCCCCCCAACGGCCTCAGCTCCGTTATTAATTTCCCAGTGATTCTGTGCGATCCAGTCCGGTTCTACCATGGTGTCTCCGTCTGTAGTCAGAATAATACCTCCGCCATTATTACAGAGTCTTTTGTAAGCACACTCCATTAGTTTTCTTCGTACATACCCAATATTAGACTGATCAGGCAACAGCATAATCTCCTGTAAATAAATGTTGAGGTCAGGATGATCTCTTTGAAAATCTTTGATGTATTTTACTGACTGATCGGAGCAGTTATTGGCAAAAACTAAGATCTCAAATTTCCCGGGATCTAAAGGCTCACCAAAAATATCAACCTGCATAGCAAATGACGAAAGGGTATTTAATATATAAGATTCCTCATCCTTGACAGGAATGACAATACTTGACTTTACATCAGGTGAAATTTTAAATTCCGAAAAAAAAGGATCGTTAGAATATTCTGTCGAGTCAGTCATATACTATATTTTAAGAGTTTTCTGTGATATTTTAAGATCTTAGTCAAAAGATATAAAATCTGATTATCAGAGAGAAAACTGTTGTCAGATATTTGCAATTCTGATACCAATAAGCACTCTTCAACAGAGAATTAAAATTATAGTTCTATTTTTTTTATTCCGCTCAGCAATACATCTGAGTCTATTTCTGACAGTTTTTTTTAAGATATGATTTTGCTGTCTTTCTATTCATCGATTAAATACCTGCGGCAGCTCACCTCAAAAAAATATTTTAAATACAATAGACAGTTTTATGTTTAAACAAAAAATGCGGTCACTGGTTTTACTCTTATTTTTTTACTATTTTTATAGGATATAATCCGGATCAGGAGCGAAAATTTGTATTCATTCTTATTCCTACCATCTTAGCTCTAAAATTAATAAGAAATTCTTCTTAGAAATTTAAATGGTCCTATCCAGAAATTTAGAAAAAATGATTACGATAAAGATCAGACGTGAGAAAATGAATGCCGTATTTATGAAACATCATTTGAAAGGATTGCCTTTCGATGCGGTCATTCACCATTTCAGCGAAAAAGATCAGAATGAACATATTCATGACCATCCATTCAGTTTCACAACGCATATCCTGAAAGGCAGTTACATTGAAAGGATTTATGAAATCTTTGAAGACGGAACCTATCATGCATCAGTCCACCACAGAAAAGAAGGAACTTCTCATTTTGTACCCGCAGACACCATCCATGAGATTATCGAACTTCCTGAAGGGGAGTGTTTCACATTGATCAGGCCCAAAGAAAGAGAAAAAGAAACTTATTTTTACAGGTTCGAAGAAGGTAAGGCTTTCAGGAGGAAATGGAACCAGCGTAAATTCAGGGAAATCAGTAAAAGTTAAAGGTCAGCTTTCACGCAGCGGTACTGTCTGTGAAAATATTCCCTTTATTTACTTTAGTATGATTTTATAAAATCCTTTTTCATCAGTTACATCGATTCCTATTCCGGTAAATGTTAATTTATTAATCTGGTAGCCATCACATCCTCCCTTGAATTCGGACGACTGTATTGAAAAATCAAAATTTTTAACCGAAGAATAAAAGGTATAGTTTTTTGTACCGTTATAAGCTCCTACATTTTCTAAAACAACTTTATCGTCATCGGTTTTGGTCAGCTTTACGCCTGTCTGATTTTCATCGGTGACAGAGAAGACAGTGAGTGTTCCGTTGGTAATCAGATTTTCATCAGCAGCATTCACGAACTCAAAAACAATCGGCTGAGGAGCATTATAGCAATCTTCAGCACAACCTGTCAAGATTAAGGTCAGTAAAATAAAAAAGAAGATTTTTTTCATGAGATGATTAATTTGGTCAAAAGTAAAGTTAATCATTAAACACGGGTATGCAAAATTATAGTTTTATGTAAATAATAACTCAGCTTATACCGGAAACATTTGATATAGCCAAAACGCTTTTTCTCTCAGCTGTAGCTTAGAGAATATTTATCAGCAAGTCACAATTTTCGGTTCTGCATCATGACAAATAATCCCGTCAGAGAAAAAAATGCAGTAACCAACGTAAAGAGAAGAGATGCGGAAACTGAAATTTCTGAACTGAAATGAAACAGTGCAGATGCTTTCAGGAAAAGGAATTCACGGGCTCCGATCCCTGCAAAAGAGATCAGGCTGAGAATAGAACTACAGAGAAAGACAATGATATAAACCGTAAAATTATCTGTTATCTGTAAACTTTTTAATAAACATACAAAGCTTACAGACTGCAGAAGCTGGATTGATAATGAGATAAAAAGTGTTTTAAAATAAATTCTTCTGTAGACAGGAAATATTTTCTTCAATATCAGGTAACCGATAATAACTCCGGAAGCCAGTATGGCCAGATTGATTAAAAGCCATTCTCCTGATAACAGGCTGGTTGAAAAAATAAGAATGAGACAGCAGATTGCCAGTAAACCGCTAAGTCTGTCATTGAAGATGCTGGCAGTGAGTTTTTTAACGCTCCAGCCATGATTTTTATGGAGTATATAAATTTTATAAGCATCCCCGCCAATTCCGCCGGGAATAAAAAAGTTATAAAACATTCCCAAAAAATACAGCGTAAGATTCCTTGAAAAGTTTAAATTAAACTGATGAGCATTAAAATAAAACTCAAGTCGTTTGGCAGATATAATCTGTGATATGAGAAAAAAAACGGCACCCATAATCAGATAAAAAATATCTAAGGCTGACCAGATCTGAATAATATCTTTAAAAGGGATTTTTCGAACGACAAAATAGAGCAGGGCTGCACTGATGACGATTTTAAGTCCTTTAAGAGATGCTTTTTTCCAATTGCTTTTCACTGAATGCTATTGTTTTTCTGATATTAAAGGCTCTTTTATCCTGTGATTCGTAATAGGTTTTCATCTGCATATCGATAATAATACCAGTGATGAAAAACTGGATACCGACAAAGACTAGAATGACTCCAAGAATCAGCAGAGGTCTTGTGCCGATATCCTGACCCATAAGCTTTATCGTTAAGAGATATAGATTGATGATCATTCCCAGCGTAAAAACGAGAAGTCCCATATTTCCGAAAAGGTAGATGGGTTTTGCCAGGTACTTCTGATTAAACAGAACCAGGAGCAGATCATTGATGACTTTGAAAGTCCTGTTAATCTTATATTTTGATTCTCCATGCTGCCTTGCATGATGCCTGACAGGAATTTCTGCAATTCTTGCTCCGTTAAGATGAGCCATAAGACTGATGAAACGATGGTTTTCACCATAGAGATTAAGATCTTTAGCCGTTTCGGAAGTGAAAACTTTCAACGCACATCCCTGATCTGAAATATTGAGTTTGGTGGTACTCTTAATGATCAGGTTTGCTATTTTTGAAGGAATTGTTTTCAAAGAAGAATCCTTTCTTTTAACTCGTTTCCCCACAACAAGATCAAATTCTCCATTTTCAAGAAGATCTACCATTGCAGGAATATCCGAAGGGTCATTCTGAAGATCTCCGTCTAATGTTATGATGTAATCTCCTGAAGCGTAATCAAAACCCGCCATCATGGCAGAACTCTGTCCATAATTCCTTTTTAACTGGATCAAAACAACCCGCGAATCATTTTTAGCTATTATTTCTTTAACAGTCTGATCGCTGGAACAGTCATCAATAATAATGAGCTCATAGGAATAATTATTCATTGCGGCGCGAATTCTATCGATAAGAAGTCCTGCATTTCCCTGTTCATTAAACATCGGAATGACCAATGAATAAAATTTGTCGCGATCCATTATTGTATTGTAATATTTTGTTAGATTTGTGTCGTTATCTATTGTAAAAATATAAAAAAATACGCACTTTTAGATGAACAAAATATTACCAATTTCTCAGAGAGAAATTCTGTTTATATATATCGGCTTTTTTATTGTTTATTTATCAGGGCTTTTTATTCCTTTGATGGAAAATGATTCTGCACAGCATGCTACCATGGCTATGCGAATGGCCCTGAACAATGATTTTTTCAATATTTACAAAGGGGACAGTCCTTACTTGGATAAGCCGCATCTACACTTCTGGCTCGCTGCACTTTCGATGAAAATTTTTGGAATCAATCAAATTGCGTATCGCATTCCTGCCTTGATTGCCCTTGCATTGGGTGCTTTTTCCACGAAAAAACTGACGGATATCTTATATAATAAAGAAAATATAGGATATTTCGCTTCCCTGATTTTTTTGTCTGCGCAAACCATTATCCTGTCTGCTCATGATGTAAGAACAGATGCAGTGCTTACAGGGCTGATCATATTTTCTATATGGCAGTTGGTTGGTTTCATAAAAGCCGGGAAAAGCAGCAATGCCTTATTGGCAGGACTGGGAACTGCCCTTGCTTTTTCTTCAAAAGGACTGATGGCTGTAGTTATTATAGGGTGCTGTATTCTAGCATATCTTCTGTATTCCAGAGAATGGAAAAAGTTTTTTAATCTTAAAATTATCTTAGCTGCTTTCAGTTTTAGTGTCGGAATTCTTCCTGTCTTATATGCTTATCATCATCAGTTTGGAGAGGAGGGTATAAGGTTTATCCTGTTTAACCAAAGTATGAACAGGCTCACAGCGAGCGGTTTTGAAGAGACAAGCCCGGATTACCTGTTCTTCTTTCATACCCTGCTCTGGACATTTTTACCCTTTTCTTTAGGATTTTATTTCGGGATTGTACAGAAGACCGTTTTTTTCATTAAAAACAGGTTTTCAAAGATTCAAGGGGTCGAATTTCTCACCTTAGGCGGTTTTTGGATGGTAATGCTTATTTTTTCACTTTCAAAATTTAAGCTTCCTCATTATCTGAATGGGCTCATCGCTGTTCTTTCTGTATTTTGTGCAGCCTATCTTTTTGATCTGTACAGAAATAAATTATATAAAACATTGAAGATCCTGTATGTCATTCAATTAGTTTTAGTCTTTGCTTCTCCACTAGCTGTGGGGCTTTTGACCTATTTTTTTACAGGCATATACAATATGTTTTTTTATACTTTGTACTGTTTTCTTTTTATCTTTCTTCTTAGCACTGTTTTCAGAAAACAGGATCTCTTCAGAAAGTATATTTTGGTCTCGTTCATCTTTTCAATTTCCATAAATATTTTCCTTAATACACAGTTTTATCCTGTTCTTACCCAGTATCAGGCGAGTCTGAAAATGGCAGAGTTTGTCAATAAAAACAAGCTGAATAAGCAAAACGTCTACATGCTGACAGATTATGAGGCCTGGAATTTTGATTTTTATACCCGGAGAAATACACCGAGAATAGACGAAGATAAATTAAAACCAGGTGCATTTCTGATTATCTATGACGAGCATTTAGGAAAATTGAAACATCAATTTAAAAAATTACATTCTGAGGATAATTTCAGGATAACAAAACTTTCATTAAAATTTTTAAATCCGAAAACCCGTTCAGCACAGACAGATAAGCTTTCTCTCATCCAGATTGAAGACTGATAGGATTAAGATTTTTAAGATTCTGTGTGTTATTTTAGATTTCTTCTGTGACAGAAATGTTAAATGATTTTTTCAGAATTTATAATTCAAAAAAACTGAAAATCATCTTGGCTTTCCCCGGTGTATGGAAAAGTCGGAAGTAGATAGATTTGGTTTTTTCCGACCGTATTCTATGAAATCGTTTGGGGGACTATAGGGTCTTTAGCTGTGGTAATCTTGTTTAATCCTGTCTTTTATTTTTCCACCATATAAATGAGTGTTATCATCATTTCAATTATTTTTTTCCTTCGTCAGATGAATAATATTATTGACAGTGGTATATCGTGTACCAACGGGGAAGAGGAGTTATGTTTAGGAGAGCATGGGGCTACAATGACCTATAACGGTTATTTCAATGATCCGGAATCTGACTATAATACCTTTGGAGGCTGTTCAAGCCATATTGTTGTAAATAAAGAATTTTTATTGACAATTCCCGAAAAAAAATTAGAGCTTTCAAGCGCTACACCTATTCTCTGTGCAGGCATTACAACTTACAGTCCGCTTAAGAATGCCGGTATCAGACAAGGCTCAACTGTGGCAATCGTAGGTATTGGTGGTTTAGGTCACATGGCTGTGCAGATCGCAAAAGCGATAGGAGCAAAGGTAACTGCCATCACCACAAAGCAGGAAAAACGTGAAGAAGCACTTAAGCTGGGTGCTGATGAGGTTCTTGTTTCAGAAGATAAAAAGGAGATGAAAGCCAGTGAACTTGCTTTTGATTTTAGATAATTACAATTCCTTATGGTTTTGATATTAACCTGTATTTACCGCTTTTAGGTGTTAAGGGTTCATTAGTAATCAGATTTTCATCATTAGATTCACGAATTCAAAAACAACCGGCTGAGGAGCATTGTAGCATTCGTCACCACAACCTGTCACAATTATGGTCAGTAAATAAAAAAGACGATTTTTTTCATGAGATGATTAATTTGATGAAAAATAAAATGAATGTCCATAATTGGTAATAACTTAGTTTTTAACGGTTTGTTTGTCATTCCGGAGGAATCTCAACACACTGAAAATTAGTCAGTTTAGATTCCTCCAGAATGACTGATGATCTTAATGTTATGATTAAAAACAGACATTCATAAAAAATGAAGTTAGTCATTAAATATGGTTATGCAAAATTATGTAATTTTTATACCCTGTCAACAAAACAAAATATTATTATGCTTTGTTGCAGGCGTTGAAACTAAGCTGACTCTTATAAATTTCAGGGATGGACTCCAAATATTTTAAATTATTTAAAAAAACATTTTAGTTGTAAGAGAGAATCTTCTAACAAAATCTTTTCTTTTAAGTTCTTAAATGTTATGTTCTAAAAAATTGGCGGTTTTTACTAATTATATAAATTAATATATTGTCCATCACAATTTAGGATTTTAAATTTTATTGACAACATAATTTTTGAATTAATGTATTAACAATGGTTGTAATAATATTATAATAATTATGTATTTGAAATATTTTAATAGTAAAAATCAATATTATTTTTATATTTATTAGTTTATCACGATATATTTTATAAATTTGAGAAGTCAATAATGACATAAATAACTAAAATAATAATTATGAAAAAGTTACAAAAATTGTTTAGAAATGATTTGAAGATGATTAATGGTGGTAAAATACTTCCTGGAAATGGAACTGGCTGCAAAGAATGCAAAACTTGTCCAAATGGTCTTCATTCTTGTGTAACTATGCCAACATGTGATGAAGCAGTAAAGTTACTTAACAACCTGTGCTAATATAGATTACAATTAAGCCAATCATCCATTGATTGGCTTAAATTATTTTATCAAATAAAGTTTTTTAAAACTATGTTAAACTGATAATGATAAAACTTATAAGTATAATCTTAATTCTCTTTAATGCTGCAATCTCAGCACAGAATTACAGAGTAGTCTACGAATTAAATTATAAGAGAGATTCGTTAACAGAGAATTATGATAGGCAAGAAATGATTTTAGACATGAGTAATAAAGAAACAAAATTTTATTATTCAAAACTTTTAATGCTCGATTCTCTGAGTAAGAAAGGCATTTCTCTGAGCGTATCATTTCCCTTGGAGCAGGTTTTGAAAAGGCAAAGAGGATCCTATATCAATACAAATTATTATTCTGTTGATGAGCAATATTTTCAGTATAATACTACTGATACTGTGAAATGGATAATAGATAAAGATAAGAAGGAAATTAAAAATAAAATCTTACAAAAAGCTAAAACTACTTTTGGTGGTAGAAATTGGATAGCCTGGTTTTCTGGTGAAGACCCAATACAGGAGGGACCGTACAAATTCTCGGGATTGCCTGGTTTAATTTATGAGGTATTTGATACAAAAAATAATTTTTCATACAAATTAGTTTCTATTAAAAAGCAAGCTACAGGATTTGATACAAAAAATATTGTTGAGACAAGTTTGGGTGTGAAGCCAATTATAGTATCAGAAAAGGAATTTAAAAAAGTATTATATAATAAATATTTAAATCCATTTTCTGAATTTGAAAACATGGATGATGGAAGTTTTGGTTTCGAATACGGAGATAAACATATTAGTACGAAAAGAGAACTGTTGGATCTTAAAGCGTCCTATCAAAAAAATATTAGAGATAAAAACAATCCTGTTGAAATTGATAAAGCACCAAAATATCCCAAAAATTAATTTTTAAATTTTAAAAAGATACTATGTAATTATTTTATATTTCTATTGATATGAAATCATTTTTTTAAATAATACGATTTGATTTTAAATTGAATCTTAGCTGCAAAGCATATTTATGAACAACGTACATGATAATGAAAACTCAGGCAAAAACATGTTTATTTTTGTCAATTATTATTTTTATTCTTTAATTTTCATAATATTTTAGGAAAGTGTATTTTTGATTCCCACTTTAAAACAATCTCTTTATGGGACTTGTTATCTTACAAGAATAATTTTACCGGTATGTGAACCGTCTTCCAGGAGCCGGTACGCTTCAGCAGCCTGAGCAAGCGGAAATGTTTTATAAATGACTGGTTTGAATTTCCCTGATTCTATCAGCGGCCATACGTTCATCCGGATTTCTTTGGCCACCTGTTTTTTAAAAGCATATTCTCTGCTTCTCAGAGTGCTTCCTGTGATGGTCAGGCGTTTTGTCATTACTTTCCGTATATCAAGATCTACCCGGCTGCCATCTACGGCATTGATATGAACCAATCTGCCATCCGGATTCAGAATATTTATGTTTTTAGATAAATAATTACCGCCAATCATATCCAGAATAACATCAACGCCTTCATTTTGCAATTCGGTTTCGAAATTCTGTGTTTTGTAATTGATATAAGAATCTGCATCAAGTTCAAGGCATTTCTGACCTTTTTCATCCGAACCAACGGTAACAATCACTTTTGATCCCAAAGCACGGGCAATCTGGATACCTGTTATTCCAATCCCACTGTTGCCGCCGTGTAGCAGGAATGTTTCTCCGGACGCAAGTTTTCCTCTTTTAAAAACATTTGACCAGACCGTAAATACCGTTTCCGGTAAACTTGCGGCTTCGGCAAAACTGAGGCCTTCAGGAACCGGAAGGCATTGACCTTCTCTTACTGCTGCATATTCTGCATAACCGCCTCCGGTCAACAGTGCACAAACCCGATCACCGACTTTAAACTCTACAGCATCAGGTCCACATTTTACAATTGTTCCTGAAACTTCCAGTCCCGGGATTTCAGCGGCAACACCATCAGGTGCAGGATAACCGCCTTCACGCTGAAATACGTCCGGCCGGTTAACTCCGGCTGCTTTTACTTCAATGAGTACCTCATCTCCAGAGATCTCCGGAATCGTAGACTCCTGAAATTTTAGTACGTCAGGACCACCGAATTCTGTAATAATGATTGCTTTCATTTTTTTTAATTTCGTATAAGATTAATTATAAACTTTTTTTGCTGCCTTATGTAAGTTACCAATCCTTAACTTCATGCGGATTGTTTTTATTTTATGGAGGCAGAGAGCATGCTGTAAAAGCAACGATGGGTCAATGTCCCCAATAAAAAGTTTACGGTATCTATCCATAATTTGTGCCGACCTGTAAAAGTCAGGTTAACCAGTGATCAGTTATTACCTGATTTTCCAAAAAACTTCTCCATCCGATCTTTTAAACATCAGGGCACCGAAAATAAATCCAATTCAAAATGGTGTGAAACGTTTTTGTAATCCTTCCTGTTTTATTCTTCCAGGACATTTTCAATGGCTTCCAAAGAATCGATAATCTTTATAATCTTTTCATTCTGCTTTCTGATCTGTCTTGGACGCAGTAAAAACCATGTAACTGCCAACCATAAAAACGTTAATCCATAAACCATAATTCTGGCTGAAGCTGACATCTTCAGTGCAAATTCATAAAAATAAAAGGCAAAACCCGCAGTCAGCAGGATATAATAGATACCAATTCCTTTCGTCTGCATATAATTCTGCTGAAGATGTAATTTTTTCAGTGAAGCAAGATACTGCTGATTACTCATAGAAGGATTTATTTTTCGGATCACGTTGATTTTCTGAAAAGATAAGAAAATGTACATGCCAAGAGCGATGAGAATCAGAACAATACCGACAACGGTGCTGATCATTTTAAAATCAATGACATTCCAGATGAAAATTATACCAAAAGCCGTGGCAAGAAGAACGGACATGTGGCAGATTGTAGCTTTCAGTTGTTTTTTTCTGTAATTGTCAGCTTTGGATTTTATTTCGTGAATATTAGGAATCTGTATTGTTTTCTTATTCCATATATCTGTGAAATTGATGTTATCTGTCTGCATAATTTTTAAATTTTTGGGTTAATTTTTCTTTAATCCTGTGTATTTTGACTCTTACATTTGCAGGTGAAATTCCTACAACTTCAGCAATTTCAGTCTGTTTCATTTCTTCCAGTTCAAGAGATATAATAATTCTTTCCATTTCGGGTAATTCTGAGATACACTGATAAAGGAAATCGGTCATTTTATCCTGTTCAGTCTTATCATCCCTGCAGGAATTATCATTGATCTGATAAGGCAGCTCATCTTTCGGCATCCGTTTCTCAACATTGATTTGTCTTAAACAGATATTGGTGGCAATTCTGTAAATCCATGTACCGATTGCAGCTTCCTGCCTGAATTTTGGTAATTGCTGGAAAACCGCCACAAATGTTTCCTGGCAGAGGTCTTTTGCCGCATCGTTATCATTCACATAACCCATACAGAGACGAAATATCTTCTTCCAGTAATCATGGTATATCTCTTCGAAGTTTAAAACCTGCATTGTCTTGTTTTGAAATTTAGAGTCTGATAAACAGAAAATGTTACATTTTTAAACAAAAAAAGCGTCTGGAATTTTGAGACGCTTGTATTATGAGTAAGACAGATTTGTTTTCTGATCAGAATTTTGATTACAAACTGTAGTTGGAATTGATCTTTATACAGGCAAATACCTTCAGGAAAACGGGAGGTATTTCTTTCATTTTTGATGCTTTTAGCCTTTTTGTTTATATCAGTCGATTAGATTCTGCCCATCTGTCGGCAGAATGAATGAGAATACGGTCCGTTCGTTTTTGGAACTCTGTACCTGAATAGTACCGTTATGGAGTTCAATAATTTCTTTGCAGAGATAAAGTCCGATACCGAACCCAGATATGGATCTGCTGTCCATATCCTTCACCCGATAGTACCGGTCGAATATTCTCTGCTGATCATCGGCCAATATTCCTATTCCCTGATCCTGAACGTTAACTTTCAGACCGTTATCACCAATGCTCATGTACCCTACCGTGACAGGCGTTCCGAAATGAGAATATTTGATCGCATTTCCAATAAGGTTATGGAGTACCTGTGATATTTTTTCACGGTCAGCAAGTATGAATGCGGTTCCGGAAGGCTTAAAAATAAAGTTACGGCTGGGGTTGGCAGAAAGTATTTCATCTTCAACTTCCGAGAATAATAAATGGAAATCAAAAGATGTTTTTTCCAAGTGAAGCTGTCCGGAATCAAGTCTTGATACATTAAGAAAACCATTAATCATGCTGTTCATATAATCCGCCTGTTTCAGACATTTTTCCAGTATATTCTGCTGTCTGGAGTGATCCTGGCCTACTTCCATTCGTTGTAAAATCTGAATGTAGGCTTTCAGCGATGTAAGCGGGGTTTTAAGTTCATGACTGACCATACCCATGAAATCATCCTTGCGCTCCTCCTCTTCCTTTTGTTTTGTAATATCCCTCAAGGTGCCATTAAGGCTTAGCGGATTGCCTTCCTGATCATAGAAAACTCTGCCATTGGCCTGTAGCAGCCTGATCTGCTGATCTATTTTGTTTTGTATTTTATATTCTATGAAATAATGACCGTCAGAATTTTTATCCAGCGACTTCGTGATCGCTGCAATAACCCGATCCCGATCCTCCGGTAAGATTGACGCTAGTGCAAGAGAAAGATCTAAACTTTCCCCGGAAGACAGGCCAAACCAGTTTTTAAGCAGATTGTTTCCGGAAAAAAGGTTTGTTGCCGGCTGATAATAGAAAGTAGCAAGTTCTCCTGCATCGATCGCCAGGGCAAGCATCGACTGGTCGTTTTCATTCTTTCGCCGTGCCAGGACCTGCTGCGTGATTTCTTCAATAATAACAAGAACACCTGAAATCTCGCCGCGATCAGAAAAAATAGGTTGATAGATGGAATTGACAATTGCTTCTCTCAATCCATCAGGATGATGCAGTCTGACCGCAAACTCAGTGTTGATTTTTGGTTTTCCGCTTCTGTAGACTTCTTTTAGCCACCTGTTTACAGACTGGCCATGCAGTTCCGGACGAGCATTCTCATGCGGGTAGCCGATTACTTCCGCTTCTGTACGGCCCCATATTTTCAAAATGGCAGGATTGGCGATTTCAATAATATGATCAGCCCCCTTCAGCATCGCAATTCCAACAGGAGCCTGTTCAATGATTGTTCGGATATATTCTCTGCTCTGGTCAAGCTGCTTTATAGAATTGTTGAGCTCTTCATTAGTGGAGGTCAGCTCTTCCAGTGTGGCAGCCATTTCCTCATTAAGAGCATCTTCTATTTCTTCTTTTTCTTTTATCTGCTGTAAAAATTCCCTGCGTGAAGTTACCTCAAGTGCCGTATTGAGGATACACCATGTCTTATTATTCTCATCAGTCAGCGCCTTGTATTCATAATCAAAATAATCAAGTTTTTCCACTCCGTTTTTGATCAGTCTGGCAGGCGCCTCATGGACAGAATATGTTTTTCCGGAACGCCATACCTCCTGCAATAAAGCTAAAAAAGGTTGTCCTTCAAGTTCAGGAATTGCCTCCATCAAAGGTTTACCGATGACAGACGAGTCTTTTCCCCACAGCGCCAACATGCCCTCGTTTGCAAAACGGATGATCATATCATTGCCTGAATAAATAGATGTAGGTGCCGGAGACGAAGCCAGTGCCTGGATAATTAAATCCAGGCTGAAGCTTTTATCGGACAAAGTTTCTTGCATACTCATAAATTGTGTAAAGATATACAAAAGTCTTTTTACTGACCTAAAATCGTGGTAGGTAAAATACCGGAAAAGTCAGTAAAGCTGAATTTGCAGTTTCGAATCAATCTGGCTGAAACTCTTGCTGTACAACGTTTTTTCAGGATATCCAAAGTTCAGTTAAGGAAATTAATTCCAACTGTTCTCTCCTTTTATTTTGATATAAGCTAAGTATCCTGCTCCCGCTAAATAATGAGAATGATTTCCATAATAGACTAAAGCCTGAGTTTTTTTATTGTCGAAACCAATTTTTGATACAGTTAATAATCCCTGCGATTCCTGAAATTTCCTGTAAAATTTTTTCCGGCTTTTTTCATTATTTTTAATAATAGAAGCTGTTTCTGAACCGCTAATCAGTATTACTTTTTTACTGTTTTGAAAATGGGCTGGTTCCAGAATAGTGGGATTACTGTTAATGAAAACATAATTGAAATAGATATGATGATCTTTTCCATGAAGATGTTGTAAATATCGTAAGATATTCAAATTTGTGCATTACGCAAATAGAAATATGCTATTCTGCCACTGTATTTTTGGAAAATATATAGGTTTGATTCGTTTACTTGATATGGAAAAAACTGAGCTAGTTTAATACCAGTTTTTTTGTCTGAAAGTAAAGCTTTCGATTTTTTGATGCTGTAAATTTCCGGATAATACTCCTTCTACAAAGTCAACTAATATTTTAATTTCGTTTGTCATGATATAGGCTCTCCATTTTCATCACTCATCAAAAGTAATAATTTTTCACGCTTTAAAAAATAATCGTCAATTACAAACCAATACTGGATACGATTGACATTGTACAGTTTCCATAGCATCTATCTAATTTCCTGAAATAGGATTGCCAAATTTAAAAGTGATGCTTGCTCTGATGAGGTCATCCAATTTTTTATAAATCAGTTTTTTTGATTTTATATGATTAGAGCCATTTGATTATTTTTATTTCATATTTTTTTGATTTATTTTACAAATTTAATGCTATTCACTTGCGTGCATCTACATTTACAATTATATTCGCACTGTTGAAAAAATATAACAAAAACTAATACTATGAAAAAATTTTTATTTGCTGCGGCAGTAATTGGAATGTCATTATCGTTGAATTCATGTGCGAACTCTGATGATGCAATGGTTGAAAAGAAGGAGTTGAATGCAAGTTTTTTGGGAAGTGGAGCTCGAGAAGCTTTTAGCGCAGATAGAAGAGCTCCATCTGGATTTGTTGGTAGTTTTGAATTTACATTAGGTCGTGTTTCAAAGGAATGTGCAGGTTTCGGTGTTTGTGGATTGGTTGTTTTTAGTATTGATATCATTGACCTTCCTCCTACTAGTGCACCAAAGAGTACACCGTTAGTGGGTGACATTATCCAGAATCCAAATAATGAATTTAGTGCACTGATTTATTTAAATCAAAATGTTGATCCTAATCAATATGACACTGTTTTCTACATTGATCAAGATTTTAATGCAGGAGAAAATTATCTTCTGAAAGCCGGAGAATACCAACTGGATAATTCTATAGGTGAGTATGGAGGGTATAAAATCATTGTTGAGCAATTGTAAATTATGAAATTTTTTTATATAATTTATTTCTTTTTAGTTAGTGGATTTTTTACTGCCCAAGAGAAATGTGAAATAATTGAATCAACATCTCTGAACATTAAAAAAGTGGATAAAGAGGACTTGATTTGTATTGCAAAAAATTCCGATCAACCAATTACTGTTTTTTATACATTTGCAAGTTGGTGTGCACCATGCAGAATGCATCTGTTACAGGCACTTTATTTAGAGAAATTTTTTAAAACCAATGTTTATATTGTTTTAGTGGAAGGAGAATCTGATCGGAAGATCATTAATGGAATAAATTATATAGAAAAATATGCACCTGATGCAAAAATGTTAGTTTTGAAAGACGCAGTTTATGAGGGAGGTGTTAAAAAGAGAAATCGTCAATTTGTAACGGATATCACCCCTCCCCAGTTTGAGAATATTGCTGATTTTTCTAAATTTATATTGATCAATAAGGAAGGACAAACTGTATTGGTTACCAATTACAAGGATAATGAAAATGATCCCGATTGGAAAGATGCTATGCCAATGATCAAAAGAAAAATCATACCACTCTTAGAAAAAAGGTGATTGTCTTTTATATAATTTGAAGAAAGATTTTTCTTTTGCTTTAATTATATTAGGCAAATATTTATAGGAAAAACAAATCCCTTTTCTACGGAAAAGGGATTTGTTTTTCCTATAAATTAGTCATTTTTAATTCAAGAATCATTAAATGTTAATTGATCTATATTCTTATCCTGATGAAATAAGCTGTATTGTTTTGCTTTTCTCACAAATCAGACTAAGGTCAATAGAATTCTAACTGAAAATGATGAGATGTGATTTACAGAAATCATCAGATTTACTCTTATTTTAAAAATAAAAATGCAAATACAAATTTTGATTAATTCAATAGATTAAAATTCGTTAACTTTTATAAAGGATTGTTAAGCATTTGGTAGGATATAGTAAAAAAAAATTAAAGAATTAAGATGAATCATATTTATTTTTGCATTTTTTTATCATCTTTGTTTTATGAAAAAAATTATTATCAGTATACTTCTTTTTAACAGTTTAGATACTTTGTTTGCTCAATCAGAAGTTCAGAATAACTCAAACCAGGTTTTTCCAAAATCAGAGTCAACTTCTTTTTGTTTGAAAAAAAATATTTTTACTGACCTTGCTGAAACGAGAAGCAAGGATTTTAAGGTCGATGTATATCAAAAAACTCTGCCGACAATAGATAATCAAGTACAATACAGACCAAGAGAAACTAATGAATTACTAAGAAATATTGGAAAATATGGACCGGTAAATAGTGGTGATATGATTTTAAAAGCAACTCTTAATTCGTTGCCAAAATTAAAGTTTAAATTTTAAGTTAAACCTTAGTGATCTGCATGTGTGCATTTTTATAAAGTTCATTAGCTAATTATGTTTATCTGAAAAACTCTTTTTTTAACAGAATTTAGGAGGATAAATGGATTATTAAATGATAGTTTAAGTGTGTAATTACTTTAAAACTTCAAATAATAAGTTCGATGTTCTCTGAAAAATTGATATTTTTTTAAGATCATTATCAAACTACTTAAACAAGCGTTTTACTGTCTTGTATCTATTAGGTTAACAATAAAGTTATTAACAAAAAAAACCGGAAAGAAAGTGATTGATCACCTCTTTCCGGTCTTGTACCCATAACCGAAGAAATATCGAAATATTTGGTGGAAGATTTAGTAAGAATTTCGCAGTTATCAGATGTAAAATATTAGACTTACAGTATAAAATTTAAGGGAGATTTCTATTATAAATTGTATTTTTATGATTCATTTACTTAGATTAAATAGAAGTTTTCTAATTGGATTTTTACTAAAAAATGATTTTGTTTTAAAAGGACTTCTTAGTATATTTCGAGCAGCAAGACTAGCAAATGTCCAACTTTTATCCCAGCTGAGCAAATAGATGCTTTGAAGCAACAGTTTGCAGATATTGTACCGGCTGGTAAGACTGGATAACCGACCGATATTGGAAATGTTGCAGTATTTCTGGCTCCTAGGATTCATCATTGATGCTTGGTGCTGAACCACTTGTTGATGGAGATATGACTTATTTACTAAAATAATTTTCATTATCCATCATTGTTGGAAAAACAACTAATCTGAATGATCTCCAATTATAAAAAATGCCGCATAACTATAAAGTTATTCGGCATTTTTATTCAATACGGAGAAAAAGAAAGCATATCTAGCAAAGCTAAGGAGCATATTCATAATTCAAGAAAAGTTGATAAATTTTGTATAAATGCAAAGTTTAAATTCCAAAATATAGAAGGTGATTCTCTTAAATCATACTTAAACTTTCCAAATACTCGGAGGTGGCCATTCCGATCTGTAATTTGGAAAATCTCATCATATGCCTCCTTGAGCTTCTTAATAATCAATCCACTTTCCAAACCTATTGGTTTTTAGGTTAGTAAGGTTGTTTGCTGTTAAGGCAGAAATCTTTACCATACTTTATTCCTTCGCATTTAAATCTTGAACTGCAGTTTTTGTTGTGCATTAATTCTAGTTATACTTAATGTAAGAACAAAAAGTAATATTCATTGTAGAAATTTGCTTTTGCCCATCCTGATAATCTATTTGTTAGCAATATTATACTCTTCCGTTGTTACTGGATCCAACCAAACTGCATTGGTCTCTCCTTCATAATTGGTAATGGCAATATGCACCATTTTGCTGACTGCTTTCGCACCGTGCCAATGTTCTACATTTTCCGGAATGTTAATGACATTCCCTTTTCTAATGGTTAGGGCTGGTTTTCCTTTTTCCTGATAAAGACCTTCACCTTCCGTTACAATCAGTACCTGACCTTTTGGATGAGTGTGCCAGTTGGTTCTTGCTTCAGGTTCAAAAGTAACGCTTCCGAGTACGAAATCATTATTTTTATCCTTTGCCAGAAGCATCTGAAGGAAGGCATCTCCAGTAAAATATCCGTTGGTTAGTTTCTCACCTTTTGGAAATAAGGGTGTTGTGTTTTGTGTTGTCATTTTGTGCTGATTTTTATCATTTGTACAAGCTGTTAATGCCATTATCATACCCGTAATAATTGTTATTTTCTTTAGATGGATTAAATTATTCATTTTTGTATAATATTAATTATTTTCCGATTTGATTTTGTTCGGAAGCAGGGTAGCGGTCTCCCATAATTCTGATGTTGGAAATGTTTGTTTCCAACTCATTCCATTCCTTTTGGGTAAATGAAAAATTGGTCGTTCTAAGGTTTTCTTCTAAATGTGATAATTTAGTCGTTCCTGGTATCGGTACAATCCAAGATTCCTTTTGCATCATCCATCCTAAGGCGGTCTGTGCAGCTGTAATACCCCTCGTTCTTCCAAATTTATTAAGCTCCTCTACAATTCTGAGATTTGCCCTGACAGCCTCCGGTGTAAATCTCGGAAGGATATTGCGGTTGTCATTTCCAGAATCAAAAGATGTATATTCATTAATGCTTCCAGTCAGAAATCCACGGTTCAAAGGACTGTAAGGCACGAATCCTATTCCCAATTCTTTACAAACCTGGAATATCTCTTTCTCTGGTTCACGCCACATCAGATGATATTCACTTTGAATTGCCGTGACAGGTTGTTCAGCGTGTGCTTTACGAATGGTTGTACCTCCAACCTCGCAAAGTCCGAAACGTTTTACTTTTCCCTCTATGATCAAATCTTTTACTGTACCAGCAACATCTTCAATCGGTACATTGGGATCAAAACGGTGCTGATACAATAATTCTATCACATCTATTTTCAAACGTCTTAAAGAGTTTTCTACCATTTCTCTGATTCTTTCAGGACGACTGTTGACTCCAATCACTTTATTTCCATCATAATTAAAACCAAATTTTGTAGTAACTGCGATCTTGTTCTTAAAAGATGAAAATATCTCTCCAGCCAGTTCTTCGTTAGAAAAAGGACCATATGTTTCTGCTGTATCAAAAAGTGTGATCCCTTTATCTACAGCTTGATGTCCCAACTTAATCATAGCTTTTTTATCAGGATGAATCCCACGGTGGTAATTCATTCCCATAATACCAAATCCAATTTCGGAGACCTGCATACTATATTTTCCTGAACCTAATGTTCTTTGACCATTAATGATGGGAGTACTGTTCATTTGTGATGATAAGTTTTTTTCTTCTGAATTTGACATTAATATTGAAGGAACACACATAGCTGCCCCTAAGACCGCTGTACTTCTTATAAAGTCCCTTCGATTGAAAGGGATTATTTCATTTTGAATTTCTGAATTTTCGTTATTACTTTTCATATTTTATTTTTATGTGTTATTGAATTGATTTACTGGATACTGTAGCCGCCATCAACAACTAGTGTATGTCCTACGATAAGACTGGCAGCATCACTACACAGCCACGCGACAGCATTTCCTATCTCTTCGGGCTTTCCCAAACGTTTTATAGGTACGGTTTCCAACATGGTATCCAATGCCTCTTTCTGTCCCCCTTCAATCATTTTGTCCGCCATCGGTGTATGAATCAGTCCCGGACAGACGGTATTGATGCGTATACCTTGCGGTGCATATTCCAAAGCAGCACTTTTGGTCAAGCCGATTACGCCGTGTTTTGCTGCGTGATAGGTTCCCCTTTGTGCACCTCCTAAAATACCGCCGATTGAAGAGCAGTTCACAATGGAACCATTTCCTTGTTTGCGCATCTGCTGTAGTTCATATTTCATACAACTCCATACGCCGCGAAGATTGATACCAGTTACCATGTCAAAATCTTCCCTTGTCTGGTCGGCAGCATCTGCAAGATTATTCTGAACACCGGCATTATTAAATGCAACATCCAGCCGTCCAAAATTTGCCACCGTTTTTTCTATCATTGCCTGTACCTCAGCATCATCTGATACATCGCAAACGATTGCAAGTGTTTTATATCCTTCATCAGATAATTTTTTTGCAGCTGCCTTGACCAAATTTTCATTCCAATCTGCCAATACAACAGTTGCACCTGCTTCTGCGAAGATTTTTGCTGTTGAAAATCCTATACCTTGTCCTGCTCCTGTGACCAAAGCTACTTTATCTTTCATTGTTATCATTTTTGGATATTTCTTGATTATTTTATATTTCTGATGACAAAGTTCCCATCTTATTAATATAAAACACTTATATAAACCACAGATTATACTACCATTTTCACTGATTTACAGCATAGTTGCAAAATGATGTTGATTTTATAATAAATTTGTATTCATTAAAAAAGCAAATTACAATGGATGATGTTTTAAGAATCGATACAGTGAGCCTGCACGATGCTTTTTATCATAAGGAGAATTTACATCCTTTGGTAAGCATTATGGATTTTGATGGCAGAACCCCAGAGATCTATTCAAAGAAAATGAATTTCGGATTTTATGCAGTGTATCTGAAAGATATCAACTGTGGTGATATAAAATATGGCAAGAATACCTATGACTATCAGGATAAAACTTTGGTCTTTATCGCCCCTGGACAGATTATTAATGTGGACATTAATAAGGATTATAAGCCACATGGCCACGCTCTGCTTTTTCATCCGGATCTGATACGTGGAACATCTTTGGGAAAACATATGGATGATTACACTTTCTTTTCTTATCAATCCAATGAAGCTCTCCATTTATCGGAGAAAGAACGCCGGATCGTTCTGGATTGTTTTGAAAAAATCAAATATGAACTTGAACAAAATACAGATAAGCATAGCAGGATGCTGATCGCTGCCAACATCGAACTTTTCCTGAGTTACTGCATCCGTTTTTATGACAGGCAATTTATCACTCGAAATGATGCCAACAAAGGTGTTTTGGAACAATTTGAAACGTTGCTAAAAAATTATTATCAATCCGATAAACCGCAAATTATAGGCCTGCCTTCAGTTACTTACTGCGCAGAGCAGCTCAATTTATCCACTAATTATTTTGGAGATCTTATCAAGAAGGAAACAGGAAAAACGGCTCTGGAATATATTCATTTAAAAATAATGGATATGGCAAAGCAAAAGATCTTGGATAGTTCAAAAACAGTCAGCGAGATTGCCTACGAATTGGGGTTTAAATATCCACAACATTTTACAAGATCTTTTAAAAAGATCATTGGAACAACTCCTCAAGATTACAGGCATTTGAATTAGAAACTTTAAAATATAATTAGATTTGTATGACAAACCTGAACCTAACAAAGTATTTGGACTTTACTGCAAATTAATTTATGATATAGATTTCAGTTCTTTAAAGCAAAATTGCTAGAAGGTCCATTTTTTGTTGAGAAGTTCAAAACCTCTTTTGGTAATAATGTACTTGAGTTGTGTCAGACTATGTTTTTGCAAAAAGTTTATGAAATACATAATTATTAATGGACAATGAAGTAAAGCTTAAAATATCAGAAGATAAGTTTGTAACCGGATCCCCTTATGCTCATCAGCTCTACCTTCGAATCATCTTTGAGCATTTTCCGGAGGTGAGACATGAAGACATCCATGCTCCTTGAATTATAATAGTTGTCATCTCCCCAGATTTTGATTAAGGCAGCCTGTTTGTTTAATAGTAGTTCGAGGATTGCTGTTTCCTTGTATGAAATCCTGTATTGCCCCTCGGGTGTAATTAATTCCTGACTTACCATATCTAAGGTACAGTTTCCGAATGTCTTCCGGTTGGAAGATGGTGCATTGTAGTAAGGGATTTCGGAATCGTGTCAGCAATGCCTCCATACGCACCAATAATTCTCCCATATTAAATGGTTTTTTAAGGTAATCGTTCCCTCCGCATTCAAATCCTTTTATCACATCTTCACTTAAGGATTTAGCGCTTAGAAAAATAATAGGGACTGTTCTGTTCAGCCTGCGGATATCTTACGCAAGAGTATACCCGTCTTTTACGGGCAACATAATGTCAAGAACACATATATCTGGTGTTCCAAATTCAAAAAGCTGCAGAGCCGTCTGTCCGTCCAAGGCCTCTTTAACATCATAGCCACTGCTTTTAAGACCGTCGCCGATAATTTCCGCCAGGGTGGGTCCATCCTCGGCATAAAGTACTTTAAATTTCATGGTATGCAGGCAAATTAATGATAAATAGACTTCCGGTTCCCGATTCAGTAGATACCGTGATATTTCCCCCGTGCTTTACAATGATCTGCTTGACATAATGAAGACCCAGTCCCGTGCCCTTCAAAATATGGATATCCAAATTTTCGGGGATTCTGAAAAAGCGTTCAAAAATACGGTTATGATACATTTTAGGAATCCCTTGCCCGTCATCCCGAACCGTAACGATTATACGGTCATATACCGACTTGCAGGTAACTGTGATCAAGGCTTCAGGGCCGCTGTATTTGATTCCGCTATCGATCAGGTTATAAAAGACATTCGTAAGATGCATAGGGCTCCATCAACAAAACACGGCTCTTTAGACGGAAAATACTGAATTGTAAC
Source organism: uncultured Chryseobacterium sp. (assembly GCA_963526305.1). Taxonomy (GTDB): domain Bacteria; phylum Bacteroidota; class Bacteroidia; order Flavobacteriales; family Weeksellaceae; genus Chryseobacterium. The sequence goes on along the minus strand of CAURNW010000009.1, from coordinate 28,885 downwards.
ATTTTTAGTGGTATTGCGAAGACACATATCGGATACTAGGCTTTCAAGTCCCTGCTGTACGTCATAAAGCTCTGGCGAAGGTTAATCTCCCCACTGTCTAACTGTTCTAAGTTCAAGACTTATCGCCTGCCATAACGCATTCGATGGTTTCTCCATCGTCAAACATGGAGATCACACGGGCTTTGCTTCGTCCTGACCTTTGATTGGCGATGCGTAAAGTAATACTGATCCGGGTGCTGTCATCCTTAATATCAGATTCAAAACGGCTCGAGATACCCAGATGTTGCATCCCTGTATAAGCCTGCTTGAACTGCAGCCATTCCGTTGACATGAAAAAATTCCGAAGTTCTTATTGCTTTCGTGACCTGGGGCAATGCTGAGGTATTCGCTCTTACGAGCCGCATTCTCCACTGCCCAATCCAGATCCCGTTTTACCTGAAACTGTTGGGCACGGAACAGCTGAATCAGCCATGCTGACTGAAGGCAGATGCTGGCGATCATCGCAAGCGCAACGAGCGGATATGTATACCGGTTTGAGACCAGCAATAATTTTATAAAAATCAATTATCAGGATCAGCAAAGCAGTTTCTTTCACCAGGTGGAAAGTCGTTTTGTGACTTTCAGCCAACTTTACCGATTGGGTAAAAATGAGGTTGCCTCTTGAAACCGTGCCACCGCCAATGATGAGGAGATAAGACGGGCACAATAGTTTCATTTTTTAATTTAAAAATGTAATACCGGATATCAATGTTCACAGTTTTTTTTCTATTTACATCAGCTTTGAAATATTTACGTTCTTCATTGCTGTATTTTCCAAACTTTCATCATATAAATACTAAACTGTACCTTCTTACGTTTCACATCCCCAGCATTGGATTTTAATTTTTTTTTGCAGGGACGATATTTATATGTCTTGATGAACTTTATGAGGTTAGTAATATAGCAGGCGAAATTTTCAAACAATTAAAATTTAAAGATATTAAAGACATTCACTTATTCTTTAGGATCGCCGATGATCAAAGCTGGGATTTTAATAAATATCTTAAAAATAAATCAGACATTTTCGAAAAGAGTGTAAAGTAACTATATTAGAAAATACTTAAAATAATCAGTTAAAAATCAGTCATCAGATATTTCTAATTGTTCTCAAGTTATTTCAGTTTTTTTTTAAATAGTTTGATAATTTTTGCTTGTAATCAACTGAACTTTTTTAATGGACGTTCTTCTTGTGATAGGCTTGTAAATAAAGTTTATTAACAAGTTATTTTCAAACTGTTAAGAACTAATAACTTTTTTTCTGACAAAGAATTTATTTTATAAACTTCTCCCACGTATTTATCAGTAGGATTTTATGCAAGCTTACTTAACATTTTCTTACTGTTATACCTAATGAAACTTACAATTATAAAACCCTTTTTAACAATTTGTTAGAGTGGTAAACATTTTACATTTGCAGATGAATTTTTTTAATAAAATATAAGATTTTATAGTTGGCTAAATAAAATAGATTAATTAATGTTTAAAATATTCTGACAATCTTAAAAGTGAAAATTATGAAACGAAAACTATTATTTTTCATGTTATTGATAGTAGCATCATTAGTTTGTGGCCAAAATAACAACTGTTCAGGTTCTATTGCACTACAAGTGGGGACAAGTTTTGCGTCAGGTGCGATTACTTCAACTAACATAGTAGCTACTACGGATGGACCTCTTCCTTCCTGCAATTCTAATGTTGTCGATAACGTATGGTTTACTCTTGTAATACCACAAAGTGGAAATATTATTATAGAAACAAGAGGGATCACAGGTTCATCATTTAACGATTCAACATTATCCATTTATACTGGAACTTGTAGTTCTTTGACGGAAGTTGGATGTAATGATGATAGCGGTATAGGCGATTTTTCGCTAATTGTACTTTCGGGACAAACGCCTGGAGCAACACTTTATGTCAGTGTTTGGAAATATGATGTAAACCAAACAGGCGGAGAATTTCAAATATCAGCTTATGAGCCTAACAACTCAAATAACAATTGCTCCGGATCAATACCGCTGGCTGTAGCTGGGAATTTTGTATCAGGATCAGTTATTGCAAACAATAAATTTGCCACTACAGATGGCCCTATTCCCACTTGCAATATAGATGCCGTTGATAATATGTGGTTTACTGTTACTGTTCCGCAAAGTGGCAATATTACTGTGGAAACAAGAGGAGTTGCCGGCTCCGGCTCATCTTCTTTTTTCGACGATTCAACACTGTCAATTTATAGCGGAGTATGTGGTTCATTTACACAAATCGGTTGTGATGATGATAATGGGCAAGGAAATTTCTCCATGATATCATTGTCATCTCAAATTCCTGGAAGTGTATTGTATGTCAGTATATCTAAGTATGATTCGGGAACGAGTAGTGGAGAGTTCCAGATTTCAGCATATGATAATAGTTTATTATCTACTCAAGATGTTTCAACTATAAAGAAAATTACAGTATCACCAAACCCTTTTACGGATAATATAACAATTTCAGATATTTCTGAAGTGAAATCAATTTCTGTTATCGATATTTCTGGAAGAATTGTTAAGGATATTAAAAAGCTTTCCTCTTCGATTTATCTTGGTGATTTAAGCGTTGGGGTCTATATGATTAATTTATATATGAATGATGGAAGCATAAGAATATTTAGAGTTGTAAAAAATAAATGATATTAATTAATAACGTTAAAAATATGAAAAAAGCTCTGCTATTTCTTCTCTTATTTATTTCAAATATTTTTTTTTCACAAGCTGATTGTACGTCAGCATTGTCAGTATGTGGAAATTCTACTATTACATATTTTCCATATGGAATTGGAGCCGTTAACGAAAATCTGGGAGGATGTTTAACTGATGGTGAGCATAATTCTGTATGGTACAAAATCACCATTGCGACAGGAGGGACTCTAACTTTTAATCTGGTTCCAACTGATCCGGAAGCTGATTATGATTGGGCAGTCTACGGTCCGAATGTTACTTGTGGCAATTTAGGGGCACCGATCCGATGCAGTGGAGCAAATACCGACTCTGGTGCTGCCACAGGATTGAATATGACAAGCACGATTATAAGTGCTCCCAACAACTCACCGACGCCTTATTGCAGATATTTAGATGTTGTAGCAGGACAGACCTATTATCTGTATCTTGATAACTGGGTTAGTAATGTCTTGGTTAATCCGGTAGTAGCAGCATTTTCTTTGACCTGGGGAGGAACTGCTACTTTAGCCTCACCATTTAACAACCCTGCGATTCAGCTTCAACCGTTTGTAGCTCCGGGAATACCTTCAGCCAGCCCTGCGGATCCGAGAGAGGTAACTATATGTAACAATCCTACAGTTTTTAATTTTAATAATCTATCATCGGGAATTCTTAATAATAATCCGAATTTCATAATCAGTTATCATAGTTCACAAAATGATGCGCTTACAGGAGCTAGTCCTATTTTAATGCCAATTACAGTTAACACAACGAATACTTATTTTTACAGTATCCATTACCTGGATCCCGCAAACCCGGCAAATCCTATCAATTTTTGTCGACAGGTCGGAGCATTCAAATTTAAATTGGGAATTGTCACGGGAGCCAATATTAATTTATTTGCCTGCAATAATAATGCTGCGGGATTAGGAAACTTTAATCTTACTGCTGCGGCAGTTTATGGAGATCCCACTGCTGTTAAGAGATATTATCCTTCAATGGCTGACCTTAACGCCGGAACTAGTGAAATTATGAATCCCGCCTCTTATAATTCAGCAGGAGGTATAGTCTATGTCAAAATAACGACTCAGGCCGGTTGTATCGGAACTGCAGTAATTACGTTAAAATTATTCCCGGTAGTCGTAGTCAATGATGCAACTTTGAGATCTTGTTCTATCGAAACAAATCCTTCTACAGCCTTATTCAATCTTACTAATGCTCCGGTCACAATGCAAGGAAGTATCATCAAAAAGCATTATCCATCTTTAACTGATGCGATAAACGGAACAAATGAGATTAGCAACACATTAGCAGTCTCATATATAGCTCCGAACGGAGTTGTTTATATAAGAGTGACAGATGGAAACGGATGTTTCGCCATTGCTAAAGTTACTTTAGTAGTAATACCTCCAGTCTTCTCTAAAGATTTAAAAGACAAAATAATCTGTATAGAAGATAAAACAGCGTTGGATGCCGGACCAGGATTCACCTCTTATGAATGGAATACGGGAGCTACAACACAATCGATCAATGTGGGAGTTGGAACGTACTGGGTTAATCTAAAAACTGGGGATTGTATCGCAAAGCAGAAAGTAAAAGTATATGCTTCCGAGCAGCCTGTAATTTCTAGCGTTGAAATTTCAACAAATACAATTACGGTAAATGTAATAGGCGGAACCGCTCCTTATAAATATTCAATGGACAATACCTATTGGCAGGACTCTAATATTTTCACAAATGTACCGAGAGGTGATAATATGATTTATGTGAATGATGCTTATGACTGTGAACCAATTAATATTACGATTGTTGTTCCAAATCTCATCAATGCTATTACTCCAAACGGCGATGGGATTAATGATTTGATTGATTATTCTGCATTTGCATCAAAACAAAATGTGGTTTTCAATATTTTCAATAGGTATGGATCTAAAATTTTCCAAGCGGATAAATTTAACAACTATAAATGGGATGGAACTAGTAGTGGAAAGAAAGTTCCTACAGGAAATTATTGGTATTCAATATCATGGAATGAAAATGATAAAAAAAATACTCTATTCAGATATTCAGGATGGGTATTGGTGAAAAATCGAGAATAAGTAACTTTTAAAACAATAAAACCATCTGTACTAAGATGGTTTTATTGTTTTAAATAATTATCTGGTCGCAAAAGCCAGGTAAACAAAACCAAGACACATACTGTAGATTATCATATAATTTTAAAGTTAGCTGATAAAAATGCAGATGTACGAGCAATTATTGATGTATTAATTGAGAATTTAAAATAATCTATTATAGATGTTTTTTTTGTAGATAAAACTAGGTTTGAGCATAGTGTTTCATAATCTTAGATGAAAGTTATTTTGGGGGAACAGAAGCAGAAAAATATTATATAATCTCAAAATATTATAATACTCGCATTATTTCCATTTATAACGAGAAAAAAATAGAAATTTTTCTAGAATTGCCTTTTTTGGTGAAAAATTAAAACTTATTAAAACTTTCATTACTAATGTATTGGGTTTGTTTGTGATTGTTTAAATTTTTTTAAAAAAATGTAGCACTACAGTAATTTTGGTAGTTATTCCTTTATTAACAATTTATTAGTCTTTTTCTACAATCTTCCTTCCAATTTTTAAATTTATGTTTGTAATATATTTAAATGAACGGGTAAATTTTTATTAAATATATTATAAATTAACAAAAATGTTAATTATAATTCATAGCTAAAAATGACAATTAAAAATGGTACAAATTATGACTGATAGATTGGTCGCTTATTCAGTTGAGAAATACTTTGATTAACCACATTGTAATTTTAAAAATGAAGTGTTCCCAAGGTTCTTTTCACTTTCAGTTTAAATCCTTAGTAAATAAATGAAAACAAACTAACAACTATATCTTATGAATAAATTAATTACTTCTTTTCTAATCCTATCGTCAATGATAAAGGCTCAAACAACTGTTAATGTATTTTCAAATGTAGTATTCTACGATGCTAATGCTACTACGGTTTCTGATCCAGTTCCTGCAAGTATGATTAGGCTCGCAAATCACCGATATGCAAAAAAGCTAAGCGATGCAGAATTGAATTCTTTCCAGAATAAAATTCAGATGAATGTAACCATTGGAGCACTATGCGATAATTACTCTAGAATTGGTGGAGTACATATTGCCTTAGTTCCAAAGAATCAGACAACGTATACTCTGAGTGACGCTGCGGTGAAAAGAATTGAAATTGGAAGATATATTACTCCTTTCATGAATAAAAATGTTAGTCCTACTGAAGTTCCTTACACTTATGAAGTGGATAATCTTTATTCAGTTTTTAGCAATGCAGTATTAAGAAATATCTATGATATTTATGTTGAATTAGATGTTTTTGGTGATCCTACTTCGGCGAATACAGAAGTCTCAGGCTGTTCGGGAAGAAATGATGTTTTCGGGGGAACTTTAAATTTTGTTACATCAAATGATCCTGCAATTACTGCAACATTTAACAACTTACTCCCTTTATTAGATTATAATAAAGTAAATAATTATAATAACACCGATCAGGCCGGGGAGACCGTAAGACTTGTTAATTTTAATCTGACTCAGAGTTCAAACAACGCTAAGTTCTTTCTTATTACAACGGCTCATGGTGAAGGTTCAGATACAGAAGAATTTTATAGAAGACAAAACCTGGTTTCTTTAGACAACGTTCAGGTTATGGATTTTACCCCTGGTGGTATATCATGTGAACCATTTAGAATGTACAATACCGAAAGTAATTATATTTATGGAAGTTCTCCACAAACCACGGGTTGGTGGACTGGATGGAATAATTGGTGTCCAGGTAACTCTGTTCCGACCCGAACTTTTACGTCAGCACAGCTGTTAGCGGGAAATCATGTGTTAAAGTATGAAGTTCCAGCGGCCTTATTTTATGGACAACAGGGTCATAATTTACTTTCGATTTATATGCAGAGCGATAATCAAATTTTAGCTGTAAATGAAGTGTCTACAATTGACGTATCTATTTTCCCCAATCCTACATCAGACATCGTTAATGTCAGATCTGATGAAAAAATAACAAAAATTATTGTATTATCCGTTGACGGGAAAAGATTAGATGAAGTTGCAGATTCTAAAGTTGATTTAACCTCATATCCTTCAGGTATTTATTTATTAGACATTAAGTTAAAAAATGGAACTGAGTTCAAGCATAAGATAATAAGAAAGTAAATTGGTTATTAATCGCAAAATGATTGATAACATTTAAAAATTAAATTCTATTGAATTTGTTAGTTATTATCATAAATTATGCCTTCCAGTAATTCCATTGATATCAATTATTTTTCATTAAAAAACGAACAGTAGAGTAAAATCTTATTTGAAGATTACTCTACTGTTTGTTTTTTGCGTACTATGATTCTCCTTTAAGATTATAATATTTAGCAGGACGACATATTGCAGGGATTCTGAATTTTTGTACAGATATTTTGACTAAAATTGAAGTAAAACATCAATTTGTATATATAAATATAATTTAGGTCTTATATTCCAAAATATTAATGAGCCCCTATTGTTCACTACACATTTTTGATAAAGTTTTTAACATTTTAATTTTGCTAGTTGGTTTTTTATTTTATATTTGAGTTCGATCATTTCAGAATTGATTATGATGACTTTATTTTATCAGTGATTAATTGATTATCATTTCTTTAATAAGTATTGCGTCGGATAAAAAAAATGATTTGAGTTTGAATTGATTAATAATATGAGATTTTTTATTGTTTTTATTTTAACATTATTCTCTGATCAACTGGTGGCACAACATGCATCAGATACTAATCATATATTTCAAAAAATTGATTCGCAAATAATAATATCTCCTTCAAAATCAAGGGATATGATTTTTTTTGCTAAAAAAAATGATAAAAATAATAAGACAGTTAATCACTGCGACCTTCTTTTAGTCCAATCTTACTACTATGAAAATAATTTTAATGATGCCCTTCAGCTGATAATCCAGACTGCGGATAATCAAAACTTGGAAGCAGTCATTTTATATAGAAGTATATTATACTCATTAGGGATTAAAGAGGTTGAATTTACTATAGCATACCGTCAAAATGCCTTATACAAAATTAATGAGGAAATACTTACAATAAGTGAGCTTATCTCCAAAAATGATCGTAACAGGGCCTTTAATAAATTCGTTGCAATTTTTTCTGAAATTTCAATTGATAATAAAAGTCATTATAGAGAGAGTTTAAGTTTTTTATTTTCAAATTTAATTTTAAGCAACTGGATAGTTGAATATCCCGAATTTCGTAAACCAGCCCTGAGAATTCTGGAATTGTATTCAAATGATATTGAATTCGCTATTTTAAAAAAGGGGTTATTTCCTGAAGAAGTTTCAGATGAATGGATAGACAAAACAACTAAAGCTATAAGTACTACTACTAATTTCAGATTAAAAGTGACCTTCTATAATTTATTGCAGAATTATTATCTTGAGAAAAAGAATACTTCAAAGTATATTTCGACAACAGATAAGATTGATAAATATATTTTGGAAAACACTGAAGATGTTAAGAATGCGCGTTCACAGTGGCTTTATTTAACAGAAACAAAAACTATCAATAGATATGATTATGTTCGAAAACGAGGAAGCATTATATTGACAGTGATCTTTTTCATATTTTTTAGTATGATAGTGGCATTTATTAACAAAATAAAGCAGAAAAAATTAAAAGGGAGGGAATATCAACAGCTTATAAATAGATTAAAAGCAGGTCCAAGGAAAAAAAAGGAATCACAGGTTATTTCAGAAAGTGTAAAACTTAATCTTCTGGAGAAACTTGAGAAGTTGGAATTAACATATTTCTATTTAGATTCAAAAATTTCTATACAGACCCTGGCTAAAAAATTGGATTCTAATTCTAAATATGTTTCTGACATAATAAATACCTACAAAAAGAAAAATTTCACTTCCTATATTAACGAGATGAGAATAAGTTATATTAAACAAAAACTCAAAAATGAGAATATTTATAGAAGCTATAAGATAAAGTATTTAGCAGAAGAATGTGGTTTCTCATCACATAGTGTATTTTCTTCGGTGTTCAAAAATATTGAAGGAATTTCCCCAGCGCAATACATTCAACTTTTAAATAATATATAAAGTGAAATTTATTTATCTCTTTATTTTTCTTTTAATTTTTGACATTGCAAATTGTCAGAAACATGATTCTGTGGATGTTAAAAATATTGAAAAATATCTCACCACAAATTATGAGAAAGCTTATTCTATGGGTTTGAAAGTTCATAAAAATAATGATTTAGATGATAAATTTATAAATCGTCTTTTATCATTATTGATCGCCGCCAGTTATCAAACCGAGAGAATTGGTGAGGCAGTTCGCTTTGCCAAGGAAGGATTAGATCTTGCAGAAAAAAATAGTGATACTGTCTCACAGATAAATTATTTAACGATTCTAGGTAACATTTATCAAACTTTATATATTAATGATAAAGCGCAGTATTATCTTAATAAAGCAGAAGATATTATAAAAAAAAATCACTTTCCGAATTCACAGCATATTCTTAAAGGCAATATTTTTTATCTGAAGGCTATGAATTATGCAGGTACACTAAATTGTGAAATGTCGATAGAATACTTTGATCAAGCTATCGCTGCCTACGAAGAAGAAAAAAAACCATTGTCACAATTAAATATTAATCTGGCTTTTCTTAACAAAGCATGCTGCTTAATTGAAATTAATAATCTTGAGGAAGCTGAAAAATATTTAAATCTTTTGCAGATTAATTTATCAGAGAAAGGTATTAGGACAAATGATCCAAAAGTGGTTTCTGAAATTTTAAATAAATGTATTGAATTTGCACATGCTCAAATTTTAGCAAAACAAGGGGAAATTAACCTTTCCAACGAAATACTGCTTAGTATTTTGAAGGTTGAGGAAAATGTTATTATCAGTGCAATTAAAAATGATATTTATTTGCTACTTTCCCAGAACTTTTTAAAAATTAGAGAAGTCGAGCGAAGCAGATATTACAATTTTCTTTATCAACAAGGATTGAAGAATAGAAATGATATACAAATTAAAATTTATAATAATTTACTACTGGAAGAACAGCGTATATCGAAGCAAAAAATGATTGATCAAAATACTAATATTCTAAAATGGATCTCTATATTATTGCTATTTGCTGTCTCATTATCTCCTACATTTTTGTTTATCTACCTGAAGACTAAGAAAATAAATGAAAAATTATTAAATGACATTTATTTATTTGAAAAATAGACACTTATCTCTTTTTTTTATCTGTAGATTTTAAGGAATATTCACAAAAATAGCAATTCTATCTAATTTTTCTATAGTTAATGTTTTCTATTATTGCATCTATATTCTAATAGTTGCTAAATATGTTATCATTTAAAATAACCTTTTCGTACGTAATTTTTAACCTATCAAAAACTAATTATTTGCATTTATATTTCGAACGTTCCTGACGTTTGAAAATCGTATCTATCTTCTAATTTAGTAAGTCTCTTACTAATTGGAATTAATAAAAATAGGAGGTGGTGACTAAAGTATCAAAATTTTCACATCAGGATGAAAAATATTACTATAATTACGCTGAATGTGATTCACATCTGATTCTGAAAAAATTATTCAACCAAAAATTTGTTATTCTTTCTATGGTTTTAAAATTCCTTCAATCAAGTAGCATGAAGATCAATGCAGCTGATTAAATAAATTGTATCGAGATATTAAAATAGATCACGCCTAAAACTAATTTAACAATAAAGTAAGTACAAAATAGCAACACATTTATAACAGCTATTTAGAATTTTTTAACTCTTCACAATGTATATATTATCTAAGCAATTAAAAGAAATTGGATTTAATATTGATCTTTTAAAGAATGTTATTCAAAGGAACAATGCTCTTCTGAAGTTTAATACCTTACAGTATTTCTGCATCTATTTTGGTTTCAATGACTTTGAGATAAAAATAAATAGTCAGGAAATTTTTGTTAACCGTGGTAATGCAATTTTTGTTGGACCTTTTCAAATTGTTGAATTTTCTGAAAATTTAAATCCGTGCATATTTAACATCGTGTTTACTTCATCATTTTACGAAAAGTCAAAGAAAGACAGTTTATATTTAAATTCTGAAGTTTTCTTCAATAATTATCAGAAGTTTGTCACTGCACCTATTTTTGGAAGCCAACAGTACATGGAAGCTTTGACAATGGATCGGCTGAAATATTTTATAAATAAGGATAAAAACCTCTATTTAACAGCAGCGCACAGTATTATAGAGAGTCTGATCTTAGATGCTTTGGCGTCATTGAGCTTCGAAAGTGACACTAATAGTGATAATATTAATTATCTCGCGATTGGAAATAATTTCAAAACATTAATACAAAAAGATTATAAAGAGTCTCGAAGTGTAAATTATTACGCATCAAAACTTTGTATAACTACAAAGAAATTAACCAAAATCACAAGCCAGCTATATGGAGAGACAGCAAAGCAGATGATCATTCAGAAGATCTGTAATGAATGTCTAATCGCTCTTACAAATTCAAATTTAACCATTTCAGAAATTGCGTTTGAGTACGGATTTAGTTGTAAGAGTAATTTTAGTCATTTCATGCGTAAGCATACAGGTAAAATCCCTACAGAGTTAAGAGTTTTTTCCGAAGAAAAAGAATTGGCGTCTTAAAAACAATTGATCATTCTTCCTGTAATTAGTCATAATTTCATGAAAATCAACAAACAATGTGCCTAAAAATAATTTCTGAGTCAGCTCACTAGCAAATGTAGGGTCAGTCGACTAAAAGGAAAATATAGCACGTTAAGGATAAAATCTATTAACATTAATTTATCGAATGATTTTAGGTATTAGAAAGGCTTTAATTAATTTAACGATTTTAAAAAAAAGAGTTATAAAGATTATTTTATTCGCAATTCATTACTTATATTATATTTAGCCCGTTAAAAAAAAATTATAATGCATTACAAAAACAACAATTAAAAATGAGGCAATTAATCCTCTATGTCCTTTCAATAGGATTAATCTCTTTTCAACTTTCATGTAAAGACGAATTAGCTGAAATACAAAACGAAGAAGCATTTAAAGAGGAAATGTCAAATTCGTTTGTAGCGCGAACCTTTTCTGGGGATTCTATAATGTTACAAAATCCCTACTCAACTGAAAATATGATCAAAGCATTTAAAACATTAAAAGATAAAAATCCAGAATATGGATTTGGAGAATTTAATGTTCGAACAACACATCAATATCTTAAGTTTACACCTTCAAATGAAGAAGAAGAAAGTTTATTAAAAAGTGATTCTACTATACATTATTTTGACTATAGATTAGATGCTGATTATAAAAAGGAATATTTAGAAAATAGGGTTACTGATAACGATTCTATACCCGTTTACTATACAGCGGTTCCGCTAGGTAAAACTCTACCTGCTGTAAAGCATGAAGTTCTAAGCGATTTATATATTCCGGAACAAGACGAGTATTTTTCGGACATTAAAGATTACAAAGAATATGAGGTGACTGGAAGGATTGAAAATAAAACGGATCTTTTTAATAATTTATTATTTTCTGCTTATGAGCAAACTGGAAATGAAAATGAATTATTAACAGAAAATTCTTCACCCCAGGTAAGATGGATTTTCGGAACCAGGTGGAGACCAAGTGGAAGTATAAGAGTAAATGATGATATCGCAGGAGTAAGACCCGTAACAGGCGCTCAGGTTCTGATGAGACAATGGTTTACTGTAGAATCTGCAATTACAGATGGTAATGGAAACTTTCAGACGGGTTATTTGAGAGGAACAGCCAGATATGTTAGCATCACCTGTATCTAACTCGCTCATTACAGTATCATTCTTATATCGCCCCTTTATAATATCATTCTCATATATTGAAATGATATTTAAAGTAGCTTCTTTTACTGAAGAAACCCCTTTGCCAATTGATTCTGCAAATCTTGCAGTGCTTCCTGAACCTGAAAAATAAATAATAGTTATTTTTTTCATTTTTATGGTTTAATATTCCTGACGTGTTGGTCTGAATAGAATTTCATTAATATCAACTTCCTCCGGCTGACTGATTGCAAATTCTACTACGCGCGCAAAAGAATCTGCCGGAATGGCCACAGCCTGATAGAACTGTTTGGTGGATTCATCAGGAACACCGCTTGCGCTTGGTAGTTCAGTATCGATAACTCCGGGAGAAATAATAGTCGTCCTGATATTGTAATCTTTTGCTTCCATTCTCAAACCTTCAGATATGGCTCTTACAGCAGTTTTTGAGGCAGAATAAATCCCTGAACCTTTACCAATTTTGTGTGCCGCAACAGAGGATACATTAATAATATGCCCTGATTTTTGCTCTTTAAAGTATGGAAGTACTGCCGCAATACCATTCAAAACTCCGTTGATGTTTACATTAATAACTTGATTCCAAGTGGTAACATCACAATCCATCATTGGTGTTGATGGCATAATTCCGGCATTATTAAGCAACACATCTACTTTTCCAAATTTCTTTACAGTTTCTTCCATCAAGGTTTGCATCTGCGTAAAATCGGTCACATCAGTTTGTACTGCCAATGCTTTTTTTCCGTTTTTAGAAAACTCTTCAACAAGTACATCAATACGCTCTAAACGTCTTGCCGCTAAGACAAGAATAGCGCCTTTTGCAGATAATGCTTTTGCAGAAGCTTCACCTAATCCGCTGCTTGCACCAGTAATTACAATTATTTTACCTTCTATATTATTCATTTTAAACTTTTTATTTGTTTAATAATAATTGTGATAATGCCTTACCAAGACTGGCAGCAGATTGCGGATTTTGACCTGTAATTAAACGGCCGTCTACAACAGTATTGTCACTCCAGTTAGGTGCCGGCTGATGAAGCGCTCCATTGGTTTTTAAGGCATCGGCCAATAAAAAAGGAACAACATCTGTAGATTGTACTTCTTCCTCTTCGTGGTTTGTAAATGCCGCAACTTTTTTGCCGCTGATTAAATAAGAACCATCGCTTAATGTAGCATTTACAAGTGCTGCCGGTCCGTGGCATACTGCCGATACGATTTTACCGTCTTCATATATTTCACGAATTGCATTGATAACGGCTGGTGTTTCCGGAAAATCCCACATCGTTCCGTGTCCTCCGGCAAAAAATATCGCATCGTATTTTTTTACATTGACGTCTTCCAGTTTCAGGGTATTTTCTAATTTATTTCTAAAGTTCGCATCTTCCCAATATTTTGCAATAACAGGGTCGCTAAAATCTTCTAATCCGTCAAGCGGCGCGGCTCCTCCTTTTATCGAGGCAATATCTACGGTAATACCATCACTTTCCAAAACTTCTAAAGGATGGGTAACTTCTGCCAGATTAAATCCTGTTGGAAGTTTTGTTTCGCCTTTCTCGTTACAGCTTGTAACTACAAATAATACTTTTTTCATTTTTAAAATTGTTGAATTAATAAGGTGTATTCTACCTTTGTAAAATGTTTGTAAAGTGGTAATTCTGTTAGAAGGTTTTGTACTTTTTCCTGATTGGTTTCATTAAAAACCAGCACAGCACCGCCCATAGCTTCTTTTACAAAGATGTGTTTTAAAACGCCTTGTTGTTTCCAAGCTGCAACAACAGCAAATTCCTGAGTTAAAATCTCTTCAATGTTTTCTACTTTACCTAATTCGGTGCTTACTAATATAGTATTCATTTTTTTTTAATTTATTGATACCACAAAGTTAGAATCAGATATATGAAAATTGTTAAAAGTATTTATACTAATAATTATGAATTTCAAACCATTTTAGTTATAAATGAAAATATTCAAACTCATAACGATAATTCTGCATTAGAGGCGAAAAAGGCTCTCCGCATTTTTGTATGCAATTTTTTCTTTGTCATTATTTGATATGGAGGCATTTTCAAGAAAGTGTCGTGTATTGTTATCTATCAAAAATGGATAATCACCAGAGTATATAATCTGATCTGATCCGACTACTGAAATAACAAATTGTAATTGTGCTTCAGAAAAAAGTCCACTTGGGGTGATGTAAATATTACTTTGGAAATATTCAGAAATTTTCCGATCTAATTTTAAGGTTTTACCCAGCTGATCATCTAAGCGATTAAGGTAAAAAGGGACCATCTCACCCCAATGCCCAGATATAAGCTTAAGTGCCGGCAGTTTATCGAAAATACCTGAAATAATCAGTCTTATAATTCCAATGCCAGAATCTAAATGCCAGCCGTAACCTGCACCAGCAAACATTTCCCCTGCAACAGCCGGCCACTGATTACTTTGATAATAGTAACTTGCAATAATTTCCGATAGTGGGGCAGGATGCATGTATAAAGGTGTATTGAGTTCTTGCGCTTTATAAAAAACAGGAAGGAATTCAGGATGATCAAAAAAACGTCCATCAAATGTTCCCGACAACATAGCACCTTTCAGGCCTAAGAGGTTTACTGACCTTTCCAGTTCTTGGCTTGCTGCTACAGGGTCTGCCATAGGCAAAACCGCTAATCCGGAAAATCTATCTGGGCGTATTTTGATGAGTCTCGCTAACTCATTGTTAGCCTGCCTGCAAAGATCCAAAGCTAAAATTTTATCTGTTATATTCTGAGGACTTCCTGCCCCGTAAGATAATACCTGCATATCTATTCCACTCTCATCCATGAACTTGATCCTAATCGAACCTACATCTTCAATCAGATCGCTATTTGGCAATACAATGGACATCAGTTCTTTTTGTGCATCTTTGGAAGAGTTAAAAGTACTTTTTGCGGTATTGAACTTCAGTACTTCTTGTGAAATTTCCCTAAGAATAAAATGTTCTTCAATAGTTATAATTTTAGATGTTGAATAATACATTTTTATAGGTTTAAATTATTCTAGTTCCTTAATAAATATTAGTTTGTTTACGAAAAAGTTTTGGACTCGAACCTGTTACTCTTTTAAATACATTATCAAAATATGAGGTATATTCAAAACCCAGAGTGGCGGCTATTTCTGTTATGCTCCAATCGGTATGCAGCAGTAAAATTTTTGCTTCTGTTACAATTCTATCATTGATGATCTTTAAAACTGTTTTTCCGGTTTCCTTCTTCACGAGACGGTTCAGGTAATTGGGATGAATGTTCAATTGGCCTGCAAAATCGGTAGCGGTTTTAAAGGAAAAAACATGATTTTTAACCTCTACAGGAAATTGCTCATTAAGCAGATTTAAAAATTTTGAAGAGATTCTTCCCGAAACTTTTTTTAGTTTGTTACCATTAGTCCTTTCTTCCGTATCTAATTTTAATGCTTCATGGAGCAATATGCTGATAAAATTGCGGATCATATTCTCTTTTTGAAGATAGTCTCTGTTGCTCTCTTCAAGTATTCTTTCAAAAATGAATCGGATATTGGTTTTTTCTTTATCTCCACTGATTTCATAAATAGGAACTTTTTCTATACTAAATATTGACAGCAGTTTCTTTTGTATCAAGATATCCTGCAACCTTCAGGAAATTATCTGTAAAAAGGCAGCTATAGCCATTATGCTCCGATTCTGCTTTCCAGGAATAAGGTGTGTTTACATTTCCAAAAAACAGACAGGTACCATTGATATTGATGCTTTTATCTCCAAAATTTAATGTGCTTTTTCCTTCCATCAAGCATATCCGGTACAAATCTTTTCTGCCAAAAGAGGGTGCATAAGTATCCAGATTCTCAATTCTAAATACTTTGAAATCAGTTGAAACCATTGGTGTTTTTTGGTATTAGAATTACTTTCCAATTTTATCGAAAATAATGGGCATTGTGTTTGGGTCTAAAGCGGTCATATCTACCAATTTTAAGGATTTAACCATTTTTAAGGTCGTGGTTTTATAATGTTGAAAATGGGGGGTCTGCAAATGAGATTCATAGGCTTTTTGATTGGCATATATTTCAACAATCCTTATCTGTAAGGGATTTTCCTTCTTAAACATAGGATAGATTGCAATGACCCCAGTTTCCAATTTAACCGATTCTGAAGATTCTTTTTCAAGGATGGTTTTGTATTCTTCCAGGTATTGCGGAACAATTTCGATTTCAGAAATTCTCACCAGCATATCAGATTCGATCATAGGCACAATAGGCTGACCAATATTTTTTCGTAAAACATTAGCTTGTGTTTTACCTGCTGTTTTCTCAATGATAGCCGTTAGCTCCAATAGCTGTGCATCTGTAATTCCGGTATTTTTACCCATGGAGAGATGCGCTTGCAACTGTGGTTCAACTCCGGGCATTGCCGCCAATGCTGAGATGGTTACAAATTCTCGCTGGCGGAAATTCAACACATCACGATTGAAAATATCTGCAAACAAATGTTCTTTTAAAAAAGTATCGATTGCTGGAGCAAAAGAGGCAGCACCTGTTTTTGAGCCTGTTTCTTCTTTACCCGTTAATTTTTGAAGATTCTCTTTTCCTGATTTGTATTTGTCCGTTACAGATACGGCTGAAGGATCTTTACCTTCAATATCTTTTTTACCTTGGGATTTTCTTTCGTCAACAACCGACATGAATGTATTGATGGCATTTAAGCTTCGTGGAAATCCGCAGTAGGCATATAATTGTACCAAAGCTTCTTTAATTTCAGTGATGGTCAATCCGGCATCGAGTCCGGTATTTAAGGCATGTTTTAATTGTTCCAAATTTCCTGTGGCGGTCAATGCGGCAATAGAGGCCATACTTTGCTGATGTGAATTTAAAATCTGATCGTTTTTATTGTTATCCTGAGCTGTCATAGTGTTGGAAATTAGTAAGAAAATGAAAAAATAGATGAGCTGTTGAAATTTATTGTTCATCATAATCTTGTGGGTTTAAAATTAAAATTTTGATTTTTTGAAAAAATTAAAAGATTGTTATTATACAAATTTCAATAAAATAACTTAACTGATACAAAGTTAGATACTTAAACTGAGGTACATTTATACATAACACGGATGTTTTTACCATTTTCACTGATTTTGAATATATATCATCAATTGCACAAGTGAGTTTGCTAAATTTGTATAAATATTTGGTTATGGAAAAGATTGATAGAATAGAAACGGTTAAGCAATACAATGATTCTGTGGGAGTTGCGACGTTGCATCCACTTGTCAGTGTTGTCAATTTTGATGAAATTCCAACATATCAATATTTTAAAAGATATATGGGCGTTTATTGTGTTTTTCTGAAATACATCAACTGTGGTGACATGCGCTATGGATGCCAGACCTATGATTATGAAGACGGTACGCTGGTTTTCATTTCTCCCGGCCAGATTTATGGGATTGATGGCAGGAAAGATATTATCAAACCATGGGGCAAAGCGCTGGTTTTTCATCCTGATCTGCTTGCAGGAACGAGTCTCGCCAGACAAATCAAGGACTATTCTTTTTTCTCTTATGAAGTCAATGAAGCACTGCATTTATCTAAAAAAGAGAGAAAAACCATCAATGATTGTTTTGAAAAAATACTGACAGAAATTGACCAGAATATAGACAAACACAGCAGAACACTTGTCGTTTCTAATATAGAGCTTCTATTGAACTACTGTATGCGGTATTATGACAGGCAGTTTATCACCAGAATGCACGTGAACAAAGATATTCTTATTCGTTTTGAAAATCTGCTGAAGGATTATTTCACTTCCGGTAAGTCGAAAACTTTAGGACTTCCTACGGTAACTTATTGTGCTGAGCGATTATTTCTATCGCCTAATTATTTCGGAGACCTTATAAAAAAAGAAACCGGAAGCACGGCTTTAGATTACATTCAGTCAAAATTGATTGACGAAGCCAAAACAATATTATTTGACCACGAAAAATCTGTGAGTGATATTGCCGATGAATTAGGTTTTAAATATCAACAACATTTTACCCGATTATTTAAGCAGAAGACAGGACTGACACCGCTGCAATATCGTATTAATGCATAATTGGACTTCAATCATATATTAGATATGTGATTTATTCAAAAAAAAGGCAAATTAAACGTGTGTTAAAAATAAAGTTTTCACATTAATTTTGAAAGCTTTATTAATTCTTTATTTTTCTATATGGTAATAACAACCTTGCCAACAGCACCTTCTTTTGAAAAATTTTCATAAGCTTCTCTATACTCTGCCAAGGAATAAGTTCTGCTGATATGGATGTCTATTCCTTTCAAAACATTTGCTGCCAAAAGATCTAAGTCATTACTGTTGGTTTTCATCATAATAAATTTATATTTTTTTCTGGAGAAGAGATTGTTTAAAAATGAGTTGATAAAAACAGGCAATGAGGGGAGTGCTGTAATATATATTGCGTCATCATTCATTAATTTTTTAGCTTTTGAGAAAGGAAGTTTATTTGATAGTTCAACAATAATGTCAAACTTTCTATTTAAACGGCTCAAATCATTTTTGGTGTAGTCAATTGTATTATCACTTCCCCATTTTTTTAAAAGGTCTTGCGCTTTTGTACCAGCTACTGCGGTTACAATTGCCCCTTCTTGTTTTGCGATTTGAATGGCAAACATTCCTACACCGCCAGATGCTCCATTTATTAAAATATTCTGTCCTTCAGAAATATTGCTTTTCATTAGTATTTGCAGGGCTGTTTGTCCCGCTGTTGGTATTGAAGCCGCATACTCGAATGAAAGCTCTTTTGGTTTTAAAGAAACCTGTTTTTCTTCAATCAATATGTATTCTCCCAGTACACCTTCCTTAAAAGGATCAAGTAATCCAAAGACTTCATCACCTTCTTTAAAAATAACAGCATTGGCTCCTACACTTTCTATTACTCCTGAAAAGTCACATCCAACAAATTTTGGAAATTTGGCTCCTGACATCAACTTGACCTCACCTGTGAATATCTTCCAGTCTAATGGATTTAAAGACACCGATTTTACTTTAACTAACAACTGCTGATTCGAAGGGACAGGCTTTTCAATTTCCTCAAGGTGTAAAACTTCTACACTACCATACTTGTTATAAACTACTTTTTTCATAGATAAATTATTCTTAATGATTTGCTTTATTATTCAGGCGAAGAAAAATCCCAAAACTTCAAGGCCGAAGTTAAAGTACAGTTTCTATCGCCTGTATTTTACGCAGCAAATGTATAAGAAGGTAAATTGCAAACTGTTGACTTGAATCAACTAAAATTATTTTTTTGTAATTCTTTTTCGAATACGACTCAATGTCTCTTTTCGAATACCTAAGTAATTAGCAATATATTTTTGGGGTACCCGTAGTATCAGTGACGGACGATTCTTGAGGATATTAAGATAAAGATCTTCCGGTGAAGAATTTTTCTGAAGGTTGTTTTCTTCGATCATCTTTGCATTATCAGAAAAGTTTTTTACAATAGTATAATGCTGAAGCCAAGGTGTATTTTCTATTGCAAGACACATATTATCGCCGGTAATAGAAAGTAAAACACTATCCTCAATTGCTTGGAGGTTGGTCTTGGTTGGAATTCTATTAATCATACTTTCAACATCTCCTGCCCACATACTTTCATCATAAAATTGAACCGTTTGTTCACATCCATTTTCATCGAACAAGTATTGGCGTAAGCACCCTTTAACTACAAAAGAAGTGTATCTGGGAATTTTGCCAGCCTCATAGTGATGTTCACCTTTTTTCAAATAGATAGGTTTGAAAGAACTAAGGAAATTTTCAAAATCATCTGTATTTATCTTGATATAGGAATTTATATGCTCGTAGAAAATATCAGTATTTAATGGATGCAAATTCATATCAATATTATTTAAGTTTTGTAAAATAGGTACTGCAATTTTCGTAAAAAAGGATGGATACCGAAGCAAAAGTAAGAATTATATAAGAGCCTTTTATCATTATTTTTAATAACTGCTCTACTTTTATGACCGTAAACGAATACAAAAGATGGAAAATGCTACGCTTAGAAACCCTTCAAATATTAAATAAAAGATCATATCTACATCATAGCCAAAAGTACTCTTAGCTTTTTTTTTAGTAATCAAATTAATCGATTAAATTTAAGAATGATTTATCTTTATCTTAAGTAAAATAAAACCTATTTTTGATCCGACAAAAAGCAAGCATCTGCTTCTGTTGACCATTTAGTTTAAAGCTGATATTCATTTAATGAATAAAATTTACAATGAAACCAACATCATTGCAAGACTTTTACGAACAGACCCTTTCGGTTTCTCCTGACGGCATTGCTGTTCAGACGGGGCATTTTAATGTGTTTCGGGTTAAGGATTTAAATAAACTGAAGCCTGCCGATGCTGCGATGTTTTATAACCGTAAATCTTTCTTTAAAATTGCATTGCTTGTCGGCAGTACCAAGGTTAAATATGCAGATACGACAGTTGATGTAGAGGAAAGCGGACTTTTGTTTGCCGATCCCAGTGTTCCTTACCAGTATATAGACCAAAACCTTGAGGATGGAGGCTATTTTTGTATTTTTAGTGCAGATTTTCTTTTTAATAAAAAAAGTGAAATATTGCCCGATGCACTTCCTATTTTTAAAACCGAATATTATCCTGTTTTCAACATTTCATCAAAAGAGAAAAAAGAACTGAGCCTTATTTTTGAAAAAATGTGCACGGAAATAAATAGCGATTATACCTATAAATATGACCTTATAAGAGCCTACGTTGCGGAGCTGATACATTATGGACAGAAATTATTACCAAATATAAGCAGGAGTGAATTGCGTAATGCTCCCCAAAGAATTACTGAAAGATTCTTCAGTCTTTTGGAACATCAGTTTTCTATTAATTCTCCCGACGATAGGGTACAGGTGCGAACTCCAAAAGAATATGCGGCGAAGCTTTGTGTGCACGTCAATTACCTTAACAAAAACCTAAAAGAAATGACCGGAAAATCAACCAGTGAATTGTTAGGTGAAAGAACTGCCCGTGAAGGGAAAATCCTTCTAAAGCACAGTGACTGGAGTATTGCCCAAATCGCATTCTCCCTTGGTTTCGATGAGGTTTCTCATTTCTCTAAATTCTTCAAAAAGCACAGTGGTTTGACGCCGATTTCTTTCCGTCAGATATAAAATAGTTTGATTTGTATAAAAGTCCGTTTGTATTGTATTTCCTTGCTGTTTAAAACAATTGCGACCTTTGACTATAAATAAATTAAATAAAATTATATGCAACTTAGCAACAATAAAATTTTAATTACCGGAGGAGCTACCGGTATAGGATTTGGAATGGCGGAACGTTTCATTAACGAAGGAAACACAGTCATTATCTGCGGAAGACGACTTGATGTACTTGAAGAAGCGGTTTCAAAACTCCCCTCACTCATCATAAAACAATGCGACCTCGAACTGGAAAGCGAACGTGAGGCTCTCTTTCATTGGATTGAGAAAGAACACAGCGACCTGAATGTCTTGGTAAACAATGCAGGCATACAAAACTGGATGTCATTGGACGACCCTGAATTTTTCAATAAAGCCAAGAAAGAGATTACCATCAATATCGAAGCACCGTTACACTTGATTCTTCTGTTTAAAGAGCTTCAGTCATTGACAACAATTATCAATGTAACTTCTGGGCTTGCTTTTGTACCGATTGTCAAAGCTCCTGTGTATTGTGCTACCAAATCCTTTTTTCACTCTTTTACACTTTCTATAGGTCGTCTGCTTGAGAATAAAAATGTGGAGGTAATCGAAATTATCCCTCCAGCATTGAATACTGACCTTGGAGGCAAGGGAATCCACGATATGTGGGATTCGGTTGATACTTTTATTGATTCGGTTTTTGTACAATTAAAAGAGGGAAAGAAGAGTATCTCTCACGGTTTCAGTGTAGCAATGAGCAACGCAGGAAAAGAAACAATTGATGGTATTTTCAATCAGATGAATCAGAATTGATAATTTGGGATTCGTGTGGTATTGATGGTGATTTTTAATTTAGCTACGACAACTTTGTAAAGATGACTATGAATATAAGATTAATGATTCGTGGAATCACAGTAGTAGGATTTATTAAGCGTAAGAATATAATGATGCAATCAATCGAAAATTGGCAGTCCAGCATACAAATATCAAATTAGATTTTTAAATGGCCAAACCTTAAGAAAATAGTAAATTGACCTTATGGTTGATTTTGATTGGATATTTTGCGTCACAATTCCATATATCTGTATGCCTTATTATTTTGAACTTTATAAGGTTAGAAATAGAGAATGCCCAAACTGTTTTATGAATAATGATTTTACAGATCTTCAGACAGATATCGAAAGGGATCTTTTTAGAAAACCTTATAATTTAGGGATTTCCGAGGATATTAATGATGCGGAAAATACAGAAAATTTATGGATGTAGAAGGATGTGAAAAGTTGGCTTTAGTACGTGAGAATCTCGCTTATATAATATTTTTGAGATCGTAAAAAAGAAACCAATGACAACAAGAATATTTATCTCAACTATTTTTATATTATTGACGTCAAATTTAATGGCACAGAACTGTGACCAAAGTAAGTAAAAACTATGCGGGTTATAATGACAAAGTCAATCAGAATAATGAAAAAGCGTTTAGCCAATTTACTGATAACCTGTTATCAGGAGAAGAAATACAACTAATATTGATTCCTGTTATGTTTTATTACGAACATGGACAAGCTATTTTAAGGATCATCATTTGAGAGTACAACTTGACTGGCGTTACAGCGAAAAATAATCTGAAAAATTAAGCCAGCTCAATTAACAGATTTCTGAATTTGAAAAGCTTCTTCCTCCTGCTAAAGATAGCTTAGCAAAAGAAGCGGGTTTAATACAATTAAGTGAAAAAACGTTATTAATAACATTACCTTCATTTGAGTGGGATGAGAATAATAAAATAAATAGTATTCAAATCATTGCATGTGTATAAATCTCCGCCATCTGAATTGTGTATATATTTGTAGATTTAAGGCGTGATATTTTTGTATGTTCTGGCTGTACTGGAAGGACAAGCGTACAAAAAAGGAGAAATTTACCATGAAAATAGTGAAGGCTTAGACCTAACATAAAAATATAAAAGTGATTTATGAAAAGTAAATGGATGTTTTTAAGCTGTATTTTTTTCATCAGCAATTTTGTTTCTGGTCAGATGCCAAACACATTGACATTAAACGATAAGTTATATGGACTCTCAAAATTCTGGTCAGATGCCAACTACAATTTTGTTTATATGTATAAGGTAGATCAGGAGAAGTGGAATGCTGCTTATAAAGATGCTATCTCAAATGTTCAGCAAAGCAGGAACGATTATGAATATTTCAGGGAACTTCAAAAACTGTGTTCTACTTTGAAAGATGGTCATACTAAAGTCTATTTTCCTGATTCCATTCAAAATAAAATCATGACCACGCATTTTGGAGATTATCGTCTTTTTCTAGCCAATGTACAAGGGAAAATCTTTGTATTTGATACCAACAAGAGTAAAGCACAAGAAATCCCGGTGGGTAGCGAAATTGTAAAGGTCAATGGGATGACTGCGCAGGAATATCAGGCCAAATATGTTAACCCGTACATTTCAACTTCAACAGAGGAAGATATGAATATTACGGCAGGATATAATTTGCTGTCAGGATTAGAAGGAGAACAATATGAAATCGAGATAAAAACCCCGAAAGGTGGTGTCAAAAAATTCCATTTGATCCATTCAAAAACGGAAGAAAAAGAATTGAGTTCTACACCGCTTCCAAAACGAGGTAATTTTGAGTTCAGGTGGATGAAAGATGATATTGCCTATATTGCGATTAGAACATTTGATGATGCCTCCGTTGTGACAGACTTTGAATCGAAGCTGCCTGAGCTCCGAAAAGCTAAAAAAATCATTATTGATATACGTAACAATGGAGGTGGAAGTGGAAAGAATGCGTTAAATATTGCCAAATATTTTGTAAAAACGGATACGATTTATGGAGCAAGAAATTACAGCAGGGAAATCATTCCGACCGAAAGGGCGATTGGTTCATTCCTGACCCCTCAGGATACACTCGATGGGAAATCTCAGTGGGGAATCACAAAAGAGGAAGCGACCAATTTATACAAAGCATTCCTGGGATCCAAATTTTACAGCTATGACTATAAGCCGACTATTCTTCATGCAGATATCAAACTTATGGTTCAGACAGTTTTATTAACCAATGGCAATACAGCCTCTGCAGCAGAAGATTTTCTTATTTATCTCTACGACCAAAAAAATATCAAAAGAATTGGTGACTACAGCAATGGCAGTACGGGTCAGCCTTTACAGATCGGACTACCAGGTAATACCACTGCATGGATCTGTACAAAAAAAGCGGTATTACCAAATGGGGAGGAGTTTGTAGGCATCGGGATCAAACCTGATGTACTAATCAAAAGAAACCTGAATGATATCCTTTATCCGCTTCGATATGATTCCCAACTGGAAGCGGCAATCAAGTACTTTAGATGAAAATAGATTTTTAATTTCTCATTATCAGTGTATACAAGTCTTACAAGCGACCGGGAAATATTGGTTGATGTCTGTAAATCACATATAATTTGACTTCATTTAAGTTTTTTAAAAATCGATTTTGTGTTGATATTATTTTTATTTCATAAAATAAAATCGACGCATTTTTCTTTTGGATTAGATTGTTCTCATTCACTCTCAAATATTTATGATGTTCAAGCGCCAAAAATCTCCTGGAACCATTGTAAACTACTTTTCAATTAATTTGGATAAAGACAGGAAAAACGGAAGAACAAAGTTTTTACATAGGCTGTCCGATAATCTCAATCAGCATTTTAAAAATGTTGATGATGAAATTTAATGAGCTAAATAACTTTGTCTTTAGATTTTATAAGGTAGTGTGTTTTATATCTATTTGATTCATAGTGTTTTTAGAACTTTCTCTCGGTAGTACCGTTGTTGGAAGAAGATTTGGAGAAGCCGTTCGGGAAGTTTGTAAAGAAAAAGGCTTGCTATTGGCAATTGCTCAACTACAATTAGACTTTGAAGTCGTAAAAGAAATTCCTACCAAAATAGAAATAGTCCTTTCACAAGAAACTAAAGATTTTTATGAGGATTTTTATAAGAAAATGGAAATGAAGGAGAAGTTTAATTGGAGCGGATTAGGAATTATTATCTTAGGGATTTTCACTTTTGTGCTTTCCATCACTTTCGCAACGAATTGGTATAAAGAAAGCATCAAAGCAAAAAGTGAACTACGCCAAGATATTTTAAAAGAAATTGCTGATGAAGGAAAAAAGATCTACGATGAAAATGTGGTAAAAATATTAAACGAAAACACGCAAGTAATGCAATTGTGGATCAAGAACAATCCTAAAAAAGCGGAAGATTTTTTAAGGTTTAAGGATGGGTTTGAAGCTAGTGAGGAAAATAAATAAGAAAATTATTCTTAAAATCAATGTTCACAGGAAGTAGCAAAACATTGTTTTCTTTTCAAATTATATATTATTGAAAGGAAAAATTGGAATACGGAATTTCTCTTTTTAGTAATTCATCCTCGTTTCCAGCTGTTGTAGCGATTTGAAATTTATTGCCGTCTTATTTTTCGATTTTCCATACCTGAATTTGTTCACTTCTAAACTTATCATAAAATTTATAAGAGGTTATACTATCAGCAAACCAGTAATATTTTCTTCATTGGCAATTGTTCTAACACTTTCTCTCAGAAGAATTCTACAAATGCAGTAGTTATAATGTTCTGTGCAATCAAATTGATTATAAAAATCTTTTGTTTTTAAGAGTCAGATATGTTTGTAAAATTTATTGGTGATAAAACAGTAAATTTTATAGATGCCCTAAAAGATTTTTTAGAACTGAAATTTGATTTCTACTTTTGCAACTAGAAAACGATAAATGTTTTGAGAAATAAAGAGGAACTATAAAAAAATTGGATTAAGTTTTATAATTGTTAATAAAATTTAATTTTCTTTTATTATTCTTTTATTGTTTATTTACATCGTTATTAATCAGTTGATTACAAGAGTGAATTACTATTTTTAATTTATAATATCCAATGATATGATAAGCAGTAGAAAAAAAAGAAGATTATTTGTTTTGATCAAATCAATAATTAGTATTGCAATAATCATTTTTGTATTTTATCCACCAAGCCCTTATGTATTTATTAATTATAAATTAAGTGACTGTGATGGTTGCCATCCAATTGAGCTGCCTGCTTTCCCTCAAGATTCCACAATAACCCAAAGCAGTGTAGTAGAGCAGAAAAATATAATACCTAAAATAGGAATATTAAGGGGTGATAATTATATAAATATTGACTTTTCTAACAGAAATGGAGTTTGGTTATATTTTACACCTGATATAAAATATGTAACCGATTCACTCGAAGCACAAGAACGACATTCTAGATATATGGACTCATTAAGGAAGAAAAATACATTTATGGGTACGGGAACAATGCGTGGAAATAATTATTTTAAAACAAATTTTAAACATATAAAACTTAATGGAATATCAAATATCAACATAAATGGAAATGATATTACGATTTCACCAACTATAGATAATATAAGATACAATATAACAAGTATTATTAATACTAAAAAAATTACCTTATCTACTAAAAGTTTTACTCTGGATCAGTTTACTTCTAAAAATTCTGCTTTTTTTGGAGGAGGAAACTTTAAAGTAATTGGTGGAAGTCTGAAAAATTCAAACGTTATTAATTCCGATACTTTAAATATATCATCTACAAAAATAGACAGCTGTAATTTAGTAGCAAAATTTGCATCTCTTTCGTATCTTAAAATTCATTCAAATAATACACTGACGTTTGGAGATAATGCAGAATTGACAAATATAGAAGGTGAAGGGAAATTATCACTTAAATCAAATGCTTCTTTAACAAAAGAAATGCAGATGTCTATTGATACTTTTCGAAAGAGATATGCTAATGTAGATTTCGTCCTGCGTAATAAATTAAAACCATCTACAGCAAAACTATCCAATATTGATATTTCTCTAATTGATTTTGATTCGGATAAAATAAAAATAGAAATAGATACAACATCTAACAATAAAATGGTAAATCAGATGTATATTGATCTAATAAATCGTTTTAAAGATAATGAAAAAGAAAGACAAATATATGATATTGAGTATCATCGTTATTTACGTAAAACAAGTAACAGTTTTTTATTTAAATTAAAAGATAGATTATGGGAGCAATGGAGTAGATATGGGTATGACACAGAAAATATTTATCGAATACTGTGGCTGGCTTTACTATTTTTCTTTTCAGTTAATTATTTATTTTTTCCTTATCTGCTTCGTTTTGGATATCCTGTTTCCAACTTTTATATGACTTACATTAAAACAAGGCGCTATAAGATATTTAAAAGGATATTTGTAGATGCTTATTTCAGTTTTGTATATACATTGCTACTTTTTTGGCTTTTTAGAATTGAATTGAATAACTTAAAAGTAAATAAACCAGCTATTTTTTTATGGATTGTTGTACAACATCTAGTAAGTTTAATACTACTCACCTTAGCTCTTAAAGAATTAATTTTGTAATATATTTAGAGGATTTAAAAGACCAGTAATTATGAAGGTTATTACTATAATTTGATTAATGGATGTAATAATGAAAATCCAAAGGGAAACTAGAAAAGAAAGAAGAAAAAATTCAAACGATAAAATCTATACATCTGATTTTTTACTATTCTTTTACTAAAATTTTCTTAATATATTTGTAATCAATCAAAAATCAAATAATTATAGGATATAGTATAAAATACATATAAAAATTTTGCGTTAAGCAGTTCATTTTCTTCGTTCAAATACTCGAAATATAAATACTAAAGAAAATATGATTGTGAGATGCGCCCTTCCGGGGCGTGTTTTGCGTCATTTCTTTAGTGGGTTATTCGAGTAACCTGAACGAAGGGTGATGTCAATTCACGCTCTTCTTTATTTTCACCAAATGACCAAAAAAAACTAAACTATGAAAACATCCGTAAAAACACTGGAAGTAAAGAGTGGGAAAATACCTATAATATATTTCACAAAATTTTCCTATTCTTATACTGGATGTACTAATTTAACGTACAGTAAAAGTTAAGCATAAAACCTTAATTTTAAT
>CAURNW010000008.1:0-208565 GCA_963526305.1 uncultured Chryseobacterium sp. | reverse complement strand
CCAGGAACCGTCCGGTCGAAAAGAAGATTCCCGGGAAAGGATGGGAATATATGGTTTATGATAAACAGGACAGGCTGGTATTGACTCAGGATGCGAATAGTAGAGAAAAGGGACAGTGGCTGTTTACAAAGTATGATCAGTTTGGCAGAGTAGCTCTTTCAGGAATATCTGACGGCTCTTCACGCATAATCGAACAGCTCAATACAGATGCGAAAGGATTAAATTATGAGTATATGATTGAATTATACTGGACTAACAGTGGAATGCCTGTCTACTATACCAATCAGCATGCATATCCGAATGCAAATATTTATAAAGTTTTGAATATAAACTATTATGATAAGTATCCTTCTGATATACCTGCTATTCCTACCCAGATTTTAGGGCAGAATGTTCTGCCTCAGGATGCTCAGAATTCAGCAATCAGCACGAAATCATTTCCAACTGCTTCATATATAAAAAATATTGAGGATGATAACTGGACTAAGAGTTATACCTGGTATGATACGAGAGGAAGATCAATAGGAAGTTACTCCATCAATCATCTGGGTGGTTATACCAAAACGGAATCCGAACTTGATTTCTCGGGAACCCCGAAACAGGTGGTCACCCGTCACAAGAGATTAGCTGTTGACACGGAAAGGGTGATTACCGAGAACTTCACCTATGACCATCAGAACAGGTTGTTGGTGCACACCCATCAGGTAGACAATAACCCTGTAGAATATCTGGCTCAGAATGAATATAATCCGCTTTCGCAGTTAAAAACAAAGAAAGTGGGCGGGGTAAGTTCATCTACTCCTCTTCAGACCGTGAATTATCAGTATAATATCCGGGGATGGATGACGAAGATCAATGATCCTGCGAATTTGGGAAGTGATCTGTTTGGCTATAAAATCAAATACAACCAGGTGGAAGGAGAAGAAAATCCCAACACTGATTTTATGGATCTTAAAGTCAAACCCAGATTTAACGGAAACATCGCTGAAGTGGACTGGAAAACCAACACGGCAGCAGGTGACAACCTCAGAAGGTATGGATATGTTTACGACAGCCTTAACAGACTCCTGGCAGGTTTTTATCAGAAAGATGTCAATCCTTCAGCTAAAGAATATTTTGAAAAAACAGCATATGATCTCAACGGGAATATCACCAACCTGAAAAGATCAGAAGGGGTATTACAGGGAAGCGCGACGGCTATGAGGATTGATGACCTTAATTACAGTTACACCGGAAACAGATTAAACAGCGTTACGGATATTTCAGGTCAGTATTCAGGATATCCCGAAGCTTCGGGAAATCCCATTTCGTATGATCTGAATGGAAACATGGAAGATCAGAAAGATAAGGGGATCTTAAAAATAAATTACAACATCCTGAATCTTCCGGATTATTATAAATTTGACATAGAATACATCGTCAGAAACAAAGATGGAGAAAATGAAATTCGGAATGTAAGGTTAGATTACCTGTACCGTGCAGACGGCACAAAGCTGAGAAAGAAATACACTTATTTTTTTAATAAGGGTAAAGCAGAGCGATACAACAGTACAGACTATCTCGACGGTTTTCAGTATTCCGGAAGCCAGGGAATGATGTCCTTGGATTTTCTTCCCACTCCGGAAGGATATTATGATTTCAAAAATAATAGTTATATTTACAGCTATACTGATCACTTAGGCAATGTAAGGCTGAGTTATCAGAAAGATGAATCAGGAAATGCAAATCCTGTTGATGAAAATAATTATTATCCTTTTGGATTGAAGCATGAAGGATATAATTATTTAAGTGGAAATTCAAATTATCAATACAAGTATAACAATAAAGAATTACAGACTGAGACCGGGATGTATGATTATGGCGCAAGATTTTATATGCCGGATATCGGGAGATGGGGTGTGGTTGACGAACTCGCAGAAAAATCCAGAAGATTTTCTACCTACACTTATGCTTTAGACAATCCTATCATGTTTGTTGATCCTGATGGTAGAGAAGCACAAGGATGTTGTGGGATATGGAATCTTACAAAAGCATATTATTCGGGTTTATATCAGGGTGGAAAAAGTCTCGTTCAAGGAACGGTTAATTTTGTAAAGCATCCAATAAATAGCACAAAAGCAATGAGTACGGCAATGGCGAAAGATCCTGTAGGTACAATGAATAGCCAAGTTAAGAGTTTAGCTAAAACTTTTATGCCAATTACTAATGTATACAGTTTAGGATATACAGCCTCAACGAAAGGTGTTAATGCAGCGGGAAGAGAAGCTGGGGCTGATTTAACACAAAAAGTAATTGAAGTTGCTGCTGCTGGAACGTTAAAGGGTACTGGAAATATTGTTTCTTCTTTGCAAACTGCCCGTAGAATGAGTACATTGACCTCTGAAGTTAGCACAACATCAACAGAACTTTCAACAAATGGCAGAGCTCCTGCAACTATAGTTGGTGCTGAGTTAAATGGACAAACTACCATAGCAACAAGTGGAGTTCCACCAGCAACCATAGCCCCACAGCTGGAAGGTATCGTTAGTGAATTAGGCGGAATAGGAACAAGAACTCCTGCTGGTAATGTTGTAGGATGTTGTGCAGAATTTCAAGCAGGAAATAATTTATTATTGAATAATCCTTTGGCTACTCCTTCACAAATTAACTTTACAGGAGCAATTAGACCAAGAACAGGTCAAACAATACCAATGTGTGAAAACTGCAAAGCAACTTTTGGAAAATAATATATGTATACAGAAATAGAACAACAAAATTTAGATATAGATTGGTTTTTCACAGATAATAATGAAATTGCTTTTGTCGCATCGGCAGGAGGCAAACTTCCTGAAACAATAGCAAATTTGGAAGATCAAAATGGGATACTGTCTTCTTACTTTAGGAATTTACCTGAAATGTCAGAGATTATTATTAATCCTCATTTAAAAGATATCATACCTGATGCAAATGAAGCCTATTTATCAGATTTTATAAATATGGCTAAGAAAGGAGTTTATGCTTTTGATAAAACTGTTTTAAATAATTTTTTCGATTCTAATTATCACTTAGTAGCTAATCCTAAAACTCCTTTAAAATTAGAAGATTTATCACCAGATATATTGGAAATTATCTTAAAAACGCAATTAAATGAAAATCTTAAAAATACAAAAAGAATTGATATTTTAAAATTCAATAAGTAACTCCTTTGAGCGAAGAGTTTGATGATCTATCCCCTCGCTGCGCAAAGTCTGTGACTTTGAGCTGATAATAAAAACCTCGCATTTTGCGAGGTTTTTTTGTTTTATAAAGCGGTTATGTTTTTATTAAATATCTGGCTCAGAATGAATACAATCCCCTTTCACAGTTGAAAACAAAGAAAGTGGGCGGGGTAAGTTCATCTACTCCTCTTCAGACCGTGGATTATCAGTATAACATTCGTGGATGGATGACGAAGATCAATGATCCTGCGAATTTGGGAAGTGATCTGTTTGGCTATAAAATCAATTATAATATAAGGGAAGGATCCGAAACCCCTAATTCCGATTTTGCAGACCTGAAAGTCAAGCCCAAATACAATGGAAATATTGCTGAAGTATTCTGGAAAACCTTAACAGAATACAATGAACCCTTAAAAAGATATGCTTATACCTATGATCCTTTAAACAGGTTGTCCGCAGGGTTTTATGAGAGAAGCGGTTTTGAAGGAGCAAAGGAATATTTTGAAATTAATGAGTATGATCTTAATGGAAACATTAAAAGACTGCAAAGATCAGCGGAACTTGTTTCCGGAACCACTGCGCTGAAAATAGATGATCTGAAATACGATTACGCAGGAAACAGGCTTATCAAAGTAACGGAAGAGCAGATAGGAAACAGCAACGGTTATCCTTACTTAACAAATCATAATACCATTGAATATGATAACGGTGTTTTAAACGGTAACGGAAACATGACTAAACATCTGGATAAGGGTATTTCTTCAATTCAATATAATTATCTAAATTTACCTGTAAAGATTAATCAGAATGCCCAGGTAACTGATTATACTTACCGAGCTAACGGAATAAAAGTAAAGAAGCTCTTTGGAGAGATAGAAACGAATTATCTCGATGGATTTCAGTATAAGTCAACAAAACCTTCAGAAGGTTCAGATGGAGGATTCGTTGTGATCGATCCTGACGAGATTGCGGTAATGAAACTGAGAATTATTCCTACAGCGGAAGGGTATTATGATGTACTGCAAAATCAGTATATATACAATTACACAGATCATCTGGGTAATGTAAGATTAAGTTATAGTGATACGAGTAAGGATGGAGTTATTCAGCCGAGAACATATTATTACCAGCAGTGTGATGGACCGTGGTCACCATGGAACCCGCCGAACTGTATTGATTACTGGAAGCCTGGAGAAATAGTTGAAGTCAATAATTATTACCCTTTCGGTTTGCTGCATAATTATACAGCGACAACTCAGAATGCTTATCAGTATAAGTACAATGGGAAAGAACTTCAAGAGACGGGGATGTATGATTATGGGGCGAGATTCTACATGCCGGATATTGGTAGATGGGGTGTGGTGGATCCACTAGCGGAGAAGACGACCCGCTATAGTCCATATAATTATGCGTTTAATAATCCTTTGAGGTTTATTGATCCCGATGGAAGACAAGCTGAAGACATCATCATACGAGGTAAGGATAAGAAAGAATGGAGAATTGAAACAGCTGGAGAAGATAAAGTTATAAATGTTCCTTTAAATCTTAAAGAAAATAAAACCATAGATATTGGAGCAAAAGATGTTGATTCTAACCGCTTTGCTATAGGTTATACCATACAAGCGGATTTGGGAGTTAGCTTTGGAGCAGGAGCCAATACAGGTTTAGAAGCTTCCGTTGTTCAATTTACAGATAAAACCTACGGTGGTTATAATTATGTTTATGCTGGAGGACATTTGGGATCCTCTGGAGGAAACCAAGGAGGTCTTTCTGGTAGTGTTGGAGCTAGTCTTTTTGTAGCTTATAATAATAATAATAATAATAATATACTTAATCCAAGTACATTCGAAGGAAAGACTATATCAGCAGGAGGATCGGCTGATGTGAAAGTAATTGCAGGAGGCGGTATTAATACAAATCGTTTTTCAGGAACAGGAAATTGGACAGATAAAGGATGGTATGGATATTCTTTAGGCGGAAGTGTAGGAATTGGCGGAGCGGCTAATTTAGGATCGGGTAATCTTTCGGTTTCTAAAACATATTTACTTAATCAAATGAAACCAACCGCCCAAAGAAGCTCTTTAGATAGAATTTCAAATGCCGGAAGTCCTATTGTTTCCGCTTTAATGAACCCCAATCCAAGACATATATATCATGCTCCTCAATTTGATTAAAAAAAATTATATGAAATATTTAAGATTTGTAATAATGTTTATTGTTCTTGTAGGAATGATAATATATTTAAAAAAGACTGGAACACAGGAATATGCTAAAAAAAATGAAGTTTTAGATAATGATGTAAATTTTAGTGGTCATGTTATTGCTGTCAAGCAATCGAACAATCATGCTTTCGGCATTATTATTTTGAAGATAATTCAAAGTAATGTAAATAACTTTAATGATAAACTTAAAAATAGCATTTATCCTTATAGAATTCAAGAAAATATAGCTGAATTATATACAATAATTCCAGATGGAATTCAAGAAGGAGACATTGTTAATTTAAAATCAAAAGAAAAAAATAGTCATTTTTATTATGTAAAAACAAAGCAAAAATCTGAAGGTTATATATGGGTAATTACTGAGCCTTTAGATATTGATTTTGTAAAAGAGAATACAATATTTAAATAATTCTGCGCGATGTGGGAAGTTTCTTTAACATCGATCCTTTGGCAGAAACATACCCCCCGCTGCGCAAAGCTCTCGCTTCGCAAAGTCTGTGACTTTGAGCTGATAATAAAAACCTCGCAAAATACGAGGTTCTTATTATATAATGCATGCACTTTGTAAAAGAAGCTTTTTTAAGCTTTATAATCTTTGATGGTAAGATCTAGAAATCCTGTGACCAAAGCCTTATTCCCTGCTGCGTAAAGTCTTCCGACTTCGAGCTGATAAAGATAGATAACAAAGATCAATGATCCGGTGAATCTTGGAACAGATTTTTTCGGGTACAAAATGAAATACACAGATCCTGAATACAACGCTGTCGGATCTGGAAGATATAATGGGAATATTACCAACCTGAAAAGATCAGAAGGGGTATTACAGGGAAGCGCTACGGCTATGAGGATTGATGACCTTAATTACAGTTACACCGGAAACAGATTAAACAGCGTTACGGATATTTCAGGTCAGTATTCAGGATATCCCGAAGCTTCGGGAAATCCCATTTCGTATGATCTGAATGGAAACATGGAAGATCAGAAAGATAAGGGGATCTTAAAAATAAATTACAACATCCTGAATCTTCCGGATTATTATAAATTTGACATAGAATACATCGTCAGAAACAAAGATGGAGAAAATGAAATTCGGAATGTAAGGTTAGATTACCTGTACCGTGCAGACGGCACAAAGCTGAGAAAGAAATACACTTATTTTTTTAATAAGGGTAAAGCAGAGCGATACAACAGTACAGACTATCTCGACGGTTTTCAGTATTCCGGAAGCCAGGGAATGATGTCCTTGGATTTTCTTCCCACTCCGGAAGGATATTATGATTTCAAAAATAATAGTTATATTTACAGCTATACTGATCACTTAGGCAATGTAAGGCTGAGTTATCAGAAAGATGAATCAGGAAATGCAAATCCTGTTGATGAAAATAATTATTATCCTTTTGGATTGAAGCATGAAGGATATAATTATCTAAGTGGAAGCCCAGCCTATCAATACAAGTATAACAATAAAGAATTACAGACTGAGACCGGAATGTATGATTATGGGGCAAGGTTTTATATGCCTGATATTGGGAGATGGGGTGTTGTCGATCCGCTGGCGGAAAAAATGACCCGTCATAGTCCTTATAACTATTCGTTTGATAATCCTGTAAGGTTCATCGACCCAGACGGAAGACAAGCAGATGATTGGCGAAACAAAAATGGACAGTTAATTTATGACCCCAAAGCTAACGATGGAAAAGGAGCGTATACAAAGTTTGCTACTGATAAAGACAAAGCATATGGAAATGGTTTGAAAAATTCAGGCAATACAGGTGCCACACAATTTGATCAATTAGTAACTTCAAAGTTACCGACTACTGTAGAATATAGTAAAGAAAACCACCCTTTTTCTATGGGAGAAACGCTTCCAATTGAGAAAGATGGCAAACTTGTAGGTTTTGAGATTACAATATATGAGGGCTCTAGTGAAGATGCCTTTAAAAATCCAGACAAAGTTTTAACTTCTGACGAAGCAGATAATGTGAAGAAGGGAAATTTAACTGCTTTTGATATATCGACTTCAACTTTTGGTCATGAGATTGCCCATGCAAATGAAAAAAACCAACAACTACATAAGAAACAAGAAGAAACTAGTATTGTTAACCCTAAAAATAACAGCGAAACAATTCCAACAGCTATAGGAAAACAGATTCTTAAAGAATTGAAAGATAATAATATTAAAAATAAATAATTATGAATAAGTACTTTATTGTTGCCTTACTCTTTTTAGTTACTTGTTGTAAATCTCAAAATAGTACCACGTTTTCTCAATTAGAAAACAATATTAGAGAAATACTTTTTCAAAAAGGTTATATATCACAAAATGCGTATTCTCAAAAAAAAGGTTTTACTATTTATGGAACTTATCAAAGAAAAGTTGACGAAAAAAAGTTACGAAATGGTATATATGATCTTTATTTAGGAAATCATAGTCCTCAATTCAACTTTATTTACGAGAGAAATAAGATTATTTTTTTAGATATTTATTCTTTCAAGAATTTTTTAGAATCAATGAGAACACAAATGATTTATTTATTTGAACAAAGATATTGTAGAGAAATTATTGTTGATTATGTAAAGAGATTGATTAGAACACATTACAGTTTTAATAGAAATTCAAAAGATCTGTTTAATAAAAATTGTGAGTTTCCAGAAAAAAGAATACCAAGTATATTTTATTTAAATGAAATTAAGAGTAAAATTATTACCGAAATTGCGCAGAAAGAGGATTTAAAAAAAAGAAATTTACAACTTGAAAAAATTGAAAACATTGCAGTTGGTGAGTTAAGTATATATTTTGGTATTAATGAGAAAGAAAAATTGGAAGAAGGAATTTATAGTTATGTTAATATAAATTCTAGTGTTTCTAATAATAGTTATTTCATCCTAAATGGAAATGATATTAAGTTTTTGAAAATGGATTCAGATGAATCATTCATAAAATCAATTCAAGAAATAATTTTATTTGGAGAAGATAAAAATATATGTTCTGAAAAAACTATTTGGTATATCGAACAATTATTTTCAAATTATATGGAAGACTCTTGTCTTTCTAAAGTTACTAAAGATTTGCCGTAAAACAATTTTTAAATTTAATTATAACGGAGATGCAGGAACAGGAAATGCTAATTATCCGCTGCTCAAAGTTTGCAATTTTGAGAAAGTAAATAACCCCATCGCTATTGCAATTGGGTTATTATTGTAAAAAGCAAATAATTTGTTCTACAAAATTATTAAAACACCTCGCTGCGCAAAGTTATAAACTTTGCGCAAATAAAGAAAAACCCATCGCAATTGCGATGGGTTTTTGTATTATAAAGTAACTACATTTTTATTAAAAAAGTCTTTAAATTTTTGGCGGTAAGCATTTTATATGCCATTTTAAAAATCATCGATTTATCGTCTTCATCAAGTTGATTTATGAGATGTAATTTTTTAAAGTCGGGTTTACCTTCGATGGTAACATCTTCGGGAATGATGTTTTCGTAATTTAAAATTTGGTCATTATAAGATTAAGTAATTTAGAAAGCTTTAAAAGTTCATCTACAGATAAATTTCTGTGATCCCCGCTGCGCAAAGTTTGTAACTTTGAGCAGATAACGAAAAAGATCTTTCCAAATACAAAAAAAACTAAGCTTTAACACCCTCCGAAAAGTGGAAACCGGTCGTTTTATTCAAATAAGAATACGGGATGAGCACTCGGAATATATATATCCTTTTTATCATAAACAGTTTCGTATCCTATTACATGAAGTATAGATTTTATGCGTGACATTTTGGAGAATAGTAAAGAAAGAGAAGACTGATATTATTATTGATTTTGTATTATTTCATATTATCCATGCTCAACAAATATTTATTTTTTATCGTTAATTTTTCATTACTTTTGTGCCGTTAAAAACATTAATAACCAACCTTTTATATGATTAAAAATCTACTTTTCCTAAGTTTTTTAATTTGTGGGAATTTAACATGGGCTCAAAATTCATTTCCACAAAATATTGTTATCGATGATTCTTACAATGCTCCTACTGTAAATATTGCAACTCACGTTGATCTCGACAATGATTCGAAAGTCGATATTCTGGCTGTGGATTACAGAAAGATTTTCTGGTTGAAAAATGTTCCTGCCCAACAAAACAGTTTTTCACCGATACAGATTATTTACACCCATACATCTGATGTTCTGGAAATAAAAAGTGCCGACTTAAATTATGATGGTTTTAAGGATATCGTTTTCAGAACATCCGTTGGAATTTTTATGATGACAGGAAGTGGCAATTTAGGGACATTTTCAGCACCTATTCAATTAAATTCAGGGGCCTACACACAATTTCAGATTTTGGATATTGACGCTGACGGTTTTCTGGATATCTATTTCCAAACCTCATCAGTAGCAGGATGGAAAAAGAACAGCGGAAATGGAACTTTCCCAACAACGATCACTATTTTCACGAGCGGCGTCGGCGCACCATCTATTGCTATTTTTAAAGATATGAATGGTGATAACAAGCCGGACCTTGTTACCAAATCCGGTTATTTCATCAGATGGTATAAAAATGACGGAACCGGAGTTTTTACACTGAAAGAAACTGTAGAAAGCAATGCGATCGGAGAAAAAATTGAAGTTGGAGATGTAGATAATGATGGAGATAAGGACATCATTTTTTATTATGAAAATGGAAATACTGTACAATTTCAATGGTACAAAAATACTGATGCACTGGGAGATTTTTCACCAAAGATTATCATTTCCAATGCACCGGCAAGTCCAAGCGGATTTGCATA
The DNA here is from genome assembly GCA_963526305.1 of uncultured Chryseobacterium sp. GTDB lineage: Bacteria > Bacteroidota > Bacteroidia > Flavobacteriales > Weeksellaceae > Chryseobacterium. Next base: position 198,358 of record CAURNW010000008.1, on the reverse strand, counting down.
TAATGTAGACAGACATGGTATAAAAATGCTGGATATTGATCTGGATGGTAAAGAAGATATCATATACCGTGTTTTCTGGCTGAATAATGTAGTATGGAGAAAAAATTTAGGAAACGGAACATTTGGAACCGATAACAGCATCACTAACAATGCAAAAGGATGTCTGGATTTCAACATCGCAGATTTTGACAATGACGGAAAACCGGATGTATTCTCTCTTTCTACCATAGACTCCAAAATTGCATGGTATCAAAATTTGGGAGCAGGAAATTTCGGCTCGCAAAAAATTCTTACTTACGGAGTTAATAATCTTAATGCTATCTCTAGTGGAGATATTGACGGAGATGGTGATATTGATATTTTATCTACATCAAACTCAGACAACAAAATGAGCTGGTACAAAAATACCGACGGACATGGTACATTCAGCGATCAACAGATCGTCATAAACAACAGCACAATTTATCCGATGTATGCAAAGTTATTTGATGCGGACAACGATGGAGATAATGATTTTGTAGTAAAGTATCAGTATGAGCTCAATTATGTAACGTATTACAGAATTTCATTATTTATAAATGACGGCTCAGGAAATTTCACTGAGCAAGTTCTGGCAAATGCCCTGCCTACAGATGTTTCTGGATTGGCGGTTGCAGATATTGATAATGATGGAGATACAGATCTGGTTGCTGCATACCAGCAGAATTCATTAATGAAATTTATAAATAATGGTTCAGGAAATTTTTCTGCACCTGTAAGTTTTTTCTCAATTGCAACTAAGTCGCCATTGTCATTGAAAACTCTGGATATGGATAATGATGGAGATTCTGATGTTTTGGCTACCTATAACAATAAAGAAATAGAATGGTACGAAAATACTGATGGATTGGGAAATTTTTCTGTAAAACATATCGTTGCAGACCAAATGCATTATTCTACAGATGTGAACATCGCAGATTTAGATGGAGACGGTGACACTGACGTTTTATTTGTAAATTATTTTCATAATGAAGCAGGCTGGTTTCAGAATAACGGGAATGGAACATACACGAAAAAATCAGTTCCGGGAACTGTAAATCACTCACGATCCATTATTGCATACGACATGGATGGTGACGGGCTTAAAGATATTGTCACCAATACTTTTCCGCAGCCAAAATTAAGATGGTATAAAAATCTCGGTTCGGGAAATTTCGGAACTGCACAGTTGATCACCAACAACATTGGCAGGGTAAAAGATTTTAACATCGCTGATTACAACGGCGACGGAAAACCGGATTTTGCAGCAGGATCCGATAAAGGCGAAGACGGCATCGAAACGAATATGATTGCCTGGTTTGAAACAGGAGCTTCCTATCAAAATAAGATTTCCGGAAAAGTACGTTTTGATGAAGATAATAACGGATGCAGCCCAACTGATATAGAAGCTTCAATGGTGATGGTGAAAACACAGAATGCACAGCAGTCTTATGCTACTTTTACTGATGATCTGGGAGCCTATTCTTTAGTGGCAAATCAAAGTCAGTTTACAACATCTGTTTCCTCTCCTCTACCTGATTATACCGTTTCACCACAAAATCAAGTGCAGAATTTTACAGCTTTGGGGATAACGCAGAATGCAGATTTCTGTCTGCTTCCAAATTCAGTTTTCAAAAATCTGGAAGTTTCTGTTTATCCTTTGGCTGTTGCCAGACCCGGTTTTGCAACTCCATATAAAATTGTGATTTCCAATAAAGGATCTCAAAAAGTAAGCGGACAAATTGTTTTCAATTTTAACCATTCAAAGATGAATTTTGTTTCGTCTACCACGACTCCGGATTCTCAATCTACAGGCAATCTGTATTTCAACTATACAGATCTTTCACCTTTTCATTCGAAAACAATTGAAGTGAAATTCCTGATGCATACCCTACCTGTAACCAATATTGGTGATGTACTAGTGTTTACGGCAACCGCACAGGTTCCGCAGGATACCACTCCGGCCGATAACATTTCTGTTCTGAAGCAAAATGCAGTTGGCGCTTATGATCCAAATGACATACAGGTTTTGGAAGGTCCGCAGATTTTGTTATCACAGAAAGATGATTTTTTACATTACGTAATCAGATTTCAAAATACAGGAAATTATCATGCACAGAGAGTAAGGGTAAAAAATATTCTGGACGATCAGCTGGATTGGTCTACCCTTACGTTAGAGTCTTACAGCCATCCCAACAGAGCAGTGATCACAAACAGCAACAATGTAGAATTTATTTTTGATGCTATTTATCTTCCCGGAACTGATGACGAGCCAAATTCTCACGGATATATAGCCTACAAGATCAAACCCAAATCAAATGTTGTTACAGGGGATATTTTTAGCAACAGTGCAGAAATATTCTTCGATTACAATCCCGCAATAGTAACCAACACGGTAAATACTGAAATTGTCAATCAGATTCTCTCAACTGCGTCTGCTTCTATTACAGAGTTGAAAATCTATCCAAATCCAACTACAGGTTTGGTATATATAAAATCACCTGAGAAAATTAAGAAAATTACGGTTCATAATTCAATTGGACAGCTGATCTTACAAAATGAAAATCAGTCGGAAATAGACTTTTCCCATTTACCGGAAGGTATGTATATAGTCAATGTTGAAAGCGGAAACAAAGTGTATACTTCGAAAGTCATCAGAAAATAAAAAGCGAAAAATCTGTCTCATATCCGAGACAGATTTTTTTAGGTAATGTTTCACTAACTGTGTAAGTTAAAAAGTTATTCTGAAAAATTTTTGAGCCCTCCTCGCTGCGCAAAGTCTGTGACTTTGAGCTGATAAATAAAAACCTCGCATTTTGCAAGGTTTTTTTGTGTTTTATAGTGCGGCTACATTTTTATTACAGAAGTCTTTAAATTTTTTGGTGGTAACCTTTAACCCCCGCTTAATCACCATAAATAAAAATTCAGAAGTATTGGCAGAGATTTCCTCAGCACTGTCTGAATAAATTATTTTCTGCCACTTTATCTTAACTGTATTTTTATCTGTTATAAGAATATTCCAGAACTCGAATTTACAGAAACATAACTTTCAGTGACAACTATATTTTTGCTCGAATTTACAGGAAAGATTACACTGTAACATTATTGTTTGTATGGAATTTCTACTTTAATATATGTTATCCCACCTCTGTAAAACTCCAGTTTATATTCCATGCTTTAAAAAGTTTTTACCCACCCAATCCCTACTCTTTTATCCTGATAAAAAGGCATGATCATCACAGATGATTTTTTGGTTTTGCCTGAGATCAGATGATTGATTTTTGGGTAAAGCCAGTAAGCAAGTTCGGTCGAAAGAATTCCGAAACCGGCACCGGCAACTACATCGCCTACCCAATGTTTATCATTAAACGTCCGGTAGATTCCGGTAAAGATGGCAAATGAATATCCGGAGATGCCCAACAGGAAGTTGGTATCTTTATACTCTCTGAACATAAACTGTGCTGAAGCAAAAGCAACCGCCGTATGCCCTGAAGGAAAAGACAGTTGATTAGACTGATCCGGTCTTTCTTCTTTAACGATATGTTTTAAAGGAACAGTGATCGCTGAAGTAATCAACATTGATGTTCCGTAAATGATACTTCTGTCCCTGAAATTATGCTTCCCTTCAATTCCTGCAGCATTCAAACCGTAGACCAAAACTGCCGGAGCAAACTGAGTATAGTTATCAAGCCTGATATGGTCAGGCTGGTGTTCATTAATTTCATCTCTGGTCGAAAAATTCAGTTGTTTTAAATCTTTTACGGCTAAACTGGCAACTCCATAACCGACGAATACAGTAGGGATTATGAAACTTTTATAATTCAACCTGTTTTCATTTGGTTGTACTGCAGTTACACTATCCTGTCTGTTCTCCGGTACATGTACAGAGTCAGTTGGACATTGTGCCCCAGCTTTCGTGTAAACTGACAGCATTACGATAAAGATCATGATTAATTTCTGATGGGATTTTAACATCTTCTTGTGGGTTTTAAGTTTCATATTTGGCTGGCCATCATCTGAACATTGACCTCCTTATATTTTGAAAGAATGTTTGGACGGACATAATAGGTAGAGTAATGATGCTCTCTGAAGAAAGTACCGTTTTTGATTTTCCGCTCCTGATCAGTTAGCTCAACCACGATACTTTGCTCATAGCGTTTATAACTGTCAGGTGGATTTTCTTTAAAAAATACTTTCCTATAATTCCTGACAGTCCCAGTCAAATCAATCATATGTAAACTTTTAAAATTTATAGCTGTACCCTAATCTGACCACCTGTGTTTCGTAATAATCGTCACTTGTATAGTTAAATCCGTTTCCCCGTATCTCCTTTTTAATGACCATTGTATTCAGCAAATCTGTAGCATTCAGAAACAGTTCTCCTTTTCCATTCTGAACTGACTTTTTAATTCCCATATCCATTGAAAATCTTGAACCTGTTCTCCCCTGCGGAATTATATCCGGAGCATGATATACTGCGACTAGCTGCGCATCAAGCCCCTTGGAAATTTTAAACGTATTGTTTAGTTTTAAGTTTCCTGAAACAGCATTTTCCTTATTGGCTGTGAAAAGATTGGGTTGCGGATAGAGATTGATGACAGAAAATGCATTGATCTGATTTCTGTACATATTTCCGTTGACCGTAAAAGAATACACTCCTGAAACTTTCTGATTCCAAATCATTTCCAACCCGGAATTATAGCTTTTACCTGCATTTTGAAATACTGCGTAAATCAATGTACTTCCAGGAATAATACTGGAAATCCTGGTGATCGTTCCGTTGGAAGAACGGTGATATAAAGCAGAATACAGATAACCTCCGTTCCAGCTGTATTTATGCCCCAACTCTAATGAATTGGTAAACTGAGGCCTCAGTTGGGGATTTCCGACCTTGATAATTTCAGCATCATCATATTTCGGAAAGATACGAATATCAACTTCATTAGGCCTGTCTACTCTTCTGTTATAAAATACAGAAAGCTTATGGTGATCATTTAACTTATACCCAAGTCTAAGATTCGGGAACGGCTGTGTATAATGATAAGCGTCACTTGTGTAAGTCGGATGATTGGGATTGACATCATACTGAATGTTCACATACTCTAATCGTACTCCAAGTTCAGCTTCCCACTTCTCATTTTCAAAAATGTAGTTTCCATATACTGCCGGGATCAGTTCTTTATAATCCGCCGTGCCCCCTGCATTGACATCCAAAACTGAATTGACTCCCGGAATAAAATTCATATGTACTGGAATACTGCGGTTTCGTAATTTAATTCCGGTCTCTATCCGTCCGTACTTTAAAGGTCTTATATAATCGATAGTAAAATCATAGATCTGCTCATCAGACAACAGTTTGAATGCGTCTGTTCCTTTTGAAAATGAGAGATCATTATCATAAAAATATTTCTCATCTTCCCTGTGAAAAGTATAGTTGAACCCAACGTTCAGCAAATGTCCTGCTTCCTTAAATTTATGCTGATAGAGAGCACTTCCCATAACCGTCGTTTTTAATTCATCTTCTAAAAACTGCCATAGCCTGAGACGCCGGGAAAAATCTTTATTAAAAAATGGCTGGTCTCCCCGGTCAATAATTTTTTCGCTTCCGTAAAGGCCTGAAATCGTCAATGTATTCTGAGCATTTATATTCCAGTCAATTCCTGCTTTAGCAGTAAGATAATTGGTATTTCTGTTTCTTTTTAACTGTGAGTGAATGATGTTTCCGTCATCATAAGTTCTGGTTACAAATTCATTTTTATTCAATGTTTCTGTGTATAAATTATCTGCCTGAAGAAAAACATTCACCTTTTCTTTTCTGTAATTAAGAGAAACCGAAGGATTAATTTTCGGGGTCACGGTATATTGGGGTCTTATCGTTGGCAGATTCTGCTTCCGAACCCAATAAGATCCTGTGCCGTAATTAAATGCGGCTTTTCCATTCCATCCATTCTGTTTGTTTTTTTTCATGATGATATTGATGATTCCGGCATTTCCATTGGCATCATATTTTGACGAAGGATTGTTGATGATCTCAATTTTATCAATTGCAGAAGCAGGAATATTATCCAGCCCGCTTTGACTTCCAAAACCGGTGAGTGCAGTCTGTTTACCGTCAATCAGTACTGTTACCTTATCATTTCCACGAAGCTGTATTTTTCCTTCCTGCACAGTAACCCCCGGTAGATTCTGCATACTCTGCAAAACCGAACCCCCGCCCTGACTGATATTATCTGCAACAGAAAATGTTTTTTTATCCAGCTGACTGCTGAGCTCATTTTTCTTTGCTGAGGTCAGAATCACTTCTTCAATTTTCATTTCTTTTTCAGAAGTTTCTGATAATCTTACCACCGGGATCTCCAGAAATTCCGACAGACTGCCAATGTATAAACTTTGTATATGAGTGTCGTATCCCGAAATGGAAATCTCCAGATTATAGTTATCCGGCTTAAGTTCACCAATCGAAAACCTCCCTTCTTCATTGGTAATGGTTCCTGAAATGAAACCGTTGTCCTTTGCCTTCTTTACAACCACACTGGCATAAGGAATCGCAGACTGATCAGTTTGAGTTTTCACATTTCCTGAAATAGTGACTGCTGTAGCCTGGGCATACAAACAGGAAAAGGATTGAATAAAAAGGATAACAGATAAAATAAAATGTTTGTTTTGCATAATGTACTTTCTTGACGATTCTGATACAAAACTGCACACTGATTTAGAATAAATTTTGAACAATCCCTTCAAAATACATTTATCTTACTTTCATCTTATGATTTTTAAATCTTTCACTTGCAGTCTGATAGTACGCTATTGTTTCAGAAACCAAATCTGAATCTGCATGAGGAATTTCCGTCAATGATTGGTCTCTTCCGGAAACGGTGAACTGCTTTACCCTTTTACGGTCATCAATCTGTGTAAAAGTATTTCCTTTAAGTGTTCCCAAAGTTCTGTAATTCCCGATGAAAGCCCTCTCCTCTCCCGCCTTGGTCCTGTTAATGTCTTTTCCATAAAGTTCTGTACTGTAACTCCAACCCAGATAACCGAATAATGTGGGCATCAGATCGATTTGCGAAGTCAGACGGTTGATTTTTTGCGGTTGCTGATTGAGATTGTAAATGATAGCGGGAATATGATGCTTTGAAATATTGATTTCCCATTTTCCGGCACTGCTTGCACAATGGTCTGCAACAATGACAAAAACGGTATTCTTAAACCAGGGCTTTGTTTTTGCATCCGCAATAAATTTTCCGAGGGCGAAATCTGTATATTTAACCGCAGCATCTCTGTCCCCTTGAGGAAGATTGATTTTTCCAGCAGGAAAAGTGTACGGTTTGTGATTGGATGTCGTCATCACAAACTGGAAAAACGGTTTGTTCTCATGTGCACTTTTATCAGCATATTTGATGGACTGCCTGTAAAGGTCTTCATCACAGATTCCCCATGCATTCTCAAAGCTTACTTCATGATCCTGAATGTCAAATCTGCGCGTATTGATTTTATCAGATAGAGGATTGCCCCTGTCCCGGTCTACAATATCGAATCCCTGTCCTCCAAAAAAATTATTCATATTGTCAAAATAGCCGTCACCACCATAAATGAAATAAGGATGATAATTTTTTGATTTCACAATCGTAGAAACTGAAAACAGATTTTGATTATCTGGTCTTCTGACAATACTGTTTCCCGGAGTCGGAGGTACGCAAAGGGTCAGCGCCTCCATTCCTCTTACTGTTCTGGTTCCCGTTGCATAAAGATTGGTAAAGAAAATACTCTCTTCGGATAACCGGTCATAGTTTGGGGTTAGCTGATTTTTATTTCCAAATTCTTTTAAAAAATCAGCACTGAAACTCTCTATTGCAATAACAATAATATTGGGATGTTGCTCTGATCTGCCTTTAGTAAGTCTTGTAATATCGTCATATCTTTCTGTTTCATAACTTTGATTTTCCTGCAAAAGCCTGCTTTTTACTATAGAATAAGCTTCTTTGACGGGAAGTTTCGGATAAAATGTTTCGTAATCCAATTCATTGGACTGATATGCAGAAATGAAAGAGAAAGCTCCATTTTTACCGATTTCGTTGATGACAAGATTATTACTGAAATCTGCAAGTTTATTCTTCATTGAAATTCCTAAAACACATGCAGTAATCAGTAAAGAGAATGCCGGTAGTACACGCAGGGAGAGCGGACTTCTGTCTGAAAAAGTTTTTCTGAAAGCACCACTCTTTTTTAACATGACAAAGGTTACTGCGATAACTACAATCAAAGCACCTGCAGCTAAAGGAAGCGGATATGACTGATTGATATTTTCTACCACCTCATACGTATAGATCAGGTAATCAACAGCAATAAAATTAAATCTTACTCCAAATTCATCCCAAAAAGGGATTTCTGCCATAAGACTGCAATAGATGATGATAAAAATAAGGGTTAAATAAAAATAAGTTAAACCTTTATCTGCTAAAGATCCTATCCACTTTTTCGGGAAAATCAAAAGATACAGAGCATACAGAAATAAAAACAGCAAACCCATCGTAAGGTCATAAAGAAATCCTGTAAAAAATGCGCGTACAATATAGATCGGGTTAAAATCAGCATCCGACGCTGACCAGATGAGAAGGATGATCCTTATGATAAAGGATAAGATCATATAAAAGCTTAAAACATAAAATAATACAGAAAATCTGCCTTCAAAAATTTTAAAAAATTGTTGTAAACGATGCTTAGTTGTGCCCATGGTCTGTCTGTTAAGATCAGACAAAGGACTTAATCAATTTAGAAGAAATTTAGAATTTTTGGAATTAAGCTGTGAAAAATTGCAGAATACTTTTACAACTTTACTGAAAACACATGATCATTACTGACAAATGTATATTGAACCTCCCACTTCTGGAATTTTGCTATTTCCTTTATAATAGCCAGTCCCAAACCACTTCCGCTGTTGGTTGAAGATAATTTTGAAAATCTTTTAAACAAAAGATCTTCATCAAGTTTCTGCACTCCTGAATTACCGACTGAAAACACTGAATTGCGTAAGCCAATGGAAATAAATCCATTGACAGGAGTATGACGGATTGCATTCAGGAGTAAATTATTGATCAGTATTTCGGTCAGACTTGTATTCCCGTTCACTGTTGCATTCTGTAATTCATCAATTTGTAAATGAATGTTTTTCTGATCAAGATGTTCCTGAAGGTTTGTAATACTCTGCAGGACAAGTCCATCAAAATGGATGATTTCTGACTGATCAAACTGACTGTTTTCAATTTTTGCAAGAAGTAAGAGGTTTTGGTTGATACGTGCACTGCGGGAAAGAGCCTTGTTCATATCCTCAGCAATATTATACTGCTTTTCTGTAAGATCAGCATTTTGCATCAGAATATCAAGTTTGTTTTTCAGGATCGCAAGAGGGGTCTGCAATTCGTGCGAGGCATTTTCAGTAAACTCTTTCTGTGTTTTATAAACAGATACATTGTGGGCAATCAGTTTTCGCAGTGATTGATTCAGTTCTTCGAATTCTGTAGTATCTGTACTTTCAAATTCTATGTGTGTCTGTGTATTGAGATTAAAATTTTTAAGCCTGTCTAATGTATTTCTAAAAGGCCTCCATATGGTTTTGGATAATCTCCTGTTCAAAATAAACAAACCGGTTACGATCATAATAAAAAAGAAAAAGGTAATAATTCCTATAATCATAACCGTACCTTCTGTTTCTTCAATGTTGGTTTCTATTGTAAAAAGGTAGGGTTCATTTTTGATATAAATTATTTTTTTCAGGCATCGGTAGCGCTCGATTTTCTTGTCAGCGGAAAAAGGTTTGTACTTTTCTGTCGTAAAAATCAAATTTCTCTTTACCTTACCGTAGGGCAGTTTTTCAATGTTGGTTCCCGGCTGAATCTGATTCCACAGTGCAATATTTCGCTGCATCTCCTCATTCGAAATTTTCATCCTGTTAAACTCATACGAGGTTTTTTCTGCAACAATCTCATTATGCTCATCCAGTTCTTCCTGCCAGATTGCATCAACCATAAAATAATAAACAGGAATACTGATCATCAGAACAATCAGTACAAAGATTAAGAATGGCCTTGTCGTTTTACTTAATAACGGCTTCATACATTTTTACTTAAACACTTTCCCATTTATAACCTGTTCCGTAGACCGTTTTCAGATAATGGCCGCACCCTGCATCATATAGTTTCTTCTTGAGATTTTTGACATGAGCGTATACAAAATCATGATTTTCAAGCATATCGGCAAAATCCCCTGAAAGATGCTCTGCCAATGTACTCTTAGAAATTACCCGGTTTTTATTACCAATGAAATATACCAATAAATCAAATTCTTTTTTAGTTAAGGTAATATTTTCCTGATTGACGGAAACTGTTTTCGCCAAAAGATCAATCTGCAGTTCATTCTGAGTAACCACATTGGTATTGCTGAACTGCTTTCTTCGAATGACAGAATAAATACGGGCTGCCAGCTCAGACAGGTGAAAAGGCTTGGTAAGATAATCGTCTGCACCGATCTGCAACCCTCTGATCTTATCGTCCAATGCATTTTTTGCAGAAATAATGATCACACCATCCTGCTTCTGTTCTTTTTTAAGTTCTTCCAAAATTTTCAGCCCATTCCCGTCTGGCAGGGTAATATCCAACAGAATACAATCATATTGAAATGCTTCGATCTTATGCATTGCTTCATGAAAATTTGAGGCAAATTCGCAGAGATAGTTTTCTTCTGAAAGATATTCTGATATACTTTTTGCCAATTCTTCTTCGTCTTCTATAATCAGGATTTTCATCAGTGATGCTTAGGGGTTAATGGTATGGCGAGATTCAAATATTTCATTCTGCTAATGTATATATTCAATTTTGAAGAAATTTTGAATTTACAGATTTTTTGAACAATGAATCAAAAAGTTATACATTCAGAATATGATTTTACATAATTTTTTTTTTAGTCTCAAACATCAGTAACAAGGAATAAATACGATACGGAACGATATATATGTATTTAAAAGAATGTATAGGATATTTTGATTGATAATGAACTTGAGCAGAGAAGTATTTTTTTGTTTACGCTCCCATTATAAATCGCTTTAGTAAGGGTTGTATTTTTGGTTCTATTCTTGCTTAATAATCTGGTATGAGAAAGATTTTTCTGGTCGAAGATGATCAGGCAATAAGGGAAATTTTAGAAATGTTCTTAACTTCTGAAGACTATTCTGTACAGTCATTCGCTACAGTGCATGATTTTAAGAATAGAGATATAAATATACAGCCGGATATGTATTTATTTGATGTAATGCTTCCCGACGGATCAGGGATTGATTTATGCAAGCAGATCAAAGACAGTGAGGATAACGATGGTATACCCGTAGTGATAATGAGTGCTCATGCTCACCTCAGCCAGATGACTAATATTTGCGCTCCTGATGATTTTATTGCAAAGCCTTTTGATATTGACAATCTACTGTTCAGGATTAAAAAAATCATTCATTAATATTTCCCATTCAGAACCTATACAAAGTCCCAACTCTAAAAACAGTAAGTCACAAATACTGTTTTTCTCCTAGTCTTTCAGTCTGTCTACAATCCATAAAAAAAGATAATAATTTTTTCAAAACAGATTGTCCATGGATTAATGTTTTCATTTTTCAAAAGCATTTTATGCTTTATAACATTACAAGTGATTGCAGATAGAACAAGTTTTTCTGATCATTATTATAAAGTTTTACAGATTCAAAGCGCTGATCAATAAAATATGAGAGGCTTAACTATAAAATTGAGTCGCTTTCTTTTTGACTAATTTTAATGACTGTATCTTCAATGATTTTTGAGACCTGGATTAATAATATTATTATAGTCAGCATTCTATACGAATAGTTGTTTACAGACAGTCTTGAGACAGTTCAATTGGATTTTCAAAATTTTTCATTTCTTCCCATTCTTTTTTATTGTACTCATCTTTGATCTCACGACTGTTTACGTCTTTACCATTGATGACATATGTAGTTTGTGCCGTGTTGAGGTTTTCCAAAATCATAGACGGCTGCTTTTTATATTTTTTGGAGAAATCACACCATTGTTTAGGCGTCAATTCTATAGCTTTTTTATAATAAAAGTTCCTGTGTTTAATGTCGTTTTTCTCTTTAGTGATTCCTTTAACTTCAAAATCATAATCACCTGAATCATCTGATATTTTTAAAATCAGTCCCGGTAAACCATGAAATTTATAAGGTCCGTCCAGTATAGGAATATCAGTAGTATACCAAGCTGTCCAATTTCTTCCACCAAAACCGGTTGTTGCTTTATAGGTTTTATATCCAAATATATTCTTGCTTTGAGTATTATCTATTTTCCATTTATATTGAGATTTATACTCCGTAAGAAAGATGGTTGTATAAAATTTGTTTTCTTCATTGATCTTATCATTTTGCAAATCCTTTGTAATGAATGCTCTGTATTTAGAATTATTAGTTTCATTTGGAAAGCGCAGTGACTCACCGCCATTTGCTATATAATCATTGACCAATTTTGTTTTTAGAGAATCATATCTGAACTTTTCATAAGATTCAAAATAGGAAGGTTCCTTTTCATTTGTAATTAATGACATCAATTCTTTTCTGTAAAGTGTGGAATCTTTTGACGGTTTCCATGTCATTTCATAAATTATCTTATACGACTGTCCATAAAAAAAATTATGATTTAACAGTGCTAACAGGATTAACAGAAGGGATTTTAAGGTCAGATTTTTCATAATAATTAAAATAATAAGCGGTTAAATTCCAGGTGATCATTATAGCAGAGAAAAAGAAAAGATTAAAACTTACAATGATACCAATATGCATAAGTATGGTAAGGGTAAACCATAATTTTCTTGTTTTATTTAAATTAATGAATAAAGGATATAGAAGCTCAATAATAATAGTTCCCCATCCCATAACTATGTAGAAAATAGGTGAAGTGATATAATCACTCATGACGATAAAACTATTAAAATTTGGCAAATGCATTGCTTTCCAGACAGCTTCCCCATTCCACCAGTTGTAGCCTATGATTTTATCAAATCCGGAAAAAAAATAAGCAATACAAAGGTGAATCTGAATGAGTCTTTTTGAAAAAGTCAAAGACTGATCCGGTAAAAAGTACAGTGATTTTTGAAAATATTTTTTTTGTATCGAAAAGTAAGAACTCGTAGGAAAGAGAAAGACATAAAAGAGTGACATGGTGGTAAAAAAATCAGCACCATAATATAAGAGGCTGGCATATTTTATAAAAGAAACCTGTAAAAACATCAGAAGCAGAGCACTTATTCTGCTGAAAAACCCCGTTACGATAAAAATGCACAGGATAATATAAAAATATTTAAAAATACCGACTGAAACATCTTCTGAAAAATATTTTGTAAAAAAATTCAGAATATCATCAATTGTGACAATATTATAACTCTGATGCAGCGAATGTAATTCAACAGGTATGATACTTTTATCTGTGTATAGCAGTTCGAAATCTTTCCAATATGACAGAAAATGAATAAACACTAATAATCCTACAGCAATTCTGAAAAAGATGATGAACGTTGAAGAAAATTCTTTATTAAAGTAAATATTGATTTTTTTCATTTGATGCTGTCTATTTTTATTAATCTTCCCGTTGGATATAGATTTCCATCTTTCAATGTAGGATAGTCATATAAAAAGGTATATGTCTCAAATTTTTCATCATATTTAGACTCAAAATATTTATTGATCTGCTTGAGAATAACATGGTTAATCCTAATCTTCTGTTTATCATCTTCTATATTTTTCAAAAAAATGTTATTTACACTTAAAAAACGGGATTTACCTTCAGTAGTAGTGAGTAAATCATCTGAAAAATAGGTTTTATTACCAGTCATGCTTTTACTCATAATGATGAAATTACTGGAGACGTTAGGTGCAAAAAATCCATAACCAGTATCAAAGCCTGTGTATGTTGTTAAAGTGGTATCATATTTATTATCAAATGCAAAAATATCCATGATTCCAGGCCTGCTGTATTTATAAAATTCACAAAAAGAAGATACTGTAGTAGTGATCCCCATTATAAAAATTTTTACTATGATTACAGTAAAAACAGCCATTTCAAAAAATCTTAATTTCATACGATCAATAGTTTTTAAAAGTATCAGGTTGAGAATTCTCAACCTGATACCAAAGTATTAATTATTGATATTTCGCAATAATTTTTTCAATCTTTGCTTGTGTTGTAGGTGTATCAGGAAATGTTTGATTTCTTGTATTACACTGATTTTGTACTGACTGTTTGTCGCATGAAGTCCAACCAGCAATGTTTTTACTTAAAAATTTCAAGTCCTGTTCTGAAATTTTTCTGGTGTCTTTAATGGTAATGTGGTTACCTTTAACCTCAATAATTCCGTTGTCTGTGCTTGTTGCAAAAGACATAAGTGACATAGCTACAACGCCACTTGCTAATAATAATAGCTTTTTCATAATAAAATGGTGTATTCCCAATTGTTTAAAGATGCAAAGCCGGGAACTTATACTCTGCGTCAATATTATTTTTTCAAATCTTATCTTAAAAGTATCATCAGTCATTTTTTATCTTCCAGTGTCCTCCATGTTTTACAGGAGGATCTTTTTCAGAAACAGCCTTTATCACTGTACTGTCTTTGGCATCAGAGACAGCATCTTTATGCTGTATTTTTTTTTCTGATATTTTTAAACTTTCGTTACTGTAATCATTCAGTATGACTTCCTCATATTCTCTACACGAGATCAATGTCAATAATGGGATTACTATTTGGATAAACTTTATCTGCATCTTAATTAATATTTGGTGATGGTGATGTTTATCCGGTACCGGAATTCTGCTTAAGCTCTGAGCTAATTTAGAGATTAAAAAAGCAGAATTTTTGATAATTTTTGGTACGATTTATAAATCAAGACGACTTATTTACAAATCTTTCCAAATTTAAAAACCTGATTAACAATAAATTAAGTAAATCAAACTGGTAATTCACACATCATTGTAATTTTGATTGATATTGGTTAAATTTGATTAAATTTGATAAATTGCAAACTTGAAAATTAGATCCCATTTTATTAATATTTTACATTTATCTCTGATTTTGTGGGGAATATCATTCAATGGGCAAAATCTTGTAGTTTCAGATAAAATTACTTATCAAGAATTAAGAAAACAGTACGAGAACAAACCTGAAAATGACAGGAGTGCTATGCCTCTTATAAATGATTACCTTAAAAAGGCAAAAAAAGAAGGAAATTACAGAAAAATATTTCAGGGATATCAGGATGCTGCTTTTTATTCTGATGACAAAACCAAAAAACTGAAGTATGCAGACAGCTGTGTACAGTATGCTTTACAATCAAAAAACAATGAACTGATCAGCAGTGCATATCTGGAAAAAGGAGTTATCTATTATTTTTTTTACAAGCAGTATCAGCCAGCACTCAATGAATATCTGAAAGCATATGAATATTCTGAAAATATTAAAGATGACTTTTTAAGATATAGAATTATTTATCATTTAGGGGTCGTCAAAAGTTATCTCGGATATTACAGTGATGCTTTAAAGTTATTTAAGGAATGCTCCGCACATTTTGAGCCTCTTACCCGTGCCAATATTCACCCCAATCTTATCTACAACAATAAAAAAGGTTATTTTAACAGCCTTCATCAGCAAATCATCTGCTATGGAAAATTACAGAAGTATCCGAAAAGTGATTCTCTGATAAAGCTGGGATTATCCGCCACATCGATCAGTAATGAGTTTGACTTGGAAAATGCTTACTTCCGTAAGAGTCTCGGAATATCTGACTTCAGAAAAAAAAAATATACGAAAGCCATTGAAAATATATCCATTGCATTACCTCAGTTAAAGAAAATCAATGATTTTACATCAGCCTCTGTAAGCTATTTTTATATTGGGAAAGCCTATCAGGAAATAAAAAAAGAAGAAGTGGCAGTTTCTTACTTTGTAAAAGTAGATTCTATTTTTCAGAAACAACAGTTTATTACACCTGAACTTCGAGAAAATTATGAAAGCCTGATCAATTATTATCACAAAATAAAGAATCCCGGACGAGAATTATACTACACCAAACAGTTACTGATTGCAGATCAAATTCTTACTAAAGATTTCCAATACCTCTCTGATAAAATTCATAAAGAATATGACACCAAAGCTTTATTGGAAAAACAGAAGCATCTGGAAAATAAGAATTCTATTGGATTTTTATCTCTGATTGCTTCATCTGTCTTGATTCTCATACTTCTGTCAATCATTATTTACAGAAAAAAGAAAGAAAAAGAAATTCAGAGTAAATACATTGAACTGGGAAAAAGAATCACTAAAGAAGAAAATTCAGAAACAGATCCAACTATCGTGACTGAGCCTGTAAAAGAAAATAAAACAAGTGCTCCAACTCTTGTGATCAATGATATTTTGAAAAAACTGAATGATTTTGAGAAAAAACGCGGCTTTATAAAAAAAGGGATTACCCAACAGGAACTTGCTAAAAATTTCGGTACCAATACGACTTACCTTTCTCAGGTCATCAATGAATATAAGGGTAAAAAATTTAACACTTATCTTAATGAACTCCGTATTATGTATATTACTCAGGAGTTATACCACAATCCTAAATTTCTTGATTATACCATAGAGGGACTTTCAGAAAAGTGCGGCATTTCCTCAAGACAGAATTTTTCTGATTTTTTTAATGAAATCAACGGTATCCGGCCTGCTGATTTTATAAAAAAAAGAAAAGCAGAACTTGAAAACCAGGAACTTTCTACAGATCAGTAAACACTCTACCAGTTTTTCCCGTCATTTGTTTGTATTAGTTTCTATACTTCCTTTTTTCCTGCTTAAAGAATCTGGAATCCGTGATTGTTTTTTCTAATATCACAATCTTTCCATTGTGATATTAATCATTAAATTTTATTTTTATCATCCATAGGTGAAATTTATCTTTGCAGTGAATTACAAAATAAATATTATGAAAAAACAAATCTCATTTTGCATTAGTATATTGTTAATGCTATTGGTGTTTTCTTGTGCTACAGAAGAGTTACGAGACGAAACTTCACCGGAAAATTTGAATGGAAGCAATCGTTCAGCAAACAAATCAGCTGGTGACGGTCTCTATGATGTGCTGGGACATGGCTACAATGCCGCAGGTGAATATGCAAACGCAACAGCCGCCGGTTTTAAGATTATAGATATTGACAGATTTAAAGTAGAACAAAGCGGCAGACTTATTACTGAAAACACAAATTCTCAGGAGTATGTAGAAGAGTACGGCGAAAATGCCGAAACTTATTCTAAAATGGTTTCTACAAAAATTGATGTAACTGCAGGCATTCCCTTATTCGGGAAAACACTTTCTGTTGGTTTTAACTCCGCATTGACTACAAATAATAAGTTTGACGGCAAATACATCTACGGTAGTTACAACTTATTAATCAAACAGAGAAGATTCAGACTAAATGCAACCAATGATTTGTTAGCTGATTATCTGACACCGGAATTCATTCAGGATCTACAAACTAAAACACCTCAACAGATTGTACAGGATTACGGTACCCATATAGCTGTTGATATTTATACCGGCGCTAAAATGGATGTCTTATTTCAGTCTGAGACAAGCAATCAAAACCGTGAAAAAGCTGCGCGGATAGGTGTAAAAGTAGGAATGAAAAGTATTTTTGATGTAAATGTTAACAATGATGTAAACACTTCAGAAACCAATCAAAACTATTCTAGAAAATTATCATACAGAACGAGAGGTGGAAACCCTTCAATTGGACTTGTAGGTGAAATAAACCTTGACCAGACAAATCCGAAAATTAATTTTGCTGCGTGGCAGAACAGTTCCACAATAAATAATGCTGTTTTAATAGATTTTTCTAACAATGGACTTATTTTACTTTATAATGTAGTAAAAGATGCTGCAAAAAAAGCTCAGTTAAAAGCTTATATTGACCAGTATTTAATTGATAATAAAGTTTTTATGGATTACAAAACAGTTCCTATCTACAGATATTACAATTCATACGGAGATCATTATTATAATCAGTCTTCATCTGCACCTTCAGGATACCACCATGAAGGAATAGAGTTTTACGCATTTTCATTTAAAGTTCCTACTTCTGTCCCTATATATGTATATTACAACCCTGGAAGTGGTGACCATTATTATGCTCATGCTTTGTCTACACCAGGAGGTTATGTATATGAAGGTATTGCTTTTTATGCACACGCTAACAACGTAGCCGGCAGTGTACCGATTTATAAGTACTACAATAGTTATGGAGATCATTTTTATTCAAAATCTCCTTCTACACCCGGAGGTTATCACTCTGAAGGTATCGCATTTTATGCTTATTAAATAATTCCAATATATATCTTATGTAAAAACAGGCTGTCCTTTTTGAGGCAGCCTTTGTTATGACTGATCAAATTTAATCTTTTCAAGGAATTATAATTTTCGTTAGATCGCACATATCTTCCTATTGCCTGTTATTCTACGAAAAACAATTTCAAAGAACTACATCAATTATACATGCAGCTACCTGAGGATAAGCATTCCTGAATACACAAGTACAATCTTGCCTTAGAAAAAATTAACTTTTTATATTGAATATCATTACTCTAATTCTTGATTATACCATAGAAGAACTTTCAGAAAAGTGCGGCATTTCCTCGAGACAGAATTTTTCTGACTTTTTAATGAAATCAATAGTATCCGGCCTTCTGATTTTATAAAAAAAAAGAAAAGCAGAACTTGAAAACCAGGAACTTTCTATAGATCATTAGCTTTACTATTTGATATCAATCCAGGCAATGTCTAAACCTCAACAATAAAACAGAGCAGCTTTTTTTCGAACATAAAAGACGAAAGAAATGATTGAGAAAGCAAATTGCAGAACTTTTCAAAATATAAAATACTTATTTTGAATGACTTCCAAAATCTGGTACACTGATTGAGTTTTTCATTTTTTGCCATTAAAAATAAGATGATATTGCATAAATACATCCAGCTTCTTTTATCTCATCAAAAAACTTTAACCCTTATCTGTCCATCAGGACATACCACAACTTATAAACCTAAAATAAAAAGGCACAGTATATGCTAATACTAAATCATAACACCCAAAAAAAATTTTATTATGAGAAGTTTACTATGGTTAGTCGCAGTCATTTGTATCATCGTTTGGCTTTTAGGCATGCTTAATGTTGTACCTGGAATCGGTACCAGTTCTTTGGTTCATGTATTATTGGTTATCGCTGTAATTGTGGTACTTTACA
Organism: uncultured Chryseobacterium sp.; assembly: GCA_963526305.1. Lineage (GTDB taxonomy): Bacteria > Bacteroidota > Bacteroidia > Flavobacteriales > Weeksellaceae > Chryseobacterium. The sequence continues at coordinate 179,002 of CAURNW010000008.1, read as the reverse complement.
ATATTATCAGCGGAAGAAAACCGCTTGATTAATTCAAAACAAGACTATTAAAAAAGTAAAAATACCAACAGATCTCTGTTGGTATTTTCTTTGAAAGTATCTAAAGTAAAAAATAAAAAATCCAGGTTTAATATCCTTCATTCTGAACAAGATAACCCGGCACACTGGACGCCCCGTCAATAGCAGACTGAGGAATAGGGAACAGTCTTTTTCTTACATCAGCATTGGTTTTTGAAGTATAAGGATCTTCATAGTGTCCGAACCTGATCATATCTGTCCTTCTGGAATATTCCCAATAAAACTCAAACCCACGTTCTCTGTAAAGTGTATTTAAATTGATAGAACTCAAAGCCGGAGGCGTTACCGAAGGTCTCGCAGTCCTTGAGGCTCTTACAAAATTGACATCTACCAGTGCAGCCCCTGAATTTCCTTTTCTTAATTGAGCCTCTGCTCTTATCAGGTAAATATCCGCCAGTCTTAAAAGAACAATATCAGCATTCCCCCTGTTTCGTCCTGTATCTGAAGTTCTGCTGTACTGATATTTTGAAACCCTGTAGCCATCTGCGTAGTCTTTGTTATTTGGATTTTCCAGATCAATATCCAATGTGTGGTTAACATAATTTACAAATCCGTTTCTCTGCTCAATCATCGGATAGATTTTATACTGACCCATATCAGTCTTAAAAGGCTGTCCGTTGGATGCATTTCTCAAACCCCACTGGATCCCTCTCTGGATTCCCCTGTTGATTTCATACGTTGCACCATTAACCAGGAAATAGTGATTGCCGTCATTTGCAGGGGTAACTCCGGTTAAATTCTTTAAATTTTGCGGAATAATAACATTCTCCTTATAAAATCTCGCATCTGCCTGTGCAGGGTCCGTGCTTCCATACGCCTGAGTCCAGGTATTGTAAAAGTCAGAAGTAATCGCCGGCCCGTCCGTTCCGTTTGCTTTTGGGAAAGCAGCCAGCGGATACTGGCTTCCGGACAGGGACCAATAGCCCAATCTGTTATGAGAAGTCGTCAGATCCTGACGCTGGTCGATTGCAAAGATCAGCTCTTTATTTGTGTGGTTGTTATCATCGAAAACTGAAAAATATTCCGGTGCCAGAACAAACAATCCGGAATTGATCACTTTATTGGTATATTCAATAACCTTATCCATATCTGTAGCAGAGAAAACCGGTGTGCCATAAGGATTTCTATACACTCCTGCATTCAGGTAAAGCTGAGCTAAGAATCCATTCACAGATGCCTGCGACATCCTCCCGGGGCCTTTGGAATTATCAAGCTCGTTGACAACGGCGAGAAATTCACTTTCGATATAACTGATCGCTTCCTGTTTTCTTAAAATCTGAGAATCCTGACCGGTAGCATCTTTTTTAAATGCAATTCCCCAGTAGTCCAACATGAGCATGTTATAATAAGCTCTCAAGGCTCTCATTTCAGCAATCGCTTTGGCTGCATTCGTATCGGTAGCAGCAATGGGCTGTAATTTTTCAATCGCAGTTACCGTCCTTGAAATCATCAGTGTAAATGCCGACCATGTCTGCTGCACCACAACATTGGTAGTCGTTGTCGTGTGCTGGTGAAGTTCAATATACTTGCCCCCATCATACCAGTCGTTACCACTTCCACGCGGAGGCAGGATTCCCTGATCAGTACTGATGAGCTGAAGACCATAATTTTTGGTATGCGTAAATGCGTCGGGAAGAGGCCCGTAAGCAGGAGCAACTACAGATTCAACTATATTGCCAGCCTGTACTTCCAGGGACTCATCAATGATCTGTTCTGAAAGATCCGTACACCCGGCTACGACAAGAGCACTTAAAGTAAGTATTGAGATTAAAAATTTATTTTTCATTTTTTCTTTTTTAAGTAATTAGATTAGAATGCTACGTTTACACCAAAGACAAAACTTCTTGCTTTTGGATACGTACTGTAGTCAATACCGAATGACTGAATCCCTCCCTGAGAAATACCGGTGTTGATTTCCGGATCAAAACCTGAATATTTGGTAATTACAAATAAATTCTGAGCAGTCACAGAAAATCTGATATTTCTGATATGATCACCGATGCCCAGCATCCTGGGATTTAAATTATATCCTAACGTTGCATTGTTGAGCCTCAGGAAGTCTCCTTTTTCCAGGTATCTTGTAGAAATTACATTTGTATTATTGACACTTTCATTCGGAAACTGAGTGGCAACATCTGTGGTATTATTTGAAATCCCCAATCTTCCTCTGGTAAATAAAGTGGAAGCGGTATTGTTATAGATCATATTTCCGGAAACTCCGTTAAAATTCAATCCGAGATCAAAGTTTTTATAAGCTGCTTTCAGATAAAGGTTATAGGTAAAATCAGGAAGAGCACTTCCTGATGCTACTCTGTCATTATCCGTAATGATTCCGTCACCGTCTACATCCCTGAAGATGTTGGTTCCGTTTTCGCTTAATCCGATGAATTCTCTTACATAAAAAGTTCCGATGGGCTGCCCGTTGATATATCCGTTAATAACTGCATTGGTCGTTCCGGGACCCTGAGCTTCACCGGTAGTAAGCACCCGGTAGGGTGAATCTTTAACTTCATTTTTAATAAAAGATGCATTTCCTCCGATGCTGTAGCTGAACGCTTTGTTTCTGTCACTGCTGTAATCCAGTGAAAATTCCCATCCTGTATTGTTGATTGATATATTCGGAATATTTTTCCACATCTTTTCAGCCGGTTCGATCGGGTCTGTCGGATTGATTTCCAACAGGATATTATCAGAAACTTTTTTGAAGAAATCTACCGTACCGGTCAGCCTGTTGTTCAGAAATCCGAAATCAACACCGATGTTGGTCTGTGTAGTAACCTCCCACTGAAGATCAGGATTGTTCGCTCTTACTAAATAAACGCCTACAGGATAGTTCCCACTGTCGTTTAAAGGATAAGTTGCCTGCCCACCACCGTCAGAGGCAGATTTGTAGCTTCTTTTGGTAATCTTGCTCGGAATTTCCTGGTTTCCTGTTTTACCCCAGCTTGCCCGCAGCTTAAGGTTACTTAGCGCACTTACATCAGCTAAGAAATCTTCTTTGATGATATTCCATCCTGCAGCAACTGAAGGAAAGACACCGTATCGGTTGTTTTCGCCGAATTTAGATGATCCGTCCGCTCTTATGGTTGCGGTTAGTAAGTATTTGTCCTGATAACCGTAATTCATTCTTCCGAACCATGACTGCAGTTCATTTTTGTTGGCAGTAACCGATGAGGTTGCATTGGTCTTTCCAGCAGCCGGAATCTGGTACTGTGGTTCTATTCCGTTGATTGGAAAGTTCTCGTAGTACCACCCTCTTGAGGTAAGCATCAGCCTCTGGTAAGAATGACCTGCCATTACATTGAAGTCATGACGGTTAATTTTAAATTTATAGGTAAGGGTATTCTCAACAAGTGTATTGTTGTTTGAGAAATAATTCAGATTTAAATTACCTATTTCCAGAGGAACCGCATTCGGAATATTTTGGATCACGCGGTCCGCACTTGAATAATCTACTCCTAAATTCAGTTTATAGGTTAAGCCTTTAATAATTTCTACCGATGGAGAAAAATTGGCTAAAATCCTGTTGTTATTGGTAAAATCGGTATAAAGATCCTGACGGATCAGAGGATTGAAACCTCCGTTGTTAAAAACAGTCGTTGGTGAACCGTTAGTATACGCAGGATAAGTCGGGTTCAGTGTAAGCATGGTAGAAACCATACTTGTCACACTGGGTCTGTCATTTTCAGTTTTTGAGCCGTTGATATTAAAATCAATATTTACTCTTCCGTCAAATGCTTTCTGAGAAACATTTATACGACCTGAATATCTTCTTAATGAACTGTTGTAAAGAATTCCTTCCTGGTCCTCGTATCCTAAAGCTGCATAATAATTGGAATTTTCTGTGGCTCCCGAAGCTGAGAAATTAATATTCTTAGAAATTGCTGTTCGGGTCAGCTCGTCCTGCCAGTCTGTACTGCCACCCATATCATCAAGCTTCGCTCCGATTGCAGTTACCTGCTTCCTGAATTCATCTGCGCTGAAGACATCCATTTTATTTGCAAGATGAGAAGCAGTAAGTGATGAAGAAAGATTCATTTCCGTTCTTCCCTTTTTCCCTTTCTTCGTTGTAATAACAATAACTCCGTTTGCACCTCTCGCACCGTAAATGGCAGATGCAGACGCATCTTTAAGAACATCCATTGATTCGATGTCCTGCGGGTTAATAAAATTCATAGGATTGTTAGCCACCCCTGTATTACTGTTATCGATTACAAAACCATCAATTACATATAAAGGTGTTGTACCGGAACGTAAACTTCCTACTCCCCGAATGACAATATTCTGATTGGCTCCCGGCTCACCGCTGACATTAGCAACATTGACACCGGCCACCTTTCCCTGTAGGAGTTGCCCTACATTGGCTACCAGACCCTTATTAAAATCTTCGCTTTTTACAGATCCGATCGCTCCGGTAACGTCAGATCTTTTCTGGCTTCCGTATCCTACCATCACTACCTCTTCGATATCTGTCAGTTTATTCCGGAGAATGACCGGATATTTTGTACGGCTGTCAACAGTGATTTTCTGAGTCACATTATCCAACGAAAATTCAAGAACATTTCCTTTCTCAGCATTGATAATAAAGTTTCCTGACGAATCTGTGACTGCAGCAGTCTGAGTCTGAAGGTTTGCCACGCTCACATTTTGCAAAGGGGCTCCTTTTTCATCCTGTACAGTTCCTGAAATCTGCTGCTGTGCAAAAGTAAAACTTACACAACTCATCAGAACTGTCGGTACCAAATAAATACGTTTCATTCTTTTTTTGTGCAAAATTAGGTTTGCCCAACCCCGAAATATGTTAAGTAAGCTTTAATAAATGAATATAAATAAGTTAACGTAACATGAATTTTACTGATGAAAATTAAACTTACATCAACTATTACAACGACCATAATCATAATTAACTTTAAATCAACAAACTCACCGTTAACATTGACTTACAAATACGCAGACCTATTTTTAAAACCGGATTAAAAAGTAATTTTGCACACTGATTTCACGTCAATTAAAATTATAAAAAATTCACCCATTATGAAATTTGGTTACATAATCAGCAAAATAAGAAAGACAATTGTACTTTCTTTGATTCTTTTCGCAGCAATAATTAAAGCCCAAACACAGAAACCTCTTAATATTATATTTATGATCGGTGACGGGATGGGCGTTTCTCAGGTCACTTCAGCATTCTATTTCGGAAATTCAGAACCCAATTTTCAGAAATTTAAAATCGTTGGTCTTTCAGAGACTTCGTCAACCAGTGACTGGGTGACTGATTCTGCAGCGGGAGCCACTGCGCTTTCTACGGGACAGAAAACGTATAAACGCGCCATCGGCGTAAGCAAGGACTCAATCGCTCTGCCTACAATCCTTGAACAGCTACAGAAAAAAAACTACCAGACCGGGCTTGTGAGTCTCACAAGTATCACTCATGCGACACCGGCATCTTATTATGCCCATGTAAAAGACAGAGATCTTCATGAAGACATTGCATTAGATCTCGTAAAAGCTAAAGTCAATTTTTTGGCAGGTGGCGGCCTGAAATTTTTCAACAAAAGAAAAGACGGGAAAAATCTTCTCAATGAATTTGCAAAACTGAATTATAACATCGACACACTAAAACTTTCTAAACCGGTTCAAAGTAAAAACAATTTTTATCTGCTGGCACAGGACGAGCTTCCAAACAAAGTACAAGGCAGAGGAGATTTTCTACCGGAAGCTACACAAACTGCACTTGATTATCTCTCAAAAAACAACAAACCCTTCTTCCTTATGGTAGAGGGTTCATTTATTGATTGGGGCGGTCATGCTAAAGATGCTGATATGATGGTAAAAGAAGTTTTAGATTTTGACAAGACAATCGGTGTGGTAATGAAATTCATTAAAGAAAATCCAAACACTCTTCTGGTCGTCACTGCAGATCATGAAACCGGAGGAGCCAGTATCGGAAAATTCATGGAAAAAGATGCTGCAGGAAAAGAGAAGAATATTAAAGATAAAGTACAGATCAATTTTATAGACAATCAGCACACTGCTGCTCTTGTTCCTGTCTTTGCAATGGGAAAAAGTCAGGAACTTTTCTCTGGGGTTTATCCCAACAATACGATTTATCACAAACTCCTGGATGCATTAAAAAAATCAGGCATCGAATTTAAATAATTTCTAATATAATTATACGGTATGACCTCATTATTCTACAAGACAGGATTGCTGCTTATCCTTTTAGCAGGACTTCAAATTTCTGCACAAGCTCCGAAGGTTCATTCTCACAATGATTATGAACAGACGGTTCCGTTTTGGTATGCATTAGGAGCAGGAGCATCATCTATTGAAGCGGATGTATTTTTTGAAAACAATGAATTATTTGTCGCTCACGATAAAAATGAAATTTCAAAAAAAAGAACTTTTGAAAATTTATATCTGAAACCTGTTGAACAAGCTCTTGAACTTCATCTAAACAGATCAGAACCTGTGCAGATCTTAATTGATATCAAAACAGAAGCAAAACCAACTCTTCAGAGAATAGTTTCCGAAATCAAAAAGCATCCGAAATTAATTAAGCAGAAGACATTTACTTTTGTTATATCAGGTAATCAGCCAACACCTGAAGAATACAATATGTATCCGGATTTTATAAAATTCGATTATCAGGAGCTTAAAAAGCTTACACCTCAACAATGGGATAAAGTAGCCATGATCAGTTTAAATTTTAAAAAATACTCAAACTGGAATGGTAAAGGCGGGCTGACAGAGAAAGATCTTCCTGTTGTAAGAGGCATTATTAAAGAAGCCAAAACTTTCAGTAAACCCATCCGATCCTGGGGTACTCCGGACTCTAAAACCTCATGGGAATTTTTCGTCAGTGCCGGTGTAGATTACATCAATACTGACAAACCGAAAAACTGCGTTGAATACATTTCAACATTAAAATCCAGAACATTTAAAAACACTTTCTTCTCAGAAGTTTACACTCCGAAATTTCTTTACGTTAATAAAAACATTCCGGTTAAAAATGTAATTCTGCTCATCGGTGACGGCAACGGACTGTCTCAAATCTCATCATCAGTTTTAGCTAACAGGGGACAACTCACGTTAACACAGCTTAAAAACATCGGTCTCATCAAGACATCATCCACTGATAATTTCTCCACCGATTCTGCAGCCGGGGCATCTGCTTTTGCTACCGGAAAGAAAACTAAAAACAGATTTATTGGTATGGATTCCGAAGGAAAAACCATTAAAAACATCACCGAACTTTTATCAGAAAAGGGATTTAATACCGGAGTGATCACAACAGACGAAATCGTAGGAGCCACTCCATCAGCCTTTTATGCTCATCAGAAAGACCGCGGTATGGAAAAAGAGATTGCTGAAGATCTGACGAAAAGCAGACTCACCTTCTTTGCAGCAGGCGGAAGTTCAAAAATTCAGCAACTGCCTCAGTTTACAGTAGCCGAAAAACCGGAAGATATCAGGAAAAACAAAGCAGATCGCCTAGCTTACTATTTTTCAGATAAGGGTGTTCCCTCTGTTTTAAAAGGTCGAGGAAACGTCCTGTCTGAAGTGGTCGAAAATGGATTACAGTATCTGAACGCCAAAAAAAAACCTTTCTTTATGATGATTGAAGGTGCCCAAATCGACAGTGGAGGCCACAGCAACAGCACAGGAACCATCGTTACCGAAGGAATCGATTTTGACAGGGCTATTACAAAAGCCATACAGTTTGCCGATCAGAACCCGGGAACACTGATCGTGATTACTGCAGACCACGAAACAGGAGGCTTCAGCATTCCTCATGGAGACCTACAGACAAATACAATAGAGGGAGACTTTACCACGGATGATCATTCCGCCACTCTGATTCCTGTATTTTCTTACGGTCCGCAATCGGATCTTTTTACAGGAGTCTACGAAAACAACGAAATTTTTCATAAAATTTTGAAAGCACTACAGATCGAACCGTAGTTTTAAAAATAAAATCAGGAAATGTTTTACGCAAAATATTCATTCAAATAAAAGATAAGACCTGAAATATTCATTTTTCGGTATAACTTTAATAAAAATTTAAACTAAAAAGTTTGGTGATTCTGAAAATTAAAATTCCGAAAACAGGTCCCGTAATCAATTTGAAATATAAACACCTGAAAACTAAATACTAAAGTCTGAGACAATAAAATAACCGTTATCCGTCGACAAAAAAGACTAAAAAAATGTTTTATCGCAAAGAATTTTATATATTTGCACAATCTAACAATTAAAAAAATAATTTACTATGTCAGACATTGCATCAAGAGTAAAAGCTATCATCGCTGATAAGCTTGACGTTGAAGAAACAGAGGTAACTCCAGAGGCTAGCTTCACAAATGATTTAGGAGCTGACTCACTAGATACCGTTGAGTTAATCATGGAATTTGAAAAAGAATTTAACATTCAGATCCCTGATGACCAAGCTGAAAAAATCACTACAGTAGGGCACGCTATCGCTTACATTGAAGAAGTAGTGAATAAATAATATTCTTCAACTAAAGAAAATTTACAAAGTTTATGGAATTAAAAAGAGTAGTTGTAACCGGTTTTGGCGCCTTAACACCCATCGGTAATAATGCGAATGAATACTGGGAAAGCCTTTTAAAAGGTGAGAGCGGAGCCGCTCCGACTACTCTTTTTGATGCCACAAACTTCAAGACAAGGTTTGCCTGCGAAGTGAAAAGCTTCGATCCGCTGGATCATTTCGATAAGAAAGATGCAAAAAAAATGGATCGTAACACTCAACTTGGTATGGTGGCTGCCAGAGAGGCAGTGGCTCATTCAAGGATTATGGAAGACAATGTAGACAAGCACAGAGTCGGAGTAATATGGGGTTCCGGAATTGGTGGTTTAGAAACTTTTGAAACTGAGGTTTTAGGGTGGGCTAACACTGATATTCCAAGATTTAACCCTTTTTTTATTCCTAAAATGATTGCGGACATTACACCGGGACACATCTCAATAGAGTATGGTTTCCATGGTCCAAATTACACAACTGTTTCCGCTTGTGCTTCATCTGCAAATGCATTGATTGATTCTAAAATGCTGATCCAGTTAGGAAAGGCAGACGTTATTGTTTGCGGAGGCTCTGAAGCTGCCGTTACAGCAAGCGGCGTTGGCGGATTCAATGCGATGATGGCACTTTCTACAAGAAATGAAGATCCTCTTACCGCTTCAAGACCTTTTGACAAAGACAGAGATGGCTTCGTTCTGGGTGAAGGTGCAGGAGCAATCATTCTTGAAGAATATGAACACGCAGTAAAGCGTGGTGCAACAATATATGCAGAATTATTAGGGGGCGGTATGAGTGCAGATGCACATCATATGACAGCACCCCATCCTGAAGGCTTAGGAGCTTATCTGGTAATGAAAAACTGTTTGGAAGACGCAGGCTTAACTGCTGATGAAGTAGACCATATCAATATGCATGGTACCTCTACTCCATTAGGAGATCTTGCAGAATCCAGCGCTATTTCAAAATTATTTGGTGAGCATGCTTACAACATTCAGATTAATTCTACAAAATCAATGACAGGACACCTTTTGGGTGCTGCCGGAGTTATTGAAGCTATTGCTGCTTTGGGAACCATTATTCATGGTATTGTTCCTCCTACAATCAATCATTTTACAGATGATGAAAAAATCGACAGCCGATTGGATTTCACATTCAACAAGGCTGTAAAAAAAGATGTGAAAGTAGCTATGAGTAACACTTTTGGATTTGGTGGGCACAACGCTTGCGTTCTATTCAAGAAAATCTAATTATCACTGAATGGAGTTACAGAAATACTTCTCTAAATTCCTTCTCAAACAAAGAAAAAAAGTATTAACGGAAAGAGACTATTTCCTGAGCATTGAGCTTAATAAAATTTTAGGCACTCCTGTTCAGAATATAGATTTTTACCGCGAAGCTTTTTCTATTAAAAATTCTTCTAAAAATCAAGACAGTAATTACGAAAGGCTTGAGTTCTTGGGAGACTCTGTTTTGGGTACAATTGTTTCGTGTCATTTATTTCATACTTATCCTAAAGGTAACGAAGGATATATGACCCAGATGAAGTCGAAGATTGTAAATAGAAAGAATTTGAATAAATTAGGAGAAGATTTAAAACTTACCGGTCTTTTACAAAAAAACAACAATTCTGCTGCTTTAGGGGAAAATATTTCAGGAAATCTCTTCGAAGCTTTAGTAGGTGCGGTTTATCTTGACTTCCAATACGATACCTGTAAAAAGATTGTACTGGAGCGACTGCTGACGCCATCAGAAATCAATAAGCTTGAAAATAAAATTGTGAGCTACAAAGGTCTTCTGCTGGAGTGGAGTCAAAAGAAAAAACTAAATATCAGGTATGAAACCTGCGAAGAAATTCAGGTGAACAAAAGTATTGTTTTCCGCTGTCACGTGTGGCTAGGTGATGAGAAGATTGCTAACGCGACCGAGACATCCAAAAAGAAGGCTGAAGAAAAATCGGCGCAGAGAGCATTTTATATTTTAAACAAAAAAGAAAATATTCTTGGAAATCCAAAAACTGTATGATCTTGACGATATAGAATCTGAAGATATTACCATTGGCTTGGTAAGATTAGCTAAAAATATACCCGATCATGAGTTTTTTTTCAAAATAAATCAGGGAAACGATCTTACGTTTTCACGGATCAGCGATCTTATTTACAATGGGATTTACTATGATTACTATTTTCCAAGATTTGAAGCCTACCACAAGTTTACCAAGACCTGTTTTACATTTATTTCAAACAAATCTTCAGAAAGTAAACAAAAAAAGTTACAAACCGAACTCTTCACAGAAGAAGAAAACATTAAATTTTTATTAAATAATCAGACAGAAGTAGAATATATTCTGCACAGTCCGGAACAATTCACTGATTTTTCCGTAATTTTGCTGCCTGAAAATCTTGTGTTTCCAATTCAGGATTACAATCTGAGTTCTGAAGAAGAACTTTATCAAATAATACAGTATTATGAATAAGTATTTAAAGAAGACAAAAATTATTGCAACGCTAGGGCCTGCTTCCTCTTCCAAGGAAGTAATGTTGGGATTGATGAAAGCCGGTGTTGACGTATTTAGAATAAATTTTTCACATGCAGACTACGATTTAGTTCGTACTAATATTCAAACCATCAGAGAACTTAATAAAGAATATGGATATTCCGTTGGAATTCTGGCCGATTTACAGGGACCTAAACTGAGAGTAGGCGTTGTAAAAGAAGGATCTTATCTGAATCCCGGAGATATCCTGACATTTACCAATGAAAAAATCGAAGGAGATTCTACAAAAGTATATATGACTTACCAACAGTTTCCTCAGGACGTGAACGTTGGAGAAAGAATTTTGATTGATGACGGAAAATTGGTTTTGGAAGTTCTTGAAACGAATAAGATTGATACGGTAAAAGCTAAAACTATCCAGGGAGGACCACTGAGTTCCAAAAAAGGAGTTAACCTGCCTAATACCAACGTATCGCTTCCTGCACTGACTGAAAAAGATATTCTGGATGCCAACTTTATGCTTGATATGGAAGTTGACTGGATTGCACTTTCTTTTGTACGCCATGCACAGGATATCGTTGATCTTAAAGAATTGATGTCTAAACATCCTAACGGTAAATTTAAAACACCGATCATTGCGAAGATTGAAAAACCTGAAGGTGTAAAAAATATTGACCAGATCTTATTAGAGTGCGACGGACTGATGGTTGCCCGTGGAGATTTAGGTGTAGAAGTTCCGATGGAAGAAGTTCCGGCGATTCAGAAAACATTAGTAGAAAAAGCAAGATTTTATTCTAAACCTGTGATCATTGCTACCCAGATGATGGAAACCATGATCAACAGTCTTACACCTACAAGAGCTGAAGTAAATGATGTTGCCAACTCTGTACTGGACGGAGCTGATGCGGTAATGCTCTCCGGGGAAACTTCTGTAGGAAGATATCCTATTCAGGTGGTTGAAAACATGGCGAAAATTGTTCAGAATATAGAACAGACCAATTTTTATCAGCATAAAAACGAACCGATTGAAAAAGATTTCAACTGTATTGACGAAAGATTTATTACGAACCGTGTTTGTCTTGCTGCAGTAAGAATTGCAAAAAGCACCAATGTTTCTGCGATTGTTACTTTAACCAATTCAGGATATACGGCGTTTCAGATTTCTGCGCACAGACCTAATTCTCATATCATTGTTTACAGTGCCAATAAGAGGGTAATCACGATGTTGAATTTACTCTGGGGAGTTCGTGCCTACCATTATGACATGCACAAATCTACAGACGAAACAATTATCCAGGTGAATATGCTTACGCATAATCACGGCTATATAGAAACAGGAGATTTTGTAATCAATATCAATGCTACTCCATCTTATGAAGGCGGCAAAACGAATACTTTGAGATTAACAACCGTTTAATCTTCATTGACATAAAGAAAAAACTCCCGGAAATCCGGGAGTTTTTTGTTATTTTCCTAAAATGGTCTTTGCCGTCACAAACTCTTTCAGAGCCAGTAAAGAAAGCTCAATTCCGTAACCCGAGGATTTCGTACCTCCGAAAGGGAATCGTGGATCAGAACTGGTCATTCTGTTGATATTGACAGTTCCAGATTCTAACCCGTTTATAAAAAACTGTTGACGTTCCGTGTTTTTGGTCCAGACTGAATTTGATAATCCAAAAGGAATATTGTTAGCCAGTTTCAGAGCTTCATTATCATTCCCGGCAATCATAATCATTCCAAGAGGACCAAATAATTCTTCCTGTAAAATAGGATTTCCCTCTTTGACAATGATTAATCCTGGATTAAATTCATTATCAGAAACTCTTTCCAGAGGGATCAGTGCTTCTGCACCATGATCTAAAGCTTTCTGATATTGTTTCTCAAGGTCATCCGCCAGATCTGCTCTTGCCATCCCTCCCAATTTTGTATCCTTATTCATCGGGTCTGCCGGAGTGTATTTTTTATATTCTTCTATAAATTTTGGAAGGAAGTCAAATTCGATATTTTCCTGAATAATAAATCTTTTTGCTGCCACGCATGTCTGACCGCAGTTTTGCAGTCTTGCCAATGCTCCTACTTTTGCAGCTTCATCCAGATCTGCATCATCCAAAACAATAAAAGCATCACTTCCACCCAGTTCAAGTAAAGATTTCTTAATCTTCTGCCCTGCAATTGATGCTACTTCAGCACCTGCTTTTTCACTTCCTGTAAGACTTACTCCTTTAACCGCAGGATGCTCAAGAATTTCTTTTACTTCTTTGTGCCCCACTTCAAGATTCTGAAAGACACCTTCCGGAAAACCAGCTTCCAAAAATATTTTTTCAATGGCATTTCCACTTCCAAAACAGATTGAGGCATGTTTAAGAACTACTGCATTTCCTGCCAGTATTGCAGGTGTTGCAAATCTCAAAACCTGCCAGAAGGGAAAATTCCACGGCATTACCCCCAGGATCACCCCTTTCGGCACATAATGAATTTCAGAAATAGAATATTCAGAATCAATTTTTTCAGGCTGCAGAACGTTGTCTGCTTCTGCATAATAACCCATCATTAAAGCACACTTTTCCACTTCTGAAATAGATTGTGAAATGGGCTTGTTCATCTCTTTCGTTATGATCGCACCGAATTCTTCTGATTGAGATTTAAATAATTCAGCGGCTTTTGCTATTAATTTCTGTCTGTCTCCGAAGGAAAAATTTTTCCAGTCTTTAAAAGCATCATCAGCTTTTAAGAGTTTATTTTCTATTGATTGTTCCATACTAATTTGATAAAATTCAAAGTGAATTTTCTGCCTCTAAAAAAGCAGATGTAAAGCAACAAAATATGTTTCGTACTTACATTAAAAAAAGAGATGATAATTTCTATTGAACAAATTAATCTTTTAAATCATCAGCCATTCGTTAATTAGGCTTGCCGCCAGTTTTGCCGTTCTGTCCTGAATATCAAATTCGGGATTGACTTCAGCAACGTCAAGAGCAACCAGCTTATCACTTTTAAGAATATGTTTGTAAAAATGCATAAAAGCTGCATCTGCAAATATTCCGTTATAAGCTGCAGCCGATACTCCCGGAGCAATTGATGCATTGAAAACATCCATACAAATGGTTAAGTAGAGAACATCTACGGATTCCACTAGCTCGGTGATACGTTCATAAACTGACGGAAGGTTTTCAAAAAACAATTCATCTGCCAAAATATATTTCATTCCCAAATGATGAGCGGTATCAAATAATTTCAGCGTATTTGAATTTCTCTGAATCCCGATATGTAATGTATAATTATTTTCATCCTGTACAATCTGCCAGAATCCAGTTCCCGAACTCGCTCCGATTCCATCTTCAGGTTTTCGGTTATCAAAATGAGCATCAATATTAATAATCCCGATTTTTTTATCAGGAAAAGCATTCCTGATTCCTGAATAATGGGCATAGGTCAACTCATGTCCCCCGCCCAAGACCAAAGATTTTCCACCTTTAGCAAGAACCTTCGATACTTTTTCCGCCAAATCATATTGAGCGCTTTCCAGGTCTTCGTCATTACAGGTCACATTTCCAAAATCAAGCATCGAAAAATCCGGAAAGATCACCGGAAAATTAACCATGTTTTTTCTGATTACATCGGGTGCATTTTTCGCACCTGTTCTTCCTTTATTTCTTCTTACCCCTTCATCAACAGAAAATCCGTGTAAAACGAAATCATTCGTTGAAACAAGATCGTAATTATTTACTTCCTGTACCCTTTGAAAAACCCTGTGGTGCAAAGGTTCATCACCGTCTAATCTTCCTTGCCAGATCATATTCATTAATTTTGATTTAAATTGTAGCGTTCAAAACTTTGCCAGTATTTGTCTTTATAAATTTCAAGTGACATCTTGTATTCGGGATATTCTTTTATGATTTTCTGAAGAATTTTTGATGCTGACCTGAAATCTTTACCTGCAAAGTAAGTCTCTTTTATATTATCTGCACTTTCTCTGCCAATGTATAAATTTCCGTCTTCAATTTTCATTTCATTCATCATCTGCTCTTCGATCTCATTCAATTTCTCGTAGTCTTCCCTAGCAGGAAGGCCGTTATTATCTTTTCCGTCGTAATAACTTTTCACGACCGAGATCCATGGATAAGAAGCTTTTGAATCATATTCAAGCAACGAGGTATTAACGGTTGCAATGAGAGGAAGACCATTTTGAAGGCTGGCTTCAAAAACGGAAAATTTATCCTCGTCATCATAACTTTTTATATTGACATATTTTTCTGTGAATTCTCTTTCTCTCCATTGCAGATAATCTTTCAGCTTGGCCAACGGGATGAGATCACTTATCGCCTCGCTTTTATCTATAACATTAAAGGTATCAATCTGTGTTGCAAAATTTAATTCACCTAAAAAGTTATCTAAAAATATACAGACCCCAGTGACTACGGAATTTTTATTATCAGAATTTATTGCATCGTAAACAAAGGTTATATCAATTTCATCCGGATAACCTTCAATCTCATTGGCATAAAAGTGAATATTATCTGTAGTGAATTTGTTACCGTCCATCTGAATTCCACTGTCCAGATTCATTTCAGGCTTTAATGCCGTAAATTTCCAATGCTGTAATTTTGGAGCAGAAGCGATAATTTCTTCAGCAAATACGATGTTTTTTATTTCACCCTCTGCGGTAATGATCAGTTCTACAGTTGTCTCATTACTCATTCCTGCAAGAAAATAAAAGCCTTCGTTGATCCGGCGAAGTTGAGAAGAAATCAAATCAAAAAAACCGGTTTCAACATTTTCCCGGTTTTTTACAACTTTATAAAAATCATCTTCCTTCGTCAGAAACCAGTTCCAGAAATCCTGATAAGTCTTCATCTTCTGATCACTGTTTTCACTTTTTCTTTTAAAAGCCTTATCAAAAATGCCCATCTTACTTTATTTTATCTCCATTAATATAGACATTCTCAGCCTTTAAACTTCCCTGATAATAAAGTACATTCTGAAAATTATCTGTTTTGTAGCTTACGAAATCAGCTTTAAAACCTTTTACCAGTCTACCTCTGTCTTGTAAACCCAGTGCAAAAGCAGATCGAAAGGTCATCCCCGCCAAAACTTCTGCAGTTGTTAACTTTTCATATGTTGCCAAAATTGAGGCCTGCGTAATTAAATTTCCCATAGGGGCCGAACCGGGATTCCAGTCACTTGCTATTGCCAGAATAGCACCGGCATCCAAAAGTTTCCTCGCCGGGGTAAATTTTTCTCCTAATCCTAAACTGGCTCCGGGAAGTGCTGTAGCAACAGTATCTGACTGAGCCAGAAACAGAATATCTTCGTCAGCAGTTGCTTCCAGGTGATCAGCAGATTTCGCTCCCACTTCAACCGCAATTCTCGAACTTCCAGGTGTAAACTGATCTGCATGAACCGTAATTTCAAAACCTAAATTTTTAGTTTTTAACAAAAAATCTTTGCTTTCATCTGGCTGAAAAGCTGATTTCTCAATGAAAATATCAACTCTTCCGGAGAGGTTCTCTTGTTTGACTTTTGGTAAAATTTCAGTCAGAATGTAATCCAAATATGCTTTGTTATCACCTTCAAAATCTCTCGGTTTCAAATGTGCCGAAAGACATGTCGAAATGAGTGTAGCATGAGTCTGTGACTGTGCAATTTTAATGATCCTGAGCATTTTCAATTCACTGTCTACATTTAAGCCGTAACCACTTTTCACTTCAATGGTCGTAATTCCTAAAGAAATTAATATGTCTATTCTTTTTAGTAAGCTTTGAAGCAGTTCCAACTCCGTCGCATTTCTTGTATGTTGTACAGAGCTCCAGATACCGCCTCCGTTTTCTGCAATTTCAAGATAAGTTTTTCCTGCATTCCGCATTGCAAAATCATTGGCCCGGTTTCCTCCAAAACAGATATGGGTATGAGAATCAACAAAAGCCGGCATAATGATCTGTTCTCCTTCTACAGATTCAATCTGTATATTTTCGTACTCAGATTTTAATGTCTCAAAGTTTCCTATATCTTGAACAGTACCGTTATTTACGATAATTCCACCGTCAATAATTACTTCTAGTTGTTCATCAGAAAGTTTTCCTCTTAAAGAAAGGTTGGCAAGTGTTACTACCTGCGTGAAAGGTCCGATTAATTTCATTTGTATAGTTTAAAAGCTAAAGTTCAGATCAATAATGTTTATCATCGTACTCTGCAACGGATATTTGAAGTTGACAGTATAAGCATCAGATTGATCTTTCAAAAGAATTCCGGCTCAAAAACCAGGCTAAGTGTTCCAAAGCATAATTCTATTTTCAAAAATACTTAAAATATCTCTTGTTCTCAAATCTTAATTTTACTCTGTCACAGTCATGAAACCCTGACCTAAATTTCTTATCTTTGAAGTAAATGAAATGAATTAATGCCAGATTTTTTACATCCTGATAAGGAAAATTATTCCGATGACGAACTCGTACAGGAAGAAAAAATTCGTCCGCAGAGTTTTAAAGATTTTGCCGGACAGAGAAAAACGTTAGAAAACCTGGAGGTTTTTGTGGCTGCTGCAAAGAATCGTGGCGGTGCGCTTGATCATGTGCTTCTCCATGGTCCTCCGGGTTTAGGTAAAACTACTTTATCCAATATTATCGCAAACGAACTGGGTGTAAACTGTAAAATCACTTCAGGTCCTGTTTTAGACAAACCGGGAAGTTTAGCAGGTCTTCTTACCAATCTGGAAGAAAATGATGTTCTGTTTATTGATGAAATCCACCGTCTTTCTCCGATTGTCGAGGAATACCTTTATTCTGCAATGGAAGATTACAAAATCGACATCATGCTGGAAACGGGTCCAAATGCAAGAAGTGTACAGATCAGTTTAAATCCGTTTACGTTAGTGGGTGCAACAACCAGAAGCGGAATGCTGACAAAACCAATGTTAGCGAGATTCGGAATTCAGAGCAGACTGGAATATTATTCTGTAGAGCTTCTTTCAACCATCATTATCAGAAGTGCCAGAGTTTTGGGAGTTACCATTTATGAAGATGCAGCTATTGAAATAGCAAGAAGAAGCCGGGGTACACCTAGAATTGCCAACGCTTTACTGAGGAGGGTACGCGATTTTGCAGAGATCAAAGGAAATGGAGAAATTGAAATCAATATTACTACCTACGCTTTAAATTCTTTAAATGTAGATGAATTCGGTTTAGATGAAATGGATAATAAAATCATGCGGGTGATGATTGAGAATTTCAAGGGGAAACCTGTTGGAATTTCTGCTTTGGCAACTTCGATTGCTGAAAATCCTGAAACGCTGGAAGAAGTATATGAACCCTTTTTGATTCAGGAAGGTTTTATCATCAGGACACCAAGAGGACGTGAAGTAACAGAAAAAGCCTACCGACATCTTAATATAGCCATTCCAAGAAATCCTGGAGAATTATTTTAACCGTATGTTTATACCAAAGATTTACAGAAGTGAAGATGAGCATCTGATGAAAAAAATCATCAGTGAAAATGCGTTTGCCTTATTAATCTCGTCAAAAGAAAAAATAAGAGCAACGCATTCTATGATGCTGCTGAATGAAGAAGACCCTGACAGTTTATTTATCGAGACTCATATTTCCATAGCTAATCCGCAGGCAAAAACTTTAAACAATGAAGACGAAGTTCTCTGTGATTTTTTAGGAGCGCATGCTTATATTTCCGGCAGCTGGTATCATCACCTCAACGTTTCGACCTGGAACTATGAAGCAGTACAGATTTCCGGAAAAATCAAGCTTATGAATCAGGATGAGCTTTATAACCATCTCGAAAAACTAACCGCAAAGTATGAACAGCCTCAAAAGTGTCCGGTCTTTGTCAAAGATATGGGCAAAGAGTTTGTAAAGAAAGAAATGAAAGGAGCTTTCGGAATTAAAATATTCCCAACGGAAATTTATATCAATCAAAAACTTTCTCAAAGCAGAAAAGAACAGGATTATCAGAATATTATTTTAAATTTAGAAAATTCTGAAGATGAAAACAGCAAAAAAATTGCTGATCAAATGAAATCAATACAAAATCAAATAACAATATGAAACTATATCCTATCCAGTGTGGAAAATTCAAGCTCGACGGCGGAGCGATGTTTGGAGTCGTCCCCAAAAGCCTATGGGAAAAAACGAATCCGGCAGACGAAAGAAACCTGATTGAATTGGGAACACGTTCTTTACTGATAGAAGACGGGAAAAAGCTGATTCTCGTGGACTGTGGTCTCGGCAATAAGCAGGATGATAAATTTTTTGGTCATTATTCACTGTGGGGCGATGATCATTTAGATAAAAATTTACAGAAATACGGTTTCGTAAAAGGAGATATAACGGATGTTTTTTTAACTCATTTACATTTTGACCATTGCGGTGGTGCTATTGAATGTAATGATGACAGAACAGGTTACCGGCCTGCTTTTAAAAATGCCCAGTTCTGGACTAACGAAAATCACTGGCAATGGGCAACAGAACCTAATGCAAGAGAAAAGGCAAGCTTTCTTAAAGAAAACATTCTTCCCATTCAGGAAAGCGGGCAACTGGGGTTTTTACCGCTCCCTGCCAATGGAAATTACGGATTCAGTCCTGACCTTAAGATGGATATTATATTTGTTGACGGCCATACCGAAAAGCAAATGCTTCCGGTAATACAATATCAGGAAAAAACAATTGTGTTTGCAGCCGATCTTATTCCGACAGCAGGTCACATTCCACAAGTATATGTGATGGGTTATGACACCAGACCATTGCTGACCATAGAGGAAAAAGCCAGATTTCTGAAACAATGCGTTGACAATGATTACTTACTCTTTTTTGAACATGATGCCCACAATGAACTGGCCAGTTTAAAAATGACCGAAAAAGGAGTTCGTTTAGATGAAACATTTAGCTTTAATGAAGTTTTTGGTTATTAATTATGGAAGAATTACTTACAGAAACCCAGAAAGCAGACCCTGATTCAGCCCCGAAAATAATTGGTCTTACAGGAGGAATCGGTTCAGGTAAAACAACGGTAGCGCAATATATTGAAGACTGTGGTTTCCCGGTTTATTATTCAGACGACAGAGCTAAAACAATAGTGAATGATCATGGAGAAGTAAGAAACAGGATCAGTGAACTTTTAGGAACACAGGCATATGACGAATCAGGCATTTACAACAGAAAATTCGTTGCCGGGAGAGTTTTTAATGATGATGAGTTACTGCACAGGCTCAATGAAATTATTCATCCTGCAGTACGTTTGGATTTTGAACAGTGGGTATCACAACAGACCAAGTATCTGGTTTTTAAAGAAACTGCGTTGCTGTTTGAGCTTAAATTGCACCTCCAATGTTATAAGTCGCTTCTGGTTACCGCAGAAGACAACATCCGATTAAAAAGAGTGATGGATCGGGACGGAAAGACCTACCGTGAAGTAGAGACAGTCATGAATAATCAAATGCCTGAAAAGGATAAAATAAAACAGGCAGATTACATCATTTATAATAACACTAATCCGGATGATTTAAAAGAACAGACAGAACGAATTATTTTTGAAATTGAATAGAAATCTGAAGATAACTTAATCCTACATTCACCATAAACCGCTTGTTAATCAACGGTTTTTTTTATACATCTTAACCGCCGTGGGTAAAAAAATAAGCTCTCATTTCTGAGAGCTTATTTTATATAAGAAGTTATCTGATTACTCTTTAATAAATTTCTTCTGTACAGTTCCCTGAACATCTTCTATGTCGATAACATAGACTCCGTTGATCAATCTGCTTACATCAATCTTATTGTTTAAGATTAATCCCGTAGATACCATCTGTCCGGCAGAACTATAAATTTTATAATTCGCTTTCTTACTGATATTTTTAACGTTCAGAACAGTCTTCACCGGGTTAGGATAGATTAGGATATCTGTTTGATTAAGTGAGTTTGGAATGGCCTGTTTAGAAATTCTGACAGTGTAGTCTTCTACTTCGCCATTTGGAAAGCTCAGACAATTTACCGGAATTCCGTCTTTCTGCATTGCCACTCTCATCACTACATATTTATAATCTGTCATACTTACAAATGCATCTGCAGGAACACTGAAGGTAGCAGTTGCAGTAGGATTTGTATTCGGTCCGTCAGCCAGGATTCTCTCATCTAAATCGAAAGTTCCATTTCTGTTGAAGTCAATCCAGACTGCAACTCCCGTACTCGCTCCTGATGATGACGTTTTATCAATAATAATTTGATTACCTGCAGATCCCTGAATCATTTGAATATGATTTTTAACAATTCCTGTAAAATCAGAATAGTTTGAAGCAACTGACTCATTGATCATCTCCGGTTTACCTGTTGGCTTAGCCGTTACTTTTGAAATATACTCTGCTGCAGAACTACTTGAAGACATCTGACAGTATACAACTGTCGGCGTCGTAAAGTAATATGGAGGAGTAAAATTACCCGGCGTACCACTGCAGATATTAGCCACCTGCATTTCATACTTTGTCAGTTCCAATAATCCGGTTATTGTATAGGTATTCGTATTAACATTGATATTCGTCCAGCTTGGAATTCCCACTTTTCTATATCTCAATGTATAACTTCCCGTAGCTCCCGGGCCAGTGTAAGCAGCCCATACTACTTCAGCACTTGTTGGTGTAAGCGTAGTTATGGTTAATCCCGGAGGTGCTATTTCACAAACTCTAACTGTTGTAAATACCTGAGGATTTGACCAAGGGTTTGGAGTTGTTGAGGCATTACACTTATTTCTAACCTGTACTTCATAGGTTTTGAATGAAGTTAATCCGGTAATCGAATAACTGTTAAGAGGTGGTTGTGGTACCGCAGGAGTATTCCAAGGAATAGTTCCAACCTCTCTCCACTGCAGCTCATAAGTTGCACCTGATGCAATAGGATTCCATGTCACTAATGCAGAAGTAGGAGTGATCTGTGTTATAGTAACGTTTGGAGGCGTAGGGTCACATTTAGTAAGAAACTCATTATGAGAATAAACTCCAATAGTATTTCCACCATTACATACCGCTGCAACCTCTACCTCATAATTGGTTACAGGCAATAAAACACCTGCAAAAGTATAAGTCTGAGTCGTTCCCGGAACTGCCGCTACATCTATAGGACCAGCTGCCGGAAGCCAGTTAGCTGAACCTACCGGTCTGTATCTGATTTTATAATTTGCTCCGCCAATATCCTGAGGCCAGGTAATTGTAGCAGAATTATAGGTAATAGAAGCTGGTGTAACTGTAACGACAGGTGTAGCAGTACTACAAACTCTCAGAACAATATTATCGATTGCCGCCGGAGGCTGAACACCGCCGAAGCCATCGTTTCTCCATTCAAATACCAAACGCATTACAGTACCTGCAAAAGCACTCAAATTAAGGTTTGCATTAGAATAAGACTGCCATGTACCCTGAAGGTTATACTGTCCTATTAATACTCTTCCCGGAGCTGCTGTAATCAATGTTCCCGGAGTTGGTAAAAAGCTAGACGGAACTAACCATACCTGTAAATAGTCAATTTTAAAAGTAGTTCCTTCACCCTGCCCTTTCCAGTCAAAAGAGAAAGTTGCAATTGTTGTTCCGGCAGGAATTGTAATATCTCTATATGCCTGTACTGTGCTTGCCGTATGAGTATAAGCATTAGTTACCCCATTATCATTTGATATATATAATGACTGTGCAGGATTTCCGGCAGCACTGCCACGAACCCATTTATTGGTCTGGGTACCGTTTAACAATCCTAAATCATTACCTGTTGTAAAGTTTTGGATATAAGGAAGTGTGGCAGGAATCTGAGTAGTCATTACAGAAACCGGCTCTGATAGATCACTCTGATTTGTCGCACTGCACAAAGCTTTAACCCAAACATTATACATTGTACTTGGATTTAACCCCGGAATAGTATAACTCGTACTTGTACCTGGTATACCCGTTATCTGAGGAGTTGCAGGAGGAGTTGTCGTTGTACTGTAAAAGATCTGGTATCCATTGGCAGGCTGCACTGTAGGAGGTGTCCATGAAACAGTAGCTGTATTTCCTGTTGACCCTGTAGATATAACTCCTAAAGGTTCAATACAGGTAGGAGCAACTCTCAATCTGAAGTCATCAACTCCTAAGTACCAAGGGGCACCTGTTGAAGACACATTTACGCCGAAATTGTAAGTTCCGGAAGCAGTAGGCGTATAAAATAACTTGTATTGTGTATAAGCGCTCGTCCCCTGAGTTGCATTAATGAACGCTCCCAAACTAACGGCTCCTGTGGTAGACTGCGAAGTATTCACCAAAACATTACCGGTATATCCTATATAGCTGGCAGTGGTTCCGCCTGTATTATAATAGAAAGAAAATTCATAGGTAGTACCTGCAGTCAATGCAAATCCCGGAGTCCATAACTGGCTTGCATTGGTATTACCATATTGAATTCTTACATAGTTAGGAGTAGATCTCGGACCTGGAGATGTAGTAGAAAAAACTGCACTTGATGATGTCCAAGCGCTTGTTCCTGTAACCTGAGTCCAGCAAACAGGCAGTATCCCTGCTCCCAGTGATGTCATTGCATCAAAATTCTCAGTCCAAGGTAACACGGTAACCGGAGAACAAACTGTTCTGAAATTTCTTTCAGTACAAGATGCAGAAGTCGAATTTGCATTATACGAATTAACTTTATAGAAATATTGCGTACTGTTTGCCAACGGGGTTGTAAAAGTGTAAGAAGTTACATTTCCCAAGTCAATATTATTCAAAACATTTGTTCCTCCTGTGGTAGTACCCACAGTAAGTCTGTAACCTGTAGCTCCCGGTACAGCAGCCCAGGTAATACTAGGTGTAAGAGATACACCAGCCGCTCCCGCAGCCGGAGCAGACACTGTTGGACAAGGAATTGTCTTTGTTGTAAAACTCCTTTCTGAACAGGTCGCTGATGGATTTGTAGCACTGAATGAACTAATCGTATAGTAATACTGAGTATTATACAATAACGGAGTTGTAAGCGTATACGTAGTTACATTTCCTACATTTTGGTTATTGACAATATTTGTTCCTCCAGGAGTTGTTCCTACAGAAATTCTGTAACCAGTTGCACCGTTAACGGCACCCCAGGTAAATACAGGCAGTATATCAACTCCTGTAGCTGCAGCTGCAGGTGCAGAAACAGTAGGGCATGCAGGAATCGGACTTGGAGCCAATCCTAAAATAGTAACTGCAGAATTATAGCCGTTTCTTCCTCCCGCTGTAGGTGGTGTTGCAGGATCCGGATTTGTTGTATCACTTCTGTAATAAATTGATCTGTTTGCTGTTGTATTATATACATACATTGCTTCTGCAAAGCCATTAGAATCATAATTTGGTGATCCTTCTTTTGCAGCAATTACCAAATTACTGGTATTATTATATGCAAAAGGAGCTGTAAAAGTAATTTCCACAACACCTGCATTATTCGTAACGGTTCCTGTAAACACCTGAGTAAGGCCTGCTACAGGAATCCAGTCTGTGGCGGAATCAAATGCCGTTTTTGTAGTATGTCCTACATATACCGTCCAGTTTGATGAATTGGTAAGAGTAGAAGAGGCATTTAAATAAAACTTTAACCCGGTTATATTTCCGGCGGCGGCGGCATTGATTTCTGTTTTAGGAAAAATCTGCTGAACATAAGAATATCCATAATAAGTACTAATAGGAGCAATACCCGTAGTAGTACTTCCGACACCAAGATTAATCTGGGCATTCATAAATGTGACTATAAACAATAGACACGAGAATAGAAATTTCTTCATAAATAGTAAATTAAGAATCCAATGAAGTATTAAAATGAGTTTTAAATCTATCAGTATGTTTATCCTCTAAATTACTGATATTATTTGTTTTGAACCAGGTTTCCGTAGTAGAAAAAAGGTATAGTTGCAATTTCTGATATCTAATAAAATAAGTCTTTTTTACCAAAAAATTTATCAAAAAATAGTGAAATTGCATTAAAGATGTAAAGAATTTCCGCATAGGCAATATTTATTATTAAATACAAATCTAATCATTTTTTGTTATTTGGTGATATTTTTAACTATTTTTTTTATTACTACCACACAAAAATCTCACTTATGATTACATAATAAAATAAATCCCCAGTAAAAACTGAGGATTTATTAAATATTAAGATGTTTTATTATTTCTTAATGAATTTGGAATTGAAAGCTTCCCTTCCTTTATCATCAATAGAAATGACATAGTTACCTTTGATTAAAGAAGATACATTAATTTTCCCGTCATTGATAGAACCACTATTTACCAATTGTCCTGTCACACTATAAATTTTATAGGTTGCCTTATCTGAAACTTTTGTAACATTTAAGAAATCAGTTACAGGGTTAGGATAGATCTGAATACCATTATTTGGATTAGATGTCTCATTTGTTGATAATGCTGATGATACGATAACATTGTAATCCTCAACTTCACCGTTAGGGAAAGATCCACAAGCAAAAGAATCTGGTATTGTAGCACCTATACTTGCAGCATTTAACAAAACAGTCACTACTCTCATTCTTAATGGAGCATTTAAAATTGCTGTTGAAGGAACAGCAAACGCTCCCGTTTTAACATTTTGTCCAAGTACTAAAGTTGTTCCTGGCATATTTAAAACTCTTTCATTTGAATCAAATACACCATTTCTGTTAAAATCAATCCATACAGCCATTGCATTATTTACAGCACCAACATTATTTACTGTAAGGGATACACTTATGGTATTATTTGTACTGTTAGGTACTAAAACTGCTTGTAAAGACGGATTGGCAGTAAAGTCTGAATAAGTGGTACCCACTGTTGTATTATTTACAGATGCCAATGTAACATTAGAAATGTAATTAAATTGTCCACTGTTACTTGCTGCAGTACAATATGTTATTGCTGTTGTGGAGAAGTTTGTAGAAGCTGAATAAGCTCCAGAAATTCCTGAACATACAGCAGATACCTGAACTTCGTAAGCAACCCCATCGGTCAAACCTGTTAATGAAATTGACGGTGCGGTAGAAGTTGTTTGCTGCCAGATAGACTGACCTACTATTCTGTAACGAATATTGTAAGTAGCATTTAAAATCGGTGTCCAGCTTACAGTAGCACTATTCGCTGTAATATTACTTGCAACTACTCCTGTCGGAGCAGAACCATTACAGGCAGCAAATGCTGATACATTAATCTGTCCTATAGCATAAAATACATTATTTATAGAAGAGACTCTTAATTTAATCGTCTGACCATTGAGCGAAGCTGGAAAACTAAAGTTTTCAGTTCCGTCATTTGCCGTCGAAGCTGATAACACTGTCCATGTAGTACCGTTATTCGTTGTGTAATCAATTTTAACATTAGCAACGTTGTAAGGTGCAGCAGATGTACCTGCAACATCCCAATCAATAGGTGTAGGAGCTGTGGTATTTGCTGCTTGGGAATTTACTTTGAATGGTCCATCATTACCAACAATAATTGTCTGTTCTGCAAATTCACTTTGCTGCTGAGTAGGAATAACATTATTATCTCTCACTGTAACTACAAATTTAGTAGTTCTCGCAACTTTAGAAACAGATTCCCATCCGTTATTAGCATTATCTAAAACACCATTTAGAACTGATGTCAACTTAGGAAAATATCTTGAAGGGCTTGTCGTAGGAGTGAGTGATCTGAAAGTAGCACCTGTAGTAGTTGATCCTATATTGTTTTTGTTAATTACTACTAATGCATTATCAGCCTCTTCCCACATATAGTTAATCGGATCATTTTCAGGATCTGTAGCAGATGCTGTCAAAACAAATGCAGTTCCTTTAGGGATATTGTACGTCGGCAAAGCTGCAATCACCGGTGGATTATTTGCAATTGCTGTTTCAACGTCACAGGTTTTAACACCTAAATTTGTCTGAATTTGCGAGATACTCACTTTATGGAAAAAGGGATCTGAGTTTGGCTGAACATCTGTATTTGCACCGGTAATCCCAGCATATCCCATGATTGTTGATCCTGAACCCGGTTCTACATTTGTAGAAGATCCTTCTAATGCATGCGCAAATGTATGGGTTCCTCCTAACTGATGACCCATTTCGTGAGCTACAAAATCAATATCAAAAGCATCCCCTACCGGATTTGTACTTTGTGTGAATGCAGATCCTTTTCCGTAAGCCGTCTGCAAATTAGGATTTGTAGAAGTTGGGGCTATACAAACACAACCTATACAGCCTGCGTTACCATTGTTACCTGCTGCATTAAACACATGTCCTATATCATAATTAGCACTTCCGACAACACTTGAAGATAAGACTTGCTGAAGTTCAAAATTGAGATTAGTATTATAAGGATCAGTTGCAGCATCAAGATAGATGATATCCGGAAAATTTTGTACATTTAAGTGTAATGCCAGATCCTTTTCAAATACAAAATTCACACGAGTCATAGTCGCATTTATTGCTGCTAAAGCTAAAGCTTTTGTACCGCCATGAAACGTCGTATATTCTCCAGTAGCAGACATTGCCAATCTCATCGTTCTGTATTTCTTATCAGAACTTTTTCCAAAATCTGAAAATTGATTATTAAATGACTGTCCGGAAACTTTTAATTCATTTAATTCCGCTACTGCACCAGGATTTTCAGAAGTAGTACATGTAAAAGATTTGCCTTCGGGATTGTTTGATTTTGGATGAACTGCGTAAAGAGTTTTCGAAGAATCCTGAGCATCGATAAATTCGTATTCACCGGCTTTACTCATCATCGATTGGAAATCGTTGGGTGCTATTGAAAATCTAACAAACTTTGTGGGATCTTCAACACCTACACCTGCATACGAACCTAACTGATATTGGTCTGCCAATTCTTTAACCATAACGGGAAAACTATAAACAGCAAATTTTTCGACTTTGCCTTCCAATGTTGGTAAAGAGATATAAACAGGTTTTGCGTCAGGCCCGCTCTCCTGCGCATTTCTTAACTGAGATTTAAGTTGATCTAAATCTAATTTGTAATAAACTGCAAGATTAGCAGGTTTTATACTCGACACTCTTTTTTTTGTATCTAATTTCGGAGTGGCAGGCGTCCATTGCGCAAAAGCAGAAACACCAATCACACTACAAAACAAAGCAGTAAGCATTTTTTTCATATAATTGAATTATTTTTTATTTTCCAAATATAGTATTAATTATACATTAAATATTTATATAAGTAACCGAAAATTATTAAAATTTTGATAATTATAATTTAATCTGTAAACAGTACTTACTAAAACTGATGGTCAAAATGAATTTTTATTTCAGTTAAAAGCCCTTTAATAGATGGTTTTCAAAAAAAATCCGCCTGCACAAATTGTGAGGCGGAGTGTTATTAATTATATTGAATTATTTCTTGATAAATTTCGATCTGAATAAATCTTTTCCTTTTTCTTCAATGGTAATAACGTAAGCACCTTTTATCAATGAAGAAACATTGATTTTTCCGTCATTAACATTTCCGTTTCCAATCAACTGACCTGCTGCGCTATAAATTTTATATGCAGCTTTATCAGAAACATTGGTAACATTTAAAATCTCACTTACCGGATTAGGATATATCCGGATATTGTGGTTTGCACCAATAACATCATTTACACCCAAAACATTTGCAACAATAACATTATAATCTTCTACTTCACCGTACGTGAAAGAAGTACATGCAGCGGGTACGGAATTATAACGTAACGCAACTCTCATTTTTAATGTTTTGTTCAATACAGCAGTTGACGGAACGGTAAACGTAGAAGTCACCGGGGTTGCCGCACTCGCTGCAGAATTCATAACCATTTCACTGGTTTCAAATGTTCCATTCCTGTTAAAATCAATCCAAACCGCAACTCCTTCATTATATGTCAGGTCGGTCCATGTTTTACTTACCGAAACAGTATTGTTTGTTGAGTTGGCAACAAGATTCACAATTTTAGAAACGTCTGTACCATAATCTGTATAGGTAGCAGCACCTGTTGTATTATTAAGATTTGATAAAGTAACGTTTGAAATGTACTCATCTCCGGGATCCGCAGAAGTCTGGGCACAATAAACGACAGTCGATAATGTCACAAACTGAGCTAATGGGCTGTAACTGCCTGTAGTACCTGAACAAACGGCAGCAATCTGCACATCATACTTCATGCCTTCTTCCAAACCATTTAAAGTAACACTGTTAATAGCTGATGTCACTTGCGTCCAGGTAGTTTCAGTGAATTTTTTATACCTGATCTGATAAGTGGCATTAACAATAGAATTCCAATTAAGAATAGCAGAAGACGAAGTTATATTGCTTGCGACTACATTCGTTGGCGCGCTTCCGTCACAACTCGCTGCTGTTGTTACCAGAATCTGTTTCACAGCATAAAACACATTTCCGATAGATGAAATTCTAAGCTTAATATTCTGTCCATTCAGGGAAGCAGGAAATGCAAAACTTTCACTACCGTCATTTGGAGTTGAAGCAGACAGGACAGTCCATGTTGTTCCGTTATTTGTTGTATAATCAATCTTAACATTGGCCACATTATAAGGCGTAACATTGGTATTGACCACATCCCAATTAACTGGTGAAGTTGCAGTGTTGTGAAAAACCTGCGCAGTATTAACTTTAAAAGGACCATCATTCCCTACCATAAGCGTAATGATATCACTCTGTGTCTGCTGAGAAGTACTTGTTGGATTATTATCTCTCACGGTAACCACAAAATTAGTTTCTCTGGCAACATTAGAAACGGTTTCCCAATCTGCAGGAATGGTAAGATTTCCATTTAAGACAGATGATAATTTTGGAAAATATCTTGTTGGTGATGTTGTAGGAATTAATGATCTGAAAAGAGCTCCTGTAAGGTTATTTCCCGTAACACCTGTTACCGATGTCGAAGCAGAGTCAAACTGCTCCCAGGTGTACGTCATAGGATCTCCCTGCGGATCAGTGGCAGATGCAGTCAGTACAAATGCCGTTCCCTTAGGAATTGAATAATTCGTAAGCGGTGCAATAACAGGAGGATCATTTACAATGGTTGTTTCCACATCACACGTCTTATCCATAAGATTCTCTTCAACCTGAAGAATACTCGCTACATGAAAGTATGCATCAGAATGATTTTGTACGTCTGCACTGGTAATACCGGCATACCCCATAATTGTAGAACCTGATCCCGGTTCCATATTAACCCCAGTCCCTTCAATGGCGTGAGAAAAAGTATGATTAGCTCCCAGTTGGTGACCCATTTCATGAGCAACATAATCAATATCAAAATTATCTCCCTGTGGAATTCCGTCAGCCGGTGAAGTGTACCCTGAACCTTTCCCTTCTGGTTCATCAACACTTGGATTAATACAGACACATCCAATGCATCCTGCATTTCCACCACCTCCTGAAGCTCCAAAAAGGTGTCCTATATCATAATTAGCATCGCCTATAATATTTGTCAGTGTATTCTGCAGTTCTAAATTCCATGCACCTCCTGCTCCTGCAGCTGCTGCAGAATATGGATCTGTTGAAGCATTGGTATAAATTACAGCAGGAAAATTTTGAACATTTAAATGAAGAGCAAAATCTTTTTCAAAAACGCCATTTACTCTAGTCATTGTAGCGTTAATTGCAGTTAAAGCTCCTGCTACAGTACCACCATGAAATACCGTATACTCACCTGTAACAGACATCGCCAGTCTCATGGTTCTGTATTTCTTATCAGACGTTTTGGCAAAATTGGATATACTGTTTGTGAATGATTTGCCGCTTTTATATAAATTATCCATCTGCTTCTTGGATAATATATTTTCATTCATGCTGCAGAGAAAGCCCTGCCCCTGAGCATAATGAGTTTTCGGATGAATGCCGTAAATCGTTTTATCTGAATTTTGAGGTTCAATAAACTCATAAACTCCATGCTTTTCAATCATCGATTGAAAATCACCTGGAGCTACTGAGAATCTGACATTTTTTGACGGATCATCAATACCTACACCGATGTAAGAACCAAGTTGATATTGATCAGCCAATTCTTTAATAACTACAGGAAAGCTATAAACTGCAAATCTTTCAATTTTACCATCTAAAGTAGGCAGAGAAATTTCCACAGGTTTTGCATTTTTTCCCGTTTCCTGAGCGTTACTCAGCTGAGTTCTTATTTTATTAAGATCAAGTCTGTAATAACTTTGTATATCGGAAGATCTTTTCACCCCCTTCTCATAAGCAGCAGGGCTCCATTGTGCGGATAAAGAGCCAACTATTACACTGCATAACAAAACTGTAAAGAGTTTTTTCATTTGAATAATTATTTATTATTCAAATATACCACTAAAAAGAAACATGATTACAATGAAAAAAACACATAAAATGTTAAAATAATACTACATTCACATTTTATTATAAAAACAGAAATATTTTCATCTAAAAATGGATCAGCACCATTTATTTACAACAGACACAACAGCAAAATAAAATAAATCAATAATCATCAGAAGAACAAAAAAATATTTTAACCTACAGCACACTATATCAAGCCATTTATAAGTGCAAAGGTCATTGCCTAATTAAAAAATTGAATAAATTTGTTTCTAAAACTTGTAGGCAAGACTCCATGCGAATCCCATATTAAATTTAGAGGAACTTCTACCGAAGCCGGGAACAATCATTGGAACGACTTCATCCTGTTTGGAAGTTACCATCAGGTATCTTGGCTGCATATTAACATCGATGAAAAAATTGGATTCAAAAAGCTGAACCCTCCCCCCGATCGCGCCTTCAAGCCAGAACGATGATTGTGATGATGCGGGTAATGAAACTGATGAACTGCTCCCTCCAAATCCGCGAATAGGAATTGCATAGTATTCCTGGTTATAAAAAGATCCTCCTATTTTCAGTCCGCCATAGAAACCATTGAATTCATTTTCAGGATCTCTTGCCAACATATAAAAACCACCCACTTTAAAGAATGGACCATTGGCTGTTGCATCATAACCATTTTTCTGATAGATATTTTTTTCAAATCCTGCCTCTACAATTGCATGGATATTTCCTTTTATTTTTGATGAAATAAAACCCTGAAACAACTGTCTGTCTGAAAAAAAAGAAACTCCTGTATTCAGTACATCCACACCTACCATAAAATTAGGTTCGTAGTGCCATTTTTCTTTCTCGGTTTTTTTATTTTCCTGAGCAGAAACCAAAACTGCCAACAGGCTAAAAAACGAGGTAAAGATTAGTTTTGTCTTCATTTTCAATAAAGTTTTGTCCGGCTTCCAGTTTTACAACAGGAGCTGCTTTTAATAATTGACTGTTTAGGTTCTCGTAATTTATTTTAGCACCGCAGCCTGGTGAAACATAAATGGATCTCGTTGTATAATTGATACGCACTTTGGATGAATCTCCCTTTTTTGTTCTTTTTATATACATATCAGTATAAGGAGAATCGTCAACTCTAAGTGGGACCAAGATGGAATCTGCATTTCTGCTCCATCCCAGATCAACCGTTCGGACTCCGTAATCCACATAGACTTTTAAAGAATCCAATCTTGTAATTTTGTCAGCATTTTTAAACTTAAATTTCATTCTCGGAGTTCCTTCACCGCTCTCACAAATGTCGTCATCTCCACCACAGGATATTACCATCAGAGATAATATAAAGAGTAATACTAATTTTTTCATATTACATTATTTGGGGTCTAAAGCCTTTTCAATACGGAAAACCAAATCTTCGTAATGGTATTTATTCACCAGATCAGAAGATGACTGTACAGAAAGCTCTTTTTTAATAGTATTTAGATTTCCTCTGACCAATGCCGAAACATCTGATTTGTCAGAAGATTTATTATCAACGAGTTTTATTAGCGAATCAATATAATTCCTCTGAAGATTTCTTCTGTAGATATCCGTGTTTTCTTTTTTAAGAATAGAATTATTCAAATCAGAAAGCAACTCGATGACAGAATAAGTATTCGGTTCAACAGCTTCCATCTGGTACATATTCTGGAGAACCATCTGGCTTAAAATTCTTCCCAGGACACCGTTCTGAATTTCTTCAACTGTTTTTACAGGAGTTTTTCCCGTTTTATCAAAAATATCTTTTTTAATCAGCCATTGTGGGGTTGTGAAAATGTTTTCGTCTAAAAACTTCATGGCTTCCTTCTGATCTTTTTTAGCAACTGCTTCGTATACTGCACCGGATTGTTCTGCTGTTTTTGGTGTTTCCATTTGTCCACCGATATATTTTGATACGTGACCTAAATATCTTCTGAACTGAGTCGTCACCTGATCGTACATCATATCTAGATTTGCATAATCTTCGTTGGGAGTTTTCGTCCACTTTTCTAAATTATCAATAATTCTCTGAAGATTTTTTATCCCATATGTGCTTGCAATCATGGCATTGTCACCTACCTGCTCGCTTTGTGATCTTGGGTCAAGAGGATTAGATTCTGTTCCGAACCAGAGTCTTTCATTTTTAAGATTTTTAATAACCCATTTATTCAGGTATTCTTTTTCAGCATCAGGAGTTTTGAACTGATTGAATCTCTTATATCCCCACTCAATTGCCCAATCATCATAATCCCCGATTCTTGGGAAAATTCCGGAATCACCAATATTATCTTCGGGCTGCGCGACATAGTTAAACCTGGCATAGTCCATAATTGAAGGGGTATGTCCATTTTTTTCCAGCCATTTTTTATCTCTCAGCTTTTCAACAGGCACGGTAGAGCTTGAGCCATAATTATGTCTTAAACCTAGTGTATGCCCGACTTCATGGGATGAAACAAAACGAATCAGCTCACCCATGAGCTTATCCTCAAACTCAATTTTCCTTGCCCGCGGGTCATTCGGAGAAGCCTGTACAAAATACCAGTTTCTCAAGAGCATCATCACATTGTGATACCAATTGATATGACTTTCAAGAATTTCTCCAGTCCGTGGATCTGCGATGGATGGACCTGAAGCATTGGGAACATCCGAGGGCTTATACACAATCGCTGAAAACCTTGCATCCTCCAGACTCCATTCTGTATCAATTTTAGGATCCGGAACTTTTGCGACAATTGCATTTTTAAAACCTGCTTTTTCAAAAGCTTTCTGCCAGTCATTAACTCCCTGCATCAAAAATGGCACCCATTTTTTTGGCGTTGCAGGATCTATATAGAACACAATCGGTTTTGCGGGTTCTACCAATTCTCCTTTATTGTATTTATCTACATCCTGAGGTTTTGGCTCAAGACGCCATCTCTTAACCAGTGAAATCTTTTTTACTCCCTGAGGGTCAAGATCAAAATCTGTATATCCAACTGTAAAATATCCAACCCTCGGATCAAAATACCTGGACTGCATTTTATTTTCAGGAAGAAGTACAAATGAAGAATTGATTTCAACAGTGTAATTTCCACTTACTTTTGGAGCAATAGCCCCCGGCACCGCAGGTGTCGCAGGTCTTCCTAAAGTTCTTGCAAAAGTTTTGGTCGTGTTAATTTCAATATTTGTAGGAAAAGATTTTACAAAATTTACGAACGACATCTCTTTCTGGAAATTTCCTACTCTGTAATTATCTTTAGACCAGACAGAAAAAGAAGTCAGTTCGTTATCAGAATTTAAAACATCAGTTACTTCAATAACAGAAGAATTTTTCTTAATTCCATAAGCCTTGATATCAAAAGATTTAATGATCGACTGCACATTGTTCCGGGTTACAGAATTGTACATGTCTGATGTGGAATCGCTGGCATAATCCACATGGGAAATTGATCTTAACAAAATCTTATCCTTCTGACCTTTCTCAAAGGCAATAACCTGCTGACCAATCTGGTCTCCGGCATACCCGGAAGTTCCGGAACGCATTCCCGCAGCCGCTTTTGTCAATCTTGTAACAAGGAGGAATTCCTTCTTCAGCATGACATCAGGAATCTCAAAATAATATTTATCGTCAACTTTATGAACTGTAAAAACTCCCTGATCCGAAACAGCTTTATCCGTAATGATTTCTTTGAAAGGTTTAATCAGAATTTTCTTTTTATCATCCTTTTTAACTTTAGCTGTATCTGTTTTTGCAGCAACAGAATCTTTATTTTTTTCCTGAGAAAATAAATTCTGCTGGAAGAATACTAATGCTGCTAATATGAAGAATGCCTTACAGTTCTTTATCATGTCAATATCTGATTTATATATTCAAATTTAAAAAATAATTATTTCTTGACCAATAATGCTATGTTTTCCACATGATGCGTTTGTGGAAACATGTCTACGGGTAAAATTTTCACCAAAGTATAATGTTCTTTCATTAAAGCCAGATCTCTTGCCTGTGTTGCTGAATTACAACTTACATACACTACTTTTTCAGGAGCAAGCTTTAGGATCTGCTCAACAACTTTCTGGTGCATTCCGTCTCTTGGCGGGTCGGTAATCAATACATCTGCTTTTGGATGATTTTCTAAAAACTCATCATTAAAGATATTTTTCATATCTCCGCAATAAAAGGTTGTATTGGTCAAACCATTCAACTCAGCATGTTCAATCGCCGCATCAATTGCTTCCTGCACAGACTCAATTCCAATAACCTGTTTTGCATTTCGCGCAACATACTGTGCAATCGTTCCGGTTCCTGTATATAGATCATAAACTACTTCATCTCCTTTTAAATCGGCAAATTCCAGTGTTTTTCTATATAATTCCAAGGCTTGTTTATAATTGGTCTGGAAAAAAGATTTAGGACCGATTTTAAATTTTAACCCATCCATTTCTTCCATTAAAAAACCATCCCCAAAATAAGTATTGACATTTAAATCGTAGATTGAATCATTCTGTTTAGGATTGATGGCGTAAACCAATGTTTTGATTTGCGGGAATTGCTCCAAAAGGTAATCAAAAAGTTTTATCCTGTTTGCTTTTTCCTCTCTGTATAACTGAAAAAGAACCATCCATTCTCCTTGGGAATTCTGTCTCATCATCAGGGTTCTTAAGAAGCCTTCCTGATTTCTTACATCAAAAAAGTCCAATCCATTCTCAATTCCGAAATTTCTGACCGCCAGACGAATAGCATTGGAGGGATCTTCCTGTAACCAACATTCTTTTAAATCTAAAATCTTGCTCCACATTCCGGGAATATGGAAACCGAGAGCATCCCTGCTTCCGTAATTTTCTTCAGAACTGATTTCGTACTGCGTCAGCCATCTTGCATTAGAAAAAGAAAATTCCATTTTATTTCTGTAGAAATACTGTTCTTCTGCTCCTAAAATAGGAACGGTTTCAAAATCTTCAATTCCGCCAATTCTCTTAATATTATTATAAACCTCTTCCTGTTTAAAATCAAGCTGCTTTTCATAGCTCATATTCTGCCATTTGCAGCCTCCGCAAGTCCCAAAATGAATACATTTAGGCTCTACTCTAAAAGGAGATTTTTCAACAATTTCTTTTACTTCAGCCTCAAAATATTTGGACTTCGACTTTTTAACTCTTACATTCACTATATCACCGGGGATTCCTCCTGAAACCAAAACAGTCTTACCTTCCTCCGTCTTTCCAATGGCAACACCTTTAGCGCCTGCAGTTATAAGTTTTATATTCTCGAGAATTACATCTTTCTTCTTTCTCATATCAATTCTATGACTACGGATCCAACTTTCTACTTTTATCCCCGTAAATTTTCTATTTTTTTCTATACACTGATTCACCATAAGGTTTCACGTTGCAAAAATACAATAAAAAAAACCTTATCAGAAGACAAGGTTTTTTTTATATTGTGTGAATTTTATTATTTTGTCTGAGCTGGCTGCTGAGGAGCCTCCTGTACAGGAGGAGCAGGCTGTGTTGACGGATCCATATTCATCTGCGGCATCATCTGCTGTTGAGGAGCAGCCTTTGGTGCAGAAAGACCTGTTTGTTTATCTAAGATCGTAATCAAATCCTGGTCGCCTAAGTTAACAAAAGATCTGCTCGCAATCTTACCGTTTTTATCTACAACAATAAAGTTTGGCAATTTAAATCCGTAAACTCCGTATTTTTTTGCTATGTCAGAATTAAGACCTCCTTCTGCATAAACATTAGTTCCCTGAATTCCTTTCATCATTGCATTGCTTGTTTTAGTAAACTGATCTTTTGTGTCGTCAAGGTTGACGAAAACAAAATTCATTTTAGACTTATAGAAGTTCACAACCTCTTTCAATACAGGTACTGTACCTTCAGAGATGTACGGGTTCCATGATGCATAAAAAACAAGTACGTAAGGTTTCCCTTTGTTCTCGCTTAATTTATAAGATTTTCCGTCTGCTTTTATCAATGAAGCTTCAGGAGCATCATCACCAATTTTAAATCCATTGATCGTAAACTGCATTTTTTTGATATCAGCTTTGATTCCTGAATCTTTAATATCTTCTTCAATAATCTTCTTAATTTTATCAGCTGTCTTAGCAGGAGTCTGCGGATGTATATCTGACTGAGCCATTACAAATGCCAACAGATAATCTTTGGTAATCTGTGAAACTTCTTTTTGGGATTTCAGAAATTCATTAAACAGTTCCGATGTGGTGATATCTGTTTTTCCTTTACTTTTCGCTTCTGCAAATTTTTGGAAATCGGGACTCATTTTTGTTAAAAGATACTGTCTGTAGAAAGGGCTTGTTTTTACCATTTCGTCATTGTTTTCTTTTAACTTGTTTTCATAATCCGTAAATACTTTCCCCATTTTAAAAGAAGGATTACCTGAAATCTGCTTTTTAGTCATTTCATAATTGACCAGAAGATTAAGAATAGCAGTTTTTGCATCTGTTTTTTTCCACTCTACCACTTCTTTACCCGGATTGTATTTTTTTACATTCTCTTCGATATTTTTGTTGATATCAGCTTCGATTTTCTGCATTCCTTTCACATATTTCGCTTCATCCCCTGCCATCAGTTCCTGAATATTCAGTCCCTGACCATAAGTAGAAAGAAATTTCTGGCTCGCCTGAAAGAAATCATTGTCATTTTTGGCATCACCGGTCACCACATATTCGTTCGGGAATGTAGCAGCACTTCCAGAAATATTAACAGTCTGCCCCCCCTTCAGGAAGATTAAGTTTTGCTTACCAGCATAGTTAATAACATACATTCCATTTTTAGGCGCTTCAAAACTTCCTGCGAAATTTCCGTCTTTATCTAAGCCCATATTGATTAACGGCAATGTTGCAACACCGGAAGCCTCGACAAATTCGACTCTCTCTAAGGGAGCACTTCCTGCGATTTTTCCTTTTACTTCAACTTTTTTTGAACAAGACATTACAAATATTGCAATGACAAACAACAAAAGATATTTTTTCATTTTTGATTTTAATAATTGCACAAAAATAGGTTTTTTGATAAACTTACAACAATTCAATAATTCATTTTATGAAAGATTTAACTAAATAAATAATTTTCTTTACATCATGAAATTCTCTTTTCTTTTAAATACAATATTTCGTCAGAAATTTCTTCCAAATGTTCAAAATTGTGGCTAATAACAAAAATTATTTTATCTTTTTTAATCCTGGCTATAAGTTGGTAAATAAAATATCTACTTTTTATATCTAATGAAGAAGTTGGCTCATCAAGAATCAGGAACTTTGGATTATGGTATAATGCTCTCATCCACCCTAATAATTGCTTCTGACCACCAGACAAATTTATCCCCTCTTCACCTACGATTGTCATTAAACCATTTGGAAGAGTATTGATAAATGATTCAAAACCTAAGATCATAATATCGTTTAATTTTTGTTCATCAAGATTATTGTTTAAAATTATATTTTCTAAAAAACTTGCATTAAACAGTTGTATATTTTGTGGAACGATTGAAATCTGACTTCTCCAATTTTCAGTAGAAATTTCCTTTAAAGAAAAATAATCATTGATCAGTATGTCACCACTTTCCTGTTCGTAGTTCTTTTGCAAAATCTCTGTAAATGTTGTTTTTCCGCTTCCACTTTCTCCCAAAAGACAAGTAACTTTACCTTTTTCTAATGTTAAAGTAAAATTTTCTAACAACTTACTATGTCCTTTAAATCTAAAGTTAAGTTGTCGAATTGTTATTTTTTGAATATTTTCAATTTTTTTCCCATTCAATTTCTCTTTTGGTATCGAAGCATACTCAAACATTCTGTCGAATGCTACTTTTGCCTCCTGAATAGGTATGCTGACCAGAGCTAGATTTGTAATAGCTCCCAATAAGGAACCAGAAATACCAATAATAGCCATCATCTCACCTACTTTAATTTGTTTGATTAAAACACTATAGGATGAAAAACCCAAAATTGTAACGAGAAAAACAACTAATGCCAAGCCAGAGTATAATGTAATTTTAATATTTACCTTCCCTAACTCAAATATTTTGTTTTGAAAATTTCCATAAATCAATAGATTTTTCTGTAAAAACAAATCTTGTTTCCCCAACCCTTTTATTACATCTATTCCTCTTATGTTATCAATATAATTTGCTTCATTAATGCTGTAAGACTGCATCACTCCTTTTTGAGATTTGACAATCTTTTTATTGAATCCGAATATAATATAAAAAATAATGGGAGAAACAATCAAACAGAGTACTGCCAACTTCCAAGAATAATAGAATAGGAAACCTATAGAAATCAATACTCCTAAAATATCGACAACAGTATTTGTAATCAAATGTTTTATTACATTTTGTATTCTTTGGGTATCGTTTAATCTTGCGACAAAATCTCCAATTTTTCTTGTATCAAAGAAAGATTTGGGAAGATGAAGCAAGGAACTAAAAAATGATTTATTAATTCTTTGGTTAAACTCTTTGCTCTGTTTTATGATATAAAAATCTCTCAATGATTGAATGATAACTCTTGCAAACAGAAGAAAGCTTAAAAAACCAATACTCAAAAAAAGAATATTGAGTTTTCTTTTGGGTAAAATATCATCTATCAATTTTTGCGAAAAAATAGACATTGCCGTACCGAGCAAAGTTGTAAACACCCCCAAAATAAGAATTGTATAAATAGATTCTTGATCTTGTTTTACAAGATTATAAAGCCACTTCTTTTTCTTAGAAACCGTTGTTCCATTTTTCTCAAAACTTTCGTTGGGTTGCAGAGTAAGACAAGTTTTGGAAACCCAGACTTCTTCTAGTTTTTCTTTATTCCAATATTCTATACCTTTGGAAGGATCTCCAATAAGAAATTGATTATTCTTTGAAGAATCTCTATAATAACAAACCACATAATGTTCGTATTTGTTTTCTAAGATCACATGTAAAATAACAGGCTGATTATGCTCTATCAAAGCAATAACATCTGCTTCACAGCCTTCTGCATCAAAACCTATTTCTTTGGCACATTGGTACAGACCCAAAAGCGTAGTTCCTGTTTTGGCGGTGCCACTTTTTTCTCGTAAAGTCTCCAATGAGACATCTCCACCATAATATCTTACCAAAGACTGAAGACATCCAACACCGCAATCAGTCTGGTCTTTTTGAAGAGAAAACGTTTTTTGAATTACCTTATTTTTTTTCATTAAAATCTGCTAATACTTTTTCAATTTTTATTGCACCTGTACTTCTATGGACAAGTTTATTTTCAGAATTATATCCTAAAAAATAAGGTACTCCTTTCATCACAAATTTTGAATACACTTCTGCTTTAGGGTCTGTACACCATTTTATATTTTCCACACTTTGCAGATTGTATGTTGCTGCAAATTTTCTAATTTCTTCTTTACTTTGACTACTAAACATGATCCAATGCACATCTTTATGGAAATGGTTTATTTTTGAAAGCTCTTGCATTTCAGACTGACAATATCCACAGTCTGTAGCGAAATAAACCAATATTTTATTATTGAGAGAAATATCATTTTGAGTTACATTCTTGCCATTAATATCTTTTACAGCGAAAGAAGGAATATTTTGCAATACTTCTACTTTTGCTTTTTTATTTTGAAAATTGACGAGTAAGTAAATCATTATTCCTATAAACAATACAGGAACAGTAAGAGCTAATATTTTTAACCTTTTATTTTTCATTTTATTAAAGAGTTTTTCAAGAGGTATGGAAGTTGAAAAACAGAATTTAAGGATTAATAAGAAACGCTAAGTATAAGAAAACAAATTACCCCTGACCAAAGCAGCAAACCTATTCCGTAAGTAAGAGATACATAAACAAATGATTTTAGATAGCTTATTTTTTGGTCAGCCAACTCCCAGACTCCCCAAGCTAAAAAACACCAATAAATCAGTTCAAAAAAATTGAATAATTGCAAAGGATAGGCTAACCATTTTTCTGTAGAAATACTTTCTTTGAAATTAATAAGCGACAGCGGGTAATATGTTTGTATTAACTCTAGCGAATAATCTGTCTCTATGAAGTAGAAATTAACAAATTTATAAAAACCTGCTGTGATGAAAACTGATTCTGCGACAAGAACAAAAAACAGGATATCAGAAAATTTCACCTTCTCTAATGTTTCACTTACTATTTTTAGAAAATTGAGACAAAATGCTACCAATAATACTTTTATCCCAATGAAAATTGGTGTAACTATGTATCCTACCCACCACCATTCTTTCTGAATTTCCATATAGTTTTGCACCAAAGAATCAGGGTAATCTTTAGAAAGAAAATCGAAAATTTTAGAGTTGGTAGAAATGTATGTCTTATCAAAATATGTCAGTAGAAAATAACATAACACGACAATTATTAAAATTGTAAAATTTTTCATCATTTATGTAAAAGAGAGGTAAAAACCTTTCTGAATTTTATTTTTTTAAATTGTTATTTCTTTTGTACATCATACTATAGATTGCAAGTAAAACAAAGAACAAATTACTAACTACTGCTAAATACACACGCCATTGTTTAGATAAAATTTTTAATACTAAATCCAATACTAAAATAATGGACATTATTACAACATAAATAATTACAATAGTTTTTGTCTTTAACATTTAATTAATTTTTAAGAATTCCAGCATTTGCCGTTGTTACTGATATAGCTATAATCCTATAACCTACAACACCTGCAAGAAAACAAGTTGTACCATTTATTTTTTCAAGTCTTTGTATTTCTAATCTTTTCATTTTACTATTTTTTTTAATTATTATCCATAACAACCTAACCCATTTGCATTAGCAACACAACCAATACCCCCCGCTGCTGCTCCCCAAGGTCCACCTGCAAGACCTCTAGCAACTCTATATAACACAGTTATAACTCCAGCAATTAAGTATTGTCTGTTTGTGCCTCCTTGCAAATTTTCCCTCTTCGAAAAATTTAATTTTTTATAACGTTTTTTTTATAAAATTTATGAATGTTCGTAATTAGTAATAACTTAGTTTTTAACGGTATGTTTGTCATTCTGTAGGAATCTCAACACACTGAAAATAGAGCAGTTTAGATTGCTCCGGAACTCGAAGATTCGACATAGTCATTGACAAAATGACTGATGATCTTAGTTTTATGATTAAAAACGGACATCCATGTAAAACTTTGTATTTCTGGCTTTTCTTTAAAAACCTTTAACAAATTTGTACAGAAAATTTGAAGCAACCTATTCTATTTTAGAATATTCGTATGGTATGTAAAATGTAGATTTGTACTACTAAAATAAATTCTTATTTTTGCAATACTCAAAAAAATACATAAAATTTTTTTGGCTTTAGGCACCAAAAGTTAAGAGAAAACAAAGGTATCTATCAATTAACAGTAGCAATCGACTTAGATATTCCTCAAAGTAACATTTCTAAAATTGAGAATGATACCAAAAAAAATAACTTTATTCTATTTTTTAAAAGTTACGATTTACTTCTCATTATCATCTGATGAAATACTTGAATTTTTAGAAGATAAAAATTGAATTTAATTAACAATTACTATAAAAAAGAGGTTTCAAAATACTTCAAGCCTTTTTTAAAACAAATTAGCAATTACTGCTAATATAGACGCCTTTAAATAGTAATAATTTTACACAATTTTTAAGTGTTACTTTTTTCTATTTTCTTTATAAAAGTCAAAGAAAAGACTACTGGAGAGTACTAAATTTGAAATTAATAATACATCAATTATAGATTCATTCTCCAGAATTCTATATTTTAAGAAAATAACACTTAAAAAAGTAAGTACTATAATTCCTAACAATCCAAGTAAAATTCTATTTTCTATTTTCATTTATAGTCACATAAAATATTAAATGTAGGCAAAAAAGATACTGTAATATTTTACAGTATCTTTTTTATAACTTATAATTCAAAGCAATGCGAAGATGTCGAAGCTACTCCACCAGCCATAAAAAAACCTGGTACAAATCCACCTAAACCCGCCAGAACCCCAACCGCTATTCCAACTCCTCTTATCATGCAATCTCTATTCTTACCACCTCCTTTAATAATTTCTAGATTTTCAAATTTTAGTATTTTCATTTTTTTATTTTTAAGATTATTCAATTTTATGAGTTCCAACATTCTTTATACCATCCTTTATGTACGCCATAAGCTACACCTGAATATGCTGCCGGTCCAAGCAAACCAAACGAACCTATCGATAGAACTGTCCCAGCTCCCAAAGCCATACAACCTAAGGGTGATACACTTCCCTTCAAATTTTCCATTTGCGAAACATTTAATTTTTTCATAATGTTTTTTTATAAAATTTTGTATTTCCGGCTTTTTCTCTAAAAACCTTTAACAAATTTGTAAAGAAAATTTGAAGCAACCTATTCTATTTTAGAATATTCGTATGGTATGTAAAAGGTAGATGTGTACTACTAAAATAAATTCTTATTTTTGTAATACACAATATGATTTATGAAAAAAATAACAGAAAAAGATTTTGGCTTCAGGCTACGAAAGTTAAGAGAAGACAAAGGTATTTCTCAATTAACCTTAGCAATCGACTTAGATATTCCTCAAAGTAAAGTTTCTAAAATTGAGAATGGCACCGAAAAAATAACTTTATTTTATTTTTTAAAAGTTATGACTTACTTCTCACTATCATCTGATGAAATACTTGAATTTTTAGAAGATAAAAATTTAATTTAATTAACAATTACAGCAAAAAAAGAGGTTTCAAAATACTTTGAAACCTCTTTAAAATATATTTTAAAAACAGATTATCCTCTGTCTGCATAAGCAGCCAGGTACTCTCTGTTCATTCTTGCAATGTTCTCAAGAGAAATACCTTTAGGACATTCCACTTCACAGGCTCCTGTATTTGAACAGTTACCAAAGCCTTCCTCATCCATGGCTTTCACCATATTTAAAACTCTTCTCTTAGCTTCTACTCTACCCTGAGGTAAAAGAGCATACTGAGAAACTTTTGCTCCGACAAATAACATTGCAGAACCATTCTTACAAGACGCTACACAGGCACCACAACCGATACATGCAGCGGCATCCATTGCTTTATCAGCATCTTCTTTAGGAACAGGAATAGCATTCGCATCCAAAGTATTTCCTGAAGTGTTTACCGAAATAAATCCACCTGCAGCCATTACTCTGTCAAACGCGCTTCTGTCAACCATCAAATCTTTGATGACAGGGAAAGCAGCACTTCTCCATGGTTCGATCACGATCGTTTCACCGTCTTTGAACATTCTCATGTGAAGCTGGCAGGTTGTAATTCCGGTATCGGGTCCGTGAGCTCTTCCGTTGATATAGAGAGAACACATCCCGCAGATTCCTTCACGACAGTCGTGGTCGAAAGCAATGGGCTCTTTTCCTTCGTTAATTAAATTTTCGTTCAGAATGTCCAACATTTCTAAGAAAGAAGAATCTGTAGAAACATCTGATATTTTGTAGGTCTCAAACTGACCTTTAGTCTTTGTATTTTTCTGTCTCCAAATTTTCAGCGTAAGATGAAGGCCTTTTTTTGCACTCATAATTTTATATTTATAGGTT
The DNA here is from genome assembly GCA_963526305.1 of uncultured Chryseobacterium sp. GTDB lineage: Bacteria > Bacteroidota > Bacteroidia > Flavobacteriales > Weeksellaceae > Chryseobacterium. The sequence goes on along the minus strand of CAURNW010000008.1, from coordinate 134,030 downwards.
GGAGATTATTTGTAACTTCTCGCTTTAACTTCGATATTGTCATAGATCAGATCTTCTTTATGCAATACTTCCTGCTTGATATCATCACCCTGATATTCCCACGCTCCAACATATTTGAAGTTGACATCATCTCTTTCTGCTTCCCCTTCCGGAGTAGCATGATCTTCTCTGAAATGCCCTCCGCAAGATTCATTTCTATGCAAAGCATCGATTGCCATTAGCTGTCCCAATTCGATAAAGTCAGCTACCCTGAATGCTTTTTCAAGCTCTGTATTCATTCCTTCAGCTTCACCCATTACTTTCACATTCTTCCAGAAATCTTTCTTTACTTCATCGATTTCTGCAATGGCCTCTCTCAAACCTTCAGGAGTTCTTCCCATTCCAACCTTATTCCACATAATGTGTCCCAATTGTTTATGGAAATAATCCACTGAATGTGTTCCTTTATTATTCACAAAGAAATCTACTTTGCTTTTAATTTCTTTTTCAGCTTCGTCAAATTCAGCAGAAGCAGTAGGAATTTCTCCTGTTCTGATATCTGCAGAAAGATAGTCTGCAATGGTGTAAGGGAGCACGAAGTAACCATCTGCCAAACCTTGCATCAATGCAGAAGCTCCCAATCGGTTGGCTCCATGGTCTGAGAAGTTAGCCTCACCAATTACGAAACATCCCGGAATGGTAGACTGCAGGTTATAATCAACCCAAACCCCACCCATTGTATAGTGAACAGCAGGATAAATCTTCATTGGAGTTTTATAAGGATCGTCAGCAGTAATCTTTTCGTACATCACAAATAGGTTACCATATTTTTCTTCGATCCAGGCTTTTCCAAGATCATAAATCTGTTGATCTGTAGGATTCTGAATATGTTTTTCAATGGCAGATTCTTTACCTTTCTTCATGATCTCCGTAGAGAAATCCAGGTAAACACCTTCTTTAGTTTCGTTATTTTCTATCCCAAAACCAGCATCACATCTTTCTTTACCGGCTCTGGACGCCACATCACGAGGAACAAGATTTCCAAATGCAGGATATCTTCTTTCCAAATAGTAATCTCTGTCTTCTTCTTTAATATTTTCCGGTCTAAGCTTACCTTCTCTGATGGCTACCGAATCTTCAATTTTCTTTGGAACCCAGATTCTTCCTGAGTTTCTGAGAGATTCAGACATCAAAGTAAGTTTAGACTGCTGTGTCCCGTGAACCGGAATACAGGTCGGGTGAATCTGAACATAACAAGGATTTGCAAAATAAGCTCCTTTTTTATGAATCTTCCAGGCTGCAGAAACGTTTGAACCCATCGCATTCGTTGAAAGGAAATATACGTTTCCGTAACCTCCTGATGCAATAACAACTGCGTGAGCTGAGTGTCTTTCGATTTCACCTGTCACCAGGTTTCTTGCGATAATCCCTCTGGCTTTTCCGTCAACAATGACCAACTCAAGCATTTCGTGACGGTTGTACATTTTCACTCTTCCCTTTCCGATCTGACGGCTTAATGAAGAATATGCACCTAACAGCAGCTGTTGACCGGTCTGACCTTTTGCGTAGAATGTTCTTTTAACCTGAACTCCACCAAATGAACGGTTATCTAATTGTCCGCCATAATCTCGACCAAATGGAACTCCCTGAGAAACACACTGGTCGATAATATTTGCAGAAACTTCAGCTAATCTGTAAACGTTTGCCTCTCTTGCTCTATAATCTCCACCTTTAATAGTGTCATAAAATAGTCTGTAAGTAGAGTCACCGTCTCCCTGATAATTTTTAGCAGCATTAATACCACCCTGAGCTGCAATAGAGTGCGCTCTTCTCGGTGAATCCTGATAACAGAATGCCTTTACATTATATCCTTGCTCAGCTAGGGTAGCTGCCGCAGAACCTCCTGCCAAACCTGTACCTACAACAATAACATCAATTTTATCACGGTTGTTAGGCGCAACAAGGTTCATATGGTCTTTATGATTTTTCCATTTATCCTTAAGCGGACCAGCTGGAATTCTAGAATCTAATTTACTCATATTAGTATATTGAAATTATTGAGTTACGTAATGAAAAACTGCGATGAAAATAAAACCAAGCGGGATAAGGATTGAATACCAATTTCCAAACGCCTTGATCACCGGTGTATATTTTGGATGTCTAGCTCCGATTGACTGAAATGAAGATTGGAATCCATGTGCCAGGTGTAAACCAAGCAATCCGAATGCAACTACATAAAGAATCACTCTCCAAAGATCATGAAACTTGTGGTGAAGTTCTACCCAATATCTGGTTTCGTCCGGTGTATTTGCCTGAATGTACTTATAGTTCATTTCAGGAAAATAAAAATCATAAAAATGCAATACAAGGAATGCTAAAATCACAGCACCGGAAATAATCATATTTCTTGACATCCATGTAGAGTTAGCAGAACCTTTGTTATCGGCATATTTAATAGGACGCGCCTTGTTATTTCTTATTTCTAAGATGAATCCCATTACAAAATGGAATATTACAGCAAACATTAAAATAGGTTGCATCAGGAACTGAACCGCCGGATTATACCCCATAAAATGAGAAGCTGAATTGAAAACATCTTCACTGAAAACAGATGTCATGTTGGTGGATAAATGCATGATCAGAAAAATCAGCAAAAACATTGCTGAAAGTGCCATAGCATATTTCCTGCCTATCGAAGAACTTGTTAAACCTGCCATATTGAGTTTAAATTTGATTTTCCACAAAATTAAGGAATGTTAATAAAACTAAAAAGTGAGAAATCTCACTATTAGGCAGTTTGTAATCTTTCTAAATAACATTGAAAAACATCAGTAATGCAGGAAAATTTTAAAAAATCAATAATTATTTCAATTCATAAATACGGTTGTTAAAAACAACTTTTTCTGATGAAGAAGGAAGTATTTTGACAGCAACATTTTTTATTCTGCGGGAGGACAGATAAGGATTTACAATATACTGCTGAATTTTTTTTGACTCATGTATATTCTCAACCCAGAAACAGACAGAATCCCCTTTCTTTACAGAAAACACCTTGCCTCTTTTATAGTGATATACCAAAATTTCCTCCTGTTGATTTTCATATATGTTCCAGGAAGTTCGTATTATAAAAAACAGCAAAACTGATAACGTAAACTTGGCGGTATTTTTAAATGTATGCCTGACGATGACAAATCTTAAAAGATAAATCACAACAAACATCAAAAAAGCCTCAACTCCAGTCATCGAAATATTCTCAAAAAAGAAACATTCAAAATCTGCAAACCAATGGATTGTGTTCAACAGCAGCTCAATAATAAAATCATAAACCATGCTGATGAACCCGAAATCAAAACCTCCTGCCATCAAACCGGTCATTAAAAAAGAAAAGATGATAATTACCTCTGAAAAAGGAACGATGAAAAAGTTGGCAATAATTGAAATAAAAGAGAACTGATGAAAATAACATAAAACCAAAGGCAGCGTTGCCAGTTGGGCAGAAAGAGAAATGGAAATGGTGTTGAAGATGATTTTTTTCAGGTAGTTATCCTGTCTGGGTAAATACTTTAAAATAGGCTGATTGAGCCAGTAAATCCCTAAAACTGCCAGAAAGCTCAACTGAAATCCTACATCAAATAACTGCTGGGTATCAATGATAAGAATTACAAAAGCAGAAAGAGCCAAAGAATGCAGCAAATCCGATTTTCTTTGTAGCAACACATAAATGAAATAAACCGTTAACATAATACAGGAACGTACAACCGAACTTCCAAAACCAATGAACAAAGCAAAAATCCAGATAAACATCAAACTCAAGATAATAACGGATTTCCTGAATCTTAAAGGCAGGAATTTCATTAAAACAAAATAAAGCATTCCGAAAATAACCACAACATGCGTTCCTGAAATAGCCAGAAAATGCATCAGACCCGATCGGTTAAAATCCTGTAAAGTCTCTGAATCAGTCTCTGTACGATCCGCAAGAATAATCCCTTTTAAAAACTCCTGACTTTTTGATGACATTTGAGAGTGATTGATGCGCCGCAGAACCTCTAGTCTTTCCTGACGTATTCTTTCACCGAATGAAAGATCTGTTCTGACTGTAGATGCAATCTCACCATTACTATAACACTGATAAAAAATATTTCTCCGCTGAAGATATTTTGAATAATCAAACTGAAAATCATACTCCGGAGGTTTCGGCCGACTTATAAAAGTTTCAGCTCTGTAATAATGCTCAAAATCAAGCTCTTTACTTTCTTTTGGAATCAGTAAAACAGACTTAAAAGTTTCTTTTCCGGCCTTTGCAAAGATTTCATATTTTTTGTTCTTATCAGTAGAATTTAATTTTTGAGAAACTTTAAAAGCAATCCTTTCATTAGAATTGGGGAAATTTTTGGGTGCTTCCGGATAATTTAGATAATGCAGGTTAATTCCCAATCCAAAAAAGAAAGCAAAAAGCAGGAGAAGGCTGACTTTTGCGATTAAATAAGATTTGAAGAATCGGGATATAAAAATAAAAGCACAGAAAACTGCTGTGGAAAAAATAAAATTTCTGTCAAAAGAAAAGTAATCCTGAAATAAAATTCCAGAGATAAAGCAGCAAACCAGTATAAGAAGTGGCTGTTTGTTCAATTTTCATCATTTTGTATGACTAAAATAATAAAAATCTGAAAACTTATCCTTAAAATTTATCTGATTTTTAAAATAATATCTGCTGCATGATCACTTGCTCCTTTACCTCCCAACTTACTGCGTAAAATTTCATATTCTGAGAGCATTGTATTTCTATCTTCCCCCTTAAGAATTAACTGCAGTTCCCTAACAAGATTCTGAGTATTTAATTCACTTTGAATCAACTCTTTAACCACCTCTCTATCCATAATAAGATTAACAAGCGAAATATATTTAATATGTTTTACCAATCTTTTTGCAATAGCATAGGAAATCTTACTGCCACGATAGCATACGACCTCCGGAACATTTAATAAAGCAGTTTCAAGGGTTGCCGTTCCCGAAGTGACTAAAGCAGCTTTAGAACACCTCAGCAAATCATAGGTTTTATTAGAAACAAAATGCACATTCTCATCTACGTATTTCTGATAAAAATCTTTTTCTAGACTTGGCGCTCCTGCTATAACAAACTGATAATCTTCAAAATAAGGTCTTACAGACAACATAATCTCTAACATCTTTTCGACTTCCTGCTTCCTTGATCCGGGTAGAAGAGCAATAATCTCTTTTTTATTTAAATCATTTTCTCTTTTAAAACCTTCTTTATCAATATCATCCAGCGAAGAAATCGCATCAAGCAGAGGATGACCCACAAAATGAGATTTCACATGATGTTTTTGATAAAATTCTTTTTCAAAAGGAAGAATTACCATCATTTCATCAACGTATTTTTTGATGATTTCCACTCTTCCTTCTTTCCATGCCCATAATTGGGGTGAGATATAATAAACAACCTTTATCCCCAGTTCTTTCGCAAATTTTGCGATTCTCAGATTGAAGCCCGGATAATCGATAAGAATTAAAACATCGGGTATGTTATTTCGTATATCAGCTTTACAGAATTTAATATTGTTCAGAATCGTTTTCAGATTCATCGCTACCTCAAGAAACCCCATAAATGCCAAATCACGGTAATGCTTAACAAGCGTCCCGCCTTGTTCTTTCATCAGATCACCGCCCCAGAACCTGAATTCTGAATCAGAATCTTTACTTTTTAAAGATTTCATTAAATTACTTCCGTGCAGATCTCCGGATGCTTCACCGGCAATAATGTAATATTTCATGGATGATCATGGATATATGATGAATGATTTTATCTATCAAAATGAAAGCTTCAGTCATCAGAATTCAAATTATAATTAAGTAAATTTGCTTCAAAGATAATCATAAAAAAATGTCAGAAGAATTTGAAATAAAAAATAAAGTCGCCTCCAGCGGACTTGTTAATTTTGACCTTACGGATTTGGTTCCGAAAGGCATAAGAAAAGGCATTGATCTTAAAGATTTTCTGTTCATGGAGATGATTCTCAAAGAAAAAGATTTCCGTGAAAAAGTTGCCGCAATTAATCCCGAAGATTATCATGATCAGTATGTATATATTTATAATTCAGCTGATGCTATTGTTCCACTTTGGGCTTACTTTTTAATTACTGCTAAATTAACTGATGTTACAAAAAAAATAATTTTCGGAAATAAAGAAGATTTAGAGGTCATTTTAATGCACAATGCCATTCAGACCCATGATTTTGAGGAATTAAAGGGAAAAAGAGTTTTGGTAAAAGGCTGTTCTGATAAAGAAATTCCAGAAAATGCATACATTGAATTGGTAGAACAGCTGAAACCGATTGTGAAATCACTGATGTTTGGTGAAGCCTGTTCAAATGTTCCGATCTTTAAGAATTAACGGCATACATACTGCTGAAAAGCATAAGCTTTGTGATTAAAGTCAATATGAGAATTGTTGGAATATTTTTTGATAATATTCATAAACTAACAAATAACAGACACAAAGATGAATCTAATCGATCTTTTGACAGGAAACACAGGAAATCAGGTAGCTGAGCAGGCTGAAAACAAATTCGGAATCAGTAAAAATCAGATTATTGCCCTACTGGCAGTAGCTACCCCGCTCATCATCTCATATCTTCGAAACAAATCTCAGGATGCTAAAGAAGCTGAAGCACTGAACAGTGCATTGGATAAAGACCACGACGGAAGTATTTTAGAAGATCCTTCGCAGCTTGACAACAGGCAGGAAGAAGGAGGATCAATCCTTTCTCACATATTTGGAAATCAGAAAAATAACGTTGAGAATCAGTTATCACAAAATACGGGAATTTCTATTGATAAAATAGGACCAGTTCTGGCAATGCTCGCCCCTGTAATTATGGGATATATAGGTAAAGAAAAACAGCAGAGCAATGTCGGATCCGGAGGCCTCGGAGATCTCTTAGGCGGAATCCTGGGAGGCGCTCAGAATCAGGCTCAACAGCAACAGTCTAATCCTTTAAATGACATTCTTGGAAGTGTATTAGGAAATGGACAGTCAAAATCTTCAGAAAATCCGTTAAATGATATTCTGGGAAGCATACTTGGTAACGGAGGTCAACAGCAAAAACAGCAGCAAGGAGGATTTGGTGACATTTTTGGAGGAAAATAAAATTTATCTTAAAAATAAAAAATGACCGTAAATATATTCTACGGTCATTTTTGTTTTTAGTCTTTAGGCTTTTCAGCAGTTGCTGAGTAAGATTTTGAAGCTTTTCTCGGTCTTTTCTTTCCGTAGCTTCCTAAAATTACCTTTCCTTTTCTTGACTTTCTGTCTCCTTTTCCCATAATGTTATAATTTATTTATCACAAGTTACGCATTAAGAACAACAATTCAAAAATTTGCCGTTAATATATTACAAATAAAAATTTACACTTTCACATTCTTCCATTTTCCTTTTTTAAATAAAATAAATGCAATAACGGTAATGAATGTTTCTGCCACTGGAACAGATATAAAAACACCCTTAGGTCCCAGTTGAAAATATTTTGAAAGCGCATATGCCAAAGGAATCTGAAACATCCAAAATCCCAAAAAATTGAGCCAGGTAGGCGTCCAGGTATCACCTGCTCCATTGAAGGCATTCATAGTCACCATGCCTATTCCGTAAAAAACAAAACCTATGCTCATGATGTGTAATGCATTTTTGGCATAATTCTTAATTTCAATCTGTTCTGTAAAAAATCCAACAAGAAAATCTCCTGAAATAAAAAACAGCAAACTCACCAAAAGCATAAAAATCACATTGTATTTTACCGTTTTCGTTACAGACTGCTCTGCGCGCAACATTTCACCCGCTCCCATATTCTGCCCGACTAATGTGGAAGCCGCATTACTCAACCCCCAAGCCGGAAGCATAAAAAACATCATTAACCGGAGAGCGGTCTGATAACCTGCGGAAGCGTCTTTTCCTCCCGTTGTCGCAACCAATTGTGCAAGAAAGATCCAGCTGCAGGAGGCAATAACAAACTGCAAAATTCCCGGCATGGCTATCTTCAAGATGGAAGTGATTAATTTAAAATCAGGTTTAAAATAAATAGTCCTGATCCTTACCAAAGAATCAGCAATAAAAATATGATAAAGCTGATAAAGCACTCCGGAACTTCTTCCAATACTTGTTGCCACTGCAGCACCTGTTAAACCCATTGCAGGGATCGGACCCAAGCCCCGTATTAAAAGGGGGCAAAGAATAATGTTGGCAATATTGGCAATCCATAAACTTTTCATGGCGATGGCGGCATTTCCCGCACCTCGGAAGATTCCGTTAATTAAGAAGAGCAGCATAATAATCACACTGCTTCCCATCATAATTTGTGTAAATTCTTTGCCGTACTTTGCAGCATCCGGTTTTGAACCCATTAAAATCAAAATATCTTCTGCGTAAATTACTCCCAATACGCTCAAAAGAGAGGTTATAATAAACGACACCGAAATTACCTGTGCAGCACTTCTGGAAGCCTGTTCGGGATTTTTTTCACCAATTCTTCTGGCCACAACTGCCGTTGCTGCCATACTCATTCCGATAGCAATCGAATAGATGATGGTAAGCACAGATTCTGTAAGACCCACTGTTTGAATAGCGAAACCACTTTCTTTGAGATGACCGACAAAATAAAGGTCAACCAGAGCAAAGACGGATTCCATAGCCATTTCAAGCATCATAGGAATTGCTAAAAGTAATACAGCACTTCTAATGCTGATTTTGGTGTAATCAGTGTCTTCTTCGCTGAAAGCTTTTTTCAAAAAAATTAAATATTTTTTCATGCTAAAATTAAATCGCACTAAAATACAAATTCAACAAATGTAATTTCAAATAAAATAAACAACAATTATTTATCGCAAAACAATAATTAATTATATCTTTGCAATAAATAAACAATTATTGATATGAATATTACCGGAAAAAATTCACTTCTTTACTGGATTAAATATCCATTTGGGATCTATACCGTAGGATTTTCAATACTATCTCTCTGGATCCTGCTTTTGATGATCATTTACACCATAACGGGAGCGCAAAACCGTTATATTTCCTTTAACCATAATCAATCAGGAAAAAATGATATGATTCAATTTCACTATCCTTTTTCAACAATGGTTCTGTCTGCTGAAAATTCTCTGGAAGGCATATCACTTGCATTTGTAGGACTTATTTCTGTATGTTTTATACTAATTATTGTTTTTAAAATTTCGATTGAACTTTCAAAAGACCAGTTTTTCACTGACAAAGCAGTTCGAAATTTCAAAATTTTAGGTTTTGGATTATTATGCTTTGGAACAATCCATTTTATAATAGATTTATCTACCTCTTCAGAAAATTTTAATTTAAACCCTCCACTTCTGTTTATCATCACCGGATGTCTGTTTATTTTTCTTAAAGAAATATTTGCAAAAGGAAAAATGATGCAGGAAGAAAACGATCTAACAATATAAATTATGCCGATAATTATCAACGTTGACATCATGTTGGCGCGAAGAAAGATGCAGTCGCAGGAGCTTGCAGAAAAAATCGGGATCACACAGGCTAACCTTTCTATTTTAAAAACAGGCAAAGCAAAAGCGGTGAAACTGTCTACGCTTGAAGCACTCTGTAAAGCATTGGATTGCCAGCCCGGAGACCTTTTGGAATTTAAACCTTAATTAAACCTATAGTACAATGAAAAAACTAATCCTATCAGCATCACTTTTAGTGTTCACCTCTTACTCAGGGCAGGAACTCAGTGATGAGCAGAAAAAAATGTTAAGATACGATGATGTATCAGATTTTTCAACCATCGTTAATAAAGAAAATATTGACCGGTGTTATCAGAATGAAAATAATTCTTATTCTTTTTTGGCATTGTCAATTAAGTTAAACAGCAGAAAGGTTTTCCAAAAGCTTATCGATGAAAAGGCTTCATTAGAGAAAGTATGCGACGAGAAAACCCCATTGATGTTCGCTGCAAAATATGGGAATACTGATCTTGCAAAAAAACTTTTAGATTATGGGGCAAAGAAAGAAATAAAAACCGACCGTGGATATAGTGCTCTTGATTATGCTAAAAAATATGAAAAGACGGAAGTTGCTAAACTTTTGGAATAAAATCAATCCCGGCAGAATGTTATCAAAATACACTTTCTATTATTTATCTTAAAATAAAGGAATAATAAATTATCCTGATATATGAAAAAAATATTTAGATTTGTATTTCATAAGAGAAGAAACTATGAGAAAAATTATATCAGCTACATTACTTATTGCCATCTCAATTTTCGCCAACAGTCTTTTCGCGCAGGAAATGCCTGCTGATCAACTGAGAATTTTCCAGACAGACAACCTTCAGGAATTTAAAAATGTATTTACAAAAGATGATTATAACAAATGTTTTAATATAAAAGAGAGATCTTATGACCTTTTGACTCTAAGCGTACAATATGATAAAAAAAATATTTTCGATTTTTTAATTAACAACACAACAGATATCAACAGAACCTGCGGAAGCGACGCTGCACTGATGAAGGCTGCTACGTATGGAAGATCCGAAATGGCAAAAGCATTGCTGAAAAAAGGAGCCAGTAAGTCTTTAAAAAACTCAAACGGAGAGACTGCAAAAGAAATTGCATTAAAAAACAATCATACGCAGCTGGCTAAAATTTTGTAATCAAAATTTAATAATATAAAATTCTATAAAACTTCCATCACGGAAGTTTTTTTGTTTCTATACCCCCCAAAAATCTTATCTTTGCCCACGGAAAATTCAAACTTTCCAGTTTGTTGTTTCGAGTCTTACACTCAACTTTAAACTTAAATTCAAAACTTTAAACAAATTAGTATGTTTCGATCGCACACCAACGGAGAATTATCTCTCAAAAATCTTAATGAAGAAGTTACCCTTTCAGGCTGGGTACAGACCATCCGTGATAAAGGATTTATGATTTGGATAGATCTTCGGGACCGTTACGGAATTACGCAGCTGGTTTTTGATCAGGACCGTTCTTCAGCGGAATTGATGGAGAATGCTAAAAAACTGGGACGTGAATTTGTGATTCAGGTTACCGGAAAAGTTATTGAAAGAGTCAGCAAAAACCCTAATATTCCAACAGGGGAAATTGAAATATTAGTTGACAAATTAACGGTTCTTAATGAATCCCAGCTTCCTCCTTTTACGATAGAAGATGAAACAGACGGTGGTGAAGAATTGAGAATGAAATACCGTTACCTGGACATCAGGAGAGCTCCGGTAAGAGATAAACTGATTTTCCGTCACAAAATGGCGCAGAAAGTAAGGAATTATCTTTCGGATGAAGGATTCATTGAGGTTGAAACTCCTGTTCTGATTAAATCCACTCCAGAAGGAGCAAGGGACTTCGTTGTACCGAGCAGAATGAATCCGGGACAGTTTTATGCACTGCCACAGTCTCCACAGACCTTCAAACAGTTGTTGATGGTAGGCGGAATGGATAAATATTTCCAGATTGTAAAATGTTTCCGTGATGAAGATCTGAGAGCAGACAGACAGCCGGAATTCACACAAATCGATTGCGAAATGGCGTTCGTTGATCAGGAAGATGTCATGAATGTTTTTGAGGGAATGACGAAGACATTGATTAAAGATATTACCGGTCAGGAATTCGGAACTTTCCCAAGAATGACATTTGCCGATGCAATGCAGAAATACGGAAATGACAAACCGGATATCCGTTTCGGAATGGAATTCGTGGAGCTGAATGATTTAGTTAAAGGTAAAGATTTTAAAATATTTGATGATGCCGAATTGGTGGTCGGAATCAATGTTGAAGGATGTGCAGAATATACAAGAAAGCAGATCGATGAACTTGTTGACTGGGTAAAAAGACCACAGATCGGAGCTTCAGGAATGGTTTGGGCTAAATTCCAGAATGATGGCGTAAAAACTTCTTCCGTGAATAAATTCTATAATGAAGAAGACCTGGCAAAAATCATCGCAAAATTCGGAGCAAAAGAAGGAGATCTGATGTTGATCCTTTCCGGAAATGAGCACAAAGTAAGAACACAGCTTTCCGCACTTAGAATGGAGCTTGGAAACCGTTTGGGACTAAGAAAAGGAGATGTTTTCGCGCCTCTCTGGGTGGTTGACTTTCCATTATTAGAATTCGACGAAGAAAGCGGACGCTACCATGCCATGCACCACCCTTTTACTTCTCCAAAAACTGAGGACATTCATTTATTGGAAACTGATCCCGGAAAAGCAAGAGCTAATGCTTACGATATGGTTTTGAACGGAAACGAAATCGGCGGAGGTTCTATCAGAATTTTCGACAGAGATCTACAGTCGAGAATGTTTGATTTGTTAGGATTCTCGAAAGAAGAAGCAGAAGCCCAATTCGGATTCTTAATGAATGCCTTCAAATACGGAGCTCCGCCTCACGGTGGTTTAGCTTTCGGATTTGACCGTCTGGTCGCAATTCTTGACGGAAACGAAGTGATTAGAGATTACATCGCTTTCCCTAAAAACAATTCAGGACGGGATGTCATGATCGACGCACCGGCTGCAATTGCTGACGAACAGCTTGATGAGCTTGAACTGAGATTAAATTTAAAAGCATAAATTAGAAGCGGAGATTTTTTCTCCGCTTTTTTATTATGAAAATACTTATCCAAATACTTTCGGCTATTGGATTTATTACTGCAATAATTGGAGCCATCTATTTATTAATAAGTTTCGCAAAGAAAATGCTTTATTATCCTCCCGATGTAATGCGAGAAGTTTCAGAGAAAATCTAAGAATTTTTACATTGCAGGAACTCTGATTGCAGTAAGTACTATTTGTTTTTTAGGTGGAAAACAAATCATAAAATTCGATTTTCATAACACTTTAAAACACAACAAAATTATCAATGCTGAAATAAATGGAATATTCTTTAGTAAGAATGATTTAAATGATGTTTTCAATAATATTGAAGGAACGGAGGGACGTTACCGGTGTGACCATTTTAACGGTTTTATAAATTTGGAAAATAATAAAACTATTCCTATTGAAATCATCAGACACTGTTATGAAAAAAACAGATATATCATTATTTCTAAAAAGTATTACATGGACTCCGATATTGGAGATATAAGAACTTCTAAATTCGACTATATTCAAAAAGATACTATTGATTTGCAATAATTATGAGTAAATCAGAATTCATTCAATTCGTAGAAAATCTAAGATTAAATTTCATTGAGAATAAAGAACAATGGGAAACAAAACCATTAAAGACTATCTGGAAGCTATGTCTCGTTATGTTGGAGACATTGATGGATATCACAAAAATACAAATCAGGATATTGACTTAGAAAAGATTGACTGGAAAGTTTTTGCAGATATATTAAAAGGAAGTTGTATTTATGAGTAAAAAACAATGAGAAAAAGCAATCCTAAGTCAAAGTAAGACCTCATTGTTTTTTCGGCTATGAGCTTTTTTTTCACTAAATTAAAAAGGTAGAATCAAAAATTAATCAGAATTTATTAATTTTACTTAAACACAAAATTTTAAATGATGAAATCTCCCTTGCAAATCTTACAGCAATACTTCGGCTACGACAACTTCCGCCTTCAGCAAGCCAATGCAGTTGATAATGTAATTTTAAAAAAAGACACCTTTGTTCTGATGCCAACTGGTGGTGGAAAATCGCTATGTTATCAGGTTCCGGCGTTGATTTTGGAGGGAACCGCCATCGTGATTTCTCCGTTGATTGCTTTGATGAAAGACCAGGTTGATGCTTTACGCGTAAATGGCATTTCTGCTTCGTATATCAATTCTTCGATGTCATCATTTGAACAAAATGAAACTTTTAATCAATTAAAAAACGGTCAGCTCAAACTTTTATATATTGCGCCCGAAAAACTGAGTGCAGATAATGGAGCATTTTTAAAGTTTCTGAATGACGTGAATATTTCCCTGTTTGCGGTTGATGAAGCGCATTGCGTTTCGCATTGGGGGCACGATTTCCGTCCCGATTATTTGTTTTTAAATAGTTTAAAAAAACAGTTTCCAGAAATTCCAATCATCGCTTTGACGGCAAGTGCAGACGAAATTACAAGGAAGGACATCAGCAAACAACTCAATCTTCAGGAACCTCTGGTTTTGATTTCTTCCTTTGACAGAGCCAATATCAAATATTTTGTTCAGCCGAAAAAATCTGTTCTACAAAACATCATTCAGTACCATAACGAGCATCCGGACGATTCCGGTATTATCTACTGCTTATCAAGAAAAGGAACTGAAGAAATGTCGAATAAGCTGAGAGAAAACGGCATCAACTCGGCTTTTTATCATGCCGGACTTTCTTCTGTCGAAAGGGCAAAAGTGCAGGTAGATTTTTTGAAGGACAAAACACGCGTAATGGTGGCTACGATTGCGTTCGGGATGGGAATCGACAAGAGCAATGTCCGTTTTGTGATGCATGCAGATTTGCCCAAAAATATAGAAAGTTATTATCAGGAAACGGGAAGAGCCGGAAGAGATGGCTTACCGAGTGAAGCGATTTTGTTTTATTCAAATGCGGATGTGATGAAACTCAAACGATTTGCAATGATAGAAGGCAATAAAGAGCAATCTGAACTGATGCTGCGAAAGCTGAAACAGATGTCCGACTTTGCCGAAATGCAAAAATGCAGACGACAGTATCTGATGGAATATTTCGGCGAAAAGCACGATGGCAGCTGCAATTCCTGCGATTATTGTCTCAGTGATTTTGAAACTTTTGATGCAACGGCTGATGCTCAGAAATTATTGAGCGCAGTCTACAGATTGAAAGAACGTTACGGAAAAACACTAATTATTGATTTTCTGCGGGGTTCGCAAAGTGTTAAAATTACAGACTACATGCGCAGTTTGCCTACTTATGGCGTAGGAATTAATCAGGATAAAAACTATTGGCAAAACTTAATAACTCAGTTGCTCATCAAAGGTTTCCTGTATGAATCGAATGAGGAATTTCCTGTTTTGAAATTAAATGAAGAAAGCAGATTAATTTTATTTAAAAATAAAAAAATAATCTTTCAGAAAGTAAAAGAACGAGCAAAAGCTGTCACCATTGCAGAAATAGAAACTGATTATTTCACTCCTGATATCGATGCAAATGAAGAACTTTTTGCAGAACTGAAAACTTTAAGAAGGGAAATTGCCGAGCGTGAAAATGTTCCGCCTTACGTCATTTTTTCTGATGCGACTTTGCTGGAATTGTCATCTTATCTGCCTAGTTCAAAAGAAGAATTGAATCAGATCAGTGGTTTCGGAGTTTTTAAGATAGAGAAGTATGGAGATATATTTCTTCCAACAATTATCGAGTTTTGCAGGAAGAATAATGTAGGCAGTAAAATTTCGGAGAAAAAACCTAAAAAAGCACGTGCACCAAAGAAAGCAGCTAAAAGTACATCAGGAACTTTTGCAACCACCTTTGAACTATACAAGCAACATCACAGTGTTGAGGAAATTGTAAAGATCAGAAGTCTATCGATTAACACTATCCAAAATCATTTGGCAAAATATGTAGAATCGGGAGCGATAAAACCAAGCGAATTAATGGACGTCAACAAAATAAAACCTATCCTTGAGATTGCCAAATCTCAATCCATTCCGTCATTAAAAGCGATTAAAGAAGAATTAGGCGATGATTTTTCTTATTTTGAAATTCATGTTGCGATTGCTTATCATAATTCGCAGCAGTAATTTTTTGAAACTAAAATTTCATCAAAATTATTTCCCCGACCCTGAAGGTGTAATTTTATTTCTAAAAAATATTAATATCGGATATATCTTATAATTCATATATCCGATATTAAAATAAAATCGTAAATTTATCATTATGAAACGTCTGATAAAATTCTGATTAAAAATTCGTAATCTTTTATAGACGTTGCATCTGACATATAAATACAGACAAAAAAGCATAAGATGAAATGGCAAGAATATCCTTATCACTTTGAAGGTTTAGAAAAACAACTCGAAAGAATTCTGCAGAAAAAAGAGGAATTAGATCAGTTACGCCCTATCCCGACCTATGCTCTGAAAAGCATAAAAGAAAGTCTGATGATTGAATGGACCTACAATTCGAACAGTATTGAAGGGAATACTTTGACGCTTCAGGAAACCAAAATGGTTATCGAAGAAGGTTTTACTATCAAAGGAAAATCTTTACGGGAACATTTCGAAGCCTTAAATCATCAGGAAGCAATTATATTGGTGGAGAGCTTAATATCGGATAGCTATATTTTGAAGGAAACCGATATTTTAAATATTCACGAATTGGTTCTTCAAAAAATTGAAAAAGATTTTGCCGGTCGTTTCAGAACTTCGGGTGTAAGGATTTCCGGAGCGAATTTTGTTCCGCCAAACGCTTTGAAAATTGATGAATACATCACCGAATTAATTGATTGGACGAACAATTTTGACATGAATATCATTTTAAAATCTGCCATTTTTCACCATCGCTTTGTTTGGATTCATCCTTTTTTTGATGGAAATGGAAGAACTGCCCGTTTGCTTTTTAATTTATTGTTGATGAAAGAGGGTTTTCCGCCTGCAATCATTCTTAAAAACGACAGGAAAAAATATTACGATGCTCTGAACTTTGCAAATAATGGGAATTATTCGAAATTGGTTTTGCTTATTTTACAGGCTTTGGAGAGAAGTTTAGACATATATTTAGGTTCGTTAAACAATACTTACGATGATTATCAGAGTATTTCTGATATTGTGAACGAACCAAATATTCCATATGGACAGGAATATGTGAGTTTGCTCGCAAGGCAAGGGAAAATTGACGCTTTCAAAGAAGGCAGAAATTGGTTGACGACGAAAGATGCTGTTTTAGATTATATACAAAAACGGGACAGAAAGAGAAAACTCAAACTGACTTAAATACAAGCGGAGATTAAGTCTTCGCTTTACTTCTGTGTTGATTTTTGATTTAATTCGACTACTAAATTTATTATCTTCTAATTTAGAACAGGGACCATGTAATATTCCCACGGCACAATCATTGTAAGTTTTACAAAAAAAGAAAGACAATGAAAGCAATTTGGAACGGTGCCATTGGTTTTGGCTTAGTCAATATTCCTGTAAAGATTTATTCTGCAACAGAAACCAGCAAACTGGATCTCGATATGCTGGATAAATCTGATTTTTCCAATATCAAATTCAAAAGAGTCAATGAAAAAACGGGAAAGGAAGTCAAGTGGGCAAATATCGTAAAAGGTTTTTTGATCGACGATAAATATGTCGTTCTAGAAGATGAAGATTACGAAGCTGCAAGCCCTGAAAAAACAAAAATCCTGGGCATCGAACATTTTGTAAAAGAAGTTGAAGTAGACTCTGTTTATTTTGAGACACCTTATTTTCTGGAACCTCAAAAAAACGGCGAAAATGCTTACCGGCTCTTAATCAAAGCCCTGCAACAGACAAAAATGGTGGGTATCGGAACATTTGTTTTACGCGATTCGGAAGCTATCGGAATGATCCGTCCTTATAATGATGACGTTTTAGTATTAAACAGATTACGGTTTGATCAGGAAATAAGAGATTACAAAGATTTGAAAATTCCTGCTAAAAAAGCTCCGAAACCTGCTGAATTAAAGATGGCTAAAAATCTCATCGAACAGCTTTCTGAATCTTTTGATCCTTCGTTTTACAAAAATACCTATTCGGAAGAGCTGCTTAAAATCATCAAAAAAAAAGCCAAAGGAAAATCAGTAAAACTGAAAAAATCAGAACCTGCAAAACAAGGTAAAGTGGTTGATTTAATGGCTCAGCTGAAAGCAAGCTTACAAAGTCCGAAATCTAAAAATGCTTCCTGATCATGGCACTTAAAGATTATAACGAAAAAAGAAAGTTCGACGAAACAACCGAACCTAAAGGAAAAACAAAAAAAAGTGAAAATCAGCTTATTTTTGTAATACAGAGACATGCTGCGTCAAGACTCCACTATGATTTTCGTTTGGAGATGGAAGGCGTTCTAAAAAGCTGGGCAGTTCCGAAAGGGCCGTCATTAAATCCAGATGACAAACGGTTGGCGATGATGGTAGAAGATCACCCATACGATTACAAAGATTTTGAAGGAAATATTCCTGACGGAAATTATGGGGCCGGACAGGTCGAAGTTTGGGACAGCGGAACTTATGAACCTCTGGATGATACCAGTAAACTATCGGATGAAAAAGAATTATTAAAGGAACTGAAATCAGGGTCACTTAAATTCATTTTACATGGTAAAAAACTGAAAGGAGAATTTGCTTTGGTTAAAATGAAAAATGCAGAAAACAACGCATGGCTTTTGATTAAGCATAAAGATAAATTTGCAAAAGATGAATATGATGCAGAAGATAACGTTTCGCCGAAATCATTAGTTTCAAAATTCATCGAGGAAAAAAAAAGCCCAAAAAGCAGCAGAAAGAAATCATAAAATCTGACACCAAATCAAAGTTTAAAAAATTCAATTCTTTAGGGGATGAAAAAAAATTAGAAACTTTCATCAGGCCCATGCTGGCAAAATCTTTTGAAAAACCTTTCGACCACGAGAATTGGCTTTTTGAAATTAAATGGGACGGCTACCGGGCCGTGGCAGATATGAGCAAAAAGCTTCCCCTATTCTATTCCAGAAACGGAATTTCCTTTTTATCAAAGTTTGATATCATTTCCAACGATTTGAAACAACAGAAACATAACATGATTCTTGACGGCGAAATTGTCGCATACGATGAAAATGGCAAACCGAGTTTTCAGTTACTACAGCAGATAGGTGACAATCCCAATCTGGCTTTAACATACCAGGTTTTTGATCTCCTTTGGCTTAATGGCCATTCGACAGAAGAACTTCCACTGATACAGAGAAAAGAACTGTTAAAAGACGCACTCATTGAAACGGATCTGATCAGATTTTGTGACCACGTTCCTGAAAAAGGGATTGATTTCTTTGATCAGATGAAAAAAATGCAGCTTGAAGGAATGATTGCCAAAAAATCGGACAGCATCTACAGTGAAAATTCAAGGAGTACAGACTGGCTCAAAATAAAATTTACCAATACGGAAGAAGCTGTCATCTGTGGCTTTACTGAACCAAAAGGTTCCCGTCAGGGTTTTGGAGCACTAATTCTTGGTAAATATGAAGAAGGCAAACTTATTTATTCAGGACACACCGGAACCGGTTTTAATAACGAATTGCTAAATCAACTGCATCTGAAACTTAAAAAAACAGAAGTGAAAGACGCACCTTTTGAAACCATCCCAAAGACCAATATGCCCGTAACGTGGGTAAAGCCTGAATTAGTCTGCGAAATCAAATACTCGGAAATCACTAAAGACGGCATGTTCCGCCATCCTGTTTTCGTAGCACTGCGGGAAGACAAGAATACGGATGAGATGAATATATCAAGTCAAAAAGATAAAAACCCTAAGGATATGTCAACTAAAAAAAAGATTGAAGAAGACAACGGTGATGAAAAGGACACAGAAATTACGTTGAACAGACACAAAATAAAACTCACCAATCAGGATAAAATTTATTTTCCCAAAGATAAAATTAGCAAAGGAGATGTTGTGGAATATTACCAGTCTGTGGCTGAATACCTGTTGCCTCATTTGAAAAACCGCCCTCTTTCACTGAACCGTTTCCCAAGTGGAATTGATCAGTCAGGGTTTTATCAGAAAGATACCGGTGATACTTTTCCGGACTGGATCAAAACGACAAAAGTCCATTCAGAATCTACTGATAAGTATATTGATTATGCCATCTGTAATGACAAAGCGACAATGGCTTATCTTAATAATCTTGGCTGCATTGATTTCAACCCGTGGAACTCCTCTCTTCCTGATCTTGACCATCCCGATTATCTGGTTCTGGATTTAGACCCTTCAAAGAAAAATTCTTTTGATCATGTGATTGAGACCGCTCAACAGGTCAGAGAAGTGTTGGATGCAATTAAAATAAAAGGGTACTGTAAAACGTCCGGAAGCACAGGAATTCACATCTATATTCCTATGGGTGGCAGTTATGATGATGACCAGGTCAAAGATTTTGCTCACATCCTGATGAAGCAGGTCAATGATAAACTTCCGAAAATAACGACACTGGAGAGAAGCCTTCAGAAAAGAGACGATAAAAAAATCTACCTTGATTATCTTCAGAACCGGCAGGGTCAGACTTTGGCAAGCGTGTACAGTCTGAGACCGAAAGAAGGAGCTGCTGTTTCTATGCCGCTGGAATGGGACGAATTAAAAAAAGGATTGAAGCCGACAGACTTTAACATAGAAAATGCTTTGCAACGAATTAAAGCTAAAGGAGATCTTTTTAAGCCTGTTTTAGGAAAGGGAATCGATATGATGAAGGCACTGGAATTGTTGCAGGATGCGAAGTAATTTGATATTTTTGGTCATATAAATAATAACAATGAACGGGGATATTATAATTAACCTTTCCTTTAACGAAAAAAATGAAAGAGATAATCAGAATTTTTACTTTAAATACGTCTGGGATAAAGTTTTTAAGTTTAGAACCAGAATTATTGTTATAACTGTTGTATTTCTTTTCTTAGGTTTTTATCCGATAGAAAACTTTAACACAAATCTACTGTATTACATTATAAAATACATTGGAATTTTCCTTGGTGGATCCTGCCTTATTATAACATATCGGTATTTTGTCTCAAAAAAGAAATTTAAAGTAGAAGTAGAGAAAATTATTGCCGAATATAAATTAAAATCTGAAATTTCTCATATACGACTCAATGATAAGGAGATTGAATTTAAGAATCCATTTAACACCATTTGTTCGATTTGGGAAAAAACAACCTATGATTTAAAGGATAATCATTTATTAATTAATCCCATTTCAAATGTAAACTTCATTGTAAATAAAACTGAAGTAATGGCTGACGAATTTGAAACCATTCATAGTTTTCTGCAAAAATATTCAAAATTAAAACCTTAAGGCAATTTTGCTACCAGACTTTCCGGCAGAATTTTCAAAATAAAATAGATCATTTTCCATTTAAAATTGGGAACGATTGTAAAAGAATTTCCTGCATTAATAATATGTTCCGCCACATAATCAGGTTCCATTAAAAGGCTTTTATTAAGATCCAGACCAGCATTTATTTTTGTATTAATATATCCACTGATCAAAACATTGACTTTTACATTCCTTCCCCGTAATTCCTGTCTCAAACCTGCTAAATAGGTGGTAAAAGCAGCTTTTGTACTTCCATAAACAAAATTACTTTTCCTTCCTCTTACCCCTGAAAGCGAAGACAGTCCAATAATTCTTTCTAAATTCCCGTTATTTCCGTCGGCTGCAACAATATTAAGAATAGAAACACCGCCCATATAATTGACCTGCATCATTTGCTGCGTACCCTGAAAATTTCTTAAAGCTTCTGAGTTTTCAACTAAAAACCCTGCAGCATACACAACAACATGAGGCTGAACAGGAAGTTCATCATAAAGCCTTTGATGGGAATCAAAATCCGCAGCATCAAAATACATAACGGAAACTGCTGATGCCAGATTATTTTTTTCAACAAAATCATTCAGAGAGTCGGTATTCCTGGATGCAGCTATAATCTCAAAGCCTTTTTCAACATATTGCAGAATACATTGTTTAGCCACATCAGAATTGGCACCGAGTATAAGAACGGTTTTAGTTTTGTTTTGATTCATTGGGCAAAGATATTTTTAAAACATGAATTACGCTAATCTGACAATCACGAACAATCATTTAAATACATCGGTCTCCTGACTTTTTAAAATTTAAAAAAACAATTAAAAAAAGCTGTAGATTTTCATAAGGATCATACTTGAAAAACGGCGCGGTGACCTTTGGTCACCGCGCCGTTTTATAATAATATCAAACTGAAATTTATTTTTTTTCAGTATCAATAACTTCTTTTTTATCAGTAGCTGCTATCGCTTTATCACCAAATCTGGCCGCTGTAAATTCTCTCGAAATAGCAGCTTTTTCGAATTTTAATTTTCCGGATAGGGTTTCAATAACGATTCCGTCCTCCTGGATCTGAGCAATTCTTCCATGAAGACCTGAAGTCAGCACCACTCTGCTTCCTACTTTAAGATCATCCTGAAATTTTTTCTCCTGCTTCTGCTTTTTCATCTGAGGTCTGATCATCAGGAAATAAAATCCTACAAACATGACGCCCATCATGATCAGCATCATTGGGGAAGACCCTCCTGCAGGTGCCTGTAAAAATAATGTTACCATATCTGATTATTTAGGTTGAATGTTTGCATTGAAGGTTAGTTTAATCGGAGCATTTTCCACGTTGGCAAAAACATCTGCATATTTCTGAACAGCCCCGTCAAAGCTTGAAGAGTCAAAACTTAATGTAATCTTCCCTTTTTTACCCGGTAAAATCGGATCTTTTGTAAATTCAGGAGCAGTACATCCACATCCAGGTTTTACTTCAGAAATAACCAGCGGATTTTTACCTGTATTGGTAATTTCGTATACATGATTAACCTTATCTCCTTTTTTAATGTTTCCGAAATCATAACTGCTCTGAGATAAAGCAATTGTAGTTAACGGCTGATTTGAAACTGCTGGCGCCTGTGCACTTCCACCTGTTGCCGGAGGAGTTACTTTTGCTGCTGTTCCTGCAGAATCAGTTGGATTTACTGTAGTTGTAGAATCTGACACTGCAGTTTCTGAATTTTGAATCCCTTTGTTTTCTTCTTTTTTACAAGAAACCAAACCAGAGCCTATGATAGACAAAGCGATAATTGATAACGTCTTTTTCATTTTTATTCTGTTTATATTCTGTTTAAATCTTTACAATATTTATCTAAAATTCCATTGATGAATATATTGGAACGGTCGGTTGCAAATACTTTAGAAATCTCAATATATTCATTGATGATAACTCTTGAAGGGGTAAGAGGAAAATGATCAAGCTCGGTCAATGCAATTGTTAAAATTACTTTATCCATCAGTCCGACACGATCCAGGTCCCAGTTTTCCAATCTTTCAGACAGCTTTTTTTCATTGCCTTCCCAATTGTTCAGTGTATCTCTCAATAATTTTCCGGCAAAGTTTTTATCCTCTTCATCTTTAATCATTTTGATCAGCGTACGGCTGTCTTCATTTTCCTTGATAAAACCTATTGTTTTCTGAACCATTGAATTCGCAATGTGAATATCATCCGACCAGGAAAGTTCACGATCTCCTACGTAATCATGAAAATCTTCATTCTCCGCTACATATCTCAGAAAAAGTTTTCCGATAAACTTCTGATCTTCATCAAAAGAGTATTCTTCTTCCTTCATGAAATCCTGGTATCTTTTGCCTGAAGTCATTCTCTGGAAAGTACGCACTAAAAAATCATCATGCAGATCCCATTTCAAATCCTGGTGCTGACCGGAAAAGAAAAGCCTCTCAGGATTTTCTTCCAACTTGATCAGAACCTGATTATTGATAAATTTTTGATTGGGATTGATATCAGAATCGGTTTTGAAGTATTTATTCTTACCGATTTCCATCTGATTTTCTGCGAGCGCTTTCAGGGCAACCATAAAATTGAGTTCCAGAACATACAGATTATAGATTTTCTCTATACTCGAGAACATGTTTTTCTCTAAAACATCAAATTTAATTGGATTTTGGTAGTATGAATATACATTCTCCACCACTTTCTCACGGATTTGTCTTCTTCCTAACATTCAAAGAGCTTTTTATGGGTGCAAAGATACAAAATTTAAAATGTATGTGATTCGCACTCTGTATCAATTTTTGTAATTTTGCAAAAGTTTATGAAAGCACTGAAAACTCTGAACCCTTACTTTTGGAAGCACAAAATATTATTGTTTTGGGGGTTACTATTTATAATTGCCAGCAATTTTTTTAATATATATAAAGTACAGTTCGTAGGAAAATCTGTAGATGAACTGACTAAACAGGGCAATCTGGGATTCAACAGACAGGTTCTTATTTATGTTGCCATTATTGTCGGATGCTCCCTTCTGACAGGATTCTTTACTTTTATGATGAGACAGACCATTATTGTTGCATCAAGAAGAATAGAATATGAGCTTAAAAATAAAATATACAGACATTATCAGGAACTATCCCTCACCGATTACAAGACTACCACCACAGGAGATCTTATGAACCGTCTCAGTGAAGACGTCGTTGCCGTAAGAATGTATCTTGGTCCCGGCGTCATGTATGTAGTAAATCTGGTAATCCTTTTAACGATTACCTGTATTTATATGCTTAAGACAGATGTCTCAATGACCGTTTGGACTCTATTTCCGCTACCGATTCTTTCCTTCATCATTTTTAAAGTCAGTTCGATCATTAATAAAAAATCGAAAATTATGCAGAAGAGTCAGTCTGCGATTTCCACTTTCGTACAGGACAGCTTTTCAGGAATAAGGGTTGTGAAATTTTTCGCAAAAGAAAACTATATTAAAAAAAGTTACGGAGTAAAGGTGACAGATTATCAGGAAAAAGCTCTTGATTTAGCAAAAACAGAAGCATATTTCTTTACGATTATATTATTTGTAATCGGTCTGCTCAACGTTGCGATCATTCTTATTGGGGGGCAAAAGTACATTGCAAGGGAACTGAGCGTAGGTAAAATTGCCGATTTCTTTATGTACATCAATATATTGATCTGGCCTTTTTCTATGGTGGGATGGGTAACTTCAGTAAACCAAAGAGCAGAGGCATCTATGCAGCGGATCAATGAATTTCTGGATAAAAAATCTGAGGTCATTAATAAAAATTTTGAAAAGGATCCTGTCAAAGGAAATATAGAATTCAGAAATGTGTCCTACATTTACCCAAATACCGGAATCAAGGCTTTAGATAATTTGAGTTTTACTATTGATGCCGGTCAGTCATTAGCCATTATGGGGAAGACAGGAAGTGGAAAATCAACCGTTGCATTATTGTTATGCAGACTTATAGATCCTACTGAGGGTGAAATTCTGATCGACGGCAAAAACCTGAAAGAACTTAATCTTGATAATTACCGGGATTTTATTGGATATATTCCACAGGAGAGTTACCTGTTTTCAGATTCGATTGAGCATAATATCGGATTCTCCATTGACAGTCCTTCCCACGAAAAAGTTGTCGAATATGCTAAAATAGCGGATGTTCACAAAAACATTGTCGGATTCAAAGAAGGCTACAAAACAATGGTTGGTGAGCGTGGAGTGATGCTTTCAGGAGGTCAGAAACAGCGAATATGTATTGCCAGAGCATTGATAAAAGGTCCAAACATCATTATCTTCGACGATTCTCTGTCAGCATTAGATACAGAAACGGAACAGAATATCTTAGAAAACATCGACAGCAAAATTCATAATGCGACATCCATAATTATCACACACAGAGAGTCCAGCGCTCAGAGAGCTGATAAAATTATTAATCTTACTGAAATTACCAATTCTGTAACTGCATAGCTGTTTCTTTTGGAATTGTTAAATAAATCATAAAAAAAATTTTGTGATTAAAAGAAATATTTTATATTTGTTCTTAACAAGATTAAAAAATATCTAATAATGAGTGAATACAAGGAACGCCATGAGAATGAAATTTTCACGAAGGTGTTAAAAGCAGGAAGAAGAACGTATTTCTTTGATGTGCGCGAGACGAAAGCAGGAGATTATTATCTTACAATTACCGAGAGCAAAAAGAATTTCGGAGAGAATGGAGAAGCTACATTTGAAAAGCATAAGATTTACCTTTACAAGGAAGATTTTAAAAGTTTTCAGGAAATGTTTAATGAATCTACAGATTTCATCATTAATGAGAAAGGTGAAGATGTAATATCTGAAAAACATGATAAAGATTTTAAAAGCAGAACATATACAATTGATTCTGACGACGAAGTTTAAATCAACAGCCTTCCAATATAAAAAACATAAGCATCTTTTCAGATGCTTTTTTGGTATAAAAAAACACATCTTCAAAAGAAGATGTGTTTTAATGTGGGTGAATGAGGGGTCTCGAACCCCCGACCTCCGGAACCACAATCCGGCGCTCTAACCAACTGAGCTACAATCACCGTTTCGTGGGTGCAAATATAGAAATTTTATTTTACTTACAAAACAATTCCTTCAAAATTTTTCAAAACTAATAACTTTTCTGTTGTGAAGCCCTCTGCAAAGGCTACACCGGACAATCTGCCGAGATCCTGAGCGCGATAAGTCAGACTTTCATAAAAATCTTTTGTTGCAATCGGAGTTACCGGTTCTTTTGATGCAGGATCGTAGAACTGTGTTTTAAACGCCATACAAGCCTCCAGCTTTCTCTCAAGATGTTCTGATATGTCGATTACAAATTCAGGCTTAATATCTTTCCACTGAATATAATGAAAAACCTGTTTAGGCCTCCAGATTTCCTGATATTTTCCATCGATGGCGGTTTCAATCTTACGGAGACCTGCTAAGAAACAGGCATCAGATACTAATTTAGCCGCTTTTGCATGATCGGGATGCCTGTCGTCGATTGCGTTGGCTAAAACAATTTCAGGGCGGTATTTGCGGATCATTTTTATAATACTCAACTGATATTCTTCTGAATTAACAAGAAAACCATCTTTCATCCCAAGATTTTCCCTTGCCGAGACGCCCAAAATATTTGCGGCTTCTGTTGCTTCTTCTTTTCTCGTTTCATCTGTTCCACGGGTCCCTAATTCTCCGCGGGTTAAATCTACAATAACACAGGTTTTCCCTTCTGAAATTAATTTAGCAATTGTTCCGCCACATCCCAATTCAACATCATCAGGATGAGCGCCGAAAGCCAGTATATCTGTTTTCATTTAAAATAAAGATTTTATATAATTTATAATAATGCTTCAGTGAGTATTTCTTTTTACATCAACTCAATATTTCTGCAGTATTTCACAGTTTCAAATATATGATTAAAAACAAAAACTTCCCAATCCTGATGGATGGGAAGTTTATATAGTTATGATTTAAAAATCAGATTACTTGTTGATTTCAGTGTTTAATTTTACAGCATCCTGATAAGTCGGATCTAACTGTAAAGATTTAGCAACATAATCTTTTGCTTTCGCTGCATCAGAATCTTTAGATAAATAAGCAACTGCAAAATAAGCATACGCCAGAGTCTGCTTATTAGCCTCCACTTCTGCGGGTTTTACGGTAGCAATGTATTTCTCATAAGCCACTTTTGCGGCATCATTGTTTGTAGCCTGCTGATAAGCATATCCTAAACTGTAATATGCTGGAGCCCAATCAGGAAGGATTGTACTCATTTTCTGCCATGTCATGATCGCACCATTCCAGTTTTTCACATCCTGATAAGCCGTAGCCAGTTTGTATAATGCATCAGAATCCTGAGCATTAGCAGCCACCTGCTTTTTCAAAGCTTCAATCTGAGGGTTGGTAGGACCTGCATCAACAGAAGATTGAGATGCTGCACCTCCTCCACTTATCTTAGCCAATTCCATATCCCATTTCATTGTTTCGTCTTTCGCTGCTTTTGCGATAGCGATTTTCTGCTGAGATTCTGATGTTAAAGCTGCTTTTTTTGCTGCATCAGTTTCAGTCTTCGCTAATCCCGCTGCAATCAAGCCCTGTAATCCCTGATCAGCAGGTAGTACTCTTGACTTTTCGGCCTGGGAAACGAATGAATCCATGTTCTTTTTTGCTTCTGCATATTGTCCGTCAGCATAATTAACATATGATCTCAATTTGAATTTGATAGGATCATTGATTTTATCAAAAATTTTATCTAAAATCGCTTTTGAGTTTGCATAATCTTCATTGGTGAAATACAGCTTTGCAATTTCTAACTGTGTATATGGATCCTCATCTGCATATTTGGTGTAGTTAATCAAATCTTGAGTCGCTTTTGCATTCTCCTGATATTTGATATTATATGCAGCCAAAGCCTTGTAAGCTGGTGCGTACGTAGGATCAGTAGCAATCGCTTTCTCTATACTTGTCTTAGCCTGCTGCCATTGCTGTGCAGCCATCCAAAGCGTTCCGATTCTTGTATAAACAGAAGCTTTGTTTTTAGCTAAAGGCAACGCTTTGTCATAAGCGGTCATTGCATCTCCGGGAATCTTTTTCAGTCTGTAAGCATCACCCAAAGTATAATAGTAGTTTGCAGGAACCTCCTTTTTAGCTGCTCTTTCAATCGCTTTGTTCAAAAACTGAATAGCCAGATCAGGAGAGTTGTTTTTCTCAAATAAAGTCAATGCTTCTGCAGCTCTGAACAGAACTTCAGCATCCTTTTCTCTTGAATCCTTAACTATATTCTGAATTTCAGCGACCGCACTTTTATCACCTTTTCCCAGTTTAACAGCAGCTAAACCAAGCTTATTTAAGTAACTTTTGCTGTCTGCAGCAAGACCTTTATTAAAATTATCTGTAGCCTGAGCAAAATCAGGCTCTGACTGTCTTAAATATGTATTTCCTAAATAAAAATAATTTTCAGCTTTCGGCTCTTTAGCGATCATCTGAGTAAAATTATTCTTCGCCTGAGCAAACTTGTCACTGTCAACACTGTTGATACCCTCCTGTAACGTCTGTGCAACTGTAAAATTGCTAAAAAATACAACCGCTGCTCCAAAAGCAATCTTCTTTACATTCATAATCATTATATCTTTCATTAAATATTTTCTAAATTGAACTATAGGTTACCCACAATTTTCAGACCAAAATAAATGAATTAAATTGGTAATCAGGTTAATTTAATATTATTTAACGCATCTGAACTTCTCTGGGATAAATATTGTAAGGCTGCAGACCTTCTTTCTGAACGATCTTCTGTCCTAAATGAGTGCATGAATATCTGATAAATCCATTGGCAATGTTAAAGTTGCCTTCATTGGTCAGGAAATACAGAACCCTGGTAAAAGGATATTTCATTTCACGCATTCCATCGAAATCCGGAGAATATGTTTTTCCTTTACTTACCACAGGTAAAACTTTTATTAATTCTCTTAACTTTTCAGCGTTTTTATCATAAGGCCTACTGATGGTATTTAGGCCAACAACCCCTATTTTATCAGGATACCTGCTCAATTCCTCAATTACTTTCGTACTTCCCGGAATCACAGAATATTTCAGATCTTTAGGAAGTTTTTTTAATTTTTGAGCAATGAAATTCAGATTACTGGAATTGGCTCCGTCAAAAATAAAGTTTTTCTCGTCAGACTGCATTCCACTGATGATTTCCTCCATTGTGATACTTGTTCTGTCCGAATTCTTCGGAACCACAAAAACAACTGCGTCGGCAGCAAATCTGGCAGGAATAAATTTCAGGTCTACTTGTTTCTCATAAGCATCTTTTTCTTCAGGAGAAAGATCTTTAGACATAACGGCAATTTTCACCTTATTGTTTAAAAGATCCAAAAAACCCAAATCTTCTTTTTTAGTAATGACTTTTATTTTACTTTCAGGGTAACTGATCATGTAACCTTCCGCTAATGCTTCAGTTACGCTTTTGAACGACTCATCAGTAAGAATGGTCATCTCACCGTTGTTATAAGACAGAGATTTTTCTTTTTTTGAACAGCCGGCAGCGGTCAGTAAAAAAACAAGCATTAATATAATACTATTCTTCATCGCTGTCATTTTTAAGATTGATAAATCCACGCCAGATTCTGAAAGTACCGTATAAAATAATAGCGATACCAAACACCAGAATCATTGTAGGATCAAAACTGGCAAAAGAGGTTTTATAAAATATAATAACCAATCCCAATACTATATAACAAAATCCTGTAACTAAGGATAAATATTTGAAAACCATATAACAAAAGTATTAAAAAAAATAAAAAGAGAAGCATATGCTTCTCTTTTTAACTAATATTTAAAGATAAATTCTATCCTTCAAAATTCATCGTTAATGGTAATCTGAATCTGTAACGAACAGATTGACCGTTGATTTTTGCAGGAGTCCATTTATTCTTAATTGACTTGATGGTTCTAACAGCTTCAGAATTAAAATCTGAATTCTTACCGTTAGCTTTTACGTCTGTAATAGATCCATCTCTTTCAACAACGAAAGTAATTTCAGTTTTTACAGTACCTTCATCACCATTCATAGCAGAACCGTCAAAGTTACCGGATACTTTATTTCTAAAAGCATTGATTCCTCCAGGGAACTCCGCAGTCTGTTCAACTTCACTGTACACCTGCGTATCACTTACCTGAGGTTTAACTTCAGCTGTTGAAGCTTTGTTACCTGTAGATGGCGGTGGTGGCGGCGGTGTATAAGCCGGAGCTTTCACCCCTTCCTGATTAACCAAACCAGTCGTTGTCTCTAATTGCTTAGAAATCGGTGGTGGCGGAGTTTCAATCTTTGGAGCTTTTACCGGTTCCGGAACCACATTCTGAATAATTTCAATTTTCTCCTCTTCCTTTGGTGGAGGTGGTGGAGGTGGTTCTTCTTCCTTAGGCTGCTCTATAATTTTATCTTCCTGAATAATATCAACCAAATCAGCTTTTACTTCAACCTGCTCTTCGGCAGTTAAATTTTTAATGGTTAAATAGATTAAGGGAGATAATGCAATCAATAAAAATATAGAGGTACCAATAATAAAAGATTTTGTCAGTAATCTGGGATACTGCGTTCTGATATCATAAGCCCCATAATTTTTATTTCTATTTTCAAATACGATCTCATCTAAAGTTAGATTAGGACCGTAAGCATTTTCATCTGCCATTGTAATATAAATTTAATGGTTAATTACTTTGTTGTAATTGATTAATTACCAACTCTCTTATCATAAATCGCTTTTTCCCAAGGCTTCACATCGGTAACACCGTATCTTTCGCTTTTGGTAATGGCCATTTCGTCGAGAATATCTACAAAGTTCTTATATACTGCATCGTCAGTCGGCTTGATAATTACTGTGAATTTGTCTTTATCTGCCGCACCAGCTTTTGCTTGCTCAATGATCTTTCTGATTCCTTCTCTGTCAAAAGAAGTTTCTTTAAGATTCTGATCAGTAAGAGATGTATTATCTTCCTGATGCCAAAAAATCTTATTGTCCTTTCCTAATAACAAAGAAATTGAATTCGAAAGCTTAATTTCTGTCGGGGGTGGTTTTGGAGCATTAGGATCCGGTTTTGCCGGAAGACCTAAATCCATTACATTTGGTTTACTGAACGTTGATGTAAACATAAAGAACATCAATAATAAGAAATTCAAATCAACCATAGGAGTCATATCGACTCTGGGGTTATTCTTCTTGGATCGTACCTTGCCGCCTTTGCCGCCTTTTTCTTGTACCTGTACTTCTGCCATTTCTACTCCTTATTATTCGTTAGGTTTACCTTCTTGTGACGTAATCAACCAAAATTTAAGAAAATCAATATCTCTTAAACCCTCAAATAAACTCTTAACTTTTGGATATTCTGTTGTAACATCACCCTTAATTGCTAATTTGTATTCAGGATTAACACTTAAGCTTTGCTCTACCCAGTCCACTAACTGTTTATCTGTACTGTCCATAGGAATTCCCTTCGGACTTTTAAAATTCTTCTGCTCATCTTCAGACAAAGCAAGATAGCTTCTCAACTGGTTCATAGGAACCCCAATTGTCTGAACTCTCTGAAACGCAGCTTTTTGGTTGTTGTCAAAAGTAATTCCGTACTTTTTCCCCATTTTATCCAAAAGCTCTAACCTTTCTGATGCATTTTCTACTGGCTGGAAATAAAATTTTCCGTCCGGTGTAGCGTTGATCGTCATTAAACTAGCATCAGGAAGTAATTTTTCTGAGATTGAAGATGGCGGTTTGATCTGCTCCACATCAGGTTTCTTAAACTGCGTGGTCATAATAAAGAACGTAAGCAGTAGGAATGTAACGTCGCACATTGCGGTCATATCCGTAACTACCCCATGTCTTTTTGGTTTTATTCTCGCCATTATTTATTATCTAATTAAATTATAAACTTCTTTTTGTGTAAAACACAGATTCACTTATTTCTTAGTGAAATTCTGCAAATGACTGCTGGATGCTCATTGCGATCTCATCGATCTTGTAAGTCAATCCGTCAATTTTAGAAGTAAAGAAGTTATAAAGGATAATTGCTACAGCCGAAGTACCAATACCTAATGCAGTGTTGATCAATGCTTCAGAGATACCGATTGACAATGCAGCAGCGTCAGGCGTACCACCACTAGCTCCTAAAGCGAAGAACGCTCTAATCATACCAATTACAGTACCTAATAGTGCTACCAATGTTGCAACTGTACCTAATGTAGAAAGAATCATCATATTTTTTTCTAACATTGGCATCTCAAGAGTAGTAGCCTCTTCAATAGCCTTGTTTAGAGCGATCATTTTCTGCTCTTTGTTCAAGGTCGTATCATGAGCCAACGCTTTATAAGTCGTCAAACCTTCTTTTACAACATTTCCTACAGATCCTTGCTGTCTGTCACACTCCTCTAAAGCTTCGTCAACTTTATTCTGGTTCAACAAACTTCTAACTTTTACAACGAAGTTGTCAACGTTCCCTGCACCTGAAGCTTTGCTTAACACAAAATATCTTTCAAATGAGAAAACGATTACAGTGATCATGAATGTAACAAGCAATGGTACAATTACACCTCCCATGTAAATCATTCCCATAAATCCTTCTGGATGCAAATCTTTACCTTCTACATCAGAAAAAGCTACTGAACCTCCTCCTAACCTGGGATCAGCTTTAAAATTACCTGGACTACCCAATACGAATAACCAAATACAAATCCCCAACACCAATAGGATAGGAATAATTACAGCCGGATTTAAACCTCCTGCCTTTCTAGCAACTACTTGCTCATCATTTTTTGAAACATTCATTTCCATATTTAACTAAATTATATTGTTTAAAAATTTTAAAGTTGTAAAATAAAGGCAAAATTACTTAAAATGCAATAGTCTTAAATAAACATTTTGCCTTTTTTCGATAAAGAAAAATTAATACGATTCCGATATTGTAATTATATCTAATATTATTAATGATTTTTATCACTATTTGCAAATACATTAAAAAATAATAAAAATTAACCTTCTATTTTTTTGAAATCACCAATGTTAATTTTAAATTAAATTACAATATTTACTATTTTTTTAGGTACCACAATAACCTTTTTAGGTGTTTTACCTTCTAAAATTTCTTTCATTTTGTCATTTTGAAGCACTAAAATCTCTACTTCCGCTGCAGAAAGCTGAGCAGAGAGAGAAATTTTAAATTTCATTTTACCGTTTACGCTTACCGGGTAGTTAATTTCATCTTCCACCAGATATTCCTCGTTTAAAACGGGGAATTTTTCAAATTCTATTGAGTTGTTATGACCTAGCAAATTCCATACCTCTTCACAGATGTGAGGAGCATAAGGGGAAATTATAACGGCAAGTGGTTCTAAAATATTGCGTTTGCTGCATTTTAATTTCTGTAACTCATTCACTGCTATCATAAATGAGGATACGGAAGTATTAAAAGAGAAATTTTCAATATCTGAAACAACCTTCTTAATTAAAGTATGCAATATCTTATATTCCGCTTTCGTAGGCTCTTCATCAGAAACTTCAAAGATATCTCCGTTGAAGTATAAATTCCAGAATTTCTTAAGGAAACCATACACTCCACTCAGACCTTGGGTATTCCAGGGCTTTGATTGCTCTAAAGGACCCAGAAACATTTCATACAGCCTCAGCCCGTCTGCACCATATTCTTCACAGATGTCATCAGGATTTACGACATTGTATTTTGATTTAGACATTTTTTCAACTTCACGTCCCGTAATGTACTTTCCATCTTCCAGGACAAATTCTGCATCTGCATAATCGGGTCTCCAGGCTTTGAAAGATTCTGTATCCAATTCGTCTGAAGTTCCCTTTAATAAAGAAACATCTACATGAACTGCCTGTGTTTTATACTCAACTGCCAGATTTTTTGAAACATACTGATTGGTTCCTTCAATCCTGTAAACAAAAGCACTCATTCCTAGAATCATTCCCTGATTGATCAGTTTCCGGAAAGGCTCTTCCTGATTAATGTATCCCCGGTCTTTTAAGAACATATTCCAGAAACGTGAATATAGCAGGTGTCCGGTAGCATGCTCACTTCCACCAATGTATAAATCCACCTGACCCCAATAATCTGAAAGTTCTTTTCTAGAAAAAACCTCATCATTATGTGGATCCATATATCTTAAGAAATACCATGAGCTTCCCGCCCAACCCGGCATTGTAGATAATTCTAATGGAAAAACGGTATGGTCATCAATTAAATCTGTTGCTACAACTTTTTGGTTCACTTCATCCCAGCCAAACGTTTTTGCATTTCCTAGAGGCGGATCTCCGTCCTCTGTCGGTAAATATTTTTCAACTTCAGGAAGCTCCAGCGGCAAAGCAGAATTAGGTAAAGTGTATGGCATTCCTTCCTTATAATAGATGGGAACCGGCTCTCCCCAATACCGCTGTCTTGAGAAAATTGCATCACGCTGTCTGTAATTTGTCGTGCCGTGACCAATGTCTCTTCTTTCTATTTCACCAATTATTTTAGATTTAGCTTCCTGATAATTTAATCCGTTCAGGAAATCAGAATTTACACAGACAGAATCTTTTGAATCAAATGATTTCTCCTGAATATCTTCTTCCGTCTCTACGACCTTTATAATTTCCAAATTGAACTTCTTTGCAAATCTGTGATCACGCTCGTCATGTGCAGGAACAGCCATAACAGCTCCTGTTCCGTAACCCATCAATACATAATCTGAAATATAAACAGGCATTTTTTCTCCGCTGAATGGGTTGACTGCATAACTTCCCGTAAAAGCACCGCTTACGTTTTTCACATCAGCCATTCTATCACGCTCAGTCTTTTTAGAAGTTTCTTCTATATAATTATCTACTTCAGCTTTCTGTTCTGCTGTTGTAATATTTTCAACCAAAGGATTTTCAGGAGCCAGTACCATAAAGGTCGCTCCGAAAATAGTATCGGGACGGGTTGTGAAAACCTCAATCCCCCTTTCCCCCAAAGGGGCGAGCTGTGGCTGATTCTCTGCTGTAACTTCCTCTGAATCTGATCTTGATTCAAGTTTTTCAATAATTTTTTCAATTACTGATTGGTTCTCACCAATCACTTCTTCATTTTTAAATCTTAATATTTCAAAACCTTCATTTTCTAAAATTTCTGATCTTTCATTATCAGAAATTTTCTGCTTTTCCGTATTATGATAAACTCCATCAACTTCAATAATAAGTTTCTTTGATAAACAAACAAAATCTACAATAAAATCATTGATAAGATGTTGTTGTCTGAATTTATATCCTAATTTTTTAGACTTTAAAACCTCCCATAGAATTGCTTCTGCTTCTGTTGGATTATCTCTGTGTTCCTGAGCTTTTTTAATAAGCAAAGCTGAATTACTTCCTCCAGTTATATACCCAAAATTTTTATTATCTTTTTCTGAAGATTCATTTTTTAGAGATGCATTATTAGAGGTATTCTCCCCTTCGGGGGAAAGGGGGAATCTCACCTCCGCTCCCTGAGATTTCCCTATCCAGTATTCCTGGGCATCTTTCAGCGGCTGTGGCCATTCTAAAATTTTTAAACCCTGTAACAATCTTTCAGAGTAAGCGGAAATTCTCATGCTCCACTGCATCATTTTCTTTTGAAAAACAGGATATCCTCCTCTTTCAGATTTTCCGTCCTTAATTTCGTCGTTGGCTAAAACAGTCCCTAAAGCAGGACACCAGTTTACCGTAGTTTCGGCACGGAAAGAAAGACGGTAATTTAATAAAATATCTTCTTTATCAATTGCAGAAGCATTTTTCCATTCTTCTGCAGTGAAATTTAATTCTTCGTTTTGATTGGCGTGTAACCCTTCTGTTCCACTTTGTTCAAAATGCCTGATTAAAGTTTCGATTGATTCTGCCTTATCCGAATCTTTATTATACCATGAATGAAAGAGCTGAATAAAAATCCACTGTGTCCATTTATAATAAGAAGCGTCGGAGGTTCTAACTTCCCTGCTCCAGTCGAACGAAAAACCAATTTTTCTTAACTGCTCTTCATATCTGGTGATGTTCTGTTCAGTCGTCACCGCAGGGTGCTGCCCGGTCTGGATCGCATACTGTTCTGCAGGCAGTCCGAAACTGTCATAACCAACCGGATGAAGAACATTAAATCCCTGATGTCTTTTATACCTTGCATAAATATCTGATGCGATATATCCCAGCGGGTGCCCTACATGAAGACCCGCTCCCGACGGATACGGGAACATGTCAAGAACATAAAATTTTGGTTTATCGGTTGAATCGGAAGTTTTATAGGTTTGGTTGCTTTCCCAATAGTTCTGCCACTTTTTTTCTATCTGCTGATGATCGTAAAACACTTTATTATAGATATTTAGATGTTAGATTAATGATCTTAGATTTAAATTCCTTTTTAATTCTGAAATCAAGAGTCACAAATTTAATGATTTTAAAAGAATTGGAAATTAATTTAATTTATCATCATGATAAATTATAAAAAAAATCTCATCGGGAGATGAGATTTATATTGATGTATTGATGTATTTAATTCGGTTATTACAGAACAACTCTTTTAAAAGTACGTGTCGTCGTTTTGTAAACAGTAGGATCAGTATCATCTTCAAACTTGATATTCATCGTTTCTGCATTAAGATCAACCACCTTTCCTTTATCTGAAACGACAGTTCCCTGATATTTTATTTCGATACTCTTTTCAGTTTTATTATAGACATACGTAAAATTACGCTGATTAATATTTGAACAGGTTAATGGACTACCGGCTTCATCCCGGTCTGTTCTCTTACCGGCAGCATTGTCGCCAAATACCCATGTAGATTCTTTCTGACATGTAGTGTATGCAATTTCATCAGAAAACCCGACTCCGTCAAGGTCAACCTCAGTTCTTACTTCAGCCACAGGTCTCCAGGTTCCTACAATAGGAAACTCCTGTACCGTCTCCTCGTCATCGTTACATGCGGTAGTTGCTGCCATTAATGATAAACCTGCAAATAATAATGCTAATTTCTTCATAGATCAAATTTTTCAAGGCATAAAATTATGATTTTTTATTAAAAACCAATCATTTTTTTTGGATTTTGAAATCATAATTTACATTTTATTTGAAATACCGATTTCAGAGACCATTTCCAAAGCCTTATATTTGTAAAAAATACTGAATGGCTGAAGTATCTATCATTACCCCCTGTTATAATTCTTCAAAATTTCTGGAGGAGACAATCCGTTCTGTAATGGATCAGACTTTTACAGATTGGGAATGGTTGATTACAGATGACAGATCCACTGACAATTCTGTAGAAATCATCAGGAAAACAAATGATCCCAGAATACAGCTTACTGTAGCAGAAAAAAACGGAGGTGCAGGCCATGCAAGAAATATCTCTTTGAAAAATGCCAAAGGAAGATTCATTACTTTTCTGGATGCAGATGACTTTTGGGAACCCGATTTCCTGGAAGAAATGATTGGGTTTATGAAAAAGGAAAATGCAGAAATCGCTTATTCCAATTATGCCAGATGCGATGAAAATTTAGTTCCGAAGATTGAAGATTTCAGAGCAGATAAAGAAGTCACTTTTAATAATTTACTGAAAACCTGCCGATTGTCTTTACTCTCGTCCATGTATGATTCACTAAGAGTCGGTATAGAATATTTCCCTGAGGGAAGTAAGCGCGAAGACCATGTGATGTGGCTCAATCTGCTGAGAAAAATCCCTGTGGGAAAACCACTTCCTAAAACTATGGCAAAATACAGGATGCACGCAACAAGTATTTCAAGAAAAAAACAGAATATTTTCAAAGATCAGTATTTGGTGTACAAAGATTTTATGAAATTTTCAACGGTAAAATCTGTTTATTACACAACCCATTGGGCAATCAACGGTTTTCTGAAATACTCAAAAATATTTAATTAATGGAATATTCAAAAGAATTTAAAGCGGCACTGAGCAATTTCTCATCAATAGAAAAAGACCGTCTGATTTTCCGTTTGCTGAAAAAAGACAAGTTGCTTTCTAAAAAACTGTATTTTGAACTCATTGACACAGAAACAGTTGATCAGAAACGTAATCAGATGGAAGAGCAGATTGAGGAAAGGATTATTTTAGCTTCAAAATATATAGGCAATCCCAAATATTTTTTAGTCCTGATCCGAAAAGTCAGCGCTGAAATTACAGAGCATGTTAAAATTACAACAGATAAATTCGGAGACATTTCGCTGCAATTATTTCTTGTCAATAAAATTTTAGAAAACAATGACAAACTCAACCATCAAAGGTTTGACAACATCTACAAGCTCTATATCTATCTTATCAACAAGCTTTTAAAGGCAATCATTTCAGTAAAAAAAATTGATGAAGATTATTGGATGGAACTTGATGAGATATTAGAGAGTATTGAATCAAAAATCCATGAAAACAAATACCTGGAAAAACTCTGCATTAACAACAGTTTTGATTTTAACTGGCTGACGACGGAAAAAATTCCTGATCATTTAGATTTAATTGTCAAAGATATCAGAAGTCACGGCTTTTTAAAATAGCATCATTTTTTTCAGAATGAGCTCTGAAGATTCAGGTTGTACCATAACAAATTTTTCAGCGTTTCCTGACATTATTTGCAATTCTTCATTATTATGTAAGAGATGAGCGATAAATTCTGCTGCGGCATTTTCATGTGCGAAAGATCTCCCTCCTTCAGCTTTAATCAGTCCATCAGCTTCAGGATTTTTCCTGTATTGATCTCCAAAAATCACAGGAACACCAAAAGTGGCAGCTTCCAGAATATTATGCAGGCCAGAATCATGGAATCCACCACCCACGACCGCCAGATCTGCATAAGAATAAAGTTTTGAAAGCAAACCTATGCTGTCAATGATCAGAATATGAGCGTTAGAGAACTGTGGAGTTTCACCTTGTTTTAAATCACTGTAAAGGATCGAATCGGGAAAGACTTCTTTTAAATTTTCCACTCTCTTTAAATCATGTGGAGCAAGTATCAATTTTATCTCGGGATTTTTATCTGAAATCATTTTGGCTA
Organism: uncultured Chryseobacterium sp.; assembly: GCA_963526305.1. Lineage (GTDB taxonomy): Bacteria > Bacteroidota > Bacteroidia > Flavobacteriales > Weeksellaceae > Chryseobacterium. The sequence continues at coordinate 94,967 of CAURNW010000008.1, read as the reverse complement.
TGTTCTCCTCAGACTTCCACGAACTTCCAAAAACAACTGCTTTCTGATTATCAACAAATTCCTCAATAAAATCAACAGAATTATCACTCCTTTTCAACTCTCTTACTCTGTCAAACCTCGTATCGCCGGTAACGGAAGAATTCTGAAGACCAATGCTTTTGGCCAAAAGACAAGACTGCCGGGTCTGATGAAAAAACCAATCGATGTTTTGTTTCAACTGTTTCACGAACCATTTTCCGTATGAAGTAAAAAATGACTGATTTTCATAAAACAGGGCTGAGATCACAAATGTTTTTACATTCTTATTTTTCAGTTCCTGAAGAAGATGATACCAGTAATCATATTTCACCGTGAAAAACAGTTCAACAGTCAGATGAGAAACGAATTCTCTTATATTTCTCTTTGTATCGAAAGGCAGATAACAGATTGAATCAGCTATATTATTCTTTTTTACAACGTTCTCAAAACCTGATGGAGAAAAAAACGTTACTAGAATTTTATGATCAGGAAAATGATTTTTAAGTCTTTCCAGGACAGGTAGCCCCTGCTCATACTCACCTAAACTTGCTGCGTGCATCCAGATTACTTTATCTGAAATCGAAAGGTCGGATTTTATACGGTTTACAGATTCTTTCCTTCCTATAATGCCTTTTTTAGTTTTGTCATTAAACAGCGAGAATATTTTCATTCCGAAAACAAGAAGATATATAAAGACCGTGTACAGGAATGACATTTTAAGTTATTTAAATTGAGAGGTGATAACGAAAACAGCGATTAAACTTCCAATAACAGCAAACAGCATAGTAGAGAAAGAAACTTTCACTTTCGCATTTTTATCATAACTGTATCTGAACATATAGTCCTGACTGTTCAGAAAAATCAACAAAACCAAAAGTAAAAACCATCTCATAAAGAAATTCATAATAAAAAACTGAATTCCCTGATTAGCTTCAGTGATTTCTACAGGAAAATTGACCGTGGTTGGAAAACGGACCAGAAAGAAAATTCCTGTATAAAACAGTATGCCTAAAGCCGGTATCAGAAAAGAGAATTTTTTATTTCCTAATTGGTCAGCTTTGCCTTCTACATCAAAATGAGTAGGAATTTTTTCGGGAAGTGATTTATAATTAGTCGCAGTAAACCACCACAGCAAAACAACCAACCCGAAGTTGAGAATATCAAACAATATAAGTGACAAATCTCCCATGCAAACAAACTGAATTATAAAACACTTTTGATAACTCTCAATCTGTGCGTATGCTTATTCATTTCTTTATTGAAAATCCCGGTTGAATCGAGAGTATCAATTCTCACCTTTCCTGACGCATGAATGATTTTCTGATTTTCAAGCATGATTCCTACATGGATTATTTTTCCTTCAGAGTTTTCAAAAAAGGCAAGATCACCCGGCTGGCTTTCTTCCACAAAACTTAAAGTCTCTCCAACTTCTGCCTGCTGATAAGTATCTCTTGGCATTTTAACATTATGAATCTTATATACCAACTGTACAAAACCTGAACAGTCTACAGCAAAAAAACTTTTTCCACCCCATAAATACGGAACATTCAGAAATTCTTTTGCGGTAAGAGCAATGCTTTCCCGCAAATCATGACTTCTTCGGGAAGCAACTGCAGGATATTCCACTTCAGAACCCATAGAAAGCAAAGTCCGTCCGTCATTTGTCATTACTGATGAAAAATCTTCAGTAATCAGTGTGACTTTTCTTTTCATCAAATGTTCTTCAGATACAGGCTTGATCTGTTTGGTATCCATCCAGCCTTCATATCCGTCGTAATGCATTTTTATTTTAGTCCAGTTTTTATTCACCTCTAAAATATCAGCACTTTCTCCAAACAGTATTTCTGTCACAATTTCTGCTCTGTCAGAATTCTCCGCACGTACAGGTGCTACGGTTACCACACAAATTCCTTTGTCCATTGATTTATATTAAAAGATTGAATGATTCAAAGATTAAAAAATTAGAGATAATAAATATTTTGATTATTTAGTATTTAAATCTTTTAATTATTTCTTTCGAAGAAGATTTACTCCATCACGCAAAGGTAAAATAAGATTTTCAAAATCTTCATCTTTTGCTACCAAATCATTGAGTTCTTTAATGACCTGTGTTGATTTCTGCTTTGGATTTTCTTCTAAAACTTTCCCATACCAAAGCACATTGTCAAAGAGTATCACAGAACCTGATCTCGTTTTGGGTTTGATCAATCTGAAATATTCTGCATAATTTTCTTTATCAGCATCAATGAATATTAAATCAAAAACCTCATCCGTTTCTTTTAAAAATTCTTTTGCATCCTGAAGCTTAAAATGAATCTGCTCAGAAAATTCACTTTCAGCAAAATACTTTTTGGGTAGATAGGCCAAATCTTCGTTGACATCCAAAGTAGTCAGTTTTCCATTTTCAGCTAAACCCTCTGCCATGCAGAGTGCTGCGTACCCAGTGAATGTTCCTATTTCCAGAATATTCTTCGGTTGCAGCATTTTTGAAATGATGGTCAGCAATCTTCCCTGCTGGTATCCTGAAATCATGTGAGGCTGAGTCGTTTTCAGGAAAGTTTCCCTTCTCAGTTTCCTCAGAATTTCAGGCTCAGAGGAAGCGTGTTCTTCCAGATACCTGTCCATGTCAGCATTTTCTTCTTCAAAAAAACTCATATTGATAATTTTTAGCGATTCAAATTTACTTAAATATACCTATTTATGATGAAAATCCTGTTATATAAAATATAACAGGAGGCAGCTTCTCGAAAGCCGTGGTTTTCTGGTTTAAAACCGACCTGTGAAATCACAAAAAAATCCCGATAAACTTTTTATCGGGATTTTTTAACAAGTCGGCATTTACTACTTTTTAGGAGTAATATCCATTAATTTCATAAATTCATCAAGTTTTGGCATGATGATAATTTCCGTTCTTCTGTTTTCAGATCTTCCGGAAACGCTCATATTGGTCGCTTTAGGATTATATTCAGAACGTCCACCTGCTGTAATTCTTGCAGGATCAACACCAAACTGGCTCTGTAATACTTTTGCAACTGAAGTCCCTCTCAATGCAGAAAGATCCCAGTTATCCCTAGGTAAATTTGCAGAGCTCAAAGGAGCGTTATCAGTATTCCCCTCAATCAATACAGAATATTTGTCGTAATCGTTGATCACTTTAGCAACTTTCCCAAGAACTTCCTGAGCTGCCGGTAAAACGTTGTAATCTCCCACTTTGTATAACATTTTATCAGAAAGAGAAATCATTACAACCCCTTTCAATACTTTTACCTGAACATCAGCGTCAGTCATATTATCCAGAGATCTCTTCAGTTTGTTTGACAATGCTAAATTCAGACTGTCATTTTTCGCATTAGAAGAAATAAGCTGCTTGATATACATGTTTGAAGAGTTGATCTCTCCTACCAGTTTATCAATGTTTGCCGAACTTTTTCCAGTATTGGAAAGACACGCATCCAAAGATGATTTCAGAGCATCATGCTGATTCTTTAACAGGTTATTTTCTGCGGTCAGCGTAGAGTTCTGACCTTTCAGATCCTGAATTTCTCTCTGTCTTTCGCCGATATTTTCGATACACTGTTTGTAGTTGCCGCTTAATGCGTCATACTGCTTTTTACTTACGCAAGATGTTACACCCAACACCATTGCAGAAACTGCTAAAATTTTAAAAATCTTCATAAATAATCTTTTTTAGACGAGCCAAATTTAGGGAAATTCATTTTAATTATATCGCTTATCTTTGCAGAAAAGAAATTCCGGATATTATGCTGGATCAATCAAAACTCAAAAAACAACTCGAAAACCTCATAGATTTTCCTGAAAACCAGACATATCTTCTTGCTGTAAGCGGCGGCGCAGATTCTATGGTTCTGGCTTATATTTTCAAGGGTTTAGGTTTAAGATTTCAGATCGCGCATGTTAATTACCAACTTCGTGGAAAAGATTCTGCTTCAGACCAGAAAGTGGTGGAAAATTTTTGTAATCAACATCATATTAAATTTCATTTATATAGAGTTTCGGACAAAGATAACAAGCCGCAAAATTCTATTCAGCTCTGGGCCAGGGAACTCCGGTATAATTTTTTTAAAGAAATTCAGCGAAGAGAAAATTTAGAATTTTTAGTTACTGCCCACCATTTGAATGACCAGCTTGAGACTTTTATCATCCACTTATCTAAAGCCTCCGGAATCAAAGGATTAAGCGGAATTCCTGAAAAAAACAACAAAATCATACGCCCTCTATTACATTTTTCGAAACAGGAAATTTATAATTTTTCAGAAATGTATAAGATTGAATACCGTGAAGACCTTTCGAATAAAAAAAGTGACTATTTAAGAAATAAAATAAGAAATGAGATTGTCCCTAAACTTATGGAGACCAATGATCATTTTCTCGAAAACTTTAAAAAGTCACTGTTCTATCTAAATCAGACTAAGGATTATGTGGAGCAGCAGATTGAAGACATTGAAAAAATGCTGACAATCTCCGATAATGAAATCAAGGTTCTGAATAAAGAGAAACTCAATTCTGAGCGCGATTTTGTAAAATTTGAAATATTAAGAAAATACGGTTTTGATCAGACCGAAGAAATACATAAAATATTCAAAGCTGAAACAGGAAGTTCATTTATTTCAAAAGACTTTCAACTGGTCATTAACCGAAATGAATTGATTTTGATGAAATTAGATAAAAATGGAGAAAACCGTAAAGAAATCTTTTTAACTAACGTTCTGGATTTAAATCAAAGTCATGTTAAAATCAATATTTCGGAAGACATTTTACCTATTGAAGAAATCAATAAACCGTTTCAATGGGAATTTGATGCTGAAAAGATTATGTTTCCGCTGAGGCTTCGCAGGAAAGAAGAAGGAGACGTTTTTTACCCGACTGGCTTTTCGGGGAAAAAGAAAGTTTCGAAGTTTTTTAAGGACGAAAAATTGTCTATTTTAGCGAAGCAAAAAATCTGGCTTCTGACAGATGGAAAGAACAGTGTTTTAGGCATTATTCCTTTCCGGCAGGACAGACGCTACGCAAAAGACGAGAGAACAAAATGCATTCTCACAATTTTTAATGAAAAGTAAAATGAAATTCAAAAACTGGTTTTTACTCATTCTCCTGTTTTTATGCACAGGAATTAATGCACAGATCAAAAATCCTGTAAAATTCAAATTCACGGTCAATGATCTTGGAAATAATCAATACGAAGCCGTCCTGAATGCAACTTTGGAAAGCGGATGGCATATATATTCAAGAGATATTCCTGAGGATACGGGAATCCCGACTGAATATACCGTTTCAGGGAAAAATATTGAACTGATCGGAAAATTCCAGGAAGTCGGAAAGAAACACGAGGAATTCTCTGAAGCTTTTGGAGGAACAATTATTTATTATTCCAATGCTGCCGGCTTTAAACAGAAATTCAGATTAAAAGACGGAACAAAACCAGGTGAAGTTATTGCCGAAATTACTTATCAGACGTGCGATGACAGAGTTTGCCTGGCACCGAACACTCTAGAGTTTAACAAAAATATTACACCGGCAGGAATTACCGAAGAGACCGCAAAGACTTTAACAGAAGTAAAAGATTCTGTAAAAACAACGGAAAAGGTAGTTACCAATCGCACAAGTGAAGAAATTGACGTTGTTGCAACTTCAAGACTGGATCCGAAACAGTTAAAAATCGCATCGATTGATTTTAAAAAACCTCTGACCGATTGCGGAACTAAAACAATAGAAGCCTCTGAAAATTACTGGACCTATTTGTTTTTAGGATTTATCGGCGGACTCATCGCTTTGCTTACCCCATGCGTTTTTCCAATGATTCCTCTGACCGTTTCATTTTTTACAAAAGGAAATAAAAATAAGGCAAAAGGAAAAAGAGATGCTATGATCTATGGATTTTTCATCTTAATCATTTTTGTTTTATTAAGCCTTCCCTTCCATTTGATAGATGGAATTGCAGGAAATGTCTTCAATGAAATCTCCACAAGCGTCTGGCTGAATGTGGCATTCTTCATCATCTTCATTTTCTTTGCGGGAAGTTTCTTTGGATATTACGACATCACTTTACCCAGTTCAATTGCCAATAAATCTTCAAAAGCAGAAGAAGCAGGCGGAATTATCGGAATATTCTTTATGGCACTGACCTTAGTGATTGTTTCATTTTCATGTACAGGTCCTATCTTAGGAAGTTTATTGGGTAGCGCCGTGACCGGATCTACCAATGTCCCGATGCTGCTTACATTTGCTTTGGCTGGTTTTGGATTCGCCTGGGCGATCGTTTTCGGGCTTTTAGCTTTATTCCCACAGGCGTTGCAAAGCCTTCCGAAATCCGGAGGATGGATGAATACGGTAAAAGTGGTTTTAGGTTTTGTCGAATTGGCTTTAGCACTGAAATTTTTATCAAAAGCAGATTTGGTCTCAAAGACATTCCTGATAAAAAGAGAACTTTTCATTGCAGTCTGGATTGTGATTGCGATAGGTTTAGCATTATATTTATTCGGATTAATAAGGTTTCCGCACGATGATAAAAAACCAAAAATCTCCATTACCAGAAAGATTCTGGGAGCTTTGGGAATTGGCTTTGTGATCTATCTTGTCCAGGGGTTAATTCCTGCAGACAGGCCGAAACTTCAATTATTAAGTGGGATTTTACCTCCACTGAATGTTAGCTATTTTCATGACGAGAATGATGGAATTTTAGGCATGAAGCCTGAACATGATTTTTTCAATGCTGTCGAACTGGCTAAAAAAGAAAACAAACCCATCCTGATTGACTTCACGGGTTACGGATGTGAAAACTGCAGAAAAATGGAAGAATTTGTCTGGAGCGAACCCGATATTTTACCCATTCTTCAGAACGATATCGTTTTAGCCTCACTTTATGTAGATGATAAGGAAGAACTTCCTGAAGATCAAAAAACAAAAATTGATCTGGGTGAAGGCCAGGTGAAAAAGGTAAAAACGATTGGTGACCGGTGGAGTTTATTCCAGCAGGTGAACTTCAACAATAACTCTCAGCCTCATTATGTATTAATTACTCCCGATGGCAGGGTAATCAACACTCCGGTGTCCGGATATATGCCGAAAGAAGATTTCAAAAAATTCTTAGAATGTGGCGTCAATTATTTTAAGAACAGTAAATAAAATAAGATATTATCATTTTAAGCCTTATCAATTCATTTTGATAAGGCTTTTTTAATAAAAACAAGAAATAACTGATAAATCGAGATTTATTTTTAACAATTTAACATAAAATTAAAAACTTAGGTATAAACTTTGCATTGATTCTTACAAATTACAGGGTAATTTTGATCACATTTCTTTAACTTAAAAAAATACAATCATGGCTGAAATCATTGCACAGGAAAAATCAGGAGGCAGACAAAAGAAGAAAAACGTTAAAATCGACATGACTCCGATGGTCGATCTGAATTTTTTATTGCTCATGTTTTTTATGTTTACATCAAGCTTTTCAAAACCTAACGTGATGGATTTAGGATTACCCGGAAAAGGTGAGCATACTCCCAAAATTCAGATTGGAGATAAAAATCAGATAACATTCATAATTGGAGAGAATAATCGCATCTTTTATCATCAAAGCAATGCAACAGACCTTACAGAAGCTGGTTTAAAGGAAACTGATTATAATGGAGTGAATGTTTCTAAGATCATTTCCACTGCTTACGAAAAGGCTCCTGTAAAAGAGAACTTTACCATTATCGTAAAACCTACAGATGAGTCAAATTATAAAAACTTCGTCGACATGATGGACAATATTTCAATATCGAAAAAAGAAAGATACGGAATCAGCGACATCAAACCCTGGGAAAAGAAAATTTACGAAAACGTAATAAAATAAAATCTGAGAGCATTTTTATAATGCTCTTTTTTTATTTAATTTTGAAAGTATAATTTATCAGTTAATGAAAAAAATTTTGATCATAGCCATTGCAGGAATTCTCACATTTTCATGCTCAAAAAAAGAATCCCAGAAAAATAACCAACATTCGGACAGTTCAAAAATTACAGACTCTGTCAATGCAGAAAGAACAAAGATCAATGACAGCATAAAAGCTTTAAATAGCAAAAACCGTTTCAGGGATTTTAGCGGAAGTCATCAGTTTGTCTACCAGAATGACAGTTCACCAAAATATTCAGGCTCGATAGTTTTTACAAAAAATAAAGATGAAAGAGATTTTTATAATGTTGCAGGAAGTATAAAATCCGGCAATAATTCAGTGCAGATTAAAGGTGTTATGAAAACAGTGTCTGCTAAGCATATCAACTTTACCGGAGAGATCACGCAAAGCATCTCCGAAAATGACAATGGAAAACCATACATCAGAAAAGGTACAAAAACTTTTATGTCCAAAGATGGCGGTAAAACGTACAGGCTTCAGGATATTGTTAATGGTTCGGGTTTTGTAGATTACATGGATATTCATTTTTAAAATTTAACTATGCTCAACTTTGAAAAGAAAGGTAACGGAAAAGAAACTTTAGTTTTACTTCATGGTTTTATGGAGAATATCAGCATATGGAGTGATATGGAGGCCTATCTTTCTAAGGATTTCACTTTAGTGAAAATTGATCTTCCCGGTCACGGAAAATCTGATACTTTGGCTGAAGTTCACACCATGGAACTGATGGCTGATGAAGTAAAGCAGGTTGTGGATAGTGAAAATTTAGACCAATTTCATCTTTTAGGCCATTCAATGGGCGGCTATACATCATTAGCATTTGCTGAAAAATTTCCCGAAAGCCTGAAAAGCCTGACCTTGTTCTTTTCAACCTATTTTGAGGATGATAAAGAGAAAAAAGAGCAGCGAATCAAAAGCTACCGTATCATCAAAGATGCATTTGCGCATTACGCCAGAGCAGGAATTCCTAATCTATTTAATCAAAATGAAAGAGATGTATTGGAAGGCAAAATAGAAATTGCTTTGGAAACAGCACTCTCGACAAACAATCTGGGGGCTTTAGCCTGCGTGAAAGGTATGGTTGCAAGAACCGATAAAAAACACATTCTTGAAAACCTTGAAGCTAAAATTGTAGTCATTGCCGGTAAACATGATAATGCCGTAAAAACTGACAAAACCATCAATAATCTTCCTGACAGAACCAATATCAAATCTTATATTATCGATTGCGGACACAACGGCCATTGGGAAAAGCCCGGTATCTGTGCAGAGATCATTAATACAGAACTGCTTCATCATTTACCGAAAAAATTTCTTTTATAAATGGGATTATTTTCTTTCAAAAAAAAGAAGCCTGTTATCGGTCTGACTTTATCCGGCGGAGGAATGCGGGGAATCGCCCATATTGCCGTTCTCAAAGCCTTAGAAGAATATGATCTTAAACCTCATATCATTTCAGGAACGAGCGCAGGCTCTATTGTAGCCGCGTTCTATTCTATCGGGACATCTCCTGATGAAATGATGGAGATCGTCAAAAAAACAACTTTTTTCTCAAGGTCTTATTTAAAACTTTCCAAAAACGGTATTTTCAGTTCGAAATTTATTTTAAAACTCCTCATGGATTACTTTCCTGAAGACGATTTTAAAGTTTTAAAAATCCCGGTATACGTTGCAGCCACAGAAATGACTCACGGGATTGTAGATTTTTTCTCAGAAGGAGAATTATTTGTTCCGCTTCTGGCGTCTTCAAGTGTTCCTTTTGTACTGCCTCCGGTAAGAATGGGAGAAAAAGTATATGTTGATGGCGGAGTTTTAGATAATCTTCCTATCGAGCCGATTATTGACAAATGCGATTTTCTCATTGGCTCACACGTCAATTCCATAAGCTATGACAGCCTTAAAAACATGAGTTTAATGAAAGAATTTGACCGCATCCTGCATTTAGCAATTGCCAAATCTGTTTATTCTAAAGCAAAATCATGCGATATATTTCTTGATCCGCCAAAAATGACAAAATTCAGTTTGTTTAATAAAAAACTTTTGGATGATATGTTTTCTGAAGTTTATGATTACACCTGTAAAGAGCTGGAGCAGAAGGGCTATAGAAAGTTATAATCCGGCCGGCAACAATGTTTACAAGCCCTCTTCAGCTACTCTTTTTTTAAAAGTCTCAATCGTATCCGGCAATGCCTCCATAGATTTCCCACCTGCAGCATTGATATGACCTCCTCCACTGAAATATTTTCTTGAAAACTGGTTGACATCGACGTCATCTTTACTCCTGAAAGAGATTTTAATAAAATCTTCATAAAGATCTTCCATAAAGAATGCTGACATTCTTACCCCGACAATACTCAGTCCGTAATTCACAAAACCTTCGGTATCCCCTTTCTGAAAGCCGTATTCCTGGAGTTCTTTTCTTGTTAACGACAGAATAGCTACTTTTCCGTCATTAACAACCTCAATACGCCCTAAAACCAGCGCCAGTAAATGCAGGCGTGAAACAGTATTTGTATCCCATGTATTTGAAGTGATCACAGACGGATCAGCACCCTTTTCAATTAAATTGGCAACAATTCTGTGTGTATCTGCACTGGTAGAACGGAAACGGAAACCACCTGTATCAGTCATAATTCCTGTATACAGACATTCTGCAATTTCCTTATTTACGAGATCTTCATCATCCATTGCTTCAATAAAATGATAGATCATCTGGCAGGTTGCAGGAATAACCGTATCAGAGTATACGTAATCAAAATCTTCCGGTTGCTGATGGTGATCGATGAGAATTTTTTTTGCTTTCGCTCTCATCAGCCAATCACCCAAAATCCCAATCCTTGCAGGAGAATTGAAATCTAAACAGAAAATCACATCCGCATCACTGATCAGTTCAGAAGCTACTTTTCTTTTATACTCTCCGATAATGTTTTTCTTTGCTTCCGGCATCCATTTCAGAAACTTCGGAAAGTCATTGGGTGTTACAATCTCTGCTTCAATCCCTTTGGCACGCAGATAATGCTTAAGCCCTAAACTTGAACCAATGGCATCACCATCCGGATTGTAATGCGTAAGGATTACGATTCTATTTTCCGGAATAAGCAATTGATTGATTTCTAAAAGTTCGGCAGGTGTAAACATTTTCTATAAATTTGAGTTTTCAAAGATAAAGTTTTTATACGGTATGTACTTTTAAAAAATGAAAAATACATCTCCTGGAGCTTGAAAAAATAACAATATTTATAAGACTCTGTTTCAATCGGATGAAAAGCTTTTTCAACATTGATAAAATTAAAACTTCAGAATAAAATACAACAAAACATTTGACAACCAATACTCTTTTAATTTCTGAATGATTCCGGAAATCATAAGGATCACATCCTTACTGTTCAAAAACTAAAAATAAATTCTGCCTATTCAGATCTTGAATTAGAAAGACTGAAATATAATGAATAGTTTTCCGTGTAGAAAATTCTCATTAAATAATTACAGAATATATTTGCACTTAATAAAAATATACATATATTTGCAACCTGAAAATTAATAGATAATTACGACTAAAATATATAGTAATGAGTAAAAGAACGTTCCAGCCATCAGAAAGAAAGAAAAGAAACAAACACGGTTTCAGAGAAAGAATGTCTACGCCAAACGGAAGAAGAGTTTTGGCAGCTAGAAGAGCTAAAGGCAGAAAAAGCCTTACTGTTAGTTCTGCAAGAGCTAAGAGATAATTCTTAACTTACAATATACAGATTATGCTTGAAAATAACTTTTTTCAAGCATTTTTTGTTGTTAAATTTTCCTAAATTTTAGGTTTGTAAAGCTTCTTTTTTCTATTTTTAAATTCTGAAACAACCGTTCAGGAAAAGCCTCTAAAAATCGAATTTATGCCACATACAAATATATCCGGAACCAACATTATCAATCTTCAACACGCAAAAATTACCCAAAAAAACTTCACTGTACTTACTGATGTTAATCTAAACATCAAGAAAGGCAGGTTTTGCTATCTTATCGGAAAAACCGGCTCAGGTAAAAGTTCACTTTTAAAGACTTTGTACGGACACATTCCATTGGTTGCAGGACATGGTGAGGTGGTAGGATTTGATCTCGCCAAACTAAAAGCTTCAGACGTTCCCAATCTGCGAAGAAAACTGGGCATTGTCTTTCAGGACTTTCAATTGCTTTCTGACAGAACTGTGGAGAAGAACCTGAAATTTGTGCTCGAAGCTACAGGCTGGAAAGAGAAAACAAAAATCGATGAGCGGATCAACGAGGTGCTTTCAAGTGTAAACATGAAAGGAAAAAAACACAAAATGCCTCATGAACTTTCCGGAGGGGAGCAGCAACGTATTGCCATCGCAAGAGCATTACTAAATCATCCTGATTTGATTTTAGCTGATGAACCTACAGGAAACCTCGATCCGGAAACCTCAAATGAGATTATGACATTACTTAAACAGGTGGCTGCGGAAAACGGAGCAGCTGTAGTGATGGCAACACATGATTACCATATGATTCAAAACTTTCCGGGAGAAGCCATACGATGTGAGGACGGAAAAGTTTCTGTATTGGATACTTCAGAGCTATTTGAATAAATCACCCTTTAAAAACATGAAACTCTTTCGTGAGTTCAAGATATTGGTCCGAGTATATTCTCGGACTTTTTTCTATACTAAAATCAAGTTCATTCAAAATAGCTTCTTTAAGCGAAAATTCAAGAATTAATCTTTTTACCCTCGAGTTTTCTATTCCTTTAATATTGATTTTTCGAATGATATGCAATCTGCTTTTATGAGCTAATTCAATAAATTCCTTCCCAACTTCAAAGGGAATAATAACGGAAAAAATCCCTATATCCGACAGCATTTTAGCTGATTTTGAAATCAGTTGTTGAAAATTCAGTTCAACCGTCTGACGTGCCAGCTTATCTTTAACAGAGTCCGACTCTTCAAAATAAGGAGGATTCGAAACAATCAGGTCAAATTTCTCTTCAGTATCCCAGGATTTAAAGTCCTGATGAACATTTTTCAATCTTGAATTGAAAATAGAAGTTTCAAAATTAAGTTTTGTGAGATCGACAGCCTGTTCATTAATGTCAATTCCCAGGAAGCAGGCATTACGATTTCTTTGAGCCAGCATCAGAGATATCAATCCACTGCCCGTTCCGACTTCCAATACATTTGCAGCCGATGCAACATCAGCTAAGGCACCCAGTAAAACTCCATCTGTACCAACACGGAAAACATCAGCGGACTGATGAATTTCGAATTGTTTGAATTTAAAAGGTTTCACTATAGATTTGTAGGGAGTGTAATAATAAATGTTGATCCTTTTCCAACTTCTGATTTTACAATGATCTGACCTTTGTAATCTTCAACCATCTTTCGTACCATGGATAGCCCCAGTCCCATTCCACTGTTTTTTGAAGTGAAGTTAGGTTCAAAAATTCTTTCGTACATACTTTCTGCAATACCTATCCCATTATCCTGAACTGAGATCACCACTTTTCTCTGATTCTGCTCAATGTCTACATTGACAAGCAAATTCCGATCATCGCTCTTTGCCTGTTTTGCATTGGTCACGAGGTTGGTTATAATCCTTGACAGATAAATCCTGTCCATATTGATCATGATGTTACTTTTATTCGAATGTACAAAGATCTGGTCATCATTAAATACCCTGAGAATATCATCAATCTCTGCATTAAGGTTGATGACTTCGTTATTCTTTTCAGGAAGTTTAGCAAATTCCGAGAAGGCAGAAGCAACTGTAGCAATCAGATCAATCTGGTCAACCATCGTTTTACTTAATTTCTTTACTTTTGCAGAGACGTCAGGATCAGTGGGGTCAAATTTTCTTTCAAAATTCTGAATGGTCAGCTTCATGGGAGTTAAAGGATTTTTCACTTCATGAGCCACCTGTTTAGCCATCTCACGCCACGCCTCCTCAGACGCTTTAAAACGCAGTCTTTCTTTCTGATCCTGAATCTGAAGAATCATCCTGTTATACGCTCTTGCCAAAGCGTTAAGTTCATCATTTTTATAATACTTAATAGGGCGCATCTCATTTTCGAAAAGCGTGATCCTGGTAATCATATCAGAAAATTTTGTAATATTTTTTGCAAGGTTAGCTGAGGTTACCCAACTAAGCCAGATACTGAAGACAATCAATACAATATCGACAAGTAAAATATAAATAACATATTGATGAAGAACATCAAGATAGGCTGATTCATCATGGTACAGAGGTATATAAATAATCCCTATAGGCTCCCACATGTTATTCTTGAGCAGCAGATAAGAGGATGTAAAAACAGCATCCTTGGTAACATCATGCTCCCTGAAATCATATCTTGTTTCAGTAGAAAGAAGTTTGTTAACAATATTAACGGGAATTTTCTTTTTATCAACAAGATTTTCATCCCTGTTTGAAAGGAGATAATTTCCTTTCAGATCATAAATAATAATATCATGTTGATTTATATCTGCTATTTCGAATATTTTATTTTTCAGGACAACAGGAAGATCTTCGGTATGTACTGTGGACAAACTGACCGCATAATCTAAAAACCTCATGACAGCATTGGTTTTCTCCTGCATATCAATTTTGCTCTGCTTAAGAGAATTGCTTCTCAAAACAAAATAGGGAACCAGTGATGATGCAGCAACACTTAAAAGACAGACAAACAGGAAACCAAAAAAAACCCGGTTTCTTAAACTATATCCTTTATATTTACTAAACGACATTCTGTTTGTTAATTAATTTAGCGATGTATTTCCCGATGATATCAAATTCAAGGTTGACTTTATCCCCGATTTTAAGCTGATTCATATTGGTAAATTCCCACGTGTAAGGAATAATAGCAACAGAAAACTGAAAATCTCCGCTTTTAGCAACGGTAAGACTGATTCCGTTAACAGTGACTGATCCCTGAGGAACTGTTACAAAACCTACTTCTGAATTATACTGTACAGTAACAAAATAGCTGCCATCTTTGTTTTCGATATCAATTATTTCACCGGTATGATCAACATGGCCCTGAACAATATGACCATCAAGCCTGCCATTCATTATCATGCAACGCTCAAGGTTGACCACACTTCCTACTTTCCATTTCCCCAGATTGGTTTTTTGCAAGGTCTCACTGATAGCAGTAACAACATATTGACGATCTGTAATCTCAACTACCGTAAGACAGCAGCCGTTATGAGCCAGGCTCTGATCAATCTTTAATTCCTGGGTAAACGGACAACTTAGAGTGAAATTAATATTGCTGCCGTTTTCTTCAATTTTTTCAATAACTCCTACCGCTTCAATAATTCCTGTGAACATATTATTTTTTGCTAAATTTGTAAAATTATAATCTTCAAAGATAATCAAAATGAGCCCAAAAAACCATAAAGTACGAGTAGGAATTTCAATTGGTGACTTCAACGGCATCGGCCCTGAAATCATTATGAAATCTCTGAAAGACAAAACCATCACAGACTTTTTCACCCCTATCATTTTCGGCTCAGGAAAACTGTTTACGTATCAGAAGAATATATTCAAACTGAACCTGAATTTCAATTACATAACAGAAACATCGCAGGCACAGAACGGAAAGCTGAATATGCTAAATCTGGTGAAAGACAATTCAACAGTGGAATTGGGCAAACCCTCTGAAGAATCTACAAAAATGGCAATTGACTCCTTAGAAGCGGCCACCGAGGCCCTGACGAAAGGAGAGATTGACGTTTTGGTCACTGCTCCGATCAACAAAGACGAAATGGTAAAGATGGGCTTTAAGCATGCTGGACACACCGGCTACTTTGAAGAAAAATTTAACAAAAAAGGATTGATGTTCTTAGTAACTGACGGCCTGAAAGTAGCTGTTTCTACCCATCATATTCCGATTTCCCAGGTTGCAGAAAATATTTCCAAAGAAAAAATAAAGAAACAGATCAGAGTACTGAACCAGACACTGATTGAAGATTTTTCGATCTCAAAACCCAAAATTGCAGTTTTAGGATTAAATCCTCATTCAGGAGATGGTGGTGTGATCGGAAATGAAGAGATCGAAATCATTTCACCGGCAATTAAGGAACTTTCGGACCAGGGAATCCTGGCTTTCGGACCATTCCCGGCAGACAGTTTTTTCCAGCCCAGCAAATACCAAAGTTTTGATGCGGTTTTAGCCATGTACCACGATCAGGGTCTGGCACCTTTTAAAACTCTGGCATACGAAGAAGGGGTAAACTACACAGCAGGACTTCCTTTTATCAGAACATCGCCGGATCACGGCGTCGCCTACGATATTGCAGGAAAAAATATTGCTGACGAGCAGAGTTTTATGGAAGCAATTTTTACGGCGATTAAAATTTTTAAGAACAGAAGTGATTATCAAGAGATGATGAGTAACAGGCTTCAGCCAAGAAGAATGCCTTCAGACAATGGAATTGACGAAGATCTTCCTGTAGAAAGTGAAATATAAATCATCAATTCAATTAAAATTAATTTTGTTACCTATTTTATTTGTAATATTAAAATAAATGCATATTTTTGCACACTCATTTTATGGACAAGTTAAGAAACTACGATATAAGCTTTTCCGGACTGAAAATCGGTAAGCACGAGTTCAGGTTTGAGACAGATAAAGAGTTCTTTCAATTATTCGACACTGAACAGGAATTTACAAATCCTAAAATCGATGTAGAAGTATTTTTACAGAAACACACTACATTTTTAGAATTTGAAGTAAAAGTAAATGGAACGGTAGAGTTGGTTTGTGATATCACAAATGAAAATTTTGATCACCCCATTGAAAACCAGATCGGTATTTTAGTAAAATTCGGAGAAGAGTATGATGACAGCGAAGAAGATGTAATTACGATTCCTTCTGGTGATCATGCCTTCAACGTAGCTCATTTGATTTATGAAAATGTGGCACTATCAATACCTATGAAAAAAATATCACCAAATATCAGTGATGAAGATTTGGCAATCCTTGAAAAATTCAGTCCGAAAGAAATTGAGGAAGAGCAGGAAGTTGACCCGAGATGGGAAGCTTTGAAGAAATTAAAAGATAAAAATTAAAAATAATAATAATTGATGAGATGATGCAAAGATCTCATCGCTCATCAAATTAAAAAAGTTATTACAAAATGGCACATCCAAAAAGAAGACAGTCGTCTACAAGAAGAGATAAGAGAAGAACTCATTACAAAGCAGTAGTTCCTCAATTGGCAAAAGATGCAACTACAGGAGAAATGCATTTATATCACAGAGCGCACTGGCATGAAGGAAAATTATACTACAGAGGTAAAGTAGTATTGGAAAAAACAGTAGAAACAACTACAGAAGAAAATTAAGAGCTTTTTATCTTAAAAACCTCTATTTAATACAAAAACCACTCATTTTCAATAAAAATGAGTGGTTTTTTATTGCTTTTTGTCTTTTTTTGGTATCTTTGACGCCAAATCAAATATCAATTTTATGGACATTAAAGACATCCAAAATCTTATAAAGTTTGTATCTAAAGCTGAAGTTTCAGAAGTAAAATATAAAACGAAAGATTTCGAAATTACTATTAAAACACCACTTGGAGGAAACGAGGTAAGCTACGTCTCCCAACCTGCAATGTATCAGCAGGCTCCTCAGCAAGCAGCTCCGGGTCACGCACCTGCTGCAGTTTCTTCATCTCCTGAAAAAACCGAAGTGGCTTCTGAAGACAGTAAGTATGTAACGATTAAATCTCCAATGATTGGAACCTTCTACAGAAAACCTTCACCAGATAAAGAAGTTTTCATCAATGTAGGTGATGAGGTTTCTAATGGGAAAGTAGTTTGTGTAATCGAGGCGATGAAGTTATTCAACCAAATTGAATCTGAAGTAAGCGGTAAAATCGTTAAAATTTTAGTTGACGATGCTACTCCTGTAGAATACGACCAACCATTGTTCTTAGTAGACCCATCTTAATTATAATTGATTAATGATGATTGATAATTGAAGAAAAAATCAATTTCAAATTTCAAAATTTCAAATTTCAAAATTTCAAATTTCAAATCAAATTAAGATGTTTAAAAAAATATTAATTGCCAACCGTGGCGAAATTGCAATGCGTATTTTACGTACTTGTAAAGAAATGGGAATCAAAACTGTTGCGGTCTATTCTACAGCCGACAAAGACAGTCTGCATGTAAGATTTGCTGATGAAGCGGTCTGCATTGGTCCTGCAATGAGTAAAGACTCATATCTGAAGATCCCAAACATTATTGCTGCTGCAGAAATTACTAATGCAGATGCAATTCATCCTGGTTACGGATTCTTATCTGAAAACGCAAATTTCTCAAGAATTTGTGAGAAAAACGGAATTAAATTTATCGGTGCAAGCCCTGAACAAATTGAAAAAATGGGAGACAAGGCAAATGCCAAAGCGACCATGAAAGCAGCCAATGTACCTTGTGTACCGGGTTCTGAGGGCTTAATTGAATCTTACGAGCATGCAGTAAAAACAGCAGAAGAAACAGGATATCCTGTAATGATCAAAGCGACTGCCGGTGGTGGTGGTAAAGGAATGAGAGCGGTATGGAAAGCTGAAGATCTTAAAGAACACTGGGAATCTGCCATTCAGGAAGCTGTTGCAGCCTTTGGAAACGGAGGTATGTACATGGAAAAACTGATTGAAGAGCCAAGACATATTGAGATTCAGGTTGCAGGAGACCAATTTGGGAAAGCCTGTCATCTTTCTGAAAGAGATTGTTCCGTACAGAGAAGAAACCAGAAACTAACTGAAGAAACACCTTCTCCATTCATGACTGACGAACTTCGTGAGAAAATGGGTGAAGCTGCTGTAAAAGCGGCAGAATTCATCGGTTATGAAGGTGTGGGAACGATCGAATTCTTAGTAGACAAACACAGAAATTTCTATTTCATGGAAATGAACACAAGAATTCAGGTAGAACACCCTATTACCGAACAGGTGATTGATTATGATTTGATCAGAGAGCAAATTCTTTTGGCTGCAGGAACTCCTATTTCAGGAATCAACCACTATCCAAAATTACATTCTATCGAATGCAGAATTAACGCTGAAGACCCTTATGCTGATTTCAGACCTTCTCCGGGAAAAATTACCGGATTAAACATTCCCGGCGGACACGGGATCAGAGTTGACACCCACGTTTATTCAGGATATACTATTCCTTCCAACTATGATTCTATGATTGCAAAACTGATCACAACAGCACAAACCCGTGAAGAAGCGATTGCAAAAATGAAACGTGCTTTGGAAGAATTTTATGTTGAAGGTGTAAAGACTACCATTCCTTTCCACAGACAGTTGATGGAAGATGAAGATTATCTTTCAGGAAACTATACTACAAAATTCATGGAAAGTTTTATAATGGATAGAAAATATGACAATCACTAAGATTATTTTTTAAAAATATTTTAAACCGTCTCATTTGAGACGGTTTTTTTTAATTCAGAAAATTACTGATGAACAGATATAAAAACTACAGCTTATGATTTGAGTATAAAATTCCACTAAGATCTTGTTGTTTATCTTTAAAAGACTTCTAAATCAGACTTTTTTTCGGGATCATACTACTGTTGATCGATTTCATTTATAATTCCTAACTTTGTAAAAAAGGAAACAATATGTCAACAGCAGAACAAACAAAAAATTCACAATATTTCATCGAACTCGAAGAAAAACACGGCGCACATAATTATCATCCGCTTCCTGTGGTCTTAGACAAAGGTGAAGGTGTTTTTGTATGGGATGTTGAAGGAAAGAAATATTATGACTTCCTATCGGCTTACTCAGCAGTAAACCAGGGACATTCACATCCTAAAATCGTAGAGGCGCTAGTGGATCAGGCTAAAAAATTAGCATTGACTTCAAGAGCATTTTATAATTCAAGTTTAGGAGAGTACGAGAAAAAAATCACCACTCTTTTCGGTTTTGACAAAGTTCTGCCGATGAATTCCGGAGCAGAAGCTGTGGAAACGGCAGTTAAATTAGCCAGAAAATGGAGTTATGAAGTGAAAGGAATTTCAGAAAATTCAGCAAAAATTGTAGTTTGTGAAAATAACTTTCATGGAAGAACAACGACAATCGTCTCTTTCTCGAACGATCCGGATGCCAATAAAAACTATGGACCTTTTACTCCGGGATTTGTAAAAATTCCATATAACGATCTTGCAGCTTTAGAAGAAGTTTTAAAAAATGATGCTCAAAACATTGCAGCATTTTTAGTTGAACCGATTCAAGGTGAAGCCGGTGTTTACGTTCCGGACGAAAATTTCCTTAAAAATGCTTTTGAACTTTGCAAAAAGCACAACGTTCTTTTTATTGCAGACGAAGTACAGACAGGAATTGCAAGAACAGGAAGATTAATTGCCTGTCATCACGAAAACGTTCAACCCGATATTTTAATTTTAGGAAAAGCTATTTCCGGCGGAATGTATCCCGTTTCAGCAGTTTTGGCAAATGATGAGATCATGAACGTGATCAAACCGGGACAACACGGTTCTACTTTTGGTGGAAATCCGATTGCATGTGCAGTTGCAATTGCAGCTTTGGATGTTGTAGAGGATGAAAAATTATCTGAACGAGCAGAAGAATTGGGTCAGCTTTTCAGAGCTGAAATTAAAAAACTGATCGAAAAATCTGATTTGATCACAAAAGTAAGAGGAAAAGGATTGCTAAACGCAATTTTGATCAACGATACACCTGAAAGTTCAACAGCATGGAATCTTTGTTTACAATTAAAAGAAAACGGATTGCTTGCAAAACCTACCCATGGGAATATTATCAGATTGGCACCGCCTTTAGTTATTACAGAAGAGCAGTTACTGGACTGCGTAAAAATAATTGAGAAAACTGTTTTGGAATTTGGGAGCTAAAATAAAAATTCTGATCATTCAAAAAAAATTCATGGGCGATATTTTGGTGAGTTCCACCATTTTACCCCTACTGAAAAATAAGTTTCCTGATGCTGAAATAAGTTTTCTTCTTGAGGAAAAACATCAACAAATCCTGTACGGAAACCCTTATGTGGATCATCTTCTCTATTGGGATGATCAAAATTTTATGAAAATGATGATGAAGATAAAACATCATCATTTTGATATCGTTATTGATCTGTATTCCAAGATTGACACCGGATTGCTGTCCCTTTTTTCGGGCGCAGAGAAACGTCTCGGTTTTTTTAAAAAATATACCAGGTTTTTCTACACCCATCCTGTAAAAAGAAGAGATAATGCATTATCTGAGAATACTACATTAGGTATTGAACATCGTCTTCAATTGCTGGAACCTTTAGGCATTGAGTTTGAGGAAGTTTTTCCTAAAACTTATATTACTGAGGAGGAACTGGAAGCTGCAAAAAATATTCTGGCTCAAAATGGGCTGAAATCAGATGACCGTTTAATCATGATCAGTACTTTTGGAAGTACGAATGAAAAAACCTACCCATCAGAATATATGGTGAAAATATTGGATAAAATTGTAGAATCTAAATCAGATTCAAAAATCCTGTGCAATTACCTACCCTTTCAAAAAGAGCTTTTTTTACAAATACTCAATAAGGTTTCACCTATAACGCGTAAAGCAATAGCAGAAAACTTTGACACCAAAAACCTTCGTGAATTTGCTGCTGTTACCAGTCTCTGTAAATGCTTGATTGGAAATGAAGGCGGTGCTACAAATCTCAGTAAATCATTAAACATCCCAACTTTTACAATCTTTGCTCCCCATATTGAACGAAAGGGCTGGGCATGGACAAACAATCCTAAAATGGACAGATTTTTGCATTTACACGATTTTATTCCTGAATCAACAGACTATTCAGATTTCAAACCTGAATTATTTTCAGATCAATTGAAAGAATTCTTGAATCAGGCACTAAAATAATTTGTAACGCAAAAATGAATAAACACAAAAAAACGATTTTACTGATCACCTATGACAATTGGGGTTTTAATCAATATATTGCTGATGCACTGGAGGTAAAAGGGTATGAAGTAAAACATATTAATTTTCACCATTTCAGATATACTTACCCGAATATTGGCTATAAGACGCTTAATTTCTTCACTAAAAATACAGGTCTTTTAAATTTAAAACATATTCACTATAACGATGTCATTCTGAAAGAACTAGAAGATTTTCAGAAAATTGACATTTCCATTTATATCAAGGCTGATTTCCTTTCTCCGAAAACTATTGAAGCTATTAATAAAAAATCAGAAAAGTCTGTCTTGATTATCAGCGATTCGATCAACCGTTATCCAAAAACAAAAAATATATTATCCTTATTTGATCAAGTATTTTCTTTTGAGAAAAAAGACTGTGAGAAATACAATTTAATATTTAAAACCAATTTCATCTATAAATACGCAGAAAACAGTACTGCGGAATTTAAATATAAAGTTTTCAATATCAGCTCTCTGGACAACAGATTTCCTGTGTTTCAAAAGATAGCAAAGTATCTTCATGAGCTGAATATTAACTATAAAATTATCATTTTCACTTCAAAGAAAAAAGATGATCCTTATCTGGAATTTTCAAAGACGACTCTTTCCATTGCTGAAAACAACGCACTTTTGGCAGAATCGGAGATTATGCTGGATGTACACAGAAGCAAACAGCAGGGTTTAAGTTTCAGGGTTTTTGAAAGTCTAGGTCTTCAAAAAAAATTAATTACTACAAATACGGATATTGTCAATTATGATTTTTATAATCCCGTCAACATCCATGTCATTGAAAATGTAGAAAACCTCTCTATCCCCAATTCATTTTTTGAAACAGATTATGCGAAAATACCTGAAGAAATACTCAAAAAATACCTCATTGAAAACTGGGTTGACGAATTGATTGAGTAATATGTCGTAATTTTACAAATTAATAGTTTCAAAACAGGCGTAAATTCTTGTGATACTCCAAATTATTTAATTGATTTTCTTTATGATTTCTTACAAAAGCACTTCTAAAATCATCATATTCTGTCCTCCGAGAAAAGTTACTGGTGGTCCGGAAGCATTGCATCAGCTTTCTAATAAGTTGTATGAATTAAATTACGACAACGTTTTTATGCATTATGTTCCTCAAAGAGCAAATGCAAAAGCGAAAAACTATGATATTTATAAAACTAAGGAAATCAATACGTTTGAAGACACTTTAGAAAACATACTCATTATTCCGGAGTCAATGACTTTTTTAATTAAAAAATATCCTAAAAGTCAAAAAGTAATTTGGTGGTTAAGTGTTGATTTCTACAAAATCCTGATGGATTACAGAATCAGAAAACAGAGTTTTTTCACAAAATTATTTTATAAACAAGACGATAGAGAATATCATTTTGAGAATCTTCCGAATGTTTTTCAATGGGCACAATCCTACAGATCAAGCGTTTATCTGAAAGATCACAATGTTCCGGAAAGCAAGATTGATTATGTTTGTGATTATATCAATCCGATATTTTTAGAAAAAAATCAAACTATCAATAAAGATCTTTCTAATAAAACGATACTTTACAATCCCAAAAAAGGAAAAAGAGAGATTGCAGAATTAATTAAAAATTCTTCTGATTTGAAGTGGACTCCTATACAAAATATGAATGCAGATCAAATAAAAGATTTGATGGCAAAATCACTTTTATACGTAGATTTCGGAGAAAATCCGGGACGCGACAAAATGCTTCGCGAGTCTGTGTCCCAGGATTGCTGTATCATTTCCGGTAAAAATGGTTCTTCCGCTTATTATGAAGATCTGATGATTCCTGATGAATATAAATTTGATTTCAGTACAGAAAAAATTCCGGCTATTCTGAATAAGATACAATGTATTTTTGACAACTATTCTCTACATGTTCTTAATTTTAAGACCTACAAAAATTTGGTTTTGAATGAGGAAGCCATATTTAGCAACAAATTAAAAGAAATTTTTAGAAAAGATATTTATGAAAATTAATAATAAGACATTTGGTGTGAATATGTCCGGCTTTTTTAATGCTGAGATTGGATTTGGTGAAGCGATCCGCAATAATCTGAAAGCCTTAGAAAAAGTGGGAATTCCTGCAAAGCCAATTAATTTCAATATGCATCTTAGTCATAGGCTGAATGAAAATTCTGTAAATTTCGATGACAATGCGAATGACTACCCTGTGAATATTGTTCATATAAATATGGATACTATCTACAGTTTCTTTAACGAAAAATCTTCTGAGTTTTTTGAAAACAAATATAATATCGGTTACTGGGCTTGGGAAATGGAAGAATTCCCGGATGAGTATACAGAATATTTTAAGTATTATGACGAAATTTGGACATGTTCTAAATATTGTCTCGATTCTATATCTTTAAAATCAAACATTCCTGTTGTCAATATTCCTCACGCCATTAATATTAATAAAGATGACATTACCAAAAATTTTGAAACTGGTCTTTCATCAGAATATTATCACTTCCTTTTTATTTTTGATTACAACAGCCTTATTGAGCGTAAAAATACACTCGCTTTAATTGATGCTTACGAAAAAGCTTTTGGCACAGATAACGAAAAAGTAAAACTTATCCTCAAAACTTCAATTCCCGGAAATCATCTTTCTAAAGCTAAAAGAAAGGTGATGACAAGAATTGGCAATAATCAAAGCATTATTTATAAAGAAGAAATGCTAAGAAGAAATGATTTGCTTGCCTTGATGGACTTTGCAGACTGTTATATTTCTTTGCACCGTTCGGAAGGTTTTGGGCTGACAATGGCAGAAGCCATGGCATTGGGGAAACCAGTGATTGCAACGGGATATTCCGGAAATCTGGATTTTATGAATGTTAATAATT
The DNA here is from genome assembly GCA_963526305.1 of uncultured Chryseobacterium sp. GTDB lineage: Bacteria > Bacteroidota > Bacteroidia > Flavobacteriales > Weeksellaceae > Chryseobacterium. The sequence continues at coordinate 70,203 of CAURNW010000008.1, read as the reverse complement.
CTTTTTTGGTGAAATACAAAATGATTAAGCATGACTACGACTTGAGCGTATTACCAAAAAACAATTATTGGTCAGAGCCAGATACAGATCATGCTGCAGAACAGATGAAATTTGTATTTGAGAATCAAAATTACGCTTCCGAAATAGGAAACAGAGCAAAAAAAGACATTCATACTTATTTCTCTCTGGAGGCAATTGGAACCAAAATGAAAAAAAGACTGGATATTATTGAAAACACAATCTTAATTGACAGAGGAGATTACGAAATAAAAAATCATTTATTAAAATTAGAAAGCGATAATAAGATTTTACAAAAAAGAGTAAAATATTTAGAAAAAGGATTTTATAACAAAGCAAGAAAAAAAGTAAATGAAATTTTAAAAAAAATAAAAGGTCGGGATTAATTACATTTCTATATTAGTGATCTGAAACTTTATCATAAATAAATTATCTTAGAATAAAATTCTGATTTTCATGAAAGACAAAATTGCTATCGTTGTCCAAAGATATGGCTTAGAGATCAATGGAGGAGCCGAACTTCATGCGAGATTGATTGCTGAAAAGTTATCTGTTATCTATGATGTTGAAATTATCACAACCTGTGCAATAGAATATGAATTTTGGAATAATTATTATCCTGACGGGATTGAAATTATCAATAATATCAAAGTTCGAAGATTCAAAACTTTAAAAAAGGATTTAAAAAGATTTAATCAGCTTAGTAAAATAATCCGCAACCAATTTAAATACAATAATCGAAATTTAAGTATTCTGAATTTCCCTTATCTACTTTATAAAAGAGCAAAATACAGTAAAAATTCATTCAACTTTAATGAGTGGCTGGAAGTACAAGGTCCATTTTCTACTGATCTTGTTAATTATATAAAAGAAAAAAAAGATAATTATACAGCTTTTATTTTCTTCACTTATTTATACCATCCTACCAACATAGGAATTAAAGAAGTTTCTGAAAAAAGTATTTTAATTCCGACAGCACATGATGAACCTCAATTCTATCTTGACGGTTATTCTCAATTATTTTATTCTCCAAAATTCTTAATGTATAATACACAAGCTGAAAAAGATATTGTAGAGAAAGTGTATCCACAAACAAGAAAAATAAAATCAGAAATCGCAGGAATTGGATTTGACGACTATGAGATATCAATAACTGAACTTCCACGATATCTTTCTTCTAAAAAATATTTCATTTATGTAGGTCGAATTGTTGAGGCTAAAGGTTGCGTCATGATGATTGAATATTTTAAGAATTTTAAAATATCACATCCAGAATATAAAGATATAAAATTAGTATTAGTGGGTAAAAATTCTCTCTCAGAAAAAATTATCGAAGGAGAAGATATTATTTTTACCGGATTTGTAGATCAAACCTTGAAAAATACTTTGCTAATCAATGCGGCTGCGCTTATAATGCCCTCATTTTACGAAAGTCTTTCCTTAATAACATTGGAATCAATGTTATTGGAAATCCCTGTCATTGTAAATAAAAACTGTGAAGTTTTATATGCTCACGTTGAAAAAAGTGAAACAGGAAAAAGTTTCATTAGTAGTACAGAATTTTCTCAATCTCTTATTTTTTATCTGCAACAAACACAAGATAATTTAATTTTAGAAGGTACCAAAGCAAAAAATTATGTTTTGAAAAATTACTCTTGGAATACAATTATCGACAAATTCAATTCAGCCATAAAATCTTTATAATGCCAAAAAAAATTTTATTTTTTTTTCCAGAAAATCCCTTTTCTAACAGAGCTGGAAATACTACAAGGGCCAAAACCAATCTTCAAATTTTAAAAAGGCTTGGCTATGAAATTGATTTGGCAGGTATCGAAGACATCTATAATGGAATGGGTGACAATACTGATTTTGATAAAAACATAATTGACTATTTATTTTTGCTTGTAAGAAGACCTATAAAAAAAATTGCATCCGTAGAGTATTGGAGATATAAATTTTTCAGCTTAAATAGTAAAAACAAATCAAATCATTTACTGTCAACTTACATTAAAGACGGTTTCAAAAAATTATTTAAAGCTAAAAATTACGATTTTGTTATTATTAACTATGAATTTTGGACAGATCTTGTGGACTGTGAATTACCAAACAATCCTGTAAAAATAATTGATACTCACGATTGGATTACTTTGAATGAGTTTTTCAAAAATCCATCACTAAAAATAGGTGAACGTTTTGAAGAGGAAATTAACAATCTGGCAAAATTTGACAAAGTAATAACCATTTCCAATGATGAACATTTTATCTTTAAAGGATTTTTAGGTGAAAAGGTTATCAATATTCCTCCTACTTTCACAATTAATTTTTCTTCTGATGCAGACAAAAAAATATATGATCTTATTTTTGTAGGTTCAGACAATGTTTTTAATATAAAATCAATGCGATGGTTTTTTGAGAAAGTATATCCTTTATTACCAGAAAGCATTAACATTGTAATTATTGGTAGAATTTGCAAACATATAGAGAAGAAAAAGAACGTAAAGTTAGTAATGTTTGCAGAGAGTTTAGAAGAATATTACAGACAGTCGAAGGTAGCGATTTGCCCAATGCTTGAAGGGACAGGCATAAAAATAAAAGTGATAGAGGCTCTGTCGTACGGACTCCCTGTAGTGGGAACAGAACGGGCAGTTGACGGTTTTTCATCTAAAGTAAATAATGGCTGTTTAATAGATAACAATCCTGAAATTTTTAAAAATGAAATAATATCTTTGTTACAAGATGTATCTTATTATCATGATACAAAAAAACAAGCCGAAGAATATTTTAAACTTAATTTTTCTGAGGAGAAAGCGGTAGAACTCTGGCGGGAAATATTAACAATATAACACCAATCATAAATGAAATCCCTCATTCTATTTATAAAGACATACAGACCTGATTTTGACAGGGTGAAAAATCTTATTGCATCAATAGAAAAGCATAACAAAGAAAAAATTCCAGTCCTTATATCTGTTAACGATATAGATTTCATCTTCTTTACGGAAAATTTCAAAGATTATCATATTATCAAAGATTCAGAGATTATTTTTTCAGAAATCAAAGACGGATGGAGATATCAACAAATAATAAAAGCTAATGTATATAAATTAAACATTTGTAAAAATTATTTATGTCTAGATTCTGATTCAGAATTTATTCGTGATTTCTACTATTCTGATTTTCTATATGATGAAGACACTCCTTATACTATAATGCATGAATCAAAGGCGTTTCTAGAAACTATGGAAAATATTGGCAGGGACTCTGAAAATATCTTTTTTAAAGAAGCTTTAAGATCAACACGCCCTTTTTTTGGAAATAAAGGAAAGGAATGGGACTACGGCCCTTCTCCATATCTTTGGAGCTGCACTGTCTGGAAACATTTTATCGAAGTATATTTAAAGCAGAAAAATAAAACTTTTGAAGAGTTTTTTAATGACATCGATAAAATCACATCACCTTCAGAATGTGTAATATATGGAGAATACCTATTAAAAACAAGATTAATTGACATTTACCCAATAGAAAATTTTTTCAAAGTGTATCACTACAAAGAACAGTATATATTAGAAAAAAAGCTTCACAATATTGATAAACTGAAAAAAGTTTATTTAGGAATAATTTTCCAAAGTAATTGGCTTAAAAAAAAGAAGAAATATATTTTTTTCTGATAACTATCTGGCTAATCATTAATTTATCTTTAATTGAAATAAAAAATTCGTCAACAATAATAGTCGTGAAATGATAATTAGTAGTTCCTTGATAAAATCATCTTTCTAATTGATTTTTAAAAATAGCATTGCAAAACATGAAAATTTGAATTTAATAAGAATAGAAAATTAATTTATGTTTCAATATTTTCTTCATTTTCTTCATGTTCGAAGCGGTTGCTGATAAGAATGCATTGATTTGTGGTTCTTCTTCTCCCATGAAGTAATTTTTAGCCAGCCTGAAATCGGTTTTTAATGTCCGATGACAGACTCTATTACGGATCTGGTTCTGAATTTTTTACGCTTTATTTGCTTTTGATAAGCAGTATCTGTCTTATGTGGAGAGTTTGAAATAGAGATTTTCACTCCTTTTATTTCCTAGTTTACTCTCCCTCCTCTTTCGTAGACGAGTTTTTGACCGCTCGTTTTCACTCGTTCCAAAAGTGATTCGATGGTTTGACCGTCGTAAGGAGTTTGTAAAAATGATTTAATTCAGAGAATGATTTTTTTTCGTTGGCTGTGGTTACCAGCCCTACTTTTCCAAACTCATACTGCATATGCGCTTTCCCTTTGGCAACACATCGGTTAAAAGGCTTGTGGATGTTGTAAATTCTGTCTTTATCTGCTGGTTTTTGGTTTACAGGTTTAGTGTATAAATTTATCGCAGATTGATAAAATGCATACTGTTTTTCATTGAAATTGCGTGTAAACTCTTTTATTAATCGAATGGGCAATTGTTTTAGCTGTCGTACAGATTTTTAGTTAATTTAATCTTAATCGTTTTGACAGTAATGTACTATGACCGAAACCTGACCATTGATGAGTACAATTTTTACACACTGTAATTTGATTGGAATATGATATGATTTTTCTGTATAAAAATTTTTTCCACAACATCTAAGCCTAAATCTCTAATTTAATTATGAAGAATACGTTTATAAAAAAAACTTTAATACTATGTTTTCAGGTAAAAATTTCTCTAAACATATACATAAGATTTAACAAATACAGACATATTCTTTTTATCATCCATATAAATCATTTAGAAAGGCATGCATCTAGTTTTCCCTTTTCTAACTGGAATTCGCTATATTTAAAAACGCCAGATTTGTACGCAAAAACTGCTCCAAAATCAATGGTTTCATTATTTATTTTCATTGGAAAGATACATGATCTATATGCATTGTGTTCAACAAATGGCTTAGATAATACTTTAAAATTAAGCCCATCTTTAGAGAATGCAAGATAGAGACTGTCTGAGGTGCATTTTTTTACTTCACCTGCAGCAATGCATAAAAAATAATAGCCATCAACATAGGTGGCTTGTATATGCCAGGGAGCATATTCGGGATTTACTTCAACCCAAGGTTTATTAATGAAATTAATTACCTTACTTTGTTTAAAATTAGAAAAATCCAGTCCATTATAAGACGTTCTTCTAATAATATATGACGGATCATTTCCAGGGAAATTTGGACTAATATTATTTTCAACCTCAAAACTCACATATCGTTGTCCATTATAAACAATACTGGGTGAAAGAAGATGATTATTTTTCGGAGAATAAGGAGGACTGCTAGTATAAACTGCTTCTAAACTAGACCAGGATACACCATCCGTAGAAGTCTGCCTAACTATAGTTCGCTGAGCATTATGCAATAATTTTTTAAAATTATTTAGGTTTTTAGCACCTCTCTCCTTCAAGGCAGTGGCTTTTATAAAACTGCCTCTATAATATAATGTAAACTTACCATGTTCAAACGTCCAATCAACATCAGACCAAAAAGTATATTTAGGAGAATCCCTATTTTCGGCAAAACCTTCATTCATTGAAGGAGTTCTCTGCAGTGGGCCTGTAAGACCATTTGGACTACTCCAGTTTATTCCATCATTAGATACAACAATAGTTGGATTTTCATATCTTTCAGATTCACGAATATTTCCAACCTTTCCAAAAAAAGGTGTAAAAACCATCCAATACTTATATCCGTTAAAGCCATTGGGAAAATATTGTACATCAGGATGACAGTATGAAAAATTAGGATTACTAATATCCTTTATAAAGGAAACATTATTCATTCCTGAATAATTTCCGTTGGCTATTACGTTAATATTGATCGTTCCAATATCTGTGAGGTAATTTAACGGCCCTCCATATTCTGTGTTATTGTCGGATACAGTTGGGACATTTTCAGCAAACAAACCTTCTTCCTGCTGAGAACAGGAATTTACAAAAATTATAGAAAAAAGAATTAAAAACTTAAGTCTATTGACGTGGCGAGTCATTTTAATTTGTATATTATTTTAAGCTCGATCATATTCATCCTCCAATCTTACGATATCATCCTCTCCAAAATAGGTTCCGGTCTGTACTTCAATAAAAACTACCGGTTTATTTGACAGATTCATCATGCGGTGTTTTTCTCCAAGTGGAATAGAGATACTTTCTCCATAAGACAATTTGATTTCATCACCATTTAAAACAACTGTAGCATCTCCTTCAATGACAGTCCACTGCTCCTGTCTTTTATTATGATATTGATAGGATAACTTTTGACCGGGATCTACCTCAATTCTTTTCAGTTTATAATGAGGTTCATCAGCTAACACATAATACTTTCCCCAGGGTCTTTCACCAATTTCTAACATGATCTTCAATCTTTAAGTACAAAAATAAAACTTAAATGATTAAAATATGGTATTATATAAAAAAAATCAGGATTTTTGCAGTAAAATCAATACTATGAAAATTAGCGGATACGGATATGTAAGAAATGGCTTTCAGTATGGTGTTCCATTTCTGGAATCAATCCAGTCTGTTTTACCTATTTGTGATGAATTTATCGCTGTAGTGGGTGACTCTACAGATGGCACCCGTGAAGCAATCGAAAACTTGAACAGTCCAAAAATTAAAATTGTAGATACAATTTGGGATGACAATCTTAAACTGCATGGTAAAATTTTTGCCCAACAGTCAAATATAGGGCTTGATCACGTTACAGGAGACTGGATTTTTCATATTCAGGCAGATGAAGTAATCCATGAAAATGATTTGCTCAAAATCCTTGAAAACATCAAAAAGCATCACAACAACCCTATTGTAGAAGGTTTTTTACAACCTTTTCTCCATTTCTGGGGCGATTATAATCATATCAGAAATAGCCGCGCTGTGCATAAAAATGAGATCAGAATTTTTAAAAATAATCCTGAAATAAGGTCTTATATTGATTCGCAAGGTTTTAGAAAGTTTAAATTTAATGAAGGATATTTGAATGGCAGCGAAAAAGGTGAAAAATTAAAAGTCCTGAAGTTGGACGTTCCTGTCTATCATTATAATTCGGTCAGATCCAAAAAGAAAATGATGTTGAAAGCCAACAATTTCGAGTATTATTATGGTCATAAGGACGAAAAATTAGTTGAAACACCGAAAGAGGAATACAATTATCATAAAGTTGACAGAGTTGGAAAATTCTCCGGAACTCACCCTAAAGTAATGACACAGGCAATCGCCGATCATGATTTTGTTTTTGAACACGATAAATCTCAGGCAGTCTGGGATAAGAAAGATAAATTCGTACAGCCGCTGGAAGATTTGCTTAAAATAAGAATCGGAGAATACAAAAACTATATCCTGCTCAAAAATATCAAATAGTTTTCTAAAAAAGTAGCTCTTTTCCTTATAACCTTTTTTGAAATGCTTAAATTTGCACCTTAATTTCAAAGAAATGAATAAAGTAAGAGTCCGCTTTGCACCAAGTCCTACAGGACCTCTGCATTTGGGAGGTATAAGAACTGCATTATATGATTATCTTTTCGCTAAAAATAAGGGGGGTGAATTTGTATTGAGAATTGAAGATACGGATACTGCCAGATATGTGGAAGGTGCTGAAGATTATATTGAAGAAGCTCTTGAATGGTGCGGAATTATTCCCGATGAAAGCCCTAAAAAAGGCGGAAAATTTGCTCCTTACAGACAATCCGAAAGAAGAGACATCTACAATCGGTATACAGAGCAGATCTTAAAAACAAATTATGCATATATTGCTTTTGACACTGCTGAAGAACTAGATACTATCCGTGCAGAATATGAAGCTAAAGGCGATGTTTTCTCTTATAATAATATCTCAAGAAACCGTCTAAAAAACAGCATTTCACTTTCTGAAGAGGAGGTACAGAAACTTTTGGATTCGAAAACGCCATATGTTGTAAGATTCAAAATGCCTGTTGACAGAACTTTGGGATTAGTAGATATTATCCGTGGAAATTCCGCAGTGAATACCAATACTTTAGATGATAAAGTTTTAGTGAAAAATGACGGAATGCCTACCTATCACTTTGCCAATATCATCGATGATCACGAAATGGAAATTTCTCATGTCATTCGTGGCGAAGAATGGCTCCCCTCTTTAGGATTACATATCTTACTGTATGAAGCAATGGGTTGGGAAGCTCCTGAATTTGCACATCTTTCATTGATTCTGAAACCTGAAGGAAAAGGAAAACTAAGCAAAAGAGACGGAGATAAATTCGGATTCCCTGTATTTCCACTGGATTTTAAAGATCCTGAAACCGGGATTATTTCTAAAGGATATCGCGAAAACGGTTATCTTCCTGATGCATTCATTAATATGATTGCTCTGTTAGGATGGTCTCCTTCTGACGATAAAGAGATTTTATCTTTAGATGAAATGATTAAAGAATTTGATTTGTATAAAGTTCATAAAGCCGGCGCCAGATTCAGTAAAGAAAAATCAGAGTGGTTTAACCATCAGTATATTCAAATGAAATCGGACCAGGAATTGCTTGAACTTCTGAAGAGTTCAGATCTAAGTTTATCTGTTGAAGATGAAAAATTGCTGAAGATCATTCATTTGATGAAAGAAAGAGCAACGTTCCCGAAAGACATTTACGAAAACGGAAGATTCTTTTTCGAAGCTCCGGTTTCGTACGATGAAAAAGCTTCAAAAAAGGCATGGAATGGTGATACTTCTAACCTTTTAACAGAATTTGCAGAAAATTTAAAGTCATTGGATGATTTCACTTCTGCAAGCATTAAGCAGAATTTACACGATTTTGCTGAGAATAAAGGTCTTGGAATGGGAAAAGTCATGATGCCATTGCGTCTGGCTCTAGTGGGAGAATTAAAAGGACCTGACGTTCCTGATATTCTGGAACTCGTTGGAAAAGAAGAAAGTATTGCAAGAATAAGCAATGCTGTAAATAATTTTAAATAAATTTTCATAATTTTTCATACATTTGAAAGATTTAATTTACTTCAAGAATGGAATATTTAAGTTTCGAACTTCCTATAAAAGAGCTGATGGATCAGTATCAAACCTGTTCATTGGTAGGAGAAGAAAGTGGTGTTGATGTAAAATTAGCATGCAGTCAGATCGAGGATAAGATCAGAGATACCAAGAAAGAAATCTATGGTAATCTTACGCCTTGGCAGAGAGTACAGTTATCCCGCCATCCGGATCGTCCTTATACCATTGATTATATCAAAGGTATGGTAGATAAAGGCAGCTTCCTGGAACTTCACGGTGACAGAAACTTTGCTGATGACCCTGCAATGATTGGAGGTTTGGCCACCCTTGACGGTCAGAGAATCATGATCATCGGTACTCAGAAAGGGAGAACAACCAAAGAGAGACAGCACAGAAGGTTCGGAATGCCAAATCCTGAAGGATACAGAAAAGCTCTACGACTAATGAAATTAGCTGAAAAGTTCAAAATTCCTGTAATCACTTTAGTGGATACACCCGGAGCTTATCCTGGACTGGAAGCTGAAGAAAGAGGTCAGGGTGAAGCTATCGCAAGAAATATTTTTGAAATGACAATGCTTAAAACGCCTATTTTCACTTACATCATCGGTGAAGGTGCAAGTGGTGGAGCTTTAGGAATTGGTGTTGGTAATAAAGTGTATATGCTTGAAAACACATGGTACACGGTAATTGCACCAGAAAGCTGTTCTTCAATTTTATGGAGAAACTGGGATCACAAAGAAGATGCAGCGAACGCATTGAATCTGACTCCAAAAGATGCTTTGAGAGAAAAATTCATCGATGGAATCATCGAAGAACCTCTTGGTGGAGCTCATTACGATCCGGAAACGACTTATCTGAATCTGAAAACTTCGATATTGCAGAACATTAAAGCATTCTCGAAATTCACAGGTAAAGAACTGGAAACGCAGAGACAGGACAAATTTATTGCCATGGGGCAATTTAAAGGATAAACCAAAAAAAAAGCAGCTGAGAGAATCTCAAAGCTGCTTTTTCTTTTTAATCTACCTATTACTCTGCCACATCAAGCTGTATTTCAATATCTTTCGTAATCTTTTTCAGTGAAGAATATTTGGCGTCGCACACCATAGTTGTCAAAACATAATCGCCTTTATCAATTAAAACAAAATTCTGGCCTTTTGCCGGAACATCGAGATTGTAGTATTTTTTTCCGCTGATTTTCACAATCAGTCTGCAGTTTGATCTGTTCTTAATATTAATGTAAGCTTCCTTATCACTGGGATCATCATTAAAAATATGGGTAAGCATGGCTGCTGTTTTCTTATTTTTATCACTGACTTCAGATTTTTTACCTGTACTTCCTACACTTGCGAAATTTACATTACTGTCAGGTTTTTTATTAATCGTCACCTCTTTGCCTTTATTCAGTTCGTTGTTACTTACAATTTTTTCAATCTTATCTTTACCTAATGGCCTGATTGTCGGTTTTGCTTCCGGAGAATTATCTGCCATAATAATGGTAATGAGTCTTTTCTTAAAAAAATCTGATCTTGCGTGACCTGGGTTCTGTTTTAAAAATCCTGCAATAATTCTTGGTTCATTAGAAGTTTCGGCCTCAGCTTCTGTATAAATAATTACTGTTTCTTTCTCGGCAACTGCTTTTGCTTTACTTTTTTTCTTCTTTTGAGAAAAACCGAGACAGAATATGGATAGGAATACAATCAGAAATATCTTTTTCATTGAATAAAAACCTTTAAAAATTTATTAAATAATACTATAACGTGAAAAGTCATTTTTTAGTTTATCATTAAAATCATTATCTTTGCACATCTTTAAAATAAACTATTAAAGCTAATCATAATTTTAAATAAAAAAATAATAAATATTATGTCTTATTCACCAGCTGCTGCAGACGTAGCAAAATTGAGAAACCAAACAGGTGCAGGTATGATGGACTGCAAGAAAGCGTTAGTAGAAGCAGAAGGAGACTTCGAAAAAGCAGTAGATATCCTTAGAAAAAAAGGACAGAAAGTAGCGGCTAACAGAGCAGACAGAGAATCTGCTGAAGGAGCCGTAATCGCAAGAGTAAATGAAGACAATACTTTAGGTACTATTATTTCTTTAAACTGCGAAACTGACTTTGTTGCTAAAAATGAAGCGTTCATCGAATTAGCTTACGAAATTGCTGAAATGGCTGTTTTCGCTGCTACTAAAGAAGAATTATTGGCTACGGATTTCCACGGTGTAACTGTTGCTGAAAAATTAATCGAGCAAACCGGAGTGATCGGTGAGAAAATCGAAATCGGAGCATTCGAAAGAATCGAAGGACCATTCCTTGGAGCTTACATTCACGCTGGAAATAAAATCGCATCAATCACTGCCCTTTCTGCTAAAGTAGACGGAGCTGATGAAGCTGCCAAATCTGTTTCTATGCAGGTTGCTGCTATGAACCCAATTGCTCTTGACGAAACTAAGGTTTCTCAGGAAACAATAGATAAAGAACTGGAAATCGAAAGACATAAACTTACTGAAGAAGGTAAGCCTGCAAACATTATCGAAAACATCCTTAAAGGTAAAATGCAGAGATTCTATAAAGACAATACTTTGGTACACCAGGATTTTATCAAAGACAGCTCTGTTTCTGTTGCGGATTATGTAAAATCGGTAAACGGAGACTTAAAAGTTACAGGATTTATAAGAGTGAGCTTAACTTAAGCAATCTTTCAAAATTAAAATTATATAAGATCCCGATGATTTCTCATCGGGATCTTTTGTTACAAACCAAATTATGAATATTAATTAATTATCAAGTTTATTTTAAATATTCAACGAACCATGGTTTTAAATTACAATTATTAAAATAACAATACGACTATATGATTATTAATATATAAATTTGTCGCCTTTTAATAATCGGCATGAAAAAAATTTTACTGGCTCTTTTTACTTTTTTATCTTTATTGATCAACGCTCAGCTGGATACAGACCATTGGTTTGCCCCTATGTCAGCAAGCGCAGGAACCAGTGGCTTACAAAGCTTTCTCTATCTTTCCACCAATGAATTAAGCCCTTTCCAGGTGCAGATTTTCAATAACAACAATCTCTATAATACAGTTACTATAAGCAAGGGAAATCCTGCACAGGTAAGTATTCCTGCTAATTTTTTACTTGCAACCAACCAGGGAGATCTTTTTACACCGGTTCCTATGGGAATGTTTGTGAAAGGCTCTAAAAAATTCTTCGCCAATTACAGGTTTTCTGTTTCTAACCATGCCGAAATTATAACTTCTAAAGGACTCGCAGGCCTCGGAACAACCTTCTATGCTGCCATGGCTCCCAATACTGCCGCTAATGACTGGATCAATGCTACTATTGGTATAACCGCAACAGAAGACAATACAACAGTGATTGTTTCAGGGTATGATCCTCAGGTTTTATTTTCAGACGGAACATCTTCACCTACAAAAACATTTACCCTAAACAGAGGACAGTCTTACATTATTGATGCAGTAAGCACGCATTCAACGCATAACTGGGAAGGTCTGATAGGTGCGAAAATCACAGCTACAAAACCTGTTTCAGTTACCAATGGTAATTTTAATGCAATTTATACCAATCAAAACTTTACCAATAATGACATTCTTATGGATCAGGCTGTACCTGTTGACAGATTGGGAAAAGATTTTGTAATTGTAAAAGGGAACGGGCCTGCAACTTCCGGTATGGAGACTATATTGGTTATCGCTACAGAAAACAATACTACATTTACGGTCAATGGTGTCGCTTCCGGAGTAAATTTAAATGCCGGGGAATATTATCTGATTCCTGGGAATTCGTATATCAACCAATGGAATAATAACTTTAATATGGGGGTCTCTTCCAATAAGAATATGTATGTCTATCAATTATTGGCAGGTGTTGCGACGGGAACGATTTATGCAACAGGAGGTTTTAATTATATACCGCCCCTCAGCTGTTTTCTACCTAATAAAGTCGATGAAATAGGTATGATTAACAGGATAGGAAATACAACCTATAATACAAAATTAAACATCATCACTCAAAGTGGAGCAACAGTCACCCTGAACGGAAATTCGATAGCTGCCGCTAACGGACCTTACCAGGTAACCGGAAATCCGAACTGGGTTTCTTATTCTGTTACTAATATTACTGGAAATGTGACGGTAAGCTCTACAAAGTCTGTTACAGCAGGAATCATTGGAGGAAGCGGAGCAGTAGGCTACGGCGGATATTTTGCAGGATTTTCATCTGTCCCTGTAATTACTAAGACTGGAGACTGCTATGCGGGAATACTTCTGCAGGTTGACAATACTTATGATGGTTATCAATGGTACCTCAACGGAACTATTATTCCAGGAGCAGTTACCTACTCCATCAATCCTGAATTGTATGGGACAGGAAATTACACCTGTTCTGTAACAAAAAATAATTGCGAGACTAAATTAACCCCTGTTTATACATACACTCTCTGTCCGCCTATTTCAACAACTACTTACAATATAGGATCCTGTAATACAAAAATAATTAATCCTGCTTTTACTAATTCTTTTCAAACTATTATACCTGCCCAAACTGCAATTATAACTTCTCCTGCATCAGGAACAGCCTTAATAAACCCAACAAACGGACAGATTACTTACACACCAAACCCGGGACTGACATCAGACACTACTGACAATTTCATTTATTATATCCAGGGAAGCGGAAATCCTGCAGATTTTGAATATTTTAAAGTCATCATCAATATTGATGTTCTCCAGATTAACAATGCTGCCTTAACAACCTGCACTTCTAATGGAAACACAGGTATCATTGATCTGACAACAGCTATAGTAACACTGGATTCAGGGACAAGCTCTGCTTACTTTTCAAATGCTGCTTTAACAACACAAATCACTACTCCCAGTGCTTATGTTTCAAATAGCGGAATTGTCTATGTTAAAGTAACTTCAGCCTTCGGCTGTTCAAAAACAGCTCAGATTAACCTAACAGTAAATTCCGGTCCGAACATTAATACAGGGGTCTATAACGCAGACATTTGTGATGATGATTACGATGGAATGATTACCATCAATTTTACTGCTGTTACTTCACAAATTGTAAGCAATTCGGCAGGTTTCACCGTAAAATATTATCTAAGCCAAGCTGATGCAACTTCAGGAAACACTAATATTTTACCTGTAAACTGGACGTACTCGTCTAATACCACAGTTTACGTACGGGTTGAAAGCATAAACGGATGTCCGCCCGCTTTTGGACAGATTGATTTTAAAATTAAAAGTAAGGTTCCTTTACTCACTGCAACCCAGGTTTTAGAAATTTGCGATACAGACAATAATGGTTTTGAAACCGTAAATCTGAATAACTACACAAACGTATTTACAACAGATCCTTTAACAGCTGTGACATTCCACAGTACATTAGCTGATGCACAGGCAGGAATAAATGCTGTTTCATCAACACAGACGATTAATAACGGCGCAACAGGAACTTATTATTTAAGATTTACAAACACAGCTTACTGTTTTAACACCGGAAATTTATCTGTCAAGGTGAATGCAGTACCAAATATCAATACAACTAATTTTAATGCAAATATTTGCGATGATAATTTTGATGGAAGTATAAATATTAATTTTAATAGTGTAACACCTCAGATTACAGCAAATCCTTTCAACTTTACTGTAAAATATTATCTAAATCAAACTGATGCAACCGCCGGAAATACTAATACCTTACCTGTAAACTGGACTTATACATCAAATACAACAGTCTACGTCAGAGCAGAAGGTACCGGCACTTGTCCACCAGCCTTCGGACAGATTAACTTTACGATCGGAAGCAAGATCAGCCTCATCACAAACACAATAAGTACACAAGTCTGTGACAACAACCTTAATGGGGTTGAAACTGTTAACTTAAGTGATTATAAAAATCTGTTCACAACGGATCCGGGAGTTATTTTGACTTTTCACTCTGATTTAGCAAGTGCACAAGCCGGAACAAACCCGATTTCGGCGCAGCAGATCATCACCAATTCAGGAATCTTTTATATAAGGTTTACAAGTAATAATGCATGTCCCAATACAGGAAAACTGACAGTTACTTTAAAATCCGGAAAAAAATCAGATATACTGAGAGACCAGATTATATGTACTGATAACAAAGCATTTTTAGATGCGGGAGCTGGTTTTACTTCTTATTTATGGAGCACAGGAGCCACGACCCAATCAATTACTGCAGTTACAGGAAATTATTTTGTTGACCTGACTTTTAACGGTTGTATTTACCGGCAGACAGTCACTGTTACAGCAGTCCAATCACCAATCATTACCAGTATACAGGTATCAGGATCAAATGCTACTGTAAATGTAACAGGCGGAAATGCTCCGTACCGATACTCATTAAATGGAATGGATTATCAGTCTTCAAATACCTTTTCCGGACTTTCGAGAGGAACCTATAAAGTATATGTACTGAGTAAAGACGGATGCATGCCGGTAACCAGAGATTTTATTATTCTAAATCTCGTCAATACCATAACCCCTAATGGAGACGGCCATAATGACACTCTTAATTACTCTGAACTCAGATTAAAAGAAAATGTCAGCATCGAGGTGGTTGACAGATACGGATCATCTGTCTATAGGTCAAAAGGTAAAAATTATGTTTGGGACGGGAAATCCGAAGGCAGATTACTTTCTACAGGAACCTATTGGTATATTTTGAAATGGACAGAACCAGACACTAAATTACCAGTTTCGTATTCGGGGTGGCTATTAATTAGGAATAGAGAATAAATTTCATATTTTCTATAGTATTTGTTAATTATATATTAAATAATATGCTAATTTTGTAGAAATCCTAATTCAATTTTTATGAAAAGATTTCTACTTGGTTTAGTAATGCTTTTTCTTTCGTTCGGATCTCTGTCTGCCCAAAGAGATACTGAACACTGGATTGCGCCCTATTACGCATCAACAGGAGGTTATACCAATACATTATACCTTTCTACTGATTCTACAGTTCCGTTTACTGTTACTATATATAATAACAATGTACCTTTAACAGGAGGAACCGTTACTATCAGCAAAGGTAACCCGATAACTTTTAATGTTCCTGCAAACATAATTTCTGCTAACGCATCTGCTGATGCTTTTAATATCATCAATAAAGGATTGTACCTTCAGGGAAGCAAGCCTTTTTACTGTACTCTGAGAATGGCACAGTTTTCACATGGTGAAATTATTACCAGTAAGGGTAAAGCCGGCATTGGTAAAGAATTTTATGTTGCCAATACCCCCTCACCATTTTCAAGTTCTTCCAATAACTTTACAGCAGGGGTTTTAGCAACTGAAAACAATACTACTGTAACAGTTACGTGGAATACAGGCGTCACATTTATTGGCGGTGCACCAACAGGTACAACAAATACCTTTGTTTTAAATAAGGGACAGTCTTTTATTTTTGCAGGAAGCGGATCTCCGGCGGCCAATATGGAAGCCTTTATAGGTGCAAAAATAGTTTCTGATAAACCAATTACTTTAACCAATGGAAACTGTAATGGAAACTTTGGTTCCGGGGGAAGTTCAGGATCCGATGCGATCATGGATCAATCTGTGCCTGTAGAAAGATTAGGAAACACTTTTGCGATGGTAAAAACAAGATCCAGTGGCGCTAATCTTGAGGGCGGTATTGTCATTGCTACAGAAAATAACACACAGGTGTTTGTCAACGGTTCCACGACACCTCTGGCAACCTTAAATGCAGGACAATGGTATAGAATTGAGGAAATTAATTATCTGCCGCAGGGAACATCAGGTCACGCAAACATGCTGGTTTCAACTTCAAAAAATGTGTATCTTTATCAATTGGTTGCTGTAGGTACAAGCAATGCAACCTGCGGATTCAATTACATTCCGCCGCTCAACTGTTTTTTACCAAGAAAAATAGATGAAATCGGAAAGATCAATGAGATGCCTGGCATCACATCTGCAATTACTTTAAAACTAAATATTTTAACAGAAGCTGGTGCAGTTGTAACGGTAAATAACAATCCTATTGCTGCAACAGACGGCCCATATCCACTTACAGGCAATGCTGCATGGGTAACATACAGTATTACAGGAATTACCGGAAACGTTACCATTGAGTCAAATAAAGCAGTAACAGCAGGAATAAACGGAGGGTACGAAACCGCCGGATATGGAGGCTATTTTGCAGGATTTTCTTCAATCCCGGTTATTGCGAAACAGACAGGAGACTGTGTACCGGGTATTATCCTGGAGGTTGACGACAGTTACGAAAGTTATCAGTGGTATCTTAACGGCGCTATCATTTCAGGAGCTGTATCAAATACGTATACTCCGACAACCGGTGGTAACTATACTGTAAAAGTAACAATGGGAAGCTGTCCTCCTGTAACCACCCCAATTTATAAAGTGTTTACCTGCATAAAAAACACTACAAAATCTTTGGATTTCTGTGGAGCAAAAGTAATCACACCAGCATTTACAAGTTCTACTCAGACTCCTGTACCTGGTACTGTAACGATAGTGACAGCTCCGTTACACGGTACAGCTTCTGTGAATGCTGCTACAGGAATAATAACTTACCTTCCTAATCCTTCAAGCCCTGGATCTGATAAGATCGTCTATAAATTCTGTGGAAATGAACCAGAATTTATAGATTGCGAAGAGGTTACTTTAAATCTTAATTTTGTGCCATTAATATTGCCTGATAAAACTATAAAAGCATGTCAGTATTCAGGCAAAGGTTTTTTTGACCTTACTACTGCAGCAGTGATTGACAATTCAGTTGCAAATACAAAAAAATTCTACCCTACTCTTGCTGATCTGATTGCAAATACCAATCTGATAAGCAACCCAACAAATTATTTCTCTGGAGCCGGATCAGTATATGTTCAGGTTATCACAGCAGAAGGCTGCGTTGGAACAGCAAAAATAACCCTGGACTTCTATCCCGTTCCCGTAGTAAATGAAGCAGTGCTGACCGCATGTTTTATTGCAAATAACGAAACTCAGGGACAGTTTAATTTATCCTCTGCTGCAGTCACCAGTGAAACACCAGTCACTAAAAAGTATTATCCAACCTTTACTGATGCAAGCAACGGCACCAATGAGATCATGAACGGAACAATATATATTTCCGCGGAGGGATCTGTATATGCCAGAGTATTCAGTTCAACCGGATGTTATGCCATTGCAAAAATTAATCTTAAAGTGACTCCTCCGAAAAGATCAACGGTATTAGTAGACAAATATATCTGCATAGATAGCAGAACAAACTTAGATGCCGGAGCCGGGTATCAGTCTTACCAATGGAGTACCGGCGCAACCACTCAGATTATTGATGGGCTCACTGTAGGTGATTACTGGGTAATTCTGGAAAATAACGGATGTTTTTTAAAACAGTCTGTGAGCATTAAGAAAACTGTTGAACCAGTAATTACCTCAATAGAGATTGCCACTAATACAGCTACAGTAAATGTTGAGGGAGGAAATGCCCCTTATCAATATGCAGTAGATGCTCCGATAAATTGGCAGAGCTCTAATGTGTTTACAAATCTTTCAAGAGGTCAGCATACATTCTACGTGAAGGACGCTGCGAACTGTGTTCCTGTTTCTGTAGAAGTAACAGTCCCAAACCTGGTCAACGCAATCACTCCGAATGGAGATAATGTAAATGACTTTATAGATTACAGTGAACTGGCTTATAAAGGAAATCTAACATTTGTCATCTATGACAGATATGGCAACAAATTATTTACAGGTGATAAATCAAATAATTATAAGTGGGACGGCAAGTCTTCCGGCAAAGGAATTCTCACAGGAACCTATTGGTATCATATCAACTGGACTGAACCTAACATACAGAAAACTCCAATTAAATATACCGGTTGGATTTTAGTAAAGAACAGAGAATAATTGTAAATAAATAAAAACCACGGTTCTTGATCGTGGTTTTTTTCTTTCCAACATAATTTAGACCCATTACAAAATATATTAAACAATTGCAGTATCTAAAAAATCTTAATTTATGCTTATGAAACAATTTTTACTCATTTTTCTTTTCATGATTTCGGGCATCACTGTTTCTGCACAGAGAGACACAGAGCATTGGATAGCACCATTTTATGCATCAACAGCTTATACACAGGCACTGTACTTATCAACAGATTCTGTCACTCCTTTTACGGTTACTATTTACAGCAATAATACAGCATTAGGAACAGTAACCATCAGTAAAGGGAGCCCCCAGATCTACACTGTGCTTCCCGGAAACATTTCAGTAAACACCGTATCAGAAGCTTTTACGGTAATAAATAAAGGTTTATACCTCAATGGAACAAAACCATTTTACTGTACGTTGAGAATGGTAAGCAATATCACCCATGCTGAAATCATTACCAGCAAAGGTAAAGCAGGTATCGGTAAAGAATTTTTTGTTGCTAATACACCTTCTCAATACAATATTACAGGTAATAACTTTACTGCCGGAGTCTTGGCTACAGAAGACAACACTACGGTAACTGCTACATGGAGTGCAATTTCAACAATAACTTTTATTGGTGCAACCCCAACAACGAATACCCATACCTTCACCTTAAACAAAGGACAATCTTTTATTTTTGCCGGCTTGGGCAGTACAGCAGCGAATATGGACAAATTTATCGGTGCTAAAATTGTATCCAATAAACCTATTACACTGACTAACGGCAATGTTAACGGCAACTTTGGCCTTGTAAGTAATCTTGGATCAGATGCAGTTTTGGATCAGTCTGTACCTGTCGAAAGACTGGGGAATACATTTGCGATGGTAAGAACGAGATCTACTGCCCCCGATGTAGAGGGAGGAATTATAATCGCAACTGAGAATAATACCGATATCTTTCTGAACGGAGCGGCAACTCCTGCGGCAACTTTAGATCAGGGAGAATGGTACCGGATTTCCGGAAGCAATTATATCCTTCAGGGAGGTACTCATGCCAATATGTTTATCAGTACATCAAAGAATGTATATTTATACCAGTTTGTCGCTATTAATAACAGCAGTGCAACCTGTGGTTATAATTACATCCCGCCGTTAAGCTGTTTTTTACCCAGAAAAATTGATGAAATCGGTAAAATTAATGAAATGCCACTTGGTACAGGAAATGCAAGCACCGTTGCATCAGGAACTATTGTCAAATTAAATATATTAACAGAAGCGGGTGCTGCTGTGACTGTAAATGGAGCTGCTCTAACCGCTGCACAGGGACCGTACCCACTCACCGGAAATGCCAATTGGGTTACGTATGCAGTAGAGAGTGTTTCAGGTAATTTAACCATTGTCTCAGATAAAGCTGTTACTGCTGGTATTAATGGCGGATACAGCACATCCGGATATGGTGGATATTTTGCAGGTTTTTCTTCAATTCCCCTTATTGCAAAACAAACCGGAGATTGTATTCCAGGATTGATATTGGAAGTGGATGACAGCTATGATACCTATCAGTGGTTGAGAAATGATGTAGCTATTCCGGGTGCCAACAGCAATTCCTACACTCCAACCCAATCAGGAAATTACACGGTAAAGATTACTGTGGGATCATGTATTTCAGCAACAACTCCGGTATATAAAGTGTTTACATGCCTGCAGGAAACTACCGCCGCAAAAACGGTTTGTGAAGGTTACTTAGCTATTGCACCAGCTTTCACATCATCTACACAAACATTCTTACCCGGCACTGTCCAGATCATCACACCTCCGGCAAACGGTACAGCGATCGTAAATCCCACTACAGGTGTAATCGGATATACACCTGCCTTTGGTTTTTCAGGCACAGATACCATTACGTATAAATTTTGCGGAAATGCACCTGAATTTGTCGACTGTGAACAGATCACATTGACTCTGACCATATCTGAAAGCCCTACCGTAATTGATGCGACCCTGAGATCATGCTTTCTGGAAGAAAATGTAGCAACGGCTCTATTTAATTTAAATAATGCCAACGTAAATAATCAGACCGGAACAACAAAAAAATATTATCCTTCACTAACGGATGCCAACAATCAAACCAATGAGATTATGAATCCTGGCAGCTACATTGCGCCTAACGGAGTGGTTTACGTCAGGGTGAGTAATGCTAACGGATGCTACAAAGTCGCTGTCATTACGCTGATTGTCCTTCCTCCTGTAAAATCTGCCCTTCTGATTGATAAAGAAATATGTATCGAAAATAAAACCACTCTTGATGCAGGTCCAGGATTTGATGGATATCAATGGAGTACCGGGGCGACGACTCAGATTATTAATGATGTAACAGTCGGTACCTATTGGGTCATTCTAAAAACAGGAGATTGTTTTACAAAACAGACTGTAAAAGTTTACCCTACACAGCAGCCTGTAATTTCAAATATTGAAGTCACGAACAGTACGATTAATGTATCTGTAGTGGGAGGTACAGCACCTTACAAATATTCTGTTGACAATATTAACTGGCAGGATTCCAATGTATTCACAGATGTTAAAAGAGGTGATATAAAGGTATATGTTAAAGACAGCTATGACTGTGCTCCGTTAGAGGTGACTGTTACCATTCCAAATATTATTAATGTTATTACCCCAAATGGTGACGGAATAAATGATATCCTGGATTATTCTGCACTGGCAAAAAAATCTAACCTCATATTGGGGATTTTTGATCGATATGGCACTAAAATCTTCGAAGGAAATAAAGATACCGGATTCAAATGGGACGGCACCATCAATAAGACAAAAAAAATATCAACCGGAAATTACTGGTTCAGTATCAGCTGGAACGAAAATAAAAATCAAACGCCGGTCAAATTCTCAGGATGGGTAATGGTTAAAAACAGGGAATAGCATCCTTTTAATTATATGATTAAAACCACGATTCTTTAGATCGTGGTTTTTTTATTTATTTTTAAATGATTCAAGATATTTTATTATTAAATTTGTGATAAAATCGAATACAGAATGAAGAAACTTCTATCTTTTTTTCTTATTTTTTGCATATTCTCTATTTCTTTTGCCCAATTGGATAGAGAACATTGGTTTGCACCGATGGTAGACAGAACCGGAAATCCCAATCCATATCAAAAAATTTATTTATCAACTAACCGCACCACTCCTTTTGTAGTAAATATTTATAATAATAACAATATTATTGGATCGGTCACCATCAGCAAAAATAATCCTCAGAAATTTGACGTATTAAGAGATTATATCATCACCACCTCTCAGACAGACTTATTTATACCTACTTCAAAAGGCCTTTATCTAAAGGCAGATTTTCCTTTTTATGCCAATTTAAGATTTTCAGTCTATAACCACGCAGAGATTATAACTTCTAAAGGAATCCCTTCCACCGGAAAAAACTTTCATGCAGCGAATGCCCCTATCACGGTAAGTAATTCTATCTTGAATTTCATGACCAGTATTCTTGCAACCGAAAACAACACAACAGTTACCGTATCAGGATATAAACCTGCCGTGCAGTTTTCTAATGGAACAACAGGTTTAACAAATCCGACAATGACTTTTATCCTCAACAAAGGTCAGTCGTATATCATTGACGGCATAGGAAATATTGCAGGGAATTTTGACGGATTTATCGGTGCCAAGATCACTGCTGACAAACCGGTGAATATTACCAATGGAAATTTTAATGGTCAGTATTCCGGAAATATCCCTATGAGTTCAGATATTTTAATGGATCAGTCAGTTCCTGTAGAACAGCTCGGAACTCAGTTTGCTCTGGTAAAAGGTAACGGAAGCATCGGCAACAACATGGAGGGAGCGTTAGTAATTGCAACCGAAGACAATACTCAAGTTTTTCTGAATAATGAAGGCTTACCAATCACTACACTCAACACCGGTCAATACTATATCGTTCCTGATACGAAATATCAACTTCAGGGAACTAATCATTATAACCTGTATGTCAGAACCACAAAAAACGCATATGTTTATCAGCTCCTTGCAGGAGATTCTGTCAGTGGTACTGAAGCGGCAACCGGTGGTTTTAATTTTATCCCGGCATTGAGCTGTTATCTTCCAAAACAAATTAATGAAATTGGTTTGATTAATGAAAACTTTGTTCATTCAAATGCCAATCCTTCAGGGATTCTAAATATCCCTACAAAATTAAACCTTGTTACTGAACGCGGTGCAGTTGTAACAGTGAACGGCGCACCACCCCCTCCTGGTACAGGACCTTTTGACATGACAGGTCTTACTCCATGGGTAACATACGGTATTCCCAATACTGTTGGAACAATTACAGTGATCTCAACAAAAGCAATTACTGCGGGAATTACCGCAGGAAGTGATGCTGTGGGATACGGTGGCTTCTTTGCGGGCTTCTCTACGCAGCCAGTCATCTTGAAATCAGGCGGAGACTGTGTACCCGGGATCGTTTTAACAGTTGATCCGATAATCTACGAAACCTATCAATGGTACAGAAACGGCTTTATTATTCCAGGTGCTGTTGGAACATCTTTTACGCCAATTCAGTCCGGGAATTACACATGCTCTGTAACCATGGGAAGTTGTGCACCCTTAGTAACGGCAGTCTATAAAGTTTTAAACTGCCTAAAGCAAACAACAGCAAGTTTTAACATTTGTGAAAACAAAATCATCACCCCCGCATTTTCGTCATCTTCACAAACACCTGTAGTTTCTACGATCGCTGTCACCACTCCTCCAACTCTTGGAACGGCAGTTATTAATACGACTTCCGGAATTATTACTTATACAGCCAATAATCCCACTGTTGCAGCAACAGATACATTTACTTACACATTCTGCGGTAATGACCCCGAATTTCCGGATTGTGAATCAGTAACGGTAACCATTAATATCCAACCTGTTACTGTAATGAATACATCATTAACTTCATGCAGTGTCAATGGCATAGGCACCTTCAACCTCACAACTGCCAATGTAACCAGTAATTCGCCTGTTACTAAAAACTATTATACCAGTCTGCTGGCAGCACAGACTGAAAATGCAGCCGGAGAAATCCTTACTCCACTCACCTACCCCGCTCCTTCAGGGACGATTGTTTACGTTTTGGTAAAGAATCCAACAGGCTGTAAAAATATTGCTCAGATAACACTGAATTTATTTCCTGTAGCCATAGTTACTCCGGGAAATTTCTCAAATCCGTGTGACGAAAATCTTGACGGTACCGTCAATGTCATTCTGTCTGATATTACCCCTTTAATACTCAATAACCCTGCCTACTTTACCAATGTAAAATATTATGCTTCACTGGCAGATGCCAATCTGGGAAATGCGAATACCCTTCCCAATAACTGGAGCTATACCGTTAATACTACAATCTATATAAGAGTAGATTCTCCTGATGGATGTGCGGCCGTTATTCAACCTGTTAATTTTACAGTTGGAACAAGGCTTCCATTGTTAACAACATCTTTGATTATTAATTTCTGTGATGATGATTTGGATGGATCCAAACCGGTAAACCTCTCACAATTTATTCCTCAGTTTACAACCGATTCTTCCGTCTCAGTGAGCTACCACGCAACGCTGTCTGATGCTCAAAACGATACTGCTCCTATTAGCGGCGCAGTAACACTAACCGGAACACAGACCTATTTTATAAGATTTGAAAAAAGCGGATCCTGTCCGAACGTTGCTTCAATAAGAATTACTTTAAAAATTCCTAAAAAATCAGATATTTTATCAGACAAATTAATTTGTCCGAAAACGAAAACAACTTTAGATGCCGGACCCGGTTTTTCAGATTACCTTTGGAGTACCGGAGCTACAACACCTTCAATTTCAAACGTTGCAGCAGGCAACTACTGGGTAGACCTGACTTTTGACGGTTGCGTTTACAGACAATTCGTAAATGTATCCGAATCTGTATTGCCTGTAATCACTTCCATTGATATTAACGGAACAACAGTTACGATAGGAGTAAGCGGTGGCGTTCCGCCATATGAATACTCTCTTGACAATATTACCTGGCAAAATTCCAACATTTTTTATAATGTGACTCAGGGTAATCATAAAATTTATATCAGAGATTCCCAGAGATGTGACTTTGTTGAAAAAAGCTTTGTTATTATAAATCTGATCAATACCATTACACCAAATGGAGATGGAAGAAATGACGAAATCAACTATTCTGCTCTGATGAATAAAGATAATCTGGAATTCAGAATCTTCGACCGATATGGTGCTGAGCTCTTTCGCGGTTCATCCGCCAATAATTTTACCTGGGATGGTAATATGAAAGGAAGGCCAGTCCCAACAGCAACCTACTGGTATTTTATCAGCTGGACAGAATCTGGAAATATTACTACAGTAAAATACACAAGCTGGCTTTTGGTAAAACACAGAAATAACAGTCTCTGGGACAAATAATTTTGTTTTCATTGTAATATCCTGTTTATAACATTCATTAACAGTTTGTAGAAAAGTTTAATATAACTTTAACCTGTTTTAATTGGGAGAAATTCAGAGAATCATGGTTTTCTTGTGTAATTTTGCAAATTATATGAAGAAAGCGATTATCCTTTTGTTATTAATTTTTATTATTAAAATTAATGCACAGATTTTTACAGGGCAGGTATTTTTAAGAGACAATTCCGTATTGTATCTTAATCAGGTGTATGTTACGAATCTGACAACATACAAAACTGTTCTCACCAATTACAACGGAGACTATACGATCCAGGCAAGTCCCGGAGATGTGATTCGTTTTACTTCAATTATTACCGAAAGAAAAGATGTAAAATTATCTGAAAAAAGTTTCGATGTTCGAAACCTTATTGAATTAAAAGTTGCTTATCATGATATTCAGGAGGTAGTCATTAACAGGTTCAGGCCAACGGGTAACCTGAGGTATGATGTCAATTCATTGAGAAAAGAAGATAAAGCCTATGCACTGAAAAAAGTGATCGGACTGCCGGAACCGAAGGGCGACGGAACTCCACCAGAACTTCCTGTTGCAGGTTTCAGAGATGGCGGACTTACTTTCAGTTTAGAGAGTATCTTTGATATTCTTTCAGGCGAAAGAAAGAAAAAGCAACGCTACGTTGCGTACGAGCGAATGAATAAATCGGTTACTGATATCAAAAACTATTTGGGAAAAGATTATTTCACCAGATTCAAAATTCCTGAAAATCTTATTGATAATTTCCTTCAGTTTGTTTACACCTCAGAGAATATTGAAGTATATGTTCAAAGCGGAAATATTGAAGCTGTAAAAATACCAATCGAAAAGTACCTTCCTATCTATCAGAGAAGATTAAGAAATTCCCACTTGCAGGATGTTTTAAAGTAAATCATCACTCATATACATCTGCTTCTTTTAATTAATTTATTTAAAATATTTGATTATCATAAAGGAAACAACTACTTTTGAGATTGAATCTCAATCTATTGGCTTTTTTAAACAGCCTTTTTAAATGTAAACCATCTCATTTTTATATTAAATGAAAAAGTTACTTCTGTTATTAAACATCTTATTTTTCATATCTTTTTCAGCTCAGCAAAAGGGGAAAGATTACAGTAATATTCTTAAAAGTAAAAGCATCTATGAGATTAATGCTTTCCTGAGAGATGCCCATCCCGATGATCCCCGGAGATCTGTCCTTAAACCCAAGGTAATGGCACTCATGACTGATTATATAAAAAATGCGCCGCCGGGAGACACCAAAGTAAGACAGATGCAGGATTGGCTTGCATTGCTTAAAAGAAAATCATCAACGAAGATTACCTTTGAGGAGATGAATGCAATCATCAGAAAGAAACAGATTGCAAGATATCAGAAGGAATTGCAGGTTGGTCAGTCCGCAGTAGTCTATACACCCAGTTCACCTCAAAACGTTTATGTAGCCTCTTCTACCGTTAAATCTACAGTAGCTATTGCTGATACCGAAGCATCCGAATTTAATATGCTGATGGCCGACAATCCTGTTGAACATAAAAATAAAACAGTAAAAATCCTGAATTCGCTTTTTGACAATGATCCCAATGCAAAAGAATGCATCGTAATGATTGAAAACAAATCAGACTGCAATATTATTGTAAGAATTGAAGGAATAGGAAACATCAAATACAGACTTCCTGTTCCTGCACACGGAGACAATTCCATGGTAGTACAGAAAGGGGATTATTTACTCACCAGTATTGTCTGTGGTGCACAGTATGCTTCTCAGAAAACAATTCAAAAGCCTTTGATGGTAGCCCTGGGCAGCGCTTCAAAATAATATTTATATGCCAAGAACATGAGTTCCGCCTGAGTTTCACTGTAAAACGTAAAGGATTATACCGTAATTTTTGCTAATTTTGTAAGATTTCATTCATACATCGTACATGGGCAAGAACAAATTAGCAAGATTCGCAGAGAACAAAATTTTACCAAACGTCATCCAGCCAACCAGAGAGGAAGCAATCAACAGCTTTGAACTGAAAGGAAACTGGAGAAAAGATTTCTTTAAAAACGAGCAGCCCATTGTTCTGGAATTAGGCTGTGGCAAAGGCGAATATACGGTAGGTCTTGCCAAAACATTCACAGAGAAAAACTTTATCGGAATAGATATCAAAGGAGCACGATTTTGGTTCGGTGCTAAAGAAGCTGTAGAAAACGACATGAAAAATGTTGCTTTTATCCGTTCTCAGATTGAGCTTGTCGATCATTTTTTTGCAGAAAATGAAGTAGATGAAATCTGGATTACTTTTCCTGATCCACAGATAAAACACAGACGTACCAAACACAGACTTACCCATCCCGATTTTCTTGAGCGGTACAAAAAATTCCTGAAACCCGGTGGGATCATTCACCTTAAAACAGATTCAGAGTTCCTTCATGGCTATACCTTAGGATATCTGCAGGGAGCCGGTTACGAAATTATCAGTGCGCATCATGACATTTACGGTGCAGCTGAATATGATCCGGAAACTCCTCACTTACGTGACATTAAAACTTACTATGAATCCCTTTTCTCTGCAAAAGGAAAAACAATTACTTATATAAAATTTAAAATTAACTAATTAAAAGAAATAATCTGATGAAAAAAAATTCCCTCATCATTTTATTCTTCTCTCTTACCTTGTCATGCTCTACTCAAATGAGCCATGGCGATATTTTAAAAAACACAAACATTACAGAGATTGAAGAATATTTGAAAAACGCACACCCCGAAGACCCGAAACGAGGTATTCTAAAGTCTAAACTGATTGCCCTAAAAAATAAAGAATGGACAAAAGGTGCGGCCAATGCAAAACCTATGGAGATACGGCCCGTCATTTCAGAAATACCTGAAAATTTCAGAAACAGATCTTCCTCTGGAGATTCTGAAGAATTTAAAAAACTGATGTCACAATCTTCCGGAGAACACAAGGAAAAGACTTTAATGCTGCTCAATACTATGTTTAATGAAAATGTAAAAAGTAATGAATCCATACTTTTGTTCAGGAATAATTCTGACTGCAATCTGGTATTGAAAATCAGTGGAAAAAAGTTTTATAATCTTGCAGTACCTGCAAAAAATGAAAATTTCATCGTTTTGGAAAAGGATAAATATTCTATCTCTGGGAATGTATGCGATGTAACTTACAGTTCTCAGAAACAAATCAGTAAAAACATTCAGATTGTGATTAATAATCCCGAATACTGATTAGTTAGGGATATATATAAATAGGGTTATAAAAAAAATATTGAAATGAGAAAAGCATGCATGGGGATTGCCATTATTCTGCTTTTAAACAGCTGTGAGGCAACCTATAAAAGATATACTCCTCAAAATAACTCTTCAGAACCGGAGTCGGAGTATAGAGAACTGTCTAAAACCTATAAATCTGAAACTGCAGAAGTACTAACCTATCTTCTCAACGAAATTTCGCAGGAAGATCCGAAAACAGCTCTGACTGTCGAGAATATCTCCCGTTGCAATATGGTTTTAACGGTCAGTTCAAATAATTATTTTAAGAAGATTCCTATTGCGGCCGGAAAAACAGGGGCAGTCATGATTCCTAAAAATCAGACCTATCGATTGTCGGGAATGATTTGTCAATCCACTTACCAAACATCAAAATTTATCACAAGTCCTTATTCTGTCAAAATTTCAGATTAAAACTTAATAAATGCAGACAAAAAAATCCGCTAAACAAAATTTAGCGGATTATTATTTTTAAAGATGATCTTTAATTATTCAGCAGCAGCATCGAAATCTGCATCTTTATCAGCAGATACAACTTCTCCTTCTTCTTTAGATTTCTCTTTATCAGCTTTTCTCTGAGACTGACCTTCTTTGATAGAATCTGAAACTACGTTTAAGATCATATCGATAGATTTAGAAGCATCATCGTTTCCTGGGATTACGAAGTCAACTTTTCTTGGGTCAGAGTTTGTATCAACAATACCGAATACCGGAATACCTAATTTCTTAGCTTCAGTTACAGCAATATGTTCTCTCATGATATCTACAACGAAGATTGCAGAAGGAAGACGTACCATGTCAGAGATAGACCCTAAGTTTTTCTCTAAGTTAGCTCTCTGTCTGTCAACCTGTAATCTTTCTTTTTTAGATAAAGTTTCGAACGTACCGTCTTTTTTCATTTTGTCGATAGAGTTCATTTTCTTTACAGCTTTTCTGATTGTAACGAAATTCGTTAACATACCTCCCGGCCATCTTTCTGTAATATAAGGCATATTAAGTTCAGCAGCGTGCTTTGCAACCACTTCTTTCGCTTGCTTTTTAGTAGCTACGAAAAGAACTTTTTTACCTGCAGAAGTTAATTTTTCCAAAGCGCTGCACGCTTCATCCAATTTAACAGCTGTTTTATGTAAGTCTACAATGTGAATACCATTTTTCTCCATAAAAATGTATGGAGCCATATTTGGATTCCACTTTCTAGTCATGTGACCGAAGTGTACACCAGCCTCTAGAAGGTCTTTTACATTTGCTTTTGCCATGTTTTCTGTTTTTGTTAGTTTACTTTCCGTTTCTTAAACAATCAACAACTTCTTTAGATGGGAGAAGTGTTTGGATGCTAAACGTAACGGGCAAAGTTGCTGTTCGCTGATTGCTTTTGGCAACTGGCTTCCCAGCTTGGGTTAAAAAATAATTTTTTAAAAATTTTTCTAAAGCTATCTGCCATAAGCCAATAGCCATACGCTTTTTTAACGTTTTGAGAACTGGAATCTCTTTCTTGCTTTTTTCTGACCTGGTTTCTTTCTTTCAACCATTCTTGCATCTCTTGTAAGTAAACCTGCAGGCTTCAATGCTAATCTGAACTCAGCATTAATTTCGCAAAGTGCTCTAGAAATACCTAATCTGATTGCTTCTGCCTGACCTGTATTACCACCACCGAAAACATTTACGGTAACATCATACTGACCAACAGTCTCAGAAAGGATAAACGGCTGATTTAATTTATAAACCATTACGTCTGTAGAGAAATATTCCTTAGCATCTTTACGGTTTACAGTAATGATTCCAGAACCTGGTCTTACATAAACTCTTGCTACAGAAGTCTTTCTTCTTCCAATTTTGTGAACTATAGACATATTAATTATTTAAATTCGTTAATATTAAGTGTTTTAGGCTGTTGAGCTTCATGCTTGTGCTCAGTCCCTTCATATAAATAAAGGTTTCTAAACAAAGCAGATCCTAATTTAGTTTTTGGAAGCATCCCTTTTACAGATTTTTCCAATACTTTTAAAGAATCTTTCTTTAGAAGTTCAGTAGCCGTCAGAGACTTCTGACCTCCAGGATATCCTGTATGCCAGATATAAGTCTTGTCTGCCCACTTGGTTCCGGAAAGGGTAACTTTCCCAGCATTCAAAACAATAACATTATCACCACAATCTACGTGAGGTGTAAAGTTTGCTTTGTGCTTACCTCTCAAAATCTTTGCAACCTTAGAAGCTATTCTTCCTAAAGGTTGTCCTTCAGCGTCTACTACAACCCATTCTTTATTTGCAGTAGCTTTGTTCGCTGAAACAGTTTTGTAACTTAATGTATTCACACGTTTTAGTTAAAGATTAAACATAATTTCCCCGATAAGGGTGTGCAAAGGTACAAATTAATTTTGGAACACGAAAACATATTTCATTTAATGCACTCTCATCTGCTTTTTCTCAACAATCAGAAATTCACACACATACTCCTATAACATTTCAGTGACCGTTAAAGACAGAATTTATAATTCACATATTGAACAGCAAAGTTACCGCAATGCTAAATTTCTTTAAACATTTTGGCTAAATCTTAATGTCTGTTATTAAATAATTATATTTGCGTCCATATCCAATAATCATGAGTCACGGAAAAACCAGAGAACACAAAACATGTCTGAACTGTGGACAAAAAGTTGAAGACAGATTCTGCAGCCACTGCGGACAGGAAAACACTGAACCAAAGCAGCCTTTCCATTATCTTTTCACTCACTTTATTGAAGATTTTACACACTACGACGGACAGTTCTGGAAAACCATTAAAAATCTCCTTTTCCGGCCGGGAAGATTAACAGCAATCTATTTAGAGGGAAAAAGACAATTATTTGTCCCTCCGGTTAAACTCTATATATTTATAAGTTTTGTTACTTTTTTTATGTTTTCTATTTTTCCGCTGGTCAATCTTAGCTCAGCACATCAGGAAAATACTGTATCCACAGCCAGGGATGCTGCTAAAAAAGACAGCATTAACAAAATCGTTTCGGTAAAATTAAATGAAGCAATAAAAAAAAATCAGAAAAATTTTTCCGGAGAAGACTCCATTCAGGCTGAGAAAATCAATAAAGCAATTCTTGAAAGTGCCAGAATGAATGAGCTGAACAATGAAATCAATCTGGATAATGGCATTGATCAGTCAACCGTTATATCTGGTGCTAAAAACCGCAAACAGTATGACTCAATTGTTGCCAAAAACCCCTCCTTCGGCTACAAGCTTTCCTCCCCGTTTGTTCATAAATTTTTTGAACTTAAAGAAAGCGGAATATCCAAGAAAGAAATATTCCAGAAAATCTATGAAATATCTTTTCACAATCTTCCTAAAGCGCTGTTTCTCTATCTTCCTGCGTTTGCATTATTCCTGTGGGTCTTTCATACCAAGAAAAAGTGGTGGTATTTTGACCATGGGGTTTTTACCCTTCACTATTTCTCATTCCTGTTGTTTGTCATTACGCTGATCTCTGTATTGATTCACCTACAAAGACTATTAGATCATAGCGGTTTTTTTAACAGTCTGATCAACATATTTTATTACCTGCTCGGAATATATAGTGTTGCCTATTTCTTCATTGCCCATCACAGAGTATATCACTCCCATGGTATAGTCAGTTTTATCATCGGAACTTTTCTGCTGTTTATCAATTTCTTTGCCTTTTGTTTTTTACTGGTTGCCCTGGCAATGATCAGCTTCCTGATGATTCATTAAAACATGGATTGATTACGTTTGAAAAAGTTTTATTTATTTTCTTAAAGATTTGCTTGCCCTGAAGCTCGCAATCATATAATAAGCAACAAAAACCGTTGAGAATTTTAAAATGGCGGGGATTGCAAGCTCAAGATTGAAAATAAGCGAACCGACCAAAACCAATAATCCCATTGATGTAAAAGAAACAAGCAGCTTCTGAACCAAAGTAAACTTCGGCGTATCAAGGTAATAGGATAAACCCCAGGCTAAGCCAAAAGCAATCGCATAAAAAACATCCAGGGCAATATTTTCACTGCTCATGAAAAAATAATTGATAACGAAACTGAGAACCGTTCCCATCGCGAAATACATGAGTGCTTTCTGCATACCATTTTTATATGATGCAAAAATAGCTAATTTATTTTGAGAAGGATACGGTTCAATTCATATGCATTCCAGTTTTACCAATCACACCTGATGATCAGAAAACTTAAACAGGAAATATATAATTCTGATTATTTCTTTAAGCATATAAAAATCAGCACCTTGAATATTTAAATAAGTTTTTAATTTATTATTATATTTGGAAGCTTAGAAACTTTCTACAATTAATATGGAAACCCAAAAATATACTCCAACAAACAAAGTAAGAATTGTGACTGCAGCTTCGTTATTTGACGGACACGATGCGGCCATCAATATTATGAGACGTGTGATCCAGGGAACAGGATGTGAAGTCATCCATCTTGGTCATGACAAATCCGCTGAAGAAGTCGTAAATACTGCTATTCAGGAAGATGCCAATGCGATTGCCTTAACTTCTTATCAGGGCGGACACAACGAATATTTCAAGTACATTTATGATCTTCTAAGAGAAAAAAACTCACCGCAAATCAAAATTTTCGGCGGCGGCGGCGGGGTGATTCTTCCTGAAGAAATAGAAGATATCATGTCTTATGGAATCGACAGAATTTATTCTCCTGACGACGGCCGGGAACTCGGTCTCCAGGGCATGATCGATGATCTGGTTAAAAGATCAGATTTCGCAACAGGGAAAGAGGTGACAGAAGCTGACTTAGAATTAATTAATTTTGAAAACTCGATCAGTATTGCCAAAATCATTTCTGCTGTTGAAAATTTTTCAGAAGAAAAACCTGGTCTGGTAAAAGCTATTGACGAAAAGTCAAAAGACCTGCATATCCCCATCATCGGGATTACAGGAACAGGCGGAGCAGGAAAATCTTCTTTAACAGATGAGCTGGTAAGACGTTTCCTTCGTTCCAATACAGATAAAAAAATTGCGATCATTTCCATTGATCCATCAAAAAAGAAAACAGGAGGCGCATTGCTGGGAGACAGAATCCGGATGAATGCCATCAATGATCCAAGAGTGTATATGCGTTCTATGGCAACGAGAGAAAACAATGTTTCTGTTTCCCCGTTCATTCATTCAGCATTGAATGTACTGAAATTAGCCCACCCCGATGTGATTATTCTGGAGACTTCCGGTATCGGACAGTCAGGTTCTGAGGTTTCAGACTTTGCGGATGTTTCGATGTACGTAATGACTCCTGAATACGGAGCTTCTACACAGCTGGAAAAAATCGACATGCTTGATTATGCAGATCTGGTAGCTTTAAATAAATCTGACAAACGAGGAGCTCTTGATGCCCTTCAGGCAGTAAAAAAGCAGTTCCAGAGAAACCATCTTCTTTGGGAAAGTCCGTTGGATGACATGCCTGTATACGCTACAAAAGCTTCCCAGTTCAATGATCACGGAACGACAGAACTGTTCAACCGGTTAATTGAAAAAGTTAACGAAACCGTTAAAAAAACCGGTGGTGACAATGCCGTTCAGTTTCAGGGGTTTGTAGAGCATGAAATCACGGAAGAAGTAACCATCATTCCACCAAAAAGGGTACGTTATCTATCTGAAATTGTCGAAAACAACAGACAGTACGATGACAATGTTGAAAAACAGGCAGCATTAGCACGAAAAATGTACCATATTGAAGGGGTTAAAAGCTTTCTTTCCAATGAGACTTTAGACGATGAATATCAGAAGGCAGAGAAAGACCTTCAACAGGAAAACATTGACTTTCTGAAATCCTGGACTGATACGAAAGAGGCTTTCAAAGCTGAGTTTTATTCCTATTTCGTTCGTGGAAAAGAGATTAAAGTCGAAACCTCAACAGAATCTCTATCCCATCTGAGAATTCCAAAAATTTCTTTACCCAAATATACCGACTGGGGAGATCTGATCAAATGGAAAGGTCAGGAAAACCTTCCGGGAGGATTTCCTTACACCGCAGGGATTTACCCTTTTAAAAGAACAGGAGAAGATCCTACGAGGATGTTTGCCGGAGAAGGTGGCCCGGAACGTACAAACAGAAGATTCCATTACGTTTCTGCAGAGATGGATGCAAAACGTCTTTCAACTGCATTTGACTCGGTAACTTTATACGGACAGGATCCTGCCCTGCCACCGGATATCTACGGTAAGATTGGAAATGCAGGAGTATCAATTGCCAGTTTAGATGATGCTAAAAAACTGTATTCAGGATTTGATCTGGTGAATGCAATGACGTCGGTTTCCATGACCATCAACGGTCCGGCTCCGATGCTGCTGGCTTTCTTTATGAATGCTGCGATCGATCAGAATGTTGAAAAATATATTGCTGAACACAAGCTCGAAGCAAATGTTGAAAAAGCCTTAAAAGCAAAATTCGATGATAAAGGTTTGGAAAGACCAAAATATAACGGAGAATTGCCTCCTTCAAATAATGGTTTAGGTTTAAAATTATTAGGTCTTACAGGAGATGAAGTAATTCCTGCTGAAGCCTATGCGGAAATCAAAGCCAAAACCATTGCAACGGTTCGTGGAACGGTTCAGGCAGATATTTTAAAAGAAGACCAGGCTCAGAATACCTGTATTTTCTCTACTGAATTTGCCTTGAGACTGATGGGTGACGTTCAGGAATATTTCATTACAGAAAAGGTGAGAAACTTTTATTCGGTATCTATCTCAGGTTATCACATTGCAGAAGCCGGAGCAAACCCGGTTTCTCAGCTAGCCTTTACTTTGGCAAACGGATTCACCTATGTGGAGTATTATTTATCCAGAGGAATGGACATTAATGATTTTGCGCCGAATTTATCCTTCTTTTTCTCCAATGGTATTGACCCTGAATATTCAGTGATTGGCCGTGTTGCAAGAAGAATCTGGGCAAAAGCCATGAAACTGAAATACGGAGCAGACGAAAGAAGCCAGATGCTGAAATATCACATTCAGACTTCCGGACGGTCACTTCACGCCCAGGAAATTGATTTCAATGACATCAGAACGACGCTTCAGGCATTGTATGCGATCTATGACAACTGTAACTCACTCCATACGAATGCCTATGATGAGGCGATTACCACGCCAACAGAGCAGTCAGTAAGAAGAGCAATGGCTATTCAGCTGATCATCAATAAAGAACTCGGTTTAGCTAAAAATGAAAACCCGCTTCAGGGTTCATTCATCATCGAGGAACTGACAGACCTGGTAGAAGAAGCCGTATACACAGAATTTGACAGAATTACCGAAAGAGGCGGTGTGTTAGGTGCTATGGAAACGATGTACCAGCGTTCAAAAATCCAGGAGGAATCAATGCATTACGAATGGCTCAAACATACAGGAGAATATCCGATTATCGGCGTTAACACCTTTCTTGGAAAAGACGGTTCACCAACAGTTCGTCCTGGCGAAGTTATCCGTTCGACTGAAGAAGAAAAGCAGGTACAGATTGAAACCCTTCATAATTTCCAAAAATCTAATGAAGACAGATCGGAGGCTGCTTTAAAGACTTTACAGTATGCTGCTATCAATCAGCAGAATCTGTTCCATGTAATGATGGATGCGGTCAAATACTGCTCCCTTGGACAAATCACCAATGCCCTGTTTGAGGTAGGTGGTAAGTACAGAAGAAACATGTAGCCCGTATCCGGATCGGCATTTTTTAAATAAATGGCCGTGGAAATCAATCCACGGTCTTTTTATTTATCATCATCTGCTATTGTAGCAATATCAATTCTGATATGATATTATATTTTACTTTTTCTTCAGTTGACATTTGCAACAGGTAATATTTAACTCTAATTCTGTTTTCACCTTGAAAGCTTTTATCCGATACCGCATCATCATTCAAAATTAAATTATTTACATCATCCACTATATTGATTGGTATCCTGATAAACATCCATCATTCATACTTTGTTTAAACAATATCCATAACCGGATAGATAATCATGAGCATTTAATATTTTAAAAACAAATCAAACAGTAAGGAAATTTACCTGATGTTTTTACTTAATTTTACTCTCATATAAATTTCAAATGACAAAATACATTTTCTTTATCGTAGGAATTATTTCCGTCGGACTTTTTAATGCCCAGGAGGCAGACAATAACCTTCAGGGTTATTTCATGACCCAATCCAAACAATCTTTATATTCTTATTTTGCCTTTGACGGTAACGGAAAAGTGGATATCGCAGGATATGGGAAAGGCGATTATTTTGTGAAAAATGATTCTGTCGTGGTTTTTCCTGATAAAGACATTTTTATATTTAAAATTTCTAAAAACCGTTTGACGGGGAACTCTGTATGGGTAAAAAACACTAAATGGGACCTGAAAAAAGACAGTATCGCCGAAAACAACAGGAAAGATGATGCTCTGGCGAAAAAAAACGCACAACTCCTTGCTGAATATTATCGCAAAACAAGAAAGAAAAACAATGATCTTGAAAAACTTTTTGACGAAAAAGCAATGGAAAATTACAAAAAGATCATTGATGATTTGTGTAACAGAGGTCTTGCCAAAGCCTGTATGGAAAAATTCGGATTGATGGTAATGGATGATCTTGGCGGTATGGGAGCCGTACTCAGCAATAAGATAAAAAAGCCTCAACAGAATCCTGAAATCATAAAATTGGGACAGAAAATCATAGGTATGGGTGAAATTGAAGGACATACCGTTTTAGGAAGCTACTACTATACTCTTGGAGATAAAACGAAAGCTGAAAAAGAATGGCAGAAAGCAACAGATAAAGGAAGTATGAAGGCCGGATTAGCACAGATAGAAGCAGAAATGGCAGAAGCAAAATAAATTGTTTTTTTTACTTAAAAAACACCTTTTAACCTCAAAAAAATTCTTTGAGGTTTTTTTAGTTCTCACAAACTAATGATTAAATTTATCCGTTAGTACTATATTAAATTTAACCTATGAAAGATAGCTTTACAAAAATACTGGTCTCACTAGCAGTCTGTCTGACTTCATTTTTATCCGCTCAGAAAAGAACCGAAGCGTTCACCATAACTGTTCCTTCTGAAAAGATCGATAAGAGCTATTACAAAAACATCAGGCTGATTGATGAAAGGACAGATACAACTTCATTGGGAATTGTTCAGCAGGGAGGGTTAAATGCCAAAGCGCGCGTAGTTCCTTCAACAAGCTTATCAAGCCAGTTTCAGAGCATTTTAAACGGCATTAATAATGAAAATGCAGAGGGTGGGACTTTGGTTTTATATCTTAAGCAGCTCTATTTTGCGGAAGTGACTTCAGCATTTACCGAGCATGGATATTGCTATTTCCAGGGTTTCCTGTTTTCACAAAACAACGACGGCACCTATTCGCTGCTTGATAAAACCGACACGGTTATTGATCACAAAGCTGCGGATGTCACTAAAGAAACACTTAGAAAAGGAAGTGAGATGCTCAGCGACTTTATCGTAAAAAATGCCGGCAAGAAACCGGATACAACGAATCATTATACTTTTGACGAACTAAAAAACTATGATAATATCGATAAACAGGCAATCAGTTTATATAATTCAGCGATACTGAAAGACGGTCTTTACAGGGATTACAGTTCTTTTAAAAACCAGCAGCCTCAGCAGGAAATTACCAATGTAAAATTTTACGGGAATCAGCCGAAAATTCATAAAATATTCGAAACTGCTGACGGAAGAGAGAAGGAGATCAGGAAAGATGATATTTACGCTATTGTTTATCATGGTGAACCTTATATCTACCTTCCGATCGAAAATCTTTTTACCAAAGCCGAAAAAAGAGATAATGATTATTACTTTACAGGAAAAATTAGATCAACCGGGTCTAATGTGGGAAAAGTTACCATAGGAATGTTTTTCGGTGTGATGGGAGCATTGATTGCCTCTAATCCTGCATATCCTTTTGAACAGAAAATTGACTATATCAATGGTGGGTTTATTCCTATGAAAGAAATTCAGAGTAAAAGATATTAAATTTCAGACCCAGCTATTACCCGGAATTACTTTTAACGTATGAAACAAAAAGCCGTCTTCAACTGGAGCAGTGGAAAAGACTCTGCCCTTGCCTTATACAAGATTTTAAAAGAAGACCACTTTGAGATCGCAGCTCTGCTGACGAGTATCAATAGTGACTTCCAAAGGGTCTCAATGCACGGAGTTCCGGTTTCATTACTGGAAAAGCAGGCTGACAGCTTAGGATTTCCTCTTATTAAAATGGAAATCCCCAAAGAACCAACCATGGAAGAGTATGAGAAGGTGATGTCTGAAACAATGTCACAGGTTAAATCTCAGGGGATCACTCACTCTGTTTTTGGAGATATTTTTCTGGAAGACCTGCGGACGTATCGTGAAAAACAGTTGAGCTCTGTAGGGATGAATGCTGTTTTTCCTGTGTGGAAACAAAACACTTCAGACCTCATCCATGAATTTTTAGATCTGGGATTTAAAACCATTATCACCTGCGTTAATGAATCATTCCTCGATAAAAGTTTTGCAGGAAGAATAATTGATAATGATTTCATTCGTGATTTGCCAGAAAACGTTGACCCATGCGGAGAAAATGGAGAATTTCATACTTTCACTTTTGACGGTCCTATCTTTACAAATCCGATCGCATTTGAAATCGGAGAATCGGTTAAGAAAACCTATCCAAAACCAAAATCTGATGAAAATAAAGACGATGAAGACTATATTTTCTGGTTTCGTGATCTGATCTCAAAATAATAATTAAAAGATTCCGTTTTCTTTTAAACTGAAAACGATGAGGCCTTATCTGAAAATTGAAAATCCCTGTGAAGAATCTCCGGAAAATATGCATGAGATCCCGGAAGGAAAATTTTGTGACCTGTGCTCAAAAAAAGTAATTGATTTTTCGGATCTGAATAATTCTGAGATCTCAAAAATTATAGCAGAAAACCGGGATGAAAAAATCTGTGGTTTTTTTATAAGAGCCCATTTAAGAATCCCGTAAAGGAAGTAAAAGAAATTCCCGCTTATTCAGGAAAAAAAAGCTTTTCTACAATTGCTGCCGGTTTAGCTCTGACCGCAGGTATTATAAATTCTTATCCGGCACAAATAAAACATCCTGTAAAAAAAGAATTGCTGGCTTCCACTAAGTCAGTAAAGCAAAACGACAGAGAAAAAACTAAAACCGATGAAGGGAATTTTATTATTTCAGGCAGGGTAATTTCAAGTGATAAACAGAAGCCAATTGCTGCGACAGTAAGTTTTGTCACTATTCTGAAGGTTTACACTACGCAGACAGATAAAGACGGAAATTACTCATTAGAAGTTCCTAAAAAAATATTGAAATATGAAAGCCTTTTGGACTTTAGTCCGGAAGATTACATCTATGACAGAAAACTGCCAATCTACACCATCAAAAATCTTGGAAAAAAGCAATCAGTAGGATTAGATTATAATGGCCTTGATAAAATGATGGGCGATATAGTACTTAGTCCACCGAATGCTACGGAAAAGTCTCTTGTTATTTTGGACGGTAAAAAAATAGATCCAGAATTATTCAACAAGAGTTACTGGATGCATTATAACAGATACGACCTGTATTATATTCCCAGAGAATTTGTAAAGTTTTTTACAGACAAAGAATCAATTAAAGACCTTTACATTGTTTTTGTAAAGCCTGAGCAACTTTGATAAACACAATTAGCAATATTCACTGATAATCTTTGAATTTATTTCATATTTACCTGCACATTAACACCGTTTACCTCAAAATATTTTTTGATGATGCTATAGATTTTACATTTGTTGTGTAAAATAATATAACAATGAAAAATTTCAACCTTTTCGGAAAAATACTTTCAGTATTCTCACTACTGTCTGTCATTTTTTCCTTTGCGCAGACCGCAATTAAAATCACCTACTACACAGGAACAACTCAGGATTACAACATAGACACTACCGGAAAATTATATTTTTCCGGCAGCAGTCTTATGGTTAAGACAAGCTCAACGGCAAATAATGTTCTGATCCCTACCAGCATTATCAGAAAAATAACTTTCAACAGTGCTTCATTAGCCACTCAGGAAACCGTACAGAAAAAATCTCAGATCAGACTTTATCCGAATCCGGCATCTGATTTTATAAAAGTTTCTTCAGTTCGAAAAGAAAAAATGAATGTAAGAATATATTCATCAACAGGGAGTCTGGTTATAAACGGAATATTTCAGCCTGATGAAGAAATCAATATCAGCAGCCTTACTGCAGGTTTTTACCTGGTACAGGTGAATGAGACAACCCTTAAAATGATCAAAAAATGAGCAAGCAATTTTATCTCATCATAGCACTGCTTTTGGTATTTGGATTAAAAGCACAGCAGAATATTGTGGTTCATAATTCCGGAAATGTGATGTTTACCTCATCGGCTTCTGCAGTAGACAGTATTAAATTAGACACCAACTATTCTAAATTTAAACTTTCAGGCAATTCCACAGTTTTAGATATCCCTAAAACTGTTATTGACAGTCTGACCTTTACATCAAATACGGTCACAATGTCTAAAATTTATATCATTTATAAAGGCGCGGAAAATGCAACCATTATCAATCCTTATTCAGCTCAGGGAGTAAATATCACGGTTGTAGGGGGAACGGTAAATGTGGTTTCAACAGCATCGATTAGTAATTTAGAATATAATTTACTGGGTACAAGCACAGCAGGAAGTTTAACAATGAGCTCTACTCTCCCTGCGAGTTTTGTAATGAATAATCTTAACATTACAAATACTTCCGGACCTGCAGTTAATATTACGGGTGGACAGACCCATACCTTCACCATTCAGGCAGGCACAATAAATTCGTTGACAGATGGTTCTTCAAGCACAAAAAACGGGACATTACAGACAGATGGAAAAATAATTTTTACAGGAACAGGAACGTTAAATATAAAAGGTGTAAAAAAACACGGTATTTCTACTCCGGCATCAATTGAAGTTCAGAACGGAACGGTAAAAGTCATTTCCGCAGCGTCAGACGGATTTCATTCCGAAGGCTTTACGATGACTGGTGGAGCAGTATATATTACCGCCACGGCAGACGCTATCGATGCGGGAGACACTGCGATCTCAATATCAGGAGGCAATGTTACTGCCAATTTAGCGTCAGCAGATGTAAAAGCTATTAAAACAGGTACTTCGACCATTACCGTTTCAGGAGGAACCATTAATCTTACTTTGACCGGAGCCCAGTCCAAAGCAATCAGCGCAAAAGGCAACATTACGGTAAATGGCGGAACTATTACGGCAACTCTTTCCGGAGCAGCTGTTCTGACTGCTTCAGGAAGCGGTTTTGACCCTTCCTATTCTACAGCCGTAAAGAGTGATGCAAATGTCATCATCAACAGTGGAGTCTTAAATATAAGTTTAGCTTCAACTGCAAATGGTGGAAAAGGAATTTCAGCTGATCAGAACATAACAGTCAACGGAGGATCTGTAACGGTTACCACGGCAGGTAACGGAGCAACCTATACCAATGCGACAGGAGTCTTAGACTCGTACTCATCTTCTGCAATCTCCGCTGATGGAAATCTTTTGATCAATGCCGGTACCGTTACCACTACAAGTTCGGGAACAGGAGGAAAAGGTTTAAAAGCAGACGGAACGGTTACGATCGGAAGCACAACAGGTAACCCTACTCTGCTCATTAAAACTACAGGGACAAGATTCCTGGTTTCAGGAACAGATTACAGCCATCCTAAAACCCTGGTGTCAACAGGAGCTATTACGATTAATAATGGAAATAACACATTCAACTCTACAGATGACGGAATTCACTCTGATGCATCGGTCACTGTCAATGGTGGAACAAATACGATTTCAGCGATCTCTTCAACATCAGGAGTCGGTGAAGGTGTAGAAGCTCCGGTTATTACTTTTGCAGGCGGCGTAAGCAATATCACAGCTTCCAATGACGGCATCAATGCAACTTACGGAACGATTGCAGGCGGAACGGAAGCCAATGACAACAGCCATCTGTACATCATGGGAGGAATTGTAATGGTTGCAGGAAGTGATGCTATTGACAGCAACGGAAATATAACCATTACCGGTGGTACCACCATCGTGAACGGGCCAACCAGCCAGCCTGAAGAAGGAATCGATTATAACGGAACCTTCCTGATGAATGGCGGACTGCTAATCTCTGCAGGATCAAATTCCAATATGACCAAAGCAATGAGTACATCTTCTACCCAGGTAGGAATGTTCTTAAAATCGTCAGCTCAGCTTTCAGCAGCGTCAGTTCTACATATTGAGAATGCTGCGGGGACGGAAATGGTGACATTTAAGCCTAAAAATGGGGTCTATTATTATCATTTTTCAAGTCCTGCCCTATCTCAGGGGACGACTTACAAGGTCTATTACGGAGGGACCTATACGGGAGGAAATTTTACAGGAGGCTCTACAGGATGGGGAATGTGTACGGGAGGAACTTACTCAGCCACAGGCGGAATTTTAAAGAGTACGTTTACATCTTCAGCAACTGCTAAAGTAAATACAGTTTCATTTTAACAGATATTTTCATTCATTTTTTTGTAAACCTCTTAAGTAAAATTGAGAGGTTTTGTTTATTTTTGAGATGATCAAATTCCTATTTTCAAACAACACAAAATGATTAAAAAAATCTCTGAGCATTTATTATTTCTTTTATTCATCATCAGCCTGGCTGCCTGTCAAAAACAGGAAATTACAATACCTGTAGATAAAAAGGCTGTAGCAGATTCCGCAGTAACTGCCTATCAGAAAAAACTGTATAAAAGTCAGATTGACTCTGTCATTGCAAAGTATAATTTCAATGGAAGTGTTGCCATTTTTAAAGACTCTGAAGAAATATACCGGAAGAACAGTGGTCTTTTTGACTTTGAAAACAAAAAAGCAATTGATAATCAAACCATTTTTGCCATCGGATCAGTGAGTAAACAGTTTACTGCTGTTTTGATTTTACAGAAAATGGAAGAAGGCAGGCTTACTCCTGAAGATAAAGTTTCAAAATATCTGAAGGAATTTAAAACCAAAGATTACGAAGACATCACCATCCATCAGCTCTTAAATCATACCTCAGGCCTCAGTTTTTTGGGTCAGAAACTGATGTTCCGGCCCGGGAAAGGTTTCTATTATTCCAATGAGGGATTTAATGCTCTAGGTGAAATTATCGAAGTCGTATCCGGCCGGTCCTATGATGAAAATATAAAGGATTTATTTAAAAAAACCGGAATGAAAAGTTCGTCAGCAGGTAGTCATTTTAGTCATGTAAACTTTGCAGGCGCATACCTGGGAGATAAAAAAAATTACGACAAAATCCTTAATATGCCCGGAAGACTGGGAAATAGAGAAATCGGAATTGCGGCAGGCGGAATCCTTTCAACAGTAGATGATCTGCATCTTTGGAACCTCTCTCTTTTCTCAGGAAAAGTAATACAACCTGAAACTTTAAAAAAATTCTTATCTAAAAGTGCCGTGAGAAGTCATCCTGTTTTTGGCAAAATGGGTTATGGATATGGGATGATGATGAACATCGGAGATCCCACGGTTTATTTTCACAGCGGATATATAAAGGGCTCACCGTCCCTGAATATTTATTATCCGGAGACAAAAACGTCGGTAATTATTCTTTCGAACATTGCTGATGAATCAAAAGGTAAAAATGCCATCTTCAAACCCCATATTGAGATTAAAGAATTTTCAGATCTAATGGAGAGTTAATGTAAGAGTCTCTTACATTTAATTTATTTTTACTGTATGAAGAAAAAGTATTTCATCGCCATTTATCCTCCACAGGAAATCACTGATGAGGTTAAGATTTTCAAGGAAGACCTTTCT
Source organism: uncultured Chryseobacterium sp. (assembly GCA_963526305.1). Lineage (GTDB taxonomy): Bacteria > Bacteroidota > Bacteroidia > Flavobacteriales > Weeksellaceae > Chryseobacterium. The sequence continues at coordinate 25,616 of CAURNW010000008.1, read as the reverse complement.
TTAAATTTTAATAATTCCAAGGCGTTGAAAAATGATGCTCATCTTACATTGATCCCTCCCTTCGACAGAGAAGTAACTTCAGAACATGATATTTATAAAGCATTTCAGAAAATAGACACAGATATTATACCTTTTGATGTTACATTAAATGGATTCGGCAGTTTTGCCAATCCGAAAAATCCTGTAATTTATATAAAACCTGAAAACAGCCAGTACCTTAAAACTTTATATATAAAAGTGAAAGAACAATTCAACTTTCAAAATCATCCTTTCAATCCTCACGTAACTGTAGAATATCGCGATCTTGTATGGGAAATTTATTTGAAGGCATGGGAAATTTATCAGCATAAGGAATTCAAAACGAAATTTACCGTTGACAAGATTTCCCTGCTCCGGCATGATGGGAAATGGGTTACTATTGATGAAAAGAAATTAAATCATTCATGATCCATTTAAACATATCAATCAGGTAAAAAATATTTTACTTAATTTTTAAATATTCAGAATCTGTCAGCCTGCTATTCAGATCTTTTAATTCTGTGGTTTCCGGCAGAAATGCTGACATCAATTTCATTGAGTCATATTTTAAATAAACTTCTATTAAAATTCAGAAACCCTTATCTTTGATGCGATGATTTCAACAGAAAAAATAATTTTAGGTATTGACCCGGGAACTGCTATTATGGGTTTTGGACTTATTTCAGTAAAGAAAGGTAAAATGGAAATGATCTCCATTCATGAACTGATTCTGAAAAAATATCCTAACCATGAAACAAAACTTAAATATATTTTTGATAAAACTTTAGCTTTGATTGATGAATTTCATCCTGACGAAGTTGCTCTGGAAGCTCCTTTTTTCGGTAAAAATGTACAGTCGATGCTTAAATTGGGACGCGCTCAGGGGGTTGCCATGGCGGCGAGTCTACATAGAGACATCCCGATTACCGAGTATTCTCCAAAAAAAATAAAAATGGCAATCACCGGAAATGGTAATGCCAGTAAAGAACAGGTTGCAGGGATGCTGAAGAGCCTTCTTAATCTGAAAGAGTTCCCTACAAAATATCTTGACGCTTCTGACGGACTGGCCGTGGCCGTATGTCATCACTTTAATTCTGGCACAATCGCTGATACTAAGTCTTATACAGGCTGGGAAAGCTTTTTGAAACAGAATCCTGATCGGTTGAAATAGACTGTTTTCACTTATCAAAAGATTGCTTAAGAAAATTCATTTAGTAAAATCCATAAAAGAAAGAGTCCGTTTCAGAATTACCTGAAACGGACTCTTTACTATTTCTTCTGAACACTGAAGGATCATATCCATCAGTTTTGATAAAAATTTTAGAATTTAATTATTCATGAATTTTTTAGAAGTACTTTTATCTTTGGTTGAATAATTGATAAAATAGCCTCCCTTCTGCAACTCCTGATTGATCTGAACGTTGTTGCTTTTCGAGTTTCCTTTCTGAATCAGTTTGCCGCTCATATCAAAAATCTGATAATCTCCAAAAAACTCATTCTGATTTCCTACAAGCTGCAATTTATTTTCATTTTTTAAATAAATAATTTTAGTTTCCTTGGTGCCTGAAGTTTCAGAAGTTGCCAAAACATCTAAAATCTTTACTGCGTAATCTTCCATTTGCCCATACTGCAATTGAGAACATGCTGTAAAATCAGGTAGGGATACTCCATTGAATGTTGCTGCATCCACTGCAATTCTCATTCTCAGGTACGTATTTTTAACCGCTGCTGCAGGCGGAGTAATATTACTGGTACTTGTAACTGCTGCACCGGCATTTACTGACGACGTTGAATTTACGACTAATTCGGAAGACTCAAAAACACCGTTGTTATTATAATCAATCCAGGTTTTAACTCTGAACTGATTATTTTGTGCAAAACCGTTCATAAAAGTAATTTTTAATGGTGTTGCTACGGTGGATGACAGATCTGTAAAGTAGGCAGGTCTTATGCAGGTAGGATTTGCATAATCTTCATAAAACTTAGGATTTGCCTCATCCGAATCATAACCATTGGTAAGACTGCTGATTGAACCCATAACTACTCGATACGGCCCCACTGCATAATTATTATTGGTTGGATGTAGAATTCCTGCGGGATTACATTGAGCAGCGATTACCGAAACCGGAGAAGTAATCACTGTTGAAATATCTTTTCCTGCAGTGGAATTCAGAAGATTTTTTCTGTTTTCCATCATTAACAGTACTGCTCTGTCCCTCTGACCTTCCGTGAATTTACGTTCGATATTTGTATAATTCATGATATTATACTGGGTCCCGTCATAGTTTACTCCTGTACATGGATCTATACTGTTGTTCGTAGGGACTGAAACACCATACATACTTCTTGAGGGCGATGTATCACAGACTTTATCTCCGTTAGTTGTACAGTTATTGTTAACAGGACATGCATTCTGAACTGAATAATCCACTCCCTCAAAAGTGTGATATAACCCAAAAGCATGACCTAATTCGTGCGTTAATGTGGTATCATTTGTATTTTTGATTGTGGCAACCTTCATAAAGCTTTCATAATCGAAATCATATGAATTTGGAAATCTTGCATATCCCATCAGTCCGTAAGAAAGTTGCTGCTGACCGTCAAATCCAATCACAACATAAATATTAAAGTAAGAGTTTTCCGGCCAGTGTGGTGCAAGCTGTGTTTTGATTTCATAATCACTCACACCGCTATTACTTGTAGCCCCTACACCTGCAGTATCATATCCTGCAAGCGTACTTCCATTATATCTTATGATTCCTGTAGTAGACTGACAATCAGGCGACCTTTTTGCCAAAACAAGTTTGAATGGGATGACGGCGCCCCCGGTTGGTCCTGAGCCTTCAGCATAAAACCCATTACCAAATGTTGTCGCATACATTTTATTAGCCCTGTTAATCCAATTCGTTATTTCCAAATCAGTTACTGTCAGATTTGAATTGGCAGTTGCCTGAGATTCGATTACATGAACAACGACAGGAATCTCATAAAGCTGACCTGTATATAAACCGTTCCATGAAGTGGTAGCTCCAACTCTATTCAAATAGGACTGCTTTTCAATTGCAGCCAATTTTATCTCAGTCTCTTCTCTCTGCTTTTTTAATTCAGGGTATTTTCTATCCATCTTTTTCATGACATCATCAAAACCACAATATTTATCATTATTTTGTGAAAATGCATTGATAAAAAACAGAACGACTAAAAATGTACTGATTCTTTTCATATTATTTTATTTTTAAATTTTTCGTTGCAAACGTATTATTTTTTTATGAACAATCATAGAATAATTTTATTAAAAGGATTAATTATTTAATTTATACAATTTCAATATGATAATATATTGATTATCAAAACACTATATATAAAGTTTGAATTACTTGGTAAAACATATTACTATCTGTAACATTGGTATGGTTTTTAATACTAATTTTGTATAAATTTTCAAGAATGAAAAATAGCCAACAAACTATAAATCAGAGCAGTCACACAATCAATGGATTTCAGAAATTCCTGATGATCTGCTCAGGGGGGAATATTCACATCCTCAGAAAAACACCGAGTGAATGGAATAAATTTTCAGGAATCGGAGGAATTGTACTTTTCACCGCAATTTTCGCAACTCTTTCTGCCGGATATGCAATGTATACCGTTTTTGATGATCTATGGATTTCCGTAGGATTTGGAATTTTATGGGGGCTTATGATCTTTAATTTGGATCGTTATATTGTTTCATCCATCAAAAAAACCGGAACATGGTGGAATCAGATTTTAATGTCAATCCCGAGACTTATACTGGCAACCTTTTTAGGAATTATAATTTCTAAACCTTTGGAACTTAAAATCTTCGAAAAAGAAGTTAATAAACAGCTGAATACCATTATTCAGAGAAATAAAAAGCAGCTTCAGGGTGAAATGAATGGAAGGATCTTACAGCAAAGCGGCCCCTTCGATACAGAAAAAAAACAAATTACTGATAAAGTTGCCCAATATCAGAAATCGTATGATTCCGCCGCCGTTGAACTGGAAAAAGAAATCCTGGGAAAGCAATCAGGATTAACAAGCGGGAAAGAAGGTTTCGGTTCAAATGCAAAACGTAAACAGGAACTGAAAGAACAGCGAAGAAAAGATCTTGAGAACTACCAGAAACAGAGTGTTCCGCGACTGGAATATCTGGACAAAGAAATATCAAAGGTCTACACTAATCTCGAAAAAGAAAGAAAATCTACCGAATCCATCGAAGATAAATTCAACGGATTTGCAGCCCGGCTTCAGGCACTGGATGAATTAGGGAAAAATTCTGCAATCATTGCAACTGCGGCTGCATTTATTATGGGTCTTTTTATCTGCCTTGAAATTTCACCGGTTTTGGTTAAACTGATCTCTCAGGTTGGCCCCTATGATTACCTTCTTGAAAAAACTGAAAACGATTTCAGATTGTATTCCAAGGAAAAAATTGAAAAAGGAAACGCTTTAACCGATTTCCGGATTGATGATTTTAAAGATAAATTAAAATAAAAAAATATTACAAAGAACAATTCAAAAAGAAAGCGGACATTCAGATGAATGTCCGCTAAATAATGTTTAAAATAAAACTTATTTCTTTATAAACTTAAGATTATTACTTACCTGTCCATTATTCCCTTTATCGGTGATAATGTAAACGCCTTTAGGTAGTGAGTTTACGGCATGTTCACGCCCTTTAAGGTTGCTCAGAATAAGCTTTCCTGATGCATCGTAAATGTTACCATTCTCTAAATCAGCAGATAATTTAAGTGTATTTCCAACAGGATTTTCTAAAATAGAAATCTTATCAATTGTTTTAAGATTATCCTTTATAGCAAGAACTTCATTTGGAAGGAGGATCTTTTTAAGAAAAATATTATTCGTATTATTATTTCCATAGAACAAATTATAAATACTTCCATTGGGATGCACCAAAGCATCTGCATATGACTGAAAACCGGCAGAATTTGGAATCGTCATTGTAAAAGTACCTCCTTGTCCAAATCCTGTATTTACAGCACCATTATAATTCAATCTTGTAAAAGTATGATCAGTTTGCGAACCTGAACTGTTATTGGCATACAGAATTACACTTCCTCCTGGCTGAAAAAGTATATCTGCAGGATAAAGCTGGGTAGATAATGAAACTTTCCCATTGGTTCCGAACCCTGCAGAGGGAGCAAGATTGGAATCTAATTTCAGCAATTCGTGAACGGAAGAATTATTCTTATCGATGTAAAAAGATGAATTATTTTGATAAACTCTTCCTGTCACATAATTATTTGAACCCGAAATACCTGCATTTTCGTTTATCAGCTTATATAAAGTCCTGTTGCTACTGTTATTTGCCGGATGTCCATCGATATAGATAGTATCTCCATTTACATATACATCATTAATTTCAAATGTAATTGTTCTGATTCCATTTGTTCCATAAGTTGTATCAAGGCTTCCGTTTGAATTGAATCTCATCATGTAGTTAGGGCCATAAGTAAGATATTTTCCTGATGATAAAAGCCTAAAGTCGGCAGGAGCATTATCAATATCAGTAGTCGTTGTCGTCCATGGATTAGTGAAAGAAGTATCCGGGGTACCATTGGCATTAAGTCTCATTAAATTTAATGTAAGGGATTCCGGATCAATACCATTATCGAGCTGACTTCCGTATGCAAAGAATAATTTACCATCGTTTTGAACTAAAACCTTGGAGAAACCTTCAAAATAATTGGTATTTGCATAAAGATCCTTGGTAAAAACACCAGCAGTTGCAAAGGTTTGATCTAGAGATCCATCAGCATTTAATTTTAAAATAACTGCTTTTTTGGATGTAGCGCTTTCAAAGCTTCCACTGAAAATCATTTTTCCGTTCGGTAAAAGAGTAGTTTGGAAAAACGATCCTTTTTCTGCATGTGTTACGGTGCCATTACTTCCAAAATTAGTATCGACCGATTGCGAAAAACCAAATTGAAGACCTAATAAAATTCCTAAAGAAAGGAAAGATTTTTTCATATATTTTTTTTGTAAATATATGTAATAAATATACTATCCAAAATACCACAAGTTTGTGATTTTGGGACAACCCATTTCAGACAAAGAAAGGACTAAATAACTGAAAGTCAAAAATTTATTTTACGAAAGTGTGACTTTTTTGATAAAAACATAATAAAAACCAGATATCTAAGAAAACGAAAAGATCAGTTAATTACGTATTTTAACAAGAATCGCCGGTTGCAATGCGACCGGCGATTTTACTGCTTTAAAACTGTTTATTACTGTAATTTCTGTGAAATTTTTTACAAAGAATAATTTGGAGCCTCTGAAGTAATAATAACATCATGCGGATGAGATTCTTTCAGCCCGCTTCCTGTAATCATTACCATTTTGGTATCTTTCTGTAAAGCTTCAACATCTTTTGCTCCGCAATATCCCATTCCGGCTCTGAGACCTCCTGTCAACTGAAAAATTACATCTTCCAGTTTTCCTTTATGCGGAACCCTTCCTTCAATACCTTCCGGTACAAACTTCTTGGCTTCACTCTGGAAATATCTTTCTTTACCACCTCTCTTCATTGCAGAAAGACTTCCCATTCCCTGATAAGCTTTGAATTTTCTTCCCTGGTAGATAATTTCCTCTCCCGGAGATTCATCAGTTCCGGCTAAAAGTGAACCTACCATTACCGCTCCTGCTCCACTAGCGATTGCTTTAACGATATCTCCTGAAAGTTTAACCCCTCCGTCAGCGATTACGGTAACATTTTTAGATTTAGCATATTCATAGACATTGTAAATTGCGGATAATTGCGGAACTCCTACTCCTGCAACAACTCTCGTTGTACAGATTGATCCGGGCCCCACACCAACTTTAAGTACATTGGCTCCGGCTTTAATCAGATCTTTTGCAGCTTCCGCTGTTACAATATTTCCTCCTACAAGATCCAGATCCGGATATGCTTTTCTGATTTCTGAAATTTTATCTAAAACGCCTTTAGAATGCCCATGCGCAGAATCAATAGCAATAATATCAACGCCGGCTTTCACCAAAGCAGCGATTCTGTCCATTGTATCTTCTCCAACTCCAACTCCGGCACCTACGATTAAACGCCCGTTCTCGTCTTTATTTGCATTGGGGTACTCTAACTGGTTATCAATATCTTTAATAGTAATCAAACCAACCAGCTTATATTCTTTATCTACAATCGGAAGCTTTTCAACCCTATTTTTCAGAAGAATTTCTTTGGCTTTTTCCAGATTCGTGCTTTTATCAGAAGTAATCAAATGTTCTTTGGTCATGATTTCTTCAACCTTCATATCAAGATTTTCCTGATATTTCACATCTCTGTTGGTAATAATTCCGATTAAAACATTATCCGGATCTACAACAGGAAGACCGGAAATTTTATATTTAGCCATGGTTTCTTTAGCCTGAGCCAAAGTATGATCTTTTGTAAGAGTCACAGGATCAGAGATCATCCCGTTTTCTGAACGTTTTACACGGTTAACCTGCGCAGCCTGCTCGGCGATCGTCATGTTCTTGTGTATAAAACCTAAACCTCCGACCCTTGCCAGTGCAATAGCCAGTTCGCCTTCCGTAACAGTATCCATCGCAGCAGAAACTATTGGAACATTAAGCGTGATTTTATCGGTAAGTCTTGATTTTAAAGAAACCTGATTAGGTAAAACTTCTGAATAAGAAGGTACGAGAAGAACGTCATCGAAAGTGATGGCTGTCTCTACAATTTTGTTATGAATAGACATCTTTACTTTCTTGCAAAATTAAGGCTTTTTAATGAGATACAAAAATCCTTTTTAATAGTTTAAATAAAACTTAACAATCAATAAATTTCATTAAAAAAGCTGCAATCTTTGTAGATTGCAGCTTTACAATATTAAATAGGATATGATGAAATTATTTGTCTGAAACGCTGGTGATCATCTTTGAAATATCATCAGGCGTGAAATTTCCTTTTACATCGACAAAAACCAAATCTTTATCTGAATTTACGGTGATCAGCATATTCCTGATGGACTCCCCTTTTTGCTTTACCCTGATGTTCACATTATTCCCGTCATGTTTTATCGTTGCCCAATCTTCATAACTGTTATCATTCAGATAATTGGCATAATCATTCAGCATTGCTTTATTTCCATTTTCTACAGTTAGGATTTTTATTTTTGATACTTTCTTAACCATTTGATAAACAGCTTCGCCATCTTTATCTTCTCTCAATGCTTTTTTAATAAAGGGCTTAGCTAAAAATACCGGTACATTAAAACTTATAAACCTTGCTCCCCTGTAATCATAATCTGAATTTGAGAAAAATGCCATATTAGGTCTGTGCGATACAACACAGGACTGCATCATAAAGATTGCACCGATCAGTAAAAAAAGTATTTTAAAAGTTTTCATGATTATATTTTTTTAGTTGATTGAAGAAAGGCTTCCGCCGGACATTTTACTTATATCAGAATTTATCTTAGGATTTCCTCTGTATCTGACTGATCCGCCAGAAGACGCCTTTACGCTCATTTTATCTTTTACACTGACTGAAGCACTGCTTCCTGATGTAGATTCCACTTCAGCTACATTGAAATGAAGATTTTCGGCTTTAACAGTAGCTCCACTGCTTACGTCAATTATTCCGATGTCTGCATTTCCTTCGATATTGGCACCGGAGCCGCTTGAACTTTTTAATACAATCTTACCTGAAGTAACATTCAACTTCAAATTGGATCCTGAGCTTACATTTAAATCTGATGTATTATTGACTGTAAAATTTCCTGATACACTTGACCCTGAAGATGCATCAATTCTCATATTATTTTCTCTAATCAAATTCACTACGGTGAAATTTGCTCCTGATGATGTTTTAATATTATCCATTCTCGGAGAAGAAATATTGACACTCAGGTTTTTAAATTTTACCTTTTTAGCGCCTTTGTTGTCAATATATACTTTCAATACACCATTTTCAACTTTAGTGATGACATATTGAAGTTTATCAGAATCTGCCAGAACTTTCAGACTCGTTTGATTTTCCTGTTTGAAAACTACATTCACACCGGTACTTACTTCAATCCCTGAAAATTCACCCACATTTCTGGTTTCTCCATTTAAATACGACGAATCATTTCCTGAATTAAAACTGCTTCGAACAGTTGATGTACTTGACGAACTTGTTTTGGTCTCACTGGAATTGATAATTTTATTCACATCATCCATTGACAGTTTACCATCAAGCATGACCAGGATATTTTCACCATTTCCACTGTCAATTCTTAACAGAATATCTTCGAGAATTCCGTTTTTTGCTTCGGAAGAAAGAAATTTGATCTTGCTGTCTCCATTTTTCACAGACATCATTTCGCTGTAATTCATGTTTTTAAGATACGAGGAGATCTCTTTATTCAGCAGGATCAGATTATCCTGAGTTTTCCCACCCTCAGAATTTTCAGTAATCAAAACTTTAAGTCCGTTGATTTTTGCCAGAAGAGGTTTAATCTGATCTAATTCAGAATCAGCAATATTTAGGTTGCTGAGCATCCCGAACATAGGTTTTGCAATTTTGATAGAGGTAACTCCTTCCACTTCCTGATACTTGTCAAAAAGCTGGTCTAATTTTTCTTTCTGCCCGTACACATTGAAAAAATGAGTAAATGCGAGCGCAAATATGATGAATATTTTTTTCATGACTTTAATTTAAATTTAGTTGACTACAAGCCTGATCAGTTGCGTAATCTATTATTGCTTTATTAGTATTCTACGTTGTCCATTACTTTGGGCTGCGTCAATGCCTGACTGACATTATTGGCAACTACCTGAAATGAATATTTTGTAACATTGATTGCTTCTTCCATATTATCAATTCTTTTTCCGTTTACAATGACATAAGAATCCCTGTATCCGGTTGAATCTTTTATGCTTTTAACTTCGGTATTATTGACATACCTTGGTTTTGTCTGCTTTTTAATCCTGCTTTTTTTAGAAAGAATTTTATCTAAAACATCAACTTCAGCCAAAGAGCTTTCCTCAAATATGGAATCTTTTTTGGCTCCTGATATCGAGTCGCTGTTGAGTACTGCAACCTGAGCCTGATGCTCGTGGTTTTCTTTAATAAAATCAGATTTCTGCTTCTGAATTTCATTGGCCACCAACTGTGCCTGATTTTCAACATTGTCATTTTGAGTGTAGTTAAAAATAAATCCGACACTGAAGAGGAGAATTACGCTGGCTGCCATCCAAAAGGTTTTAGGGAAAGAAGGTTTAGCTTTTCTTATAGGAATAATCTCAGCCTCATTATTTAAATTACCTTCTGCTTTCTGAAGAAAATCTTCAAAATCCCAGTTCATTTTTTCCTCTTTTAAGTCATTAATGACTTTATTATATTTATTCTGATATTGATCGTTGTTCATAGCTCATCAGTTGAGAGATTTGTTCTTTTACTTTTTGTCTTGCCCGCATAAGATTGACTCTTACTGCATTTTCTTCCATTTCCAGCATTTCAGAAATTTCAGACACATCATACTCCTCTACATCTTTCAAATGGATGACCATTTTCTGTTTCTCAGGAAGCTGATTGATAAAACCAATAATATGCTCCTTCAGATTATTAGTATCCATGCTGTAGAGTTCCGACCGGTGAAGCTGCAAATCTGCAAACCCTAACTTCACATCGTGGTGTTTCAATCGGTTGAGGCATTCATTTTTCACAGATTTTAATGCATAGGATTTTAAATTCCCAAATTGTGCCAGCTCATCTTTTTTCTGCCAAAACTTAATCATCAGATCCTGCACCACATCCTCTGCCTCATCACTGCTCATGACAAATCTCTTTGCAAAACGATACATCTCATCTTTGAGAATGAAAACCGTATTCTTAAAAGTGTCGTGGGTCATAAGTTTGTTTCTATAAGTATGACATCTGAAAACTGAAATTTATTACATCGAAAACAAAAAAACTTCAAAAAAGTTTGAAGTTTCAGTAATATCCGTTTAATATTCGTCAAAAATATGTCTGAGAATACCCTTGTCATCGTCCGTTAAAGGCATTTTTCGCCTTGCCATCACTTTTTCGGCAACTTCGTAAGCTTTATCTAATCTAAATCTTTCATCATCTTTAAATCCACCCCAAGAAAAGTTTTCGATCAGATTCGGAGGAAAGCCTTCTTTGAAAATATTTGAAGCTACCCCGATTACCGTTCCAGTATTCAATTGCGTATTGATGGCTGTTTTTGAGTGGTCCCCCATAATAAGTCCGGCAAACTGTAAACCTGTATCTTCAAAATGTTTAGTTCTGTAACTCCAGAGTTTCACATTTGCATAATTGTTTTTAAGGTTGGAAGAATTGGTATCTGCGCCCAGGTTACACCACTCTCCTATAACAGAATTTCCTACAAAACCATCGTGCCCCTTATTGGAATATCCAAAAATAACAATATTATTCACTTCTCCTCCCACTTTAGAATACGGACCAATGGTTGTTGCTCCATAGATTTTGGATCCTAAATTAAATTTGGATTCTTCACATAATACTATTGGACCACGAAGATTGCAACCTTCCATCACTTCAGCATTTTTTCCAATATAGATTTTACCTGTTTTTGTATTAAGGGTAGAAAATTCAATCTGAGCCCCTTCTTCAATAAACAGATCCTGAGGATCACCTAAAAACCCATTGGTCGGAGACAATGTCTGTGAAGTCTTTCCTTTCGTCATTAATTCAAAATCAAAATTAATAGCTTTCTCGTTATAAGTAAAAAGATCAGTTGCCTTTTCAAAGAATATTAATTCCTCCTTAATATCAGTCATTTTCTCAATCTGATTAAGAGAAAAACCCTTCATATTGATTTTTGCAGCAATCAATTCATCTTCATACACCAGAGCTTCACCCAGTTTTAAATCTTGTATCTGCTGAATGACTTTTTCAGTAGGCAAAAAGTTGGTCACTAAAAAAAGACTTTCAACATCTTCAGGAGTTTTAAATTTACCCTGAAGATAATTTTCAGTGAAAAAAGAAATTTGCTTGTTTTCCAATATCTTCTGCCATCTTTCCGAAAATGTTAAAATTCCGCATCGCATCTCTGCCACGGGACGGGTAAAGGTAAGAGGAAGAAAATCTTCCCAGTATTGCGCATCTGAAAATACTAGCTGCATTTGAGTAAAGTTTTTTAAGTTGGAAGCCGGATAATAGAGACTGCTGTTTAAAGCGATGTTGTATAATTCCAAAATCCGATTATTACAAAAGTACAAATCATTGAATAAATTTCTGCTATCTGAATTTTTATTCTGATTAATTTTTATCACAAAAAAAGTCTTCCAGAATCTGGAAGACTTTACATATTTTAAAACAAAAAACTACTTAGAGAATTTCTTGTATTTATTCATAAACTTATCTACTCTACCTGCAGTATCAACTAATTTAGTTTTTCCTGTGTAGAAAGGGTGAGAGCTTGAAGAGATTTCCATTTTGATCAATGGGTATTCTACACCTTCGTGCTCAATAGTGTCTTTTGTTTCAGCAGTAGATTTTCCTACAAATACCTCGTCGTTACTCATATCTTTGAAAACAACAAGTCTATAATTTTCTGGGTGAATTCCTTTTTTCATAATACAATTTTTTAAAAAAATTAAAGTTTTGCTTTCGAAATAGTAATGGTATTTCTCTGCTAAATTTTAGGTTGCAAAAATACAATATTTTTTATAATATACAAATACTTATACAATAATTTTTTAATGACAAGGAATTACTTTGATAACCTTAATTGAAAACTGTTATAATAAACATAGCAAGATCATAAGCCAGGAAAAACAATATATTAGTAACCTATGAAAAATTAAAGTATTTTAATTAAATTTGGAATCTATATAAAACTTCATTACTAATGAAATTCAAATTATTACTGTTCTGTTCTTTCTGGATGCTCATTCTTGCTGTTTCCTGTAATAAAGACGAGATTTTCTTTGATGCTCAGTCTCAGGAACTCAGTTTTTCCAGAGACACTGTATTCTGCGATACCGTTTATCATCAGGTCCGTTCAGAAACTTACGCTGTAAAGGTTTTCAATAATGAAGATAAAGATATACTGATCCCAAGAATAAGCCTTGAAAAAGGTGCTGCTTCTTTATATAAAATCAATGTAGATGGAAAAGCGGGTCATGATTTCACCAATGTGCCTTTGAGAAAAAAAGACAGTCTGTTTATTTTTGTTGAAATCGCCCCTCAGGCGACGGGTCCTGAAGCGATTGCTGAAGACCGCATACTTTTTACAGGCCCGGCAGGTCAGCAACATGTTACTTTATTTTCCGTGGTTCAGGACGCTGAATTTTTCATTCAGACTCCTACAAATCCCAATGTTTTAAACAGTCATACAGTCTGGACGAAAAATAAAGCAAAAATCATTTATGGAAATCTTACAGTTGATCAGAACGTAACTTTGGATATCCAGGCAGGAACAAAAGTTTATTTTCATAAAAACAGCGGAATGAAGATAGCCTCGGGAGCATCACTGAATATCAACGGAACCCAGAATGAGCAGGTGATTATCCGCGGTGACAGAAATGATTCTTATTATGATACGATTCCAAGAAACTGGAATTCTATCAAAATGCAGCCTGCATCTATTCTTAATATGAATCACACCAGGCTCTTTGGAGGTACGGTAGGTCTTGACATGAAACAAGCCAGTGCTACGATCAAAAATTCATTTATCCATACTTTTCAGGATTACGGCATTTACGCAGTAGCTTCCACAATAAACGGCAGTAATCTGGTCATGAATAATTGCGGAGAATCTGCAATTGGAATTTTCAAAGGCGGAAATCACACTTACACTCATGCTACCATTGCCAACTATTCGGCAACGATGGGCTCCCGCAACAGGATGGGAATTTTCGCAACCAATGAATGGAAAAATGAAAGCGGACAAACCGAACAGGGAGCATTACAAAACCTAAATATACTCAACAGTATTGTATACTCAGACCGTGATAATTCTGTCAATTTTGAGCAGACTCCCGGACAACAGTTTCAGTATCTGATTCAAAATTCATCTATAAAATATGCCGGAGCTTCCGGAGCAGGATTCACTTTTGATAATAATCCTATGAATGTTATCCAGAGTATAAAAAACGAAGATCCGAAATTTGTCAATTATTTTGCAGCGCAGATGAATTTAAGGGTAAAAACAGATTCTCCTGCAAGAAATAAAGGAGCATTGTCGATTGCAGCAATTGTTCCTACGGATATTGTAGGCGTTACAAGAACTTCAGGCCCAACTTTGGGAGCTTATCAGTAACATGAACTATTTTTTATTATCTCAGTTATCTGTTTAAACTCTAATCCCGCTAATAAATTATGGAAATTATCAATCTGCAGCAGCAAGTCGACAAGTGGATTAAAACTGTTGGCGTCCGCTACTTTAATGAATTGACCAATATGGCAATGCTGACCGAAGAAGTTGGTGAAGTTGCCAGAATTATTGCAAGAAGATATGGTGAACAAAGCGAAAAAGAAAGTGATAAAGGCAAAGATTTAGGCGAGGAACTGGCTGATGTATTATTTGTAACCCTATGCCTGGCAAATCAGACAGGAACCAATCTACAGGAAGCTTTTGACAAAAAAATGAAGATAAAAACTGACAGGGACAAAGATCGCCATCAGAATAATGAAAAATTAAAATAAGATTGTTGATTTCAGATTTCAGACACTGGATTATTAAAGTCTGAAATATGATGTCTGAATTATGAAAATGTGAATAAATAATGAAGTTAGAAAAATCAAAATTAAAGGAAAATAAAACTATTCAAATCAGCGGTTCAAAAAGTATTTCGAATCGTTTATTGATTTTGGAAAGTTTATTTTCAAATATAAAAATTAAGAACTTATCCAACTCTCAGGATACTCAATTACTTAAAAAGGCATTATCTTCAGAATCTGAAACAGTTGATATCCATCACGCAGGAACAGCAATGCGTTTTCTGACTTCTTACTATTCCATTCGGGAAGGAAAAACTACAATTCTTACCGGTTCTGGGAGAATGAAAGAGAGACCGATTAAAAACCTTGTCACTGCTTTACAGAATTTGGGTGCGGAAATTGAGTACCTGGAAAATGAAGGTTTTCCGCCTCTGAAAATTACAGGAAAAAAAATCACTCAGTCGAAAGTAAATGTCCCTTCCAATATTTCAAGCCAGTTTATCACTTCCCTCCTGCTGATTGCCGGGAAATTAGAAAACGGACTGGAACTTAATCTGGTGGGAGAAATTACATCAAGATCTTATATTGAGATGACTTTGGATATACTAACCAGATTCGGAATTGAAAACAGTTTTAGCGGAAATACGATAACAGTAAAACCATTCATGAACCATCATGCATCAACCTTTCATTATGAAGTTGAAAGCGATTGGAGTTCCGCATCTTATTTTTATTCATTTTCCGCTATAGGAAGAAAACCTATTGATCTTAAAAGTTTTTACAGAGAGTCGACTCAGGGAGATTCTGTGATCGTTGATATCTATGAAAAGTTTTTCGGAATTAAAACTTTTTTCTCAGAAAACGCAAATCAACTGACCCTTCAACCTGATCCGTCCTTTTCTTATCCGGATAAAATCGTATTGGATATGAATAACTGCCCGGATATTGCACAGACCCTCTGTGTAACTGCGGCAGCATTGAAAATACCCTTTGAAATTTCAGGATTAGGAACTTTAAAAGTAAAGGAAACCGACAGGCTTCTGGCCTTATATAATGAATTGAAAAAACTGGGTACGGAAACTGAAATTACTGATTCAACAATTAAATCGATTCGCTTTAATGATCCGGAAAAAAGTATATCGGTCAAAACGTACCAAGATCACAGAATGGCGATGAGTTTCGCTCCATTTTGTTTGATTAACGAATTAAACATAGAGGAAGAAGATGTTGTGGAAAAATCTTATCCGATGTTTTGGAACGATCTGAATACTATTCTGACAGATTTTAAAATATGAAAAAATATCTTTTGATCTTAATCTTTCTGATTCCGGTTACCTGCTGGGCGCAATATCTTTTATCCAATGAAGAAATTGTTTATTCATTTGAAACCAAAAACGGCAAGATCATGTCGCTAGTGAAAGATAAAGCAAATCAATACATTCAGTACCGCTTTGGAACAAAAAACAAAGTTGAAATGGAATTCCCAGCCAGGAAAACAAAGGAAAGCTGGCAAAAATTTCAGTACAATTCATATATGAGAGGTGGAGGAAAAGACAATGCAGGAATGGAAATCGACAATCTCTTATTTAAAAACAACGGATATGAATATGTGATTTTCAGAACATATCATGCTGAAGGCGAAGACTTTTCTGCAGGGATACTGATCAAAGACAGTAAAGGTAAAGAAACACGAATTACAGGGAACTACAAAACAGTAAAAGGATGTATCTGTAACCTGGAAGAAACAGGAATGATTCAGAAAGAAGATATTGGATTAAGTTTTTAATCATCATTAATGAAAAAGAGCTTTTCCCTTCTTATTATTTTAGTTTTCACAACTTTTCATTCACAGGAATTGAAAAACCTTGTTATTCCCGGCGAATATAAAAAAATCATGGAGGTAAAGGGAGATCTGGATAAAGACGGACAGGATGAAACCGTCATTGTTTTTAACAGCAACAATCCTACAAAAACCGAAGGGTTTGAAAGAATATTTTATATTTTAAAAAATATTGAGGGAAATTTGAAAATCTGGAAAGAAAACTCATCAGTAATTATTGACAGCCAATACGGATTTTATCCAAATGACAATCAGCTTGATGTAAAGATAAAAAATAACTGTCTTATTATTTCTCAACTTTTTTTCACCAACTCCAGACATTCGGATGCCTCAAAATACACATTTCGCTTTCAAAATGGAGATTTCTATCTGATTGGAGCACATTATCAGATGAATGACACCTGTGAATATAATTTTTCAACTGAAATCAATTTCTCAACAGGAAAAGTGATCATTGATGAGCAATATTCTGAATGTGACGGAGATGAAAACAGAGCAATACCAAAAGATTATCATACGGAGCTTATCCATGAATTTATACCCCTCAAAAAGATGAATAATTTCAGGATTGGTGAAAATAAATTCAGGATCCCGAATTCAAATAAATATTTTTATTATTAAATGTCAAAAACAATCATCATCACCGGAACTTCTTCAGGAATTGGTTTCGTATTAGCAGAATATTTCGGAAAGAAAGGTTACAGCGTTTACGGTTTAAGCCGAAAATTCACAGAGAGCCAATATTTCAAATCGATCCCTACCGATATTACAGATAACACGGCAGTGCTCAGTACAATTGCTGAAATTTTAAAAACAGAAACAAGAATTGATGTTCTGATCAACAATGCAGGGATGGGAATGGTAGGTTCTGTGGAAGATTCTACCAAAGAGGATATTTTAAAGTTATTCAATCTTAATCTTGTCGGTGCCGTTCAGATGATGAGTGCAGTAATCCCCAAAATGCGTGAAAATAGATATGGGAAGATCATCAATATTTCCAGTATTGGCAGTGAAATGGGCCTCCCTTTCCGGGGATTTTATTCTGCATCTAAATCGGCTTTAGACAAGGTAACTGAAGCTATGAGATATGAAGTTTACGCATGGAATATCGATGTCTGTTCGCTTCATTTGGGAGATATTAAAACCAATATTGCAGAGAACAGACTTAAAACCAAAGTTTCCGAACCCTATAAAAATGTTTTCGATAAAGTCTATGCTCTGATGAATTCACATGTAGGAGACGGAACTGAACCTTTGGAAGTTGCAGAATACATCAATGTACTTTTAGCTAAAAACAAGTGGAAAGCTCATTATTATTTCGGTAAATTCGGGCAGAAAATTGGTGTGCCTCTAAAATGGATCCTCCCTCAGGGGACTTACGAGAATTTAATGAAGAAGTATAATAAACTGGATTAGATTCAGTTATTAAACAAGTTTTAGATCTTTTAAAAGAAAACAGCATTTATCGTAATTGAAGTTATTTTTAAACATATTTTTTCTCCTGTTCTGCGTTTTTGCACAAGCGCAGAAGAAAAATTATTTTCTGATCGATTCTGAAACCAAGATCAGAAAAAAAGTAAAAGATTCTGTTTCCGCCGTAAAATTTCTGGATTCGTTGGCACAGAGCAATTACTTTTTCACAGAATTAAAAGATGTCAGAATAAAAGGTGACAGTACAGAAATCATATATGACAAAGGAAAAAACTTTAACGAAACCTTCGTCACACTTTCTGATTCTATTGTCAAAAGACAAAAAACTGACAGAGATTTTTTTACTAAAAACTTAGATTCAACGAAAAAAGTTATCAACAAAAAATATATTGATGACGGCTTTGCATTCAGCAGGATCAAATCAAAATATAAAGGTCAAAAGAATGGTTATCCTATTGTAGAGCTAGACATTAACAAAAATGACAGAAGAACAATTGACGGTTTTATTGTGAAAGGTTACTCAAGAGTTCCCAAAAGGTTTATGAAAAATCTGGAAAAGGAGTTTAAAGGAAAAACGTATGATGATAAAAACCTGGTTTCCATCAATAAAAACTTTCAGAGCCATGCATTTGTAAGTCTTGAGCGTCCCCCACAAACACTCTTCACGAAAGATTCTACACAAATCTATCTATTTATGGAGAAGAAAAAGACGAACAGTTTTGATGGTGTGATTGGGTTTGGAAATGATAAAACAGAGAAATTCACTTTAAATGGAACGCTGAATGTCAATTTCAGAAATATGTTTAACGGTTTTGAAACGGTTAATTTATATTGGCAGCGTAATCCGGACAAAGGACAGAATTTTGATTTACAAACGGATATCCCCTATCTTTTCAAATCGAATGTAGGTTTGAATATGAAAGTAAATATTTTCAGACAGGATTCAACTTTTGCCAATGTAAAAGCCCTTCCTGCTTTATATTATCATATGAACAGCCGTAACAAAATTGGTCTTCGGGGTACTTTCGAAAGCTCTACGATCATCGATTCACTATATGTTCAGGGTAAGGATTATAACAAAAAAGGAATTGGAATCTGGTTTGAAATGATAGAACCTACAGATATAGATCTGTTTCTTTATAAAACAAAAATCAATGCCGGCTATGATTACCTGACAACCATCTATACAAAAGATAATATTACAGCTCCTCAAAATCAATTTTACTTTTTCGGAGAACACAATTATCACATTAATGGAAATCATTTTCTCAATATTAAAGCAGAAGGCGCCATGATGGATTCGAAGGTCGAATTCTCAGCTAATGAACTCTACCGTTTTGGAGGCTGGAATTCACTGCGGGGCTTTAATGAAAGCTCTTTGGCTGCAGACTTTTATTATTACGGGAGTTTAGAGTACCGCTATCTGATCGGCAATCAGGCGTTTTTTGACGTATTCGGACAGTACGGACAACTCAACAACAAGTCGCTTAACGTAAAGCCTAAATTATACAGTGTAGGACTTGGCTTTAATTTCTTTATTCCTATAGGCCTTATGAGTTTTCAGCTATCCAATGGTAATGAATTTGGAAATCCTTTTAAGTTTAATGACATTAAAATCCATTGGGGAATACTGAGCAGATTCTAATCGAACTCATTTTATTATTGCTGTAAATGATAAAATACTCAGAAATCCGGGGCTTCTTTTTTTATATTTAATACTGAGCGACAGTCATTTTCTTTTGTACTGATCCTCAAAAAATAAATATTTTTCTCTTTCGGTTCAAGACTTTTTTCTTTATTGAGTGAAGTCATGTATTTTGAATATAAAATTTTACTACCTATGTAAAATATTATTAAATATTTTACATTATTAAAATGCAATAAATAATAATAAAAAATTATTGTTGCATATTTCACATAATTTAAATTTTAATCAGTTTCAAATTACAAAAATAACCACCATGAAAAAAACAAAATTCAACTTAATGTTGTCTTTAGCCGCTTTTGCTTTATGCGCAACTGTACAGGCTCAGGACACCAACACAGACAATCACACCATTGCTATCACAATTCCTGAAGTTGCTTTAGTTGACATCGAACCTGCAGCTACGAAAAATATCACTTTAGGATTTACAGCTCCGACAGAAGCGGGTCTTCCCATTATCCCGAGCGGTATCAATAATACGCTTTGGCTCAATTATTCATCTATTAAATCTGTCGCAGATGCTACCCGTACAGTTTCGGTAAAAGTGAATGCATTACTTCCCGGTATCGATATCAGGGTAACTGCAGCTGCAGCAACAGGCGCAGGTGGAGGAACTTTAGGAACTCCGGCTGCACAACTTACTTTGAGCGCAGCAGACCAGACTATTATTTCAGGAATTGGTAGTGCATACACAGGAGACGGAGCTAACAACGGTCATAATCTAACCTATGCACTTGCAGCAGGAAGTGGTGCGGGAACCATTGCTGCTTATGCAGACTTACAGGCAACCACCACCGCGGTAGCAACAGTAACATATACCATTTCAGATAATTAACTTCTGAAAAATTCCAGTCTGTAAATTAGAGGGAGAAACTTAAAAATTCAGGATTCTCCATATTTCACATTTGCCATTTAACTTCAAAACTTTTACATTATTATGTTAAAGCGTATAACTTTGTTCCTTATTCTGATGCTACCTTATTATTTTGCTAAGTCTAATATTGTAATACTTAACGGGCTTTCACATCAATATAATGTACAAGGCGGTCAGGTTTATAAAGGAAAAATATCTATAGAGAATACAGGTGATCAACTACAGACAGTCAAATTGTTTTTGCATGATTTCAGCTATCAGTCAGATGGATCAATATTGTATACAACTCCTGGTACAAATGTAAAAACCAATGCGGAATGGATTACATTAAATACCAATCTTATTAATTTAAAAGCTAAGCAGAAGACGGAAGTTATGTATGAAATTCTAGTTCCTAAAACTGTAGACAGTGCAGGAAGCTATTGGAGTGTAATTATTGTAGAACCCGTAGATAATATTAAACCAAGTAACGAAAGGGAAGGTGTGAATATAACATCTGTTGTCCGCTACGCTATTCAGGTAATTACTGATATTGATTCTGAAAAAGCTCGACCGGATTTAAAATTTGAAGAAATCAAAATTGAAAAGGAAGATAAGAGACAGGTCTTGAAAGTTGCCATTGCGAATGAAGGAAATCTCTACTGTAAGCCTACCGCCACAATTGAAATTTACAATAAAAAAAACGGGGAGAAGATCGCAAATTTTTCAAGCCAGGCCATGGGTTTACTTCCCAATACTTCAAAGTCTTTTTATATTGATATCAGCAAAATGCCACCTGAAAAATATACCGCAGTTGTGATAGCCACTGATGAAGATGAGAATGCATTTGCGCTCAATGTTGAGCTGGAAATAAAAAATGAATAGAAAATGGATAATATATCTAATGACTTTATTCCCGATATTTATTTTTTCACAAAAAAAAGACAGTATACTTCCGGGAACTTCATCTTCTATTTCATTTACTATAGAAAACAGGACTGCCGAAATTAAAATATATGAATCAACCGTTGAGTCTACCACCCCATCAATTATTCCTATTCTGAAAAATAGTCAGATAAAAATAGCTCCTCACGAAACCAAAATTTATATCGTTCCTTTAAAAATTTCCACAGAAACTCCACAGGGCCACCATACAATTACTCTCAAAGGAATTGAAAATAGTACTGGCGAAATTCTCTTTCAGACCTTAGATTTTATTGTTTCAAAAAATAAAAAAGTCGACTTAACCACAATTCATTCAGCTGAATTTGTTAAGGCCGGAGAAATCATAGAATCTATTTTTCTTATAAAAAATAACGGTAACATTCCTGAAAGTTTAATTTTAGAAAGCAAAAATGCAGTAATTAGTGAAGGAGCATCTTTACATCTGTTACCAGGTGAGGGCAGATTAATAAAAGTCACAAAGATGACCAATCCCGAATTACCGCAAAATGAATATATAAACCTGAATCTTTCAGTGTATTCTGAAAAAGATACTCAAGAATACCAAACCGCTTACACCAGCGTAAAAATCATCTCTGTAAAACCGGTAGAAAATGACATTTTCCACAGGTTGCCTGTTTCAGCTTCGATTTCTATGACAGGTATGCAAAACAGAGGTGAATACAGAGACGGTTTTCAGGGAGAGATATATGCAAATGGAAGTTTAGATGCGAAAAATAAAAATCTTCTCGAATTTCGCGCTGTCACAAAAAATCCGGTAGAATTGAATTCTTTTACACAATATGAAGAATATTTTGTGAATTACAGACGTGATAATTTATCGATTCATCTTGGAGACAAAAATTATTCTTCTTCATTTTTAACAGAATATGCTAGATATGGCAGAGGAGCTGAAATCCGTTTCGATTTTAAAAAAATAAGTTTGGGTGGTTTTTACAACCATCCGAGATTTTTCAGGGATATCAAAGATGAATTTAATTTTTATGCGAAATTTAAAATTGCCAACAAATCAGAAATCATAACAGGATATCTGTATAAAATCCCGAGACAAGAAAACGTAAATCTTAGTTTTAGCAATATTGCACTAGATTCTAATGCGCACTTACCTTATATCACAGGGAAAATCAAGATCAAAGACCATATCGAAGTTTCAGGAGAGACCTCCTACAGTAAGACCCAAAAAACAGAGGGTATAGCTTTTATGCTGCAGACCACTGCAAACTTTAAAAAAATTTACGGAAACCTGATGTATATGAAAGTAAGTCCTGACTTTGCCGGGTATTTTAATAACACAAGTACACTGAATGGAAATATACAATTAAAATTATCTGATAAATTGAATTTTCATTCAACATATACCCAAGATGCAAGAAATTTCCGGAGAGATACTTTATTTTTGGCAGCACCCTATCGAAAATATTTACAGTATGGAATACAATATAAATATCTGGAAAGGGGTTCTGTCATGTTTTATAATGGATATCAAAGATTTGAAGATCGTCTGATGCCAAAAGAATTTGATTACAAAGAAGTATTTTTAAAGATCAGCCTGAATCAGCAGATAGGAATTTTCCAATTGAATTTTGAGGGACAGTTTGGTAAAACAGATAATTTTCTCTCCGGTTTTTCGGGTAATTCAAGTTTTTATACAACAAACATCGGACTCGAAAAATTTAAAACATCATTCAATCTATATGGAAGCTATGCAGTAACTTCACGATATCAGATGCAAAATCAGAAACAATTTTATTATGGTGCTAGGGTTATGAGCAGATTTTCGGACCGAAACTATTTAAGTTTGTTTTATCAGAACAATTATATGCCTGAAGACTATTATAAAGACAGAAATCTTTTTGAGCTGATTGTTCATCAACAGTTTTTTAAAAATCATGACCTTGATCTGTCAGCCCGGTATAATCTGCAGCGTGGAGAATTTGGAAATAAAGATTTTATTTTTTCATTGCGTTATACATTAAAAATAAATGTCCCTACACAAAAAACTGCAGATTACGTAACACTTTCAGGAACGGTCAGTAATCTGGGGGTAAAAAAAACAGACGGCATACGGCTGATCCTGGGTAATCATATTTCTGTCACTGACAGAGACGGCAATTATACATTTAAAAACATTAATCCGGGAGAATATGTTTTGGAAATAGACAGATCAACTACTGAGATCAATGATATCCCTGCTATCATATTACCGGTTTCATTGGCTCTCAATGAAAAAGAGAATATATTTAATTTTGGTTTGACCCATGCAGCAAACATTCAGGGCAAAATAGAGTACACAGAACCCGAGGATAACGTAAGTTTTGAACATTTACCTCCAAAAAGAGACAGAAAGAAAAAAGAAAATTTAATTATTGAGATTTCCGGCGAAGGTGAGACTTTACGAAAAATGGCAGTTATAGGAGAAAGTTTTGATTTCCTGTATTTGCGTCCCGGTGATTGGAAAGTTAAAGTATACCGAAACGGTTTAGATAAAAAATATAAAATTCCGATTGACCAGTTTAACATCAGTTTAAAAGATTCAGAATCAAAAAAAATAACCATCAATGTAATCAGGCAGCATACTGAAATAAAATATCAGCAGAAAAGCATTAAAGTAAGCTATAACGAAAATAAAAAGCAAAAATGAATTATTCTAATATACTATTTTTTCCTTTTTTATTATTTTCCTGCTTTATTTTTCCACAAACTACAGGAAACCGTGCAGTTGATGTTACATTACCTGTACTTGCTTTATTGGATATTGAGCCTGCAGGAAACATTACAATGAGTTTTACAGCACCTGCAGATGCAGGACGCCCTATAATTGTTCCTACACCCAATACTACCAAATGGATTAATTATACATCAGCAATTACCTCCGGCGGAGTCAGCAGACGAATTACAGCGTCTGTAAATCAGGTTATACCCGGTATCACCATAAGGATACAGGCAGCTGCTTCCAGCGGGACAGGAGGGGGAATATTAGGAACACCGACTGCAGCGGTTACACTTTCAGCAACTGCACAGACAGTCATCAGTGGAATTGGAGGTGCATTCACAGGTAATGGAGCAAATAACGGACATCGTCTTACGATCAGTTTATCAGCAAACACTTATGCTAATTTATCTGCAAGAACAAATACTCCTATTGTAATTACTTATACCATCACCGAATAACAGAAATCATGCAGATTAAAAAATCACTTATATTTAATCCAGTTTTTTTTATTTTACTGATTTTTACAGTACAAATCAAATCTCAGACGATTACAGTAACCGGAGCGAACTGGACTGTTCCGTTACCCTCTATCACCGAGGCTGGAAGTAATTATTCCGGAACATATGAAAGTTCGACTAATCAGATTATTTTAGCAGCCACCGTCCCTCTACTATTGGGAAATGCAAAAGTAACGGTTCATTATGAGCCCAACCCAAATTGGAATAGTGCACTGATTTTATCTGCCAGAAGGAATGGTAACGGTACAACAGTCTGTGCCCTCTGCACAATAACAGGAGGAACAACATATCTTCCTTTTACGCAGACTGCTGTAGAATTATTCAGAATTCAGGCTGTTTTAGCTTTAGCATCATACAGCAATATTCCGGTACAGATACAACTCAGCGGGGTGTCAGTAACTATACCGGCAGCAAACTATAACAGCAGAATTGTTTTTACGATAAGTGCTCTTTAAGCTTATATCTGATACAGTGTAACAATGAATTAATCATATTAATGTAACAATCAATGGGTAGGTGAAAAAACTCATCAGAATACAATAGTGTAACAATGGATCAATCGTATTAACAATAGTCTAACAATGGATCAATCAATTTAATGTAACAATGAATTAATCTTGTCAATGTAATAATGTATTAATCATATTAATGTAACAATCAATGGGTGTGTGAATCATTTCATTGGAATGCTGATCCACTTTGTCATATCACGACATCGATTATTGCTACATTTACAAAATTGCTTCATTATTACATTAACAAGTCTACTTGATTGTTACATTGATAGGACTGTTTCATTGCTACATTGATAAGACTGTTTCATTGTTACATTAAAACCATTGTTAGATTGTACCTGAGTTTAACGCAAAAAAAAGTCTCA
>CAURNW010000007.1:0-228131 GCA_963526305.1 uncultured Chryseobacterium sp. | reverse complement strand
CTTTTTCTATTTTTCAAAATAATGAAGATTCTACCAAAATAAAAAATCCGCCTCAGTTTTAGTTGTGAGACGGATTCTTTGTTTTTAAACCAAATCTTTGTCTTTCTTATGACAAAAAAAGTTAAATGTCATTCTTGTGTTAAATGAATTTATTAGTTAGTTTAAATTACTATATTTGGAAGTTATAAAATTTAATAATGATATTTTCTTTACAAGGAATTGTTCAGGAGCTTACACCGACTTATGTAGTGATCAACGTCAATGGCGTAGGATACTATATCGGCATCAGTCTAATGACTTCACAGACTCTGACGCTCAATCAGGAATCCATGCTTTTTATTCAGCAGATTATACGCGAAGACGCACATTTGCTATTTGGCTTTAAGAGCCGTTCTGAAAAAGAAATGTTTAATCTCTTAATAAGTGTCAACGGAGTTGGTGCTGTTTCAGCATTAATTTTATTGTCAACCCTTAGTCTTGCGGAGATTGCCACAGCTATATTGTCCAAAAATAGTGCCGTAATTCAGAAAGCAAAAGGTCTTGGAACAAAAACAGCAGAAAGGATCATCGTTGATTTGAAAGATAAAGTCGGGAAATTCGGTACTGCAGAAGAAAATAATTCTGCGTTGATCAATAATAAAAATAAGGATGAGGCGTTATCTGCATTAGAAGTTTTAGGGATTTCCAAGAGAATGAGTGAGAAGATTGCTGATCGGATGATCAAGCAGAATCCTGAGATTTCTGTTGAAGAATTGGTAAAACAAATTTTAAAAAATATTTAACTTTTGGTGGAAAATAATAAGTTTCTCAAGATATATTCGTTCCTGTCATTTTTATTCTTGTCAATAAATCTGTTTGCACAGGAAACTCCACAGGGTTTTTCTATTAAAAAGGATTACAAAGTAAGTGATCCTACTTACTACGAAGCCTACTACGATATCAAAACAGGGATGTATTACGTATATCCTAAAATCGGAAATACCGTAGTGGGTCAGCCAACGGCAATGTCACCTGAAGATTACAAAGAGTTTATGCTGGCTCAGCAGGCCAGAGAATATTACAAAGATAAATCTGAACGGTATAATCTGCTTTTCAGAAAAGATACTTCTGAAGCGCAGAGAAGAGGGCTAATTCCCTCACTGACGATCAATAACAGACTTTTCGAAACGATATTCGGAAGTAATAAGATCGAAATTATTCCTTCAGGATATGCCTCTTTTGATTTGGCAGGTCTGTATCAGAAAATTGATAATCCGCTCATTCTCCCTCAGAACAGAACAAGTTTTACTTTTGATATCGACCAGAGAATACAGTTGGGCCTTATTGGAAAAGTAGGTGAAAATCTTCAGTTGAAGGCCAATTATGATACGCAGAGCGGGTTCGCTTTCGAAAACCGTATGAACCTGGTTTGGCAGTCAAAAGGAACATGGAAAGATCTTCAGAAAAAAGGTCTTGGTGATGTAAATAAACCCAGTGCCGGCGGTGAAGATAAAATTATCAAAAGAGTTGAATTCGGTAACGTTAATATGCCGCTTTCGACCAGCTTAATCCGGGGTTCAGAATCGTTGTTTGGGGTAAAAACAGAATTTCAGTTAGGAAAAACTTTTGGTACTGTAGTGCTCTCCCAGCAACAGGGTGAAGCCAGAAATATTGTAGTACAGGGTGGTGGTGTCATGAATACTTTTAAAGTTAATGCCATCGATTACGAAGATAACCAGCACTATTTTATCGGACATTACTTCCTGAATAATTATGATAATGCATTATTGAATTACCCGCAGATCAACTCAAGGATCAACATCAGCAGAATGGAAGTTTGGGTACTTGATCAGGGAAACTCTAATCTGGCATATCAGAAAAGTATTATAGGGGTACGAGATCTGGGGGACGGCGCTTCAGGCCTGCCCGATAATTCACAAAATGGTATCTATCCAGCGGTTACAGGATTAGGTGCAGGCCTGCGTGATGCAAACTCTGCTTATAATACAATTGCAGGACAGGTACTTCCTAATTCAACAGGAGGAACAGAAGCGTACGTAGACGGTGAACAGTTTATTTTTAACAGAAAAGCAAGAAGACTGACCAGTACCGAGTTTACCTTTCATCCGCAGTTAGGATATATTTCATTAAATCAGAGACTGAACGATAATCAGCTCTTAGCAGTTTCTTACTCATATACGGTCAATGGAACCAATCAGGTATATAAGGTCGGGGAATTTTCTGAGGAAAGTCCTGTTTTGATCACTAAAGTTCTGAAACCGAATACCACCGTAAAAACGACATCTCCGATGTGGAAACTGATGATGAAGAACATTTACGCATTGGATGCCGGTCAGGTCGATCAGGACGGTTTTATTTTAAATATTTATTACAGAGATGCACAGACAGGAGGAAAAGTAAATTATCTTCCTAATACTCCTGTGGAAAGTACCAACCTACTGAAACTTTTAAATTGGGACAGACTGAATGTTAATGGGGATGTACAAAATAATGGAGGTGTTTTAGGCGATGGAATTTTTGATTTTGTCAGTGGGATCACAATACGGCCGGAATTAGGGAAACTAATATATACGAAAGTAGAACCCTTCGGAAGTTATATGGCGGGTCTCGTCGGAAACAATCCACAGTATGTTTTCAGTGATCTGTACAATCAGCAAAAACAGGTTGCAACATCCAGCAACCTTGCTCAGCGCTACACCATGGAAGGCCGTTATAAAGGAGCTCAGGGTCAGGGAATTTCTTTGGGGGCGGTAAATGTTCCTCAGGGATCTGTAAAAGTTGCGGCAAACGGAGTACAATTGACCGAAGGTGTTGATTATACCGTAGATTATATGCTTGGAACGGTAACGATTATCAATGAAAATGTAAAACAGTCCGGGCAGGCCATTAATATCTCATTAGAAAATCAGCTGACATTCAATACCCAGAGAAAAAGATTTTTAGGATTAAACCTCGAAAGAAGAGTCAGTGAAAATTTTATATTCGGTGGTACAGTTGTCAATTATTCTGAATCTCCGCTTACTCAAAAAGTAAATTACGGTCAGGAAGCTGTCAATAATACGATGGCAGGGATCAACATGATGTATAACAATCAGCTCCCTTTCCTGACGCGGTTAACTGACAAAATTCCGGGAATCAATACTGAAGCACCATCTAATCTGAACTTCAAAATGGAAGGGGCTTACTTACTTCCCGGTCTTAATAAAGGAACGAATGATCAGTCATACATCGATGATTTTGAACAGACAACTTCAAAGATTTCATTAAAAGAACCTGCAGCCTGGAGTTTGGCTTCAAAACCTGAAAAAAACCAGAATTATCCGATTTTCAGTGGAGCAGGTGTAAATGATAATGTTACAAATGGTTATGGAAGAGGACTGTTATCCTGGTATAATATTGACCCGAGGTTTTGGGGAGTGGGAGGAAGAGCTCCCGCTGGAATTACTGCGCAGTCAGTTTCCAATCACGCCTCCAGAAGGGTTCAGTTTTCAGAGATTTTTAACAACAGGGATTTTGTAGCGGGCGAGCAGACGTTTACCAATACTTTTGATATTTCCTATTATCCGGCAGAGAAAGGTCCTTACAATGTCAATCCTAATTCAGAAACCGTACAGCAGAGATGGGCAGGAATTATGAGGCCTATCCAGGTTTCCAACTTTGTCAATTCAAACATCGAATATGTAGAATTTTGGATGATGGATCCTTACGCTGACGGAAATAACCTGGGAACGGATCCAAAGCTTTTACTTCATTTAGGAAACGTGAGTGAAGATATTCTGAAAGACGGATTGATGCAGTATGAAAACGGTTTGCCAACGCCTGGACAAACTTCATCAACCTCCAGTTCAAACTGGGGAACTCAGCCAAAACAGCCGCCGATCCTTTATGCATTTTCAAGTGAAGGGGATGACCGTAGAATTCAGGATGCAGGATATGACGGTTTAAATTCAGATCAGGAAGGATTGAAATTTCCTACCAGTACATTTATCAACCCAGTTCTTAATCTTTCTGACCCTGCAGTGGATGATTTTGTATTTTATATGTCTGAGAGATTCACAGGAAGTCAGGCAGCTTCAATCACTCAGCGTTATAAATATTTCAGAGGCCCGGAAGGCAACTCTCAGAGTAATTCTCTTGAAGTGGCATCTCAAACTCCTGATGCAGAAGATATCAACAAGGATTACAACTTAGATCAGAGTGAAAATTACAATGAATATGTAGTCAGTCTTGCCCAGGCAAATTTAACGTTAGGTCAGAATAACATCGTTGATGTGAAAACAGTTACTGCCACTTTCCAGAATGGACAAAGTGATGATGTAAAATGGTATCTATTCAGAATTCCGGTTTCAAAATATGCTGAAGCAGGGGTAGGAGGAGATAAAGATCCTTCGGTACTTAATAATGTGAGATTCGCAAGATTGTTGATGACGGGATTTGAGCAGACCTCTACCTTAAGATTTGGTACCATGGATCTTGTAAGATCAGACTGGAGAAGGTATCCGAATAAAATTTTCAGTCCGACAGTTGATTCTCCTACAGAAGGAACTCCCGGATTGATAACATTGAATGACAATTTTGAAGTTGGCAGTGTAAATATCGAAGAAAATGCATTAAATCAGCCACCTTATGTTTTGCCTCCTGGAATTGACAGACAGGTCTTAAGTGGAAATGCTGGTGCACAAAGACAAAATGAAGCTTCATTGTATATGAAAGTG
Organism: uncultured Chryseobacterium sp.; assembly: GCA_963526305.1. Classification (GTDB taxonomy): domain Bacteria; phylum Bacteroidota; class Bacteroidia; order Flavobacteriales; family Weeksellaceae; genus Chryseobacterium. Next base: position 223,416 of record CAURNW010000007.1, on the reverse strand, counting down.
AGAAGCATGAGCGAGGAAGCAAGAGGTGTTTTTAAAAATGTTGCTCTGGACATGAGACGATACAAAAAACTGAAGCTTTTTGTGCATGGACAAAATTTAGATGTACCAACAGCTTCAAATTTGGATCCGGACGTCAAATTCTTTATACGTTTTGGTAATGATGCGACGGATAATTATTATGAATATGAAGCTTCCCTAAAATATACGTCAAATACTGCAACTTCACCTTTGGATATCTGGCCGGTTGAAAATGATGTAGATTTTAATATTCAGGATTTTGTAGACGCGAAATTAAGACGGGATAGAAACTCATCGATTCCAATAATTAACAGAACTGAAGATTTAACTTTTGGTGATAGCAACAAAAGAATATATATAAAAGGAAGACCTTCGTTGGGGAATGTTACTACAATTATGATTGGTATCAGAAATAATCAACGGGGTGGAATAGGTGCTAATGGTAGAGTTCTTTGGGTCAACGAGATCCGTCTTTCAGAAATTGAAAATGATGGAGGGTATGCAGGAAATGCAAGTTTAAATTTCAACCTGGGTGATTTTGCAGTGGTCAACGCAAGCGGCTCTTATACTTCAGTCGGTTTTGGAAATATTGATTCCAAACCTGCCGAAAGAAACCAGTCTACACAGTCAGCATTCAGTGTGAATACACAGGTGAATGTAGATAAATTCTTACCTGAAAAAACGGGAGTGAAAATTCCTCTGAATTATTCTTATTCACAAACTATTGAAGATCCAAAATACAACCCTCTGGATACCGATGTTGAATTCAGTAAAGCTGCCAATAGAGAAGAACTGAAAAAAGTGGCGAGAACCTATACTCAGCAAAGAAGCCTTGGAGTGGTCAATATGCGAAAAGAAAGGGTGAAAGAAAACAGTAAACCTAAATTCTATGATGTAGAAAACCTTGCTGTGACTGCTGTCTATAATGATGACTTCTATAGAGATATTTACACGAAAAGAAATTACAGACAGTATTTTAGAGGATACGTAGATTATAACTACACTTTTAAACCGTGGGTTATCAAGCCATTTAATAAAATGATCAGTGATACTGCAAAGTCGACGAAATATCTGCGATGGGTAAAAGAATTTAATTTTAATCCGATACCTACAAGATTGTCTTTCAGAACTGAATTGGACAGAAATTATAACGAACTTGAATTCAGAAATATTGACGCTGTTTTAAGTGGAAACTTAGGAGATGATTTTGCAGCTATCAAAAACAGGAATTTCTATTTCGGATGGCAGTATGGTCTAGGATTTAATTTTACTAAATCTTTAAAACTGGAGATCAACTCTGCAACAAGAACGCTGAATGACAATGTTGATGTAAATACAATGGATAATTCTTCCATTTTTGGGAATATGTTCAGATCCGGAAGACCGGTACTTTATAATCACAGAGTGCAGTTGAATTATAAATTGCCATTCCAGCTGCTTCCTTATTTAGACTTTATTGATGCAGAACTTCAGTATGGTTTCACCTACAACTGGAATGCAAGATCTACTGCTTTATTATCAAGTCCGGATGGAAGTCTGGGATCCATAGGTCAGAATACCAATATTATCCAGGCAACTGCAACTGCTGACATTCCGAAGTTCTTTGGTCAGTTCGGTTATTTCAAAAAGATGTCAACGACTCTTCAGAAACGGAAGCAGGAAATGGATTCCTTAAATAATGTTTATACGCAGGCCTGGGATAAAAGAAGATATAAATTTAAAAGCTATAAGTTTAAAAATAAACTGTCGGTTTTACAGAGTGCAGCGTTTTTACTGACCTCATTCAAACAACTGGATGTTAATTATTCCGAAAATAATGGAACTGTACTTCCAGGTTTATTATCAGCACCTAACGGATATGGTTACGGACAGACTTTAGGAGGTCCGACTGCTGGCTTCCTTTTAGGATCTCAGGCAGATATAAGACGAACGGTTATCGAAAACGGGTGGGTAAGTTCTTCTGAATTTATGATTGATCCGTATGTGAAAATGTCAACAAGGGAACTCAGGGCAAACCTGCAAATGATGCCGGTCAATGATTTCAGAATAGATTTTAATGTGCTGCAGACCTACAACAGAAATTTCTCTCAGACCGGTTTCAACTTCCGGGACGACAGCGGTTTCTCAAACCCGAATCTTACGTTTGCTAGTGATATGGTAAGTTATTCAAATTCTGTAGTGCTTGTCAACAGCTCTTTCCAGACAGGACAGGCAGTGTATGAATCGATCAGGCAGAATGCCAGACAGATTTCGCAGCAGCTGGGAACGGTTCAGGGAACAGATGGATTTACAAATGGGTATAGTATTGCCAATGCCTATGTTTTGATTCCTGCATTCCGTGCAGCGGTAGAGGGTAAAAATCCTGAAAGATTAGGGGATGCCAAAAAATCAGGGCTGCCGATACCTAACTGGAGGATTATTTACTCAGGACTGAAAAATATCCCGATAATCAGTGGGCAGTTTACAAAGTTTGATCTTTTACACAGCTATAATGCGACCTATACAGCAACCGGTATTCAAAGTAATGTTGATTATTTTAACAATCCGGGAGGTTTTTATCAGACTTCAGATTTATCAGGTAATATCAATGACGGGGATAAAATAAATCCATATACATTTGCTCAGGTGGGGTATGTAGAAGCTTTTGCACCCTTGATCGGAATCGATGTTACGATGAGAAACAACCTGCAGTTTGGGCTGCAGTATAACAGAATGAGAACACTCTTACTAGGGCTGGTCAATCATACCTTAACTGAAGATTCAAATACAGAATATGTTGTAAGATTAGGGTACATCGTCAGAAACTTCAGATTGGGAAACATGGGTAATACCCGTGGTGGAAGAGGAGGAAGAGGCAGAGGAAGTGATCTTAACATCAGAGGAGATATTTCACTTCGTGACAGCCGTACAAGCATTATGAATATTTTACTGGATGACTCGCAGGTAACCGGTGGTCAGAGATTGATGAATATAAAATTGTCTGCTGACTACAATGTTTCAGAAAACTTAAACCTGAGATTATTCTATGAGCAGATGACCTCAAGGTATAAAATATCAACAGCATTCCCGTTATCTACCATCAGAGCCGGAATCTCAGCAACATTTACTTTTGGTGATTCCGGAGGGTTTTAACTAATAAAGTAAATAAGGCAAAAAAAGAGTCTGTATTCACCATTTGAATACAGACTCTTTTTTATAGATTACCTGTTAAAATTCACTTGTTTAAGGGTCAAAACAGCCTTTCATGAAAATCCTCAACCTTGCTCACTTCCTCAATTTTAATTCCGAATTTACGTTTCGGAATTTTATTCAGATTGGAAACAAAAATCTTTTCATAGCCTAGTTTTTCAGCTTCTGTGATTCTCTGTTCGACCTGGGCAATAGGACGGATCTCTCCGCTTAAACCGATCTCCCCTGCAAAACAGAAATGTTCGGAAATTGCTATATCTTCATTGGAGGAAAGAATCGAGGCTACAACAGCTAAATCTAAAGCGGGATCGTCGGTTTTAATGCCGCCGGTTATGTTTAAGAAGACATCCTTTGCCCCCAGCTGAAAGCCTGCTCTTTTTTCTAAAACGGCCAGCAGCATATTCAGTCTTTTAGAATCAAACCCAGTACAGCTCCTTTGTGGAGTTCCGTAAACAGCGGTACTTACCAATGCCTGAATTTCAAGAAGCATCGGGCGGTTTCCCTCCAAAGTTACGGCTACAGAATTTCCCGAGAGTTCTTCAAATTTTTTAGTGATAAGAATTTCTGACGGATTCTTTATTTCTTTTAGACCTTGTGAAACCATTTCATAAATACCGATTTCTGCAGTCGATCCAAAACGGTTCTTATTAGCTCTTAATAATCTGAAAAGATGATTTCTGTCGCCGTCAAAATTTAATACAACATCTACCATATGTTCCAGAACTTTAGGACCGGCTATCTGGCCGTCTTTGGTAATGTGACCTACGAGAAATACGGGAACATTGTTTTCTTTAGCATATTTGATAATCTCGTTCGAGCATTCACGGATCTGAGAGACTGTTCCAGGGGAACTCTCAATCAGCTGTGACTGCAGGGTCTGAATAGAATCGATAATCACAAAATCAGGCTCCAGTTTTTTAGCTTCGTGAAGTATTTTTTCCAATGACGTTTCTGTATATAAAAAACAGTTTGGGTTTTTCACTTCTGCTAGGCGGTCAGCCCTCATTTTAATCTGAGAAGCACTTTCTTCTCCTGAAACATAAAATATTTTTTTCTTCATTTTCAATGCCAGCTGCAGAAGGAGGGTAGACTTTCCTATTCCGGGCTCTCCGCCGATCAATGTAACAGAGCCTAAAACGATTCCCCCTCCCAAAACCCTATTGAGTTCATCTGAGGGTGTCTTTATTCTGGGCTCTTCAATCGCCTCAACTTCGATAATGTTGATGACACTTTGTTTGCTTTTTGAAGAGGTTAAACTTTTTTGCGGAGTTTTTTCTACAATTTCTTCTACCAAAGTATTCCATTCCCCACAGTTTTTACACTGTCCCATCCACTGGGAATACTGTGATCCGCAGTTTTGACAGAAATACGCTGTTCTCAGTTTTGCCATTCTGTAAAATTATGAAAAAACTTAATCAGATTTTTTATGAAAGATTATTTAATCTTATCATACATCAATGAATGTTTTGGTTTTTCTGATGTACATTTGCTTCATAAATTTTAGAAAATGAAAAAAATATTTTTAAGCTTCGTATTTGCTTTAGTAAGCATGTTTACATTTGCACAGACGACATGGAATGTAGATCCAATGCATTCATCTGTTAATTTCAATATCAAGCACATGGGAATCAGCTTCGTGCAGGGTAAATTTGATAAATTTGACGGATCTGTTTCTACAGAAGGATCAAATTTAAATAACGCAAGGTTTAACTTTACTGCTTATACAGAAACAATAAATACAGGGGTTGAGCCTAGAGATAAGCATTTGAAAAGTGCAGATTTCTTTGAAGCAGAAAAATTTCCTGAAATGAAGTTTGAAGGAATTTCTGTCTTACAGGGAAAAGGTAATAATTATACTCTTAAAGGTAAACTGACAATTAAAGATATTTCTAAAGAAGTGAGTATTCCTTTGACTTTCGGAGGTATTGCCAAAAACCAGCAGGGGAAAGAGGTACTTGGATTACAGGCAAAATTTACAGTAAACCGTTTAGATTATAACATTAAATACGATCCTACAGGAGCAGGTGTTGCAAAAGATGTAGATGTTACTCTGTTTTTTGAATTGGCAAAACAATAATTCAAATATATAATTTGGTTTAGGTAAAGGTTTCTCAAAAACACTTTTGAGAAACCTTTTTTTATGAATCAAGTTTTTTATAAGTAATGATTCTAGAATATTTTGATAAGCAGAAAAGTCATATCAGTCATTAAGTACAATTAAAAATCACTACAAAATTGCTTTGCTTTTCTTTTTCCCCTAACTTTGCACAAACCTAATCTAATGAGTAAAAAGAATACAAAGTACATCTTTGTGACAGGAGGTGTAACTTCATCTTTGGGAAAGGGAATCGTTTCTGCTTCTCTGGGACTATTGCTAAAATCACGCGGATTTAATGTAACGATACAAAAACTGGATCCTTACATCAATATCGACCCGGGAACATTAAACCCTTATGAGCACGGAGAATGTTATGTAACCGAAGATGGTGCAGAGACAGATCTGGATTTAGGACATTACGAGCGTTACCTTGATGCTCCGACTTCTCAAAATAACAACGTTACGACAGGAAAAATCTACCAGACGGTCATCGAAAAAGAAAGAAAAGGAGACTTTCTTGGAAAAACGGTTCAGGTAATTCCTCATATTACAAACGAAATTAAGCGCAGAATCAAGATTCTTTCCAAACAGAACTATGATATCATCATTACTGAAATCGGAGGAACGGTAGGGGATATCGAATCATTACCGTACATTGAGACTGTCCGCCAGTTGAAATGGGAATTGGGAGAGAAAAATTCTATGGTTATTCACCTGACATTGCTTCCATATCTTGCATCAAGCGGCGAATTAAAGACTAAACCTTCTCAGCATTCTGTACGTCAACTGATGGAAAGCGGAATCATGGCTGATGTATTGGTGTGCAGAACAGAACATAAAATTCCTAAAGATCAGAGAGCAAAACTGGCTCAATTCTGTAATGTTTCTTTAGATAATGTCATTGAGTGTAAAGATCTCGAAACGATCTATGAAGTTCCGATGTATCTTCAGAAACAAAACTTTGATGATGTAGTTCTTAAGGGATTGGACCTGAAAAGTGATAAAGAAGCTGATCTTAAAGACTGGAAAACTTTCGTAAAGAAATTCCAAAATCCAAAGAGAACTGTTGAGATCGCTTTGGTAGGAAAATATATCTCTCTTCAGGATTCTTATATCTCAATTGCTGAGGCTTTCAAACATGCCGGTGCAGATATTGAGACAGAGGTGAAAATCAGATGGGTATACAGCGGTGATTTAACCAAGGAGAATATCAAAGAAAGTTTAGAAGGGGTTTGTGGGATCCTGGTTGCTCCAGGTTTTGGCGACAGAGGGATTGAAGGTAAAATTCTTACAGCTCAATATGCCAGAGAAAACAAAATACCGATGTTGGGAATTTGTCTGGGAATGCAGATCATGACCGTAGAATTTGCAAGAAATGTTTTAGGTTATCCTAAAGCCAACTCGATGGAATTTGACACTTCTACAGAACATCCTGTGATCTCATTAATGGAAGAACAGAAAAATGTCGTGGATAAAGGCGGTACAATGCGTCTGGGTGCATGGAAATGTGCTTTGAAAAACGGTTCAAAATTAAATGAAATTTACGGAAGCAAGCATATCTCGGAAAGACACCGTCACCGTTATGAATTCAACAGTGAATACATCCAGGAATTTGAGAAAAACGGCTTCCTGGCAACAGGGACCAATCCGGAGACGGGCTTGGTTGAAGCTCTTGAAATGCCGGATCATCCTTTCTATGTAGGAGTACAGTACCATCCTGAATACAAAAGTACAGTGGCAACACCACATCCTTTATTCAGAGCGTTTATTAAAGCGTGTGAAAAAACGTCTATATAAGATCAATAGAGCGTTGCATTCTAAAAGATGTCCAAGTTGATGATCCTACGAAAAAAATTAAAGTAATTGCAAAATTACAGACGTCATATCTAATAATTAAACTCAGGTTGATTTTTATCAGTCTGAGTTTATTATATAGTAATAGATTATAGCTTAGAGTTTTTGATAAAAAAACAGTATTTTTGTCGACTCTAAAAGTATAGCACAGCGATGCTTATTTAAATTTAAAATTTTAATAAAAATAAAATGCAACAGAACAACGGACTCGATAAAAGTCAGATCATTAGTTTTGCGGTTTTATGTTTAGTCCTTTTCGGATTCATGTTTTATTTTCAGAATAATCAACAGGAAGAAGAAAAACTGAAAGCTGAACAACAGAAAACAGAACAGGCAAAAAATCCCGTAAAACCAACTCCGGCGGCCAATATCAATCCCAATGTAACTCCGAATGCTATTAAGGTTTCAAATTTGGAAAACAAACAGCTGAAACTTGAATTTTCAAGCTTAGGAGGGCAGGTCTCTAAAGTTGAGCTTTTACAATATAAGGCATATGATCATAAAACCGATAAGGCTGATCTTCCGCTCAACCTGATTACTAAAAATAATTCGAGCTACGGATTTCAGTTTAAGGATAAATCCGGTAAAATTGTAAATACCAGAGATTTGGTATTTACACCTGTTGTTAACGGAAACGCCGTTACTTTAACTGCCAATTACAGCGGAGCAGCGATTCAGTTTGTTTATACCATAAACAATAATCCTACTGCTGAATTGAAAGATCAGTATACTTTGGATTTTAAAGTCAGAACTCAGGGGCTTGCCAATGTGACTTCTGAGAATAAAGCAGATTTTCTATGGAATTACAGTGTAAGAAATCTTGAGAAGGGGAGGGCTCAGGAACAGACCCATTCTGAATTCTCGTATGCATTCAATAATTATAAAGACTATGATTATGACGGAAGAACTACAATGGAAGAGCCTGATGAGACACTTAACTGGATTGGTGTAAAACAGCAGTTTTTCTCTTCTGTAATTGAAGCAAAGAACGGTTTCACACACAGTAAAGGAAATCAGGAATCTATTGAAGAGGGAGAATATCTGAAAAAACTCAATTTCGAAGGATTTGTTCAGATGCAGGGAGGTGAGCTGAACCAGGATTTCACCTGGTATTTTATGCCGTTAGATTTAAAGCTGTTGAATTCTTACGATAAAAACTTTGATGAAATTTTACCATTAGGATGGTCATTCATCGGCGCAATGAACCGTTATTTCTTTATGTGGCTGTACAGTGTTATTGCTAGCTGGGGAATATCGGCAGGATGGGTTATTTTCTTAATGACGATTATTGTGAAATTGATCTTATCACCTATTATGTATAAGCAGCATAAACTGAGTGCAATGATGAAGGTAATCCGTCCGGAAATTGATGAAGCCAACGCAAAATTCAAAGATGCAGATCCGATGAAAAAGCAACAGGCTACTATGGAGATCTACAGAAAAGCTGGCGTTAACCAGATGGCAGGATGTTTACCGGCTTTGGTTCAGATTCCCATCTTCTATGCTTTGTTCCGTTTCTTCCCGAACTTTATTGACTTAAGAGGTCAGGGCTTTTGGTTTGCTAAAGACCTTACGGCTTATGATGATCTGATCAGACTGCCATTTAAGATTCCTTTCTTGGGAGATCATTTAAGTGTTTTTGCCATTGCATGTACCATTGTTATTTTGATTTATACTGTAATGACTTCAGGAAATATGCAGCAGCCACAGCAGGAAGGAATGCCGAATATGAAAGTGTTGATGTATATTTTCCCGATCACATTCTTATTCTTCCTGAATACTTCAGCATCAGGTCTGTCATGGTACTATTTTGTTTCAAACGCGATTAATATCCTGATCATTCTGGTTATAAAATATGTGATTCTTGATGAAAAGAAAATTCATGCACAGATTCAGGCCAATAAGGAGAAACCAAAAACAGAAGGTAAATTTCAGAAGCGAATGAGAGAGATGATGGAAAAGGCTCAGGAACAGCAGAAGACCCAGGAGCCAAGAGGTAAAAAGAAATAAAATATAACATAACATAAAAGGGAAGCAATTACTGCTTTCCTTTTTTTATTTAGAATCATTTTAAATTTAACCGGTTGAAATTTTTAATATAATAATTCACACACCAGTTTACTTAGTCATATTTCAATCTGAAAGACTGGCGGTGATGTTTTGTTGGACCATGCTTTACAAGAGCTTCCTGATGCTTTTTTGTGGCATATCCAAAGTTTGTGTTCCATCCATATTCAGGATGTTCATTATGCAGTTCAATCATCAACCTGTCTCTGTAATTTTTTGCCAGAATTGATGCAGCTGCAATTGACAAGATTTTTGAATCCCCTTTAATAATGCATTGATGAGGGATAAAATTATAGGGGTGAAACTTATTTCCATCTACTAAAATCAATTCTGGTCTTATTGTCAGCAGATCTAATGCACGATGCATTGCGTGAATACTGGCGTTCAGGATATTATGTTCGTCAATAAACGCAGGGGGAAGTTCGGCAATAGCATAACTTTTTACATGATCTTTGATGTAAATATCAAGTTCCATTCTGGTTTTAAAAGTTAACTTTTTTGAGTCATTTACTAAATTCTGTTCAAATTTTTCATCAAGAATGACAGCTGCTGCTACGACCGGACCGCACAGACATCCTCTACCTACTTCATCACATCCTGCTTCAATGTAAATTTTCGACCATTTTTTTAATAATTCCATAAAATTTTAACATTTTAGATCTGTAAATTTATAAAAAATAAAAATGTTATGAATTAAATAACAATTTTTTCACTTTTTAACAGTTTTTTAAGGAAAAGTTTCACAACTTTGTTGCCACAAAATTAATGTATTAATATGAAGAAATTAACAGCAGGTGTACTACTTGTAGTATTATCCTCGTCTTTTGTCGTTGCTAATGCACAACAAACAAAACCGAGCGACACCTTAAAAACACAAGAAATCGAAGGTGTAGTTATGACTGCATTCGGAATTAAAAGAGAAAAAAAATCTTTAGGTTATGCTACTCAGGAAGTTAAAGGGGAAGATGTTAATAAAAACCCTACTCCTAACTTTTTAAACAACCTATCCGGGCAGGTTGCAGGTATGGATATTAAACAGAGTACAAACTTTGGAGGATCTATTAACGTAGTGTTAAGAGGATTTAAATCCTTTTCAGGAACGAATCAACCGTTATTCGTTGTCGACGGAGTTCCAATAATCAATAATAATATAAATTCTTCAAGCCAAAATACAGGACGTTACGGCGTTGATTATGGTAATGCTGCATCAGATATAAATCCTAACGATGTAGAAACAATTAACGTTTTGAAAGGAGCTACTGCCGCAGCATTATATGGTTCCCGTGCTGCAAATGGTGCTATTATTATCACAACAAAAAAGGGAAAAAAGAATCAGAAAGGAATTGGTTTGGAATTTTCGAGTTCAGTTACAATTTCTTCTATCGACAAAAAGACTTTTCCAGAATATCAGACTGAATACGGACAGGGATACTATGGTGATAACTTTAATGGTTACGGATCTTATAATGGTGGACTAACTGCAAATTTCGGAGATGATGCCTCTTATGGTCCAAGATATGACCCCAACTTAATGGTCTATCAATATGGAGCTTTGACACCAGGTGCTTCTAATTTTGGACAGGCTACTCCTTGGGTCATGGCTAAAAATGGACCACTTTCATTTTTCCAGAACGGAACAAATTTTACCAACAGTGTCTCTTTAAACGGAGGAAATGATGTTGCTACATACAGATTGAGTTACAGTAATCTGGATGCAACGGATATTATGCCAAACAGTTCTTTGACAAAAAATAACTTTGGGGGTAATATGACCTATAAAGTTACGGAGAAATTAACTGCATCTTTATATGCCAATTATATTACCCAGAATACAAGAGGTAGAAATGATACCGGATATAACGGCAATTTAATGGCGGGCTTTAGACAATGGTGGCCAACGAATATTGATTTGAAGCAACAACAGGACCTGTATGAAATTGCCCATCAGAATTATTCATGGAATATCACAGGACTTGATGATGCAGGTAATATTACGCCAAAAACTCTTACACCACAGTATTGGGACAATATTTATTTTCAGCGTTATCAGAATTATCAGAATGATACAAGAGAGCGATTTAATGGAAATGTTGCATTAAGTTATGACGTAAGCAATGACCTAAACTTTTTGGTAAGATTAAGTAACGACAGTTACAGTATGACCACAGAAGAAAGAAAAGCGAATGGCTCTGTTCCAAATATTTTTGGGTTAAACATAAATGATTCTCAACCTTCGGGTTATGCGTTAGGTAATTACAGATTTGCTGAAAGAAACTATGATTTTATAGGTACCTATAAAAAAGACCTGACTGAAGATTTGAATTTGAATGCAGTTTTGGGGACTAATATAAGATATAATTCTGCCTATTCTGATCAGCATTCGACGGTGGGTGGTTTAAGTGTGCCTAATTATTTTGATATTTCTAATTCTGTAAGCAGACCTTTATCGCAGACCAGCGATACAAGTAAACAAGTCGTAGGAGTTTTTGCTCAGGCAAGTTTGGGATATAAGAGTACCTATTATTTAGAGGGTACAGTACGTAGAGATCAGACGACTGCGTTAGCAAAAGGTAATGATGTCTATTGGTACCCTTCGGTTTCCGGAAGTATTGTTTTCTCAAATTTAATAAAAGCTCCATGGATGAGTTTTGGTAAGATAAGAGCCAATTATTCAATTGTAGGAAATGATACAGATGCGAATCAATTGATAGATACTTATTTAGCTGCAGCTCCATATGGAGTCCTTCCTATTTATTCTTTTAATGCAATAGCAAAAAACCCGGATCTGGTAGCTGAAAAATTAAAGAGTATGGAATTTGGTCTGGAAACTTCTTTTCTAAAAAATAGAATCGGTTTGGATGCTTCTTGGTATAGAAATAATTCAGAAAATTTGATATCAAATGTTAGTGTAGCTTATTCTACAGGTTCTACATTGCAAAAGCAGAATATCGGAAATTTAAGAACTGAGGCGTTTGAACTTTCATTAAAGTTAGTTCCGATAAAATCTGAAAGTTTTTCATGGAATCTAACTGCAAACTGGTCTAATCCTAAAACTACGGTTACGGCATTGAAAGATGGGGTAAATAATTTAGCTTTGCAATCTAACGGTTCGCAAGGAGGCGTTACCCTTAACGCTCCACTCGGAAGTTTGTATGGGACAATCTATGGATCTGATTACATCTATGCACCTGACGGACAAAAAGTGATTGATTCCAATACAGGAGCATATTTAAAAACAACAAGCACTAATAATAATCTCGGTAGTTACCAGGCTGATTGGTTTGGAGGTATTAGAAATACGATAAACTATAAAAACCTATCTCTGAGTTTCTTAGTTGATATGAAGCATGGAGGCAAAGTCTTTTCTTTAGATCAATCTTATGGTTATGGAACAGGTATATATGCTAATTCTGTAGGATTTAATGACTTGGGAAATCCGATAAGAAATACTTTAGAAAATGGAGGAGGAATTATACAGCAGGGAGTAATACAAAATGCTGACGGAAGTTACTCGCAAAATAATGTAAGATTAGATAAATCTCAGTCAAGTCAGGTATTGAATACTGATCCACCTTCAGCTGCATTTGTTTACGATGCCAGTTATGTGAAACTTAGAGAAGCATCAATTACATACAAAATCTCAAAGGAAGCTTTAGGCTCCAAATTTATACAAGGCATGTCGTTTAGTGTTATTGGAAGTAACCTTTGGATCATCCATAAAAATCTACCCTATGCAGATCCGGAAGCAGGTCTGTCTTCAGGAAATTTACAGGGGTATCAATCAGGAGTTATGCCTACGACCAGAAATTTCTCATTCAATGTAAAAGTTAATTTTTAAAAAAGTAAAAATGAAAAAAATTATAATATCTATATTTATAGGAATGCAGTTTATCAGCTGTTCAACAGATGATATAAATACAGATTCTCACTCAGCTTACACAACTATTCCATCAACATTAGTCACCAATGCACAGAAAGAATTAAGTGATTATGTTAATACTTGTAGTGTAAATGAAAATAATTTCAGATTAACAATGCAGTATTGGCAGGAAACAACGTATGTTGAAGAAAGCAATTATAATTTCACCAATAGGAATGTTTCTAATCAGATTTTTCTGAATACCTATGTAAATGTTCTTAACAGTTTAGTGAAATCAAAAGAATTGATAAATGATTATATTCCCATTCCTGCAGAAGCATCAGCTTGGCCAAAAATCAGACAAAATCAGTTGGCAATTATCGACATGATGCAGGTATATACTTACCAAAGTCTGGTAGATACGTTTGGTAATGTACCATATACACAATCAAATCAACTGTCCACAATCAATTCTCCTGTTTATGATGACGGAGCAACTGTTTATGCTAATTTAATAACACGACTGCAGGCTGATATTACCAGTATTGATACGAGTGTAGGAGTAGATTCAAATTCAGATGTTTTTTCAAAAGCTGATCTGTTTTATGGAGGAAATCTTAATTCATGGAAGAAGTTTGGTAATTCGCTTATGCTTAAATTAGGAATTGCTATTGCAGATTCTAATCCGACATTAGCGCAGCAGACAGTTGCAGCTGCTATTAATAGTGGAGTAATTGCATCGTCTGCAGAAAACTGTAAACTTCAGTATTTGTCAGCATCTCCAAACAGGAATCCGATTTTTGATAACGTAGTAGCTAGTAACAGAAATGATTTTGTGGGCGGTAAAACGCTGGTTGATTACATGAACAGTAACAATGATGCAAGAATTTCAAAATATTACCAAACAGTTGGAACTTCCGGAAATTACATAGGACAGATCATTGGAACCGGTGCCTCTTTTTCACAGTTTTCAGCACCTGGTGATTTTGCATATTCACCAACAACACCCGGGATTATTTTAAACTATACCGAAGTTGCTTTTTATTTAACCGAAGCCAGTGCCCGATGGGGGATTGGAGGTTCTGCTGCAACCAATTATACCAATGCTGTCACCTCATCATTTGCTGAATGGGGAGTTGAATCAGATGCCGCTGCATATATCGCAGCGCATCCCTACAATGCAGCAAACTGGAAGCAGTCTGTAGGGCAGCAGGCATGGGTTGCAATGTATAATCAACCGTTAACTTCATGGAATTTCTGGAGAAGATTAGATTATCCGGTTCTGCAGCCAGCAAGTGCAGCTACCATTTCCAGTGTTCCTGTACGTATGAGTTATCCTGTAATTGAATATCAGACAAACAGTGCAAATGTTTCTGCAGCATCTTCAGCGATCGGGGGAGATTTGTTAACAACAAAGATTTTCTGGGATAAGAATTAAACATAAAATAGTTTTAATACAATTAAACCGCCTTCGGGCGGTTTTTTTATTTCCGTATATTTGTATCTCAAATTAGAATAATGAATATTAAAGATATCATAGAACAAAAGCTGGCGGAGGTAATCCTTAATGTCTATCAGCTGAAAGATATAAAGCTCGAAATTCAGGAAAATAAAACTGAGTTTGAAGGTGATTTTACCATCGTTACTTTTCCACTGGTGAAACAGCTGAAGAAAAATCCGGAAAGTATAGGGGTTGAACTGGGACAGGCACTGACGGAGCAGACAGAATTGCTTGAGAGCTTCAACGTTGTTAAGGGATTTTTGAATGTAAAAGTTCAGAATCAGTTTTTTGTCGATCAGTTCAAAACGGTTACTGAACAATTTTCAGATATTGAAAAGAAAAATAAAACGGTAATGGTGGAATATTCTTCACCAAACACCAATAAACCATTGCACCTCGGACATATCAGAAATAATCTGTTAGGTTTTTCTGTTGCCCAGATTCTTAAAGAGGCAGGATACGGAGTAATCAAAAGTCAGATTATCAATGACAGAGGCATTCATATCTGTAAATCAATGTTGGCCTGGGAGAAATTCGGTAAGGGGGAAACTCCTGCAACAGACCATATAAAAGGCGATAAATTTGTAGGGAATTATTATGTTGAATTTGATAAAAACTACAAAAAAGAAATCACTGAACTGGTAGAAAAGGGAAGTACGGAAGAGCAGGCTAAAAAAGATGCTCCGTTAATGAAAGAAGCTCAGAAAATGCTTCTTGACTGGGAAAATGGTGATGAAAAAGTGAGAAATCTCTGGAAAGAAATGAACTCATGGGTTTATGAAGGTTTCAATGAAACGTACAGTAGACTTGGAGTAGACTTCGATCAGGTTCAATATGAAAGCAATACCTATATTTTAGGGAAAGATCTTATTCATGAAGGCCTGAACAAGGGAGTGCTGTATAAAAAGGAGGATGGTTCCGTATGGTGTGATCTCACAGACGAAGGTTTGGATGAGAAGCTTCTGCTTCGTTCAGACGGAACATCCGTGTACATGACACAGGATCTGGGAACAGCTGTAGAACGCTTTAAAGAGAATGATATTCAGAAATTAATTTATACCGTAGGCAACGAACAGGATTATCACTTTCAGGTGTTATTTAAAGTTCTGGCAAAGCTTGGATATTCATGGGCAGATCAATTGTTCCATCTTTCTTATGGAATGGTTGAACTTCCGGAAGGCAAAATGAAGTCGCGTGAAGGAACTGTAGTGGATGCAGACGATCTGATGCAGGAAATGTATGAAACGGCAAAATCAAAAACTGAAGAACTGGGGAAACTCGAAGGTCTTTCGGAGGAAGAAAAAGCAGCTTCGTATGAAATCATCGGACAGGCTGCCCTGAAGTATTTTATGCTGAAGGTTGATCCTAAGAAAAAAATGTTGTTCAATCCTTCGGAAAGTATTGATTTTAATGGAAATACAGGTCCTTTCATTCTATATACTTATGCAAGAACCCAGTCACTGTTAGCAAAAGCAAATTATGAATATAGAGAAACTGAAAGCATCGGTTATAATCAAAACGAGATAGAATTGATCATGCTTTTATCTAATTATAAATCGGTTGTTCAGAAAGCTGCAGAATCTCTGAGTCCTGCACTGGTCGCTAATTATCTGTATGATCTCGTGAAGTCTTATAATTCATTTTACCAGAGCAATCCTATTTTAAAAAGTGAAGATGAAAATCTAAAACAGTTCCGTTTAAATGTTTCTGATCTAACGGCAAAAACGATACAGAAATCGCTTGCATTGCTTGGAATAAGTACTGTAAACAGAATGTAAAAAGTAAACCTCCTGAATGTTCAGGAGGTTTTTTTATGATTAAACTATAGTTGGAGAATCATTGTTTTTTTTCTGACTTTCTTTGTACAGTTTAGCACTGCTCCATTTCGCATGTTTTGAAGGTGTTATTCTCAATCCCCTCTTATAGGTATATACCTTTGTGAATTCCGCTCCGAAAAAAATCATCAGGCAGGAATAATTGATCCACAGCATAACCAGAATAATTGTACCTGCGGTTCCGAAAGCTGAAGTTGGTTTAAATTCACTGAAGTAAAGGCTTAATAAAAATTTACCTAAAGTAAAAAGAGTTGAGGTCAGTAAAGCTCCTTTCCATACCGATCTCCAACTGATTTCTACATCAGGCAGCACTTTAAACATCAGTGCAAAAAGTAAAACAGTGATGGCAAAACCTACTGAGAAATTAATTATTTCAACGATGTAATAGGTTTCCAGACCTAAAGATCCGGTGATAAAATTGTTGAGTAAGCTGATGATTATTGATAAAACCATGGTAATCATCAGTAAAAAACCCAGAATCAAAATCATTCCTAAAGAATTGGCACGGTCTAAGAGAAATTTCACCAGAGCTTTTTTAGGGGCGGCTTCCACATCCCAAAGGTTGTTTAGAGATTTCTGTAATTGAAAGAATAATGTTGTGGAACCAAAAATAAGCGATCCGATTCCTACAATTTTCATAAAAATATTTTCCCTGTCGATGAGGGCACCTGCGATCATTTCTTCAACACTTTTTGCTGCATCCGTTCCCATCATACCGCTGATCTGGTTACTGATCTGACCACGGATGGCATCTTCACCGAAGAAATACCCTGCCAGCCATATAATGATGATAAGAAGACCGGGAATTGAAAATATAGCATAGTAGGCCAAACTCGCCGAATCATTGGAGGCAGATGAATTATTCCATTCTGCAAATGTTTCTTTAACGGTTTCCCAGAAAAATTTAAGTTCTTTTAGCATAGTTTGATTGATAATAATATTGAAAATTTTTAATATAAAATGTTTTTGGCAGGGCAACTGAGCTTTAAGTCTTAATCTATTTAAAAAGGATATCCGATAGCTATATTTAAAATCAGGTTGTCACGTCTCCAGCTTGAATCTCCAAAATTAATCCTGTTAAAAGCCCAACGGTCACCTTCTTCATAATAGGGAACACGCAGTGGCATGGCAAGATCGAGTCTTAAAACCAGAATAGAAAAATCAAGTCTCAGACCCACACCCGCACCTACAGCAACTTCGCTTAAGAAATCTTTGGAAAATTTGCCTCCGGGTCTTGTATCGACTCCATTCTGATCAAGTTCGTTGTTAATCAGCCAGATATTCCCGGCATCAGCAAAAACGGCAACGTTCAGAAATTTATAGATATTTGCGCGGTATTCTGCATTCAGTTCGAGTTTTATATCTCCTGCCTGATCAAAAACTGCTCTGTTATTGTTTTCTCCCCTCGGATCATAGCTTCCTGGTCCTAAAGTTCTCGCCCGGAATGCTCTGATGCTGTTACTTCCTCCTACAAAAAACTGTCTTGAAAACGGGATATGCTCTGAATTTCCGTAAGGAATGGCGACTCCGGCAATGAACCTGGAAGCGAATGATGTTTTTTCGGTAAACTTATGGTAGAATCTAACGTCGTTTTCAATTTTTGCATATTGGCTGAAGGGAACTCCGAATATAGTTTTTTCTTTTCCTTCTTTTGCATTCGCACCTGTTACGAGACCTGTAATGTTTCCGGCCAGATCAAGCATACCTTTATAGTAGAAGGTATTTTTTCTCGGAAGCATCGTTGTTGAATAGGTGTATGAATAAGTAGGTCCGAAGATCAGTTGCCTATCGGTAACCCTTCTAAGGTATGGATTATTTTGAGCCAGAGAATCAAATTTCGGAGTAATGTTAGCAGGCGCAATAAGGGATACGTCAATCAGTTTTAATTCATGCTCTTTTCTCACATTTTCTTTCCACTGATATCCGAAAGATGCGTTAAATGTATTTAATGTGTATAAAGTCGTACGGTTTTGGAACTCGTAACCCAGCTGAATATTGGTTCGCGGAACAAAAGCACTTGATGAATTAAAATTAAACGGTGCAACAATTCTCGGAATTGATAACTGAGCATTCGCACCGGCTCTGAAAATATTTTCCGCATCAGAAGGTCCGCCGATCTGAACGTCAAAAGCACCATATACAGAGGCCTTAAACTGTTCTGCACCACGGAAGAAATTTCTCTGAGTCCAGTTAAGATTTAATTCACTTCCTGCATAATTCGCAGAATTGGTTCTTCCTAAAGCTTCCAGGCGTAAGGACTGAAGCTCTCTGGGAGTCAGAACATAGTAAGCATCAAATTTATGATTCAGGGAATCTGAAACGACAAATTCATTTTTTACAAATTTAAAAACACCCAGGCTGATCAGTCTGTTCAGTGATAAGTTGTGGTCTTTTCTGTTGTAAATATCTCCTTTGTCGAAATACAGTGCACGGTCAAAAATCCTTGGTTTAAATTTCTTTCCCGGATCCACCACGTAGATGTCATTGTATTCGTAACCTTTCAGAGAATCAGGATTCATAGGAATATTGTAAAGCCCTTTTTTAGCATCCCGAAGGTTATAATTTGGAAAGACAACCACTTTATCAATGGTAAACTGTTCCGTTGCTAATTTCGGAGTATTGTCTTTCAGCTTGACAATCATCTCAACTTTATGATTTTTGCTGACGGTACTGTCCGCCTGAACGATAATATTATCAGGGTTAAAATAGTAGAAACCTTTATCTTTCAGACCGTCATCGATACGCTGTCTTTCAGACTTAATGACATCCAGGTCAAAAGGGTTGCCGGGCTTCAGTAAAGTTTTATCTTTAAAACTTTGAATTTCACGATTGATTAATGTAGAATCTTCTGGAAATTTTACATTACTGATCAGGTACTGTGCCCCGGGATTCAGAGTGTAGATAACCTGGGCTTTTCGGTTTTTTGAGACCGTATCATACTTCGCTTTTGCATTGAAGTATCCTTTGTTCTCAGAATAATTGACAATGATGTCTTTATTGAATTCACGGTCTACGTCACCTAATAAAACAGGCTCTTCACCAAATTTATATTTCAGCCAGTATCTTAAACCTTTTTCTTTTTTGGGCTCTTTTGTCGCATTATAGGCATAAAGTTTCGGCCGCAATCCAAAAAATGAAGAGTTGGGCTTTGGGGTTAGATTTTCTTCGAGAGCAGCCTTGAGTTCATTTTTTTTCTTTTTGGGAAGGGTGTCATTTTCAATTTTCACTTCTGCTCCGGTATAGAGCATCTGGCCTTCCTTCAGAAACTTTGTATTGCTGCAAGAAACAACAGCCGCAGTCATTCCTGATGCTACAAAATATTTACAATATAGGTTAATCTTATTCTTCATTATTTAAATTCTACGACTTGGTTTTCCTGTTTTTTCTTTATCTGTCTGTTTTCCCTGTTTCGGTTATTTCTTGATTTCCGGAAAATATCTCTGAACTGGTTATAATCCAAAGTAATAATAAATCCGACACCGGTTTCTACAATCTGTCCCTGCAGTGCAACCTGATAATCATTTTTACGGTAGGCACGAAGCATATATCTTCCGTCTCTTGAAAGACTGTAATCCACTGTCACATCACCGGCAATATTGGTTGTATTTTCGTTTTGTCTTGCTTCACCTTCCAGTCCGAAATTACTTCCTACCGAAACTTTAAGACGGTCATTCAGCAATTTTTTACTCAGGCCGATATTCAGATCTGTTCTTGTATTCTGCGTTCCGGTAGAGTAATCTTCGGTAGATTCCAGATCAAAATTTAAATCCACTCCTTTGATCAGATCTGAAGCAAGATTATTCAGCTGCTGGGAGAGGATCTTACTTACACTCTGCCTTGCCATAGTTTCGGCTGACACTCCGGAATTACTCTGGAACGGATTTTCACCAATAAAACGGTTCAGTAAAAGCAGTGCAAAAACCTGCTTGTTCATTTCATTTTCATCCTGTCTCAACTGGGCAAGTTTTCCGTCAATAGTTTCTGTCACTGCAGATGAGACAGCATTGTTTTTTTCATCAGTCGTAATGTCAAATGATATCTGCGGCTTCAACAGTTCACCTTTCAGAATCAACAGTGTATTAAAGGGAATTCTTTGTTTGTATTGGTTCAGATCAGCATCACCTACCTGTTGTTCTACCAGGTCAATGGGTGCGGTTTCAGTTTTGTAAATAGCTGTTATATCAAGATTGGCGGTCGTAGGTTCTCCTGTCCAGGTGATCGTGCTTCCTTTCTGAATGTCAAATTTTCTTTTCAGGACACTTACAGACATCTCATAACTTCCCTTTTCAACAGAATAGACCCCAACCAAAGTAGTCTTTCCTGACGGGTCAATTCCTCCCGTTAAATCTGCTTCACCCTGAAGCTTTACAAAGTCTCCGGCAGCTTTATCAATAACAATTGACATTTTCGCCTCTTTATCCACTTCAATATTGACGCTCAGATCCATTCCTTTGATCGGACTTTGGGTATCTATAGAATCTGCTTTGACAGTTTTATTTAAAGCAATCTGATCCTGGTCAATAAATTCAACAATACCATTTCTCTCCTGTAAAGAAGGGCTCGACTGTGGAAGTACAAAAGTGAAATCTGTCGTTTTTGAAACGGCAAGCCTTCCGTCAACCTTTGGTAAATCTAAGTTTCCTCTGACTTTCAGGGCGGCATCAATTGCTAAGATTCCGTACATCATGGCATCGTTTGATTTTTCAGAATTCACTACTTTAAAGTCTTTGGCGTTCAGATCAAGATTAAATGCAAAATCTCTGTAAGTCTTGGTAAGAACCTGACCATCGATATTCAGGGAGTTTCCGTCTTTATCTTTGATTTTAAAATCGTCAAATTCAATTCCACGGCTTGTAAAGCCTATTTTATCATTGATATTTCTGAAATCACTTCCCGTCTGTGAAATCATAAGACCTACGTTGTTCATTTTGAGATCACCCAAAATTTTCGGTGCCGCTGTCGTTCCGGTAATTTTCAGATCTCCGGAAAGATAGCCCTCAGTATTGGTAATCGCATTCATAGAAAAGCCCTGAAGCGTTTTCATCTGAAGCTGATTCATATCCAAATTGAGATCAAATGTGCTTGACGAAGTATTGTAATTTCCAAGGATCTTCACATCATTGTTATTTCCGGAAAGTGCAATATCCGCATTCAGAAGATTGGCAGACTGATTATTTACCTTAATGGCTAAATTTCCAACCGGACTTCCATAAACAATCAGATTACTTACATTGATGTCTGAAGTAAACGTCATATTTTTAGTCAGATCCCGTAACTGAGCAGTCCCGTTGATAGTCCCTTTCGCCAGGAGTGAATCTTTTTTAATGATTTCCGTGATTGTTTCTATTTTGAAATCTTTCAGAGAAACATTTAAAGGGCTTCCCGGTACAGCAGTTTCAGACTGAAGCAAAATTTCACTTCCTGAATTGGATAATCTGAAATTATCCGCCAGAATTCCCTGACTTCCTATTTGAATTTTATTACCTTCGGCAACGGTCCAGTCCATGTAATTTAATTTTAAACCGTTTGGATTTAAGGAAATTTCGGTAATATCATTCATTGATTTTGCATTACCTGCGATCAGGAACTGCGTCTGATCTTTGTCATCTTTCGTGGTAATATTGTAATTGATAATATTCTGGGCAACGTCCCCGTTGATATTGACTTTATTCAGAGCAAAACTTTCACTTTTCAATGCGGCTACATCAAGACTGTACTGCAGTGCCTGGTTTTCGTTAGTGATTTTTAAGTTTGTATTTTCAAGTGTATTTTCGCCATACAGGACCTGAGGTATTTTTGCATCAAGTTCTATTTTCTGAGAATCTGCATTATAGTTTCCGGTAATATTGATGGTCTCAAAGCTTTTCAGTTCGGGAACAAATTTTCTGATGAGGTCATCATTTTTAATCGATGCATTGACGGTAAAAAACTGTCCTGCGTCAATTTTCTGAGTTTTTCCGGGTTTTTGAAACTGATAATACTGATTTACCGTTTGCTGTAATGCTCCGAAGATTTGGGTCAGCTTGTATTTTCCGTTCAGTTCGACATCGGCAATCTGGGAATTGAATTTAATCTGCGTTGCTTCTGCTGTTGAAACGGCTAAAAGATTGACTTCCTGAATAGGATAGACTTCTTTTGTATCTGAAATGGCAAAATCTTTAAGATTCAGATAGCCGTTCAGGTTATCAGGGTCCAGGCTTTTAAAATCACCGTCAATTGCACCTGCAATAATCATAGGAGAACTGTAAAATCCTAATTTATTAAGATCTAATTTATTGATGTTTCCGTTAACTTTTACGGTAGGATTTTTTTCATTGTAAATGCCTGAAGCAGCTAAATGTAAATTTGCATTCGGATCTTTAGAATTTAGGTCGATATTATACGCTCCACGGTTGATTTTTCCTTTCAGATACATATTCTGGTAGGTGTAACCGTTGTACGTTGCAGATTTCACATCTCCTGTCATCTGGGCTGACATAATTTTAGGATCAAAACCCTGTCCTTTTGCAGAGATTTGTGCGGTAATGCTTCCAAGATCTTTATTTTTGATAAGTTTTCCGATCTGAAGATTCTGCAGATTGGCTTTTACATCAAAAATCTCTCTGTTTTTTCTTCTTAGATCAGCTTTTGCGATGACGGCCGCATTTCCCAAAGTTGATGTCAAACGTAGATTGGTGTCAACAATCTTGGTAGTACCTTTCGCTGTTCCGCGAATAGTGAAGAATGACGGTAACGAAACCGTATTCGGAATTGTATTTTTAGGAACTAAGTTGTAAATCGTTTTGGATGAAGAAGAAACTTCTGCAATTTTCAGATCATAATATAACTGATCAGGATTCATTGCATTCTTTATCCTACCTGATGCGGCAACCTTAAGTTGGTCCAATCCTGAAACTTTCAGATTCTGGATGTCAAGATCATTGACGTTCCCTTTTATATTGGCATTGACATTTAAAATAGCATTAGGATACTTATTAAATGGGGCGGTATTTCTAAGCGTAGGTACTATATTCAGGATATCTGAAAACCCGATTTTTGAGTCACGGATGTCTGCAGATATTTTAACAGCCCCCGGATTTGCTGACAGCTGTTCAACTGAGTTATAGTTTAAGATGATCTCATCCCTCAGTATTGTTTTAGGTGTCTGCAGGTAAAGGTTCTTCAGGTATGCTTCTTTATCTGAATACACAAAATCAGTATTGAACTTCTGTACATTCAGACCTTTTGACTCCCGGATTTCCGCTGACTTTACACTTCCTGCAAAACCATTGTTTTCCATTTTAAAATTTCTGACGTCAAGGTTTAACTGACCGAAATTAAGATGGTTAAAATCCATTCCGCTTTTGGCCGGGGCAACAGCTGTATTGTTATAGGCAACTTTTACATCATCCAATATCAGTTTGCCCAATAGAACTTTCATTGCTTTCTCCTTCGCTGAAACAGTTGAAACAGCAGGATCGCTATTTTTCTTCGGGTCTGCATTTTCTGTAGGGAGAAATAAATTGGCATTGATAGCAGCTCCCGTAAGATATACATTTCCCACATTATAATCTTTGTTTTCAAGATCAATGCTGTTGACTTTTGTGCTTAATTCTTTAAAAAGGACTTTCGCAAAAGTTCTGGAATTGTCATCACCATAATCAATATTGAAATTGGTCAGTCTGATGCCACTTAAACCAAGTTTCATAGGCTTCTTCTGATTCAGGGAATCTACTTTCTTTTCTACGTTTTTAGAAACTTCTTCTACAAAATCCTGTTTCAGTTTTAATTTTAACCCGTCAAGATTGATATCATTGACGGCGTAAGAATTGTTTTGAAGGTCAAACGTTTTTACCCTGGTATCAAAAGAATTAAAATATACTTTAATATCATTTTTAGACTGCTGGTCATTAAATGTCAGTCCGATATCCTTCAGCTTGATTTTATCCAGAGAAATGATAAATGGTTTTGAAGTGCTTTCTTGTTTTTCGGAAGTTGCAAATGCGTCAATAATATAATCAAAATTGAATTTGCCTTGTGGATTTCTTACAACATTAGCCCGAACACCTTCAAGATCGATCGAGGTAAGATCAGCTTTTGAATTCATCAGTTGCCACATATCAAGCCCTACATCCAATTTTCTTGCAGAGAGTAATGTGTCAATATTCTGACCTTTAAGATATAGATTTTCCATGACAAGGCTGTTGGGGAAACCTATATAAACTCTGTCAAGACTGACTTTGGTTTTGATCTTTTTCTCCAGATAGACAATCAGTTTATCTTTTACATAGTTCTGCACCGCAGGAAGACGTAAACTCAGGATTAGCAGTATGATCAAAACGATTATAGAGGTTATCGTAATAACAATACCTCTTATGATTTTTCTTTTGTTGAATTTCAGTTTCAAAATTGTGTGATTTATACCAATAGATAATATTTTAAGGATGGCAAACTTTAGTTTTTACCGATGTTTAGTGTATTGTATAAATCTTATATCTTGAAAACCTGCAACTTAATAATAGTTAGCATGATAATTTTGTTTGTTATGGTCTATTAACAGATTTTTTGTTAATTTTTATGAGCAATATGTTTGCCAACCCGTCATTTTCATATTAATTTACAGTAAATGTGGTACGGTTTTTAAAAACAGAAGCCTGCTCAGTGCGAACAGGTTTCTGTGAATTATGTCCCTACCGGTAATTAAATATCGGAGAATATTTAAAAGTGAATAGGTTTCAGATGTTAGTTGATAACAGAAGGGACATAATGTAATGGAATTTACATCATAGTTTTATATATATTTAATTGTTATTCGTCCCATTTTGTCACTTCACCCTGCGGAGTTGCACCACCCAAAGTTTCTGTAACCGGAGTTTTCTCCTGATTGATGTGGTAAATATAGGCGGCTACCTTCTCTGCATCTCTCCCTGTAATCGTGCCTTCTTTAATGAAAGGTCGCATCGCAGGATTGTTGGGAGAGCCGTTCTCGAGCATCCAGAAGACATTTTTGAAAAGACTTTTTTCCCTGATATTGATCCAGTACTGATCAGTAAGGTTAGGACCGATTCCACCTTTCCCTGCTTCCGAATGACATGATACACAGTTGGTTTTGAAAATCTGTTCTCCCTCAGAGATGTTATCGGCGCTGTATTCTGCAGATTCTATAGTGACTTGCGGGGCAGTCTTTTCGTATTCAGCGATTGAAGCGAGCATCATTTTGTTCTCCCGGTCATATTCTGCTTCCGGATGAGCGTAATCGGTGAATGTAAATGCAATGATATAGACGGCACAGAAAACGACCCCGAAATAGAAAAGACCGATCCACCATTTTGGCAGAGAATTGTCGAGTTCCGTAATTCCGTCGAATCCATGATCGATGAGAATGTCTTTTTCTTCTGTCTGTGACTGTTTTTTAAAAGCTGAGTTCCACAGTTTCTGAAAATAAGGAGTCGACTTTTCAGCAAGATACTGTTGTTTTTCTTCATCTGACAATCTGCTGAAGTTTTCGTTTTCTACCAGATCTCCTATTGAATTCATGATAAGCAGAAGAATGATGACAATGACCAGGAGAGCCCAGAAAAAAGGAGAATTAAAATAACCGGAATCTGAAGCGAACATTTCGAATGCCATCAGGGTAAATCCTACAGTAGCTGCTATGTATATTGATATTGGTGTTCTCGTTTTCATGTTAATAAAAATTTTACAATTTATTATTTGATGCCTGCTGTTTTAATGTCGGTCGTTTTAATGTCTGTTCCCAGTCTTTGCAGGTAGGCAATCATGGCGATGATTTCCCGCTGTTCAAGAGGAACAAATGTGTTTCCTCTTGCCGTTTTTTCTTTTTCCATCTGATCTCGGACGTCTGCAGCCTCTGCATAAATCCTTTTAACAATCGCTGCTGACTGGTGGTCGGCCCACTGATCTGCAGAATCTATTGCTGCTTTTGAGTAAGGCATATCAAAAGTATTTTTCATTAGTTTTATCTTATCCACCATTTTTGAACGGTCAAGCTTGTTGGTAATCAACCAAGGGAAACGGGGCATAATAGATCCCGCCGAAGTAATTCTTGGATTGTACATGTGTTTGAAATGCCACGAATCCGGATTTCTGTCTCCTTCCCTGTGAAGATCAGGACCTGTTCTTTTCGATCCCCATAAAAACGGTCTGTCGTAAACGAATTCTCCTGCTTTGGAATACTGTCCGTTTTTTCCGTCAAATCTTGTTACCTCATCACGGAAAGGTCTGATCATCTGTGAGTGGCACGCATTACAGCCTTCCCTGATGTAAAGATCCCGGCCTTCCAGCTCAAGCGGAGAATAAGGTTTTACGGCAGATATCTGAGGCAGATTACTTTTCACTGTCAGCGTAGGAACAATCTCTACGAGTCCGCCAATGGCAATTGCTACAAAAGCCAGGACAGATAAGAGGTGAGGAGTTCTTTCCAGCCAGAGATGTATGCCTTCACCTTCTTTTCTGCTGCTTCCGACCCTGGCAAGAGCAGGAGCTTCAGCAGAAACTTCTTTCTGAAAAGAGCCTGATCTTATAGTTTTGAAAACGTTAACGACCATTAGAACTGCTCCGCCCAGATAAAATAATCCGCCTAAGAACCTCAATTTAAAATAGGGAATGATTGCTGTTACGGTATCCAGCCAGTTTTTCCAGAGCAGCGTTCCGTCAGGATTGAACTGTTTCCACATCAGACCCTGCGTAAATCCTGCGATATACATTGGAACGGCATAGAAAATAATTCCTAATGTTCCCAGCCAGAAATGCCAGTTGGCAAGTTTTTTTGACCAGAGTTCGGTCCGCCACATGATCGGAACAAGATAATAAACGACTCCGAAAGCCATAAATCCATTCCATCCTAAGGCTCCTAAATGAACGTGACCGATTACCCAGTCGGTATAATGCCCTATTTTATTTAAAGATTTGGTTGCTAAAAGCGGTCCTTCGAAAGTGGCCATCCCATAACAGGTAACGGCGACAACGAAAAATTTAAGGATAGGGTTTTCTCTTACTTTATCCCAGGCACCTCTCAGGGTTAAAAGACCGTTCAGCATTCCACCCCATGAAGGTGCGATCAGCATGATGGAGAATCCCGTACCCACTGCCTGAGCCCACGCTGGTAAAGCGGTGTACTGAAGATGATGAGGTCCTGCCCAGAGATAAACAAAGATCAGAGACCAGAAGTGGATGATAGATAATTTATATGAAAAGACAGGCCTGTTTGCTGCTTTCGGCATGAAATAATACATCAGTCCCAAAACAGGTGTTGTCAGGACAAAGGCAACTGCATTGTGACCGTACCACCACTGCACCAGAGCATCTTTCACTCCTGCATAGGCAGAATAGGATTTCCATCCGGTGAATGATAAGGGAACTTCAAGATTATTAAAGATATGGAGCATGGCAACAGCGATCCACGTGGCAATATAAAACCAAATCGCAACATAGAGATGACGCACTCTTCTTTTGGCTATTGTTCCAAACAGATTGATTCCGAAAATTACCCAGGAGAATGTGATTAAAATATCAATCGGCCATTCATGTTCAGCGTATTCTTTTGAGGTGTTGATTCCCATCAGAAAGGTGATTACGACAGCAATAATCATGATTTGCCATGTCCAGAAATGAATCCATGAAAGAGTATCACTGTACATGCGTGTTTTTAAAAGTCTCTGAAGGCTGTAGTACGCACCACAAAAAAATGAATTACAGACAAATGCAAAAATCACGGCACTGGTATGCAGCATTCTGATTCTGCCAAATCCCAATGCCCCCTGAGAGTTGATTAAACCCTGGATATTTCCGCTTCTCAAACTTTGAATTGTGGTATCATCGGTACCGAATAAAAATTCAGGTAATTCAGGGTAAAAAAGCATCAAAGCTGCAGTGAGCCCTAAGATAAAACCAATGATCCCGAATGCGACCGTGGCATAGAGGAATGCCCTGACAATCGTATTGTCATAGTGAAATTTTTGCGTCTCCATAATTCTAATTGTGTAGCAGAGAATGATTTTTATTTCGATGAAATTCTTAAAAAAGACAATTCATTTTTACAGAAATAAATATCATACTACATGTCTAATGTTTTGACAAAGGTATTTAGTAACTTTGTTTCAGGCTAATAGATATACTTCTAAAATATACCGAAAACTACTAAAGCAATTGCGATGAAAATCTGTGGACAAAATATCAGGAAAATAAGGAGGGGAAAAGATTTCACACAGGAATATATGGCTTTTGAAATGGGAATTTCTCAGAAAGCCTATTCGGATATTGAAAATTCAAAAGTAAAAATCAACCTTGAGATTCTTACTAAAATTTCAGATATTCTTGCGATAAAACCTTCCGAAATCTGCAGTATTTCCCACAAATGTTCAGGCAGTGATTACGAAGATAAATTCAATGATTTACTGGAATATATGAAGAAGAATAATATTTCGGTTCCAGAGAACTACAAATGATTTATAACTTCATTTTCGCGCAGGCGAATCATGGTTCTATGTATGAGTTCTGTAAAAGCTTGCTGTTAAACTTCAAAAACAACTAGGTGAAACTTTTCGTCCCCTGACTCAAACGGCTGCAGGCAGCTCATCCCTAATCCTTCAACGTGAACTGCGAGAGAATGCGGGTTTTTGTCATTAATAAATGCGGCTCCTAAATCATAATCATGCTCTGTGTATTTTTTCACGGCATTGAAAAGACTTTTTAAAATTCCTCTGCCTCTGTATTTCGGGTCTATTAAAACAGGACCGTAAATAAAGATATTGAAATCTGTCAGTAATTTGCCGTTGAATTTCTGATAGGGAAAAGTATGATACATGGCTTTCGCCACAGGGTGGTCTGGGAGGGGATGGGTAGATGCCAGGCATACAAATCCAGCCAGCTGATTATTTTCTACCGTAACCAAGACACCTAAATTTTCATTAATAAAGTGAATTGTTTTTTCGGTCATTGCAGAAACGACAAAGCCCTGTTTTTTCTCTTCTTCGCTTAATCTTTCAGGGGTGTTTGCATTCTGAAGCTGTATAATGGCAGGGTAATCTTTGGGTTCAGCTTTACGGATGGTTACTGAATTCATTTTTTGGTATGTTTGATTGTGATAAAATTAGCAATAAGGTTTTTATTGAATGGGTGTATAAGAATCTGTAAAATTTTTCAAATACAAAAGTGTACTATTGAATAAGCTTTAATATTAAAGGCTATTTTTGCGGGCAACTTGGATAATTGTCATTATAATATGTGTTAATAAGTCTATATCAAATGTTTTAAATTTGTAAAAATTATTTTAAATTAATTGCTAAAAATTAGTTATTAATCAATCTATTTTAAGATTTTATAAAATATAAAATTTTAGAGAAACGAAATGAACACAAAATCAGCTACATATGAATATTTTATCAAATAAGAGATTTGACCTTTATATAATTATCTGCTTGGTGTTATTAGCATTAATTTATGTGTATTCATCAGCAAAAGATCCTTCTTTAGGTGACAGTTTACCTTTTACCATTCAAGCTTATCATGGATTTGTCTTCGAATCTAATGCTACAAACCACTTTTTATATTCGAATTTCCTCTCATTAATTTACAAAATATTACCTTTTCAAAATGTACACTCTGTATGCGTAGGGATTAGTATTATTTCGTCAGTACTTTCACTTTACTATTTAAATAAACTATTATATATAGTGGGTATTTCACGTAGATCATCATTTATATGTTTGCTGCTTTTTGGTTTTTCATTTACTTTCTGGAGGATGTCCGTAATAACTGAGGTATATACTTTTTATTTAGTTTTTGTTATTTTATTTTTAATTAATATTTTTAAGTTTCTTCAGGAAAGAAAGCCTTTGTATTTTTATTATCTATCGATTATTTTTGGTATTCTTTTTTTGATACATATTCAGTCAATACTTTTTATTCCTATTTACTTCTACTTAATTTTTAAAAATTATAAAATCCTTAAGGAGCATATTATTTACGGAGGATTGATTCTGATCATTATATTTTCAATTTTATTGATCCCAGTGGCACTAGGATATCATTCTCTTTTATCCATTTTTACTGATAATGCTTATCAAGATTCTATTTTCAATTTTAATATTAAAATAATCTTCAAAAGTATTGTTAGGAATATAGGATTTTTATTATATAATTTTCTTTTTTTTGTTTTCTTTATTTTTTTAGGATTAAGAAATAAAGAAAGAATTGATTACATAGCTGTAGGAATTACCCCTTTCCTGTTTTTCTGTATAAAACACAATGTTTCGGATATATACGTTTTTCATTTAGTCCCATATGTTTTTCTTTTAATATTTATAGGAAGAGGAATGGATTATTTTCCAAGAAAGATTTATTTTTTTCTCCCATTTTTACTTCCATTAATATATTTTGCAGCATTTAAAATAACAGAGCAGACTAAAGTAGGAGAGGATATTGTTAAAGAAAAAGGTTTTAAAGGAGGTGTCAGATATATGATGTTTCCTCCTTTAAATAAAAACCCTGATCTATCTTATTTTATTAAAAAATATAAAGAGGATTCATTATATAAAAAACCGGAATTAAAATATTTATACCCTTATGCTGTAGAGTGGGAAAAAATAAAAAATAAAAAATAAATACCTGGATATACAAATAAATTCCAGTGTAAGTTAAGCTACATTTTATAAATTTTGTTTTGATTGTTAAATTCTTCAATTGTTTGATAATTCAGGTTGCTAGATTTTCTTTCTTTGTTGATAATAGGAGAAATATCAGACAGTAGAACAGTTTCCTAAATAAAATTATATGGAAGAAAAAATTCAGTTAGATTTTAAAAAAATTTTAGATTTTGAATATGAAAAAATAAAAAATAATATACTTGATTATCATTTTGTATTAATACTATTAATTTATATAGTTTTAAAGTTCAAGAATGTGAAGAATATTAAACATATTGTATTAACCTTAATAAATGAGAGAATTGCTAATTGTAGTGGTCAAGCTTTCAATGATAACCTGTTTATAAATGTTATTAATGAATTATCTATTGATTTCGATCCCGATGGTAAATGGTCCAAATTTTCTAATATATGGGAAGAAGATATTAACTGTATAGATAAATATATGGATAAAATGCAATTTAGAGAAAAAGAAGGATTTTACTAAACTTAATATAAAGGTCGATAAATTTTTTAGGAAATATAAGAATCTGTATATTAAATAGCTTACATTTGAATATCAGATTAAACTGCATTTACTAAATAATATAACAAAAAAGTCAGTTATTTTTAATTAGCTTCTCAAACCTTGCCATCATATCATCTTTCTCTTTCAGCATACGTTCATAGAGAGCAATTTTATCCTCATGAAGTTGTATCAGTTTATCAATCGGCTGAAATATCGGATGGTTATTATAAACAGATCCATTGTCATGATTGGTAATTGTATTCGCAATAATATGTATCGCTGACTGCTCATCGAAGTTCTGAATAGCTTCTACGGGAACCTTTAAAACTTCAGATATTTTTTGAAGTAAAGTATCGTCAATTATATCTTTCTGCTCCAACAGAGAAACTTTCTTTTGATTCCATTCTTCACCCAGATCAAAAGCCAGAGCTTCCTGTTTGATGCCCAGCATTTCTCTAAATCGTTTGATATTTCTTCCCTGATGTATTTTATGCTCCATAATAAATCAATTTTCTGAAAGCTTTTGGTTAAGCCATTTGTGTTGATAAAATTTTGAAAGGTAAAGTTAAAAAATATCCTGTAAAATATCATTTTTGATCTCGCTTCTTTAAGAAAACATGATGGAATAGAAAAAAGCAAAGATAAATGCAACAGATTCAGTATGGTCTAACCTGCGATAAAAGAATGGTTAAATAAATGTACTGCCTAATCATTATCATTACAAACCCCTATACTTCAATTCAAAAAATAATGATTTATAAAAAAAACAGGAGAAACGATAATAATCATTTCTCCTGATAAGTAGACCCACAGGGATTCGAACCCCAACTGATGGTACCAAAAACCAGAGTGCTACCGTTACACCATGGGTCTGTTTTATTTTAGTGGTGCAAATCTATTAAATTTTTCTAAAACCGCAAAAGAAATATGAAGTTTTTTAAAATTAAAATTAATCCATAAAAATAATCCTGTAGTTCTTTTACAAATCTCATCATCATACTGTTGTTTTATTATCGTAAATTGAAAAAAATGTCTATTAATACTTTATAAAATAAGTTGTAAGCATTCATAATTTTAAAATAATATAAAATGAAAAATGTTTGCATCAGTGAAGATGGTACTCCTGTTAAAAACAGCGCACCCACAAAATCAATAAGTATTGCCTATCTGGTATTGGTTCATCGTTTACCTGACCAGTTCAAAAAACTTTTTAGCGCTATTTATGATTCAGCGAATTTCTATCTCATTCATATTGACAAAAAAGCAGGCAGTGAAATAGAGGAGGAAGTCAGCGTATTTCTTAAAGAGTACCCAAACGTACATATCCTGGATAGCGAAAATGTCATATGGGGCGGCTACAGTATGGTTCAGGCAGAGCTGGACGGAATGAAATATCTTCTGGAGATGAATGAAAAATGGGATTACTTTATCAACCTGAGCGGTCAGGATTTTCCTTTAAAATCACAGGAAATTATTAAAAACTTCTTATCGGAAAACTACGGTAACAGCTATATAAAAATTGCCGATCAGAAAAAGATCAGACCCGAAACCATGAACCGGATTGAGAATTATTTTGAAGAATCAGAAAATGAGATTTCAGATAAAACCCATAAACGAGATTTCATGGAAGGGGTTATTCCTTATATCGGAGGACAGTGGATGATTCTCACAAGAAATTGCTGTGAATTTCTGATCAATGATGAAGAGGTGAAAAAGTTTGAAAAATATTATTTCAATACATTAATTGCAGACGAATCTTTTTTTCAAACCGTTCTGATGAACACCTCGTTCAGTGGAACTCTGGTGGATGATGATAAAAGAGCCATAATCTGGATTCCTGACGGCGATATTAAACTGCGCCCAAAAACTTTCACAGAAACAGATTTAGGCTTTCTTCTGGAAGGCCAGCATCTTTTCGCCAGAAAATTTGATGATACTGTTGACGCAGGAATTATTGAGCGTATTAAGACCTATTATCACCAACCTTTAAAACAACTGGTGGGAATTGAAGATCTTAAAAATAATGTTCTGAATAATCATCTGAACTGATACCACATTAATAATAGATATTGTTACGTCAGTATTTTCCCTTTTAAAATGCAATTTTAACTTAGAGTGATTGCTGACTGATGGTCTAGAATCCAGATTGTGATATTGATGCTGTGAATCAGCTGATGCCTGTATGAGGTAATTTTTATTCATTGATAAGGTTCTTAAGCTTTTCCCTGAGGAGCATACTTAAAACCTGTCTAAACTTTTTTGTAAAAAAGTTCAATATTTATCTCTGAACTTTCTTTTAAAAGTTTAAACAGGTTTCTTCTTTAAATAAATTTATTACAAAGGAAGTTGACCTACAAAATTGTTGACTGCTTTATTTTCAGCACCACAAAATCTTAAAATTATCAATCTGCCTTATACTTCTTGGAGCTTGGCTTAGATGTTTTTAGAAGTACTTTTACTGTAAATCCTGATGATTTCTATCGACCATGCCCAAATGATATGTCCGAAAAACTCAGATAGGTGCTCTTCCCAGGGTTGGTCTGCGGGAGATGGTATCGTTCCTAAAGCAGGCATAATGATCACATGAAATAAGATGTAAATAATAATACCGTACAGAGCACCGTAACCGGTGGTGATCCATTTGAAACGCTCACTCATCCGATAATACAGCCATGCAAAGAAAAAGCTAAATCCAAAGTGAACGATAATGCTGAAAAGGGGTCTTGCGTTTTCGTTAAAATAGTAAGAAAAATGAGAGATATCTTTACTTACACCTAACTGTTCCAGAATAGTTTGTGGCGGATTGGTCTCATCTCTTACAGGAGTTCTTGGCGGAAAGGGAACTTCCCAGCCAAATTTAACAATTGCAGATAAGAAACCTCCTAACAGTGTTGATTTTACAAGTTGTAGGGATTCGTAATTCTTTTTCATCAGTAAATGTTTTTTTTATGTTCGCTAATTCTTGCTGTATTTTTTGATAATAAGAAGAGCTAAACAAGGTTTTAAAAACATTGAAGCTCCGAATATTACAACTGATGCAGCAACTTGATGACAATTTACAATAATTTTAAGAATTACTGAAAAAAGCAGATTTTAAAAAGTGGTGGTGAACTAAGTAGCATAAGATGGTGCTGTGTTTATGAGGGAAGACATTAACTCATTAATCAATTAGTGTTGAGCCTTGAAATATTTGGTCAGGAT
This sequence comes from uncultured Chryseobacterium sp., assembly GCA_963526305.1. Classification (GTDB taxonomy): domain Bacteria; phylum Bacteroidota; class Bacteroidia; order Flavobacteriales; family Weeksellaceae; genus Chryseobacterium. Next base: position 188,641 of record CAURNW010000007.1, on the reverse strand, counting down.
TGATTGATGGCTGAAAACACCTGTAGATAGAAAGAGTTAAAAAGAATCTGAAATATATATTGAAATTTTTATCAGATAGATATCACTCTAAAACCTTCCTGTCTAATCAATCTAAAAGAGAAAATTTAGTAGTAAATATAATAGGAAATGGTTTTTCATAGCACTGATTGTCTTTATATCAGAAAAATGACAATTGGGAAATGATTTTTTTTCAAGAAAATTTTAATAATTAATAAAAAGAATTATTTTTACAACCAAAATAACACAATCAAATGAAAAACAAATTTATTTTGTGGTTGTCTTTACTGATAGCCATTAGTATCACTTTCCATTCCTGTAGAACTGATTTAGAAGCAATAGTAAAACACAATGAAGAAAAATCAGGAGAACACATTCATCAAAAAATCAGTACAGGTATTTTTCAAAAAGAGACTTTTTTGAGTGGGGTCAATGACTTTAAAAGAACAGATAATCCCTTATCTGGCAAAAGCAGTGCGAACACTGATTATCTAAGAAGATTCTTTATTGACGAGACTTCCATTTACAAAATGGATGTCAACAACACTCAGACCTATGCTTTACGAGCGTATAATATTTTTGAAAACCCGGAAACCGTTTACAATCTTGTTTATAGAAAAAATGCCAATGATGTAGCATTTTCAATTGTTAAGATTTTAGATAACGAGCTAATTCCTGTATATGATTCTCAGAAAGGCATTGTAACAAAAATAAATAATCCATCCACAGCAAGAATATGTTCAGATTTTTATTCCATAGAAATATGGCATTGTAAAGAGGGGCAGTCATGGTCACAATGCGATAAGTGCGCTCAATGTCTTTTCACCAGTTCAGGCTATACTTCTTATGAATGCGGAGGTGGCGGTGGCGGAAGTACAGGAGGAGGCGGAAGTTTCCCAGGAGGTGGTGACAATGGCGGAGGCGGTGGAGGAACAGGATTGTATGACCCGAGCGGCTACACTTTTGACCCTAATATTCCCCCCACAATTGAACCATCCTACGTAAGAGCAGCAAGAGCGGGTAGCTTTTTCCACTCACAAACCGATCAGGCGAAATCCTGGGCTGTAGAGCATGCTGATATTTATTGTAACATTTTAGAATATTATCTTGACCATATCCCACCTTTATCTCCTCCGCAAAATAGCTATTATCAAGATTTTGCTAATTTTGCGATACAGGTTTTTATGGAAAACCCTAATCTGACATGGGAGCAGTTTTATGATCAAATTGTTAACAATCCCTGTACAAAAACGAAAGCTATTTTAACAAATCCGCAAGTTCAGGCAAAAATCAATGAACTTAAAACACAATCTACTGCCGGTGGTGAAAAAGGAGTCAAGTTTAAAACAGACGGCACACCTTCTGCTACGATAACAGGAGGTGCCCACAGTGTAAATTTTGGTGACAAAACAGGATATGCAGGAGCATATCACAACCATACTCCGACAGGTATTCCGATGCTTTCGCCTCCGGATATTGATCAATTATTAGGATTTGCAAGAGCGCAGCCTACTTCTAATCCTGCAAATGTAAACAACGCTTTTATGGGAATGGTCGCACCAAATGGAATGCATTATGTTATTTGGTTTAACGGAACCTATCAGGATGCTTTGACTAATTTCTCACAAGAACAATTGAATACTTTTAATATTGATTATCGAATATTAAAGAATGATTTAGTGGAACCAATTTTAAATGGAACTACATATGTTAATAGTAATGGTTTAATAAATAATGCAGGTGTTGAAAAATTGTTCTTTGAGACACTAAAAAATATGGGTTTAGAAGGTAAAGTAAATTTACAAAGAATCGAAAGTGATGGCACAGTAAAAATAGTAAGTCTTAATAGTAGCAATCAACCAACTTCATCAACATGCTCACAATAATTAAAATATTCAATATGAAAACAATAAATATTAAAACAATAATTCTTTTTAGTTTTTTCATAAGTTTTTTATCTTGTAAAGCACAGACAATACCTTTGAATACACCTTTGAAAGATATTCCAGCCAATGCACATAAAAAAGATTTAAATAATGAATTACCTCCATATGAAGGAATTTACAAAGCTACTTTTAATGGAAAAGAAATTACACTATATATTACAAAAGTTGAAAATGTTTTACAAAAAAGTTCTTTAAAAAATTATTATTCGGATATTTTAGATATTCAATATATAGTTAAAAACTCTTCTGGAGAAGTACTTCAAGACACGAAAAACAATAGTAATTCTCAAATTAAATTATTTAGTATTAAGCCAAGACCTGATATAAATTCCATTATTTTCTATTACAGTGGAACAAATTGTCGCGTAGGCTGGGGAGATATTATTTTAAAAAAAATAAGCACAACTCAATTATCTTGGGAATATCACCCCGATGATATAATTATAGATAGTAGTAGATGCCCAAGTGGAACGGATATTAATATTTACCTTCCTGAAACCAAAGATTTGCTTTTTACAAAACAGTAAAATAATTTTCTAAATCAAGAAACGAATAGTGAAAATTGGTCCTAATACAAATCTAGTATTAGAAACGAACAACCCTGTAGTAAACGAAAACACATTAGAAAATATGAAAGTTCGGAAAAAAATCAACGAACTTAAAACACAATATACTGCCGGTGGTGAAAGGAGTCAAGTTTAAAACAGACGGCACATCTTCTGCTACAATAACAGGAGGTGCTCACAGTGTAAATTTTGGTGACAAAACAGGATATGCACGAGCAGATCACAACCATACTCCGACAGGTATTCCGATGCTCTCGCCTCCAGATATTGATCAATTATTAGGATTTGCAAGAGCGCAGCCTACTTCTAATCCTGCAAATGTAAATAACGCTTTTATGGGAATGGTTGCACCAAATGGAATGCATTATGTTATTTGGTTTAGCGGAAATTATCAAGATGCTTTGACGAATTTCTCACAAGTTCAGCTAGATGGATTTTCAGATAATTATCTAGCTTACAAAGACCTTTTTCTATTAAATCCCTTCTATTCAAGTGACCATTTAAATCTAAATAGTAACGGTTTAGAAAAATTGTTCTTTGAGACACTAAAAAATATGGGTTTAGAAGGTAAAGTAAATTTACAAAGAATCGAAAGTGATGGCACAGTAAAAATAGTAAGTCTTAATAGTAGCAATCAACCAACTTCATCAACATGCTCACAATAATTAAAATATTCAATATGAAAACAATAAATATTAAAACAATAATTCTTTTTAGTCTTTTCATAAGTTTTTTATCTTGTAAAGCACAAGAATATCCATTAAATACAGATTTTAGAAATATACCTGATTATTCTTATTTAAAAGACTTAAACAATGAATTAAACCCATATATTGGAACATATACTTCAACATACAATGGAAATAATATTATAATTTATATAAATAAACAAGAAAAGACGCTCAAAAATTTTGGAAGTCAAAAATTCTATAAAGATGTTTTATCTATAAAATTTATTGTTAAAAATTTATCAGGAAATGTGCTCCAAGACACTCAAAATATGAACTTTGATATTAATCAAATTCGACACACTATTTTCAGTACAATGATTAATCCTTATCATAATTTAGTAATGTTTTCTTATGGAGGTACAAATTGTGGTGTCGGCTGGGGAAGTATATATTTAAAAAAACTAAACTCAAATCAAATCTCTTGGGAATATCAACCAAATGATACAATTCTTGATAGTAGTAAATGTCCGAATGGAACTGATATTAATATTTATCTTCCTGAAACCAAAGATTTGATTTTTACTAAACAGTAAAATAATTCTCTAAATTGAGAAACGAATAGTGAGGGTTGTGCAGGATATAAATTTAGCATTAGAAAAAAACACCTTTTAATAAACTAAAAAACGTTGGAAAATCTGAAAGTTCAGGCAAAAATCAATGAACTTAAAACACAATCTACTGCCGGTGGTGAAAAAGGAGTCAAGTTTAAAACAGACGGCACACCTTCTGCTACGATAACAGGAGGTGCCCACAGTGTAAATTTTGGTGACAAAACAGGATATACAGGAGAGCATATCACAACCATACTCCGACAGGTATTCCGATGCTCTCGCCTCCGGATATTGATCAATTATTAGGATTTGCAAGAGCGCAACCTACTTCTAATCCTGCAAATGTAAACAACGCTTTTATGGGAATGGTCGCACCAAATGGAATGCATTATGTTATTTGGTTTAACGGAACCTATCAGGATGCTATAACTACATATTCACAATCTGATTTAGATGCTTTTGGAAGAGATTATCAAACTAGATATGATATGTATAAACCTTCTACTGGCGATGTAAGTAATGAAGCAATCGAATGATTTTTTTTCAAAGCGCTTAAAGATATGGGATTAGATGGTAAAGTTAATTTACAAAGAATAGAAAATGATGGAACTATAAAAACAATAAATAAAAATACTGACGGAACAACAACCACTACGACTTGTCCTTAATATCTTAAAAAGAAAAAATATGAAAAATATAAAATATTTAATTTTATTCGTTATTTCAATTTCGTGCAAAGCACAACAAACCTATCCTCTTAATACAGATTTTGAAGAAATTCCACAAGGCTCTTATATAAAAGATTTAAATAACGAATTAAGTCCTTATGTAGGAGAGTATAAAGCTTATTTTCAAGGAAATGAAATAAAATTATTCATTAACAAGGAAACAATGAGATTTTTTAAATCATTAAATATTTATCAGGACGCACTGTCTATAAGATATATTGTTAAAAATTCAGCAGGAAATATTCTTCAAGATACACAAAGTATGATTTTTCAGCCTAATCAACTTCTACACACAATATATAGTCGAGGAACTTATCCTAGTAAAGGCATCGTATGGTTTAATTATGGTGGAACAAATTGTGGTGTAGGCTTTGGAGGTATTGAATTAAAAAAAATTAGCTCCACTCAAATCTCATGGGAATATCGACCTAATGATATTATTCTTGATTATACTAAATGCCCACAAGGAACAAATATCAATATTTATCTTCCTGAAACCAAAGATTTGATTTTTACAAAACAGTAAAATAATTCTCTAAATTGAGAAACGAATAGTGAGGATTGTGCAGGATATAAATTTAGCATTAGAAAAAAACACCTTTTAATAAACTAAAAAACGTTGGAAAATCTGAAAGTTCAGGCAAAAATCAATGAACTTAAAACACAATCTACTGCCGGTGGTGAAAAAGGAGTCAAGTTTAAAACAGACGGCACACCTTCTGCTACGATAACAGGAGGTGCCCACAGTGTAAATTTTGGTGACAAAACAGGATATACAGGAGAGCATATCACAACCATACTCCGACAGGTATTCCGATGCTCTCGCCTCCGGATATTGATCAATTATTAGGATTTGCAAGAGCGCAGCCTACTTCTGATCCTGCAAATGTAAATAACGCTTTTATGGGAATGGTCACACCAAATAGAATGCATTATGTTATTTTGTTTAACGGAAATTATCAGGATGCATTGACTAATTTTTCGCAAGATGATTTGGATAAATATGTGAAGAAATATGGAGAAATAGAAGATGAGTTATCTTTAAATTTATTGTACACAAATTATTTAGGAGGTCCGCTAAATAGTAGTGGTGTGGAAAAATTATTTTTTAAAACTATTAAATATATGGGCTTAGAGGGTAAGATAGACCTTCAACGCATACAGAGCACCGGAACAATTATAAAAATAAATTTAGATAATAATAACAATCCAATTCCTGTCCCTTGTTTGTAAAACACTAAAATAAAAATATGAAATCAATAAATACAAAATCAATAGTAATTTTCATTCTTTTAATGAATGTATTATCCTGTAAATCACAGATTTTACCTTTAAACACTTTGTTGGAAAACACCACTTCGAATGCATATTTAAAAGATATAGATAATGAATTGGATCCATATGTTGGCACCTATAAAGCTGATTTTCAAGATAAAAAAATTACAATTTTTATAACAAAAGAAATACATACATTAGTAGATTTAGGTGATCAAGAATTTTACAGAGATGTACTATTAATTAAATATATTGTACAGAATTTATCTGGAATAATTATCCAAAATACTCAGAACATGACTTTTCATTCTAATCAGATACAACATACAATTGTTAGTATGAGAACTCTTCCAAGTCTAAATGCCATTACATTTAGCTACGGCGGAACAAACTGTGGTGTTGGTTGGGGTAAAATTATTCTAAAAAAAATAAATACTTCGCAAATTTCATGGGAATATCGCCCCAATGATATAATTCTTGATAGTACTAAATGTCCAGATGGAACTGATATCAATATTTATCTTCCTGAAACCAAAGATTTGATTTTTACAAAACAGTAAAATAATTCTCTAAATTGAGAAACGAATAGTGAGGATTGTGCAGGATATAAATTTAGCATTAGAAAAAAACACCTTTTAATAAACTAAAAAACGTTGGAAAATCTGAAAGTTCAGGCAAAAATCAATGAACTTAAAACACAATCTACTGCCGGTGGTGAAAAAGGAGTCAAGTTTAAAACAGACGGCACACCTTCTGCTACGATAACAGGAGGTGCCCACAGTGTAAATTTTGGTGACAAAACAGGATATACAGGAGAGCATATCACAACCATACTCCGACAGGTATTCCGATGCTCTCGCCTCCGGATATTGATCAATTATTAGGATTTGCAAGAGCGCAGCCTACTTCTGATCCTGCAAATGTAAATAACGCTTTTATGGGAATGGTCACACCAAATAGAATGCATTATGTTATTTTGTTTAACGGGACTTACCAGGATGCTTTGACGAATTTTCACAGGAACAATTAGACTTGTTTTCAGATAAATATAGAGATTCTTCAAAGGATTTAAAAGAACCTATTTTAAACGGAACCAAATGTATTGATAGCAATGGTGAAATAAACAATTTAGGAGTAGAAACTTTATTTTTTGAAACATGAAAAAAAATGGGATTAGATGGAAAAGTAAACCTTCGAAGAATAGAAATTGACGGAACAGTGAAAATTATTGGCTTGTATTGATTCACTGCATTTTAGATTATCAGTGATTTAGAAGATGTTAAAAAAAAGAGAAATGATCAAACTGATCATTTCTCCTTAAATGTAGACCCACAGGGATTCGAACCCCAACTGATGGTACCAAAAACCAGAGTGCTACCGTTACACCATGGGTCTGTATTATTTAGTGATGCAAATTTACAGTTTTTTTGCTTACTTGCAAATCATTTTTTAATTTTTCTTTACATTTACACGACAATTCAATGGCCGGAAATATGCTGCTCAACTTCAATAATCTCGAAATTAATAATTTACATCCCCAAACAGAATTTGAAAAAAAAATAATTTTTTTTCTTAAAGAATGGCTTTCGGATTCTGAAAAGGTGCAGGTACAGACCTCCGGTTCCACAGGCGTGCCCAAAATATTTGAAATTGAGAAAAGCAAAATGCTCAATTCAGCGAAAATGACCTGTGATTTCTTAGGACTCAAAAACGGTGATACTGCTTTAGTCTGCCTCCCGGTCGAATATATTTCCGGTAAAATGATGGTCGTACGTTCATTTGAACGTAAACTGAAGCTTACGGTTTCTGAACCATTGCTAAAGCCTATAGAACATATAAAGGATGAAATCGGTTTTTGTGCGATGACGCCTTTGCAGGTTGAAAATTCTTTAGACCGGATCTTTCTGGTTAAAAATTTAATTATTGGCGGAGCTGCCGTTTCAGAATCCCTCAAGTTGAAAATCTATGATTCTCTGAAGAATTCCGGCGGTTCAACTACAGTCTATGAAACATACGGAATGTCTGAGACCCTTTCCCATATTGCTCTGAAAGAAATTTATCCTCATTATGACAAGTATTTTACCGCTTTTGAAAATGTTTCGGTTTCTAAAGATGAGAGAGGCTGTCTGCAGATTTTTGCACCCGCTCTGAATGATGATGTTTTACAGACAAATGATCTGGTTGAAATAAATAAGGTCAATACTTTTAGGTTTCTGGGAAGAATTGATCATGTGATCAATTCCGGCGGAGCAAAAATATTTCCTGAAGAACTTGAAAGTCTTGTAAAAAAAGAAATTCCAAATGAGGTTGTTTTTCTGGGAATAGAGGATGAGAGTCTTGGACAGAAACTGATTGCGGTTATTGAAGGAAAAGAATCGGATAACGTTCTCACAAAGATCAGCGAAATTCATTTTGAAAAAAACTTTCACAGGCCAAAACAGATTATCTTTGTCGATAAAATTCCACGGACGGCGAATGGAAAGCTGAACAGGATCGAACTGCGAAAAGGGCTGGAGACTCAAGATTGATTTAATGTATAATTCACCACCCACCATGTTTCTGTTTTTCTTTGCAAAATTAAACTGTCCCTTCGAAGAAGGATTTAAAAATGCCACACTATGAAAGATTTCTCAAAAGAACTGAATTTTAAAACTTCCCGGAGCAGTGGAGCAGGCGGACAAAACGTGAATAAAGTGGAGACTGCAGTGACCGTTACGTGGAAAGTTTCTGATTCCGGATTTTTTCATGAAAGACAAAAAGAGATGATCTCTGAAAAACTGAAAAACAGGATCAACCTTGAAGGGTTTCTCTTTCTCAGTGTTTCTGAGAGCAGAACACAGCTTCAGAATAAAAAGATCGCAGTCGAAAAAATTCTTGATTTGGTAGATAAAGCGTTAATCATTCCAAAATTCAGAGCCAAGACAAGGCCAACAAGATCCTCAGTCGAGAAACGCATTCAGCAGAAAAAACAGAATTCAGATAAAAAAGAAAACAGGCGGTTTAAGTTTTAATTCTCTGTGTTTGGAAAAAAATAGTATTTTTGCCGGAAATTAATAAAAATGTTTAAAAAACTACTATTTTCTGGAGTATTCATGATCCCGTTTTTATTTTCAGCACAGGGAGGAACTCTAAGATCAGAGCCCAGAATTTCGATCATTCCTTCTGTTGGGTATGCCTGGCGACTTGCAAAAATGCCGTCAGGAATTTCAAGAGAAACCAGAGATTATATCAAAGGTCTGAAAACAGGTGTAAATGTAGATGTTTCTGCCTATTATCATCTCAGGGGAAATGGTGCTGTTGGTATAAAATATTCAAACTACATGGCTTCGAGCGACGGAAGGCTGACTGTTCAGGATTTTAACGGACAAAATGTTTCTGCATCTGTAACGACCAAAGATAACATCAGTTTTGTCGGGCCTTCTTATATGTTTTCTAATTTTAAAGAGGATACAAAACACAAACTGTTTTATGATATTGCATTGGGAGTCATTACATATATTACTAAAACGGGTTCTGTAAAAGGGACAGGTTCCAATCTGGGTTTAGAGGCTAATTTTGCCTATCAGTATGCGATTACCAACCATGTTTTTATAGGTCCAAAATTAGGTCTGACAGGCGGGACACTCAGTAAGATGAAATGTAATGGTACAACAGTGAATTTCGGCGAAGACGAAAAAGAAGGTCTAAGCAGACTTTCTTTAAGTGCAGCGGCAACTTTCCGTTTTTAAATTTTATCTTTGTAAAAAAATAAAATAATGAGCAAACCGATTACTGAGTTCATAGAAAAATATTATCTGCATTTTAATGCAGCGGCTTTGGTAGACGCATCAAAAGGATATGTGGCACACCTTAAAGAAGGAGGGAAAATGATGATTACTTTGGCGGGAGCAATGTCAACTGCTGAATTAGGTAAAATTTTAGCTGAAATGATCCGTCAGGATAAAGTGGATTTCATTTCATGTACCGGTGCTAACTTAGAAGAAGACCTTATGAATCTTGTTGCGCATTCTCACTACGAAAGAGTGCCGCATTACAGAGATCTTACCGCTCAGGATGAATGGGATCTGTTGGAAAGAGGATTAAACAGAGTGACCGATACCTGTATTCCTGAAGAAGAAGCATTCAGAAGACTGCAGAAGCATATTGTAGAAATCTGGAAAGATGCTGAAGCAAAAGGGGAGAGATATTTTCCGCATGAATTCATGTATAAAATGATCCTTTCGGGAGTTTTGGAGCAGTATTATGAAATTCCGAGAGAAAATTCATGGATGATTGCTGCTGCCGAGAAAAACCTTCCGATTGTTGTTCCGGGATGGGAAGACTCTACGATGGGGAATATTTTTGCATCCTACTGTATCAAAGGAGAGCTTACAGCAACCACAATGAAATCAGGGATCGAATACATGACCTACTTAGCAGATTGGTATACTAAAAACTCATCAGGGAAGGGCGTAGGGTTCTTCCAGATCGGTGGAGGTATTGCGGGCGATTTCCCGATCTGTGTGGTGCCGATGCTGTATCAGGACATGGAAATGCATGACATTCCATTCTGGTCTTACTTCTGCCAGATCTCAGATTCCACTACTTCATACGGATCATATTCCGGAGCTGTGCCGAATGAGAAAATTACATGGGGAAAACTGGATATCACAACACCGAAATTTATTGTTGAAAGTGATGCGACCATTTGTGCACCGTTGATGTTTTCGTATATCTTAGAAAATTAATAAAAAAAGAAAGACGAAAGTCTGATAAATCGATAAAAGCGTTCCGGATTTCGGAGCGTTTTTTATTTATGATGAGTTTAATGATCAAAATAATTCATTGGTTTGCTGTCTCAGGCGGATGATTAATAAAATCTTTATAGTAAGGGAAATCTGAATATACCTGTTTTATATTCTCGCATCTTTTTCAATCCAGAGAATTGGTCAGTACAAAATAACGGTATGCCAGAATACCTTTCTGTAATCTGGTTAGTTTTGTAGGGTCTTTATCACTTAATTTAGGTAAAACTGCTTTGTTGATCTTATTCAGCATTCTGAAAATGGACTTTTTCATAATCTTTGGATTTAGGTGTATAGTCATTCAAAAATGATGCAACATTTAATAAAATGAAAATCTAAATCTCAGTCTTAGTACATTTCAGCTATGTTAAATAAAAAAAATGCCTGCATTTAAGCAGACATCATAATTTACCATTAAAATACTTAATTATATATATACAATTACCAATTACCAATTACTCATTACTCATTACTCATTACCCATCACCAATATCTATGAGTTTCCATACATATTCGATTCCCCGCCGTCAATAGCGATCACCTGTCCTGAAACATATCCGTTTTCATCACTTAGAAGATAAGCCACAAGGCTTCCGACGTCTTTTGGATCACCCAGCCTTCGGGTAGGGTTTCTTGATGCATATTCTGTTTCAGCCGCTTTAGGGTCAGATGGATTAACCTGATTAAATGCCTCTGCAACCATAGGCGTTAAAATGGCTCCCGGAGCAATTGCGTTGGTTAAAATATTGTCTTTTCCGTATTCAAGAGCTGCGTTTTTGGTCATCCCTGCTACCGCATGCTTCGTGGCAACATAAGCGGTTTGATTGATAACCCCTCTGATGCCTCCTACAGAAGCTACATTGACGATTCTTCCGCCTCCGTTTTTCTGTAGTTCAGGAATGACATATTTCATTCCGTAATAGACTCCAAGGAGATTGATATCAATTACTTTTTTGAAAACATCGATATCATATTCAATCAGTGGAGCCTGTTTCCCTTCGATTCCTGCATTATTGTAAAGACCGTCAACCTTACCGAATTCTTTCACAGTCTGATCAACATAATTTTTTACATTTTCTTCTATAGAAACATCTGCAGTTACCGTTAAGAATTTGCTTTCAGGATACTTTGACTGCAATTCCGATTTCGCTGTATGTAATGCTTCATCATTATAATCCACCAAAGCAAGATCAGCTCCCTGAGAAGCTAAGACATCTGCTGCGGCCAATCCAAGACCCATTCCCGCTCCTGTTACAATAATTACTTTTCCTTTTAAATTTGCCATAATTTTGATATTGGTTTCATTGCTTCAATTTACAACAATCATACCCTGCTCATCTTAATATATGATAAGTTTTTGTTAAACTTAAAAACGTCAATAGTATCATCCATCTTTAAATAATAGATTTTTCAATCATTATTTTATTTCAGAAACTGAGCTAATTTCTTACATTTGATGATCAAATCTAAAAGGATGAATGAAATATTCAGGCAGCAGGTCTGGGAAATAACCCGTTTGGTTCCTAAAGGTAAAGTGACCAGTTATGGAGCGATTGCCAAAGCTGTAGGTTTCCCCAACCATTCCCGACACGTAGGGAAAGCAATGGGCGGTTGCCCGAAAGATGTTCCGGCACACCGCGTAATTTCAAGCTCCGGTACCCTGTCTGTGCCTGAATTTCAGGAAAGGCTCGAAGCAGAAGGGATTGAAGTGGAAAATTTCAGAATAAAGAATTTCAAAAAATTATTTTGGAATCCGCTTACTGAACTTTGATAGTCTGATTTTTTCTTTTGAAGTTCCTTTCTTTATAGGTAAAGGCCGGGTAAAAAGCATTTTGAAATAACCGATCAGTGCAGGGATGAGCAGGGTTACAAATAAACTGCAGATTCCCAGTGCCCATATCGGCATATCATCTTTTCTGCCCTGAAAATATTCCCATATTACCCATGAAAGGATGCCGATAAAGAACAGCATTGCGCCAGGGAAAACAATATAGGTAATAAGTCCTGCCACCAGCTTCCAGATCCAGGCAAGATCCCGGTCGAGTGCGTAGAAGACAACAGCAACAAGAGCTACAGTAAAAAAAAGGAAAAAGACCAGCACAATTCCTGTAAGTAATTTCTGTTCACCAAAGCTCAGGTTCCTCACCTCTTTCTCACCTTCCTGATAAGATACTTTAATTGTCTTTCCGATTTCAATAGGGGTACTTGTACCGTAGCCAATAGATTTTTGTATAGTTTTATTCTGATCATTTTTAAATTCAACAACAGCAATAGCATTAGGCCCGGAATCTGCATCACCTTCCGTATAATCATACTTCACTACTTTAGCCTCGTATTTTTTACTGAAAAGATAAGAATATGCCGTCGAACCGACTATGTCACCAAGGAAAAAGAACATAGATGAAATAAGAAGAACAACCAATGTCGGTAAAATAAAATAGACGACTGAAACTTTTTCTCCATTTCTTCTTTTCTTGAGAAACAGCAATACTAAAATGATCAGGGTAAAAATCAATGGGTACATGGCTATGACTTTTTAGTTTTAAAATCCTTCAGCTGAGAAACGTCTTTCATAAAGTTAATTACTTCTTTCTGATTGAACAGTGCAAATACCGAAACAAACGATAGAATGACAAGATAGATCAGTGCCAGTTTTAGCTTTTCTGTTTCAATAAATGCTGAAAAAAAGACAACCGGCATGAAGACGATGATGGAAAGTCCATAGGTCAGAATAATGTACTGAACAATATTTTTCAGAAATGGAATTTTTTTAACAAGGCTGTAAATGACGAAGATTCCGACCGTAAATACGGGAAAGCCTATCGCCATACTGCCCCAGAATTTTCTGGAATTCACAAATTCTCCAAAAATGCCTAAATCGATAACCATTTTAATTTTGTTTTAAAGTTGGATTTTTTTTAATTCTTTTTCAGCTTCTGAAAACTGAAGCATTTCCATTTTTTTGTAATTCATCAGTTTTGCAAAGATGAAATCCGGGAAAACCTGAATTCCCGTATTGTATAAATTAACCGATTCATTGAAATATTCTCTCCGGTCAGCAATCATATTTTCAAGATCGGTCAGCCGCATCTGCAGGCTCAGAAAAGAAGAGGCAGCTTTTATCTCAGGATAATTTTCAATAGATAAAAAAACAGATTTCAGATTACCGTCAATTTGCCCGGCTAATTTTACTTTTTCATTGGTGCTTCCTGCCTCCCTGTACCGTGACCGGAGAGCTACCAGTTCTTTAAGTGTCGTATTTTCATACAGCGCTGTTGCCTTAACCACTTCTACCAGATTGGGAATCTCGTCTGCGCGCTGTTTTAATATAACATCAATATTTGAAAACGATTTATCCACATTATTTCTTGTGATAACGATCTGGTTGTATGCTTTAACCAGAAATGTGACCAGTGCCACAATGATGATGATAAAGATAAGAAGTGAGATGAGCATTCAGTTTAATTTTAATTGAAAAAATCGAAAGGGTTTTTACTGAAATTTTCTTTCCAGTGAACAGATTCTATCGTGAGCCGTGTTCCGCTTATTCTGACAGGCACTATAATGATGAATGCTGAAACTAAGGCAATACATAATAAAGTTATAACAGATCTCAGTTTTAGAGGTCTCCATTTATTCGCAAAATTAACCAATTCCAGCGGTGCCATTCCGAAAAGCTTTTTATGCTCATCATATCTGAAAATCGTTTTTGCATCTTCATAGAACGCCTGTCCGATCATAAGTATCTCCGTTTTTTCATCAAGAATAAATTCCCGGCAGCGTTCACTGCTGCTTTCCCTTTCGGTCGCCGGGGAAAAACTGATCCAATCCAGCTTTTCAGGCTCCACTTCGATGCTTCCGGTGTCATCCTGGAGCAGAAACCGGTGCAGTTCCTGTCTTCTTTTAATTTCTCTGTACGATCTGCTTGTCCTCCCGTCATCATCTGTTGATTCACTGACCTCATCTACTGTATAGATATAACCCACACAGGTTGTTGAAGAAAGAGGAGAAACGACGCTTGTAACAGCTTTTGCTCTGCCGCAAATTTCTGCCGTTCCCATTGCGACGCTTCTTATTTTTGAGGTGGGAAGATTTCTCTGGTAAAAAAAGAAACGGTTTTTGTTACTTGGTAAAATTGAACTGATGATAATGATGAAGAAAATGATGAACATGGAATAAATTCCAAAATAAAAGAAAGCCAGGTAGATAAACACAATTCCGAAGCCGCTCAGTATGATTTTCCAGACAGGTTTTTTTTGGGCTCTCGCTTCTCTGAAACTGTCTGCAACGGACTGAATCCCTTTTGTGATCATGGCAATAATTGCAAGGACAAAGACAGAGATAAAAAGTCCGGCAAATATCCATCCGGATTGTTGCGGAAATAAAAAATATCCGGCAGCTACAATAGCAGGATCTGCCAGGAACATGATCCAGCCCGGTTTGAGTTTTACTTCAAATAAGCCTGATAGAATGAAAGTATGAAAAAGTGCAATCCCCAGACTAAAAACCATCAGAAAAGGAAGCATTTGTATTGTTATTTCAAACATTTGAACTTGGTTTATTTACAAATGTAAGATTTTTAGGAACAGGATAAATACTAAAATCCATTAAACGTGAAAAGTTTCGTCAGCGGCGTTATAAGAATTATTTGAGTGCTGAATACTGAAAAAAGACACAAAACCGCCTGAACCAGTAACATCTTAATGTTTATAAATGACCGTCAGGGATGGGCAACTGTAAAACAGTCTGAAATTGAATGGTCAGTTCTCTGAATAGGAACAGTGTAATTTTAAAAACAGAACCGGCGGAGCCAAGGGCTCCGCCGGTTCTGTCAGGCTTAAACTTTCAATGTTAAATCGAAATCTACTTCTCCAGTTGCTTATAGCTTCTCTGGATAAAATCGGTAAGGTCTTTTCCTTTCAGTAAATTCTGAGAGAGTTTAGCCAGGTCAAGTGCGTGCCTGATTAAGCCTTCCTTGCTTTCTGTATCGTCAATTTTCAGAATCTGACTGGCAAATTCACTGTTGGAATTTACAACCAGATTATACATCTCAGGGAAACCTCCCATTCCGAACATTCCACCGCCTCCGGTTGCCTGCATATCTTTCATTCTACGCATAAACTCAGGCTGGGTAATCGTGAATGGAGCGTCTGTGCTGTCCAGATCTTCTACCTGAACGGTGAATTTTGTATCTTTAATAGACTCTTCCACATTTTTCTTCAGTGACTCCTTTTCAGTTTCATCAAGTTTAGAGATTGCAGGTTCGTCTTTTTTGATCAGGTTATTGATATGATCAGCATCCACTCTCGCAAAAGAAATCTTTTCTTTTGAAGTTTCCAATTTCTGAATCAGATGCGGAACGATCGGTGAATCCAACAATAAAACTTCGTAGCCTTTATCCTTGGCAGACTGGATGTAAGAATGCTGTTCGTCAGCGTTCGTAGCATAGAGGATTACCAGATTTCCGTCTTTGTCGGTTTGAGTTGGTTTGATTTTTTCCTCCAATTCGTTCCAAAGGAAATATTTTCCGTCAGTGGTTGGGTACAGCGCAAATTTGTCAGATTTTTCAAAGAATTTATCTTCAGAAATCATTCCGTATTCGATAACGATTTTGATGTCGTTCCACTTCTTATCGTAATCTTCACGGTTTTCGTTGATCAGGGAAGCCATTTTATCGGCTACTTTCTTGGTGATGTAAGAAGAAATCTTCTTTACTGCACCGTCTGCCTGCAGATAAGAACGGGATACATTCAAAGGGATATCAGGAGAATCGATCACTCCTCTTAGTAACATCAGGAAGTCAGGAACAATTCCTTTCACCTCATCAGTTACAAAAACCTGATTCTGGTATAACTGAATTTTATCTTTTTCGATATTTAAATTATTCGCCAGTTTTGGGAAATATAGAACTCCCGTTAAATTGAAGGGATAGTCAACATTCAGATGAATATTAAATAAAGGCTCCTCAAACTGCATCGGATACAATTCATGGTAAAAAGCTTTATAATCCTCATCCTTTAGTTCACTTGGAGATTTAGTCCACGCCGGAGTCGGGTTGTTGACAATATTGTCTATCTCAACAGTTTCTGCTACTGCATCTTCAGCAGCGTCTTCCGGTAATGGAAGTGTTTCCGTTTTTGTTCCGAATTTAATAGGAACAGGCATGAATTTGTTGTATTTCATCAACAGTTCACGGATTTTCGCTTCTTCAAGGAATTCTGTAGAATCTTCTGCAATGTGAAGAATGATCTCTGTCCCTCTATCAGTTTTTGCAGTTGTTTCTTCCAAAGTAAACTCAGGGCTTCCGTCACAAATCCAGTGAACAGCAGGCTCGTCTTTGAAAGATTTGGAAATAATTTCTACTTTTTCTGCAACCATAAAGGCAGAGTAGAACCCTAAACCAAAGTGTCCGATAATTCCTGAATCTTTCGCTGAATCTTTATATTTGTCTAAGAATTCTTCAGCTCCCGAAAACGCAACCTGGTTGATGTACTTTTCAACTTCTTCGGCAGTCATTCCCAATCCCTGGTCGATGATGTAAAGCTTTTTGTTTTCTTTGTCGATTTTCACCTCGATTTTCGGGTTTCCGTAATCTACCTTTGCCTCTCCGATGTTGGTAAGGTGTTTTAGTTTAAGAGTCGCATCAGTTGCGTTGGAAATTAATTCTCTTAAAAATATTTCGTGGTCGCTGTATAAAAACTTTTTAATCAACGGAAAAATATTTTCCACCGAAACATTGATATTTCCTTTTGTCATTTTTATGAATTTTTAAATTTGGTTATAAAATCTCAAAACAGATACCATTGAAAAGAAAGTGACAGATTGGCATTTTATTTTCAGATTCTCTTCAGGAAATTAAGAAATTCTGTACAATTATTCACTTTGTGTGGTAATCTTTACAGGTCTGGTTAGACTCTACAAAAAAAGACAGCCGAGAGGCTGTCTTATCTGTAAAGCAATAAAAAAATTACTTTTTATTATTGATGATTTCTTCTTTTACTTTTCCTTCAAGCTCTTCGGCTAATTCAGGGTTGTCCTTTAAAAGGTCTCTCACCCCGTCACGGCCCTGACCTAATTTGGTCTCACCGTAGCTGAACCATGAACCGCTTTTCTTTACAATTCCCAAATCAACGGCCGTATCAAGGATTTCACCTGTTTTGGAAACTCCTTCTCCGTACATAATGTCAAATTCTGCCATTTTGAACGGTGGAGCTACTTTGTTTTTTACAATCTTCACTTTCACACGGCTTCCTACAGCTTCATCACCATTTTTGATCGGAGCACTTGCTTTTCTGATATCTACTCTTACTGACGCGTAGAATTTCAAAGCATTACCTCCGGTAGTGGTTTCAGGATTTCCGAACATTACTCCGATTTTTTCTCTCAACTGGTTGATGAAAATAACCGTACATTTTGTTCTTGAAATGGTTGCCGTCAGTTTTCTTAAAGCCTGAGACATCAGTCTTGCATGAAGACCCATTTTAGAATCTCCCATTTCCCCCTCGATCTCCGCTTTTGGAGTCAGTGCTGCCACAGAGTCAATCACAACGATGTCAATTGCCCCTGAACGGATCAGGTTATCAGCAATTTCCAAAGCCTGCTCGCCATTGTCCGGCTGCGAAATAATCAGGTTTTCAAGATCAATTCCTAATTTTCCTGCATAACCTCTGTCAAAAGCGTGCTCAGCATCTATAAAAGCGGCAATTCCACCTGCTTTCTGAGCTTCAGCTATTGCGTGAAGGGTTAACGTTGTTTTACCGGAAGATTCCGGTCCGTAGATCTCTATAATCCTTCCCCTCGGATATCCGCCAACGCCCAATGCAATGTCCAATCCCAGCGACCCGGAAGGGATGACTTCGATCGTCGTGTCAATTGCACTGTCACCAAGTGTCATGACCGTTCCTTTTCCGTATGTTTTATCTAGCTTGTCAAGCACCAATGCAAGCGCTTTTTTCTTATCATCTATGTTGCTCATATCGTATTAAAATAATTTATCAAAAATACATAATTTAAATTTTAAAAGCTAATATTATTTATTTTCGGAAGTCGTTTTTAACGTTAAATAATGATAAATTTTTTCGATACAAAATAAAAAAGTGATGAGGGATCCAGTATTTAATGACAAGTGCTTACCGTTGATATTTAGGAGCTTAATCCCGTTTTCTGCTGTATCTTTTTCCTCCGCCTTCTTTTTGCAAAGCCCTTTCGGAAAAAGGATGCCGCGTCAATCGGGGCTAATCATCTGTTGCGTTTAAAAGTTTTTTAAAAGCTTATGTTTTGAATATTTTATTCTGCTTCCGAACTGTTTTTGAATCGTTCTATTATCTGTGACAGTAATTCCCTTTGTGAAGAGAGGAGATTCGAACGGACATCGAAGACGGGTGATTTTTAGCCCCGATTGAACGGCATGTCTGAGCTCTTTTCTTATTTTCGCACGGCGAAATAAGAAAAAGCGAGTAGTGAAAGCGGGATGAGGCTCCTGAAAAATTTAATGAAAATTAGAACTTTGGGTAACCCGCAGGTAATCTTCCAAAACCTTTATCTGGTCTTTGTTGCCCTTTTTTATACGCGCTTCACGGCTGACCGTAGAATCATATATTTTGTTGATGATCCTTTTCGTAATCGGAAACCCTTTTTTAAATGGCACATCGGGAATACGGAGTCTTTTGCAGACTTCGTGATCCAGCAGAAACCATGTACAGCAGATGTGCAGGTAGCGGAGGTTTTTTCTCTGAAACGAATATTTCAAAATAGGATTTTCTAAAGATTCATTCAGTAAAGAATGCGCAAGCAGGATCGAATCCTCATCGGCTGGTGGCTGTATGGAAGTCCAGAGGTAAAAATATTCTGTTGCCTGCTTCTTATCGTTTGGCAGAAGTTCTTCAGGGATTCCCAAGAGGTAACCGATGTATTTCCAAAGATGAAAATGCCCTTTTTCTTCCTCATCAGAAATCGTGTTGCCCAATTTTTTGAGACTGTGTAAAAATACAAGACTGAAGCCAATATAGGTAGCCATCATATCCCATGAATTGATAGGCTCTCCCCAGTTTTCTGTATCCCAGCTTTTATAGTGTTTTTTGACAGACAGCCTGGCATACGAGTGGATCAGTCGCGTTTTTATAGCAAATTCATACCCTTTTTTATGGATTTCCAAAGCTTCGTACCGGGTCACATTGACCCAGAAATCCAAGGTTTCCGACAGTCGTTTTACGGCCCCTTTTTTCAGGGCTTCTGTCACGATGAGCGGCTTGTTGAGGTATGCATAATCATAACCGCCGATAAGGCAGTAATCACGCAGGGAAATGAGAGAATCGATATTGCTTCTCATACAGAGTTCTGCACCGCACCTCAGAAGGCTGTCATCAAGCCAGTGAGGAACTTCCTGTGTCTGACTGAAAAGTTTTTTTACGCTCTCCGGAACATCATCATTCTCTGAAACCCCATTTCGGATATAATGCTCAATCTGCCGCGAAGCTTCGCTGTATTTTTGAGTAAAATAAACATCTTTCACAACCGCATCACCCAATACATCTACATGATGAAAGTACTTAGAAAATTTTTCAAAATCAGTAAAACTCACCTGTGCTCCGGAAAAATCAATCAGCTGTTTTCCGTTGCCGTTTTTCCAAAAATCTTTGAAATGTTGTGAATCTTTAAATCTGGGTTCCATAATGATCCTATCCATAGTGTTATAAAAGTAAGGATTCTGGATGTAAATATCTTTTTTAATCTGGATTAAAATTATGATTTTTATCAAAAAAAAGAGGTCTGGAAATTCCAGACCTCTGCCACTTGGTATTAATAATTTTATTTTTGAATAATCAGTTTTTCGTTATAACTTTTACCATTCTCCAACTGTACGGTAATGACATAATTCCCGGTTTGGAAACCATCTGTTCTGATTTGGGTATTTCCTTTGATCTCTCCGGATTTCACAAGTTTTCCTGACAGGTCATATATTAAATATTTTCCGGAGTCAGATTGATTTTTCATTCTGATATTGATCTCATCTTTAACAGGGTTCGGGAATATTGAAAAAATGTTTTTGTCAACTTCAGAAGTAGCTAAGAAACCTGTTACTGAGAAGTAAGAAGGGTTCAGTGCAAAATAGATATTCCCAAGCGCTTTAACCATAATTCTTGCAGATGCAATATTCTCATTAGGCAGATTGACTGTTGCAGAACCGTTATTCGGCACACTGGCAGCTAAAACCGTATTGAATGTTGCTCCATTGTCTTTAGACAGCAGTATGGTAACATTTTGGGTATTGATGGTTCCTGTATTGGTTCCTGCAACGTTCCAGGTTACGGTGACAGGTGTAGCTGCACTATATGCCGTATTCGTCGTTTGAGAAGTAACGTTGAAAGGGCCGTCGTTGGTTACTGTTACGATCATTGCATCATTGGCTGACTGATTTCCTGTCGCTTTGTTGTCATTAACGAGCAGTGAAAAATTTAATGTTCTTGCAACGCTCGGGGTAACTTCCCACTTAGGGACTAAATTATTGGCCAGTACAGAAGTCATGTTTGGAAAATATCTGGTCGGAGAAGTCGTTGGCAACACCGATCTGTAAACAGGCCCAGCCGTAGCAGTAGAAACCGGTGGCTGTGTATTGCTTTGTCGGTCGTACTGCTCCCATAAATAGGTGATGGGATCATTATTAGGATCTGTGCCGGTCCCTGTCAGTGCAAATGCAGTTCCCTTCGGAATGATGTAATCAGCTCCGGCGTTGGCTGTAGGAACAAGATTGTTATTAGGGGTTTTAACGGAGCAGTCAGAACTTCTTCTGATAACAGTATACATTTCAGCAACATTTGCTGCATGAAAATATGAGTTACTGTTGTTTTGAACGTTGTTATTGGATCCGCAGATTCCAGCGTATGCCATGATCGTACTTCCGCTTCCCGGTTCATACGCGGTATTGGTATTTGCATTGCCGCTGCATGATCCTGTATTTGCTCTGAAGGTATGATTGCCTCCAAATTGATGTCCGATTTCATGGGCTACATAATCAATATCAAAAGGGTCTCCCACCGGAGCACCTGATCCTGTTACTCCTCCGGCTTTGCTGCTTGTGCATATCGAACCTAAATAAGCAACTCCGCCACCTCCTGTGCTGAACACGTGACCGATGTCATAGTTTGAAGATCCTATGATACCATCGACGGTATTCTGGTTTTCAGTTAACATAGCAGAGCCATCGTTATTGGTATAAGGATCGGTTGCTCCGTTGGTATATACCAAAAGATCGTTATTGGCGACCATGACCATGGTTGATGATATTGTTTTTTCATAGACCCCATTTACCCGTGTCATGCTGACAGCCATTGCGCTCATCGCACCTGCAACCGTTCCACCATGAAATGTCGTGTATTCCCCGGTTGCGGCTAATGCCAGTCTGTATGTTCTGAACTGTCCGTCAGTAACTAACGGAGCTTTTTGATCTGACCCTGTACCCGAAATGTTTTTTTGATCTAATGCGTCTTCCACATGACATTTAAAGAGTCTGTCGTTCTTTGGCAAATCTTTTCTTCTGTATAGAATAAAAGAAGAATTATCTTTCGTGTAACTGTCCATGTAGCTTACCTCCCAACCGTCAAAATACATCACGCTTACCCCATTTTGCGGTGTTACACTGAAGCGGATGGTATTGGAAGAATTTCCTTTCTCCCAGCCGATGTATGATCGGATATCCTGAAATTTTGCCTGTAATGCAGGTTCCATTACCGAAGCTTCCTGAATAATATAGCTTCTCATATTACCGTCAGCATCAGGAAATTTAATGACTAGGTTTTCATTCCCTGAAAAACGTTGTGGGGCTTTTTTTAAATCATTTTTTATCTTCTCAATGTCAAGTTGATATAATGAAAAAGTTGTTGGAGTGGTCCATCTGGGTCTTAGTTCATCGGTAGTATTGGTATTCCGGTTGAGCTTTGTCCAGTAGTTATGTTGTGCAAAACTCAGAACAGCAAGCAGCAGAAAAGAGAGTGTAAAGGTTTTTTTTTGCATGATTTTATTATTTATGATCATATTTGATGATGATGTTTTTGAAAGTTATTTTCTCGTTCAGCTTTATAAGAACATGAGTTGAGTCCTTTGTTTGATGACTGACATTAGGATTGTCAAATTCTTTGATATACACATAAAGAATGCTTTTCTGAAGTCTTATTGAGTCAATGGAAATGTCATTATCATTTGTTACTTTGGGGTGTATAACGATATAGATCTCGTTATCTGAAACTGTTGGAATAGGGGAGAGTCTCTTTCCAATACTGTGCTGATGAATAATTTTAAAAACATCATCCATTTTTTGCTGGGAATCGATGACAAGAAAAGCTTCTTTCGTCAAAGAAAAAGGATAATGGTTTTTATCCTCAAACTGAATTTCCCTTTGGTTGAGGTGGGCGCCATTGCTCATCTGAGACTGACAGTTGTAAAGGATGGGAATTAAAAAATACAAGAGATATCTTTTCATCGGAATGTTTAGTATAAAATTAATAATTTATACCACACGAAAAAATATTTTAACAAAAAAATCCGCTTTCTATCGAAAACGGATTTTATATAAATGAAATAACTTAAAAATTAAGCTAAAACTTCTTTTACTTTGTTGGCAGCTTCTTCTAAAGTAATTGCAGAGTGTACAGGAAGTCCGGACTCGTCAATTAATTTTTTAGCTTCTACAGCATTGGTTCCCTGTAATCTTACGATCAACGGAACAGGAAGGCTTCCCATAGCGTGGTAAGCATCTACAACACCTTGTGCAACTCTGTCACATCTTACAATACCTCCGAAGATGTTGATCAGGATCGCTTTTACGTTCTGATCTCTTAAGATAATTTCAAAAGCAGTCTGTACCCTTGCAGCATCAGCAGTACCACCAACGTCAAGGAAGTTTGCCGGGTTACCACCAGACAATTTGATGATGTCCATAGTCGCCATTGCAAGACCTGCTCCGTTAACCATACAGGCAACGTTTCCATCAAGCTTTACGAAGTTAAGACCAGCTTCACCAGCTTCAACATCTAAAGGATCTTCTTCTCTTGTATCTCTCAATTCAGCTAAATCTTTGTGACGGAACAGTGAGTTTCCATCCAGGGTTACTTTAGCATCAACAGCGATAATTTTGTTATCAGAAGTTTTTAATACAGGATTGATTTCGAATAAAGAAGCATCAATTCCTACATAAGCATTGTATAAAGAAGTGATGAATTTTGTAAATTCTTTGAACGCATTTCCTTCAAGACCTAAGTTGAAAGCGATTTTTCTGGCCTGGAAACCCTGAAGACCCAAAGTAGGATCGATCAGTTCGTTGTGGATCAAATGCGGAGTTACTTCAGCAACGTGCTCAATATCCATTCCTCCTTCAGTAGAATATACGATTGTATTTTTACCTTCAGCTCTGTCTAAAAGAATAGAAACATAGAATTCTTTGGTTTCAGATTCTCCCGGATAATATACATCCTCTGCTACCAATACGGAATTTACCAATTTACCTTCAGCAGAAGTCTGAGGGGTAATCAACTGCATTCCGATGATGTTCTGAGCGTTTTCTTTCAGTTTATCCATGTTCGGAGAAAACTTTACACCGCCTCCTTTACCACGGCCACCTGCGTGAATTTGTGCTTTTACTACCCATGCCTGAGCTCCTGTTTCTGCAGTGAGTTTTTCAGCAGCAGCTACAGCTTCGTCAACATTATTCGCTACGAAACCACGTTGTATTGCTACTCCGTACTTTGATAAAATCTCTTTTGATTGATACTCGTGAAGATTCATATTATTTTTATTATTTTATTTTAAAATTTAAAGGTTGACAAATTTACTAAAAAACCACAGATTTAGAAAGTAATTTATCTATCTTTTGAAGGATTGCGATACTCAAATATATCTTTCTGCATCATATCTCAAAAAACAGTTCTATTTATTAATAATTTTCTTTTATGATTTCATATATCAGAAGTATTCTTTATTGTTAAAATGTTTTCTTAATGAATAAATCAAAATTGCATAACAATCATAAATGATAGTATTGCTATTAATTAAAAAATTTTAATATCTTTGCTGTTAGTATTGCTAATTTTTGAATCAAATTTTTATAATGGAATTTCAAATCAAATTTAAGGTAAGTGAAAATCTGTACCTCCGGGATCCCGAAAGCAGCGATGTCGGTAAAGCGATTGTTAAAAATTCAATAGAATTAATTAGTGAGACCGGTTTTGAAAATTTTACTTTCAGGAAACTTGCTCATAAAATAAATTCGACAGAGGCCACAGTTTACCGCTACTTTTCGTCAAAATACAAATTACTCACCTATATTCTGAACTGGTATTGGTCGTATCTGGAACTGATTTCGAAATTTCGGCTTTTAGAGATTCAGGATCCATCGCAAAAAGTCGAGAAACTTCTCAGTATCATTACTCATCAGGATAATTATGAGAGTATGCTGGAGGATTATGATTTGTCTAAACTGCATGCTATCGTGATCTCCGAAAGCAGCAAATCTTATCTGGTAAAAGAAGTTGACGAGATCAACAGAGAATTGGTTTTTAATCCTTTAAAAAGTCTTTGCAGTTTTTGCGGTACTGTACTTTCTGAAGCAAAGCCTGATTTTCAGTTTCCTCTGTCATTTGCCAGTACTTTACTTGAGACAGCTCACAATCAGCAGTTTTTCAGCGAACATCTGCCAAAACTTACCGATAATTATATTGATAAGATGGAACACAAAAAATATGTACTGAAATATTTACGTCACATTACCTTTACTTTACTCAAATAAATAATTCTATGGAAAAAACTTCTAAAGAACACGGTTACAACCTTTTTAAATACGTTACAAAAGAGAAAAAAGATGTTACCAATATTTATTTTTATGCCATCCTGAATGGTCTTGTACAGTTGAGTGTACCCTTGGGGATACAGTCGATTGTAAGTTTTGTAATGGGAGCAACGATGGCAACTTCGATCTACATTCTAATTATTTTTGTTGTAATAGGAACCTGGCTTGTAGGATATTTCAGGTTAAAAGTAATGCAGATTATTGAGAAAATTCAGCAGAAAATTTTTGTAGAGTTTTCACTTGCATTTGCAGAAAAACTTCCGAAAGTCAATCTCAGTGAAACAAGGAAATACTATCTTCCGGAATTGGTCAACCGTTTTTTTGATACACAGAATCTGCAGAAAGGAATTTCAAAAATTCTGTTGGAAATTCCAACAGCTATTATTCAGATTATTTTTGGTATTCTGCTGCTCTCATTTTACCATCCCTGGTTTTTGATTTTCGGAGCTTTGGTCATTATCTGTGTTATTATTATTTTCAGATTTACCATGGACAGCGGAATCCAGTCCAGTATCGAAGAAAGTGAGAAAAAATATCAGGTTGCATCATGGCTTGAAGATATTGCAGCATCAGTTAAAACATTCAAAATCAATTCTACAAGTGAAGTGCATCTTTCAGGAGTTGATGAGCGGGTGGTTGGCTATCTTAATTTCAGGACTTCCCATTTTCGCGTTCTGGTCATCCAGTATAAAACAATCATTGCTTTTAAAGTCATCATTACTTTAGCGATGCTCGTTATCGGAACCTATCTTTTGGTTAATCAGAAACTGAACATCGGAGCATTCATAGCCACAGAGATTGTTGTCTTAAGCATCATGACAGCAGTGGAAAAACTCATTGTAAGCCTTGAAAGTTATTATGATGTTATTGCCTCCCTTGCCAAATTGAATAAAGTAACCGATCTGCCGGAGGAGCACAATGGGGAAATTGTTTTAGGTGAATACAAAGAAGGGCTGGAGATTGAGTTTAAAAATGTAAGTTTCTCTTTTAGTGAACATCAAAACATCTTAAATAATGTTAATTTTAAAATTCCCGAAAATACAATTACTGTTATATCCGGTAAACTGGGGGCAGGGAAATCACTGTTGCTGAATATGATTGCAGGATTCTACCAGCCGACTTCCGGGTCTGTGCTTTTTGATAAGATCCCTCTGAAAAATATTAATAAAACTGAGCTTAGAACGCAGATAGGCCTTTACCTGGAAGATATGACGATCATTAAAGGAACGGTACAGGAAAATATCATTCTCGGAAATAAAGACATCAGTCCCGAAAGTATTTTAGAACTCGCTGATGAAATCGGTATCGATAATATTTCGAGCCAGTTCAGCTCAGGATTTGATACAGAAATAAGTGAGACAGATACAGAAGTTTCCTTTAGCTCAAGAAAGAAAATACTGCTTTTGAGATCATTACTGGGGCACAAAAGACTTCTTGTACTGGAAGATCCTCTCGACGGTATGAATGATGAATTTAAAAATAAAATGATGCTGTACCTCAATAAAATAAAAAGGAATACAACAATCATTATTGTTTCTCAGAATCAAACACTAACGCAGCTTGCTGATCAGCATCTTCATCTGCAGCACGGTACTCTGGAAATTGTTTAATAAAAATTTTTAAAAAATGAAATTGCAGTCGTTCGAAAATATATATCATATCAATGAAAAGTCGAAGGTTAAAAGATGGTTTTTAATCATTTTCCTGGCAGGTTTCGTAGTGCTTTTTTTACCCTGGACACAGAATATCCATGTTAAGGGTAATGTGAGTACACTCTATCAGGAACAGAGACCACAGCAGCTGAATTCACCCATCCCAGGAAGAATTATCAAATGGAATGTGAAAAACGGAGATTTTGTAAAAAAAGGAGATACGCTGCTTCAGCTGTCTGAGGTGAAAGATGATTATTTAGATCCTCTTTTGGTACAGAGGACTGAGCAGCAGGTGGATGCGAAGAAAGGAGTCAGAGATTATTATGAAGCGAAAGTCGGTACCGTTAACAGCCAGTTTCAGGCACTGAATACGGCAAGGGACCTGAAACTGAATCAGCTTACTATAAAAATCAGCCAGCTGAACAATAAACTGACAGGTGAAGAAGCAGAACTTTCCGCTGCAGAAAACGAATTGAAACTAAGCGAAGATCAATTTAACAGGCAGAAAAAAATGTATGACGAAGGGCTCGTCTCCCTAACTCAGTTCCAACAGCGAAGTGCATCTTATCAGAATGCAGCCGCAAAAAAAACTTCAGCTGAAAATAAAGTTGCACAGACCCGGCAGGAAATTGTAAACACAGGGATCGAGCAGAATGCAACCATACAGGATTATACCGAAAAACTGAGTAAGATTGAAGGCGAACGCTTTCAGAATATGGGTCAGATTGAAGGAAGTGACGGTGAAATTGCAAAACTCCAGAATCAGGTTGCCAACTATCGGGCGAGACAGGGATTATACTTTATTATTGCCTCACAGGACGGCCAGGTAGTACAGATCAATAAAGCAGGAATAGGTGAAATCTTAAAAGACGGAGAAAGCATCGCCACCATTGTTCCTGATAAAGTCGATTACGCTGTAGAAATCTATATAAAGCCTGTCGATTTGCCTTTAGTGAAAGAGGGGCAGCGGGTGATGTGTATTTTTGACGGATTTCCCGCAATCGTTTTTTCGGGGTGGCCGAATTCAAGTTACGGAACATTTGCAGGAAAAGTAATTGCAGTAGAAAATAATATCAGTGCAAACGGGCTTTTCAAGGCACTGATTGTTCAGGATAAAAATGAAAAGCAGTGGCCGCCGAAAATAAAAATAGGAACCGGCGTACAGGGAATTGCCATTTTAAATGATGTACCGGTCTGGTACGAATTATGGAGAAATATCAACGGTTTCCCACCTGATTATTATGAAGTAAAAACGAATAAAGCGCAGGCAGATGAAAATGCGAAGTAAAATTTTGACTGTTCTCACGATGGTGCTGTTTTCCGATTTTTTTTTCGGACAGGATTCGTTAAAACTTTCTCATCAGGAATTTCTTTCCATCGTAAAACAATATCATCCGCTGGCATTTAAATACCAGCTTCAGAATAAAATTGCCGAAGCTGAAATTACCAGTGCCAGAGGAAATTTTGATCCCATACTTTCAGCAAAAGCAGGAGAGAAAAATATAGACGGAACGCAGTATTATGAGCAAAAAAACATAGCGCTCGATATTCCTACATGGTATGGGATTGATCTTAACGGAAGCTATAATTACCTGAATGGTGAAAAACTTAATAACAGTGATACCAGAGGCGGACTGGCGCAATTCGGAATAACCATTCCTCTGGCAAAAAATCTTCTGTATGATAAAAGAAGAGCAGTACTTGATCAGGCTAAATTTGCCTTGAAAATGACACAGGCAGAGCAGGTCATCCTTACCAATCAGCTTCTTCTGGATGCAGAAAATACTTTTTGGGAATGGGTTAAAAATTTTGAGATTTATGACCTTCAGAAAAAATCGGTTGAGATTAATATGGAGAGACTTAAACTGACAAAAAGAACATACGAATACGGCGAGAGGCCTGCAATAGATACGGTAGAGGCAGCATCGCAGCTTCAGAGTTTCCAGCTTCAGGAAAGAGATGCATATCTTAATTATGTTAAAAGTACTCAGGATCTGCAGATGTTTTTATGGAAAAATCAACAGGAGGTCTATCCGCTTACACGAATGATTTTTCCTTCCACGGAACTTAATGATCATATTGGATATGCAGGTTTTGATTTTCTCATCCAGGAAGTAAGGGAAAAAAGAATCGAAGCAAATGCTTCTATGCAGTATTATTTTCAGAAAGAAAATATCCTGGAAAGTGAAAGAAGACTGAAATGGCAGAGTTTTCTTCCTAAAATAGATTTTACGTACAATTTTTTTAATAAAGAAAATTACAGAGCAGAATATCTCCCGCTATTCGATAATAACTTTCAGTATGGAATAAAGCTTGAAATTCCGGTTTTCCTGAGGCAGGCTAAGGCTGATTATCAGATTGCGAAAATCAAGATCTTACAAAACCAGCAGGATTTACAATTGAAAGGCAGGGAAATCAATACCAAGATAGAAACCTATATTAATGAAGTCATTAATTATCAATCTCAGATTAATTTGGCAGACAGTAACTTAAGCAACTATAAAAAACTCCTAAATGCAGAAGAGATTCGCTATATTAACGGTGAAAGTTCATTATTCCTTATTAATTCACGGGAAAATAAACTCATTGAAGCGCAGGAGAAAAACCTCGAACTGAAAGCTAAATTTCTCAAGAGCTATAATAAATTGAAATGGCTGAATGAGAATTTTAAATTTTAGTCAGCAATCTTTTACCTGTTAATTTTGCAGCACGCGAATCAGTTTTTTCGGAATTACCACCATTATCCTGAAGTACTTTACAACCTTATTTACTCCTCAGATAATTTTTCTGACTGCGAACCGATAAAAGGAATTTTAGGAGCCAGAAAATAACCGGTCAGGCTCGCAAACAGTATCGGGACGAAATAGGTGAAACCGGTTAAAGTTCCCAGAATGATCGTCGTGCTCATTGGGGTTCTGGTTACACATGCATTAATTCCTGCCATACAGCTTACAATGGCTAAAGTAGTATCTACAGAAGGAAAAATCTGATGAATGATCAATCCTAAAGTAGTTCCCACAAAAAATAACGGAATAATAAAACCTCCTCTCCAGCCTGAAGTAACCGTAACAGCAATCGCTACTATTTTAAAAATTAAGATGAGGATTAAAAAGTTGAGGGCAAAGTTTCCGTTGATCAGTTCGTTGATTTCGTGGTGTCCAAAATACCTTGTAAGCGGAAAATAGTAAGCGATAATCCCTAAAATAATTCCTCCGGTCAGTGTTTTGATGTAGATCGGAAAATTTCGGTATTCAAATATTTTTTTAAAAAACTTAACCACAAAAATAAAAATCCAGCCGATGAAAGTGGCTAATACTGCAAATCCGGAAGCATAAGCAAAGTCATAAATTCCCGAGTAATGGTAAGCTTTTAAATCCCATGTCGCTCCGATTCCCAAATGAATGATCAGTGCAAAGACAGCATAACTGAAACAGCTTGCTACCAATGCCGGGATAATAGCTTTATAATATTCTACAGCATGCCGGTGATGCAGGATTTCCAGAGAGAACAGACTTCCGCCAAGCGGTGCGCCAAACAGAGCCGTAAAACCCGAAGCCATTCCGGCAATACTTAATGAACGCAATTCTTCACCTTTCAGCCTGAAAATTTTCCCCAACCAGGTTCCGGTTGAGCCCGTAACCTGAACGAGCGGTGCTTCCGGACCCAGACTTCCGCCTGATGCCACGCAGAAAAGGGATGATAAAATCATAGAAGGATTGTTCTTGGGATCCAGTTTCCCTTTATTGAACCTGATGTTATTGACGATCAGGTGGATCTCCCCGGGGTCTCCAATGAAATGAATCACCAGGCCTGCCAGCAAGCCACAGATGGCCATGGTAGGGATGACCATCCAACCTTGAAACTGTATTAAAAATTCTGTAAAATGTTCTAAAACAATCCAGTAAAGTCCTGCGATAATACCGCCCACAAGACCGGTTACTGCCCACATGAAAAAAGTCCGGCTGAATACAAACGGGTTAAATCTGATGGGTTGATCTAAAAGATTAAATGTCCGTATTAAGCGTCTTCTTCTTTTGATTTTCATTTTACTTTATTTTAAAATTACGATCATCATTCGTAAGTGTGTTTGTTTTAGATAGAAATTGTTTATTGAACCATTGGGAAGATAAAGCAGAAGGTTGGAAAAGGTAAAATCAAATAGATGTATACAACATTCTGCTTAAAACAAAGCTAAGCTTGCTTATTCTTAACTTCTTAATAGATTCATTACATTTAAAAATGATCTCAAATTCTATTCTTCAGAAAATAAAAAATCAGCATCAGCCAGCTCAGGATCATAAACAATCCCCCAAGCGGAGTAATTGGTCCTAAAAATTTCAGATTTACTCCCAGATAATCCTGTAAACTCAATCCGTAAATACTGAAAGAAAAAAGAATTGTTCCTGCAATCATCAAGAGAGAAATCCATTTTTGAGATGAGGTATCAAATTTTAAAATGTAGCCTGCAATCAATAAAAAGAATGCGGCATACATCTGATAGCGTACACCCGTTTCAAAACTTTCCAGTCTTTCAACGGATAATATTTTCTTTAAAGCGTGTGCTCCGAAAGCACCCAAAATAACGGATAACATGCCGTAAGCGGCACCGAAGACTAAAGTAATTGTTTTCATTTTATAATTCTTCTAATTCAAGATTTAAATATTTTTTTGTCTGGTAATCCTGCCAAGTGCCAACGATTTTATTGCCTTTTACGTCAGCTTCTATGGATGCTTTCGGAATCCATTTTTTTAATTCCTCACTGTGATAATCATTCTCTGTTACTGAAATATGACTGTTTCTTAAACTACCTGTCCACTCGATCAATTTTCTGTTTTTATCATACCAGTAAAAAGCGGAAAATGAGCCATCTTCATAAATCTGTTTTATCAAAAGTGTGATAGGGTATCTCTGATCAATTTTACCTTTGTATAATTTATTTTCAACCGTGTTCTTTCTCACTGCTTTCTCAGATTCTGATAATAAATTTTTACCGTAAGCACTCAGATATTGCTGAATATCTTTGTACGGCAATGCAATTTCATAACTTCCCAGATCATCCAAAGCCCGCATCGCATGGTTCGAACAGCGTTCTCTCACAATCGTTAACCTGTCTTTCCCGAAAAAAAACTTGGTATAAACTAATTTGCTGTCTTTTACAGATTCCAGGCATTCTTCATACATACGGATCTGTTCGTTTTCGTCATTATCATGATCAGAATGCGATTTTATTTCATTTAAAAACCCCTGAATTTTATCACCGACATTTTTATTGATTATTTTTTCAATCGTACCGGTTGAATCCGGTTTGAAAATATCCTGAATATTGATGTGATTTCCGGTTCGCAAATCAAAATTTTTCCATTCGGAAAAACCTTCAGGATAAGCTCCTGATGCTTCACCGTCTATTGACAGGCTTAAAATATTCTGTGGCGTCTCCAGTTTTTTCCATTCATAGAAATAGACAAAGTTCTGATATGAGTTGGTTGCGGTTGAGGCCAGCTGAAAAGGATTTTTTCCTGATCCCGGAATGTATTCCAGTTCACTGACCTGTAAAAATATATTTATTTTATTTTCGATCAAAGGTTTTGAAGGAAAGGAAACAACCGGAAAATTATAATTTTCAGATTGGGGTTTCAGATTGCTGACCCTTACATTCTTCTGCTGTGAAAAACAAATAGTTGAGATCAGTAAAAAAAGTAAGCATTTTTTCATTGTCCGGATTTAAGATACATCAGGATAATACTACCGATCAAAGTCAGAATTCCTGAGACAATAAAAAAAACAGAGAATCTGCGTGACCGCTGAAAGCCCTGATTATTGGTGTTTTTTAAGAATAATCCGAAGGCAATAAAAAGTAATGATCCTGTAATTTGCAGCATTATTGACCTCTTAATCTGTTAAACTCGTTGATGACTTCATGGTGTGTAACGGTCTTATCTTTAAAATACGTTACAAAATGCTGTTTTTCCTCTTCTGTTGCACCCATTTGGTTTAAAATATTAAGCAAATGCATTTTCATATGTCCTTTCTGAATTCCTGTAGTTACCAGAGACCTTAAAGCCCCGAAATTCTGAGCCAAACCTGAAACAGCCAGGATGCTCATCAATTCCTGTGCAGAAGGTTTACCTAATAATGCCAGAGAAAACTTTACCAGAGGATGAAGGTTCGTTAAGCCTCCGACCACACCTACGGATATGGGAAGATCAATCCAGAATCTGAAAATTCCGTTATCAATCGTGCAGTGTGTCAATGAAGAATATTTTCCGTCTTTTGTTGCATATGCATGCGCGCAGGCTTCGGTTGCTCTGAAATCGTTTCCGGTTGCAATAACCACAGCATCAACGCCATTCATGATTCCTTTATTGTGCGTTGTCGCACGGAAGGGTTCAATTTCAGCGATCGTTACCGCCTGTTTAAATTTTCTGGCAAATTCTTCATTAGAAATTCCGCTGTCATCTTTCAAATCGTCAATTTTACAGGAAACTTCGGCTCTCACAATACAGTCAGGAGTGAAATTGGAAAGGATATTCATCACCACCTGCAGGGAATCTTTTTCTTCCTGCGTAAAATCTTCATCAAGCGAAATCTGTTCCCTTAAAGTTTTCCCGAATTGTTCCAGGCAGGAATTGATAAAGTTTGCACCCATGGAATCTACAGTGTCAAAGCTTGCTTTCAACTGATAGTAGTTCGGCATTTCAGCAGTTTTGTCAACCAGCTTTATTTCTAAAATTCCGCCGCCGCGATTTCGCATGTTGGCAGTGATGCTTTCGGTAGCTTCAAAAAGTTTTTTCTTTAATTTAAAATTAAAAAAATGCTGAAGTTTATGAGATTCTACATTGATGATAAAGTGAGTGTGACCTAATTTTGTAGTATTGATAATCGTTGTTTTGAAGCCTCCTTTATCAATCCAGAATTTTGCAGCTTTTGATGCCGCAGCGACCACTGAACTTTCTTCAACAGCCATAGGTAAAGCCAACAGTTTTCCGTCGATTAGAAAATTAGGGGCAATTCCATAGGGCATATAAAAATTGGAAATTGTATTTTCAGAAAACTCATCATGAAGTTTCTGAAGATCAGCATTTTCATTCCAGTATTGATTAAGTATATTCTGATAATCTGAGTTTCCTTCGAGATATTCATTGACAAGCCAGTCAATTTTTCCCTGTTTGGTCAGTTTAGAAAAACCTTCCACCGGTTGATGATTCATATAAGTAAGTTATTTTTTAATAAAAGAAGGCATTACCACCCGTTTAAGACTTCACGCATAAATTAATAATGGTAAATATAGTAAATTTGTTTATGCCTGTTGTTGATAAGTTCGTTGAAAAAAGAGTGATATATCTCAATATTGGATTTACTTTTGAATAGTAAAAATAATTTAAACCATAAAAAGTCTGAAAGTTTTTAAACGTTGAACTTTAACCTGATCTGACTTGATGTGTTTGAAGAATGATATTAAATTTTTTAAAGTATGAATTTTGATCGTCTGAAAGAAAAATTAGAAATCCTCGCTGATGCTGCGAAATATGACGTGTCATGTTCATCAAGCGGAGGATCGAGGAAGAATAAAAAAGGTGCTCTGGGAGACAGTTCTGCGAGCGGGATTTGTCATACCTATACAGAAGACGGGCGATGTGTCTCTCTTCTCAAAGTTCTTTTGACCAATCACTGTATTTACGATTGTGCGTACTGTGTATCGCGAAGTTCAAATGACATTAAAAGAGCTGCTTTTACGGTGGAAGAAGTGGTAGATTTAACGATTAATTTTTACCGCAGAAATTATATTGAAGGTTTATTTTTAAGCTCCGGCATTTTTAAAAACGCTGATACCACCATGGAGCGTCTGGTGCGTGTTGCAAAAAAGCTTCGTCTTGAAGAAAATTTTAATGGCTATATTCATTTGAAATCCATTCCGGGGGCAAGTGATCTTCTAATGCAGGAAGCCGCATTATATGCAGACCGTTTATCGATCAACATTGAGATTCCTACAGAGAGTGGGTTAAAATTATTGGCTCCTGAAAAAAACAGGGAAGATATGTTGAATCCGATGAAATATATTCAAAGCGGAATCACGCAATATAAAGAAGAAAAGAAGATTTTCAGAAAAGTTCCGAAGTTTGCCCCGGCAGGTCAGTCTACGCAGATGATTGTGGGAGCAACTAATGAAAATGATTTACAGATCATCAAAGTTGCTGATCACTTTTATAAAAATTACAACCTTAAAAGAGTGTATTATTCAGGTTATGTTCCGGTACTTGAAGATAACAGGCTGCCGGCATTGACAACAGAAGTGCCTATGCTTCGGGAAAACCGTTTATATCAGTCAGATTGGCTGATGCGTTTTTATGGATTCAAAGCAGATGAAATTTTAGATCCTCACATGCCGTTTCTTGATCTGGAAGTAGATCCGAAACTGAGTTGGGCCCTAAGACATCTTGATCAGTTTCCTGTCAATCTTCAGACAGCAGACTATCAGGTTATTCTCAGGATTCCGGGAATAGGTGTGAAGACCGCAAAAAAAATAGTTTCTGCCAGGAGATTTCAGGTTTTGACGATTGATCATTTAAAGAAGTTGGGCGCAGCGGTTAACAGGGCTAAATATTTTATTGATTTTAATGCGGGAAATGTTTTTCTCAGACATCTGACGGATATCAATCTCAGAAAACTTCTGATTGGGGGAAGTACTTCAAAGTTTCAGAATCAGTTTTCACAGCAATTAACTTTGTTTTAGTAAAGCAATTTTAAATGTCCATTTTTGCTAAATTTAGACATCTTTTATATTTCGGGTCAGATTAAATCCGGTGATTTTCATAATGCAGGTGAAATAATTAGGATGTTTTACATCTTCACCAGCATAAGATCATTCAGGATTCCAAAATTATCTGAGTGAACATCTCAATGAAATTATAATGAATTTACAACTTTTACATTATCAAACTAATAAACGGTCACATTATCCCATTGCTAAACTGTTACATTATCACATTAAAACTTGCATATTATCCCATTTAACTGTCACATTATCCTACTTCTAAACTATTACATTATCACATTAAAACTGTCACATTATCACATTGATAAATTTTCACACTAATGATAGTCACCATACTCTACGACGGAAGTTTTGACGGACTTTTTACGGCAATATTTGAGGTTTTCGAATATAAGTATACTGATGTTGAAATTGTAAGTAGGGAAAGGTTTCATCAGGAAAATATTTTTGCTGAAATTCATGAAGTAATCACCCAACAGGATAAATCAGAAAGAGTTCTGAATAAATTAGAAGACAACATCGGTAAATCAGGCGTCCATGAACTGGTAAAAGTTTTTTTATCCGAAGAATCTGATTTGGAACAGATCATTCTCTCAGCAGTAAGGCAGTCAATCCGGTATCCCAAAGAAAATATTCTTCAGAATTATGCTGATCAGGATATTTTAAGAATTGCGAAAATTTCAAAATCGATCAGCCGGGAGAGACACCGAATGACCGCTTTTGTACGGTTTGAGAAAATGCAGGATGAGGTGTTCTTCGCTAAAATTGATCCTGATTTCAATGTATTACCCCTGATCCGAAAACATTTTAAAGACCGATATCAGGATCAGAAATGGATGATCTATGATCTCAAAAGAAATTACGGGATCCTTTATGATCTTCAAACGTGTGATTTTTTCTATCCCGAAGAAAAAATTGACCTCAACAGATATCAGCAGAAATTTCATGATGAAGAGAAAAATTACCAGACACTCTGGCAAAGGTATTTTACTAAGACCAATATTGTGGAAAGGAAAAACCTGAAACTTCATATTCAGCATGTTCCTAAAAGATATTGGAAGTATCTGACGGAAAAACATTAAGTTTTCTATAAGCACCAAAAATTTAAATAAAATCTCAGGATGAAAATATAAAATCTGCAGCTTTCGAGATCAAAAATGTAATGCTTTCTGAATTCTGCTGATCAAAACTTATTACAGAGATACTGCCGTTATCTGAACTTGTTTTTGTAGATTTGTGTTTGAAATTTTTAAATAAATGAGAGAGAGTGCTGTGAAAAAAATTGCAGTTCTTACCTCGGGAGGTGACTCTCCGGGGATGAACGCAGCATTAAGGGCAGTGGTAAGAACTGCAAATTATTACGATATCGAATGTTACGGGGTGAGAGAAGGCTACAATGGTCTTATTAATAATGATTTCCTGAAAATGGGTCCCCGTTCTGTAAAAAATATAATCAATCAGGGTGGAACGATTCTAAAATCTGCCAGATCCAAAGAGTTCAGAACTAAAGAAGGCCGTCAGAAAGCCTATGACAATTGTGTAAAATACGGAATTGACGGTTTGGTCTGTATCGGTGGTGACGGAACGTTTACCGGAGCAAAGATTTTCAATGAAGAGTTTGGAATCCGCGTCATCGGTGTTCCCGGAACTATTGATAACGATATATTCGGTACTGATAATACAATTGGTTTCGATACAGCTCTGAATACGGCTATGGATGCTATTGACAAAATCCGTGATACGGCGACTTCGCACAACAGGGTTTTCTTTGTTGAGGTAATGGGCCGTGATGCAGGGTTTATCGCATTAAACAGCGGATTGGCAACCGGTGCCCTGGATATTCTGATTCCTGAAAAGAAAGACAGCATGGCTGAATTGTTTACCAACTTCAGAAACGCTGAAAAAACAGGGAAGGCTTCAAGTATTGTTGTGGTAGCTGAAGGTGAAAAACTGGCAAACATCTATGAGCTGGCGGAGCAGACCAAAAAAGAATTTCCTGAATACGATATCCGGGTGGCTATTTTAGGTCATATTCAGAGGGGAGGTTCACCAAGCTGTGCCGACAGAGTTCTGGCGAGCAGACTGGGCTTTGGTGCAGTAACAGGCCTTATGGTGGGAGAAAACAATGTAATGGCAGGAATGCGATCGAATGAAATTGTTTACACTCCGATAGAAGATGCCATTAAAAAGCACAATGAAATCAATCAGGATCTACTGCTGATTTCAGAAATTTTAGCAATCTAATATTTTATATAATTAAATAAATCAAAACAATTATGTCAACAATTAAAGTAGGTATTAACGGGTTTGGTAGAATCGGTCGTCTTGTTTTCAGAGCTATGACTGAAAGAGACAACATTGAGGTTGTAGGGATCAATGACCTTATCAATGCAGAATACATGGCTTACATGTTAAAATACGATTCTGTACACGGAGTTTTCCCGGGAGAAGTTTCTGTTGAAGGAAATGATCTTGTAGTAAACGGTAAAAAAATCAGAGTAACTGCTGAGAGAGACCCGAATAACCTAAAGTGGAACGAAATCGGTGCTGAATATATCGTAGAATCTACAGGTTTGTTTTTAGATAAAGAAAGTGCTGCTGCGCATATCAATGCCGGGGCAAAAAAAGTGATTCTATCTGCTCCTTCTAAAGATGACACTCCAATGTTTGTAATGGGGGTAAACCACACTGATCTTACAGATGATATCAAAATTTTATCAAACGCATCTTGTACGACCAACTGTCTTGCTCCTTTAGCTAAAGTAATTCACGATAACTTCGGAATTGTAGAAGGTCTGATGACGACTGTACACGCTACAACTGCGACCCAAAAAACCGTTGACGGTCCTTCAGCAAAAGACTGGAGAGGTGGTAGAGCTGCATTAAACAATATTATACCTTCTTCTACAGGTGCTGCTAAAGCAGTGGGAAAAGTAATTCCTTCATTAAACGGAAAATTAACAGGGATGTCTTTCAGAGTACCGACTGTTGATGTTTCTGTAGTTGACCTTACGGTAAGACTGGAAAAAGCAACTTCTTACGATGAGATCTGTGCTGCAATCAAAGCTGCATCAGAGGGTGAATTGAAAGGTATTTTAGGATATACTGAAGATGCTGTGGTTTCTCAGGATTTCGTAGGTGATAAAAGAACTTCAATCTTCGATAAAGATGCCGGTATTATGCTTTCTCCTAACTTTGTTAAACTGGTTTCGTGGTATGACAACGAAATGGGATATTCAAACAAGTTAGTTGATATGCTGATCCACGCTTCTTCTTTATCTAAATAATAAGCACTCAGCTCTATATAATAAAACCTTCCAGCTTTGGAAGGTTTTTTTGTTATAGGGTATGAAACTTTACTGTCTTATATTGTCTTTTTGCTGGTCTGCTGACGTAGAGGTATTGGTGATGTTGATACTTGTCGGGGTAACCAAAGGAATACCATCGGTATCAAGACGCTTTTTGATCTTCATTAATGCATCACTTTTGATATGCATCATATTTGAGCCTGCTTTGATCCAGAATTTTGCCTGAATAGTGAAAATTCCCTGCTTCAGATCGGTGAAATTTACCTCAGAAGTTTCTGCCCTGTCAATGTTTTCAATATTCCTGATAACCTCTAAGATTCCGTTTTGTGCCTTCGAAATATCTTCATCTGCCGGAATCTCAAAGTCTAAAATAATTCTTCGCTGAGGTGAAGCGGTAATATTATAAAATGGCGCATTGAAAATTACCTGATTCGGAATATATGCCTTTTTTCCGTCATCGGTGATGAGTTTGGTTGTTAAGAATCCAATATCCTGCACAGTTCCGGAGTGATTTCCGATTGTAATGTAGTCTCCGACTTTAAAGGCTTTATCAATGCCGATGAGCATACCGGAAAAAATACTTGACACCAGATCTTTCAGGGCAACCCCGGCAATAACCCCGGCAACTCCAAGACTTCCGATGAATTTCCAGAGGAATCCGCTGAAGCCCATAATTTCCAGGGCGATGAAGGATCCAATCATCATAATAATAAATCTGAAAATTCCGATAAAAGTAATGACGGATCCTTCTCGTTTACTGTTGGGGAAAATCTTATGCATTATTTTTACAGCCAGCTTACTGAGATATTTGCTGGTCAGTAAAAAAAACATAAAGACAATAATCCCCACAACGAGCTTAGGTGTCAGCTTTGCAAATGCGATGTACCAATTTTGTAAAACTTTATAGACCGTATCTACATAGCTTAAGCCATATTCCATATAAATGTTTTTTCGAAATTATAAATAAATTTTTATGCAAAAATTTTGCCAGTAACAAAAAGTCTATTAAATTTGTAGACTAATAAAGCAAAATATTATGTCAATTAAACTAGGAGATACCGCACCCAACTTCCAGGCAGACTCTACAGCAGGAAATATTGATTTTTATAAATATCTCGGAAATTCGTGGGGAATATTATTTTCCCATCCTGCGGATTATACTCCGGTTTGTACTACTGAATTGGGCTACACCTCAAAGCTGCAGTCTGATTTTGATAAAAGGGATACTAAAGTAATTGCTCTCAGTGTAGATGGAGTAGAAGATCATCAAAACTGGATTAACGATATTAATGAAACTCAGAATACAGATGTTAAATTCCCGATTATCGCAGATCAGGACAGAAAGGTTTCTGAACTGTATGATTTTATACATCCGAATGCCTCATTAACAGCGACCGTACGTTCTCTGCTGATCATAGATCCGGCTAAAAAAGTGAGGCTGATTATTACTTATCCGGCTTCAACAGGAAGAAACTTCAACGAAATACTTAGAGTTTTAGACTCATTACAACTGGTAGACTCTCATAAAATTGCTACTCCGGCTAATTGGTATAATGGTGATGATGTCATTATTCCACCCTCCATTTCTACAGAAGAAGCACAGCGTATTTTTCCAAAAGGGGTTACTGAGATTAAACCTTATCTCCGGTACACTCCACAACCTAACGAATAGGCTTAGATTTTTTATTTATTATATATAGTTTAGTTTTAATTTTAAGAAAGCGGCCCGGAAAATTTCCCGGGCCGCTTTTGTATATTGTGTTTAATATTTGCTTATTTTACATCGTTAGCAATTGCTTTTGCTTTAGATGAAGGTAAATAGATACTGAAACCAACATTGAAACTGATTCTTGAAGTCAATCCTTCATTACCAAAACCTGTAACACCATTGTATTTTACTAAACCTTCAACACCAATGTTTGGAGTAATAAAGTAAGAATAACCTGGACCAACACCAAAGTCTAATCCTGTTGTAGAGATTCCGTTTTCAACGTTGAATCCACCAACACCTAAGTTACCTTCTAAGAAAAATCTACCGTGGTTTAATAAATTGTCAACTCCTTTTTCACCCGGTGAAACAAAATAACGTCCTAATGCTCCAACACCATAATCAAACTGAGTTGATGCTCCTGCACCCGGCTTAGAAAAACCTAAAGTAACATAACCCCCCAATGCAACGTTATCTTTGATGAAGTATGCTGCTCTTGGCTGAAGTTTGATATCATAACCTGCTCCTGTATTTAATCCAAAGTTGCTTGATATTAAGCTACTACCAACCATCCAGTTTCCTTCTTGAATTTGTGCGTATGCTGTAGCTGTCAATCCTGCAACAGCTAATATTCCTGTAAAAATTAGCTTTTTCATAATTTATAATTTTAATAAGTTAAATGTTAATTATTTTGATATGCAGTTCAATTCAATAAATGTGCCACAACACTACATGTTACCCCGTTATGGGTGAAAGTCATGTTTAAAGTAAGCAGTCAGACATTAACATTTTAACTAAAATTATGCCTCGGAAATTTATAAAAACAGAAGGATTATAGATACCACAAAGCCTGCAATAGCAAATTTTATACCCCGTCTGAAAGGCTTGCTTTTCGTATTAAACATCCAGAAGCTTGATACAACAAAGAAAAAAAGGCATACTCCAAAGAATGCATTGAGTGGCGACAGGGTATCTGCAGACTTCGCTTTATGCAGCTTAGACATTTTATCCAAAACGAATGGCAGTTCCTTCTTAGAATATGTAGCCTGTCCGGTAACTGTATTATAAGTTCCTTCTTTGAAGAAAAGAATATTATTTTCAGATTTTTTAACTTCGAAATTTTTTATTTTCAGTTCTTTTTCAAGTTCTTTTTCTGAAAGATTTTTGGCAATCACTTTATCATACAGCTTTTCTTTTTTCAGAAAATCAGTATCCCTGTAGATCAGAAGTATTCCGCTCAATGCATAAATGAGCATAATTCCTGCCATAAAGTATCCCAAATAACGATGGGTAATTCTCATAAAACTTCTTGTATCTTTAATCTTATCCATATCCGGTCGTATTTTTTAAATTTCAAAAGTGGAAGCTCCAAAATTGCAACTTCCACTTTGAATAAGGAAATTTTCAGTATTAAATTCTAAAATTTACAGTCTGTACGTTAATGTAAAATAATAGTTTCTTGGTGTAATAGGGTTTACAGAATAATTTTCATGAACATTATAATTAACGACATCAAACAAATTACCCACTTTTCCCTGTATAGAAAATTTCTTCCAGTCATATCCTGCAGATAGTGAGACAGTCGTGTAATCATTAAGCTCAAAGATTCTGCTTACTCCGTTTCTTACCGTTAAACTGTTTGCTCCTGTCTTTGTGTCGTTCCATCCCGCTAATCTGTTACCGATGTAATAGGCACCAGCACCAATTTTTAATCCTTTAATGTATTTTGTGAATTTATAAAAAACCGATGCATTGGCTGTCGTAGCCGGAGTTCTTACCAGTCGCTGATCTTCTACATACCCGAAAATTTCAGGAGTGTCTAAATAAACTGAATTGTTATATGAGATCCCCCCTATTATGGAAATGTTCTCAGTAGGGTTACCGGTAATATCCAGCTCTACACCTCTGCTTCGCATTTTTCCGGCGAAATCTTTTGTCAGACCGTTGGGGTCTACAGGATTTCCTTTGTCATCAAGAGCGTTCTGGTAATAATTTCTATACAGAATCTGGTAAGCTGTGATGTTGAAAGCTAAAGCATTGTTCCATAAATTTTTCTTCAATCCCACTTCATACTGATCTATATGGGTAGGGGTCAGTGTTGTTCCGTCTCTGGTAATACCTGTATTTGCTACAAAGGAATTGGTGTAGGTGGCAAATGCTGAAAGATTTTCATCAGGCATATAAATGATGCCGACTTTAGGGGAAACTGCCTGGTCAGAAGTAGCTGTATTATTGGTAAATGATTTTGAATTGGTTCTAAACTTTGTATTGATCGTTGGCATATTTTCTATATAAGACCAACGTAATCCTGCGATAACTTTAAATTGATTCGTCAGACTCACAAAATCCTGTGCATAGACTCCGATTCTTCTTGTATTGATTCTGTTCTTCTCAAGTTTTTCAGCATTGGGCATCTGTCCTCCATTCCATGTGGAAGGGTCATCTAAGTACAGTGAACCCGTTCCTCCGTTTGCACCATAAATATAAGAGGTTCCGAAGGCAGCTTTTTTTGCGTCACTGATAGCAGGGTTGTAATAAGTGTAAGAATCTGCAGCACCATAATCAGCATCGGCTCCGATTAAAACTTTGTGATTGATTGCCCCGGTATTAAAATCACCATTAAT
Organism: uncultured Chryseobacterium sp.; assembly: GCA_963526305.1. Classification (GTDB taxonomy): domain Bacteria; phylum Bacteroidota; class Bacteroidia; order Flavobacteriales; family Weeksellaceae; genus Chryseobacterium. The sequence goes on along the minus strand of CAURNW010000007.1, from coordinate 145,140 downwards.
GTTAGCCTGTAAGCTGATGTAATTCTGCTCGTTGTATGTCCGGTTTAAATTTCTTGTAGCCCAGGCTAAGCGATTGGTATTTTTCTCATAACTCCACTGCGCTCTTTCGGTTGAGAAGTAATCTTTGGTGTAATTCTGATATGATGCCATCGCATTCAAAGTCCATTTGCTGTTGAACTGATGATTAAAAGTTACATTGGTTGAAACCTGTTCTACATTCTGATACTGCCATTCAGTTCCCAGGAATGCATTTCTGGGAAGTAAGTCATTAAGTCGGAAACTCTGATCAGGATTTGTAATAGCACCAATTCCAAAATCCGGAGTGAAATTATTCTTAAGATAGTCTGCTTCAACGATCAGCTGAGATCTGCTGCTTAAGTTAAATAAAAAGGAAGGATTGAAATAATATTTCTCTGACTGCACCACATCTCTGAAACTCTCAGCATATTCATATGCTCCGTTTACCCTGAATGCTATATTTTGTGATAGAGGCCCATAAATATCTACAGTTGGTTTGTAAGAATTCCAGCTTCCTGCGTTCATTCCGACACTTCCTCCAAAGTTGAACTTCGGCTTCTTGGTAATCATATTAATAATTCCTCCTGCAGCGGTATTTCCGTAAAGCATTGCATTGGCACCCTTTAAGACTTCCACTCTTTCCAGACCGGTTACTTCAGGAAATACACCGCTGTTTATCCTGCCTCCATTCTTAAAAATATTATCATTTCCTAAAATGAAACCACGGCCCCCAAAGCTGTCCTGAGAATTTCCTCTGGAAGAAGTTATATATATCCCGTTTACATTCTGTAGTACATCACCCAATTGTTTTGCCTGCTGCTGTTCGATAATCTCATGCGTAACTATTGCGATGGGCTGAGGCGTTTCCATTACCGTAAGATTTGATTTGGTAGATAGTGGAGTGGCACTATTTGGATTTCCTGTTTTATGGAGATTCACATCTTCAATAGTTTGAACTCTGACGGTATCAGATTCAGAATTGTTTCTCATCTGTGCACTCACCGATGCTGTAAGCGCTATAAGTCCTAAGGAAAAAATCCTTTTTTTCATGGTTTAGATTTTTGAAATAGAATTAGATGCCGCAAATGTAAACTATAAGTTATTATTATTTAGAATTATTAAAAATAAAATAATTGATTTTTATCATGTTTACGATGTATGAAAATTGTTGATTAATAATTGAATAATTAACTGGTATTTTGTTTAAAATTCGGTTGTTTTTTTATGTGATCTATTTGAAATCAATTTATATGAAGTAATCACACATTTTAACTTTTTTTACGTTTATGGATAAAAGATTACAGGTTATTTTAAAATCTTTATTTTTTGATATGTTTTTCATGTTTTCAATTTTGAACACTAAAAACATTCTAATGTGTTTAATTGAATGCTTTTTATAAATATATTTGTTAAAAATAAAAGTATGCAATTGGTAAAAGTAGGTCTCTGTGCCTTTGGAATGAGCGGGAAAATTTTTCATGCACCGTTTTTGAGAGAACATCCCGGTTTTTTAATGTCTGCAATTGTAGAAAGATCAAAAGAAGAATCAAAAGATAAGTATCCTGATGCAGTTATCTACCGTTCTGTAGAAGAAATGCTTCAAGGTGCTGATCTTGATGTGGTCGTTGTCAATACGCCTGTTCAGACTCATTTTGAATTTACAAAAATGGCATTGGAAGCAGGTAAAAATGTGATTGTTGAAAAACCTTTTACCGCTACTGTTTCTGAAGCTGAAGAATTGGTAAAACTCGCTGAGGATAAAAATCTTTTTTTGAGTGTCTATCAAAACAGAAGATTTGATCGAGATTATCTCCAGGTTCAGAAAATTATTTCTGAAGGAAAACTGGGGATTGTCAGAGAAGTGGAAATCCGTTTTGACAGATTCCGTACAGAGGCAAGTGGAAAAGAACATAAAGAAAACCCTGAACAAACAGGTTCGGGCTCTGTTCATGACCTGGGTTCCCATCTTGTAGATCAGGCCGTGCAGCTCTTTGGCTTTCCGGAAAAGTTATTTGCAGACGTATTTTCAATGAAGGGGGAAGAATTTGCCAATGATTATTTTGAAATTCTGCTGTATTATAAAAATGATCTGAGACTGAGATTGAAATCTTCTGTCTTTACAAAAGAAGATCATTTTGCCTATAAAATTCATGGTGATAAAGGAAGTTTTCTGCAGGAGCGGACCGATGACCAGGAAAACCAACTGGCAGCAGGAGCAGTGCCTGTGTATGGAGAAGAATGGATGCAGCCTCTGACAGAGTCTGACGGAATCCTGAATTATATTGATGAAAACTCAGAATCCAAAAGGATTACTACCTCCAGCCAATCGGGAAACTATATGAATTATTACCAGCAGATCTACGAGCATATTGTTTTTGGATATGCTCTGCCTTCTTTAGGAAATGAAGTTATTCAAAACATGAAAATCATTGAAGCTGCGCTGGAAAGCTCCGCCAAAGGTAAAATTTTAGATTTAAGTTAAACTACCCTTAAAATCTGAAGCTGTGTCTTTTCAACATACAATAAAATTTTTATGCGGATTATAATTAATTAGAATAAAATATGAAAAAAAGAAGTTCAAGTTTTACTGTGATCGGTCTTTTATTTGTGGTCATCAGCCTGACATTGGTTGATGACAGCAGATTTCTCAGATATGGCTTTCTTCTGCTGGGAATTGCCTTTCTGCTTTACAGTATTTTTACAATGATAAAAAAAAGTTAGATAATCAATATCTAACTTTTCTTATTTTTATATTTAGTCCTGAAGCTCCAGCCACCTCATTTCGTGGTTTTCAAGTTTTTCAGAAAGACTTTCAAGATCTGCGGAAAGTTTTGAAATTGTATCATAATCAGATTCATTAGTTAGCTGTTCTAAAATCGCAGCTCTCTTTTCTTCAAACTCAGGAATTTCTTTTTCAATTGTTTCCAACTCCCGCTGTTCTTTGAATGATAATTTCTTTTTTGGAGGCTGTGGTTTTGAAACAATTATTTCTATCGGTTTTTCAACAGCTTTCTCAACTACCGTTTTTGCTTTTTTATCTTCATTTTTTTGATTTCCGTCTTCAAGCTTTTTATTCTCTCTGTATTCTGAAAAGTTTCCGATAAAATCTTTTATTTTTCCTTCTCCTTCAAATGCTAAAATATGGTCAACGATCCTGTCCATAAAATACCTGTCGTGGGAAACGATAATTAAACTTCCCTGAAAATTTAAAAGGAAATTTTCAAGAACGGTCAAAGTAGGAAGGTCGAGGTCATTTGTGGGCTCATCAAAAATCAGAAAGTTTGGATTTTGATAAAGAATATACATCAGATGCAGTCTTCTTTTTTCTCCACCTGAAAGCTTTGAAATGGGCGAATACTGTGTTTGGTCATCAAATAAGAATAATCTCAGAAACTGTGACGCCGTAATCGTTCTTCCGTTGGCTAACGGAAAATTTTCTGAAATATCTTTAATGAAATCAATAACTCTTTCTTCTTCCTTATACTTCAGCCCCTTCTGAGAGAAATATCCAAATTTGATCGTTTCCCCGGTTTCGATTTCTCCGGCATCTTTTGGCTCAAATCCCTGAATGATATTCAGTAACGTAGATTTTCCGGCACCGTTTTTTCCGACAATTCCTACTTTCTCTCCTCTTTGAAATGAATAACTGAAATCTTTCAGCAGTAATTTATCACCATAACTTTTAGAGATGTCTCTAAGCTCGAGAATTTTGTTACCCAATCTTTTCATTTCAAAATCAAGCTCCAATTTTTCTTTACGGGTATCTGTTTTAGCTATTTTTTCAGTTTCGTAAAAGTCATCCTGTCTGGATTTGGATTTTGTTGTTCTTGCTTTGGGCTGTCTTCGCATCCACTCCAGCTCCTTTCTGTAAAGATTGTTGGCTTTATCGATGGTTGCATTCATATTATCTTCACGAATCATCTTGTTTTCAAGATAAGTCGCATAAGCACCTTGATGAACGTATAAATTCTGATCCTCCATTTCCCAGATAATTCCGCAGACTGCATCAAGGAAGTAACGGTCGTGAGTTACCAGAAGAAGCGTGATTTTTGCTTTGTTTAAATAATTTTCTAACCATTCTACCATTTCCACATCAAGGTGGTTGGTGGGCTCATCCATAATCAAAAGCGTGTGACGGTGCTCTGCTCTTGTTTCGGTCAAAAGTTTTGCCAATGCAACTCTTTTGATCTGTCCGCCGGATAACATTCCCATTTTTGCATCAAGATCCGTGATTTTCAGCTGGGAAAGAATCTGGGTCATTTCGTTTTCCAGATCCCATGCTTTATGAACCTCCATTTCAGCCAAAGCATTTTCCATGAAATCAGCATCGTCTGACAATAGAGATTTGTGATAATTTTTCAAAGCATTGATCGGAGCTGAATCTAAGGTCATCATAAATTCCTCAATCGTCAGATCAGATTCAAAATCAATTTCCTGATCGAACAAAACCACCTGAATATCTTTATTGATAACTACTGAGCCGCTGTCTGCGATTTCTTTCCCCATTAAAATTTTCAGCAAAGTAGATTTACCGCTTCCGTTTTTGGCAACGATGGCTATTTTGTCACCTTCGTTGATGTGAAATGAGACATTTTTAAACAAAGTTTTGACGCCATATGATTTGGTAAGGTTTTCGACAGAAACGTAATTCATGATAATGTGAGGCTTTTGATTGTAAGTTGAATCGAGCGGCAAAAGTACAAAATTTAAACCTTAAAAATATGATAGCAAAATTACGTACGATTCCTAAAAAAAGATATTGGGATTATTTCACTTTAGTCGCAAGATTTTTATTGGCTTATACTTTTATAGGATATGGTTACAGTAAACTTGAGGGTAATCAGTTTGGAGTTTCAGCTAATGATTTACTGATTCCGTTAAAAGACTCGCCTTTGTTTACGATCATGTGGTTTTTATTTGATCATGAGCCTTTTAAAACAGTTGTAGGAATACTTCAAATTATTACAGGGATACTTTTGCTGTTTGAATCGACCGCTATATTTGGTGTGGTGTTCTTTATTCCTGTCGCAGCAAATATTGTACTGATGGATATTAGTTTTATGGATAGTGCGATGGGAACAGCATTTACGTATAGATTTATTTTCTACTTTTTTCTTTGCTTTCTGATTTTGTGGAATGACAGACAGCGAATTAAAACAATATGGTCTGCAATGATAAAAAAGTTTTCTGTGAAGCTAAAATTCCCAATTGTATTATACTTAGCGGTTCCGGTGTTTGCTGTTGTTTTAAGTCTTTTATCGGCTATTCCTCAAATTATACATCACTACATCATATTTCCTGAAGATATTTTAAAAAATATAGAAATGCTGTTGTCTGGGTTGCGGAATATTTTTTAGAAAAATTATGTATTAACTTATCAATTTGCTAACATTAATTTTTAATGTAGATTTGAGACATCAAAACTAATAGTATAACAATGATTCAAATTAACTTTCTGGCAATACTTTTTGCTTCTTTAGTCCCGTTGATCATGGGATTTATCTGGTACAATCCAAAAGTTTTTGGTAAAGCCTGGATGAGAGAATGTGGCCTTACAGAAGAAAAAATGAAAGGCGCAAACATGGGAATGGTGTTTATTGTTTCCATTATTTTATCAATCCTGATTGGTTTTTTTCTCCAGATGGTAACGATTCACCAGTTTGGTGCCGTAGGAATGATTGGCGGTGATGAACGTTTAGCAAAGCCATCTTATACTGCATTTATGAATGACTACGGAACAGCTTTCAGGTCATTCGGCCATGGTGCTCTACATTCATCGATTGCAGGAGTCTTTTTTATTTTTCCTTTAATTGCCATTAATGCAATGTTTGAAAGAAAATCGTGGAAGTATATTTTCATCAATACAGGATACTGGATGATTACCACCACCATAATGGGTGGAATTATCTGCGGTTGGTATGCGATCGATGGATTTAATCTTGTAACACCAAAGTAAAAAACTGAAATCTAAAATATAGGCTACATCGGTAGCCTTTTTTATGTCGTATACTTTAAAAAAATACAAATCTTCGTCAGAAATTCCGATTAATTGGAATGAGGTAATAGGGCAGCATAATATCATGCTGTCTACAGAATATTTTGTGACTTTAGAAGCTTCGTGTCCTGAAAATATGAGATGTTTCTATGTTGGTTTTTTTGATGATGAAGAATTAATTGGCGGTGCATTATTTCAATATTTAAATTTTATTGAGCATAAGACTTTTCAGAAAGATGAAGCTTTATGTAAATTGAAAAATTTCGTGGCTAAAAAGTTCAGTAAAAACGTCATGATTCTGGGGAATAATATGCTGACCGGACAAAACGGATTTTATTTTGATGCAGCAAAAATCACCATCGATGAGGTAATTCCGCTTTTGGATAAAGCGGTTGACAAAATGCAAAAACAGGAAGGCAAAACCTCATTGATTATTTACAAAGATTACCAGGCAAATTTTTTCACCTGTTTTTTAGGCAAAAATCATCAGTCATTCTACAATTTTTCAGTACAGCCTAATATGATTTTAAAATTAAAAGAAAACTGGCTGACTTTCGAAGATTATCTGAATGCATTTTCCACAAAATACAGAACGAGAGCCAAGTCTGCCAGGAAAAAAATCTCCGGGATCGAAAAAAATGAAATGCATCTTGATGACATTAAATTCTATCAGAAAGAGATGAACGTGCTGTATCAGAATGTTGCTGAAAATGCTCCTTTCAATACTTTTTTTCTCACCGAAAATCACTTTGAAAGCATGAAAGAATCTTTAAAAGAAAACTTCAGGGTTTTTGGATATTATTTAAATGATAAGCTGATCGGTTTCTATACTTTAATTCTTAATAACAAGGACGTTGATACCTATTTTCTTGGTTATGATAAAAATCTGCAAAAAGAAAAACAAATCTACCTGAATATGCTTTTGGATATGGTAGAATTTGGAATTCATAAAAAGTTTAACCGAATTATCTTCGGCAGAACAGCTTTGGAGATAAAATCGACAATCGGTGCGCAACCTGTAGAGATTTTCGGATTGATAAAACACAATAATTTTCTGATAAATCAATTTATGTCCAAAATTTTTGCCTCATTAAATCCAACCGTTGAATGGATTCAGAGGAAACCGTTTAAATGATTTTAATAAATATGCTCACATTGTTGTGATTTTTTAATTTTATTTAACTAAAAAGTATTCAAATTTAGTAAGGTTTTAAGAACATTTCTGTGCTGAAATATTGATTTTTGCATCAAAACTTTTATTATGAAGAAACTCAATATTTTTATTCTCTTATTTGCTGCAGTTTTGCTCCGTGCTCAGGTAATTTCGGGAACGGTCTTGTCCAAAGAAGAAAATTCTCCGATTCCCTATGTAAAATTAGGTGTTGAAAAAGAAAATGTGGGAAGCATCAGCGATGAGAAAGGAAAGTTCTCTATTGATCTTGCAAAGGTAAATCCTGCTGCTAAAGTCAGAATCGATGTGGCAGGTTACGAAAGCTATACAGAAACCGTTCAGGATTTCGCAAAACAAAATGACAGGAAAATTTATCTGAAAGAAAAATTCAGGAGTATTCAGGAAGTGAAAATTACCCCTAAAAAACTGGTAGATAAAAACTGGGGCGTAAATACGAAAACAAAAAGTGTAATGTATGCTGTAAAGCCAGACCTGAGCAAAGATGATTTTTTAGGTGAAACAGCTCTGGAATTTAAGGCCAGTAAGAAATCAAAGATCAAAAACATTCACCTGAATATTGCAAGTCTTACTGCAGACCGGCCGATAATGATGCGTTACACCATTTACAATGAGAAAAATGGTTTACCGGGAGAAAGTATTTTGGATGAAGAAATTACAGTGGAGCTGACCAGGGATAAAATTATAGATGACACCTTTACTTTAGATGTTAATGATAAAAATATTTGGCTGCAGGGAAAGTTTTTTGTCGGAATTCAGTTTCTAAAAGAGTTTGAAGGAAGACTGAATATCAGTGCGGCGCTTTTCAGAACTGGTTATGTCAGAAAATTTTATGGTGAATGGAAAAAAATGACCATTGCGGCACCTGCCATCAACATCGATGTGAAAGTTGATAAAAACGGAAAAAATGAAACTCAGGGAGAGTATGACAACGACAGCAGTATGTCAAATCTTTTTTATGACGTAAGCAAATATCAAATGGAAGCTGAACAATCAATGTACGGGAAAAATGGGGCTGCAGGAAAAGTTTTAAAACTGAAGGATGCAGATTTATACTACGAAACCTACGGAGAAGGCGAACCTTTGCTTATGCTCCACGGAAACTCTGGAAGCATCAGAGATTTTTATCAGCAGATTCCGGAACTTGCAAAGTATTTTAAGGTGATTGCTGTTGACACAAGAGCACAGGGGAAAAGCATCGATAAAACCGAAAAGGATTTTACCTATAAAATTTTTGCAGATGATATGAAAGCTTTAATTGATGATCTGGGCTTAAAAAAAGTAAATATCGCAGGCTGGAGCGACGGTGGAAACACCGGACTTGAATTTGCGCTGAAATTTCCTGAACATTTAAATAAATTAATGACCATCGGAGCCAATGCATCTGTTGATGGCGTAGATGACGAATTGGTAAGCAATTTCAGAATGAGCCTGAAAGCCATGCAGTATGAAAACAAACCGGAAAAATTTAACGAGAGAAGACTGCTTAAACTGATGTTGAAGGAACCCAATATTTCAAATAAAGATTTGAATAAAATTCAATCTGAAGTTTTGGTGATTGCCGGAGAAAAAGATGTCATCAAACCTGAACATTCTGAATTACTCTCAAAGCAGATTCCAAATGCAAAGCTGAAAATTTACAAAGATGCAACGCACATGATCCCGTTTGAGAATGCAGATCAGCTGACTAAAGATATTATTGAATTTTTAGAGAAATAATTCAGTCCAGAGTCAGTCTCTTTAGTGACCATGTTCCGCCATTAAAAACATCCAGATCCACTTTGGTGTTGATTCCATGAACGATTCCGTTTTCACTGAACTGCCAGAAATCCCACTGGTCATCAGGTGACGGAGTAGGGACATCATTGTAATTTGCCAGCCAAAGCGGATAATCATCAAATTCGCCTTTCAGGAAATCTTTGTAATAATGATAGTAGGTGTAGATAATGGGTTTTTCACCGTAAGTTTCTTCAACGATTTTGCACCACATCTTCAGGTCCTCGATAAGATCCCTGTTTGATTTTCTTTTGGGAATTTTTTCAATATCTAAAATCGGAGGAAGGTCGCCGCTTTCAAGCTTTACATTTTCAAGGAAATTATTTGCCTGAATTACAGGATCTTCATCTGCCCTGTAAAAATGATAAGCTCCCCGAATCAGGTTGTGTTTTTTTGCCTGCTGCCAGAATTCGTTAAAATGATTGTCTGCACTCCGGTTTCCCATGGTCGCACGCATCACCACAAATTCAAGTGGAATGGTTTTATTGCCAATACTTAAACTGTCCCACCTGATATCCTCTTTATTCTGATAATGAGAAATATCAAAACCATACGTTTTATCCAGATTGTTACTGATGATCTTCTGTATTCTTACCGTTTCTTTTTCACTGTTATGAAGCTTTTTATGCGTGAATTTGTTGAAATATAAAGCATAATAATAACTGATTGACTGCTTAAGGTATAGTCCCGTTCCGAACAATGCAATAATCAATAATCCCAAAACGATTTTTCGGCGGAAAAAATAGTTCTTCCGACGGTTTTTATGGATGATTTTGGCAGTTTTTTTGGTGTACTTCTTTGGGCTCATAAAGTTTTGCAAAACTAACTTTTTAAGCCTTAAAATGCTAAATAAAATAAGTAAATTTGTATACATGGAAACACGCGAAAAGATCATCATCATCGGAGGAGGTTTTGCGGGGCTGCAGCTTGCGAAAACATTAAACAATAAAAATAAAAAAGTAATTGTTCTCGATAAAGTCAACCATCACATGTTTCAGCCGCTTTTTTATCAGGTGGCATGTGGCAGGATAGAGCCTTCAAATATTTCCTTTCCTTTCCGTAAGATCTTTCAGGAATCCAGAAATACACAGTTTCGCTTAACAGAAGTTAAAGAGATCATCCCATCCCAAAATAAGGTGATTACCGATGAAGCTGAATTTACCTATGATAAACTGATTATTGCTACAGGGTGCAAAACCAATTTCTTCGGAAACAAAGATATGGAGAGCAAAGCTTTCGGAATGAAGAACACCCAGGAAGCCATCGGGATACGGAATCATGTACTGTTGACTTTCGAAAAACTGATTCTTGAAAAAAGCCGCAGTGATGATGGAAACTGGAATATTGTCATTGTTGGAAGCGGACCCACCGGAGTTGAACTTGCAGGAGCTTTTTCAGAAATGAAAAAAGAAATACTTCCCCGGGATTATCCTTACATGAATTTTGACCAGCTGAAAATAATTCTCGTAAGCTCTACTGCTAAACCTCTAGCCGTAATGAGCCCTGAGGCACAGGAAAAATCCGAGAAATACCTGAAAGATCTCGGTGTGGAATTCATGAGCGGAGAAGTCGTTACTGAATACGATGGCAATAAAGTATATTTGAAAAGCGGAAAAGAAATTCCTTCAAACAATGTCATCTGGGCAGCCGGAGTTGTAGGAAATGTCATTGATGGTTTCCCTTCAGAAAAACTCGTCAGAAACCGGTACATCGTAGACCGTTTTAATAAAATCAAGGGATACGAAAATATATATGCCTTAGGTGATATTTCTTACATGGAAACACCGAAATATCCTCAGGGACATCCGCAGGTAGCAAATGTTGCTATCAACCAGGCTAAAAATTTAGGGAAAAATTTCTTAAAGAAAAGTACAGGTGAATGGACCGAATATGAGTATAAAGATCAGGGTTCACTCGCAACAATAGGTAAGCACAGGGCGGTTGTTGATTTACCGTTTATAAAATTCCAGGGATTTTTAGCATGGTATTTTTGGATGTTTTTACATTTAATGCTTATTTTGAGCGTTCGAAATAAACTGGCGATCTTTTTCAACTGGATGTGGAGCTATTTTAATAAAGATTCATCACTCCGTCTGATCATTTCACCAAGTAAAAAAAATAATACGCAGCAATGAGAATTGATATAATAAGCGTACTTCCAGAATTAATGGAAAGTCCGTTCAGAACTTCTATTTTAAAAAGAGCAGTGGATAAGGGTCTGGTAGAAGTGTATTTTCATCAGTTAAGAGACTGGTCAATCAATAAACACAGGCAGATCGATGATGAACCTTATGGTGGCGGAGCCGGAATGGTGATGATGATTGAACCGATTGATAAATGTATTTCTGAACTTAAATCCCAACGTGATTATGATGAAATTATTTATCTGACTCCCGATGGTGAGACACTGAATCAAAAGATATCCAATTCTTTTTCTATTAAAAATAATCTTATTTTTCTATGTGGACATTACAAAGGGATTGATCAGCGAGTACGTGATTTACATATAACCAAAGAAATTTCTATAGGAGACTTTGTTCTGACAGGGGGGGAGTTGGCGGCCTGCGTCTTGGCAGATTCTATCATCCGGTTAGTTCCCGGAGTCCTGAATGATGAGCAGAGTGCTCTTACCGACAGTTTTCAGGATAATCTCCTTGCACCGCCTATTTTTACACGGCCTGAAAGTTATAAAGGTCTGGAAGTTCCTAAAATTCTTTTGAGCGGAAATTTTGGTAAAATCGAGGAATGGAGACATGAAGAAGCAATAAGAATTACTCAGAAAAAACGCCCGGATTTACTTCAATAAAATTAATTTGTCGAAATTTTTTCATAATCATTGCGCAATCGTTTACAGGTTTATGAACTTCTACTTTTTGAGATAAATAATGGTATAATTTTCATGAACATAAGTTCATATTTGTTGAAATTTTAATCATAATAAATAAACAAACTTACGATTATGTTAATTTTTAGGGCTTTTAAGTGAAAAATTAATTTTGATTAGTAGCGTGTTAGTGAAAAAAACAATAAATTTACATTTTGAAATTAATGTGAAATTTTAGAATGTAAATAGAAAAATGTGTAGATGGAATTGTTTGCTTTTTATAATGTAGAAAATTTATTTTTGCCAGATCCTCCGCCTAATCATAGGCTTGATCCCACCACCTCGGGACTCAGGAATTGGGATGAAAGAAAATATAGAGACAAACTTTTTAAAATTTCTCACGTTTTTCAGCTGATGAAGGATGAGACCGGGATGCTTCCATGCATGATTGGTCTTTCTGAAATTTCAGGAAGAAAGGTTTTGGAAGATCTTGTGAAAATGAGTCCTTTCAATTCTCACTACGGCATCGTTCACTACAATTCTATGGATGAAAGGAAAGTTGATGTAGCTTTGCTTTACGATAAGTCTAAAATCGAAATCATTGATTCTGAAGCAATCACATTTTTTTTCGAGATTGTTGATAATAATCCTGAAAACTACGACACGACGAGAGATGTTCTGTATTGTAAAGTGAAATTTAAAGAAGAGGTCATTAATGTTTTTGTAGCGCATCTGCCTTCAAAAAGAGAAAAAGATATTAACCAGCCAAAACGTGATTATATTCTGAACGAAATCCGAAGTAGAATTCTTCAGATCATCAATATAGAAAAAGAAAATGTGATTCTGTGCGGTGATTTTAATGAAAATCCGGACGGAGAAAACTTATTGAAAATGCTCTTTGATGATAAGAAAGAAAAAGTTCTGATCAATCCATTTCAGGACTTATATTCCACTCAGAATTACTCGGCTTTTCACTATAAATCTGGTCTTCTTTTTGATCAGATTTTATTATCAAAATCTTTTTTTGAAAATCATCAGTCATTATCATATTATGATGCCAAAATTTTCAAACCTGAAAAGTTGAGAAGCAGAAATAAAATGTTTAGTGAAAGGCCTTTCAGAACCTATGCGGGAACACGTTATCTAGGTGGTTACAGTGATCACTTTCCTGTTTTTATCGTATTAAAAAAGTAAATGACAATATAAAAAAGTAATAAACTAAGATGAAAAACTCAACCAGTACCAGTTACCATTTAGATCCGTTAGATAAAGAAATTATCTATATGCTTATGGATAATGCTAAAAGTTCATTGGCATATATTTCAAAGCAGGTAGGGATATCGACGACAGCTGTACATCAAAGAATTAAAAAATTGGAACATGCAGGAGTTATTGAAAACTCCATTTCATTTCTGAATCCGAGAAAAATAGGATATAAGGTCGTTTCTTATATCGGAATGTTCCTTGACCAGCCAAGTCACTATCCCGAAGTTGTAAAATCACTGAAGGAGGTCAATGAAGTGGTAGAAGCTCACTATACCACAGGAAATTATACCATATTTCTGAAAGTTTTATGCAAAGACAACGATCATTTGATGGAGATTTTAAATAAACTTCAAAAGATGAAAGGGGTTACCAGAACCGAAACTTTCATATCTTTGGAACAGGGGATTTACCGTCAACTGAAAGTATAAATATAATGGATATTACGCAATATTTAGATTCAACCTATTTAAAAACACCTGTACAGGCGGAAATTTCCGAAGACGAAACTTTACAGAAAGTGATAGGTCTTGCCCGGGAAGCTGTTGATCATCATTTGTTTGCGGTGATGATTCGTCCTGATTATGTTTCTCTGATCAGAAAATTCATTCAGGAAAGGAATTCAGAAGTTGTTTTGGGTACAGTGATTGGTTTTCATGAAGGAACATATTCACTGGATGAAAAACTGACAGAAGCATCGCAGGCTATCAAAGACGGTGCAGATGAACTTGATTTTGTGATTAACTATTCAGAATACCTTAAAGGTAATACGGAATACGTGAAAGAGGAGTTTTTACAATGCACTCGATTATGTATAGAAAATCATAGAGTTGTCAAATGGATTATTGAGATTGCTGCTTTGTCAAATGAACAAATTGCAGATCTGACTAAAAAAATATCAGGTTGGGCTGAAGAATATTTTCCTGCTGATGCCCTCCAAAGGATCTTCGTTAAATCTTCAACGGGTTTTTACGAAACCAGAGATGGAAAACCTAACGGAGCAACATTTGAAGGAATTAAGCTCATGCTTGAAAATGCAGGTAAACTTCCTGTAAAAGCAGCTGGTGGTGTAAAGACTCCTGAAGATGCTGAGAAAATGATTAATCTTGGTGTCAAGAGGATTGGAACATCGTCTGCCCTTGCTCTGATCAGAAATGAATCTTCTTCAGAAAATTATTAACATAAATAAATAACCCATCAAAATCTGATGGGTTATTTATTTTATAGTTCATCCGGTCGTTTTTGAAATCTTAAATTTCTTATTACCATAAGACTAAATTTTCACATTCAAAATCTGTTTCATTCAGAGTAAGAGCATTTTAAATGATTAAAGTAAACTTTAAAATTTAAACCTGAGCTTCATATTCTTCGTAGAATCCCTGTGTTTCTTTAATGACTTCATTCATTTCTGCCAATGTGTAGACTTCAAGGAACTTTCTTCTGAAATCTTTAAAATGAGGAATTCCACGGAAATAGTTACTGTAGTGTTGCCTCATTTCAATCAGACCCAGTTTTTCACCTTTCCATTCGGCACTCCACTCAGCGTGCTGCTGTACAGCTAATAACCTGTCTGAAATCGTCGGTGCATCAAGATGCTCCCCCGTTGCAAGAAAATGTTTTATCTCATTAAAAATCCATGGGTAGCCGATTGCTGCACGGCCGATCATGATCCCGTCACAGGCATACTTGTTTTTATATTCCAGGGCTTTTTCAGGAGAATCGATGTCACCATTTCCAAAAATTGGAATTTCAATGTTGGGATTCTGTTTAATTCTTGAGATATGCTCCCAGTCTGCTTCTCCTTTATACATCTGTCCTCTTGTTCTTGCATGAATCGTTAAGGCTTTGATTCCTGTTTCCTGTAGGCGTTCGGCTACTTCGTCAATGTTGATGGAATTGCTGTCCCAGCCCAAACGGGTTTTTACGGTTACAGGGAGGCTTGTAGAACTTACGACAGCCTTTGTCAGCCGGACCATCATATCAACATCTTTCAGTACCCCGGCTCCGGCACCTTTGCAGACGACTTTTTTTACAGGGCACCCGAAATTAATATCCACCAGGTCTGGGTTTACAGTCTCTACAATTTTAGCAGACATTGACATTGCTTCCTCATCTCCGCCAAAAATCTGAATGCCGACAGGTCTTTCATAATCGAAAATATCAAGTTTTTTCCGGCTTTTCATTGCATCACGAATCAGTCCTTCAGATGAGATAAATTCTGAATACATCAGATCCGCACCATGTAATTTACACAGTCTTCTGTATGGAGGATCACTTACATCTTCCATCGGAGCAAGTAAAAACGGAAATTCCGGCAGTTCTATGTTGCCTATTTTTATCATATTGCAAATTTACGAAATTTTTAAAAAATGATATTTGAATAATTGTCATAATAATTGATTAAAATCAATTGTTGTTTCCTATTTTAACGTAATTTATGATTGATTATTCAGTGTAATATTATTTATTCTATCTATATATTACTAAAAATTAATTTTTGATGTTTTTTTTACATAAATTTATGGTACAAATTTTAAAAATATGATAAGAATTTTATTTTGTTTAATTACAGGAATGGCCATCGGAAACCTTAATGCACAGGTGAGCCTTACAGCTACGGCTGGAACAACGACAGGAACTTTTACCACATTGAAAGGTGCATTTGATGCCATCAATGCCGGAACACATCAGGGAGCTATAACGATCAATATTACCGCTAATACTACAGAGACAGCTTCGGCCGTGCTAAACGCAAGCGGCAGTACATCGATATATACTTCTGTACTGATAAAGCCTGCTGCCGGAGTAAATGCGACAATTACCAGCGCAGATCCCGTTGCTACCATTAAGCTCAATGGTGCAGATAATGTAACAATTGATGGAAGTAATAACGGAACCTCGACCAGAAATCTTACCATTGCCAGTACTTTTGTTGCTACAACAGGCACCAATCCTGTTGTCATTTGGGTAGCGAGCACATTGACGGATGGAGCGGAAAATGTCACACTCAGAAATACCAATGTTGCCGGAGCTTCATCGGCGGGAACAATTGGAGGTATTATTATTTCAGGAAGTACCCTGGGAGCAGCAGAATTTTCTAACAACAATTTCTCCGCCATTAATAATACATTTGTAAGAGCGCAGAACGCAGTTTTTGCTGTGGGTAATGCCACCAATACAGATACGGGATGGATTATAAGAAATAATGTAATTGGTTCTACTGTTGCTGCAGATAAAATGCTGTTCAGAGGTATAGCCGTACAGAATGCAAAAAACTTTGAAATAAGTGGGAATACCGTTACAGGGGTAGCTCTTCCTACAACTTCCACAGGCACAAGCCAAGGTATTTTAGTAGGTGCTGCGGTAACAAACGGAACGATTTTTAAAAACCGTATTTCAGATATTAAACAGCCTAATACATCAGGTTATGGTGCTGTAGGGCTTTATCTGAATTCAAATGTTGCAGCTTCAAATCTGTTGGTTTATAATAATATCATCAATGATATTGCCGGATATGGATATTCTCTTGGCGGCGGTTTAGCAGATAACGGCAATGGGATAGTAGTGGGTAACGGAGGTGGTTACAGGATTTATTACAATACTGTAGTGATGGATACAAATCAGACGGTAGCAGGGAGACCTTCTGCATTCAATGTACTGAGTACGGTGACGGCAGCCGGAGCAATCGATCTGAGAAATAATATTTTCGTTAATAAGCAGACGCAGACTGGTGACAGATATGCAATCTACTCAGGAGCGGTAAATACTGTTTTTTCCAGTATCAATAACAATAATTACTTTTCAACAGGAACTTCTGTAGGATTTATCGGAACAGCAAGACCTTTATTAGCAGATGTTCAGGCCGGATTTGGAGGAAATCTTAATTCCTATAATATATTACCGACTTTTGTATCTGCAACGGATTTTCACCTTTCAACAGCAGGAAACGCTACATTGGACAACAAAGGTGTTGCTGTTACCGGGGTAACTGTGGATGCCGACGGTATGATTAGAAGTACAACAACGCCTGATCTTGGAAGTTATGAATTTACAGCATTTTTAGCGGTGCAGGATAATGCGGTGAAAGCTAAGATCAACTATTATCCTAATCCTGTTATCGATTATCTATACATTGATCATGTAAGCAAAATCAAAAATGTGGAGGTTTACAATATGGCAGGACAGAGAATGGCTGTAACTGAAATAAATGCAGTCAAAGGTTCTGTGAATATGTCGCAGCTTCCTTCAGGAGTTTATATGGTCAAAATTAATTCTGAAAGGGAGACGCAGAGTGTGAAGATCATTAAAAAATAATTTTAAATAATGTAAGCAGATAAACCCGATGATTCATCGGGTTTTTTTCATTTAAGATTCTCGTTTTTGTAAAGCATTAAATAGAACGCTTCTATTAAACGTATGCTTAATCTCATACTCCTGTATTAATTATTTAGAAACTTGCTTTTACCTGCATACTTCCTATATGAATCGTTCGGTCTCCGGAATTTCTTCCTTCGTAATTTAGGTTCAGCTGTAAAAAAGAATTGATCGCCTGCTGCACAAAAACACTCCATACCTGGTTTTTTCCCGGTTTTAAGCCGTCAAGCATCTGGTTTCCGACGATGCTGAAATTGTTTCCGCTAAAATCATTGTTGATGAAAGAGAAATTTCCTCTGATGGATGTTTTCTTACGTTCCCACTGAAGTGTTCCTGTGATGTCAAAGGCCTTTAAAAGTTCTTCACCATCCACTCTTTTTTTCTCGCGGTAGGCAGAAGAAAATTCTGCCTGAATGGCATCTGTAAATTTATAAGTTGCCTTCGGTTTAGTTTCAAAATTGTTCAGCCTGTAATCTCTTGTCGCAAAAAGTTGGGAAGAATTTTGAAGATCATGAACGGAATTTTCCCAGTCAATCCTGAATTCTTTATTAAACCAATAGCCCACATTGACAAAATGAGAGGTCTGATTTCTTTCTTCGTTGCTGAAATTGGCATTGATGAGGTTATCGTTGGCGATAAACCGGTAATTCCCGTTCCACCCTGATATTTCAGTAGGATTGAACTGAACGGATGCTAATATATTCTGGTTTTTGAGAATCTGATCGTCACTTTTCTCAAAAGGATTCAGTACCAGAACTTTCTCTCTCTTAAAATAAGAATTTTGTGAATTAAGGGAAACATTAAAATTCCAGCGTTTCAGAAATTTATTTTCTGAATTGAATATGATCGATGGATTGACGAATAATGCCAGCTGCAATTTGTTTTTATTGGAAGGAATATAACGAACAGAATTTGTGTAAATCCTGATATACTGAGCCAGATCTGAATATTCGGCAATCTCAAATTCATCCAGTTGCTGAACACCATCGCCGTTATAATCGGTCCATTTGTAAACACCCTGTCCGTCTGTCACTTTGATATACTGGAATTCACGTTGTGCCTCCTGCCCGTTTCCTAATTCGTAAAAGGCCTGTAAACGCATTCCGTTTTTAAACAGTTGCTGATTGTATAAGATGTTTCCGACAACAAAATCTTTATTCTGATTCAGATCTACATCCTCATTTTTATAGAAAAATTTTCTGTAATGGATCAAAGCATTTAAGGTAGTTTTTTCTGTTTTGATCAATTGGCTTTCTGCCATAAACCCTAAAATTCTGTTCATGTTCTGAAGCCTGTTGTCACGTACAGAGTCATTATCTCTGATATATACTTTAGACAATAGTTTCGTTCTCATGCTGTCACCTATTTTCTTCTGTACAAACAATTCTTTCCAGCTGAAACTTGTGACATCCAGAAGCTGGGTATTGTTAAACTTTTTTTCGTTATGCTCCATGCTTCCACCTAAAGCCCAGCTTCCTTTTTTGCCGGTGTATTCTGTGGCTGCCCCGCCACGGATGAATTTTGTATCCTGCAGGGTTGCTTTGGTGTCAAGATATGACAGGTTTCCTTTGGTCAGAAATTTTCCTTTGATCCAGTTAAAGTCTAAATCATTTTTTATTCCTTTATAAGAATCCTGTTCGTCCAGATAATTGACACGGTAATTTAGAGCTGATTTATTGCTCCATCTGTTCAGGAAGTTAAAGATAAATCTGTTTTGTGTTCTCCCGCTGAATTCCTGTGCCAGGTTGAAGTCTCTTGAGAATTCCACATCATTGATTCTGTCAAGAATATGGAACCGTTTGTCAATATACTGGTATTCAAAACTTGGAGTACCTTTCCAGCTGTTTTTGGTGAATGTTTTATTTCCAAAGATTCTTGCTGCATAGCCGAGATTCTGATCAGAATCTTTTGAAGAGAATAAATTAAGATCGTAGTTGCTCAGGGAAATGTCTGCACCAATTTTACCTTCTTTTAAGAGATATTCAGAATTTAAGGTATAAACCTGGGATTTTTGTGGCGACGGAAGCTTTCTTACTGCCCGGTAATCTCCCATATTGGGACCCACGTATTCAAAAACACGACCGTTATTGGTGGTTTGTGTTAATTTGTAATCCCCAAGATTGACTCCGAAATAAGTAAATGAAACAGTATATAAAGTTTGGGTGACATCGTTTGAGAATTGATAATGACTTCCATTGGTATCCTGCACAACTATATAAAGAATTTTGTTGACATCATACTCTGTGATCACTCCGGATGGAGCGTACATCAGATTAGGGTCATTTCCTGCATCTGCAAGTATCTGCTCGTCTTCTTTAGATAGGTTCAGTGCTAAAGGTGCATTTTTGTTATCATTTTCCATGAACCAGTTCAAGCCGATTCTGAATTTCTCCCGCTGGTGTTCCAGCTTTCCGGTAAACAGGTATCTTGAATAGTTTCTGTTAGTGTAATTAAAAGAGATGGTGATGAAATTCTGCTGGAAGATCGGGCGGAAACTTGTGAAAGTAACCTCACCTGTATTGTAATTGATCACGTAATCCTGGTTTTCACCCCGCTTCATTAAAATTCCGTCAATAAAAACCTGTTCCGATCCTGAAATTAAGGTGATGAACTGTTCACCGTTTTTCCCAGTCAGACGGTAAGGTCCCTGGTTGCCTTCCACTCCCTGAAAACGGATTCTGTGAAATTCACTTCGGGCAACTCCCATTGACACATCTACGAACGTTTTGTTTTCGGTTCCAAATTGGGTCTGAAACTGAAGTCCCATGCTTCGGCGCTGATATTTGGCAAAATAATTCTTGTCATCCAAAAGATCGAGATGCCCCGCACGCAGAATAGATTTGTCCTTAATATTAAGCTGCATATAGATCTTGTCAAACTCTTCTAAAGTCTGTGTATATCCATCGGCCTGAATCGGTAAATTATGATCTGAAATACTTGCTAATATAGTGACATCCTTTGAGAGTCTTCCTGAGATCTGTAAATCCATCGAACTCTGTACAGACTGTCCCTGGTTGTTACCGAAAGTAATCCCCCGTATGATGGAGCCTTTAGAATTCAGTTCACCTAAAAACCGTTTTTTATCATTTTTCGCAAGTACAGCTTCGTCAACAATAATCCGGTTGCTGGTCTTTACAAAATCCATCGTGTCCTTCGCAAAAATATCCTGTTCAAGTCTTGCTGCAAGGATGCTGTCTTTCTTTATGCTGTCTTTTGGGAAGTTGGGATTTTTCCACGAGAAAATCTGTGCGTTATTCAGAGATAAGCCCAGAAAAAAAACTAAGAATATCAGTAGAGAATTCCGCAAGTTTTTAAAATAATTGGTAAAAATAACTAAAAAATGTGAACAGTTTCAGTTTTAATATTATTAACAATCATTTAATCTTAATATTGTCCTGACCGTAAAAATACCTCTAATTTTGCGGTGTAAATTATTAATAATCAAAAATTTTAGTCATGGAAAAAAACTTTACTATTTTATGTCTTGCCTTAGCTTCAACATCATTTTATGCACAGGTTGCCTTAACTTCAGTTGGAGTTGCTGTCACAGAAAACTTTGACACAATGTCTACAGCCTTACCCAATGGATGGAGTGCTTACCGGTCAGCAGGTACAGGGGTAATCGGTCAGGCTTTGTCGCCGACTGTAGATAACGGAAGTGCTGTCTCTGGCGGGATTTACAATGTCGGAACAGCTGCAGCGACTGACAGGGCATTGGGGAGTATCGGATCAGGATCTACTTCGCCAGCTTACGGAGCACAACTTTTGAACAGTACAGGTTCTGCGGTAACTTCCCTTAATATATCGTTCACACAGGAGCAGTGGAAAACAGGAAGTAATGCATCAGCCAACGAAGTAGTAACTTTCGAATACAGTACCAATGCAACAAGTCTTGACGGTGCTGCAACCTGGATCCCTGTAGCAGCGGGTAACTTAACTGAGATTTTAACTGCCAGTACGGTAGCAGCTGCCGTCAACGGAAACTTACCTGCCAACCAGCTTGCAAAAAGTTTCGCAATCACAGGTTTAAATGTTCCAAATGGCGGTTCGATCTGGATCAGATGGACAGATTCTGATGATTTCGGTTCTGACTGTATGTTAGCGGTTGATAATTTATCGTTTACTGCTCAGGGCGGTTCTCTGGCGGTTTCAGATTTTAATAAATCAAAATCAGACTTCATCAGAAATACTTTTGTTAAAAACGAAGAAATTACTTTTGGAGCAGATGTAAAAGATATAAAAGTGTATACACTTTCAGGACAGGTCGTAAAAACCGCTTCTGTAAAAGAAGGTGCTTCTGTCAATATTGCGGAATTGGCTAAAGGAAATTACATTGTTACAGGAACCGTAAATAACAGACCGGTTTCTCAGAAAATACTGAAAGATTAATCTGAAATATTTTCAGATAGTGAATCAACTGCCGCTTTAATAAAGCGGCAGTTTTTTTAACTTTATCCTGAAATTTTATCTGTATGATAATATGTGAAAGTCCTGTGAAATTACAGTGAAAATTAAATAGAGTATTGATTAAATACGAATTATATCTCTTGAAAAAAAGGGGAATAATTTTTAATACCATCCTCTCCTCGCAGCATTAATAATCGTACTCAGATTTAGAATTAATGTATATCTAATGCGCTTTCCGTAATCTTTAAAACCAGGCTCGAAGCCCAATGTAGACTGTACCGGAAAATAAACTTCCAGAAAATCAGGAATCAACCGTACTTTCACCCCGCTGTCCCAAATAAACTGAGTAGGATTATTTTTGTTTTTATAAACACCTGCATCTGCGTAGATGTGGAATATTTTCCAAACGCTTGTATCTACATTGAATGAGGTAATCCACTGATTGACTGTGCCGGGGATGAATGATTTGAAGCCTCCATCTGCTAAGATAAACTGCTGGGATAAAATTCCACCTGTTGCACTCTGACCCAATAGATTGTAAGAAAAAGAGTAGTCGGAAACTCTGGAAATACCATAATCAAAAGTATTGTTCCGTGTTTCATTTCTGGCAAAATAGCCTGCAAACAATCTCAGACTCAGTTTTTGTCTCGGGGCAAATTCCCATCTGTAAAAAGCTTCTCCGGTGATTTTATTAAAATCCTGCATTGCCTGAGTGCTTATACTGAAACTCTTTTCATGGATCATCTGATTGTCGGCATACCCATATCCCAGTGCCCACAAATTGTATTGTTCATAATCACGGTTGGCGATCATCTTTGCATTAAGATCTCTCTGAAAATAATTGTAGGAAAAACTTGCGCCCTGGCTGACCGTACTCCTCGGATTTTTCCTGAAGCTGATATTTGAATATACAGAACCTTTCCGGTAAGCGAGATCATAATCATAATGGAAATATGAACCCGAAACTCCGAAAGTCAGACTCTGAATGATGCTTTCGGCAGGAAGAAAAGAATAGGCTACTGCACCAGACCCCGTAAGTTTTCCTGTTCCGGTACTGAAAGAAGGAGTGATGGAATATAAGAATTTCTGATCAAATAAAGATTGATTTTTAAAGTTCATTCCAATCAGGAATTTGTCGTAGGTATTTGTAAATCTGATTCTTGGATTCAGATAAATTTCATTGAATTCAGGATTCGGAATATCTTTTATCAGTTTGAATTTAATTTTTTTTGAATTGGAAAACAAACCTTTTGTATAAAGGAAATTATCACGGTAATTGGCTTCAGGGAAAATATAATCATCATTTAAGGTGATCTTGTAGATTTTTTCAGACGGAAGATTCACGGTTGTCAGTCTTTCGTTTTTCCCGGTTTCGATCCAGTATGATTTTCGCTCGCCATCTCTGGTTTGGGTCTCCACTTTTACAGGAATGGCGTCATCAGTATTTTTTGCAATTCTGATTTCAAGCGAATCCTCTTTTGTCCTGAACTTTTTAAGCTTAAAATTAACTCTGTTTTTCTGCTTCAGAAACTCCGTTAAATAGTCTGTAGAGGCATCTTTTTCTGAAAGTTGTCTTAGGAATTCCGTGGGATTAATTTTTCGGTCTGTGTTTTCTGCAATATATTTTTTTACCAGATCATTAAAGTTTTCTTCACCCATTTTATTAGCTGAAAAGCTAAACAGACTGCCTGTTTCAAAACTGCTGATTGCCATGTCGTTGAAATTGCTCAATGCTGAGAAAGGCTCATCTATCTTCTGGTCAAGATTCTGAGACATGATGTATTGATAGGCAAGTCCATAACGGTCCAGCAGTTTCACATCAGATGCATGGAACCATTTTATCGGTTTTATTCCAAAAATTCCTGTTTCAGGAAGTTTGCCTAAAAGTTTGGTTTGTCCGTAGAATTTTTTCAGATATTGAGTTTCAAGGTAGGATTTAAGTCCGTTTTTGAACCAATGATAATCCTGTTTGTCGGCGATAATGCTTTCATCCAAAATTTTCTTGGCTATGATTCCAAAATAATCCATATCTGTTTTTTCAGCATCTGTAAAAAGCTTAAATCTGAACTTCCAGAAACTGATATCGTTGTTCCCGAAAAAGTCCTCTTTGGCTCTGAATTTATCAGAAATGAATAATCTTTCCGGTACGGTACCAATTTTTTCCTTAATAAATTTCAAATGGAGGGGCAGGAAAAATTCTAAATTCTGAATTTCCTGAGGAGTAATGGCATATCCAAATTTAATCTCAGTCTGAATATCTTCTGTATTGACTTTGATGGAGGGAAACTGATTTTGCGAAATAATAAATTCAGGATCAGAATCTGAATATCCGTCAAAAGAATTGACATGTGTTTGTTGTAAATTACCTTCTATGAAATAATTAACAGGAACATCAAAATTTATCCTCCAGTATGTATTAAAATTTACTGATTCTTCAATATCCTGATAACTTCGTTTCGAAATATTGTCCGGATCAAAATGATCCGGAACAATAAAGAAATATTTTAAAGCAATCTTGTTTTCGGAAGTTCCGTATCCTGTAAATTTTTTATCAGGAAGATGAATCTGGTAATGTAACTGCAGTTTAATACTTTTACCTGCCTGTAGAGGCTGAGACAAAACAAAAAACAGATTTTCTTCAGATAGACTGTTTTCAGAAATTGTCTGATTCTCATCGCCATGTATTTTTAAGTCAGATATACTGCCTAATAATTCAGGTTTTGCGAAGTGCAGGCTGTTGTTTCTGTCTTCAAGTTTCCGGTAAACCAAAGCTGTTGCTCTGTTATTATAGGCAGCAGTCCAATTCAGGAGTTTGATACTGTCCAGATTTTTTTCAGAATGATTATAATAAATAATTTCCTGACTGACTTCCAGCATTTTTTTATCCTGAGATAATTTTGCAGCTATATAGACGCTGTCTTTTTGTGCAGAAACCTGTACAACCCCCCAAAACAGAACAAAACAAATACTAAACTTTTTCAACTTGATGATAAAGCATCAAATATAACTTATTTTAAATACATTGAAGATGATTTTAGTGCTGAATTGCAATTTTTCATAAAGAATTCATATAGGCTTTCCATCCCTCATTTTTATAAGCTACAGCGGCTTCTCCGGGATTTTCAGATTTGTAAATTCCTCTTCCTACAATGATAAAGTCTGTATGAAGCGTACTGAAAACATGTTCCGGTGTATTGTACTGCTGTCCTTTTCCGTCACCTGATTCCGCTAAATTTACTCCTGGCGTGAACAGTAAGATCTCATCCGGGATTGCATTCTGAGAAACACCGCCGATTACATTAGGATGTGAAAGGGCAATTTTCAAAGCTTCTTCTCTGTAGCTGCTTGTTGTTAAAGTTCCTTTGGAAGACATTCCGATAATGGCCACAACTCCTACATTTCTGAAACAGTCTAAAGATTCAAAACCACCGATAACCTGAGAGGTTACAAAGTCTGCCCATTCTGTAATTTTAAAAACTCCGCTTGTGAACTGAAGTTCCTGTGTATTTCCGATATCAGCAAATTTTCTGTCTTCCATCAGTAAAAACTGATGTTTTGCTGCTATCTCTTTCAGAGGCACAATTGTATTTTGATAATCAAAATCTGAAATGATATCAATATGGGTTTTCAGAGCGATAATATGAGGTCCCACCTCTTCTGCCAAGTCAAGCAGCTCCCGGGTCGTTGTCACGTCCGCAGAAGCAATCAAGTTGGATTCTTTTTTTAGAGCAGTTTCTAATAACTTTTTCGAAACAGAGTGCTGTGCATTCTGAAGTTTATGTTCATAAGAAGATCTTGTTTTTTCTTCAAACTGAATATGATTTCCCGCCAGAAAGTCCTGAATTCTTTTAACTTCATCATCAGACAGCTCTCCGTTTTCCTTAAGAATGGTACACACTTCTGAGATATTAAAAAGAGTGTGAACTCTGTATCCTCTGCTTTCTAACAGCTGCTTCCCGCCCTGCTCTCTGTCCAGAACAACTACGATATCTGCAACTTTAAGATCTTCCTGTTCTATTTCAGCAATTGTTTCTACCAAAGACTTTCCGGAAGTGATCACGTCTTCCACCAAAAGACAGTTTTGTCCTTTTTGGTAAATTCCTTCAATCATTTTTTTTGTTCCGTATTCTTTAGCTTCTTTTCTTTTAATAATTAATGGAATGTAACTTTCTAGAGACATGGCCGTTGCCATAGGAAGCGCTGCATATGGAACTCCGCAGATCAAATCAAAATTATCTAAAGGAAGCATTTCCAATAAATAATTGGCTAAATTTTTCAAAATTTTAGGATCTGAAGCCAGGGGTCTCAGATCTACATAAAACGGACTTTCAATGCCGCTTTTTAAGGTGAATCTTCCAAATTTGATGATGCCGAGCTTATAGCACTCTAAAAAGAATTCTTTTTTACTTTCCATTATTTTTTATTAGATTATTGCAAATTTAAGGAAATGATGTTAAAAGTCAATTGCGAATTTCACTTCGCAGATAAATAGTGAGTTTTTATTTTTTAAACTGACATTAAAAGCTGATGAGTCGTTTATTTTAGAATTCGTAAAAAAACCATCCTTAAAAGGATGGCGTTATTTTATTACTTGACAATTTCAGCATCAATGATTTTTGAGCTGTCCGTGCTATATTTCCTCTCTGCTTCCCAAAGAAGAAATTTATCAACCTCTTTAAGCAGTTTAGGGATGGTTAATGATAATACTGCAATATCATCCATCACACCCAGTACAGGAATGGCGACTTCCGGTAAAAGGTCAATAGGAGAGATCACATAGAGCAGACCCAGTAAAGGTAAGATAATGTCTATTGATCTCATTGGATATTCTCCTCTTTTCCACATCCTCACCATTCTGAAGATGTCCGGTATTTTTTTTACAAAGCCTTTATGGCTGATCGCTTCTTTTGCTAAACTTAGTTTTGAATATTTCATTTTGTGTTTGGTTTTAGAATGTTTTGCACTCTGTAATTTCACAAATTCTGTACCAAGTAATTATAATTTAAGTTAAAGTTATTTAATGATATTGTCGATGAACTGATGGATTGATTCTGCATCCCAATCAGTTGCCGCATCCTCTTTGATTAGGATTCTTCCATTTTCATCGAGTAAAAAAGTGGTCGGGAAAGCCTTTGGAAGTATCTTTTCGGAGATTGGGCTCTGTGCAATATAAACAGGGACTGTATAATTGTTTTCTTTCAGGAATTTCCTTACTGCCGCTTCTTCATCCTTCATTGCTATCAGAACAAAATCAATATTGTCTTTTCTCCTGTCGTACAGTCTTTGGATAGAAGGCCATTCTTTTCTGCACGGAGGACACCAGGTTCCCCAAAAATTTAAAAATACAGGTTTGTTCCTGAAGTTTTTCATATTGGTACTCGGAACATTGATGCCCTGAAGATCTATGTCGTAATCATCAGCTTCAATATGCACGGCATTCTCTATCGTTGCAATAGGGAAGAACTGATCTTTTAAAGTGTTTCTGATTCCCGGAACTAAAAAGATAATTCCTAAAAGAATGAGTACGACAACATATATAATTATTTTTTTCATAGTGCATATTAAATTTAAAAACTCATTTAATCTACCTGATATGCTATTCAGCAGGAATATAAATATAAATCAGTAAATCTTAAACTTTATAATAATTCTAAAATTTCCTGAATCGAATCCTTCCCCCTGTTTCTCGAGTAGTAGACCTGGAGATCATTATAAAAAAGATCTTTTGGGTATGCTTCGGGATTGGCTTTGTATTTCATTAATAATTCATGACCATACTTCGGACGGGGTCCCCAGGAATTTTTAACATTAAAATCCTTATCTAAAATAATAACTTTCGGAATCGATTGGGTTCCATCGGTCAGAAATTGCTCAATGAGAGAGGTATCACTGTCTCTGAGGAAAATTCGTACTTCATTGTGATCCTCAAAAAACTTTACAAGAGCAGGGACTGTCGCACTTGCGTCACCACACCATGCCTCAGAGATGATTAAAATCTTTCCGTCAAAATTTTTTGATTTAAGTTCAGTGCGCTGCTCCTCATCGATGACCATCTTTTTCAGCGCCCTGTCCATTCTCTGAATGCCCAGTTCGTAATAAGGTTTATATTCAATGTCTTTCTCATTGTCTGGATGACTAAGCCGTTGATTGGCAATTTGAAGATAATCTTCGAATGTTATTGCATTGTCCCAGTAATTTTGCATTACTTAAAGTTTTTTATGTTTTAAAACTGATTGATATTTCTAGTCTTGTTGATCAGGAAAAGATCGGCTAAGACAAAAGCTGCCAGACTTTCGACAACAGGCACTGCTCTTGGAACAACACACGGGTCGTGTCTTCCTTTTCCTTCTACAGTAACTGCATTTCCATCTTTATCAACACTATCCTGGGGTCTCAGGATAGTTGCTACAGGTTTGAATGCAACTCTGAAGTAGATATCCATGCCGTTTGAGATTCCCCCCTGAATTCCTCCTGAAAGGTTTGATTTTGTTGTGAAATCTGTATTGAATGAATCATTGTGCTCGCTGCCGGTCATTTTTGCTCCACAGAAACCACTTCCATATTCAAAACCTTTACATGCATTGATATTCAGCATCGCTTTTGCCAGTTCGGCCTGCAACTTTGAGAAAACAGGTTCGCCGATTCCTACGGGAACATTTTTGATGACACAGGTAATCGTTCCTCCAATAGTATTGCCTTCCTTTTTAATTTCTTTGATTTTTGAAATCATCTTTTCAGCAGTTTCTGCATCAGGACAGCGTACTTCATTATTTTCTGTTTTAGAAAAATCCAGATCCTGATAAGGTTTTTCACAAAAAATTTCGCCCACCGAAGACACGTAAGCATTGATTTCTATGTTTGATAGGAGCTGTTTTGCTAAGGCTCCCGCCACTACCCAATTGATCGTCTCCCTCGCAGAAGATTTTCCGCCCCCGCGATAATCTCTGATACCGAATTTCTGATCATACGTAAAATCAGCATGACTTGGCCGGTAAGACTGCGCAATATGATCGTAATCCTTCGATTTCTGATTTTCATTTTCGATCATAAATCCGATTGGTGTTCCGGTAGTTTTACCTTCGAATATTCCTGAAAGAAAACGTACGGTGTCACTTTCTTTTCTCTGTGTAACAATAGCTGACTGACCGGGTTTTCTGCGGTCTAACTCGTATTGAATTTTGTCTGTATCGATTTCCAGGCCAGCCGGAAAATTATTGATGATTCCTCCATACGCCAAACCGTGACTTTCGCCGAAAGTCGTCAGGCTTAGCAGATTCCCTAAAGTATTGAACATAGTACAAAATTACCTTTTTTTTATTAGATAATAAAGTCTTTGCGTAGATACTATTGATAGGAGTTTTTGATTTCCCGAGTGACTTTTTTCAGTTGTTTGCGCTCTTCAGAACTTGTTTTTTTCCAGATAAAACCTTTTCGAATGTTGTTTTTATCCATCATCTGAGGGAAAATTCCGGCTTTTTGATAGTCAAAAATAAAACTTTCCGAGATTGCCGGAATGGGGGTGTCAAAATTAAAAGGGTATTTTTCTGAAACATTGAATTTCAAATTTCCTATTTCATAAGAATCATATTTACTGTATTCATATAAGGACGGTTTATATAATTGTATCCATTCAAACCGACCCATAAAAGAGGACATTCTGTAACTTGGAATGTACCGGGAAATCATAGTTGGAAAAACGATAAAATTAACGAAGATGACCGTTAAAACACTGTATGCGGCTATTGACTTTTTCTTATTGAAAGTATGATACAGCATTACAAAAATGATAACAAAAAAAACATCTGTAAAAAACCGGTATTGTGCTGAAAAAATCAACACCATTATACTTTTGATCACTATTGAAATGCAGATGAAACTAATGATCTTCTTTTTTTTGATACAGGTGTATATGATGAAAATAAGTAAACTTAAAATAAATGAAATGTTGATGAATGATTTCATTCCATCCAGAAAAAACCAGTTTCTGATATATTCAGATGTAGAAAATTTCCGGATTTCTGTGTAAGAATATTGGTTGTCAAAAGTTTTTACAGCAGCGTATTCAGATGATGATTTCAGCAATTCTGAATTCGGCTTCCAGCTTAAGCCAAGATCAATCACTGATACCGGAAATACAGGATAGCCAAAGGTCCAGATATTTTTAAACAGATACAGAAAAAAGATCAGAATGCCTGGAAGTAAACCTCTGAAATTAGATCTAGTGATAAAAACAGTATATAGAAAACTCAGGACGGGCAGCCAGATCATGGTAGGTTTTACAGCAAAAACAAACACGGAAAATGCGAAGAGTAAAGAAGTGTTTTTGTTACCTGAAAGCAGTTCATTTAAGAGGATGAGGGAAAAAACGATGACCGGTAAATCGGGGCTCGGTGATTGGGAAAATAAAAACAGGATGGGAAGAAAACACAGCTGTATCCAGCTTTTTTTTTCGGTAATGTATAGAGTATATATGATTAGTAAAACTCCGTTTATTCTCAAAAAAGGATCTGCAAAATTAGAAAAACCAGCCTGGAAAATATGCCAGACAGACATTTGCCCAAGGACGAGATCAAGATTTGCGATTCCCTTAACCAAACCAATTTCTCTGAGCCATACAATGCTTGGAAAATAATAGCCAAAATGATCTAAAATATAGGGATAGAATGAACTGCAAAATATGATGACCGCTGAACTTACTATCAGCAAACAGGATTCGCTGTTAGAAAACCGGTAGAACGACAGATATATTTTTTCTTTGAAAAAATAAAACAATCCCCATGAAATCGTTGGGATTTCTATCCATAAATTAAGTGGAGTAATAAATGCAAGAACGGTCCATAATAAGCTGATCCCTAAAATGCCGAAAACTATTTTCCCTGAAACCCCTTCAAAAAGATGGGTTTTAAAAATAATTTCAAGAAAATTTCCCCAGCCTGAAAGGGTGGGTAAGATTATTATAATGGCAAAAAGAATAAAAAGCATAAAAAAAGATTGCCTAAAAATAAGCAATCTTTTATAAGTTATAAAACGGTTTATCTACCTCGGCTGTACTCTGCCACTTTTTCTATCCTGTGATCTACCCAGGGTATAACCTGTTGCACCACCGATAATACCACCTACTACTGCGCCACCGCCTCTGTTTTTCTTATTAACAATAGCTCCCAGTGCTGCACCACTCACTACACCGATAGCAGTACCTTTTGCTGCTTCACTGATTCCTTTCTTTTTAGCTGTCGTTCCCTGTGATGAACTTCCGCCACCATTACTTGCTACACTGTTGTTAGAAGACGGGGTATCTCTGTAGATTGTTCTTGTTTCTCTGATGACCTGTGGTTTAGCAGCTGCTTTAGCTTCTTTCTCTTTCTGAACTTCAGCAATACTGTCAGTTCTTTTCTGAGTCTCATAAGCGAATCTTTCTTTTTCAATCGCTAATTTCTGCTTCTCTATTTCAAGTTGTCTTGCCTGAAATTCTATTTTTTGCTGCTCGAGCGTCTTTTCTGCAACTTGATCGTCTTTTTTACAGGCTGTCAGCATAATGACCGACACAAGTCCTGTTAATAATATATTTTTCATAAATCAAATTTTTAGTTTCAACAGACTTTATAATCTGATGCTGTGGTATGTTCAATTATGAAGCCAAGTTTTAGTTAAGGATATGTTAAAAGACGAAAATCAGAATATTTTTAAACAGATTATACTGAATTCTACAGTATTATAGATATTGAAAAAACGTGATTAATAATTATATTTTATTGATTATAGTTAAATTAATAATATTTTAATCTGTTGAAATTAGCAAATTTAATAATAAAAAAAGAGGGGTAATTTTTCTATTTAGATAGATGAGCTGTATACGGTTCCACTTGTTTTCAATAGTTCATTTTTTTTTCAGATACCGTAAATGTTGATATTCTGATTACTTTATTACTATTATAGAATGAAAGTGTAATGTTTAAACTTTGAGCACAATCGTGTTGCAGAAAACAAAAAACTCTAATCAGAAGATCAGAGTTTTTGAGGTACCTAGCGGATTCGAACCGCTGTAGATGGTGTTGCAGACCACTGCCTAGCCACTCGGCCAAAGTACCATTTTTAAGTGGTGCAAATATAAAGGATTTTCTTATTCAAACAAATTTTTTTAAGCGATTTCTTTAACTCCTATACTGTTTATGTCTTCTTTAGTCTGTATTTCAGACTGATAATTTTTGTAATCAATCACTCTTGTGTCCGTCATGCTGTCATGCCATCCGTCTGAACCGAAGAATGTGAAGGCTTCAAAGGGAATTATTCTGTATAAACTCCTGGATAAATATTGTTTGGTGGTAGGTTTTTCACCATCAGTACTTATTACAACTGTTCCGGTTATATATTTTCCCGGAGTTTTTCCATCAGAAAAGTTTTCCCAAAGGAAAAAATAAATAAAAGCTATGAGACTTCCTGTAAAAATATCCCATAAAAATCCACCATTATTATAAAAGTAAA
Source organism: uncultured Chryseobacterium sp. (assembly GCA_963526305.1). Classification (GTDB taxonomy): domain Bacteria; phylum Bacteroidota; class Bacteroidia; order Flavobacteriales; family Weeksellaceae; genus Chryseobacterium. The sequence continues at coordinate 112,812 of CAURNW010000007.1, read as the reverse complement.
AAAAACGGATGAGAGTGAAATTATAAGTCATAACTGAAATAAAGGATATGATAAAATTAATAATTATCAGCATCACTGTATCAATAAGATTATTGACAAATCTTGTTCCCAGTGAAGCTTTATTTCGTTCAACAATCTTTAAATATTTTTTCATAGTTTATTATTAGTTTAGGGAGAGTTTAAAATCCTTTCAAGGTAAATCGTAAATTTGCATTGGTATCAATCACTGCCATAATTCCGTAATCATTAAGCAGGATTTGATGAGGTTTCAGATCTGATACCCTTCCGGTCATTTTCAAACCTTTGTAATATTCTTTGTTAAACGCATCTTCAATGCTTTTCTTTGATGAGATTTCAAGATCAGTGGTAGGGATTCCGTACTCATCTTCAATCATTTTTACAATTTTACCCCTGAATAAAAGGGTAGCAGTTTTCTGTAGGATATTGGCAGTTTTTAATCTGAACTTGGTGTCAGACAGTACGATTTTCTTTTTGAGTCCGTTATACACCGGAATTCCTGAAATAAATGCAGTTCCGTTCACATAGCCTTCCATTTCTGCTTCGATCATAATTCTATTTGCTTCACCATACACTTTGATATCTGTAATTTTCACTTTCGAATCTCTGATGTCATATTCTTTATTCATGAAAGTTTTTCTTGCAATAGCTGTTGCTTCCGAAAACGGAATGTTCGCAGTTGTCTGTAGTATGAATTGATCTGCCAGGAGAGGAATGAAATTAAAATTCATCACTGCTTTTGCAGGCTGTGAAGCTTCAGGTTTTGTTCCCGTATAGGTTTCCGAGAATATATCGATTCCGATATTGGTGTCAATCTGATTTCCGTAAAATTTCAACGGAGTTATATTAACATTGATTGGGGTGATTTTCAACCAGGTGTTATATTCTTCAGAAATATTGAACGGTTGTGAAAATGCATTCCAGGCTAAAACGGCATATTGCTGAAAGTTAAGCTGTGAAGCCATTTGCTGATCCATCGTTTTGCAGAACTTATACTGCTGTTCTTTCAGGCTTTTTTCAACCAATGAAGTAATCGGGATCTGAATTCTCCCAAAATCCAGGACAGGTTTTTTTACCCATTTAAAACCCATTGGCTGGGTAAATGTACTTACCGTCCAGTTATTTTTAAAACTGAGTGCTGTTTTAAAATACATGACAGTTTCAAAAGTTGTTTCCTGATACGTGTAGACTCCCAATGTTCCGATACCTTTCTCTGCCCATATCTTTAACGGAACTTCAACGAGAATGTTCTGATTGGCATCCCCAACCAGTCTGATCGGACGGGTTTTCCATACTTTTACTTTAAACTGATCATTGTCGTTGTCAGTATAAGAGTCATCCTGAAAAATCATGTCTTTTACGGAGGCATTGATCATATTGCTGATCTCCGACAGGGGAATGGTCACCGGCATGGTAATGCTGGATTTTATTTTGGGGAAATTGTAAATCGCATCACCGGATGTATTGCCCTGCGCGTACATACCGATGGAAAGCAGTAGAAGCAATAGGTTAATTATTTTCATTAGGTTTTATTTTTTTAACTGAAAATTATTCTTTTTCTGTAATTCCACCCAATAGGAAACTCTTTTCAAGTTCAATACTTGCTCCTTTCATTTCTCCCTTCATGGGTGGACTTGTTTTGGTGATCTTTAATCTGATGTATGAGATCTGATCGAATTTTCCGCGGATCTTCGTAATAATTCTTGCCGCAACATGTTCCAGCAGTTTAGATTTAATTTTCATCTCATCGTGGATGATTTCATTGATATCTGCATAACTGATGGTGTCATTTAAATCATCAGAAACGGCAGCTTCCCACAGATCAGTGTGAATTTCTGCATTCAAAATATAATATGTTCCGATGATGTTTTCTTCAGGTAGAACGCCATGATAAGCGTATATTTTCACATCTTCTAGAAAGATCTTGCTCATGTTTATTTTTTAGTAAGCAAAAATCGCCTTAATTCTTCAAAATCAGGATTAATTTCTACAGTTTTTTTCTCTCTTTTTATTAAATCCTTCAAAGATTCAGGAATATCCACGGCTGTACCGGTTGCTTTTTCTACAGGATCAGGGAATTTAACAGGATGTGCTGTTCCCAAAATAAATCCTTTTCCGGAAGGATGCTCCTGCTGATGTTTTTCAAGAGAAGCATAGGCGACAGCGCTGTGCGGGTCAAGGATGTAATTGTAGTTTTTATATACGTTTTTTATAACTTCCAGAGTTTTAACATCATCGATTGAATATCCTGAAATTTTATCTTTTACAGCATCAAAATGATTTCCAAACAATTCCGAGATTCTTACAACGTTGCTTGGATTTCCTACGTCCATTGCATTAGAAATCGTTGCTACTGTTTTCTGAGGCTGTAAATTTCCTGTACGTAAATAATTCGGGAATACATCATTATCATTACAGGCGGCAATAAAATGTTCAGCAGGCATACCGCGCAAATGAGCAAGAAGACCTGCGCAGATATTTCCGAAATTTCCGCTTGGAACACTGATGACAGGCTTTTCGCTTTCTGTTTTCTGCCATTGTTTTAAAGCCAATAAGTAATAAATCTGCTGGGGAAGCCACCTTGCAACATTAATTGAGTTGGCTGAATTTAAAAATAACTGACCGTTAATTTCTTCATTCAGAAATGCCTCTTTTACAAGATTCTGACAGTCATCGAACGTTCCGTTAACTTCCAATGCATATATATTTTCACCCAAGGTTGTGAGTTGTTTTTCCTGAACGAAACTTACCCGGTTTTTAGGATATAGAATAACAACGTCGACTCCTTCGGTCCGGTAAAATCCATTCGCTACAGCGCCTCCGGTGTCTCCTGATGTTGCCACTAAAACGGTAACTCTTTTATCTTCTTTTTTAAGAAAGTACGACAGACAGCCACTCATGAATTTAGCTCCGACATCTTTGAAGGCTAGAGTAGGACCGTGAAAAAGTTCTAAGACAGATATTCTGTCGTTAATTTTTTTCAGCGGAATGTCAAAACCGATTGTTTCGGTGATGATTTCTTTCAGTACTTCTGCAGGGATGCTGTTTCCAACAAAATCCTTCATACATTCATACGCAATTTCCACGTCAGAGAAGTGTTGCAGGTTTTTAATGAATTCGTTATTAAATGGCGGAATGTTTTCGGGGAAAAATAATCCTTTTTCTTTCCCCTGTCCTTTTATTGCGGCAGCTCTGAAGTCTGCTATTTCTTCTTTATCTTTTAAGTTATAATAATTCATTTGTATTTTATTTTAAATATGAGGTTAATTCTGTTCAACGATTTCTATCCCCAAAGGATTGATCTTTGATACATAAACAAAACTTTTAATATTAATGTCATCGTAAACTGACTTCATCATATTGGCAATATTGTCTGCGTCGTATTTATTTTCAGCCAGCATAAAAACAGAGGGTCCTGAACCGGAAATTCCTCCGCCTAAAGCTCCCAGTTCTAAACTTTTTATTTTAATTTCATCAAATTTGGGAATCAGGATACTGCGGACAGGTTCTATGATCACATCATTTAAACTTCTGCCAATTAATTTGAAATCATTCTTTTCAATCCCTGCAACAAGACCTGCGATATTTCCCCACTGATGGACAGCATCTTTCAGCAGAACGTTTTTTTTGAGGATCTGTCTTGCATCAGAGGTTTTTACTTCAACCTGAGGATGTACTGCTACAGTAAAAAGATCAGGGCTCTTCAAAGGAATGATGTCCAGAGGATGGGATGATCTTACCAGGGTGATGCCACCGTAAATAACAGGAGCAATATTGTCTGCATGCCGCACCCCGGAAGCAAGTTCCTCTCCATACATAGCAAAATGGACCATCTCCTCTTTTGATAAGATATTCCCAAGTAAAGCATTGGCTCCGAATGCAGCTCCTGCTGCACTGGCTGCACTTGAGCCCAGACCGCTTCCCGGTTTTATATTTTTATGAATCACCACCTCAAAACCGTTTTTCAAGTGGAGTTCCTCTATCATTTTCAATAAAACGATACCGGCGACGTTTTGTGATGTTTTTTCAGGAAGATTAAAATCATCAGTATGCTTAATGATGACCTGAGGATGATCCATAAGCTTTATTTCCATCTCATCATAAGGCTGGTGTATAGCCATCCCTAAAATATCAAAGCCACATACCAGATTGGCAACAGTAGCAGGCACTCTTAATTTTATATTTCTCATAGGTACACTTTTAAATTGAACGTATTACATCTGCAAAAACTCCGCTTGCAGTCACTTCAGCCCCTGCGCCTGCACCTTTTATAACCAAAGGCTGCTCAGAATATCTTGCCGTTTTTAAAATGAAGATATTATCTTTTCCATAAAGGTGATACAGGTCACTGTCAGGAGCAATATGCTGAAGACCGACTCTCGCTTTTCCATTTTCAAATTCTGCCACATATTTCAGAATTTTACCATCTTTTTCTGCCTCAGTAAATAAATTTTTAAAATGATCCTCATATTGACTTAGTGTCTTATAAAAATCCTCTACGCTACCGGACATGCATTCTCCGGGAAGAAATCCTGTATTTTCAATTTCACTGAACTCTAAAACATACCCTGCTTCCCTTGCCAATATTAATATTTTTCGGGCAACATCAGTTCCTGCAAGATCTAACCGTGGATCAGGTTCTGTAAATCCTTCTTTTTGTGCAACAGAAACAACCTGGGAAAAACTTTTATTTCCGTCATATTCATTAAAAACAAAGTTTAACGTTCCACTCAATACAGCTTTTATAGAAGTGATGCTGTCTCCGCTTCTGATCAGGTCATTGATGGTTCCGATAACGGGAAGCCCGGCTCCCACATTTGTTTCGTAGAAAAATTTACAGCTGTGGTTTCTTGCTGTGTTTTTTAAAATCTTGTATTTTTCAAAGTCAGATGAAGCTGCAATTTTATTGCAGGCAATGATATTTACGCTTCTTTTTAAAAGTTCTTCGTATACCTTTACCACTTCCGAACTGGCTGTGACATCGACAAAAACAGAATTTCTCAGATTTCTTGTAATAATTTCCTGACAGAATTCAGTAATGGATGATTCCCGGCTGTTTTCTGTCCAGTGATCATATTCGGTTTCAGAAATTCCCCTGTCTGAAAATATCATTTTCCTACTGTTGGATAATCCTGCGATTCTTACATTGAGTAAAAGGTTTTCTCTCAGGTATTCATTCTGCTCAAAAATCTGCTGTATCAGTTTTGATCCTACATTTCCTGTCCCACAGATATAAAGATGTATCTGTTTGATTTCCGATTCAAAAAATTCTTCATGAATGACATTGACTGCTTTCCGGATATCCTGATCAGAAATGACAATGCTGATGTTTCTCTCTGAAGAACCCTGAGCGATAGCTCTGATATTAATACCATTATTACCCAGGCATCCAAACATTCTGGAACTTACACCGCTTCTGTTCTTCATATTTTCTCCTACCAGGGCAACAATTGAAAGTCCGGATTCTATTTTTACCGGAGCAATTCTCTCTAACTGTAAATCGTCTTCAAATGCGAGATTAATTGCATTTTCTGCCTTTAAAACATCTTTTTCACTGATTGCGATCGTTATCGAATGTTCTGAAGAACTTTGGGTAATCAGAATCACATTAATCTTTTCATGACTCAGGCACTCGAATAATTTTGCTGAAACGCCCGGTATTCCTACCATGCCGCTTCCCTCAATGGTTAGTAGAGAAATATCTGACATATTTGAAATTCCAACGGCGATCTGCTGCTGCTTTTGATCCTTTCCGTCTATTTTATGCGAAACATGAGTGCCCGGAGCCTGAGGATCAAAAGTATTTTTGATAAAAAGATCGATATTCCTGATCATCACAGGCTGTACGGTAGGCGGATACAATACTTTTGCTCCAAAATGAGAAAGTTCCATTGCTTCCTGATAAGAAATTTCTGAAATTGGTTTTGCATGAGAAACCAATCTTGGATCTGCAGTCATCATTCCGCTGACATCCGTCCATATCTGTAGTTCTTCAGCATCCAGTGAAGCGGCGATAATTGAAGCAGTATAATCTGAACCTCCTCTGCCTAATGTAGTATTGCTGCCTTTTTCATCTTTAGCGATAAATCCCGGAGCGACAGTGATCTGCTGCTGGTTTTCTTTAAAAAACTCCCTGAGGTTATTTTCAGTTGTTTCAAAATTTACTTTTGCATTCGTAAAACTGCTGTCGGTTATAATTTGATCTGCAGAGTTCATCCATTGGCAGTTCAGTTTTTCAGACTGTAGCCGGGCAGAAATGATCTGAGAAGAAAGAAATTCGCCGTATGAAGTAAGCCGGTCTTTGATTCTTTCTGTGAATTCACCTAATACAAAGATTCCGTTGCAGAGATCTTCAATGTCATTAAAATGTTTTTTTACAAAACTCAGCCATGCGCTTTGTTCCTGCACAGGAAAAAGTTCTTTTACCAGTTGTAAATGTTTTTGCTCTGTATTTTTAATAAGATTACAGTAGTTTTCATTATGCAGGGAAGCATACTCTGCTGCTTTGATTAAAGTATCTGTAACACCATGTAAAGCAGATACTACAACAATTATTTTACTATCAGACGATTCTTTTTTGATAATATTTTCTACTTTCAGAATATTCTCTGAATGGGAGACTGATGTCCCGCCGAATTTTAAGACTTTCATCGTTTGTGAATTTTAAATTTAGATATAGGAATTTTACTCTTTTAGAAAAAGAGAAAAGGCGTCGAAATAATATGTGAAATAATACCCCTTATGGGGTAATTGTAGATGTTGTAGAAATGATAGAAACTGATGATACCTCTGAAGAAGTAAGCTTCAGAGTAGAAATATCAGATATGTTTCTTAAAAAATTCATTTTACCTGACAAATTTACGAATTATATTTAAGTGGCCAATTTTTAGATAATCTTTTTTTATCTGAGCAAAAGTATTATATTTAATCACTAAACAAATCCAATAAGTATGAAAAATCTAAAGAAAATGAATCGGGCAGCACTGAAATCTGTTAACGGTGGCGCAGTGTGCAACGCTAACTGCCCTCCCGGACCTTATGGACCTGAATTTGCGAGTTCGTGTGAAGCATTTCACGCTCTGCCGGAATGCTGTAAGTCAAAAGTTTTGGTACATGCCGACTGCTTTCCCCGTTAAAAAAATAAAAGCACTGTGAAAACAGTGCTTTTTTGTTATTTGATACTTTTCGAAAGATCGAGCATCGCCTCAATGGGCTTCAGTGCTCTCAAGCGAAGTTCTTCTTCGATTAAAATCTCGGGTAATTCATACTTCATACATAAGTACAGTTTTTCCATGGTATTCCGTTTCATGTAAAAACATTCTGAACAGTTACAGCTTTCGTCAAAAACCAAAGCCGGAATTAATTCTTTATGCGGTGCACGTTTTCTCATTTCGTGCAGAATTCCTTCTTCAGTAGCGATAATAAATTTCTGGCAATCGTCTTTTTCAACAAAATTCAGCAGAGCTGAGGTGGAGCCGATGAAATGAGCCAGTTTTAAAACTGCTTCTTCACTTTCCGGGTGGGCAATCATTTTCGCATCAGGGTTGTCTGCCAGTTGCTGTGCAATTCTCTCCATAGAGAAAGCTTCATGTACAATACAGCTTCCGTCCCACAGGATCATGTCACGTCCTGTCTTTTTAGACAGATATCTTCCCAAATTTTTGTCAGGTGCAAAAATAATCGGTCGGTCAGTTGGTAAAGCTTCAATCACTGTCTCGGCATTTGAACTTGTCACAATGATGTCACTTTCTGCTTTTGTTTCAGCGTTGCAGTTGATGTACGTTGCAATCAAAGCATTGGGGTGCTGCTCACGCATTTTTCTCAGACCTTCGCCTGAACATCCGTCTGCAAGAGAACATCCTGCCATTGTATCAGGAAGGACTACTTTCTTGGTAGGATTCAGAATTTTAGCGGCTTCAGCCATAAAATGGACTCCACAGAATACAATCATATCTGCATCTGTATCTTTTGCCTGTCTTGCTAACTGTAAGGAATCTCCCAGGAAATCAGCAATATCCTGAATTTCTCCCGGTTGATAATAGTGTGCCAGAATAACGGCATTCTTTTCTTCCTTCAGTTGAAGAATTGCTTTTACAAGTTCTTCTCCCTGAGGAATCGCCAGATCCTTGATGTCCAAAAATCCTTTTACAGGAAGGGTAGATTTAGCTCTTTCTAATGTTTCGGTGCTCATTTCAGCCTCAGTGTTTGTGTTTATCAGAATGATGGATAAAAAGTTGGTGATGGTATCGAATGGCTGTTAACCGTTTTTCATATTTACATCATCGAACTTTCTGCGTTACTTCCCGATAAAACTTTTTATTAAACTTTCTATTTCTATTTTTGCTTCGTTCAAATCGCTGTTGATCACGATTTTATCAAATTCTATCGCGTAGGTAAGCTCTTCTTCAGCTTTTTCTACGCGGATCTTTATGGTTTCTGCATCATCCGTGTTTCTTGAGATCAATCTTCGTTCCAATTCTGCAATGGAAGGCGGTTCTATAAATATGGATAATGCTTTTTCCCCAAAATATTTTTTTAAGGAAATTCCACCTTTTACATCCACATCAAAAATAACAACTTTTCCATGATTCCAGATTTTTTCAACTTCGGATTTTAAGGTCCCGTAGTATTTATCGGTGTAAACTTCTTCAAATTCAACAAAAGCTTCCTCCGCTATTTTCTGTCTGAACTCGTCAGGTGAAATGAAATGATAATCGACTGCATGAACTTCACTTCCTCTCGGCTGTCTCGTTGTGCATGATATGGAAAATTCCAATTGAGGGATTGCTTCCAGAGAATGTCTTACTAATGTTGTTTTTCCACTTCCGGAAGGTGCTGAGAAGATGATAACTCTATTCATAAATAATGATTGATGAATGATAGATGATAAGTAATTAAAATTTCATGCTGTAATGATCATTGATCAACGATCACTTATAAAACATTAAGCGTTTGCTCCTTTATTTTTTCCAAATCATCTTTCATCATTACCACCAGTTTCTGGATTTCAGCATGATTGGCTTTTGATCCCAATGTGTTGATCTCTCTTCCGATTTCCTGTGAAATAAAACCTAATTTTTTCCCGTTAAAATCTTCATTTTCCATTACTTCAGAATAGTATTTCAAATGCTGGGCAAGTCTTACTTTTTCTTCTGAAATATCTAATTTCTCGGTAAAATAGGCCATTTCCTGATAGAAGCGGGTCTCATCAACGTTTTCAAACTCCTTTAAGGTTTTTAAATAGCGTTCTTTTACTGCATTGATTCTAACTTCTTCGTAAGGGATAACTTCCGCCAGAGAGCGATCTATGTTTTTAATATTTCTCTCCAGTTCTTCATGAAGGATTTTCCCTTCTGTTTTCCTAAATTCCTGGAATTTATCGACTGCGGTGTTGACTATTTTTGCCAGAGCTTCCCATTCTCCTTCACCCAATTCGTCAGGTCTTGACGTTATGGCATCCGGCAGTCTTACTGCCATTTTAAGGTATTCGAAATCGGGACCGTCAGAAGCGATGTTTTTAAGCTCATTCATATACGAATCGATCAGACTCCTGTTGATTTTTACATCATTAGTCTCTTCAAGATTCTCTATATTGATATAACAGTCTACCTTTCCACGGATAATCCTGTCATTCAGGATTTTCCGTACTTCAAATTCTTTCTCTTTGTAACGGAGAGGAATTTTAATATTCAGGTCAAAGCTCTTGCTGTTGAGTGATTTAATATCGATCGAAATTTTTTTTCCTTCAAAAACACCTTCGGCTCTACCGAAGCCGGTCATTGATAAAATCATAGTTTTTTATTGTTGTACAAAGATAAACATTTAAATTAGCACATTTAATATTGATTTGAAATTTGAAGTTTGACATTGGAAATTTATGTCACAAATCAACCTCAGATATCTGTCATCAAACATCCAAGATTCAACATTTCATGAAAACCCTGATTTCAGTTGTAGGTACCACGGGAATTGGTAAAACAAAACTTGCGATCGACCTTGCCGGGTATTTCGGCACCGAAATTATTTCCTGTGATTCCCGACAGTTTTTTAGCGAAATGAAAATCGGAACAGCTGCACCCTCGGAAGAGGAACTTTCGCAGGCAAGACATCATTTTATTGGCCAGCTTTCTGTAAAAGATTATTATTCTATCGGTCAGTTTGAGCATGATTCTTTAGAATTATTAGATCGGCTTTTCGAAAAATACGATATCGTCATTATGGTTGGAGGAAGCATGATGTATGAGAAAGCGGTCATCGAAGGCTTAAATGACTTACCGGAAGCTAATGATGAAAATCAGGAAAAACTCGAAACCATCTGGAAAACTGAAGGCATCGAAAAACTTCAGGAAATGCTGAAAGATTTAGATCCCGAATATTACGAAAACGTAGATATTCACAATCAGAGAAGGCTGCTACGGGCAATTGATGTCATCTGGCAAACCGGAAAAAAGTACTCTGAAAATATTGCGCATCCCAAAAATCCCAGAAATTTTAAAACGGTAAGAATCGGCATTGAAGCGCCACGGGAAACGATTTATGAAAGGATCAATCTTCGTGTCGACAAAATGATGGAAAACGGCTTGCTTACTGAGGCTGAAAAGCTCGATGAATTAAGAAAATCACAGGAAGGAAGGAATCTGGCTTCACTGAATACGGTCGGTTATTCGGAGCTTTTTAAATATTTTGATAAAGAGTGGGATCTTGACTTTGCGGTTTCTGAGATTAAGAAAAACTCAAGAAGATTTGCAAAACGTCAATTGACATGGTATAGAAAGGAAGAAAATATACATTATATACAATCAGTATATTCGGAGAAAGATTTTAATGGTTTGATTGAATATATAAATGAGCAAACTCAAAAATAATTTCTTTTTAAACGCAAAGATTTAATTTTTGTTCTGAATATTTTTAAGGAGCAAAGAATGGAATCAATAAAATTGATTCTGATGAAGCTTCTACCTTAAGCGACTTTGTCGCTATTCTTTGCTCCTTAAAAGTTGTACAGTTTTTAAATAAAACTTTGCGTTTAAAAAAATTGCACACACTATCTAATTCCGAAGGAATTTTAACAAGAATATTGCAAAACAAATTTCTACAAACACAGTTTAGATTCCACGCTCCACTTCGTTTCGCTCTGAATAACAAAAGCAAGTTTAGATCATAGTTTTAGACAAAAAAAATGCGGTCCCGAGAGACCGCACTTCAAACAATATAATTAAGTTACTACTTCCATCCGCCACCTAAAGCCCGGTACAAGTCTACAATACTGCTTAATCTCTGTCTTTTTACCGACGCAAGATTCAGTTCAGCCTGCAGAGAATTTCCCTGAGCGGTAATCACTTCTAAATAATTAGCCATTCCGCCTTTGTACAGCATTTCAGCACTTTTAATTCCGTTTTTTAAGGTGGTGACCTGTTCGCTTGCTTTCTGTTCCTGAACTTTTAAACTTTCATTGGAAACCAATGCGTCAGAAACTTCGCCTACAGCATTCAAAACAGACTGACGGAAAGCCAAAACGTTTTTCTCTCTCTGAATTTTAGCAACATTCAAATCTGTTTTCAACTGTCTTTTCTGAAATACGGGCTGAGTCAGTCCTCCCAAAACAGAACCGAAAAGAGAAGCAGGAATAGAAAACCAATTATCAACTTTAAACGAATTGACTCCGCCGTTGGCTGTAATTCTTAAAGCAGGATACATATTTGCCTGGGCAATCCCCACCAGCGAATTAGATTCCAGCAACACCAATTCCTGCTGACGGACATCCGGGCGGCGGCTTACCATTGCTGCAGGAAGTCCGGCCGAAATATCCTGTGGTAAAGAAGTGTCGGACATTTCAATCGTTCTGTTTACCTTTTCAGGGTTTTGACCTACCAGGATACTTAAGGCATTTTCCTGAATCGCAATATTCTGCTCCAACTGAGTGATCAGAAGTTCTGTAGATTGCTTTTGAGCAGTAGCCTGCTGAACTCCTAATGAAGTTGTATCACCACTTTGCCATAATTTTTCTGTCAGAGACAGGGTATTACTGCTTAATTCCAAATTTGATTTTGCGATAGATAACTGTCTGTCAAGCATCAGCAAATTATAATATCCCTGGGCAATCGCCGCAACAACTTGGGTCTGAATGGCCTTGGTCGCTTCATAGGTCTGCAGATACTGCATTTTAGAAACTTCCTGCTGGTTTTTTATTTTACCCCAGATATCTGCTTCCCAGGATAAATTAAATGCGGCATTGTAATCTTCAACATGGCTTTGACCTAAAAATAAATTTAAGCTTTGTCCATTCATGCTGTTTTTTGAAGGTTTTGAAATTTGAGCAGATACTCCGAAACCTACATCAGGGTATTGAAGGTATTTTGCCTGCTTCAGTTTTTCCTGTGAAGAAGCAACCTGTTTTAAAGCAATCTGTAAATCATAATTGTTTCTGATTCCTTTTTCTATTAACTCCTGCAGGACAGGGTCACTGAAAAACTGTTTCCATTGCAGGTTGGCTACGCTGGCGGTATCTGCTGTTGCCGTATATTTAAATTGCTCCGGTAGTTCCAGTTCAGGCTCTTTGAATGCCAGTTTTGAAACACAGGAAACTGATCCCAACGCCAGTGCAAATGCTATGATGATATTTTTTACTCTTTTCATTTTATAAAATATTTAAATTGATCACAAAACTTTGAGGGGCAAGCAAAGCGGTCTTTAGTAGGAGAAAATACTTTACTTCTGTATTTTTAATTCTAATTTTCTTCACGCAGAGTTTTTGATTCCCTGCGTTTAAAATTTCAGGTTTAAAATTTTCTCAAAGTTTTGTTAATCATTTTTTATTAATGTGCTCCCGCTAAAAGTTCTGCCTCTAACTTTTGTTTCTGAAGTCTTTTATTTTTTCTGCTTGGCATTTTTTCATGTAAATACTGGAAAATGACGTACATCACGGGAATTATGAAAATCCCAAATACGACTCCTGTGAACATTCCGCCTACCGTACTGATTCCGATAGAATGGTTTCCTTTGGCTGCTGCACCCTGTGTCCAGACCAATGGCAACATACCGATGATAAAGGCAAATGAGGTCATCAGGATAGGTCTTAGACGTAACCTGGATGCCTGAAGTGCAGATTCAATCAGGGTTTTTCCTGCTTTTCGACGCTGAACAGCAAATTCTACGATCAGAATGGCATTTTTAGCTAATAATCCGACCAGCATAATCAATCCTACCTGAACATAGATATTATTGTCGATTCCGGCCAGTCCTGTGAAAGCGAATACTCCGAAAATCCCTGTAGGAATGGTCAGAATAACGGCAAAAGGAAGAATATAGCTTTCATACTGAGCCGCTAGTAAAAAATATACAAACAGGATACTCAGCATAAATACAAATGCTGTCTGTCCACCGGTTTTGATTTCTTCACGGGTAATTCCTGTCCATTCGTAACCGTATCCGCGGGGAAGTGATTTTTGAGCAACTTCTTCTACAGCTTTGATAGCATCTCCGGTACTGTAACCAGGTTTTGGAGTTCCATTTATTGTAACAGCATTGAATAAGTTGTTTCTTGAAACTGTTTCAGGTCCGAAGGTTCTTTTTAAAGTAACTAAGGTCTTTACAGGAACCATTTCTCCGGATTTATTTTTAACATAAATTCCCTCCATAGAATTTGCATCTGTTCTGTAAGGAATATCTGCCTGAGCCATTACTCTATAATATTTCCCGAATCTGTTGAAATCTGACACGAAGCTGCTTCCGTAATAAATTTGCATCGTCTGCATCAGTTCGGTTACGGAAACGCCTAACTGATTGGCTTTATCTGTATCTACATCAATGGTGTACTGAGGGTTTCCTGCTGCATAAGTTGTGAATGCAAAAGCAATTTCCGGACGTTTCATCAATTCTCCAATAAACGTCTGGGTCGTTGTCCCCAACTGCTCAAATGAACCATTTGTTTTATCCTGCAGCATAAATTCAAATCCTGAAACGTTACCAAAACCCTGCACGGTAGGGAAGTTGAAGAAAAATGCATTGGCATCTTTTACCTGTGCCACTTTTCCTGTCAGGGCGGCCGCAATCTGATCCGGATCTTTCATTTCGCCACGGTCTGCATAATCTTTCAGCTTAATAAAACCTGCAGCATACGGAGAAGCATTGGAATTACTGATAAAGTTCATTCCATCGGCAACCCAAAGATGATTTTTAGCCTTTTCACCATTGATGATTTTATCAATCTGTTCCGTAGCTCTGTGAGTTCTGTCCAATGAACTTCCCGGAGGAGTATTCACAGCATACAGAACAAATCCCTGATCTTCGGTGGGAATAAATCCTGTAGGCGCTTTATTGATCAGAAAAACACTCGCAGCTGTAATAACTGCTAAGCCTCCGACTGCGACCCACTTATTTTTAATTAAAAATTTAAGGCTGTAAATATACTTTCGGGTCATGTTATTAAAGCTTTTGTTGAAAGCGTTGAAAAACTTTGCACCGAAACCTTTTTTCTGACCGTGTTCTCCATGTTCTCCCTGAGGATCATTTAATAGCAAAGCACATAATGCAGGACTTAATGTCAGGGCATTAACCGCTGAAATCATAATCGCAATCACCAAAGTAAAAGCAAACTGTCTGTAGAAAACGCCTGCCGGTCCCTGCATGAAACCAACCGGAATAAACACCGCACACATCACCAGTGTAATGGAAATGATGGCTCCGGAAATTTCACTCATTGAATTTGTAGTCGCCTGTTCGACGGGCATTCCAGTCTGTTCCATCTTTGAATGGACGGCCTCCACGACGACAATTGCATCATCTACCACAATACCGATGGCGAGTACCAGTGCAAATAAGGTCAGCATATTGATACTGAAACCAAACACCTGGAGGAAGAAAAATGTTCCGATAATAGCTACGGGAACCGCAATAGCAGGAATTAATGTAGATCTGAAATCCTGAAGGAAAATATACACTACGATGAATACAAGGATAAATGCAATCACCAATGTCTCAACAACCTGATGAATTGATGCATCCAGAAAGTCTTTCGAATTGTACATGATGATCGGCTTTACTCCTTTCGGAAGGGTAGTAGAGAATTGTTCAACCTGCTTTTCAATTTCAGTTAATATTTCGTTGGCATTGGAACCTGCAGTTTGAAGAATGGCAAAACCTGCGACAGGTTTTCCGTCAACTCTGTTAGCTGCGGTGTATGTATACGAACCGAATTCTACTCTTGCCACATCCTTTAATCTTAGAAAGGAGCCGTCGCTGTTCGATTTTACAGCAATGTTTTCGTAGTCTTCGTTTTTATTTAATTTACCTTTATACTTTAAAATATATTCATAAGTTTCCTTGCTTCCCTGTCCCAAACGTCCCGGTGCTGCTTCAAGGTTATGGTCTTTAACTGCTGCCAAAACTTCCTGGGGAGAAAGATTATTAGAGGCTAGGCGGTCGGGTTTAAGCCAGATTCTCATTGAATAATCCCTTGTGCCGAAGACCTGTGCCTGTGCGACTCCGGGTATACGCTGTATTTGAGGAATGATGTTGATTTTCAGATAATTTTGTAAGAAAAGTTCGTCGTATTGCTTTGGATCATCGCTGGATAATCCCATAAACATAATCATACTGTTCTGAACTTTCTGAGTTGAAATTCCCGCCTGTACCACTTCCTGAGGAAGCTGGCTCATTGCTTTAGAAACACGGTTCTGAACATTCACCGCAGCATTGTCAGGGTCAGAACCCTGCTTGAAAAATACGCTTAGGGTCATTGAACCGTCATTGCTTGAGTTGGAGGTCATGTACGTCATATTCTCAACACCGTTCACCGCTTCTTCAATCGGAACTGCTACAGAACGGGCAACAACTTCTGCATTGGCTCCGGGATAAAATGCCGTTACCTGTACACTTGGTGGGGCAATGTCGGGAAACAATGTAATCGGAAGGTTGAAAACCGACATCGCTCCCAACAGCAAAAGTATGATGGAGATGACCGTAGAAAGTACCGGTCGATCTATAAATTGTTTTAACATAAGAAGTTTATTTTTTAATGTTGTTAACCTTTTGTGCCAGTTTTTAAACACTTAAGTTTATTTTAATTTAAAAAATTTAATAAAAGTTCATTTCAGAAAAAATCTTTGATTTTTTTTAAACTTATGTGCTCTTAATTTTCACAATGCTTATCACTTAATGTGACTGATGTGTCAAAAAATTTTGTGACTTTTATGATTAAAATTCAAACGAGTTTTACAAAGGTCTTGCTCTTAAAAGGCTGTCAGAAGAAATTGCTTTGGGATTGATGGCAACGCCGTCTTTCAGTGCACCGATTCCTGTAAATACGATCTTATCTCCCGCGGAAAGTCCTTCAGAAATAAAATAATAGCTATCTGTCTTTCCTGAAATCTGTATAGGTTTTCCTGTTACTTTTTTATCTTTTCCAACCACGTATACATAAATTTTATCCTGTATTTCGAAAGTTGCTTCCTGAGGAATGACAAGTGTATTGGTAAATAACTGGGGCATCCGTACACGACCGGTATTACCTGTACGCAGTGTTCCATTGGCATTTGGGAAAATAGCACGTACACTGATTGCTCCTGTGGTTTTGTCAAACTGTCCGTCAACGATACTCATTTTTCCTTTTTCAGGATAAGTGGTGTTATCAGCAATGACTAAATCTACCATAGGCATATTTTTCAGCTTTTCATTAAGTGTTGCTCCGGGATATTTTTTTTGAAAGCCGATAAAATCCAGTTCGCTCAATGAGAAGTATGCGTAGATTTCACTGATGTCTGATAGTAAAGTAAGAGGGCTGGCATCTGTTCTTGAGATCAGGCTTCCTTTCTTATGGGGAATTCTTCCGATATAACCACTGACCGGAGCAGTAATTGTGGTAAAGCCTACATTGATTTTAGCTCCTCCAACGGATGCTTTTGCCTGGGATGCCGCCGCCACAGCCGCCGCATAATTGGCTTTTGCTGTTTTCATCTGTACATCCGAAACGACTTTTGCGGCAATCAAAGGCTGAAGCCTGTCTACCTCTACTTTAGCTTTCTGAATATTGGCGTTGGCGACCTGCAAATTGGCCTGAGCCATATTCATCTGTTCTCCGTAAGCTCTTGAATCTATTTTAAATAAAGGCTGTCCGGCTCTTACATAGGCCCCTTCTTCCACATAGATTCTGTCTAAATATCCATCAACCTGGGATCTGATTTCCACATTATTCTTACCTTCAAGAGCTGTAGGGAACTCCTGATAGATGGTTGCAGGTGATGTAGTAACGGTGAATACCGGTAATTCCGGAGCGGGTGGTGCAGCATTCGAACCTTCTGCCGCCTTTGTACAATTCTGTAAAAGAATGATACTTGATATAAGTAAGATAATTCTTGCTTTTGCAGTTGTTTTCATTTAAGTTTTATTTTTTTAATGAGTGTTATATAATGTTGTTTTAATATTAAATCATGTTATTTTTTCTAACGGTGTTAAGTGTAAAGAAAAAAAATTAACGTGATTTGAGTGGAAGATTATTTTGTTGTTTTCATGATGATAATTTTTGATGTTGATTTTAAATAGAAATGATATTTCAGGTGTTATTTTTCTTAACAGTGTTAATGATAAGGAAAAAGAATGGCAAGAATCAGTGTTATGAAATTATGTTTCATTTTAAAGTTTTTTAATTTATATAATAGTGGATAATGTTAATTATTCCGTGTTACTTTTCCTAACGGTGTTAATATTTGGTTCAAAAAAAAATTACAAAGATTTAATAAAGGCCGAAACCGTTTCGTCCAAAGTTGTTTTATTCATCGTTGAAGGAATGTCGTCATTTCTCATCATCATGATAGAGATCAGTCCGTGGACTGCTGAAAACAAAGCGTGAGAAGAGTGGCATGCATTATCCTGATTTGAACCTTTTTTCTTAATAATTTCAAAGGTACAGTCATAAATCATATCCTGAAAAGAGGAAAATTCCTCTTTCATTAAACCTTTTCCGCTGCACTGCATTCCAAGACCAAACATCAACTGGTAATATTCCTTGTTTTTAAAGGCAAATTTCCAGTAAGCTTCGACAATTGCCGTTAACTGTTCTTCCGGAGTATCATGTTTTTTCTGAGCTTTCAGTAAATCAATCTGTAAGCAGTGAAAACCATTTATAGAAATTTCATATAAAATGGCTTCTTTGTTTTCAAAATGATCATAAACAACAGGTGCACTGTATTCAATAGCATCAGCAATTTTACGGATAGAAAGCGATGCCCAGCCGTCAGTTTTAGCCAAAGTGAAAGCAGCCTGCAAAATATTTGCACGGATAGATTCCTTTTCTCTTTGACGACGTTCATGTAAACCCATGATTTTATTTTACTAACAGTGTTAGCAAAACTACAAACATTTGACCATACCAACCAAATAATATTTAAAATTTAACATTCAGATCTTGTGTAAAAGTGAAATGTTCGATTGTTTAAACGCAGTAGCTTATAAATTTCTGAGTGATAAAGCGTAATTTATCCGTTCTCCAACACGATCGTCTAAATTAACGCAAGTTTATAAAACCCGAATTGGCTAATCCTAAAACTTGTTTTATCTTTGTGTTTAAAGAAATTATGGATATGAATACTCCCTCAAATATGCTGGCATTAGGCACAAAAGCTCCTTTTTTTGAACTTCCGAATCCTTCAAGAAGTAATGAAGTGCAGTCATTAGATGATTTGAAAGGTGAAAAAGGTACATTGGTGATTTTTATGTGCAACCATTGTCCGTTTGTATTGCACATCATTGATAAGCTAACAGAACTTTACGAAGATTATAATGAAGCAGGAATTGAGTTTATCGCTGTCAACTCAAATAATGTAGAGAAGTATCCTGCCGATTCTCCGGAAAAAATGATTGAATTTCAGATTGAAAGAAATTTTGATTTTCCGTACCTGTATGATGAAAGCCAGGCGATTGCAAAAGCGTATGATGCTGCCTGTACTCCGGATTTCTTTTTCTTTGATGATAAATTAGACCTTATTTACAGAGGCCAGATCGACGATTCAAGACCCGGAAATCACAAAGATGTCACAGGTGAAGACCTTATTATTGCTTTTGAAAACCTGTTAATTGGCGAACCTCAGGAGGAAATTCAGAGACCGAGCATAGGTTGTAATATCAAATGGAAATAAATTTAAGGTTGATTATTGAAGGTTATCGTACTATTACAAACTATAAATACAAATAAGCTGTTCTCTCGAAGAACAGCTTTATTTTAATATTAAATAATTTTTATTGACATTCAGGAAGTGATAACAAATTATTGTTTTTTGAATTATCTGCTTCAGTTCTCAAATATTTAGTGCCGTTATTAGTTTCTGCAGTGATAACTTTTGCTTTGTTTGTAAAAATATCCGTAACATAAGCATCTCCATTATTATCCTTAATCCAATTGTAAATTTCTAACCGAGTACTTATTCCTATCTTCTTCGTCTGTTCATTTATCCAACCTAAATGTGTAATTGCTAAGTTTGGATTTTCATGGTATCCGCTATCTTTTGTAATACAAGTAATTTTTATTGACATAATATTAATAATTAAATTGTTAAATTATTTGCACAAAGTTATATATAGTAAAATATATTACATTACGGTTTTCCGTATTTTAAAAAATTAAAATGAAATTTTCTTAATTAATTTAAAAATTCTTTAGATAATTTGATTTCATTACTACTGAAATTTCACTCACTTCAAAAACGGATTGTACTGTTTTTCAAAACCGATGGTTGTCGCATTTCCATGACCTGAAAAGACCTGGGTGTCTTCATCAAGAATTAAAAGTTTTGTTTTGATTCCCTCAATAAGCTGATCATAGTTTCCTTTATATAAATCTGTTCTGCCTATGCTTCCTTCAAACAACACATCCCCAGAAATCATGAATTTCTGAGTGTCATTGTGATATACTACACTGCCCGGAGAATGTCCGGGAACATGATAGACTTTAAATTTTTTTCCGTCAAAATCAATTTCGTCTCCTTCATTAATGTATTCAGGGTCAATGTTGATGTGATCAAGCTGAAATCCGAATCTCATTCCGCTGATCTGAAACATATCTAACACTTCCTGATCATCCTGATGCATGGTTACCGGAACTTTGAAAGTATCGGATGCCCACTGTAAACCCAAAACGTGGTCAATGTGGGCGTGGGTCAGAAGAATTCTTTCAATTTGTAATTCATTTTCTCTGATGAAATTTTCAATCGTTTTGGTTTCCTTATCGTTCATATTTCCCGGATCAATCAGCCAGGCATTCTTATTTTCATTAAAAAGGATATACGTGTTTTCACTTGCAAAATTGAAAACAAAGGCTTGTATCTGAAACATATTCTGAATATTTTTTTCATCAAAAATACAATATTCCTGATAGATTCGTTATCTTCGTCATAATGAAAACGTTGCAGATATTTTTACTCGGTTTGACTTCTTTAGCTTTCGGACAGAACATTCAGAGTGTTCAGCTTTTTAATCCTCATACCAATGATGAGACGCCTGTTATTACGATGAATCAACAGCTCGTGCTGAGTTTTGATGATCTTACCAATTCAAGTAATATCTATCGGTATACGATCAAACATTATGACAGGAACTGGCAGGATGATAATCTTTTTTTTACGGAGATTGCCAATGGAAGTATGAATGCCCTGCTGGATCAGTTTGAATATTCTTTCAATACACTACAGCCTTATACGCATTATAAACTCAATTTCCCAAATGATAAGATCAGGCCGAAAATATCAGGCAATTTTGAAATCATCGTGTATAAAGATTCTGCAGACAAACCATTATTCACCAAAAGATTTTCTTTAGTGGAAGATCAGGCGAATTTAGCATTGAATATTTCAAGAATTGCAGATGCCAGAAATCCGAATGTCAATCAAAGGGTCGAAGTGCAGGTGACTTCAAAAGGAGGAGATCTGTCAGCAAATGTGAATTCCATGACGCTTAATGTGATGCAGAACAATAATCAGCACATGACAATTACTAATCTTAAGCCAAGCTCTACTCTGGGAAGTCAGATCCTGTTTCAGCAGATGGGTATTGTATTCCCTGGAAATAATGAATTTTATTATTTCGATAATAAAAATATGAATATGCCGGCAGATATGGTGCGTGCTACAGAACTGAAAGAAGGTATTAACCAGACGTATCTTCATCCGGTCTGGGCTTATCCGTTAAATTATCAGTATCAGCCTGACGTCAACGGTGCCTTTTATTACAGGAGAAATGATCTGGGCTTAGAAAGGAATGTAGATCGGGAAGCAGATTATTCATGGGTGCATTTTTCACTGGACTCTGATCCGATGGATAAAGAACTGTATATTTTGGGTGGTTTCAATAACTTTAAAGCAGACAAAGAGTCCCAGATGATTTATGATGCTGAAAGTAAAAAATATATAGCAAAAATTTACCTGAAGCAGGGATTCTATAATTATATTCTGGCAACAAAAGAGCAAAACGGTGCTTTGAATTTCGGAGAAATCAACGGGAATTTCTGGCAGACGGAAAATCTGTATCAGGCATTTTTATATTACAAACCTTTTGGAAGGAACTATGACGGTCTGCTTGGTTATGGCGAATTCCGAACGCCTGTAAGGTAGTACCCCGGATCATTTTAAAATGAAAAAACCTTACAAATTTTCCATTTGTAAGGTTGCTGTTAGGGGTGTACAAGACCCCGACAGATAAATCAAACTATATAATAATGTCAAAAAAGTCGTTAACTAAGATGTACTAATTTTTAAAAATGGCAGTGATAAAAAGACTGTCGTTATCTTCAAATAAATAATGAATATGGACAGGGAATTTTTCGGTTTTATACACCTGGATTTCTTTGCTTTTTATATCTATATTTTCGTAATTAATCAGAATCGTGTTAATGGATTCTTTTAAATCATCCAGAAAATATTTGTCTTTATTAATCTCTTCCGCATTAAATACCCTCATCAGCATTCTAATGTCATTTTTTGCAATCGATGACAGTAAAACTTTCATTAGGCACAGATTTTCTCGAGTTCAGAGATATTCTCAAAAAAATCAAGTTTCGTCGCAGGATTTTCTGTATGAAACTGAATTCTGTTAAAAACTTCATCCATCTGAAACTGTGGAACATCAGATCTCACAGTTGTATCTAGGTTTTCCACAATTTTAATAAATGCCTCTGCAAGTTCAGGAGTGAAATTTTCAATCTTTCTTTTTAAGATTTCTATACTTGTATCCATGATTTCTAAAAATTTAAGGTAGTGCTTATCTTTTGATAGGGTAAAGGTATGAAAAAATATTAAAAAACAAAGTTGACCCCTGTAAAAATGTAAAAATATTTTAAAAAATTTGTTTTATTTAAATAATGTAGTGTTTTAAAGGGGGGTAGAGAGAATTAAATAAAAAATGACATTTGATTAATCAAATGTCATTCATATTTTTAGAAGTTGGTTTTAAACAAAATAAAACTCGTTCAGTTTTTCTTCACATAGTGTTTTTACCACATCAATCCATCTGTCTTCATCGTTCAGGCAAGGGATGTAATGAAAGTTTTCTCCTCCTCCATGAGTAAACTGATGTTTCCCTTCAACAGAAATTTCTTCCAGAGTTTCCAGGCAGTCAGAAACAAATGCCGGACAAACAATAGCCAGGTTTTTAATTCCTTTTTTGCCGATGGTTTCCAGGGTTTCATCTGTATAAGGTTCCATCCATTTATCTTTACCTAATCTTGACTGGAATGTAACCATAACTTTTTCTTTTGGTAAGCCTAATTTCTTAATGACAGAGTTGGTGACATCAAAACACTGATGACGGTAACAGAATTGATGGCTGGGATTATTTTCACGTGAACAGCAGTCATTCAGATTACAGGTATTTGTAGGATCAGTCTTATAAATGTGTCTCTCCGGAACGCCGTGATATGAAAACTGTAAGGCGTCAAAATTTTCAGGAAGTTTTTCTCTTATGCTCTCTGCAAGACAGTCTATATAAATCTCTCTGTTGTAAAAAGGCTGTATGTAATTGATTTTAATTCTGGGGAATTTCTTTTTCCTGACCTCTTCTGCTTTTTCAATCACAGTTTCGGTTGTACTCATTGCATATTGTGGGTAAAGAGGAAATAAAACAATTTCTGTTACCCCCTGATCAATTAATTTCTGAATTCCGGCTTCGATACTTGGCTGTGCATAACGCATCCCTATCTCTACGGGAACGTCAACCAGTTTCTGGAGTTTTTTCCGGATTCTCTGAGTGATGACAATCAAAGGAGAGCCTTCATCGGTCCATACAGTTTTATAAGCTTCAGCTGATTTTGCAGGTCTGGTATTTAAAATAATACCCTGCACCAAAAGCGCACGAAAAAACCATCGGTAATCAATTACCTTTTCATCCATCAGAAATTCATCAAGATATTCTCTTACATCGGGTACGCTGGTTGATCTCGGTGACCCGAGATTGACTAATAATATTCCTTTCATAAATATAAGTAATGGGTAATAAGTAATGGGTAATTTACTTGCTGCTCATTTTTTATCCGTTTACGGCTTCCACATGTTCCACTAAATCCGGAACAAACTGTTTTAAAATATTTTCAATTCCTCCCTTTAAAGTGGCGGTAGAGCTTGGACATCCTGAACATGCTCCCTGTAGAAGCATCTTTGCAGTTTTGTTGGCTTCGTCATATTCAATTAATGAAATTTTTCCACCGTCATTTTCAACTGCAGGTGCAACATATTCATTTAAAATATCAGAAATTTTCTGTTCGTTATCTGTATAATCCCGGTTAATGATATTCTCAACCGGACTTTCGTGTTTCTGAGCAGTGATATTGGATATTTCTCCTCCGTTCTGAAGGTATTCGGCAATCAGGCCGCGCACTGCCATCATTACCTGATGCCATTCCACAGAGTTGTCTCTTGTTACCGCAACGAAATTATCTGAAATGAAAACTTCTTTAGCGAAATCGAAATCTTTAAAAATCGCCTGAGCTAAAGGAACTCCGTCTGAAGTTTCTCTGGATTTAACCTCTACGAAGCCGTCCATCAGCATTTTACTCGAAACAAACTTCATTACATTTGGATTCGGTGTCATTTCGGCATAAATCTGAACCAATTCTTTTTTCTTCTGAAGATAGATTCTTGGATTAGCCAGAAGTTCGTCCTCAATTACGTTTTTCAGATTTTCCGAAATGTGCTCCCATTCCACAGTGTCCTGTTTTGCAACTGCAATAAAGTTGGCGGTGACAAAAATCCTGTCAACAAAAGGATAGTTGAAAAGTTCCTGTGCTAAAGGGATTTCTGATATATCTGAATTTCTGTCCAACTCTAAAGACCCTGGAATCAGATTGTAATCAGCTACAAACTTCATCACTTTTGGGTTTTCTGTCGGCTCTATAAGAATAGTATGCATTTTTTCTATAAATTTGAGATACAAAAATACGGATTTAGAACTTAGAAGCTGGAAATTGACAGTTAGATTTTTGCTATCACTGCCATTTACAATTTGTGATTTCAATTTACTGTTTTAACTGAACTCGTTATAAAATTTTCAAAATAAAAATAAATGGCACTTATAAAAGAACTTTTAGGAAAAACACCGGAAATCGGAGAAAATACATTTTTAGCCGAAACAGCCACTGTAATCGGTAACGTAGTAATGGGCAAAGACTGCAGTATCTGGTACAATGCTGTGATCAGAGGTGATGTGAATTATATCAAAATGGGAGATAAAGTCAATGTACAGGACAATGCCATGTTACACTGCACCTATGAGAAATTCCCTTTGGAAATAGGAAATAATGTTTCGATCGGTCATAATGCCATCGTCCATGGCTGCAGAATTAAAGATAATGTCCTGATCGGTATGGGTTCTATTGTAATGGATGACTGTTTAGTTGAAGAGAATTCCATCGTTGGTGCGGGGTCGGTAGTAACACAGGGAACTCACATCAAATCAGGCGAAGTCTGGGGCGGAGTTCCTGCAAGAAAAATAAAAGATATTTCTTCTGCTTTACTGGAAGGAGAAGTAAATAGAATAGCTGATAATTACGTAAAATATTCTTCGTGGTATAAAGAGTAGATGCAGATGGTTTTTTGGGATGGAGCAATAATTTTTGCTGTTTCCTGTGAAATCTGAATTTTATCTTAAAATATTTATTGGTAGAATTTTCAATTTTATAAAGTAAATACAGGGAGCCGGTTTTTCGATAGAAACTGGCATGTCGTCCCTGGTGCAGGAAGTCCGTTTTAACGGGAAATAATTCTTTGATTTTAGCGAGAACTTACTGTTGAATCGAGCAAAAAAACAAAAAGCTCTGAACGAAATTTAGTTTAGAGCTTTATTTTATCTTAAAAACTTATAAAATCAAGGATAGATCAAAATAGCTTTTTCACCCTGACATTTTACGCCTGTAGGTTCGGCAGGCATCATACAGTCTGAGGTGATACTGTATTTTTTGTTAAATTCAGACATTTTTACTGCATATTCTTTAATTTTTGGAAGGATAATATCCTCATTTTTCTTAGGATAAGCAATGTAGGAAACCGGTCCGCCACAGGCTTTTGTACCTAAAGGAGAAAAAGACCATTCAGCAGCATTTGTACATTTTTCTTTAGAAATCATTGATTCTATTGAAGCTTTCAGTTTGTCAAGCTGAGCCTCATCATACTTTTGAGAGCTTTCATCTGCAGGTCTTTCTGAAATATCTTTAGGCATTTCGGAAGGGTCATTGCTTTGTGCGGATTTACAGGAAAACATTGTAATACTTACACATAGAGCAATTGCCGGAATTCTTATTAACCAATTTTGCATAATTAAATTTTTTTAGAGGTCATCAAATTCCATTCCTTATTTTCATTTTTTGTAATTTTGCAGCGATGAATAATCATTTTTTTGACTTAATAGAACATACCAACCGAAGTGTTTTTCTTACCGGAAAAGCAGGAACGGGAAAGACAACATTCCTCAACGAATTTGTAAAAAAAACCAGAAAAAAGCACATTGTCGTAGCTCCAACAGGGATTGCGGCTATTAATGCAGGTGGCGTAACCATCCATTCTATGTTTGGTCTGCCCCTGCGTACCTTTTTGCCGACCACCGACAGAATTGATGGAAGTCTGGGAAATAATATTGCAGATCTGATGTCTCATTTTAAATACAGAAAAGATAAACTCAAGCTTTTGCGGGAAGTTGAAGTTCTGATTATTGATGAGGTTTCGATGTTGCGGGCTGATGTTCTGGATATGATGGATTTTTCTCTCCGGTTCATACGAAGAAATAATCAGCGGTTTGGAGGTGTACAGATGCTGTTTATCGGAGATCTGTATCAGCTTCCGCCAGTGGTAAGGGATGAACATATTTTAAAAATGTTTTATCAGTCTCCTTTCTTTTTTGACAGTCTTGCGATCAAAGATATTCCTCTGCTGACAATTGAACTGACCAAGGTATACCGTCAGACGGACGAAGATTTTCTTGAAATCTTAAATGCTGTTCGTGACGGGGATGTCGCAAATATTGATTTTGACCATTTGAATGAAAGATTCAATCCTGATTTTAATTATGGTGAAGAATCTTATATCTATCTCTGTTCGCACAATAAGCTGGCTGACGATATCAATCAGCAGAAACTGGCTGAAATCAAAGTTGATCCTTCCACTTTTGAAGCGAAACTGTTTGGCGAATTCAAGGAAAATCAGTTTCCGAATGAGCAGTTTTTAGAATTGAAGATTGGTGCTCAGGTGATGTTTATCAGAAATGATATTTCCGGAGAGAAAAAATATTTCAATGGAAAACTTGGAGAAATCTCAGCTTTGGATGAAAAAGAGATCAAAGTAATTCTTGACGGAAGCGAAAGGGAAATTACGGTGAAAAGAGAAGTCTGGGAACAGAAAAAATATTCCTTAGACGGAGAAAAAAATATTAAGGAGGAGGTCCTGGGAAGTTTCGAGCAGTTTCCAATTAAACTCGCATGGGCAGTGACGATACATAAGAGTCAGGGATTAACTTTCGATAAGGTCATTATTGATGCAGGGAAAAGTTTTACTGCAGGGCAGGTCTATGTGGCTTTGTCCCGTTGCCGGACTCTGGAGGGTATAGTTTTAAAATCTAAAATAACCCCGGAAGTTATTTTTAAAGACAACAGGATTCTGCAGTTCCAGGGTGATACTTTCGCAAATGATCATGTGGAAGATATTATCAATAAAGAAAAGTATGACTACAGCATCAGAAAAGTGCTGCGCTCGGTTGATTCCCAATGGCTTTTAAGGGAAGTTGAGCTTTGGAATAATCTCTCGATGACCACAAAAAGCATTGATCAGGCAAAATCTAAACAGCTGTATCTTCAACTGAAGCGTGATGTTGTCAATCTGGGTAAGATTTTCGAAAAACTGGAAAGGATTATTTTTCAGAAGGTAAATAATTTCATCAGTAAAACTGAGGAATGGAGCGAGATTGAAAATAAAACCAAAGGTGCGGTCAATTTCTTTTTTAATGAAGTGAAAGATAAAATTTTCAGTCCTCTAAAAGAATTTTATTCTGAAATCAAAGGAGTGAAGGGTCTGAAAAATTATAACGAAGAACTCAGAAGTTGGCTTGAAGATATTGAAGAATATCTCAATGGGCTAAAAACGGCTCATCTTTTGGAGATGAAACTTTTAGATGAAAAAAACGATAAGGAAGTCAGCATGAAAATTGCGAAAGTGCCTTCTCAGGTTTTGACTTTCCAGTTGTTTGAGCAGGGGAAAACAATCTCAGAAATCGCTTTGGAAAGAGGACTGGTTAAAGAAACAGTTTTGGGCCATCTGGCAAGATTTGCAGAGCAGGGTTTACTGGATATATCGAGAGTGATCACTTCTGACAAAATTAAAGCGTTTGAAAAGGCATTTAAAACTGACCCGAAGGATACGTTAAACGAGTGGAAAACGGCATTGCCCAATGATTTTGATTTTAATGAAATCCGGATTTTGATCAATCATTTTAATTTTTTGAAAGAGAAAGCTAAGTAGCATTTATTATTAGACAGAACACTTATTTTTTTAAGATCCGATATCAATCATACTACATAATTTGATACTAAATGCACGAATTTTTTTAACGAATAAATGTTTTAATGTTACATTAAGCTATTGACTTTGTCGAAATGATATTGATAGATTAAATGTAGATAATCTTTGATTTTACTTATGAAGTTAAGGAATTTTAGTTATGACAAACGGATAATCAAGCTTATTTTTTTGTTGTATGATTGATGTGGTAACCTACAATTTTAATGATCTCATCTTCTTTAAGCATTGAGAATGTTTCTTGAGTTTTACCAGATTCTCTCACCACATCATAGATAAGCAGATATTGACTTTTATTATTCGAACCCTTGATAACCAAAGTTTCCCAGTGTTTTAAATTATATTCTTTGATGACGCCGCTTTCTTGCTGTGCGTACATAATCAATTCATCTAATTTATCCCTGCTGGTGATCTCAAAAAATTTATCACTGAACAAATAATAAATTTTATCCTGATTTGAGCCATATAATAATTCCCAATAGAATTTTTGGGTAATTTTTTGTGCATCATCTTTATCTGATTCTCTGTTTGAAAATGTCTGATTAAACGAGCAGCTTGCTAATATTAATACAGATAGTAGAAG
This sequence comes from uncultured Chryseobacterium sp., assembly GCA_963526305.1. Lineage (GTDB taxonomy): Bacteria > Bacteroidota > Bacteroidia > Flavobacteriales > Weeksellaceae > Chryseobacterium. Next base: position 84,177 of record CAURNW010000007.1, on the reverse strand, counting down.
TTGAAAATTTTTCATTTAATATTTTAAAATTTAGCTTGAAAGCATTATTGTAAATAATTTGATCAACAGTTTTAATTTTTTAAATATAAATGACGGAAGTCAATTTTACTGTTTACAATTTATATCTGAATTGTTCAGCAATAACAAATTGGTCATTGATCATCAATAATTGATTTTCTGTAAACTTAATTTCTCCAAAGTAACTGATTTTTACCTTATGATCACGGCAGACTGTTTCTATTTTTTCAATAATCGAAAATGGTGCTTTCAAAAGCAGACCTGATCCTTTTTGAATGTTTTTTAAAAAAATCTGATAGTTGGTTCCAGTATCAGATTCAATATAATCTTTCCAGTTTCTAAAACCCTGAGTGACTTCATTGATCGCTTTTTTTAGATCTTCGATAAACATTTCATGATTTTCCGGTTTAGAGTTTATGAAAACTTCATGATTGCTTTCATTATAGTTTGTTAATAAAGGATGATGTTCGTAGAAATTCAGTTTTCCTGTCTTTTTCTGATTTAGAAAAGCTTCCTTTTTATTTCTAAAATCAAAGTGCAGCAGTTTATTTTTGATTTTTAAAACGATGAATGTACTCTGGAAGTTTTCAATTGTTGCGATTTGATTTTGAAAATCTTTAAGTGTAGCCATACTTCAATCTGCATTTTGTGATAAGGATCTCATCATCCTGAAATTTATAAATCAGTCTGTGTTCTTCGTCAATTCTTCGTGACCAAAACCTCTAATATTTATGTTTCAATAGTTCAGGTTTTCCGATTTTTTCGAAAGGATTTTTTGAAATATCTTTCAGTAAATTAAATCATTTATTCTTTTAAGTTTCTACTTTATCAAAGTAAGATATTATATCTTTTTTAAAATCTGAAGCAGTTGTCCTTAGTGTACAGCATTATTTATACAAATATATGTACAAAATCTGATATTCACATTACTTCTAAATTTCATGTATTTTAGACTTCTCTAAATATTTTAATAATAGATTTTCGTATGCAATAACCATTACCCCTATCAATTACAAAAAGTAACTAATGCAGTTTAATAGCTTTAAATTTGTATTTCATTTTTGTAAAAGAAAAATGTTTTAAATATGAAAAACTTTGAAATATCTGTTTTAGACCTCGCTCCCGTAAAGCAGGGGAAGAGCATCAATGATACTTTTCAGGACAGCCTGTCTTTGGCAAACTTTGCTGAAAATTTAAATTATAAAAGATTCTGGCTTGCCGAACATCACAATATGGAAAGCATCGCCAGTTCTGCAACTTCAGTGCTTATTGGCTACATTGCTAATGGGACAAAAAAAATCAGAGTCGGCTCAGGAGGGATTATGCTTCCCAATCACAGTTCACTGGTCATTGCCGAACAGTTCGGAACCCTGGAATCACTTTTTCCTGGAAGAATAGATCTGGGTCTGGGAAGAGCTCCGGGAACGGATGGTTTGACTGCAAAAGCTTTAGGTAGAAATCCTGCAATCATCAATGAGCAGTTTCCGAGACAGATTCTTGAGCTTCAGAGGTATTTTTCAAAAGAGAATTCTGATGCGCAGGTTCGTGCAATTCCCGGTGAGGGTCTGGATATTCCGATGTATATTTTAGGTTCGAGTACCGACAGTGCCTGGTTAGCGGCCGAACTTGGACTTCCTTACGCTTTTGCCGGACACTTTGCTCCGGAGCAGATGGAAATGGCTTTTAAAATTTACAGGGAACATTTTGAGCCTTCACCATATTTGGATCAACCTTATTTGATTGCCTGCGTAAATGGAGTGGCTGCAGAAACTTCTGAAGAAGCACACCTGATTTCCACGACCTTGTTTCAGGCATTTATCAACATCATCAGAAACGACAGAAAACCTTTTCCTGCACCAGTCGAAGATATGGATGCCATTTGGTCAGCCATGGAAAAATCGATGGTTTTACAAAAATTGAAATTTAGTTTTATTGGAAATCAGGATGAAATTGCAGAACAGATTAAAAACTTTCAGGAAAAATACCAGGTGGACGAACTGATGATTAATTCTCATATTTACGACCACCAAAAACGTTTGGAGTCGTACGAAATTATCAGAAAAGCTACAGATTCTTTGATGAATGAGCACATTAGTCACAGAGATTTTTTTCAGCTTTGAAAATATTTTAGAGCACATTAGAAAAAGCTCAAAGATTTTTGAGTAGGCGTGTTTATAGTTGGTCTGTGAGAATTAAAAAGTGTAATGATTTCCCTTCAAATTAGATTAGTAAGTGTATTGAGCATTAATGAAAATCTTTAATTTTCAAATCTTATGTGTTCTAAAATGTTTTCAATATGTATAACTAAAACTAATGTGACTTATGTGTCAAAAAATATTTTGTGATTAATTTCCAGCATATAAAAATGGAGTTGAACAAGAAACTTATATGTTCTAAAATGTTTTCAATATGTATAACTGAAACTAATGTGACTTATATGTCAAAAAAATATTTTGTGATTAATTTCCAGCGTTAAAACAAACCGTTCATATTAATTGTTGATGCTTATTTTTATGAGTATCTTTGCGAAAATTAAAGTAAAATGTCTGATTTTAAATTAAATACTATTCCAGAGGCGATAGAAGACCTTAAAAATGGTAAAATAATTATAGTAGTAGATGATGAAGACAGGGAAAATGAAGGAGATTTTCTTTGCGCTGCCGAATTAACGACTCCTGAACTCATCAATTTTATGGCATTCCACGGAAGGGGACTGATTTGTATGCCGCTTCCTGAAAAGAGATGTGATGAGCTCGGTTTAGATATTATGGTAAGCAGAAGCAGTGATCCTAAGGAGACTGCATTTACGGTCTCGGTTGACCTTTTAGGGGATGGAACTTCTACAGGAATTTCTGCAGGAGACAGAGCTAAAACGATATTAGCATTAATGGACGAAAAGTCTAAGCCTACAGATTTTATGCGTCCCGGCCATATTTTTCCGCTTCGTGCAAAAAAAGGAGGTGTTTTAAAAAGAGCAGGACACACTGAAGCAGCCATTGACCTTACGTGTCTTGCAGGTCTGAAGGAAGGGGGAGTGATCTGTGAGATCATGAATGAAGATGGAAGCATGTCCCGTCTGCCGGAGTTGTATGCCTTTGCACAGAAACATGATATGAAAATCGTTTCGATCGAAGATCTGATTCACTATCAGCTTAAGAAAGGAAACCTTATCGACAGAATTGAGGAAAGAGATGTAAAAACGGCTTTTGGTGATTTTCATTTCCTGGCTTTCAGAGAAACGTCGAATGATCAGATTCACTTTGCATTGACCAAAGGATCATGGACCGTTGACGAGCCCGTCCTTGTGAGAGTACAGTCTTCAGATTCTTATTTTGATGTTTTAACCCGCTTGAATAATGGTGAAAAACCTCAGTTGGAAAAAGTGACAGGGATGATTAATGTAGCAGGAAAAGGAGCCATTATTTTTATTAACAATGTGTCCAATTCTGAAAATACACTGAGAAAGCTTCAACAGTTCTTAAATCATCAGGACGGTCAGCAGAAACATCCTACTGCAGCATTTAATTACAGGGATTACGGAATAGGAACTCAGATTTTAAAGAATCTGGGAATTAATAAGTTTAAAGTAATCACTCAGAATCCTGATGTGAAACCTCAGGTTGGAGGATATGACGTTGAGGTGACTGAAATGGTTCAGCTTTAGAAGTGAACAGTATAAAGTCAATTTTGTAATACAGACGAATTTTTCTGTTATAAAATAAAATTGACTTCGATTGAATAAAAAATGGCTTGAGTACATCAAGCCATTTTTATTTCTTCAAAATTTCTGAATCCGTTCAGGAAATCTTTTACAGTCATCCTTTTCTTTCCTTCTAACTGCAATTCAAGGGGAAAGTAAATTCCATCCTTGGTATAGATTTTAAATTCATTTTTAGTAATATCTGATGTTCCGGAATTTCTACCGTGCTCCAGAATTTCAAATGTACCTCCATAAATTTTAAGTCCTTTTTCTTCTTCTCCAATTTTTAACGTGGTAAATGCAGCCGGATAGGGTGACATTCCAAGGATAAACTGATGAACTTCTTTTGAGTTTTTACTGAAGTCAATTCTCGTGTCTTCCTTAAATATTTTAAATGCATTTTTTGGCTGTTCTACCTGCGGTTGGGGTTTTTCTGTTATTGAATTTTCAGATAAGCCGTCAAGTGTCTTTACGATTAATTTTGCACCCATCTCCATGAGTCTGTCGTGAAGGCTTCCTGCGTTTTCATCAGGTAAAATTTCAATTTCTTCCTGAAGAAGGATATTCCCTTCGTCAATTTTTTCATTGATAAAAAATGTTGTAGCACCGGTTTTTTCTTCACCATTTATTACGGCGTAATTGATAGGGGCAGCTCCCCGGTAATCAGGAAGTAAGGATGCATGAAGATTAAAAGTACCAAGCTGAGGCATTTCAAACAGGACTTTAGGCATCATTCTGAAAGCAACGACTACAAAAACATCAGCATTTAATTTTTTTACTTCTTCTAAAAATTCAGGATCTTTTAGTTTCTCAGGTTGCAGGATTGGTAAATTATTTTCTGCAGCATATATTTTCACTGCCGACTGACTGATTTTCTGTCCGCGTCCGCTGGCTTTGTCAGCAACAGTCACTACTCCTGCAATTTTGTGGTGTGACTGATGAATAGCTACCAGGGCGGTTTTCGCAAACTCGGGCGTACCAAAAAAAATGACTTTCAATGATTTCATACTGCAAAGATAATTTTCTTTGATTTTATTTAAAAATGAAATGGAAGTAAAATGAGATTTTTAATTTACTCATCAATTATTACTTATTACCCATTACTCATTACTCATTACCTATTACTCATGCCAACGCATAAGTTCTGAAGTTCAGCATTTTTATCTTTCCTGAATCTAAAAGGAAAATCAGGTTTTCAAGAATATTTTCTTTTGCATGAAAATTCAGCTGGATAGACAGCTCTTCAATGGTTGCAGGGTTTTTGGCTAATAACCTGATGATTTCTGAAGATATGTTATTCCCAAACATAGACTGTTTGTTTTTTTCACAGACTGTACACTGTCCACAGTTTTTTGAATTTTTTTCGCCAAAATAAGCCAGAATCAGTTTCATTTTACAGTAGGTTAAATCTTCAATGTAAAACTTCATTTCTTCCCATTTCTGAATTTTATTTTTTTGGATCTGCTCAAAAAGCTTCCAGTATATGCTTTTTATTGATCTTTCGTCTCTCGGTTTAAGGAATTTAACACTTGCCAGGGTTCCGTCAATGTATTCGAGATAATTTTTCTGCTGTAATTCTTTTAAGCGTTCTTTGATCAGGTGGATACTGACCCCTATTTTGTCGCTGACTTTCTGTTCGCTGAACATCACCTTGTGTGTGGTTACTCCGGAAACAGAGCGCAGCAGAAGCTCTATGAAATATGCGTCTTTCTGTGGGAGCTGATCAAGTTCATCCGCTTTCACGGAAAGTTCCAGTGATGATAGACTTTTGTTGCTGTTATAATAGATGATTTCCTGAGTATGAAGAAAATTCAGGACATTTTTAATTTTTGCATTGGAAAGCCTGGTGAAATTCTGAATTCCGGAAATATTCAATTGAAATACCTTTTCAGGAAGTTCAAATTCGGCCACCTGAAATTTAGAATAGAGATAAGAAATTATTTTCAGGAACTCATCCTTATTGGGAATCTGATTTCTTAGAATCTGGTCAAAGTTTAAAATTTCCTGCCGGTTCCAAAGCATAAACGCAAAACTTTTTTTTCCGTCTCTACCTGCTCTTCCGATTTCCTGATAATAATTCTCAATGGACTGGGAAGGGGAGAAGTGGATGACAAAGCGTACATTGTCTTTGTCAATTCCCATTCCGAATGCATTGGTAGAAATCAGTACATTTTTATCGCTGTTATTCCAGAAATTCTGTCTTTCATTTTTTTCTTTTGTCGTCAGACCTGCGTGGAAATAATCTACCGTGGTGACTTTATTTCTGTGAAGATACTCTGTAAGCAATTCAGCTTCTTTCCTTGTTCTCACATAAATGATCCCGGATTCCTGAGCATATTTTAAAATATTAAAAATCCGTTGGTATTTATCAGAAATTTCTTCAGAAAATATTTTGATATTGTCCCGTTTAAAACTTTTTTGAAAGAGGTTAGGTTTCTTTAATTCAAGTTTATTTTTAATTTCTTCTAAAACTTTGGGTGTTGCTGTAGCTGTCAATGCCAGGCAGCTGATCTCAGGATTGTTTTTTCTGAAATCTTTAATGTTCTGATAACTCGGCCTGAAATCCTGTCCCCATTCTGAAATACAGTGAGCTTCATCAACGGCAATAAATGACATCTGTATTTCCTCCATTTGCTGAATAAAATGAAAGTTAGTGAGTCGTTCCGGTGAAACATATAAAAGTTTTGTTAAACCGTCTTTACAGCGGTTATAGATGACCTCTGCATCAAAGTCATCGAGTTCCGAAGACAGGTATTCAGCTTCGATTCCTCTGAATTTTAATTGATTGACCTGATCCTTCATCAAAGCCAGTAATGGCGAAATAACAAGACATACGCCTTCTCTTAATAAAGCAGGAAGCTGATAACACAAAGATTTTCCGGCACCTGTAGGCAAAAGCACAAGCGTGTCGTTTCCTGTGATGACTGAATCAATGATGTCACCCTGCGAATCTCTAAAAGTATCATACCCCCAAAAATGTTTAAGGGTTTTATTTTTCAGTTCCTGAAAATCATGAGAAGAAATCATCCTGTAAAAATATAGAAAGTAATTTAACAAAAAAAGTCACGCATTGCGTGACTTTAAAAAATAGGTAATAAGTTTATTATTTAGCTTCGAAATAAACTCTTCTGTTTGCTCTGTTTTTCCACTCAGGACATTTAGTAGCCGGATCACACTCTGGGTATTTAAGGTCTTTTTCACCTCTACCTACCGCATTGATTTTAGAAGAATCTACACCATTTTTGATCAGGTAATTTTTAACACTGTTCGCTCTTCTTTCAGATAATTTCTGGTTATAAGCATCAGAAGCTCTTGTGTCAGTTGCTCCGATTACCGTATATGAACCATTTGAAGAATTGATATAGCTTACCGCATTATTTAGGATTGGAGTGTTTGAAGGTAAGATTCTGTCAGAATTCAAATCAAATTCAATTCCCTCCATATTGGTTACTTCTTCTTTTACAGGTCCCGTTGGTCCTACAGGGGTAACCGGACAACCGTCATTTTCAACAGGTCCCGGTACAGTAACACATTTATCATAAAGATCAATAACACCGTCTAAATCTGCATCTAAAGCAACACCTGCTCCGTCAACTCTTGCACCTGCAGGAGTATCAAGCTGTCTGTCCCAGTCATCACAAACTCCGTCATTATCTGCATCTCCTTTTTTGCAAACTTCAATATCCTGGTTTTTATCTGCCAGAACATCTAATTTATAATAAATCTCCTGTAACGGATCATGCCACATCAAGTGCGATTCGTGTTTTCCTAATTTTAATGATAAACCTACAGTAGCATTAAAGAAGTTGTCAGAGATCTGATCTTCTCTTTTGTTGATATCACTATACTGTGCTCCACCACCGTCGAATTCATCATCACCTGTGTAAACATACATTACTCTTGTTTCAAGATCCAGTCTTCTGTTTACTTTAAACTTAAGTCCGGCTCCGGCCTGACCGAAGAATGAACCAAATTTAAAAGGTTTGATCTCTGTGACTAATCTCTGACCGGCAAGATCTTTTTGAAAAGCTCTGTATGCCATGGTACCAATACCTGCATAACCGTGTAGAGCCCATCTGTAAGTTGATTTGTTGTCAACTCTTCTTAAAAGATTTGAAAAATTAAGATCACCCAAAATTGAGATTGCATCATACTGAGTTCTTGCACCTACCTGCTGATAAGGTAAACCTGCAGGAGCTGCATCTTTTGTATTAAACCATCCCTGTCTTGTTTCTCCTCTGTCGTATTGTAAATTAAGACCAAAAGCATGAGTAATCGCTTTGTCAATACTTACATATGCTGAGTAACCGAAAAGATTCTTTCCGTTACCGTTTTTTATAGATGTTAAATCTGCAGACTGAAGCAGTGGTACTCCTGCACCAAATGAGATAGCCCAATCATTGAATCTTTTAGATTTCTGTGTAAATGGGGATACATTAGCAGACCCTGAAGAAAATGTATTAGGATATTCATTGTTTGAAACTACCGCTGTTGAATCTTGTGCGAAAGCAGCAGTAGGAACTGCTAATGCTAATGCAACAATTGCTAAACTTAATTTCATAGTGTATTTTATTTAGTTAATTAAATGATTAGTTATTATTTGTCCAAATTGATTATTTTGGACAGCCATTATTATCTGCAGGTCCCGGAACTGTTACACATTTGTCATACAGGTCAATAACACCATCAAGATCTAAGTCTAATGCTACACCTGAACCATCAACTCTTGCTCCCGCAGGTGTGTTTAATTCTCTGTCCCAATCATCGCAAACTCCATCATTATCGTTATCACCTTTTTCACAAACAACAAGTTCTGTAGGAGTGTTTTCCAGTGCGTATGTTCTTGCATAAACTTCCTGTAAAGGATCATGCCATGCTAAATGAGTTGGATGTTTGCCTAATTTGAATGACAATCCTAAATTAAACGTCATCATCGCATCTGAATACGAATCATTAATCAGGTTATAATTAATTCTGTCTCCAGCAGGAGTATCCAGAGATCTTCCTTCACCACCACCATCAAATTCTTCATCAAAGCTGTTAATATACATTACTCTTGCTTCAACATCAATGAGTTTGGAAACGTTATATTTTAAACCGACTCCAGCCTGCATGAAAAATGATTCGATAGCCAGTTTCTGATCGTTCATGATTGGAATTCTCGGAGGATTTGTACTCCATCTTGAAGCATCACTGTCGATCAGTTCAGTTTTGAAACCCAGTATTCCCGCCCCTAAATATCCATGTAATGCCCATCTGTATGGTGAATGATTATCAACTCTCCTTACTAAATTAGATAAGTTGATATCTCCAATAATGGATATTTGATTAAATTCTGTCCATGCTGTCGCAACTCCAGCTGCAGGATTATTAGGTAATTTAGCTTGTTGATTTGTTTTTCCTAAAGAGTATTGAAGGCTGAGACCAAATGTGTGTGTAATTTGCTTGTCAATACTTGCATAAGCATTCCATCCCCAATTGATTTTGTCCCCGTAAAAAGAAGTTACGTCCGCAAATGTCATAAATGCAGGACCTCCACCGATCGACACTGACCAATCGTTGAACTTTCTTGCCTTATTGTCAAATTTTTGAATATTTGCAGAACCGGAAGAAAAAGTATTGGGATACTGATCTGAAGTATTAACCGCAATACTGTCTTGAGCATATGAAGCAACAGGCAATATGGCCAATAATAGTAAACCTAATTTCATACAATATGTTTTATGTTTTGATTAAATAAAATCTTTTAATAATATTCTAGAAAATTCCCTTTCGAAAAGATGTTTTTTATGAGGGATTTCTAACTTTTCTGAAGTGAATTTTAACTCATTGTATTTAATGATGTCAATATCAATAATTCTATCTGTATAGCCTCCTGATATTTTAGAATCATTAACTCTTCCCATTTCAATTTCAATTTTCTTTATGTAATTAAGTAACCGAATTGGTGATAAATGAGTGAATATTATTGATGCAATATTACAAAAATTATTGGAACTTACAAATTCTACAGCATCAGATGTTAAATATTTACTAATTTTTAATATAGTGCCCACTTCCTGCAGCCTGTTCAAAGCAGTATCTAAATTATTTTTTTTATCTCCGATGTTACTTCCCAGTAACAAAACTACTGTATGTTGCGACATATTGAAAAATGATTATTTTATGAAGAGTTTCTTTAAAAATGTATTGGCAAATATAGTAGCAATTGGAATACTGTGTGTGTTGTTTTTCTTCTTTTTTATCATCATGATTGCGTTTGGATCGATGAGTAATGAAAAATCTGTAGATGTGAAAAAGAATTCTGTTTTGACTATCAATCTTAAAACAGATATTATAGACAGTCCTACGGAAGAGCAGCAGACGATATTTAATGTTAACAAAAAAAATACAAGTGTCCTTATATATGATGTTATTAATGCAGTAAGAAAAGCCAAAGATGATGATAAGATAAAGGGAATCAGTATTGAGGTTGATAATATCAATGCAGGGATTACGCAGATTGATGATTTAAGAGCAGCAATTCAGGATTTTAAAAAAAGCGGAAAATTTGTTTATGCTTATGGTAATACCGTATCACAGTCTTCTTATTATTTAGGGTCTGTTGCTGATCAGTATTATCTTAATCCTTCAGGAGGAATAGAATTAAAAGGTCTCTCGACGGAGGTTACCTTTTTTAAGGATTTTGCGGAAAAATACGGAATCGGTATAGAAGTAATCCGTCACGGGAAATTTAAATCTGCAGTCGAACCGTTTTTGAGAAATGATATTTCCCCAGAAAACAAAGAGCAGCTCAGCACTCTACTCAATGATATTTGGAACAATACAGCTTCTAAGATAGCAGTGTCACGAAAAATGGATGTCAGCCAGTTCACTACAGTGGTTGACAGTCTTTATGGGATGATTCCTGATTTAAGTCTTCAGTATAAGTTAGCGGACAAGCTGATTCAGAAGTCAGAATATGATCAGATTATCAGAACAAAACTGAAACTTAAGGAAGATGATAAACTGAATAAAATTTCTCTGACCAATTATATTGATTCTTTTTCAGATACGGATAAGTCCGGAGAAAAGATTGCGGTATTGTATGCGTCAGGTTCTATTAATAACGGAGACGAATACAGTGATATCAATTCTGAAAAGTATATCAAATATATCAAAGAACTTCAGAATGATAAAAAAGTAAAAGCTGTTGTACTGCGAATTAATTCGCCAGGGGGAAGTGCGAATGCTTCGGACGAAATTCTATTTGAACTCCAACAGCTTAAAAAGAAGAAGCCGCTGGTTGTATCTTTCGGTGATTATGCAGCTTCCGGTGGTTATTATATAGCTATGGCAGCAGATAAAATTTATTCTGAACCCAACACGCTTACAGGATCAATAGGGGTTTTCGGGGTAATGCCTTATTTTAAAGAATTAGCCAATAGAAACGGAGTGCGCTCAGATATTGTCGCAACAAACGCCAATTCAGCGTATTATTCTTCATTAAACGGATTAACACCTTATGGGGTGAATGTAATGACAAGGAGTGTGGAAGGTACTTACAAGAGATTTGTACATTTCGTAACTCAAAATAGGAAAAAAACTTTTGAAGATATTGATGCTGTCGGGGGTGGAAGAATATGGAGTGGTTCCCGTGCAAAGGAGATTGGCCTCGTAGATGAATTGGGAAGTCTGGAAGATGCGGTTAAATTTGCAGCACAGAAGGCAAATTTAAAGACATATCATGTTTCTTCATTTCCAAGGAGGATGACTGCATTTGAGCAGATCTTTTCTGATTTGAATGAAGATGATATTTCTGCCAGAGTGATTAAGAATAAAATTGGTAAAGCAAACTATGAAATTTTAGAGCAGATTACCAATGAAAAACTGAAGTCTGAGGTTAAAATGGAAATGCCTTATCAGATCAAAATCAACTAATTATATTGTTCATAAAAAATCCGGATTTGAAATTTTCAAATCCGGATTTTTATTTTTTAAGTGTTTATTATTTCTTGGTTACCATCCTGTAGATTGCAAGTAAAAGAACAGATCCACCGATTGCTACTAAGAAACTCGAAAAGTTAAATCCTGTTACATCAACTCCGAATATCATTGATCCAATCCATCCACCGAGCATACTACCTAAGATACCGATGATGATTGTTACAATCCAGCCTCCAGGATCGTTTCCCGGATGTAATGCTTTAGCGATTGCCCCTGCGATAAGACCGAAAATGATCCATGTCAAAATTCCCATAGTTTAAATTTTTTAATGTTAATGAATTTGGTTTATTCTTAAGAAATAAAGATTACTTATCTCTTCTTGAAGAATGAGTCTACAAACTCTGTACCATTAAATAATTGAAGGTCCTGCATCTTCTCACCAACACCGATGTATTTAACAGGAATCTGAAACTGATCCGAGATTCCGATGACCACACCGCCTTTTGCGGTTCCGTCCAATTTAGTGACTGCTAAAGCATTTACTTCAGTGGCTGCAGTAAACTGTTTTGCCTGTTCGAATGCATTCTGACCAGTTGAACCGTCAAGAACCAATAAGATTTCATGAGGTGCATCAGGAATAACTTTCTGCATCACTCTTTTGATTTTAGAGAGCTCATTCATCAGATTAATTTTGTTGTGAAGTCTTCCGGCGGTATCGATGATAACTACATCAGCATTTTGGGCAACAGCACTTTGTACAGTATCAAATGCTACAGATGCGGGATCTGATCCCATTTCCTGTTTTACAATGGTTACTCCGGCCCTTTCACTCCAAATAGTCAATTGATCTACCGCAGCTGCACGGAAGGTGTCTCCTGCGCCTAAAACTACTTTTTTTCCTTCATTTTTAAACTGATGAGCCAGTTTTCCTATAGTGGTGGTTTTTCCTACACCATTAACGCCCACAACCATTATGACGTATGGTTTTTTGGACGTATCTATATTTCCTGTATTGGCCTGTGGGTTCTCAAGCAGTAAACCGGAGATTTCCTCTCTTAAAATTCTGTCGAGTTCGCTTACGTTAACGTATTTGTCTTTTGCTACACGCTCTTCAATTCTCTGGATGATTTTGATAGTGGTAGATGCGCCTACATCGGAAGCGATAAGTATTTCTTCAAGATCATCAAGAACTTCGTCGTCTACTTTGCTTTTGCCGACCACGGCTTTTGTCATTTTTTCAAAGAATCCCTGATTAGATTTTTCCAAACCTTTATCTAATGTTTCTTTTTCTTCCTTTTTAAAAATATTTTTAAACCAACTCATCTTCGAATTTTGATTTTATAAGCTTATTCTGTTCTCTACCACAAAGATAACAAAAAAACTACCCAAAATATGAGTAGTTTCTGTATTGTAAATAAAGCAATGGATTATTTCTTCAAATAAGCATCTACTTCGTCTGCATTCATTACTTTTTCTTCGAAAATGTAAGCTTCTGATTTAGAAGACTTCACCATTTTCACAACTTTAGTCATTTTTTTTGACTGTCCGCTCTGTAGGGTTGCTACTACTTTCTTTGCCATGGTAAATTATATTTATAAATTACTTGATTTCTTTGTGAAGGGTAGATCTCTTAAGAACCGGATTGTATTTTTTCAATTCCAATCTCTCTGTAGTGTTCTTTTTATTTTTAGTAGAAATGTATCTTGACATTCCCGGCATACCACTTTCTTTGTGCTCTGTACATTCAAGAATTACTTGAACTCTGTTTCCTTTTTTTGCCATGATGGTTTAGTTCTTTTTAATCAATCCTTCTCTGATGCCTCTTTCGATAGCCTCTTCGATTCCAATCTTGTTAATAACTCTCAATCCATGAGCTGAAACTTTTAAAGTAACGTGCTTATCTTGCTCTGGAAGGTAAAATTTCTTTTCCAATAAGTTAATTTCAAAACGACGCTTCGTTTTGTTATTAGCGTGGGAAACGTTGTTACCAACCATTGCACGCTTTCCTGTTATCTGGCAAATTCTTGACATATCTCGATGTTCTTATTTGTATAATATTTGAGGTTGCAAAATAACGAATAATTTTTTAGACAGGCAAATTTTCTAAGAAACTTTTATAATAATTATTTGTCTTTTTATTTTATTCTGAACCTATTTAAAATGAATAAATCTTTAATACAGCGTTTTTTACGCTGTTTGTTATTTTTTAATGTTTGGTTGGGATTACTTATTTTTCTGTAATTTATCCTGGAATTTTTTTATCAAAAAATAAAATAACAGAAAGCCCAGGGAAAATATTGAAAATCTCGTCAGAAGATCTCCTGATTTTACGTAGAAAGTTTCCTTGTCATAGAGGTTGACTTTGGCAAATAACGCAGTTTTATCCCCATAGAAAGTGTCTTCCAGGATTTCACCTTTCGCATTGATGTGTGCTGAGATTCCACTGTTGGCCGAGCGTGCAATCTCTCTTCTCGTTTCAATTGCCCGCAGTCTTGCATAAGATAAAAGCTGTTTGTGCCCTTCTGTAACACCCCACCATGAATCATTAGTTACAATTGCAAGGAAATTAGCTCCTTTTTTTACGTATTCGGTCACAAATTCTCCGTAAATACTTTCGTAGCAGATAATGGGGGCGATTCTTCCTTTGTTAAAAGGATTTGAAAAAGCTTTTCTTTCTTTGTCTGTTCCTAATGAAGCTACAGTTCCGCCCAGATTAATCATTGCATCCCCTAAAAGAGGTTTAAAAACACTCATGTATGGGAAGATTTCAACCCCAGGAACAAGTTTCCCTTTATGGTAGACTTCAATTTTTCGGTTAGGAATGATCTGTACTGCAGCATTGTAATTCTCAACCCACAGTTGGGGATTAAGCTGATAAGCTTCTTTCGGTAAGTTTTCGGTGCTTTTATAAAAACGGTGTGATGAAATTCCCGTTGTGAAAACAGAACCGGGATGTTTGCTTAAAAATCCTTTCACCTCATTTAGAAGCCCGCTTTTTTCAAATGCGGTTTCAGAAATAGAACCTCTTCCTGGAATTGCCGTTTCCGGAGCAATGTAGTAATCGATTCTTCCTTTAGTGTTTTCTTCTGCAAGTAAAAGCAGCTCATTAACAATCGTTATACTATCTTTAGAGTATTTTTCAGCGTATGGATCAAGAGCCGGCTGTAACATCAGAACATTCACCTGACCAATCGGTTTTTCTTCAAAACTGTTAAATTTAACCAATGAAATAATTATAGGGATGATAATCAGAATGGCGACAATCGATGAATTTCTAATCAGGTCCTTTCTTTTTCTTCCGGCTTCAAAAACCCTTATGGTATAAAATATCAGAACGTTGATCAGCAGGATCCAGAAACTTCCACCGGTAGAGCCTAAAGTATCATACCATTGAATGAATTCAGGGTAATCTGAAAATACATTTCCCAAATTCAGCCATGGCCAGGTAAATTCCCAGTTGAGATGAAATTTCTCAAAACTCATCCATATGGCTACGAAGAAGGCCAGTCCCCAGTAGCTTCCCTGTGCATTTTTATACCAGTGATAGCATTGAAAAACAATTGAATATAAAAAAGAATTAACTAAAACAGGAAAGACAACCGCCATCATGGAATGGCTTCCGTTAGGATTTTTAGAACCGTAAAGCCAGCCGGTTGTTACAATATTCCAAATGATGAAACAAAGGTAGGAAAGTCCGAAAACGACCCAGCTTTTTCTGTTAAATTTTGAAAATTTAGAAACGCCGTGCTCCATCATCAATAGTGGAACAAGCGCAAAAAATATAAAAAACGGAATTCCGTAAGTGGGCCAGGATACGGATAAAAGCATCGCTGAGATGAGCGAAAGTAAAACGTATTTCATTAAATTATTTTAACATACAAATTTAATGCTTTTGAAATGAATAACTTTGTAAATGATGTTAAAGAAATTTTATAAAGTTACTATTTTACCCTATACCTTTTTTTTGTTGTATCTCATGTTTTTATGCATGGGTCGTTTTAAGTATGATGATAATGTGATCAGGATCGAGCCTGTTTTTTCTACGTTGAGTTTTATAAAGAATACGATCCGCTGGTGGGATATCATCCGTATTGTTTTAGGGAATATTATTATGTTTATCCCTTTTGGTTTTTTAGGATGGGCTTTTCCTCAGATCAAGGATCTGAAAAGTACTGTAATAGTATTTTTATCTGCCATTGTTATTGCAGAAGGTCTTCAGTATTTTTCAAGATTGGGAATTTTTGAAGTAGACGATATCATCCTCAATACTTTCGGGGTTTATCTGGGATGGCAGATCAAAGGATTGACAGAGACAAAACTCAGCAGGTTTGTCATTCAATAGCTAAGGGATTCGGGAAAGCTGATTGACTCTACAAGGTCATCCATTTAATTCTTTAGCTCTCTTTTCTGCATTCAGAATTCCTTTCTGTAAGATTTCCTTAAAATTATTTTCCTCAAATGTTTTTAGAGCTGCTTCTGTCGTACCTCCTTTTGAAGCGACATCTTTGATAAGTTCTTCAATATTTTTATCTGAATTATTGATAAGATGATAAGCGCCGAGCATGGTCTGTTTCACAAAGAGTTTGGAAAGATTTTCGTCAATACCCATCTGGACGCCGGCTTTGATCATGGCGTCAACGATATAATAGAAGTAAGCAGGTCCGCTTCCCGAAAGTGCGGTAACGCCATCCAGCAGATCTTCGTTTTCCAGATAAACAGATCTTCCTGTGCTGTTGAGAAGTCTTTCTACATTCATTAAGTCATTAAAGGTAATTCCTTTTGCTGCTGTGTATCCTGTGATTCCCATTCCCAAAAGCGTTGGGGAATTTGGCATTGCCCTTACAACTGATTGGTGACTGAGAAGTTTTTGAATTTTCCCGATTTTGATTCCTGCCATAATGGAAAGAATCATTTGTGGTGCTTTTAATTTGAATTTAAAATTTTCAGCAACACTTTGGAAATCCTGTGGTTTTACGGCTAAAATGATTAAGTCAGCATCAAGTTCCTGAACGTCTTCAAATATTGAAATCCTGGACTTTGGAAACTCTTCAGAGATTTTTTGAATTTTTAATTGATTTCTGGTAATGAGCTGAAGGTTCTCGGGTTTGATCAGTTCATATTTCAGAAAGGATTTCGAAAAAGATAAGCCCATATTTCCGGCTCCGATGACAGCGATTTTCATTTTGTGTTTTTTTTAATGATCCCGTCTTTAGCGTATTTCTGAAAAGCTAAAGATTTATAATTATTAAAAATAGTGAATTTTAATTTTAAAAGTAAAATTAAGAGAAATTTTTAAAGGATATTGACTTCCCGCTCCAGTTCAATGCCGAACTTTTCTTTCACTGAATTGATAATCATTGTGGAAAAATCGAAAATTTCCTTTCCTGTTGCGTTTCCTGTGGCATTGATAATCACCAGAGACTGTAATTGGTGAGAAGCTACGTTGCCAATCTTTTTTCCTTTCCAGCCACACTGTTCAATAAGCCATCCTGCAGGGACTTTTACAAAATCTCCGTTCGGATATCCCTGAATATTTTGAAATAAACTTTTCAGGTCTTCGAATTGAGTTAAAGAGATTGTAGGGTTTTTAAAAAAGCTTCCTGCATTTCCTGTTGTTTTCGGATCGGGTAATTTGCTTTGTCTGATATTGATGACTGCCTTTGAAACATCCTGAATGGTTGGGTTTTCAATGCCTGAACCTTCCAGTTCAGACTTGATAGCGCCATACTCTGTTTTGATAAAATGGTTTTTTCGGGTCAGCCTGAAAGTGACTTCCAGAATTACATATCTGCCTTTTCCTTCCTGTTTAAAGATGGAATCTCTATATCCGAAGCGGCACTGCTTGTTGCTTAAAGTCTCAACTTTAAAATTTTCAAGGTTCAGAACTTTACATTGTACAAATACATCTTTTATTTCTGTTCCGTAGGCACCAATGTTCTGCATTGGTGAAGTTCCGACATTTCCGGGAATCAGGGACAGATTTTCCAATCCTCCATAATTTTTATGCAGACAGGATAGGACGAGATTATGCCAGTTTTCACCGGCCTGTGCAGTAATAAGGACTTCATTTTCACTGATGATCTCTTCTGAAATTCCTTTTAAATTAAGCAGGATGACTAATCCGTCAAAATCTTTAGTCAGTAAAATATTACTTCCGCCTCCCATCAATAAAACAGGAAGTCTTTCTGTTTTATCAGGATTCTGATTTTGAGTTATGGAAAGATTGAGGGTTGCGATCAATTCATCCACTGAATTGACCTCTGCGAAATATCTGGCTTTTGCCTCTACCCCAAAAGTATTATAGGGTTTTAAAGAAAAATTTTCATGCATTGAAGAGAAAATATTTACCATTAATCAGCTAATTTTAGGCTGTGAGTTTATTTGTTGTATTTTGCTGCGAGTTTCTCCAGTTTGATTTTAAACTCCTCAAATTGTCTGTAGCGGACATCGCTGTACGCATTTACAAATACGTGTGATTTTTTTGTGGTCTTGATTTGAAAAGTTTCGTCCATTCCGTCAATAGGCTGGATGCTGGGTGAGCTTTCAATTGATCCAAGATCTTTGATTTTAATAGAAGAAATAAGGTTGTTCCAGATTTGCTCATCGATCGGAACGTTCCATTCCTTATGCTTTTGACTGGCCGTCGTTCCGCCCTCAAAATGAATGGATTCTTTTGTGATTTTAAAATTGCTGTAGCTTCCTGATTGCCCTCCGACATTTGATAATGCAATGAAGGTAATCTCTTCTGGATCTTTTTTTGAGGATTTATTTTCAGTCGTTTTATCAGTACAGCAAAAACAAAGCAACAGTAAAAACGTTGCCAGAAATATGCTCAGACCATTCGTTTTTACTGTTGACATATTATTTTGTTTTTATTAATGACGAATGTCTGAGTTGTAGTTTTCAAGTGCAGCCTGTAAGATAGCGACACTTTTTTTTAAATCCTGTTCTTTAAGCACATAAGCAATTCTTACCTGTTTTTTACCCAGTTCAGGATTGCTGTAAAATCCACCTGCCGGAGCAACCATGATCGTCTCATTATTCAGGGAGTATTTTTCTAATAACCATTGGGCGAATATTTCAGTATCATCTACAGGAAGTTCTGCTACACAATAGAAAGCACCTTTAGGTTTTGGGCAGATAACACCTGGGATTGCATTCAATAAGTCTACAAGTACATTTCTTCTGTGCGTATATTCTTCTCGTACGGCTCTGATGTAGGCTCCGTCATTCTGGTGAGCGGCAGTGGCTGCAATCTGACCTAAAAGTACAGGGCTTAATCTGGCCTGTGCAAAAAGCATTGCGGCATCATGAATTTTCTTTGAGCGGGTGATGAGGCATCCGATTCTTACACCGCACATAGAATATCGTTTAGATTCTGAATCAATGATAATACAGTTTTCGCTCAGTTCAGGAAAAGCAAGCATGGAAATCTGCTGTTTACCATCATAAACATATTCTCTGTAAACCTCATCTGAAATGATAACAATGTCATATTTCAGAGCAATAGTGGCTAACTGCTGAAGTTCTTCTCTTGTATATAGATATCCTGTAGGATTTCCCGGATTACAAATAACGATTGCCCTTGTCTTAGCAGTTATTTTTTTCTCAAATTCTTCGATTGGCGGAAGTGCAAAACCTGTATCAATCGTAGAAGGTACTGCCACTACATTTACATTAAAAGTACTCGTAAAGCCATTGTAATTTGCGTAATACGGTTCCGGAATAATAACTTCATCACCATCATCACAAAGTGTAGAAATTGCAAAATTCAAAGCTTCCGATCCTCCATTGGTGACGATGAAGTGATCAGGTGTCAGATCTGTAAAATCTAACGAGTGGTAATAGTCGGTCAATGCTTTTCTGTACTCAATATTTCCTTCTGACAAAGCATATTCCAATACTTTCAGGTCAATGTTTTTTAAAGCATTAAGCGCTGTTTCCGGGGTTTCGATATCAGGTTGTCCTATATTCAGGTGGTAAACTTTCGTTCCTCTCTGTTTTGCCTGAAGGGCAAATGGGACCAGTTTTCTTACCGGTGAAGGAGGCATCTGTTGTGCTCTGTTTGAGATGTTAGGCATTGTTTAAAAAATTTGTATGACAAAAATAGGATTAAATTTTTCAATAATAAAATTATTAGTATTTGAATGAGATTAACTTTAATTTTGTCGTTAAGCAAATCAAAAAAAAATTAAATTATGCAGATTAATGCCTTTTCAGTAGAAGATTATATCTCAAAAATTCCTGAAGAAAGGCAGGAAGTATTCAGAAAGTTCTTCGATACGGTGAATGATAATCTGCCGGAAGGCTTTCAGGAAACCACTGCTTACGGGATGGTAGGCTGGGCGGTTCCCCTCGAAAAATATCCTGCTGGCTATCACTGTACGCCTGGTTCCCCTTTGCCATTTATGGCATTGGCTTCCCAAAAGAATTTTATTGCATTTTATCATATGGGGATGTATGCAGATCCTCAATTGTTGGAATGGTTTGTTGCTGAATATCCAAAGTATTCCAAAAGAAAACTGGATATGGGGAAATCATGCGTCCGCTTCAAAAAAATGGATGATATTCCGTTGGAGCTTATCGCTGAGGTCAGTAAAAAAATAACGCTGGAAGAGTGGATTGCTCTATATGAAAAGCAATATAAGAAATAGACATAATATGAAAATAATTTATTTTTTTGGGATTGTGCTTACCTTTCTGAGTTGTAAAACTCCTCAAACGCTCGGTTTGTTAAATGGTGACCTGCTTTTTGTCACCGCCAAAGAGAGTGGGCTGTCAGGTGCTATTGATAATGTAACGAAGAAACAGAAAAATGCGTCATTCGATCATATCGGGATCTTAGAAAAACAGGGCAAGTCGGCATATGTGCTTCATGCAGCACCGCAGGGAGGATCTCAGAAGCAAAATTTAAATGCTTTCCTGAAAGATCAGAAAGATGACGGACAAAAAGTTGTTGTATACCGTTTAAAATCTCAATTCAGGAATGCAATACCAAAAGCGATTGAAAAAGCAAATTCAATGTTGGGAAAGCCCTATAATTTTAATTATATTTTGAATGAAGATTCTTATTACTGCTCAGATTATATTGAAAGGTCATTTAGAGCAGATCAGATTTTTGCATTAGAACCGATGACTTTTAAGGATCCGAAAACCGGAAAAGTCAACGAATTCTGGAAAAAATTTTATGCTGAAAAAAAGCTTAAAGTTCCTGAAGGTGAGCCTGGCTGTAATCCTAACGGGCTTGCAGCTTCAGATAAAATCGAAAGAATTAAAGAATTATAAATACAAAGGGAAGTTTTCTATACTTCTCTTTTTTTTGTTAAAATTGAAAAATATTATCCTACTAATTTGGTAGACTAATATTTTTTTATAATTTTGTCAGATATTAATGAGTAAATATTTTAAAAAAATGTAATTCGGAAAATATTTGTTTAATCAAAAATTGTTTAGTTATGATTACGCCAAATTTGCAGGCTTTGCCAAAAAATGTACCCCTTATCAAAAAAGATTTGATTATCGAAGTAGAATTGAATGGAAAAATGAAATTTGACCATCTTTTAAATGCTATCTATCAACAGATGGGAATCTGTTACAAGGTGCTGAGCGCAAATGTGGAGTATATGAACGGAGCAAATTTCGGTTCTTTCCAGTTACATGTCAATGCTACCAGTGAAGAGTCCCAGCAACTCGAATTTTTCCTGAACAAAAATAAACTTTTGAATACCACTGTCGATTATACCTGCAGAAAGTATTCATAAAGCTGTTAGTCCATATAGTTTGAGGGGCGTTCAATTTATTGAGCGCTTTTTTTATGATCTAAAGTAGCGTCATAATCTGATGTTATCGACTTTGAAAGACTGATATTGTAAAGAATTACAACCTTTCAGCCTGTAAAATTTCAGAATTAAATTTAATTTTTTGAAATATTTCATTTCTGAATTTTGCTGTATTTTATTTCAGGTAAAAGTTGAAACATATTTGTATTCAATTATCAGGGAAAAAAGATTATTTTTAATAAAAATAAATTACAAAATTATGATTGCACTTATTATCGTCGGAGCACTTGCCCTGATTGCGGTTCTTTATGGAGTTTCTATCTATAACCGTCTTGTAAAACTTAAAAATCTTGTTCAGGAAGCCTGGAGCAGTATTGATGTGATGCTGAAAAAACGTCACGATCTTATTCCGAATCTTGTGGAAACGGTAAAAGGGTATGCAACTCATGAAAGAGAAACTTTGGAAAATGTTACCAAAGCAAGAAATCTGGCTGTTGCAGCAGATTCTGTGGAAGGCAAGGAGTCTGCGGAAAAAAATCTGAACCAGGCTATGGTCAATTTATTTGCGGTAGCTGAGCAATATCCTGATTTAAAAGCCAACACCAATTTTCAGCAATTACAGTCTGAATTAAGTTCTATTGAGAACGATATTGAAAAATCAAGAAGATATTACAATGGGACGGCCAGAGATAACAATACATTGGTCGAGTCTTTCCCGAGTAATGTGATTGCCAATATGTATAAATTTGAAAAAGCCAAATTCTTTGAACTTGAAAATATTGCAGACAGGGAAGTTCCAACAGTAAAATTTTAACAGATGAGAAAGATTTTAGCATTTCTTTTTCTGATCGTAATTTCTTTCAGTTTTGCTCAGGAAGCGGATGGTAATGAAGTTGCGAACGTAGAATCGGTTACCGATACTGTTGGATCTGAAAGAATCCTTTCTTTTCATGCCGATATTGACGTCAACAAAAACTCCGGGCTGACTGTTACTGAAAAAATAAAAGTTCACAGTCTCGGAGCCGAAATCAAACGGGGGATTTTCCGCTCACTTCCTTTGACGAGAAATCTGAATAACACTGTCCAAAAAGTCAGGTATGACATCATTTCAGTAAAGAAAAACGGAGCAGATGAAGATTTTCATGAAGAATATGAAGACGGATATCTCAAGATCTATATCGGAAATAAAGATGTCATTCTTGAGCCGGGAAATTATGATTATGAGATAAAATACACCACAGAAAAGCAAATCGGTTTTTTTGCTCAATATGATGAGTTTTACTGGAATGTCAACGGAACTTTCTGGGGTTTTCCGGTTGATAACATTTCTGCGACAGTGAATCTTCCGGAAGGTGCTGGGATTTTACAGAATTCATGTTATACAGGGCGTCAGGGGAGTACTTCTCAAAATTGTACCGCAGATGTTCTCTCTGAGCATTCAATTACGTGGAACGCCAAAAATCTTGGTGCTAACGAAGGCCTTACCATTGCGGTAGGATTTAAAAAAGGAATCATGATTCCGCCTCCACCCCCTACATTTCTTGAACGGTTCGGAATTCTGATCGCAGGAATTGCTGTGTTTCTGGGCTTGGTCATGTATTATATTTCCACCTGGAGGAAATACGGAATTGATCCCGAAAAACCAACTGTTTATCCACAGTTTAATGCTCCCGATAATCTTTCACCTGCATCTCTGGGGTTTATCAATAGTGAAAATTTTAAAAATAAATATCTTACCGCTGCCCTGGTTAATCTTGCGGTGAACGGATATGTAAAGATTATTGAAGGTGAGGATTCAGGCCTATTGGGTTTATTTAAATCTAAAATGTTTACCGTTAAAAAGATGAAAAATGCGGATCAGTCTCTACCCAAAGAAGAGATTAATCTGATGAACAGTCTTTTCTCAGGTGGAGACAGCATTGATTTTGACGGTCAGTACAATTCTAAAATAGAAACTGCAGTCCGAAGCTTTGACCAAACGCTGAAATTTCAGCATGATGCACTTTTAAATGAAGGGAATAATACCCGCAAACTTTATCTGCCCCTTATCGTGATAACCGTAATTTATCTGTTGGGGCTGTTTGTGAGTTTAAAAATGTTTCCTGAATTTGAAAAGATCGTTGTCGGTGGTTTTTTGTATGTTTTCTTACTGGTCTGTTTTTTAATTACAGGATATCTCTTTAAACTGTATCCTGTTCTATTTAAGATTTTCCTGATTATTCCTGCAGTTATTCTTGTAATTTTGGGAGGCTTGATATTCAACCACAATGAATTCACGATTGATAACAACTTTAATATCTGTTATATTTTCATTGTACTGGGTTTCACTTCGCTGATTATTTATCAGTATCTGATCCGAAGACCTTCTGAAGAAAAACTAAAGAAGAAATCTTTGATTGAAGGTTTTAAAATGTACATGGGTGCAGCAGAAAATACACAGCTGCAATTTCATAATCCACCCACAATGACACCGGAATCTTTCGAAAAACTGCTGCCTTTCGCAATGGTTTTGGGAGTCGATGAAATTTGGGGGAAGAAATTTGACGCCCTGCTGACCAGGATGTCTACCGAATATCAGAATAACTGGTACGTAGGTTCGTCAATGAATCATTTTGCCATGGCCGGCATCCTCAATTCGAGTTTAACCAATTCTATACAGACATCAGCGACACAGCCCTCAAGCTCCGGAAGCAGCTCCGGTTCAGGCTCAGGCGGAGGTGGATTCTCTGGTGGCGGAGGTGGCGGCGGAGGCGGCGGAGGCTGGTAGTCCAAAGTTTTTGCTTCATCAAATAAAAGAAGCGTTCAGAATTGATTTTCTGAACGCTTCTTTATGTTATGTATAATTGCGGTTCTAAGTTATACGCATTGAAGGCTATATTCTTTCAATATCAGCTCCGATTGCTTTCAGTCTTCCGTCAATGTTTTCATAGCCTCTGTCGATTTGTTCAATATTATGAATGATTGACTTTCCTTCTGCAGAAAGTGCTGCAATCAAAAGTGCATTTCCGGCTCTGATATCCGGTGAAACCATCGTTGTTCCCCGTAAAGGAGATTCCTGGTTGAGACCGATAACAGTAGCTCTGTGAGGATCGCACAGGATGATCTGGGCTCCCATGTCAATCAGTTTATCAACAAAAAATAATCTGGATTCAAACATTTTCTGATGTACAAGAATACTTCCTCTTGCCTGAGTAGCGACAACTAAGATAATCGAAAGTAAATCAGGGGTAAATCCAGGCCATGGAGCATCAGAAATTGTAAGGATAGAGCCATCTATAAATTTCTGGATCTTATAATGTTCCTGAGAAGGGATGTAGATATCATCGCCACTTTGCTCAAGCTCAATTCCCAGTTTTCGGAATGTATTTGGAATAACGCCTAACTGATTCCAGTTGACGTTTTTAATCGTGATTTCAGATTTTGTCATGGCTGCAAGACCAATCCATGAACCTATTTCCACCATATCCGGCAGCATGGTATGCTCTGTTCCGCTGAGATGGGTAACCCCCTCAATTGTTAGCAAATTAGAACCGATTCCTGAAATCTGAGCACCCATTCTGTTCAGCATCTTGCAAAGTTGCTGTAGATAAGGCTCACACGCTGCATTGTAAATTCTTGTTTTTCCTTTTGCCAAAGCGGCTGCCATCACAATATTGGCAGTTCCGGTAACTGAAGCTTCTTCCAGAAGGATAAATTTTCCGTTAAGCTCTTTAGCTTTTAACGAGTAGAAATATTCTTCTTCATCATAATTAAATTCTGCACCCAGTTCTACCAGTCCCTGGAAATGCGTATCCAATCTTCTTCTTCCTATTTTGTCACCTCCGGGAGTCGGCATGTACGCTTCACCATAACGGGCAAGCATGGGACCCATCAACATGATTGAACCTCTGAGTTTCGCTCCGTCTTTTTTAAATTCATTAGACTTGATGTAATCAAAGTTTACGTGGTCTGCTTTAAAAGTAAAGTCACCATGACCGTTTTTGGTTACTTTAACCCCAAAGTCACCTAAGATCTCAATCAGTCTGTTGACATCATGGATATCCGGAATGTTTTTTATTCTTACCTCTTCATCCGTTAACAAAACCGCACATAAGATTTGAAGAGCTTCATTCTTTGCCCCTTGTGGAGTGATTTCACCTTGCAGTCTTTTCCCTCCTCTTATTTGAAATGTCCCACTCATTATCTTCTATTCTTATTATTGTTGTTATTTGTGAATCTTCTTTTGTTAATATTGTTATTAGTATTGCTTTGATTTCTGTTGTTGGTGTTCTTGTTCAGATTGTTACGGTTGGCGGTAGCGTAATAAATCTTGCTTTTTTCAAGAGCTTCAATATTGGTCAGATCAAGCCTGTTTGCGGATAATTCTTTTAAATGACGGAAAATCACATCATCAGTTACATGTTCTTTATTGTAGACATTGTATGACTTCTTCATATTATTGGCAATCACTTCGATAAGGGCTTCCTTTTCGTCTCCGGGTTCAAGCTCGATTGCCTTTTCAATTAACTGAAGAATACTTTTTCCGTAAAACTTGAAATCACCCTGAAGTTTTGGATATTCCATTTTTTTCGGTTTCTCCTCAAGTTCTTCTTTGGTAGGGAAAGGATAAACAGGATCAATATCCAGATCATGGTTAGCCAAAATATATAAGTGATCCCAAAGTTTATGTTTGTAATTGTCTTCGTCTCGTAATTGTGGGTTTCTCTGACCCATAAAGTCAATGATTGCCATTGCCATTTCGTTCCTTTCTTCTTTTGTAGAAAGCTCTTTGCAACGCTCAACCAATTGCTGTATCATTCTACCGTATTCCGGCATGTTAAGCTGAGTTCTTTGGGTATTGTATTCCATAGTATGCAAATATATGGATTAATAAAAAAATGTTCTGAAAAAACTTTAATGTTAATCCTTTTTAATAAAAATACAGTTGCAATTTATAAACCATTTTCTTATTAATTTGTAATAATATATGTTTTTTATAAATGATATTTGGTAAAAATTGTAATTTAGTTATCATTTCACCAAATAAAATTACTTACTATGAGAAAAACACTATTTTTACTACAGGCTTTAGCGGTAGGCTTTCTTTATTCCTGTCATGATAACGAAATCATTGATGAAGAGCCTTCCGGTGTTCACAACAGGACCGTCAATGTAACCACTCATGACGGCAGACCTTTCAGTACAGGAAATAATAATCAGGTCAATGGAAAGTTTGTTTCCGGACCTGGTGGCGGAGTAATGATGCAGGGATTCTATTGGGATGTTCCTGCCGGAGGCACCTGGTGGAACACTGTAAGAGATAAAGTTACCGACTGGTCAAATGCAGGAATAAATGCCGTCTGGCTTCCACCGGCTTCAAAAGCACAGAACGGAGCCTATTCGATGGGGTATGATCCTACAGATTATTATGATTTTGGTAATTTCAATCAGAACGGAAGTGTAGAAACCCGTTTCGGATCAAGAACTGAATTGGAAGCGTTGATTACAAAAGCACATGCTGAAAATATGCAGGTCTATGCAGATATTGTAATCAATCATAACAGTGGCGGACAGTCTCAGGCAAATCCTTTCACAGGAACCAGTACGTGGACTGATTTTTCCGGAGTTTCATCCGGCAAATTCCAGAGAAGTTATAACGATTTTTATAAAAATGCCTACGGGAATAATGATGAAGGCGCATTCGGCGGCTTCCCTGATCTGTGTCATGCCAATCCTTATGTTCAGAACTGGCTTTGGGAGCGGGAAGATTCTGTTGGAAAATATTATAAAAATGTAATGAAATTTGACGGATGGAGGTTTGATTACGTAAAAGGCTTCGGACCGTGGGTAGTCAATACATGGAATTCTAACGTCGGTGGATTTTCTGTGGGAGAACTGTGGGATTCCAATGTGAATACGCTGGAATGGTGGGCAAATAGTGCCAACAGCTCTGTATTTGATTTTGCGGCATATTATAAAATGGATGAAGCATTCGATAACGGAAATCTCAATGTGCTGAATGATGATATGATGTGGAAACGAAATCCTTATAAGGCTGTAACTTTCGTAGCCAACCATGATACAGATATCATTGGCAATAAAATGCTGGCCTATGCTTATATATTGACGCATGAAGGATATCCAACAATTTTTTACAGGGATTATGAGGAGTGGCTGAATAAAGAGAGACTGAATAACCTGATCTGGATCCATAATAACAAAGCAACAGGAAATTCGTCTATCCTGTATACCGATAATAATGAATATATCGCAAGAAGAAACGGATACAACGGAAACCCGGGATTGATAGTTTATATTAACAGTTCTTCAGACTGGCAGGAAAGATGGGTGGAAACAAACTGGAGCAGCAGACAGATCAAAGACTTTACAGGTCACTCGTCATGGTATCCGGTGACCCAGGGAGATAAATGGGTTAAGATTCAGTGTCCTCCAAACAGCTACTCTGTCTGGTCACTAAATCAATAACATTAAAAGTAAAAGAGAGCTGAAGAGCTCTCTTTTATACTTCTATAAATTTCTTTCTTTCCTGTGGAGTAGGCAGATAACATTTCTGATTGGCCATTTTCATCCTGTTTTCTGATACGATATCATACACTTTATCACTCAGAAAAGAGGGGATGAGCTTGCCGACAGCAGAAAATTTATAAATACCACCCAATAAATTGGCAATCTGCAGGACTGCACGGGATTTTGTAAGATAATAATCATTCTGCTTCCAAAGGTACATGGTATTGAAAACTTTAGTTTCCAAACCTCTCTCAGAGAGAAATTTTTGTCCAAAGTCTGATTGCAGTGAAGCAAACATAAATTGATCGTTTTTATCCCTTTCAAGGATCCACTGTACCCAAAAATTGCAGACGCCACATTCACCGTCAAAAAATACAATATGTTTATGGTTTTGGTTTTTTTGCATGTTTTCTGTTTTTACTGCATTTTTATTTGTGTATCCTCGATCTGCTTTTTAAAATAAGTGACGAGTTCTTTTCTTTGCTGATCACTCAGTTTAGCATTTTGGTGACCGATATAATAAGATTCCAAAGGCATTTCTTTTTTTTCGATCATTTCAATACATTCTTCCATCTTGTGAATCTGTCTCTTGGGTTCATACGTAGCAAAAATTGAAAAATTTAAATGCTTTCTTCCTTCATTAATATGGTTCTTCAAAAACCATGAAGATGGTGCTATGCCGGAATACCAGGGATATTCTGTTTCGTTGGAATGGCAGTCATAACATGAAGTGCTGATTATTTTCGCAAGATTCTCCGGAGTGTTTTTAATTCTTAAAAAATCCATTCCCTCATTCACAGGAGGATTGGTCTTGTCAACAGGGAAAAACTGAATGATTACAAATGCAACCAGCAAAATAATAAGAATTTTCTTCATAAAGTGAAATTTTGAAAAGACACTTAATTCAATCATATCCCGTGCCTAAAGTATAAAATTAAGAAAAAATATTGACTATTCGTTTGTGAATTAGAGATTTAGAACAGATAGACTGATGGGTTAAATAATAAAACCCTATCTTTGCAAAAAAATTGGGCTCCAATAGTTGGAGTAACCCATTGATAATCTGATCCTGAGTGCTGTCTCAAGGGTTATTAAACATTTTTTATGTCAAATATTGTTGCAATCGTTGGACGTCCCAACGTAGGAAAATCCACCCTGTTTAACCGTTTGCTTGAAAGAAGGGAAGCTATTGTAGATTCCACTTCGGGAGTTACAAGAGACCGTCATTACGGAAAATCTGACTGGAATGGTGTCGACTTTACTGTAATTGATACCGGTGGTTATGAGGTAAACAGTGAAGATGTTTTTCAGGAAGAAATTTCAAAACAGGTTCAGCTGGCTATTGATGAAGCAACTTCCATTATTTTTATGATGAACGTTGAAGAAGGTCTTACAGATACGGATTACGAGATTCACGAAATGCTGAGAAGAGCAAAAAAACCGGTTTATATTGTGATCAACAAAGTAGATTCAGCCAAAGAAGAACTGGCAGCTACAGAATTCTATCAGTTAGGCATTGAAAAATACTATACTTTATCATCTGCTACAGGTTCCGGGACAGGTGAAATTTTAGATGATGTTGTTAATGATTTTCCGTCGACCGAATATAAAGATCCATTTGAAGGACTTCCGAAAATTACCATTGCGGGACGTCCAAATGTGGGGAAATCAACTTTGACGAATGCTTTGCTGGATGCCGAAAGAAATATTGTAACAGATGTTGCAGGAACAACGAGAGACAGTATTCAGACCCTTTACAATAAATTCGGGCATGAATTTGTGCTGGTAGATACTGCCGGAATGCGTCGTAAATCTAAAGTAAATGAAGATCTGGAATTTTATTCGGTAATGAGGTCTATCCGGTCCATTGAATTTTCTGATGTGGTCATCATTATGGTTGACGCAACGTTAGGATGGGAGTCTCAGGATATGAACATTTTCGGTCTGGCACAGAAAAACAGAAAAGGGATCGTCATTGTTGTTAACAAATGGGATCTGATTGAAGATAAAACCACAAATACTGTAAGGGACTTTGAGCAGTCAATAAGAGATAAAATAGGACAGTTCAGCGATATTCCGATTCTTTTTGTTTCAGCTTTAACCAAACAGAGAATTCTCAAGGCAGTTGAAATGGCAATGGTGGTCTATGAAGACCGTAAAAAGAAAATCAAAACTTCAAAATTAAATGAAGTAATGCTTCCAATTTTTGAACGTACGCCGCCGCCGGCAAATAAAGGAAAATATATTAAAATCAAATACTGTGTACAGCTTCCGACACCTTCACCGCAGTTTGTATTTTTCTGTAATTTACCACAGTACGTCAAAGAAGCATACAAACGATTTACAGAAAACCAGCTGAGAAAAGAATTCGGTTTTACCGGAGTTCCGATCGAAGTTTATTTCAGACAAAAATAAACCCGCTGATCGCAGATAAAAACATATAAATAAATCCTTTTCAGTAATTTTTTCTGAAAGGGATTTATTTTATTATTCTTAGTTTTGCTGTCAGAATATTCAAATTATGACTGTAGAGCTATCTAAAACTTTTTCTTTGGTTAATTCATGGATTAACGAGCTTCGAAACGTAGAAATCCAGCACGACCGGATGAGGTTCCGCAGAAATATGGAGCGCATCGGGGAAATTGCCGCGTTTGAAATCAGCAAAGATCTCGAAACAGAGGAAATTGAAATTCAGACTCCTTTAGATACGATAAAAGCTCATGAAATTTCCGTTCAGCCGGTTATTACCACTATTTTAAGAGCAGGAGTTCCTTTATTTGAAGGGATTCTGAATTACTTCGACAAAGCCGACTGTGGTTTTGTAGCAGCTTACAGAAAGCACGATGCCAACGATTATTTTTCGATCAAGCAGGATTATCTGACCTGTCCGAATATTGACGGCAGACCGTTAATCGTTGCAGATCCAATGCTGGCGACCGGTGCTTCACTCATCGAAGCAATCAAAGATCTGCTGACCAACGGTACGCCTTCTCAATTACATATTGTGGCGGCAATTGCATCAAAACAAGGCGTTGAAACCATCCGGAAATCTTATCCGCAGGCAAAAATCTGGGTAGGTGCCATCGATGAAAACCTTACAGAGAAAGGGTATATCACACCAGGTCTGGGTGATGCCGGAGATCTGAGTTACGGAGAGAAGCTGCAGCGATAATTATTCCGTTAAATATGGTGTATATTTTGAATCTTAGTACTCATAAAAAATAAATGGATCTTCATTTCGTCAATGAATGTTATTTCGATGTCAGGCAAACACCTTTTTTTATCTTTATTTGATTTATTAAAATATTACAGAAAAAAAATCGCTCAATCACTCATCCATTGCCATAATGAGGACGCTCACTTTATTATTGCTTTCATTCAGGATTTTCCAGGCAATTGTGGCTAAAGTATTTCCGGTAGTGAAAACATCATCGATCAACAAAATGTGCTTATCTGAGATCTTTCCGGTCAGTGAAAAGATATTCTCTGTTTCGATCCGATGCTTTTTATTCTTTAAAGCCTGGGCTTTAGAGTAATGGTTTCTTTTAATTAAGGTATGATCAAAAGGAATGTCAAAATGCTTAGACAATATTTTGGTGAACAGATGTAACTGATTATAACCTCTTTCTTTCTCTTTCCTGGGGTGGAGTGGTACTGTAATCAGGAGATCAGGTTTTTCTTCCTTAAAATCCAATCTTTCCATGATCCATTCTGCAAGGATTTTTCCTGTCCTTTCCCTGCTTTTGTATTTCAGTTCGTGAATGATTTTTCTGCTCAGGTTTTCCTGTCCAAACTGCATCAAAGCATACGCGTTCTCAATAGGGAAAAGTAATTTGCATTTTTCTTTCAGGTGATTTTCAGTGAAATAGTCAAAATGAGTAAAATGAATCTGCTCAAAACAGATGCCGCATACAATCAGAGAGCCATCAATGATTCGGTTGCAGTGGATGCAGCGGTTAGGGAAAAATAAATCTAAAATCATTTGTTTGTGTTTGAATATAAATTTAAGGAAAAATGATCAATAAGCATCGTCGCTGAAATTCCTGTTTTCTGATCAAATTCTCTATCTTTGCACTATGATACGTATTACAAAGATTTTTACATTTGAGACTGCTCATGTTTTATATAATTATGATGGGAAATGTAAAAATATGCACGGACATTCTTACAAACTTTTCGTTACAGTAAAAGGAAAACCGATCAATGATCTGGATAACCCTAAAAACGGAATGGTGGTGGATTTCGGGGATATTAAAGCCATTGTAAAAGCTGAAATAGTGGATGTCTGGGACCATTCAGTGCTGATCAACGGTGTTTCTCCACACAGGGAGATGGGAGAAGACCTGGAGAATAAAGGTCAGAAAGTTATTTACTGTAACTTTCAGCCAACCTGTGAAAATATGTTGTATGCAATTGCTGCAAAAATAAAATCAAAACTTCCCGCAGATATATCTTTAGCTTACCTTAAGCTTCACGAAACTGAAAACTCCTATGGAGAATGGTTTGCAGAAGATAATCAATAATTTTTTTCTGAATAAAGTTTAAAAGTGCTCAAAACATCCATCCATTTAGAACCCGGTAAAAAAGTATATTTTGCTTCAGATCAGCATTTTGGTGCGCCGGATCCGAAGCAGAGTAAGATTCGCGAAGAAAAATTTATCCGCTGGATGAACGAGATCAAAGCAGATGCACAGGTTTTGTTCTTAATGGGTGATCTCTTCGATTTCTGGCATGAGTGGAAGCATGTTATTCCCAAAGGATATGTACGTGTCCTGGGAAAGATAGCAGAATTGAAAGACAGCGGGATTCAGGTTTACTTTTTTGTAGGAAACCACGATCTCTGGATGAAGGATTACCTGGAAGAAGAAATCGGATGCACTGTTTTTTATAAGAAGCAGTATTTCGAAATTGCCGGAAAACAATTTCTACTGGCGCATGGAGATGGCCTGGGGCCGGGTGACAAAGGATATAAAAGAATGAAAAAAGTCTTTACAAATCCTGTGGCACAATGGTTTTTCAAATGGCTGCATCCTGATATTGCCATGAAAGTGGCTTTGTATTTATCGCAAAAAAATAAAATGATTTCCGGAGATGAAGACAAAGCCTTTTTAGGAGAAGATAAAGAGTTTCTGATTATATATTCAAAAGAAAAACTGAAAAAAGAGAATATAGATTACTTTATCTATGGTCACAGGCATCTGCCGATGGTTTTAGATTTAGGAAAAAATGCAAAATACATCAATCTCGGAGACTGGATTTCTTATTTCACTTATGGTGTTTTTCAAAATGATTTTGAATTAAAAACTTTTGGGCAGAAATAAAAAATTACTTCATAAAAGGTAATTCATGAATATCGGTTTCTAAAACTGTAATATCTAATAGATATTCTGAAGATAAGTTTGCTATAATATTACCAATTGTATCGTATTATATACTAAAACTTAAATTTGATTTCCTAAACGACTCATTTGAATCCTTAAAACCTTACACTACATTGAAAAGTATATTTGACATAAAGACTGAACAGGAATTTCTGGATGTGGCATTGACCACTTTTAGGTATCAATATAAAAATATTGAAGTGTACAGGAAGTTTACAGATTATCTGAAGATCGATCCGGAAAAAGTGAAATCATTGGACAGAATTCCTTTTTTACCGATTGAGATGTTTAAAAATCATCAGATTTTAGATAAGAATATGAGTACAGATCTGTATTTTCAGAGTTCGGGAACCACACAGATGAATCTGTCCAAACATTTCATTGCCGACGAAAATATTTATCAGGAAAGTATTTATAAAAGTTTTGAAAAATTCATCGGGAAACCTGAAGATTTCATATTTTTAGGACTGCTTCCAAGTTATCTGGAAAAACAGAATTCATCACTGATCTATATGGTGGACTACCTGATGAAAAAGTCAGATCAGCCTGAAAATGGCTATTTTCTTTACAATCATCAGGATTTATTTCAGCTTTTGACTACTCTGAAAGACAAAAAAGTTATCCTCTTCGGAGTTTCTTTTGCGCTTCTGGATTTTTTGGACTACTGCAGTTCCAGCTCTTCAACTCTTCAAGTCTCAGACTCTCTTACGGTCATTGAAACAGGTGGAATGAAAGGACGTAAAGAAGAGATGACAAAAGATGAATTACTGGGAATATTTCAAAATGGTTTTAAAACCGAGAAGATTTATTCAGAATACTCAATGACTGAACTGTTGTCACAGGCATACTCCCTGGGGCAGAATGTTTATGAGTGCCCAGGGTGGATGCGTGTTCTGATAAGAAATGCAGAAGATCCTTTTGGGTATGAAAATGCAGGAAAAACCGGGGCGGTCAATATCATTGATCTGGCAAATATTCACACGTGCTCGTTTATTGCAACACAGGATCTTGGAAAGCTGCTGCAGGAGGATGACAGAAAATTTCAGGTGCTGGGAAGGATTGACCACTCCGACATCCGTGGATGTAGCTTGTTGGTTAGTTAGAGCTTTTGCCATTATCTTTATTCAATAAGAGATTCGGCGAATTTCGTTAGCAACAGAAAATGTATGTTTAGTGAATAAAAAGTATTGGCGAACATACTGCTAAAATAACTATTAAAAAAAATAAAAGTGTTGAAGATAGAGGAATTGGTTCACGCTTACATTCATACAAATTGCGATTTTGAAAAAGAAATTGTACTGAGCAATCATTTTCATTCAGATTGGGAAGCTGACCTGCTGATTATTGATGCTGAAGGTTTCAGTCATGAAATCGAAATCAAACTTTCAAAGAGTGATTTCAAAAATGATTTTAAAAAATCATACATCAATACGAAGACAGGGGAGAAATTTCTGAAGCATGATAAAATATGCTGCGGTGATTACGTGTGTAATGCTTTCAGCTTTTTGCTTCCTATGGGTATGATTGAGCATTCTCAAATTCCCGATCACTGTGGAATTATTGAATTTTACCACAATGCTGATAACTGGAACACTGAATTTTACCTGGTGCGTTCTCCTAAGAAAGTGCATGACGATTCTTATTGGAATCTTAATGATAAGGATCTTTTCATCAGGAAAATGGCAGTCAATTTATTACAGAGAAAATTAGAGATTAAAGGGAGGCATGAAGAATTGATTTATAAAAATCCTTTTGAGATAAAGAAAACGAAATAGAAAAATCCTGTCTAAAATCAAGACAGGATTTTTTAAAATCTGTAATATAAAATTACTTTACCTGATCAGGTCTTTCCATCAATAAATTATAAGTAAATGCAGCTGCAATACCTCCTAGTACCGGAGCAACTATAAACAGCCACAGCTGTGAAAGGGCTTCTCCTCCGGCAAAAATTGCGGGGCCTATACTTCTTGCTGGATTTACAGAGACTCCTGTTATTTTTATTCCGACGATGTGGATTAATACTAATGAGAAACCAATGGCCAGACCTGCGAATCCGCCGTTGATATTTTTGGTGGACGTTGAACCTAAAATCACCATGAGGAAAATAAAAGTGAATATAAATTCTGCCACGAAAGCAGCAGTTGTATTATAAGCATCCAGATATCCTGTTCCCCAACCGTTGGATCCTAAAGCCCATGGAGCTAATACAGCACCCGGGTGATTGATGAAAATGACACAGAGAATTCCTGCACCTATAACAGCTCCGATAATCTGTGCAATGACATAACGTATAGCTTCGTCCGGTTTCATCCGTCCGGCTGCAACCATGGCGATAGAAATGGCTGGGTTGATATGACATCCGGAAATATGTCCGATTGCATACGCCATTGCTATGACACTCAAACCAAATGCGAATGAAATTCCCAAAAGACCTATTCCTGTTGTGCCGTCTGCCCCTGCGATCACTGCGCTTCCGCAACCCATCAGGACAAGTACCATTGTGCCGAGCATCTCAGCAAAAAATTTTGAAGTTTTTGAAATCATCTTTTTTATGTATTTTTAATTTGTAAAGCAAACTTACAAAAATTAATTATTCAGAATTAAAGAGATTAAAGTATTTATTTTTTAAATATTGAATCATTTTTAAATTTATATGATAATAGATTAACACTATTTATGTGTTTTTATGTGGTAGTAAAATCTTATGAAGGTTCTGTTTAATTTAAGTCTTTTTACGTCATCAAAAACTGTATTTTTGCGTATAGAGTTTCAAAATAGTTTTCAATGAGGAAGTTGATTTATATTATTCTATTCTTTTTTTATCATGTTTTTTACAGTCAGGGTTCTAAAAAGGTGATACCGTGCTATGATTTCACAGAAGTTTTAAAAGTGGAGCCAACGATTCTTTATAAGCCTCATTTAGATGCTTCAAAAAGTTTTCATGTAAACATTCTCAAAAACACTTCACAGGTTCAGAAGTATATTAATAAAGGAAAATTTCACACTGTTAACAAAACAGGAAAAGGCTACCGTGTTCAAAAGCTCGATTACAGCAGGGCGTATCTGGTTTCAAAAGCGAAAGCTACATTAGAAAAGATAGGCTCTAAATTCAGTAAAGATACCAAAGGACATACTTTTACGGTGTCATCCCTGACAAGAACGCTGGAAGATCAGTGCAGATTACGGAGAGTCAATGCTAATGCATCGCTGGGAGTCAGTTCGCATAATTATGGGAATTCTTTTGATATTTCCTACGTGAGATTTGATAATAAGTTGAAAAATAATCCCAAACTGGAGGCTGCTTTAGAAAAAGTTTTAAAATATTATGCCGATGCAGGACGGATTTACTACATTAAAGAACGTCAGCAGAGCTGTTTTCATATTACCGTGAGGAATTATTAAATTCAAAGTCCTTTATTTTCCGTATTTTTGCACCCGAAAAATATTCGGTACAAATTATTCATCATTAATTACTCATAAAGATGCTTTCGGTTCAAGGTTTAGGCTTACATCATTCGGGAAACTACTTGTTTCAAAACGTGAATTTCACCATTAAAAAGGATGATAAAATTGGTTTGGTTGGTAAAAACGGAGCGGGAAAATCCACGCTTCTTAAAATGCTTTCCGGAGAAATCACGTTCTATGAGGGAAGTGTAGTTCCCGAAGGAAGTATTACCATAGGATTTCTTAAACAGGATCTTGATTTTGTCAAAGGGCGAACGGTATGGAATGAAACCATGCAGGCTTTTGAGCAGATCAATGCATGGAAAGAGGAACTGGAGGAAATCAATCATCAGATGACGGTGAGAACCGATTATGAAAGTGATTCTTATACAGATCTGATCAACAGAATGACGGATCTGAATGATCTTCTGATGCACCATGATGCTTATAATCTGGAAGGTGATATCGAAAAGGTATTATTTGGTCTGGGATTTAAAGCAGATGATTTCCAAAAAATAACTGATGAATTTTCAGGTGGTTGGAGAATGAGGATCGAACTTGCAAAACTGCTTCTGCAAAAAAATGACCTGATGCTTCTCGATGAGCCTACCAATCACCTGGATATGGAGTCAATCATCTGGCTCGAGAACTTTCTAAAAGATTATCCGGGAGGAATTCTTCTGGTAAGTCACGATAAACAGTTTATGACAGCGGTCTGTAACAGGACATTTGATGTCAATAACAGGAAAGTAGATGATTACAAAGCCAACTACTCAAAATACCTGGTCATGCGTGAAGACCGCCGCGAAAAACTGATTCAGGCCAAGAAAAATCAGGATGCGGAAATCAAGCAGATGGAAGATAATATCAATAAGTTCCGTGCGAGTGCCACCAAAGCTTCTTTTGCTCAGTCCCTGATCAAAAAATTAGATAAAATAGAGCGGATCGAAGTAGATAACGAAGATGTTTCTAAGTTCAATATCCGTTTCGTGCAGTCACAGGTTCCGGGAAAGGTTATCTTCGAAGCAGAGAATCTCGGTAAATCCTATGGTGAAAAGCAGATCTTTGATGATGTGGATTTTATCGTTCAGCGTGGTGACCGAATTGCTCTTCTGGGACAAAACGGACAGGGTAAAACAACTTTGGCAAAAATTCTTTCAGGAGATATTAAAGATTATTCAGGCACCTGGAATTTAGGTCACAATGTAAATATCGGGTACTTCGCTCAAAATCAGGAAGAGGTATTGACTCCCAATAAAACGGTTCAGGAAGAAGCTGAAGATGCAGCGACAGAGGAAACCAGACCAAGAGTCCGGGATTTACTGGGATCTTTTCTTTTTCAGGGAGAAGCCGTAAATAAAAAAACAAAGGTGCTCTCCGGAGGTGAAAGAAACCGTCTGGCATTATGTAAACTGCTTTTGCGTCCTTTTAATACTCTGATTATGGATGAGCCTACCAATCACCTGGATATTCAGTCTAAGGAGATTATCAAACTGGCCTTACAGAAATTTGAAGGGACATTAATTGTAATTTCTCACGATAGAGAATTCCTGCAGGGGCTCTGTGATAAAATTTACGAATTCCGTGATGGACACATGAAAGAATTCCTGGGTGATATTAATGAGTATCTTGAATTCAGACAAAAGGAAAGCATCCGTGAGATTTCTGCAGAAAAAGCAAAACTCCACAGTGATGAACCAAAAAAAAATGAAGAAAAGCCTGCTGTCTCTCAGACAGTAATAGTAAGTAAGGAACAAAAAAATATTCAGAATAAGCTGAAGAAAGTAGAAGAGAAAATTTCAGAACTGGAAACTAACATAGAAAATTTTGAAGCATCTTTCACCAAGGAAAATCCTTCTGAGGAAACTTTGGAAAAGTATAACAAAATCAAAGAAGAGCTTGATCTTGCACTGCAGGAATGGGAGCATCTCGGAACACAGCTGGATTAATTTTAATGAAATATCAATGGAAAGGACAGGTTTTTAAGCCTGTCCTTTTTTTGCACAGTTACAGGGCTCCAATATGGGTGATGCGATAGTATATTCTTTCTTTAATCAAAATTTAATCTTTAAATAAATACCTTTAGAATTTTATTGCTATTTTTGCAGGATGATTTTTAATGAAAACAGAAATTTGAAAAGTTTTGTTTCCAGGCTGTTGTTTGGAATCTACTTTTTTGCATTGTTTTCTTCAAGTTTCCACAGTCATGATACGTCAGATGTTTTTATAGGTTTTAATCTTAAAAAAACCGAAAATAATTTTTCAAAAAATCCTGCCAGAGAAAAAGCGGGCGACTGTCTTGCCTGTCATTTCCTGGCAACCGGGAATACATTAATTCCTGAAGAGTTCAGCTTTACTTTCGGGAACTGTACGTATGAAGTGGAACGCATCATTTCCGCTCAGGAAAAAATCTGGTCTCAGACAAAATTCACATTTCAGCTTCGGGGCCCGCCCACAATTTCTTAATTTTCGATTTACTTACCGGATTTTTTTTATTTAAATTTTAGAGTTTAAATGGTCTGAACTATCTCATATTTACACTGATTATCGTTTAGTCATTCATGTGGTATCAGAACCTGGGTATTGCCGGAGTAATAATCAGATCGGTTTTTAAACATCCCTGAAGATAAGCATATTGATGCTGAATTCCTGAATAAAGGATCTTAG
Source organism: uncultured Chryseobacterium sp. (assembly GCA_963526305.1). Classification (GTDB taxonomy): domain Bacteria; phylum Bacteroidota; class Bacteroidia; order Flavobacteriales; family Weeksellaceae; genus Chryseobacterium. The sequence continues at coordinate 44,755 of CAURNW010000007.1, read as the reverse complement.
CAACATGCATACAGTCCAATGATTCTTTTTAGAATCAGAGCATGTACAGGGGATTCTGAAATTTAATATTAAAGAAAATTTAATCCAAATTTTTTAACGAACAATGCTTTTGGTTGTTGCGAGTCATCAATTCAGATGATAAGAAGGTTTTATTTTAAAATATTAAAATCCTGCAGCCAAAGTACAATCAAGCTATCACAATGAAACTGATTTATAGTGTAATGCTGATCCTTTGTGGGTTGGTGTTGACAAATGCACAGAAAACTTTCACTGTTCAGGGGACAGTACAGGATTTCCATGATAAAACCACGCTCGAAAATGCAGTGGTGACATTGGGAAGTTATTCTGCAAGAACAGACAAAGCCGGAAGGTTTTCTATCAATAAAATTCCTTCGGGAAACTATACGCTCATTGCAAAGCATACTGACTGTAATGATTATACTGAAAATGTAGGAGTTACACAGGATTTGCATCTGACCATTATCCTTGAGCATCATGTGCAGGATATTGAAACAGTGACCATTCACGGAAATCATAGGAATAATGGGAGTCTGATTGTGAAAACAATCGATAAATCTGAAATCGAAAGAAATTCGACCGATAATCTAGGGAATTTATTATCTAAAATTTCCGGAGTATCAGCATTGAGGACTGGAAATAATATTTCAAAACCTATTATTCATGGGTTGTATGGAAGCAGAATCAATATTTTAAATAATGGAGTAAGGCTTGCTGAGCAGGAATGGGGTGTTGAGCACGCACCTAATGTAGATATTAATAATTTTCAGCATATTGATATCATTAAAGGTGCATCAGCTTTAAAATACGGAAGCGATGCTATTGGAGGAGTTGTCGTCATGGAACCTGAAATTTTCCCTAAGAAAGATACAATTAAGGGTTCGATAGGTCTTTCCGGTATTTCCAATGGAAGAGGTCTTGCTCTTGATGCAGATGTTGCCAAGGTCTGGAAAAATGGCTGGGCGGTAAAATCAGGCGGAAGCATGAAAAAATTAGGAGATCAGAGTGCTCCGGATTATAACCTGAAAAATACAGGAATGGATTTCTCTTCTTTCAATTTTACGGTTCAGAACAATACGTATGAAAAAGGAATTTCATTTGATTATTATTTAACAAACCAGAATATAGGAATTTTGAGAGATTCTCATGTTTCCTCAACAGGTGATTATGACCGGGCGATGACTGCAGCCACTCCGGTTTATTCCGGAAACTTCAGTTATGATATTGACAATCCAAGACAGGTTATTGAGCATCATATTGCAAAAGTTTCGGCTTTCAAAAGATTCGAAAATATTGGAAAACTTTCTGCTACGTACAGTTATCAGTATAATCACAGACAGGAATATGATATCAGAAGAGGTGAGCTGAAAGATACTCCATCTCTGGATCTGGAATTAATGACGCACCAGTTTAATCTCAATGATCTGTTGGAAAGGGAAAAATGGTCATTAGAAACAGGAATTGACGGCAGTTTTCAAAATAATTACTCAGATCCTGCTACAAAAGCCAGGCGTCTGATACCTAATTATGACAAATATTCTGCGGGTGCCTATTCTGTTTTTAAATATAAACTTTCAAATCATTTTAATTTTGAAGCCGGAGCAAGATATGACTTTGCCCGTTATGATGTTACCAAATGGTATGATAAAAGCGATTGGGAAGGTAGATATGCAGATGTTTTCCCCGAATTTTATGTGAAAACTGATCAAAACAGAATTTTGACACGTCCCCAGCTTAATTATAATAATGTTTCCTTTAATGCAGGTTTGGAATATCATCCAGGTCCTCTGTTTGATCTGAAATTCAATTATGCAAAAGTAGGAAGATCTCCGAATGTTGCAGAGTTATTTTCCGATGGGCTTCATCATTCTGCCGGGATCATTGAGACAGGAGATATGGCCCTGAAAAATGAGCAGGGACATCAGTTTAATCTGACAGTAGACTCAAAACTGAATGTTTTGAAAGGACTTAATATTTCTGTAAATCCTTATTTTTTTATCACTAAAAATTTCATTAATGAAGTTCCTGTCGGTATCAAAGGAACCATTAGAGGAGTGTTTCCGGAATGGGCTTATGAGCAGATTGATGCAAAAATGTATGGTTTGGATCTTGATGTAAATTTGAAAATTACGGATGATCTCACTTACATTGGAAAAGGAAGTTACGTTTACGGGCAGGACGATACTCATAACGAACCGTTAATCTTAATGATGCCTCCGAATTTTTCTAATGCATTACAGTTTAAAAAAGAAAAATGGAATAATTTCTACATATCGGTAGAAAATCAAACGTTTTTAAAACAAACGAGATTCCCTGTAAGAAATGCTGATTTAGAAATTTACAGAGACGGCGAGCTGATCAATAAAATTATTGATTTCAGTACTCCGCCCAATGGATATTCACTGTGGAATATTCAGACCGGGATAAATATCAGCAAAAATATTTCTGCAGGTCTTATTGTGAACAATCTTTTTGATACGTCGTACAGAAATTATCTGAATCGTCTAAGATTCTTTGCAAATGAGGCAGGCAGAAACTTTATTCTAAACTTTAGATACAGATTCTAAAGATTCAAACAAATTATTCAAACAAATTTTTATAATCTTAAAATTATTACAATGAACAAATTATTCAATACTAAAAATATTATTAAATTATTAGCCGTTTTATTCATTACAATCACTGTTATTTCTTGTCAGAGAGATGGATCGACAGAAGAAGATGATCTGCCGCAGGAAGAGCTTACGAATATCATACTGTTGGTGAAGGAAGATACTCCGGGAGCGATTGCAGTAGAATACAATTACAGTATTGGTGCAGGCGGAATACCTACGATTCCGCTTACAAACGGAAAGTCTTATACCGTTGAAGCAAAATTCAAAAATGGAAATGAAGATGCAACTCAGGAAATTATTGATGCCAAAGATGAACATTTTCTGATTTTTGACTTTCCGAAATCTTCAATCAATATCACAAGATTAGATGGTAACGATCTAAGACCCGATGGGAAAAGAGTAGGACTGAAAACAAAATGGGAAGTGGTCAATGTGGTAAATTCTCAGTCGCCTTTCTTAAAATTGGATCTGATCCATGCTCCTCAAAGTGTTAACGATGCCAAATCAGGTACGGCCTGGGGAAGTGTTGTAGGTGGAGAAACTGATGCTGAAGCAACATACAATCTAACCAATTAACGGAACCCTTACAAAAATAACAAACCACTGATATTTCAGTGGTTTGTTATTTTAACTTTATTATAAGAAAATGAATGGTTCGTTTTAATAAAAAATTCATATTTTTGCAACCTAAAATTTTAATCAATAATGAAGGTTACCGCAAAAAACCATGATGATGTAAGTGCATTGCTTACAGTAACATTGGAGAAATCTGACTACAAAGAAAAAGTAGAAAAGCAATTGATTAATTATGCTAAAAACGCACAAGTTCCCGGATTCAGAAAAGGAAAAGTGCCTTTGAGTATGGTTAGAAAGCAATATGAAGCAGGGATTGCATTCGAAGAAATCAACAAACAAGTTTCTGATGCTTTGAATAACTATATCAACGAAAATAAACTGAGACTTGTAGGTCAGCCAGTACCTCAGCCCGTGAATGATTTCAATCACAATGCTGAGAAGTTGGAAGTTGCTTTCGAAGTAGGTTACGAACCTGAATTTACAATAGATTTGGCTAAATATGAAGCTCCTCATTATAAGGTGGAAGCTTCTGATAAAGAAATCAGCAAAAGCATAGAAAACATGCAGAAGCGTTTTGCAGAGCAGGTTCCGCAGGACAAGATCACTAAAGATTCTTATATCAACTTAGAGATTTCTCAGGTTGTGGAAGAGGATGCTGAAGGAGAGCACCACCACCATCCAAAGAATGTTACCATTACTGCTGAAAACAAAGATGCTTTCAAATTGGTAAAAGCTTTGAAAATGGATGAGTCTGTGAAAGTTTCTAAAGAAACACTTGCATCAGACGAAACTCTTGCTAAAGAATTAGGATTCACTAAGGAGGAGGCTGAGCATTTACACCATGCTGAAGTTGAAGTAAAAGTAAAAGATTTTTACAGCTTAAACCTGGCTGAACTTAATCAGGAATTATTTGATAAAGTGTACGGTGAAGGCAATATCAAAACAGAGGAGGAACTTAAAGATAAAGTAAAAACCGAATTAGACGAGTATTTTCAGCAAAATGCTGATGTTCACTTTGTAAACAAAGTATTGGAGCAGGTTTCTGAGAAAGAAGAGGTGCAGCTGCCTGAAGCATTTTTAACGAAGTGGTTGGTATTCTCTAATCAGAACATTCAGTCTGAAGAGCAGGCTAAAGAGATTCTTGAAGCAGAGAAAAATCAGTTGAAATACCAGATCATTGAAGGTAAACTGATGTCTGATAATGATATCCAGTTAGATTATGCTGATGTTTTGGCTCAGGCTGAGCAGTTGGTTAGAAATCAACTGGCGATCTACGGAATTCATCATTTAGGAGATGAGGAAGTTCAGAAATATGCTGCTGAAATGTTGAAAGACCAGGAGCAGGTAAGACAGATTTCTTCTGAAGTTGCCATGGCAAAACTGAAAGATGTAATTCTTGAAAAATCGACTAAAAAAGAAACTGCAATTTCACACGACGAGTTTTTAGAAGAGCTTAAAAAGTAATTTGCTTTTATAAATAGTAAAGCCACCTTTTTCGGTGGCTTTTTTTATGGAAAAACTTAATCTTTCCATATCATGCATAATCCTTATATTTACATCGCAAAAATTAAAATTGATGTTATCGTAATTATTCAGATTTTTCAATCCTGCATAAGACCGATAATATTCTGAACTAAACAATAAATATCTACCTATGAAAAAGATAATCCTTCCGTTATTCTGTGCTGTACTTTTTTCTACATCAGCAATAGCGCAGAAAACAGTGACAGCTCCCGTAAAAGCTGAAGTTTCAAATTCAAAAATTACCCCACAGCAGGTGGTGGACAACTACCTTACGGCTCTTGGCGGTAAAGCTAAACTGGAAGCGGTAAAATCTACTGTTATCGAAAATACAATTACTGCTCAGGGAATGGATATCAACTCTACGACCAAAAAAATGGGTAATAAGTTTAAATCTGTACAGTCTGTCATGGGACAGGAAATGACTCAGGTTTTTGATGGTGAGAAAGGCTATATGAACCAGATGGGTAATAAAACGGATATTCCCGCCAACCAGATCGAGGAGCTTAAAAAAAGCAAAACGATTGACGCATTGGGTTATGATGCATCTAAATTCCAGACTGTAACGGTTGAGAAAATTGACAATAAAGATTACAACGTCTTATCTTCAGATAAAGGGAAATTCTATTTTGATGCTGCAACAGGATTGCTTTACAAAGCAGGAACGGGGCAGGGAGATGCCATTATGAAAAGCTATATGACTGTTGACGGGATTAAGTTTCCTGAACTGATCGAAGCTGAAGGCGGCGGTCAGAAGGTTACCATTAAAACAAATAAAGTTACTTTGAACTCAGGAGTAAGCGAAGCTGATTTCAAGTAAAAATTAACGCCTTATATTTTTAAATGACCGGAAATTTTTCCGGTCATTTTCGTGAAATGAACTTTAACGCAACTTTAACTAAAATCCATGGACTTAAATTTCTTGTAATTGTGAATAATTTATATTTTTATCATACATTATTTAATATCAACTGTATGAAAAAAATTCTATTGTCATTGGGTGTCGTTTTCATGGCTTCAGCTAATGCATTCGCACAGAACATCCCAATCGATTCTTCTGTAAAAACAGGTACGTTGCCAAACGGTATGAAGTACTATATCAAAAAAAACACATTACCGGAAAAGAAAGTAGATTTCCGACTGGCAATCAATGCCGGATCTATCCTTGAAGATGAAAACCAAAGGGGTCTTGCTCACTTTATGGAACACATGAATTTCAATGGAACTAAAAATTACCCCGACAATAAGCTGGTAGATTTTTTACAGTCAATTGGGGTGAAATTCGGACAACATCTTAATGCTTACACAAGTTTTGACGAAACAGTTTACATGCTTCCTGTACCTCTGGACAAACCGGGGAATCTTGATGCCGGCCTTAAAGTAATGGAAGATTGGGCATTCAATGCAACACTGACTGACGAACAGATCAATAAAGAGAGAGGTGTAGTTCTGGAAGAACTGAGACTGGGATTAGGTGCAGACAAAAGAATGTCTGATAAATATTTACCTAAACTTCTATATAAATCTCAATATGCTGACAGACTTCCTATTGGTAAAAAAGAAGTTCTTGAAAACTTTAAGCCTGATGTTATCAGACAGTTTCATAAAGACTGGTACAGACCCGATTTGATGGCGATAGTCGTTGTAGGGGATATCAATGTTGATGAGGTAGAAAAGAAGATTAAAGATAATTTTGGAAAATATAAAAATCCTTCCAAGCCGAGGGAAAGAAAAACTTTTGATCTGCCCAATCATCAGGAAACACTTGTAGCAATAGAAACTGATCCTGATGCCACAAGTTCTATGGTTCAGTTTATCATGAAGGATGCAGATGCGTACAAGCCTGACGTTACCATTGAGCAGTATAATCAGAGTCTGGTCGAAAATATTGCGACCACAATGTTAAATAACAGATTAAGAGAATTGGTTAATTCAAATAATCCTCCATTTACGTTTGGTTCAGTTTATCATGGCGGAACTTATGCAAGAACCAAGGAAGCTTTTCAGGGATTTGCCATGGTCAAGGAAGGAAACCAGCTGAATGCTTTGAAAGTGCTTTTAGAAGAAACGGAAAGAGCAAAAAGATTTGGTTTTACACAAGGTGAGTTAGACAGAGCAAAGGCTCAGGTGATCTCAAATTTAGAAAAATCTTATAACAATCGTGATAAGACAGAAAGTGATATGCTGGTGGATGAATATGTAAGAAACTTCCTTGAACAGGAACCAATGCCTGGGATTGCCTGGGAGTATGAAGATACAAAGAAGTTTTTGCCGACCGTTACATTAGCTCAGACGAATGAAGTGATCAGGAAAATGGTGAAAGAAGACAGCAGGGTCATCGTTATCACAGGTCCGAAAAAGGACAATGTGTCCATGCCTTCAGAAGCGATGGTTCTACAGACTTTTGATAATATAAAAATGGCAGACCTTAAACCTTACGAAGAAAAAGCGGCCATCAAAAATCTGGTAAAACCGTTCAAGTCTGAAGGTAAGATTGCTAAAACTGAAACTGATGCTAAATTAGGCACTACTACATGGACCTTAAATAATGGCTCTAAAGTAACTTTCAAAAAGACTGATTTTAAAGATGATGAAATTGTGTTCTCTGCAAGAAGTATGGGAGGAAACTCATTATTGAACGATACTGATTATAATAAAACCCAATTTGCCTACAATGCGTTGACTGAGGCAGGAGTCAATGGACTTTCCAAAGCCGATCTTACCAATTATCTTGCAGGTAAGCAGGTGAATGTAAATCCTTTTGTAAGTGGCATTGTTGAAGGTGTTTCAGGAAGAACAAATCAAAAGGACCTCAGCTCTGCAATGGAATTGATGTATGCTTATTTCACTGGTTTGAATTACAGTCCGGAGGCATTCAATGCATTCAAAATGAAACAGTCTGCAATGTTGGATAATATGATGTCGAATCCGCAGTTTTACTTCTCAAATGAGCATGCGAAATTTCTAAATCAGAAAAACCCAAGATTTATAGGACTGATTCCTATGGAAAAAGATTGGGCCGCTACAGATTATAAAATGGCGTATGATGTTTATAAAGAGAAATTTGCCAACGCAGGAAATTTCCATTTTTATTTTGTAGGAAATATTGATGAAGCTAAATTTAAAAATGAAGTTTTGCAATATATCGCAAGCTTGCCAGCCACTGGGAAAAAAACCAGTTTCAAAGATACAGGATACAGATCTGTAACAGGGGATTATACAAAAGTCTATAAAAAAGGAAAAGATCCGAAAAGTATGGTACAGATCGTTTACTCCGGTGAAGTTCCATATAACGAAAAAGAAGCTTTGGCACTGTCTGCTTTAGGAGAAGTGGCTACCATTAAGGTCATCGAAAAACTGAGAGAAGACGAAAGCGGAATCTATGGAGGAGGTGCCAGAGGCGGTATGAACAGAGTTCCTTACAGCACTTATAACTTCAGTATAAGTTTCCCGTGTGGTCCGGAAAACGCTGAAAAACTTACAAAAAGTGCCATTGCAGAACTTCAGAAGTTGATGGATAAAGGTCCGGAGCAAAAAGACCTTGATAAGTACAAAGAAGGTGAGATGAATGATTATAAGACGGATATGAAAGATAATTCTTACTGGATGAATGCGATCGCTAAAAATCAATTGGACGGCAGTGATAAATATGAAATATTAAACTATAAAGAAAAAGTAAATGCCCTGACTGTAAAAGATCTTCAGGATGTTGCTAAAAAATATCTTTCTAAAAACAGAATTGTAGCTACCCTTATGCCGGAAGACGGTTGGGAAAATGCACCAAAGAAAGCTGAAACTGCAACCGTTACAGCTACTGTAGCAAAGTAATCAGTGATTTTAGTAGAGTAAACAAAATGACCGCAAGAAGCTTTCTGCGGTCATTTTGTTTTTAAACATATTCAAACCTTATTTCCTACATGATCTTATATTTTGAAATCCATCACTTATCAGGATCCGTACTCCTTTTTCCATTCTTCTGCAACTTCGCTGAGAGTCGTGTAGAAATCTTCACCATATTTCCTTGTTAGAGGCGTTTTAAGGAACTTATACACCGGTACCTGCAGTTCTTTGCCTAATGTGCATGCATCGTCGCAAATAGGCCATTCATGGTAATTCAGTGCTGTGAAAGAAGAATATTCAGTAACACGTATCGGATATAGGTGGCATGAAATAGGTTTCTGCCAGTCTACAGCACCGTCCTCATAGGCTTTTTCAATTCCACATTTTGTAATTCCGCGCTCATCAAAAGTTACGTAAGCACATTCTGCATCTTCAATCATAGGCGTAACATACATACCGTCCATGGGATCAGTCGTCCATGTGCCCTGTTCTTCCAAAGCCTTGATTCCGTCCTGAGTAAGATAAGGTTTGATTTTATCGAAAATATTATCTAAAATCACAAGTTCATCTTTATCAAGAGGAGCTCCTACATCGCCTTCCACACAACAGGCTCCTTTGCATTTGGTGAGATTGCATACAAATTCTTCAGAAAATATATCCTCAGAAATTAATTTATCGTCTATTTGAATCATAATCTTTTTTTTAAAATAAATTGAAATGAGTACCTGCATTAAAACAGATCAGGCTGATAATAATGATCCACAGGCTTGCCTCCTGCATCCAGTATTTCGGCATGAACCTAAGCATCCTGCTGACGATGATCGTCGCCGGAAAAGCGAGAAGCAGAAGATATTCATAATGATTGTTCATATATAAAATAATACTCACCAGCTGAGCAAATGAAAACACAAGCAGGAAAGTATATTTGTATCTGCTGATCGGGCTCTTTTTATTATAATGTTTAAAATGGTCATATATTGCGTAAATCAGCATCAGAATAATTGGAATCAGCGGCATAAGTTCTGTGTAGTCTTTGACGAACTTTATTTTTCCAAACGGCAAATAGTCCATATTCCAATCATTGAAATGAAGGAAAAACATCAGTGAAAAGTAACTGAGTGCAATCATAGACATTCCTAAAATAAATCTGAAAATATTTAATCCTATCCTTTCTGAAGTCACAATAAGATGAATCAGTACAAAAAAGATCGTAGGCCATGTTGTCGGCAGAAATATGAAATTGACGGCTAAAATAGATCCTACCAAAACATAAGATTTTTTTCTGAGGTCTTCATCGGTACTTGTGAGAAGAAGCAAAAGAAATGAGTTGGTAAGCAATGCTACAGCAATTCCAATATCTAATTTACCCGGATATAACCCAAAAACAAAAAAAGTATACAGAAATAAAGGAAGATGGGTCTGATAATTCAGGGCAATTGCATTAAAACAGAAATAACCGAGTGAAATCCCTACAAATGTGATAATGGCAATGACAGCCTCATAAGTGTTGAAATTGAGGGTGTTAATAATAATAACTACTAATAGAAGAAAACCAATATAGACCGGGATTGAAAAAATATTGCTTTCTTTTGAAAGTAATCTAAACATTTTTTATAAATTTGTGCAAAGTTAATTTAAAAAAGGAAAATAATGACGTCTTTCTTTCTATTCTTAAGTGATGTTTTCAAATGGTCTTTTGGTTTTTTCGAAACCTTTGGAAACGTACTCAACTGGATTTTATTTATCGTTTGTTGTGTACTATTTACCTATTGGTGCTATGTCTTGGTGGTAACACTTGGAGGGGACAAAGACAAAGAGTATTATTCTCCAACTGAGGGAAAACACCCTTATTACGATCCTACGATCTACAAAAAGGAAGGTTAATTAATTGGTTATATAGTAAAAAAGACCGGTCAAATTTTTGATCGGTCTTTTTTCAGTTGATGATTTTATATGTAAAATTCTTTTCGGTTAATCATGTATTGGCAGCACTAAAACCGGTATTGTAGAATTTTTTGTAATTCCTTTGGTTAAGCTTCCTATGAAAACATCGTAAATCCCGCTTCTGCCATGAGATCCCATAACGATGAAGTCTGCATTTTTAGTATCTGCATATTCAAGAATAATATCTTTGGCAATCCCTTGCTTTAAAAGGTGTTCACAGTCTACACCGTGGGACAGGATTTTCTGGTTGATCTTATTCAGAAGTACGAGCTCTTCTCTTATTTCGTTTTCTTCAATCTCAGGAAAATACTGATATCCCATATCTCCGATTGCAAAACCAATATCTGTAGGCGCTACATGTATCAGGTTAAGCTTTCCGTTGACTTTCTTTGCGAAGTCGATTGCTCCGTCTACAAGCTGATCTGTTTTTTCTCCAAAATCTACAGGCAGTACAATATTGATCATATTTTTATATTTTAGTTTGTTCATTAAATATATGAAAAATATATAAAAAAGTGCTGTTAAAGATTTATAATATTCGAATATCCAATGCTTTTTCTTCCTGTATATAAGCTTCTAAAATATCATTTTCAGATACACTTCCAACACCTTCCGGTGTTCCGGTAAAGATCAGGTCGCCAACTCTCAATGTAAAATACTGCGAAACAAAAGCAATGATATCATCAATTTTGAAAATCATATCTTTTGAGTTTCCGTGCTGTACTTCTTCTTTGTTTTTCAAAAGGTAAAATTCCAGATTGTCTAAATTATAGTTTTCTTTTTTAAAGAAATTTCCTACCACCGCAGATCCGTCAAAACCTTTGGATAATTCCCAAGGAAGACCTTTGGATTTTAAGTCGCTCTGCAGATCTCTTGCTGTAAAATCGATTCCCAGACCGATTTCATCATAGTGTTTGCCGGCAGATTCTTTCTGAATGTATTTTCCGCCCTTTGAAATTTTTACGACAACTTCCAATTCATAATGAATATCATTGGAGAATTCAGGAATATAAAAGTCATTTCCTTTTAAAACCGCAGTGTCAGGTTTTATGAAAATTACAGGTTTGTCAGGAATTGCATTTCCCAGTTCTTTTGCGTGCTCGCTGTAGTTTCTCCCTATGCAGATTATTTTCATATGAATATTTTTAGTTCTTAATTACCATCTCATCTTTAATATCTGAAATCAGAATTAATGATTGATTTACTATTTTTTTATTAAACAAGCATTCCAGCATTTTAAACGCTGGAACGGTTGATTTGCACTGTATTTTTATTCATGAGTAAACTCGTTCTCACAATAATAACAGACGTATTTATCGCTTGATAACAGGGAAATACCAAAGAAACTCGTTGAACTGTCATCTTTATAAATATGATTGGATCCACATTTTGGACAGACGAAATCAAACTTTGGATTTTCAACGGTATGTTCGACTTCCAAAGAGAACTTATTGTTTTCGTAATAATCACTCAGAATCTTTTCCGCATTCTCAAAGTCATCTGCAAAAACCTGCAGTTGAATTCCGCCTAAGGCCTGTGACAGTAACCAATCGGACTGAATGGTCTGCTCATTGGCAATGAAACTCTGGATTTCGTTTTCAGCTAAGATCTGTTTATCTCTATTCGCTTCGAGAGCTGTTTCGTAAAATTTGAACTTAACTAAATCACTCATTATTTTAAAATTTACTTGATAACTGAATTTTTGTAAATACTTTCTTAGTGTACAGGGGGAAATCAGCATTCTGAAGCCATCCGTAATAGCCAAGATCTTTTTTGAAAACATCTTTTACACCCTGTCCCTTATATTTTCCGAAGTTGAATACTTCAGTGTTTTTTTCATTAAGTCCGATAAAACCTGCCAAATCAGCGTTTTTATTATGAAAACTAAATTCGCTCAAACCATTAATGTCTTTCGGGACGTCATCATATTTGCCAACCTGCGCATCCAGAACTTCAAAGGTTGCCAACACGTCAGCTTCCGCTGAATGTGCATTTTCTAAGGTCTTCCCACAATAGAACTGATAAGCTGCGCCCAGATTTCTCGGTTCCATCTTATGATAAATTGTTTGTGCATCGACCAATTTAAATTTGCTCAGATCAAAATCAAAATCTGCACGTAATAATTCTTCAGCTAACAACGGAACATCGAATCGGTTAGAATTAAACCCACCCAAATCTGCGCCAGAAATCATTTCTACCACTTTGGAGGCAATTTCTTTAAAAGTCTGTGCATCTTTAATATCCTCATCATAGATTCCATGAATCTCACTTGACTGCACAGGAATAGGCATTTCAGGATTAACTCTCCAGGTTTTGCTTTCTCTCGAAGAATCAGGATTAATTTTCAGTATACAGATCTCCACGATTCTGTCTTTTCCAACATTCGTTCCTGTAGTTTCAAGATCAAATATACAAAGTGGCTTATGTAGTTTTAAATTCATTTTATTTTGCTTTTAGCGATTGGAAATTTACTTTTTGCTTCGCTTGTTTTTATTTATAGATGACCTTAGTAAGGCTATTTTTTTGGAATTTTTAATTTAATTTTTTCTGAAAGATGAGTGAAATTAAGATATAGTAAAGTATAACCAAAGGAATTCCGACAGTTTTAAATAGTATTAAAATAAGAATTGATCCAATCAGCAAAGCTATTTTAGGGTAATTGTCCTGCATCTTCATTGATTTGAATTTCATGGCAATCATCCTGATTGGTGAGATTAAAATCCAGGAAGAAACCACTGTCAAAATCAACAGGTATATTTCATTTTCAAAAAAGAAACTAAAGCTTTGGGTTTCTTTGAAAGCATAGAAGATTCCAAAAATAAGAATCGTGTTACTCGGTGTATTCAATCCTTTAAAATAATATCTCTGGTCTTCGTCCAAATTGAAAATGGCCAGTCTCAAACATGAAAAAAGGGTGATAAAAAATCCAAGATATTTGATTTCGAAAGGCAGGTTTATTCCTAAAAGTTCAGTACCTGACGGTTCAAGCATTTTAAACATAGCCAGTCCCGGGATTAGTCCAAAGCTTACCATGTCTGCTAAAGAATCAAGCTGAGTTCCCAGATTGGAATTGGCTTTTAAGGCTCTCGCAATAAATCCGTCGAAAAAATCAAGCACCAACGATAAAATAATACAGATGGCAGTAGTCTGATAATCCCCAATAATCAAATGTACAGCTCCGACGCAGCCTGAAAATAAATTTCCGAGTGTGATGGCGTTTGCCAGATTGTTTTTAATGAAATTCATGGAAGCAAAATTACATTTTTTAAAAATTTTAACCTTAATTAATATGAACTAAAAATTACATTAATATGAATTTAACTTAAATTTGCACCGTGAAATCACATTCTCCGGAAATTGTCTAAGAGTGATTGCGCATTTTCATTAAAAGAAAATCTCCGTATGAATTTTTTAAAAGAATTTAGAAAACAAGAAGTCTTGATTTTAGGTTACAGGATTTTTTTAGTTTTTGTATTTTACCAGATAGCCAGGTTTCTTTTTTGGTTTTTCAATAAAGATTTAATAAAAATTGACAGTACAGCAGATTATTTTAATCTTGCTTATCACGGAATCGCCTTTGACCTTACCGCAATTTTATATGTTAATTCACTGTTTATTCTATTAAGCCTGATTCCAATCATTATCAATGCGAAAAAAACATATCAGAAAATCATCTTCTGGTTGTATTTTATTACCAATGGAATCGCTTATGCAATGAACTTCGGAGATTTTATCTACTATAAATTTTCGCAGACGAGACTGACATCCGCTGCTTTTCAGGTAGCCAAACATGAAACGAACATTTTAAAAGTTTTCACAGTTTCAACAAAAGAACATCCATTTGTAATTTTTTGGTTTATTGTGCTGATGGCTTTATGGATTTTCCTCTATAAAAGATTTAAAATTGAAGAGAGAAAACCAAAAAAACTGATTCCTTACTTCCTTTTCTCAATATTGACAATATGCGTTTCTGCAGTTTTAACTGTCGGAGGAATCCGTGGAGATTTCAGGCACAGTACAAGGCCTATCAATTTGGTTGATGCCAATAAATTTGTAAAGACCCCGCTTCAGGGAAATATAGTTCTTAACAGTACTTTTTCATTCTTCAGGACATTGGGTACTAATAATTTCAGGGAAGTATATTTTGTTGATGAAAAATTTATAGACGAAAATTTACAGCCTTATAAAATTTATGACAGGCAGGTCCGGGACAAGCCCAATGTAGTTATTTTTATTGTGGAATCTTTTGGAAGAGAATATTCCGGAGCTTTTAACAAAGGTAAAAATATTAAGAATTATGTTTCCTATACCCCATTTATCGACAGTCTTTCAAATGAGAGTCTTATTTTTCCGAATACCTTTGCTAACGGAAGACAGTCTATTCATGGTATGAGCAGTATTCTTGCCGGAATTCCGAGTCTGACGGATGCTTTTACAAGTTCTCCATATTCAAATCAGAAAATCCAGTCGATTGTTTCAGTGTGTAATGACATGGGATACGATACTTCCTTTTATCATGGAGCACCCAATGGGTCGATGGGATTTTTGGGTTTTGGAAATATTCTTGGATTTAAACATTATTATGGTAAGGATGAATACAATCACGATGAGGATTTCGATGGAATGTGGGCCATTTGGGATGAACCATTTCTTCAGTATTTTGCAAAAAATGTAGGGAAATCGAAACCTTTTATGGCAACTGTTTTTACAGCTTCATCACACCATCCCTTTAAAATTCCTGAAAAATATATTGGAAAATTCAAAAAAGGAAATGTAGAAATGCATGAGCCTATGCAGTATACGGACTATTCAATAAAAAAGTATTTCGAAACAGCTAAAAAGCAGTCGTGGTACAACAATACTATATTCGTATTCACAGGAGATCATCCCAACCAGATTTATTATCCTGAATATGAAAAAGCAATGAACCGCTTTGCAGTACCGCTGATTTTTTATTCGCCTAATCCAAAATTTAATTTAAAAGGGATCAACAGTGAGTTGGCTCAGCAGATTGATATTTATCCGACTTTAGCAGATATAATTGGTTACAACGGGAAAATCAGAAGTTGGGGGAGAAGCCTTATAAGTGAGAAAAAATATGCTCCATTGATTGTGAATTCTGATGGTTCGTCAGAGCAGTTCATTTACGGAAATTACATTTATCGTTTTGATGGAAAAGAGATTACAGGTGTTTATGATAAAAATGATTTAGGATTAGAAAATAATCTGAATGATAAAATAAAGACTTCCGAAACCGAAAAAGGCAAACTGATTGCGAAAGCATGGTATCAGGATTATATGACCAAGGTGATGACCAGAAAACTGAACTGATTTAATTTTGGATCTTCTGATGAATAAAACCTGAGCCCAAAATTAATTGGTCTCTCTATTGTTATCTATGCACAGGATAATAAAAATGTTTGTATGTCTGAAATTTATTTCTATTTTTAACTATTGAACAAATTAATTATCTATCAATAAAATTAAACTAAATTAATATGAACAAATTATTATCAACATTAGTGCTTTCTCTATTCAGTGTAATGTCGTTTGCGCAGATTGAAGGTAAATGGAAAACCATTGATGACGAAACAAAACAGGCAAAATCGATTGTTGAAATCTGGAAAAAATCCGACGGTAAATACTATGGTAAAGTTTCTCAGCTGCTGATCAAACCTGCAAGTCCTAATTGTACATCATGTAAAGACGATCGTAAAGGCAAACCTATTTTAGGAATGGAAATTATCAGAGGACTTCAAAAAGACGGTGAAGAATTTACTGACGGTACTATCACAGATCCTAAAACAGGTAAGACTTATAAATGTACCATCACAAGAAGTGGTGACAAACTGAACGTAAGAGGTTATATGGGAGTTTCTCTGTTGGGAAGAACTCAGGTTTGGCAGAAAGTCAACTAATCAGTTTAAAATATTATTAAATATAAGGCAACTCAGGAATGAGTTGTCTTTTTTGTTATGTAAATAATAAATAATTACTATTTTTGTACTCTAAATTTTTCAAATAAATATGGCAGAATATACTTTTCGTGAAGTGATTGCGCAGGCAATGAGTGAGGAAATGCGTAAAGACGAATCCATTTTTCTAATGGGAGAAGAGGTTGCAGAATACAACGGTGCATACAAGGCTTCTAAAGGAATGCTGGATGAGTTTGGTGCTAAACGTGTAATCGATACCCCAATTGCAGAGCTTGGTTTTACAGGGATTGCTGTAGGTGCTGCGATGAATGGTAACAGACCGATTGTAGAATATATGACCTTTAATTTTGCACTTGTGGGGATTGATCAGATCATCAATAATGCAGCAAAAATACGTCAGATGAGTGGTGGTCAGTGGAACTGTCCTATTGTTTTCCGTGGTCCTACAGCTTCAGCAGGTCAATTGGGTGCAACACACTCTCAGGCTTTTGAAAACTGGTTTGCCAATGTACCTGGTCTTAAGGTTGTAGTTCCGTCAAACCCTTATGATGCTAAAGGATTATTGAAAACTGCAATTCAGGATAACGATCCGGTAATTTTCATGGAATCTGAGCAGATGTACGGAGATAAAATGGAAATTCCTGAAGAAGAATATTACCTTCCTATAGGAAAAGCAGAAATAAAAAGAGAAGGTACAGATGTAACTTTGGTCTCTTTCGGAAAAATCATGAAACTGGCAATTCAGGCAGCTGAAGATATGGCTAAAGAAGGTATTTCTGTTGAGGTGATTGATTTAAGAACTGTTCGTCCTTTAGATTTTGGTACTGTTTTGACTTCAGTAAAGAAAACAAACAGATTGGTGATTTTAGAAGAAGCATGGCCATTTGGCTCTGTATCGTCAGAAATTACCTATATGGTACAGCAGAAAGCATTTGATTATTTGGATGCTCCAATCAAGAGAATTACGACTCCTGATGCTCCTGCACCTTATTCAGCTGCATTGTTTGCAGACTGGTTCCCGAAACTTGAAAAAGTAAAAGAGGAAATCAAAAAAGCAATGTACGTTAAATCATAGAAAAAAACTTCCGAAAGGAAGTTTTTTCATTTATACAATGTATCACTATTTTAGCTGAGGGTCATAAATTTAGTATACATTTGCGCTTTCAAAAATTAATTAGCTGAGATGGCAGACGTTATAGGTGGAGGTCACCACATTGACCTTAAAAAACTTTCACTCATGGGAGTTCTTGTTTCACTCGGAATTGTTTTCGGTGATATCGGTACCTCACCGCTTTATGTAATGAAAGCTATTGTGAACGCCAGGGAATTAGGGGCTACAATGCCTTTTGATCAATATATAGAAGGTGCACTGTCCTGTATTATCTGGACGTTAACATTGCAGACAACTCTAAAATATGTAATTGTAGCACTCCGTGCTGATAATAAAGGAGAGGGGGGTATTCTTGCTCTTTTTTCACTAATAAAAAATCTGAAAAAGAAGTGGCTGTATCTGATTGCGATTATTGGAGCTTCTGCTTTGGTGGCAGATGGCGTAATAACGCCATCACTTACTGTGATGTCAGCCATTGAGGGGCTTGAGATTTATAATCCTAATACTCCGGTTGTCCTGATAACGTGTGCAATTTTAATTGTTATTTTCGTAGTTCAGCAATTTGGCACTTCTTTCATAGGGAAATTCTTCGGACCCGTGATGGTAGTCTGGTTTTTGGTTTTAGGTGGTTTGGGTGCATTACATCTGTTTCAGGATTTTTCTATATTAAAATCCTTCAATCCATATTATGCTTACAAATTAATTGTAGACTCGCCCAGTGCAATCATTATTTTAGGAGCTGTTTTTTTATGTACTACCGGAGCAGAAGCTCTGTATTCTGATTTGGGACACTGTGGTGCCAAAAATATCAGGATAAGCTGGATTTTTGTTAAGATAATGCTTATACTCAATTATCTTGGACAGGGAGCATGGTTATTAAAGAATTACCATTTGATACAAGGCAATGGAGTCAACCCATTCTTCGGGATTATGCCGGATTGGATGATTTTACCTGGGGTCGTTTTAGCTACTGCAGCCGCAATTATCGCTTCTCAGGCACTTATTACCGGTTCTTTTACTATCTTTTCTGAAGCAATGTCATTGAATTTATGGCCCAATCAAAAAATTGATTACCCTTCTGGTGTAAAAGGACAAATGTATATTCCCAGAATTAACTGGGGATTGTTGCTGTTTTGCATCATCGTTGTTTTACATTTTAAGGAATCCCACAAAATGGAGGCTGCGTATGGTCTTTCTATTACGGTAACCATGTTTATGACAACAATCTTGCTTACATTCTGGTTGCTGAAGAAAAGGGTAAATAAACTCCTTATTCTCGGCTTTTTCTTAGTATATGGTGCAATCGAAATTGGATTCTTCAGTGCAAATATCATCAAATTCTTTGATGGCGGCTGGATTACGGTGGTTCTTGCAGGCTCTATAGGAATATGTATGTACTCATGGTATAATGGTCGGCAGATCAAAGCCAAATTTATCAACTTTGTCAAAATAAGTAAATATGTTTCTATCATCAAAGATATGAAGCTTGACGAAACAATACCGAAGTACTGTACTAATCTTGCCTACCTGAGCAGAGCAAAATACAATGATGAGATAGAATCAAAAATTATTTATTCTATTATTAAAAAACAGCCTAAAAGAGCAGATCACTACTTTATACTCAGTATCATCAATCAGGAGGATCCCTATACTTTTAAATATACTGTTGAAGAAATCCTTCCGGGAACCATCTATAAAGTTAATTTTCTTTTAGGGTTCAAAGTAGACAGAAGAATTAACGATTATTTCAGTATGGTCTTAAAAGATTTGATGGCAGAGGGAACAATTCCTTCAAGAAGCAGCCACCCATCTCTCAGAGCGCATAATATTCCTCCGGATTTAAAATATGTCGTGATTGACAATACCTATATCAACGATATACTTTTAACAGTAAAGCAGAAAATTACATTAAGCTTATATAACTTCGTGAAGTATATTGGCAGTGATGATTTTAAGGCTTGGGGCGTAACCATGCATAATGTGGAAGTAGAATCGGCTCCGTTGACTGAAGAAACATTATCCGCAAACAGAATAGAGCAGGTCAGGTTTTAAATATCAGCATTATACTCTCTAAAGTGGTGTATTGTATTTAAATAAAAATCGATAAATTTGTAGTATAAATTTTTTGATGGATACTTTACAAAAAGAAAAAAATATTACTTTAATAAAAGATGTTTTAAGAAATTACCTTTTAGAGAAAGGTTTTCGTAATACACCTGAACGATACACTATTTTAGAGGAAATCTATAATATGGATCATCACTTTAATGTAGATGACCTGTATCTTTTAATGATGCAGAAGAAATATCATGTTTCAAAAGCTACAATCTATAATACGATAGAGATCTTTTTAGACGCAGGATTGATCCGTAAACACCAGTTTGGCGAAAAAACATTGACCTCTTCATCGTATGAAAAATCATATTTTGATAAGCAGCATGATCATTTGGTGATTTACAAAAAAGGCTCAGATAAGGAGATTGAAGAGATTATCGAGTTCTGTGACCCAAGAATACAGGGAATTAAAGAAGCTATAGAAGAAGCATTTGGGGTGAAAATTGATTCCCATTCGCTCTATTTTTACGGCAAAAAGAATGACTGATCAATGAGAATATTTCTTTTTCTCTTCCTTTTACTTTCCACGCTCACTTTTGCACAGGATCAGACGAAACCTGTGCAGAGAGATCCGTTTTTACAGAATCCTGTAAAAAACCAGCCTCAGAAATCAAACGCCGGTAACAGGGTCAATATCAAACATGCAGATGAGATCATTAAAGATCCCAAAAAATATGATGGTAACCAGTATCTGAAAGGAAATGTTGTTATTGAACATCAGGGTTCTATTCTTACAGCAGATGAAGTGGTGCTCTATGAACAGGAAAATTTTGTAAAGGCAATGGGTAATACCCGGCTCCAGAATACCGACGGATCTGTCATTACAGCTTCAGAGATGGAATATGATGCTAACACACAGAAAGGTGTAGCCAGAAAAAATGTCGTTCTGAATGATCCGAAAGGTACGGTCATCAAAACGGAAACGATGTATTATGACAGGGGTTCTAATCTTGCCTATTATAATACAGGGGGTACGATCAATGACGGTAAAAGTACAACCTATTCAAAATCTGCAACGTACAATCTCGCTTTACGGACTATCAATCTTACTGACAATGTGAGGATTGAAGACAAAGATTATATTTTGGACGGTATCAATGTTGTTCAGAATCAGAACACCAATGTGGTTGATATCAATGGTCCAACTACGATCACCAACAGGAAAAATCCTAAAAACAGGATTTTTACCGAAAAAGGAACACATAATCTCAATACCAAAGAATCATTTCTGAATAAAAATTCCAGAATTTATTACAATGATAAGATTCTCACAGGAGATGTAATGTATTACAATCAGCTTAGCGGTTTCGGTACAGCCACGGGAAATGTAACTTTGGATGATCCTTTGGAAAAACGATATCTGAAAGGAGGCTACGGCGAAATTTTTGAAAAGAAAGATTCGGCAATGATGACAAAAGGTCCCTATGCTGTAAAGATCCTTGAAAAAGATTCTCTTTACTTCGCCTCTGAGAAAATACTTTCTTACCAGAAATTAGATTCTGCAAATGTTAAAAAAAGTTATCTCCGTGCTTTTAAAAAAGCCAGAATCTATAAATCTGATGCACAGGGAAGAGCAGATTCAATAGCATTTAACGAAACCGATGGTATTATGCACATGTATACGAACCCCATCCTCTGGAGTGGAGAAAAACAGGTCACCGGTGATAAAGTTGAAGCTTATTTTAATACACAAACTGAAAATATAGACTCTTTAAAGGTAATAGGAAATGCTTATGCGATCAGCAAAGCAGATTCTCTGAATATGAAAGATGAGTTTAATCAGGTTAAGGGTAAGCTGATGGTAGTGTATTACAAAGATAAAAATATCAAAGAAATCAAAGTTATAGGAAACGCACAGTCTATTGCTTATGCTGATGATGTAAATGAGAAAACCAAAGAAAAAGAAAGACAGGGAATTGTGCTTTCTTCCTGTGGAATTATCAATGCAAATTTTGAAGAACAGGTTTTGCAGATTTTATCCTGCAGTATCGGTGCAACCTCTACCAACTATCCGATGAGCAAAATTGGTCCCGACAGGAAAAAATTTCCTGATTTCAACTGGAACACCAAAGACAGAATCAGAAAATGGCAGGATATTCTCGTTGATTCTCCGAATTATGAAGAGATCAAATATGAATCTTCAGATGAACTTTTCAATCAGGCTCAGGAAGTTATTGATAAAGCGAAAGCTGCAGAAGAAGCCAAAAAACCTAAGAGGGTTAGAAAATAGACATAAAGTAAGACCAGTTTTAAAGCTGGTCTTTTTACTTTTAAAGTGATGCGTCACTATGAAGAACATCACAGCTTCAATGAATAGAAATACTATATTATTTTTATTATTATCAATTTTAACTTTTTTCATTCAGATTCAATGAAAAAGAAAATGATAAAAAGTCATCAACCAAGAATAAAGAAATTTTCAGAATTCATGATTTGAATTTTTTATTTCAACAAAACATGAAATTTTTAAAGGCAGTCTTTTGAATCATTAAAACGGTGTAATCAATAATTGTTTTTCTGTTAATCAATCTGCCGGTTGTTGCGTTTTGGTCTACAAAAATTCAGATCAGAAATTAATGAAGTACTTTAAAATTTACCAATATAGATTAAAATGACTTTATCATTCCTCAAAATTTCCCTATCTGACTTATCTTTTTTAGCTTTGCCTAAATTTTTCATCCATAGAAATGCAACAGGATTTTTTTAAATATCAGGCACAGACCACACAATTTGCAGCTGGTTTTGAAGTAGAGAAAGCAGAAGGGAGTTATATTTACGGTAAAAACGGTAAAAAATATCTTGATTTTGTAGCAGGAGTTTCTGCTAACACCTTAGGGCATTCCCATCCTAAAATTGTCAATGCGATCAAAGAGCAGGCAGATAAATACCTTCATGTCATGGTGTATGGTGAATATGCTCAGGAAAAGCCTGTAGCATTATGCAGATTGCTCGCAGAATCAACTCCTGATCCCTTGGAAATCACTTATTTGGTTAACAGTGGAGCAGAAGCCATCGACGGAAGTTTAAAATTAGCCAAGAGATACACAGGAAGAGAAGAGATCGTCTCATTTAAAAACTCTTACCATGGAAACACACATGGAGCATTAAGTGTTTCAGGAAACGAATTCCACAAAAGGGAGTTTCGCCCACTGCTACCCATGGTTTCTTTTATCGAGTTTAACAACGAAAATGATTTCAGTAAAATAACAGAAAGAACAGCATGTGTAATTCTCGAGACGATCCAGGGGGCTGCAGGGTTTTTAGTTCCGGACGAAACATACCTGATTAAATTAAAAAAAAGATGTGAGGAGGTAGGTGCACTTTTGATTCTGGATGAAATACAGCCTGGGTTCGGAAGAACAGGAAAATTATTTTCCTTTGAACATTTTGGGATTGTTCCGGATATTCTGGTGATGGGCAAAGGAATGGGTGGCGGAGTTCCGGTAGGGGCATTTATGAGCTCGAAAAAGATCATGGAGACCTTATCTCATTCTCCAAAATTAGGGCACATCACCACATTTGGAGGAAACTCTCTTATTGCAGCAGCATCTCATGCAACTTTAAAAGAGGTGCTGGAGAGTCAATTGATGAATGAGGTCGCAGAGAAAGAAGAATTATTCAGAAAAATGCTTGTACATCCAAAAATCATTAATATTAACGGAAAAGGATTAATGCTCGCTGTGAATTTAGGAACACCTGAATTTACATTAAATGTTGCCGGAAGATGTATGGAGAGGGGACTGATCTTGTTTTGGCAACTTTACAGAAATGAGTACCTGAGAATATCACCGCCTCTTACAATTTCGAAGAATGAAATTATAGAAGGCTGCAGGATTATTCTTGAAGTATTGAATGAAAAGTAAAATAATTTTAATAATAAAATATCTTCAATAAAGAAGTTTTTTTGTGAAATATTATTAATTTAAAAACAAAAATCTTATTGAAAAAATTTAAACTTATTTTTCTGATAAATATCATTCATATTAGATAAAAATCTATTTAGTTTTTTGTGTAATAAAAAAATTAATTTATATATTGCGTGACGTTAAAAATAAGTTATATGGCGAAACATAAAGTCCATTACGAATTCCCAATGCATTGTCTTTCAGAGATTTTGTATGAATATTTGGCCAGTGCTGAGGGATTATCCGAGTGGTTTGCAGATGATGTGATAGAGAAAGGTGACGATTTCTATTTTAGTTGGGGTGGAGGTTCTGAAGAAAAAGCGACTTTGATCAGGTACAAGCCTGAAGGTTTCGTTCGTTTCAGATGGGAAGAAGATGAAGGAACCAAAAACTTCTTTGAAATGACCATTACCATTGATGATATTACAGAAGATCTGGCTTTGAACATTACAGATTTCTGTGAAGAAGGTGATGAAGAAGAAAACGCTCTGTACTGGGAAAATCTAATCGAAAACCTTAGAATAAAATTAGGTGCTGCTTAATTTGAAAGTAGTACTGACATAGTGGTAAAACTGATGAACGATTTATCGTTCATTATTTTTTTATAAATAATCATATTTTAAAATCCTAGCGAATAGTGATGGACGATCAATCACTATGATTTCATAAGACCTTAAAATAATAAATCAGTATGAAAAACACATATTTTACTTCAGAAGAGCTCGAACTGAAAAACAGGGCATTTCTTCTGGGAGATGCTGTGAAAGTTTCATTTTTTATAAGAAATTCTGATCTCATCATGGATGAAGAATGTTACTTCTTCCTGATGGCTTCTATGAGAAAAATGAGGATGAATATCCCTCTAAGTTATACTTTAGAATTTTTTCAAAATCTTTTTAATCAAAAAGTAATTGACGAAGGAGGAGTAGAAAACGGAATCATTAATTTTTTGGTATACAGAAATTCTGATGGAATTACATTATCAAAATCTACAATCTCTTATTTCTTTGATGTCGTTGAAATGGATGATATTCTTACTGTTCATCAACGTCCGTTAGAATTAGATCTGATCAAAGAAATCAATGTCAATAATAATCTTCTAAGTAATATCAGAGTGCATTGCCCTGAAAACATCTATGCTGGAATTTATGCCCAGGAAAATGATTTGGATGATGTTATTCTTTTAAATCCAAATAAGAGAATAGCTCGATCAACTTCAGGTAATCTTTTGTTTCTGGAAGGTAAAATCATTAAAGTACCTAAGCATTCTGAAGGGGCATATATCTCGCCTTTGCTGGAAAATTTCGTCACGTTTTTACATAAAAATAACCTCGCAGACATTCAGGAGCATGAAATTATTGCATTTGAATCTCAGAAAGCTGAAGAAATTCTGATGATTTCTGATGAAAATGGCGTATTCTCAGTAGGGAAAATCAGAAACAAGACATTTGGTAGTGTACGCATTAACGAGCTGGTTGAAAAATGGAAAAATAGTTTTTCAAACTAAATTGACAAACCCGGTAAACAACGTATACGTCCTTTACCGGGTTTTATTCTGATACGGGGTCAGAAAAGAATTTGTTTATTGTTAAGTAAATAATGTGCGTGGGCTTATAAGTATTTTCTGATGATCATGGCCTGATTACTCAGATATTTTTATTTTAGTTTTTTTAATAACGTTTGAAGAATGTTAAAAATTATATAACGATAACTTAAAATTTGTTAAATAATTTTTCTCCATCGTGAAGTAATGATCAGTTTAATGAAATGTCTTCCGGCGAATTTGCCCACAGAAGATATTCTCCGCCAAGATTCTGCATAATAGATTTCCATAAGGTCTGATCATTGGGAAGTGTATAGTCGAGATTGTAAACATCTACAACCGTCCACATTTTACGTTTTATTTCGTTGTCTAACTGTAAAGACCCCCAACCTGAATATCCTGAGAATATCTTAACATCATTGATGGATAATTCTTTATTTAGGACAGAACTTATTACAGTTTCAATATCTTCGGTAACGTAAAATTCACTGTTGATTTCGATATTCACTTCGGACGTATTTTTACCTTTAATAATAAAAAAAACCTTATCATTTTCTACCGGTCCTCCATCATAAACTTCTATTTTAAAATCAAAGAAATTATTGAATCTGTTACTCATTTTTGAATTTTTCTTATTCAGAATTAATCCAAAAGCGGAATGTTCATTATGTTCCAAAATGAGCACTACCGATCTTGAAAAAATATCTCCGGAAATATCAGGTGTAGAAATTAATATTTTACCTTTGTATGAGTAATTCATACTCAAATTTAATAAAAATTATTTATGGAAAACCTCCATGACAAGAGAAAAATCTATGAAAAATCTCAACTGATTGAAAGTGAGATTAAAGAGAATCCGATTGAACAGTTCAGGGACTGGTTTTTAGAGGCATCAGCCAATCCAACGGTTTCCGAAGCTAATGCCATGGCGGTTTCCACTCTGGAAGAAGATAGTTGTCCAAGGACGAGAATGGTATTGCTTAAAGAATATACATATGAAGGTTTCATTTTTTATACCAATTATGAGAGCAGAAAAGGCAGAGCAATTGAAAAAAACCACAAAGCCTGTCTTCATTTTTTCTGGCCCGGTTTAGAGAGGCAGATTGTCATTAAAGCAAATCTTGAAAAAATAGCGGAGAATTTAAGTGACGGGTACTTTCATTCACGACCGAAGGGAAGTCAGCTAGGGGCAGTAGTTTCTCCTCAGAGTGAAGTTATCCCTGACAGGTTGTTTTTAGAACTTAAATTACAAGAATTGGAAAAACAGTACGAAAACAGTGAAGTCCCAAGACCTGAAAATTGGGGTGGTTATATCGCAAAACCGTACGAAATTGAATTTTGGCAGGGTAGACCTAACCGGCTCCATGACCGGATTATCTATTCTTTGAAAGATATTGATTGGGAAATTTCCAGATTGGCACCTTAGTATTATTTATACTCAACTGGACTATTTAGACTTTTGAAAACTTATTTATCTGTAGCTCTCGGATCATGGTGACTTCGAGAACCTCAGCCACCTACACGATTTCACAAGTCATTCGTTAAAATTCTTCAGTAGAAAAGGTCAGCAATTTTTGATTTAAATTCTTACTATACATCTTTTGAATAATTACATTTTATTTTGGCTGAGGCTCTCGAATGGTGACTTCGAGAACCTCAGCCACCTACTTGATTTCAATATGTTATTCATTAAAATTTTTCAATATAAAAGGTCAGCAATTTTTGATTAAATCCTTAAGATACATCTTTTGAATAATTACATCTTGTTTTGACTGATGCTCTCAAATGATGGCTGTTGCTTTCAAATGGTGGCTGAGGCTCTCGAATGGTGGCTGAGGCTCTCGAATGGTGACTGATGCTCTCGAATGGTGACTGATGCTCTCGAATGGTGGCTGATGCTCTCGAATGGTGACTGATGCTCTCGAATGGTGACTGATGCTCTCGAATGGTGGCTGATGCTCTCGAATGGTGGCTGAGGCTCTCGAAGCCACCTACTTGATTTCAACATGTTATTCATTAAAATTTTTCAATATAAAAGGTCAGCAATTTTTGATTAAATCCTTAAGATACATCTTTTGAATAATTACATCTTATTTTAACTGAGGCTCTCGAATGTTAGCTGATGCTTTCAAATGGTGGCTGAGGCTTTCAAATGGTGGTTGAGGCTCTCGAATGGTGGCTGAGGCTCTCGAAGCCACAAAAAAACCTCATCTTACGATGAGGTTCAAATTTTTATAAAGGTGATTGTTTTATTTCTTCTTAACACCTGAAACTGCAGTTGCCAAATCAGCACCAGCCTTAAATTTAGCTACTGTTTTAGCCGCAATTTTGATTGGTTTTTTGGTTGCCGGGTTGATACCTTGTCTTGCAGCTCTCTCCGATACTGAGAAAGTTCCAAATCCTACTAAAGATACTTTTCCGTCTTTTGCCTTTAGAGTAGTTGTGACATTAGAAATAAAAGATTCTAATGCAGCTTTTGCTGCAACCTTAGTAATCCCTGCGTCTTTCGCAATTGCGTCAATTAATTCAGACTTGTTCATAATTTTTATATTAAAAGTTAGTTAGTTATAGTAGCAAATATAAAACAATTTTCAAATTGTGCAAATTTTTTCTAAAAACTTGTTTGATTTTTTTGATTTAACATGGATTAGATCAATATATCGTAATTTTAGTTATTGCGAAAAATCTACGTTTCAAGATGCTAAAATCGTGCCAAGTACTTATGTTTATTGGCTTTGTGTAAAAATTAATAATGAGTTTTCAATTTATTAAATCCTGAATCATCTAGTGTTCTTTAATTATTCTATTTATATGCTTATTGAGTTGATAATCAATAGTTAATTTTTATGATTTACAGCAAATTAAAATGTAATTATTCTACTGTTTCTTAAATCAATTTTAGAATCATTTTGTAAAATATTATTAATAAATTTGCATCATGTTAATAGAAGTATTCAAATCTAAAATTCATAGGGTAAGAGTCACCGCTTCTGACCTTAATTATATAGGAAGTATTACCATTGACGAAGATCTGATTGATGCGGCGGGATTGGTAGTCGGTGAAAGGGTTTATATAGTAAATGTAAATAACGGTGAACGTTTTGACACCTATATCATCAAAGGTAAGAGAAAGTCCGGTGAGGTTTGTTTAAACGGGCCGGCAGCACGTAAAGTCCAGCGCGATGATATTATCATTGTTATTGCTTACGCTCAGATGACACCTGAAGAGGCAAAAGATTTTCAGCCGAAAATTGTCTTCCCGGATGAGAAAACCAACCTTCTTACCTGATTCATGGAAAAGAAATCATCCAGTCCTTTAAAATCAATACTTACCATTGTTATTTCGCTTGCATTTGCAGGTTTTTTCCTGTGGTTAGCATTAAGAGGTTTTGATTTTCCCAAGATTCAGAAATCTTTGGAAAAAGCCAATTATCTTTGGGTTGCCTTTGCAGCGGTGTTCGGTGTTTTAGCATACTGGTTCAGAGCGGTTCGCTGGAATCTTTTGCTTGAGCCTATGGGATATACCATCTCCAATTCCAATGCATTCTGGACAATCTCGTTTGGTTATTTAATGAATCTGACGATTCCGAGAAGTGGGGAAGTTGCACGTGCCACAGCATTATATGGTGTAGAAAAAGTGCCTGTTGATAAATCTTTCGGAACCATCATTCTGGAAAGAGTTGTAGACCTGGTTTGTATGATGGGGTTTTTGGGATTGACCTTTATCTTTAAATATGATGCGATTCTGTCATTTTATAAAAATTCTGATATACCATTCAACCAAAATAAAGTGATACTGGTCATTTCAGCACTCATTATTGGAGCAGTTTTATTTTTCGTTTTTAAAAAGAAATTGGCAACAGTTCCCATCTTAGGAAAAATCATCGGTTTTATTGACGGTATTCTGCAGGGTTTGTCATCCATATTTAAATTAAAACATAAGATAAAATTCATTCTTTATACATTGGGAATCTGGATCTGTTACTATTTGGCAGCATATCTGGTCTGCTTCGCACTACCTGAAACTTCAGGTTTTACCATTGCTGACGGATTTTTTATTATTGTAGTGGGAACTTTAGGAATGATTGTGCCGGCGAGTGGCGGTATCGGAGCATTCAACCTAGCGATGAAATACGGTTTTATGGCACTGTTTATCTCTATGGGAAAAAGTGCGGAATACGGTGGTGAAATAGGACTAACCTATTCATTTATCTCTCTTCCCCTACAAATTGTCATTATGCTGACAACGGGTTTGTTATCGATTCCTATGTTAGCAAAAGCACGAAGTAAAGCTGCTTTAGAGACTGATTTTAAATCTGCTTAAAAAAAATTCAATAGAAAGTATACAGCCTGGTCCTCTGATCAGGCTTTTTTATATATTTTTTTAATTCTATTATTTGGAAATTTGACAAATCAAAACTATCTTAGACATCAAGTACAAAATTATGGCAATTAACTTACAGAAAGGACAGAGAATTGATATCGGGCTAACCAAAATGACGATTGGTCTCGGTTGGGACCCCAATGAAGGAACGGGTTATGATTTTGATCTTGATGCTTCTGCAATTATGATTGATAATCAAAGAAAACTGGTAAGCGAAGATTATTTTGTGTTTTACAACAATCTGAATTCTCCGGACGGAGCTTTAACCCATACGGGTGATGATCCAAGCGGAAAAAACAGTGATGGCGATGATGACGAAGCTATAATGATTGATCTTGAAAAAGTAGATCATCGGGTTGAAGAAATTCTTTTTGTAGTGACCATTGAAGATTTCGAAAGAAGAAGACAGAATTTCGGGCAGGTCAGAAATTCTTACATCAGGATTGTTGATCAGGATACTAATCAGGAGATTGCAAAGTATGAACTTGACGAAGATTTCTCTATAGAAACGGGAATTGAATTTGGCAGACTGTACAAAAAGGGTGGAAGCTGGAAATTTGAAGCTTCAGGAATTGGTTACCGTGCAGATCTTGGCTTTTTTCTCGAGAAATATTATAAAGGAGAGATCATTAAATAGAAGAAAAAGTATGTTGAAAAACAAGCTTTTTTAGTTTTTATTCTCCTTATGTGAAAATTTTTATATTTAGCCTCAGTTCGGGATGAGGCTCTATAAAACGCAAAACTAAATAAAAATCTTAATCAATTGATTTTCAAATTTAGAATAGAAGATCGTTCGGGACTTATCAAAGCAATATAAATTCTTGTAAAACTTTGATAAATGACGTGGTATTGTTTAACCTGAAAGCATTTCAAAAAGTATATTTTTTTGTTTTATTTGCGATACCATAACATTATTTTGAAAATCGATTTTATCCCAAACTCAGGTTATTTATTTATATTTTCAATTTATACTTCCTTTAAAAATTGCAATTAAAACTAATACAATAATAATTAAGCCAATATTTGAAGTTATTTTTTTTGCTTTATCAACAACTCTTAACGATTTTTTTATGTACAATACATTGCCTGTAAAGCCAACGATAAGAAAAATCATCACGGTAGATATAATACTAAAAATAAAACTGTTATCCTGTCCCATCAATTGAGGCAGAAAAATCTGTTCACCAATGCTTTCTGCGACAGTAAAAGAATAAATTATTGCAGCTTCCAGATACATTTTACGATAGAGAAACCAGAATAATCCAAAAAAAAGAGCTGTAAAGTTGAATGTTATTTTTATTCCTTGATGGTATAATTTAAGTTTTTCGAGATAATAATCTTTTTTTCTCCTGAAAGAAGTTTTCAAAAAGTTCAATGTCGCTTATCATGATTTTTTAAGATAATCTAAAGTAGATTTTTTTTGACGATTTCAATGTTGTTTTAAAGCTAATCTAGATTGTTAACAATTTTTAAAAAGAAAGCGGCAACCGGAGTTGCCGCTTTCAAAAAAATTAACTTCCGCCACCGGCTCTGCTTGATTCCTCAAACTTCACCTGCTTTGTAGCACCTTTCACATTGTTATTTCCAAATTTGTAAGTAACAGAAAGGTACACATTCCGGGTGATGCCTTTAGAATAATATTCTACATCATAGTTTGGATAATATTCTGTTCCCTTTGAACGGTTGGTATTGAGTAAATCATTTACATAAAGATTAATCATCAGATTTTTCTGCATCAGATTCAGTTTTACGCCCGAATATGCTGAAAAATTACCGTTGAAATATGTATTTCCGCTTCTGTTGGGGATATTGCTCCATAATCCGAGCATCAAAGTGATGGTTTTTTCTTTGTTGAGGAAGAAATTGTTATCAAGATTAAAATTAGCTCCATATCCTGCAGGTGCTGCTACAGCATCGGCATCATAGGATTTTGATTTAGCGTAAAAGCCATTGACAAAAATATTGGATTCAAGCCATTTCAGTTTATTGTAGTTGTATGAAATATTGATTCCTGCCTGATTTTCATTATAAAAATTCTTTACGATACTGTATTTCTGTGAACCTTCAACGATCTGAATCCTGTCCGAATTGTCTTTATTATAATTATAATAAGCAGTAATATTAAAATTATTTTTTAAAACATACCCGAGTTCCAGGTTGTCCGAAAATGTTGGTAACAGATAAGGATTCCCGGTGCTGTATTCAAACTCTGAAATAATATATTTAAAAGGGTTTAAATTTCCAAAATAGGGACGGCTGATTCTTCTTGAGTAGTTGATGGAAAAAGTATTGTTGTCATTCGCTTTGTAACTAAGATAAGCGGTCGGGAAAAATTTTCCATATTTGATATTTGTAGCAACATTATCGTTTACAGAAATCCCTTCCAGATTGGTATATTCATACCGCAATCCTGCTTTTGCATCCCACTGATCATTGATTTTAAAATTAGTGGAAACATAGGCAGCGTAGTTTTGCTCATTATAAAAGAAATCGTTGCTTCTCGCTGTATTTCGTATATTCTGACCGTTTTCAACATCGAAAAAGTTGAAGTAAGAATCATTTTTGATACGGGTGTATTTCAGTCCGGCTTCGGTTTTTATCTTTGTGAAATTCTTTTCCAGGTCTGCCTGTCCTGAATAAATTTTATATTGACTTACAGGGTTGACAAACGATGCGGTAGTGACATCTGTAACAGTACTGTATAAATTTTTAGCGTTTGCATCATTGAACATCACATTGGCAGAAAGACTCAGTTTACTTCCCATTGTATCCAATTTTACATCGTAAAATGCTGAAGCATTATGCACTTTTCTGATGTTTCTGTTTTCAGAATCAGAATAAAATTCCTGAGGAGTGTTTTCAGACTGTCTTCTCGTGTAATTCCGGGCTTTCTCGATCGGATTGCTGTAGGAATAATTATAATTAATCCCCATCAGGTTTTTATCATTGATCTTGTATTCTCCTTTAATGTTTCCTCCTTTGTACCGGTAATTATTTGAACTGTTACTGTCGGTATTCCAAAAGTCAGTGTTGCCTTTTCCTGTAAGATAATTGTAAGACCTCTGTTCCCAATAATTGTCACCTAATGAAAGGTTGGTCGTAACAGATAGTTTTTCACCCTGATAATTGAAACTTACTCCGCTTCTTGTGGAAACGGCAGGTCGTTTCCAGTAATAACTTCCGGAAGTTTGCAGAGATCCGTTCCATCCAAGGCTTGTGTTCTTTTTTAATATGATGTTGATCAATCCGCTTTTCCCTTCCGCCTCATATTTTGCAGGCGGGGTAGTAATCACTTCAATTTTAGCAATATCATCTGAGCGTAGAGTTTTAAGATAATTGATCATTTCCTGACCGGATAAATTAAGCAGTCTGTCATTGACCATGATGGCAACATTACTTTTCCCTGCAATGGAAATCGCATCATCAGTCGCACGTACCATAGGTGTTTTGGCTAAAGCTTCAACGGCGTCAATTCCCTGTGAAGCAACGGAATTTTCTACATTGAAAACCAGCCTGTCAACTTTTCTTTCAAAGAGCTTTTTCTTTACAGTCATTGTTACGCCTTCGATTTTTTGCTCTGCAGGTGCTTTTTCCTCTTTGATTTCGATGTCTTTAAGAATATTTCCTTTTACGGTAATGTTCTCCTTATTGGTGGTAATGCCATCCTTAATGATTTGAAGAACATAATTACCATCTTCTTTCAGGTTAATTTTAAACTTTCCTTGTTCATCGGTAATTGCTGAGAATTTTGAATTTTCTTTGGTTACTAGGATTTCAGTATCAGTAGAGGGTTGGTGTGATCTATTGGTGACAGTTCCTTCAATACTTTGTGCAGACAGAAATGCTGATGAGGCAAATGCAAAAAGAAGAACGATTTTTTTATTCATGTATATTATTTACTTTGTAGACAGTTGTCAAAGTGAAAATATTACATTATGATGGTAGATAGTTATTAAGTGTTTGATTTTGTGGGTGATTATTTTAAGGGATTTATTAGATACTGAATGAGTGTCAGGTTTTATTATATAATCAAATCAGAATACTGTTGCCATTCCGGTCTGTTTATATGCCTTTCTGTTTTTCAGCCTATCTGTAAAAGTGGATTTTTCAGAATAGAGTTAATTGTAGGCAAACATTTATTAAATTTCAAAATCTGAATATTAGATGCAACTAATTATTTTGATTTTTTCACAGCACGAATCAGTTGATCATTTCTTTTCTCTGCTCTGGCATTCTGCAGGGAAAGAGCAGCCCATATTGCAGCAGGAATCCAGCCTAGAACAGTAATCTGCAAAAGAAAACAGATGATTCCGGTAATGATTTTACCTCTGACAATGAATGATAAAAATGGTAAAAGAATGGCGAGCAGCATGTTAATTTAGTTTTTTATAAAAGTAATCATAAAAATTAAAACCATTGAGAATAATTAAATTATCTATTTCCAGGATAAAAAGCATGGCTTACTTATCTGTCAATAACTCAAATAATTCTCAATGGTTCAAATATAGATGGATTAAAGTCTATCCGAATGCTCTTTTCAACAGGCTCTCAACTTTCGGTTCGCTTCCCCTGAAATTCTGATACAATTCCATTGGGTCTTTAGTTCCGCCTGAAGAAAGTAGTATTTTGAATTTTGCTGCTGTTTCAGGATTGAAAATTCCGGTTTCTTTAAAATATTGGAATGCATCAGCATCCAAAACTTCTGCCCATTTATAAGAATAGTATCCCGCAGAATAGCCACCCTGAAATATATGAGAAAAACTCGGACTCATCGCTGTTTCAGCATTTGAAGGGTACAATTGTGTTGCCTTTGTGTAATCGTCTTCAAACTCCTTTACA
Source organism: uncultured Chryseobacterium sp. (assembly GCA_963526305.1). Taxonomy (GTDB): domain Bacteria; phylum Bacteroidota; class Bacteroidia; order Flavobacteriales; family Weeksellaceae; genus Chryseobacterium. The sequence continues at coordinate 10,408 of CAURNW010000007.1, read as the reverse complement.
CTTTTGTTCTCCAATTCTCCGACTTTCGTATGATAGTTCATATCCAAAATTCCAAAACCAAGCTGTCGCATTGTCTGGTAACCTTCCATGAAATTTTTGGACTGTGCAATTTTTTCGATTTTTTCGTTCGGTAAAATTTCGCCGGTTTTATAATGTTTGGCAAAAGTTTTCAAAAATTCAGGCTCATAACAGAAATTTTCCAAAAATTGAGAAGGCAGTTCCACAAAATCCCATTTTACAGAAGTTCCCGAAAGATTTGGATACTCTGTATTAGCCAGCATTCCATGAAGTGCATGACCAAATTCGTGGAACAGAGTAGTCACTTCCTGAAAGGTTAATAAACTCGGCGTCTCATTGGTCGGCTTGCTGAAATTACATACAATAGAAATGTGAGGACGGGAATTTTCATCATTTTTTCGATACTGATTTTTATAGCTTGTCATCCAGGCTCCGGCTCGTTTGCCTTTTCTCGGGAAATAGTCGACATATAATAAAGATTTATATTCGCCATTTTCTTTTACTTCATAAACTTTTACATCTTCATGATATTTCGGGATATCAGTTCTTTCCTCAAAAGTTAGTCCAAAAAGCTGTTTTGATAATCCGAAAACTGCTTCCTGAACCTGATCTAACGGGAAATAAGGTTTTAATTCTTCATCATTAAGGTCGTATTTCGCTTTACGGAGTTTTTCTGCATAATAAGCATGATCGTAACCCTGCATCTCATCAATTCCGTCGGCTTTTGCCAAAGATTTCAGATCTTCAATCTCCTTTTCAGCATATGATTTTGCTTTTATTAAAAGTTCATTTAAAAAATCCAGAACTTTGGTGGGAGATTTTGCCATTCTCTCTTCCAAAACATAATCTGCATAATTTGCATATCCTAAAAGTTCGGCTTTCTGCTGTTTCAGATTGAGAAGTTCTTTGATGAGGTTTTGATTATCAAACTCACCACCGTCGAAAGATTTCTTACCGTTGGCTAATGCAAGTTCTTTTCGTAGTTCACGGTTTTCTGCATAAGTCATAAAAGGTATATAACTGGGATATTGCAGAGTGACTACCCATCCATCAAGATTTCTTTCTTTAGCTTCTTCAGCATATTGACTGATAATAGCTTCCGGAATTCCTGCCAGATCTTCTCTGTTTGTGATATGCTTAAAATAATGATTAGTAGAAGCTAAAACATTCTGCCCGAACTGAAGAGATTTTAAAGACAGATCCATGCTGATTTTCTTTAATTTTTCTTTTTCCTCTTCATTTAAAAGGGCACCGCTTCTCACAAAGCCTTTATAGGTCTCATTCAAAAGCATTTGCTGTTCTTCGCTCAGATTGTATTGATCTTTAGTGTCAAAAACTTTTTTTATTTTATTAAATAAAGCTTCATTCTGAGAAATTTTAGAAGAGTATTCCGTTAGGACAGGTGAAACTTCCTGTGCAATTTTTTGTAATTCATCACTCGTTTCTGCAGAATTTAAATTAAAAAAGATACTTGAGGCTCTGTCAAGTTGTTCTCCTGAGTAGGCCAGCGCTTCGATTGTATTTTTAAAAGAAGGCTCTTCAGAATTATTAACGATCGAATCGATTTCTGCTTCCGATTCCTGAATTAATGCTTTAAAAGCAGGCAGATAATCTTCATTTTTAATCTGATCAAAAGGTGCAGATTGGTATGGTGTGTTAAATTTTTCTATTAGAATATTCATTAACGTATTTTTAATTGATGTAAATTTAATTAATTTGAATCAGATAGGTTTTGCGCAAAAACAATGCCCGGAGCTCAGTTTGTGACAAAAATACCTTTGATTAATAATCTTGTCATAAGCCAAGAAGAGATTTCAGATGATTGTGTAATTTTGATTTTTAAGATATATACAATACGGTAATGTTGTTCGAGGACAAAAATGAAACTGTAAAATGCATTTAATTCGATTTCTATGATATTTTTGAAATTGAGACGTATTTATGACAATGGAATTATTCGTTAATCCCAAAAAAACAACCTAAATATAATACATTATGAAAACAATTTTTAAAATTATAGGAGTATTCATCCTGCTTGTCGCCTTCTACAGCATTTTTGCGATGCTGACCTTCAGCAAAGTTTATCATTACGAAAAATCTATAGTGATCAATGCCCCCAAAGAAAAAGTCTGGTCACATATAAGCTCCACGAGAGCTTTTAATGTCTGGAATCCGTTTGCTAAAGCTGATAAAAATATAGTCATTACCTATAAAGGTAAAGAAGGAAAAATTGGAGATGGTTATTATTGGAAAGGTAATAGTGATGTGGGAGAAGGTGAACAGGAAATAGTTGCTGTAGTTCCCTATCAAAAAGTAACAAGCAGATTGCTTTTTTTTAAACCTTGGGAAGGCAAGGCTACTTCTAATCTGATGATGTCGCCTGAAGGGAATAAAACAAAAGTAACATGGACAATGACTAATGAACTGACTCCTGTAATGAAGCCCATGAAACCTTTTATGGATATGCAGATGGGTAAAATGTTTGATCAGGGATTTGAGAATTTAAAGATAATATTGAAGCCATAAATTATCTGCCTTGCCAATTTGGCAAGGTTTTTATATAAAAAATATTATCTTTATAGTAAAGATTACGCTACATGGAGAAGATAGTATTTGAGAAAAATAATATAAGGAATTATGTGAAAACAGTAATTTCCGGAAAAATAGAAAAACTTAAAAACTTTATAGAATTTACTCTGGAAGCAAGCCGTGATATTAAAAAGACTCCAAAATACGACAGTATGCGTGAAGAAATGCAGGAGGAGATCTACCAGATGCAGAGACAGCTCGCTGCGTTAAATGATCTGAACAGGAATATGGCAAGAGTACTTCCGGCAGCTACTGAAAGAATACAGTTGGGATCATTGGTGATTACAAATAAGGCAAGATTTTATATCTCTGTTTCTTTAGGAGAGTTTTTTTTTGAAGGTGATCGCTTTTATGCCATTTCTGCTGAAAGTCCGATGGCTAAAAAAATGATGGGCATGCAGTCTGGATTTTCATTTACCTTAAACAATATTCATCAGGAAATTATTGAGGTCCTATAGATTGCATAGAAGAAGCAAATGAGATTACAAAAAAAGGAACTTCAGATGAAAATGGATAAGTGCATTTAAAATATAAAAAGTAAATAAAGAAATTCAGGATAGCCAAGAAGTGATTCAACAAATACAGCCACGGCTGAAACTCATAGAATAAATATTTTCATTATCTCATAATTATAATCCAGCCACAAAGTGGCTAAACAACAGTAACCGAGGGTGAAACCCTTGGAAACAGAATAGAAACTCAGGAGATACAATACATAATACATCGTTCCATACTATTCCAGACAGAGTGGCTGAAAAATAACGGCCACAGGCAAGTTCCGTGAAATAAAATAAATATTTCATTATCTCATAATCATAATCCATAATCATAATCCAGCCACGAAGTGGCTGAACAAAGTAACCTAGGGTGAAACCCATGGAGTACAAAATGAAACCCGATGGCATAAAATACATAATACATCGTTCCATACTATTCCAGACAGAGTGGCTGAGCAGCAATGGCCGGGGATAAAAACTGTGAAATAAAATGCCCTGTTTTTCGTATTTTTGTTTTATGAATAAAGCAGAAGTTTTAAAAGAAATCATAGAGCAGAGAAGAAGCATTTTTCCAAAAGATTATGCTGAAACAGAAATCTCTGAGGAAGTTATTGAAGAAATCTTACATTCAGCGACATTAGCTCCGAATCACAAGAGGACAAAACCTTGGCGTTTTAAAATTTTTAGGGGTGAAGAGAAAGCAAAATTAGCTTTGGAAATGCAGGAGATTTATAAGTCAACGCAGGCTCCACAGATTTTTTTGGAGAAAAAATATCAGGACATTGGTTTTAAGATCAATAAATCTGATGCGGTAATCTCTATAGTTGTCAATTTCAGCGGAATGGTGCCTGAGTGGGAAGAAATTGCTGCCGTTTCTATGGCGGTTCAAAATATGTATCTTACCTGTACCGCAAATGCTGTGGGATGTTACTGGAGTTCACCCAAACTTGTGGACAACTTGAAAAATTCTTTGACGATTGAGGAAAACCAAAAATGTCTGGGGCTTTTTTATATGGGAAATGTTGATTAATCTTAAGTGCTGTAATTTATCAATTTGGAGCTATTAAGCTGTGTGTTTCTATGACTTATAAAATGAAGAATCGGAAGATCATGGGGATTGAATAAAAAATAGTAACATTGAACTCAATACTTTGAACTTTTTTACTATCTTTGCACACTTAAATATTTAATCGGGACGAGTTCCCTTAAAATTCATACATTATGTCAGTAAAAATCAGATTACAAAGACACGGATCAAAAGGAAGACCTTTTTTCCACATCGTGGTTGCAGATGCAAGAGCTAGAAGAGATGGTAGATTCATCGAAAAGTTAGGTACTTACAACCCAATTACTAACCCTGCGACTATCGATTTGAACGTTGACTCTGCTGTAAAGTGGTTAAACAACGGAGCTCAACCAACTGATACTGCTAGAGCTATTCTTTCTTATAAAGGTGTACTTTACAAAAAACACTTACAAGGTGGTGTTGCTAAAGGTGCATTTGATGAGGCTGAAGCTGAAAAAAGATTCGGTGCTTGGTTAGAATCTAAAGAACAAAAAGTACAAGGTAAAGTAGAAGGTTTAACAAAGGCTCAGGCTGATGCTAAAAAAGCTGCTTTTGATGCTGAAACTAAAGTAAACGAAGCTAGAGTTGCTGCTGCAGCTAAAGTAGAAGCTGATGCTAAAGCTGCTGAAGAAGCTGCTAACGCACCTGCTGAAGAAGTTGCTGCTGATACTGCTGAAGGAGAAGCTCCTGCTGCCGGAACTGAAGAAAACACTGAAGCTTAAAAACAAAAACCGGTATGCGTAAAGAAGATTGCTATTTTTTAGGAAAAATCACACGCAGACACGGCCTTGCGGGAAACGTTATTCTTAAACTGGATACCGATCAACCCGAGCTTTATAATAAACTGGAATCAATATTCGTTGAAATCAACGGATTATTGGTTCCTTTTTTTATTGAAAAATTATCTTGGAGCAAACTCGATGCTCTGAATCTTGCTTTTAAAAACTCATCTGAAGCTTTAGTCGACCAGTCTCTGAATAAAGATGTTTATCTGCCGCTTACCAGCTTACCTAAACTAACCGGAAATCAATTCTATTACCATGAAGTAATTGGTTTTGAAATTATGGATCAGGATAATAAAGACTGCGGCGTTATACGTTCTGTAAATGATCAGACAGCTCAAAATTATTTCATTACGAATCTGTATGGTAAAGAAGTTGTCGTACCGATGGTTAAGGATTGGATTATTGAAGTAAACCGTGAAGAAAGATTTATCAAAATGAATGTTCCTGAAGGTTTGATCGATGTTTTTCTGGTTCCTTCAAAAAAAGATGAGTAATCGGATCTGATCAACTTTCATAAAAAGCGCTTTTTAATTCCTCACTTCTTATTCCTCAGCTTACACGAAAACTTTAGATTCTGTAAATGCTGCTTCATTATCGTCATTTATATTATTTTTGCTAATACTTATCGACGATCTGCTACTATCTTCTGAATTATCTTCGATTAAAACCCGCCTTGAAATCTAATCAATCTTTTAGAATGTCAGATATTGGATAAAGGCTGAACAGATTGCGATAATTTCCTTATTTTACCACTGTTTATACTAATATCTCGTTGTTCTGGTTTTTTATGGGCAATATCAATTGATCCGAGCCAGGCGTCATCCATTTTTAAAAAACAACAGGATTTACAATATAGTTTATCACTGCTGTTCATTTTCGCTGCTAAATGTTTCGATTTTGTAAGAGCGATTTCAATAATTTTTTGATTCTGCTGTAATGTAATGTTCATATTGTCTGACTTAGTATTGAATCCAATCCATATATAATCCAGACCGATTAGATGATTTATCTAAGTAGTATATGAATTTATTGTATAATTAACAAACATTGTCGCTTTGGTACTAACTTTTTAGCTTCTCCGCCAAATCATCAATCTGCCTGTACATCCTATTGAAGAAAATTTTACGCTCCCTGTTCCCGGATGTATTCAGTGATTTTGAATTTTTTATTTCATGTTCAAAGTAGGTCAACGTGTCATTACAGGTATTCTCATCGTTGGTCATCATATATCCAAACATGTTAAAAGGAATGAAAAATGAAGATTGAAAATCATTTTTAAAAAGGATATTATTGCTTAAAATTACAAGATCGTTGACATAAAAGTTAAAGTCAGGATTGTGCTGAATTTTATGTTCAATATTTTTCAGGACATTTCTCACCTCCTCTAAGATCAACAGGATATCTTCAAATTTCAACAGTCCCATTTCAGAATAAAAAGAAATTTGCATCAGAATACTCATGATTGTTGTATCATTCCATATCTCTGTTACATTTTGATTTTCATATAAATCTTTCAGCATTTCATTTTTAGCAGAATGGTAGGGAAGGTCAAAATCTTCAAATGAACATAAAAATTTATCTTCATTCAGCAGATTCATCCAGACATAAAATTTAAAACGGGAGAGGATCGTGTTCGAGATTGTATAAAAGAAAGGGATGTCTTTCGCAGAATAATAGACTTTTGAACGCTTGGTATTTTGAAAAACATCAAGGATCTGCAAAGAGCTTTCAAAGAAATTCAGTAAATCTTCCTGCGTTTTCACGGGTTGGGTTCTTTTGACTACCAATTGGTTGGCAGTTCCCAAAAATTGGTCAATTGAAATCTGATAGTATTTTGCCAATTCTACTGCTTCTTCAAAACTGAACTTTGCTTTCATTGATGTACGTCTGTGTGCCGCATCATAACTCATGTTGAGAATATTGGCAATCTCATCATTCAGAGATTTGTTGCCAATTTTCTTTCTGATCTGTTTCAGTAAAATTTCCTGGTTCATGGTATTTGCGATTTTCACAAATGTATCAATTTATTTTAATTTTTTTTCGCATTCATGATCAAGGTTTTCGAAAGTAGCTTTGAAGTATAATTTAAAATTTAAAGCGGTGAAGAAATTAATTATTTACATAAGTATTCTAATCAGTACTGTAAATTGTGCAGGTTTTAAGAACATTGAACCAGATGGTTTGCATTTTAGTAAGAATAAAATTGAAAGTATCAACGGAATTTACAGTAATCAGCCGTCTTCCGGAAATGGTTCTTACGTAAAAACATTAACTGATATTCTTGATCGAAATATTGAAATGTTTAATTGGAAGGAAAAATATAATGGGAAAAATATAAATGTGAGGTTGGAGATAATAAAAAAAAATAAATTAAATGTTAAAATATTTGAATCTGAAAAACTGATGTTTAATAAAAATCTTAATGTTAAACAGAAAAAAGACGGTTTTATATATTTAAGAGAAAAAAGATTTATGTTAGATGGAATTCCGCTGATTTTTGGAGGTTGGAATATACAAAAATCACGTTTCATCATAGATGAGAACAAAAATCTTCATATTCAGACCAATTACTTTTTTTGTAATGGCCTTTTAGTGGTGATGAGCGACTGGAAAACAGATCAATATAATTTCACTTTTGAAAAGCAATAAGTCATGAAAAATATACCCTATCTATTAATAGCAATCCGTTTTCTTTTTGCTCCAATTATTTTCTTTCTGGCTTATTTGAGTGGCGAAGAATCACGATTTATAATTCTGACTTTAATGTTCATCGGACTGCTCACGGATATTTTCGATGGAATTATTGCGAGGAAAGTCGGAGTGTCCTCAGAAAAATTAAGGAGACTTGACAGTCAGGTTGATTTAGTTTTTTGGCTCTCATTAGGATTCGCAGCCTATTTTATCAATCCGGAAATCATCAAAAACCATTGGGGAAGTATTGTACTTGTTTTCATTATGGAAGCCTTTTGTTATCTCGTTAGTCTGGTGAAATTTAAAAAAGAAACCTGCACCCATGCATTCCTTTCAAAAATGTGGGGGCTGAGTTTACTCGTTTCTTTTGTGTATTTAATAGGATTTCAGCAGGCAGGCTGGGCATTTTATCTCACCATTGTACTAGGGATTGTTTCTCATATTGATGTTATTCTGATTATTTTGATTCTTCCGAAATGGCAGTATGATGTCCCAAGTTTCTATCATGCCTGTAAAATCCGAAAAGGGATACAGAGGAAAAAGTCGATATTTTTTAATTAAAATATTATTTTCCTTTTTGAAATCCAAATGATAACAACAAAAAGTTCTCCCGTTTTTTTGTAAATTCGCAGACATTAATTTTTATATAAAAATTTATCAATCAACAAATGAAAAAGCAGACGATTAAAGAAGTCCTACAGGATTACAAAAAAGTATTACATCATGACATTACAGTTTACGGTTGGGTAAGAACCTTCCGTGCAAATCGCTTCATTGCGCTTAATGATGGATCTACAATTAATAATTTGCAGGTAGTTGTTGATTTCGAAAATTTCGACGCTGAGATTATCAGCAGAATAAGCACCGCTTCATCTCTTAAAGTGATAGGGGAAGTAGTGGAAAGCCAGGGAGCAGGACAGGCTGTGGAAATTATTGCTAAGAAGATCATCATCTTAGGTGATAATTTTACAGAGGAAAGAGATAAAACAATTCTTCAGCCCAAAAAACATTCTTTGGAAGTACTGAGAGAGCAGGCTCATTTGAGATTCAGAACCAACTTGTTCGGTGCAGTTTTCAGAGTACGTCATGCCGTGAGTTTTGCTATTCACTCTTTCTTTAACCAAAACCAATTCTTCTATATTAATACTCCAATTGTAACAGGAGCTGATGCAGAAGGAGCAGGCGAAATGTTTGGAGTAACCAACTTTGATTTAAACAGTATTCCAAGAGACGAACAGGGAGATATTGATTTTGCTCAGGATTTCTTTGGCAAAAAAACAAACTTAACAGTTTCCGGACAGCTTGAAGGTGAAACTGCTGCTATGGGATTAGGGAGGATCTATACTTTCGGACCTACATTCCGTGCAGAAAATTCAAATACGACTCGTCACCTCGCAGAATTTTGGATGGTCGAGCCCGAAGTTGCTTTCAACAATCTTGAAGATAACATTGATTTGGCAGAAGATTTCTTAAAATATGTGATTCAGTATGTTTTAGATAACTGTAAAGATGATCTTGATTTCTTAGATAAACGTTTTGAAGAAGAGCAAAAATCAAAACCGGAAAAGGACAGGGCAAAAGAAGGTTTGATTGAAAAACTTCAGAATGTAATTGCTAAACGTTTCAAGCGTGTAAGCTATACAGAAGCTATTGAGATCTTAATGAACTCAAAAGAAAATAAAAAAGGAAAATTCCAATATCCGGTTGAAAGCTGGGGTACGGATCTTCAGTCGGAGCACGAAAGGTTTTTGGTAGAGAAGCATTTTGAATGTCCTGTAGTTTTATTTGATTATCCTAAAGAGATCAAAGCCTTCTACATGAAACTGAATGATGACAACAAAACCGTTGCTGCTATGGATGTACTCTTCCCTGGAATTGGTGAAATTATCGGCGGATCAGAAAGGGAAGCACGATTAGACGTTCTGAAAATTAAGATGGCAGAGATGCATGTAGACGAGCACGAGCTTTGGTGGTATATGGATACCAGAAAATTCGGTTCGGTTCCTCACGCAGGTTTTGGACTTGGTTTAGAGAGGCTCGTTCTTTTCGTAACGGGTATGACAAATATTCGTGACGTCATTCCTTTTCCAAGAACTCCTAAGAGTGCAGAATTTTAATCAACAGCATATATATAGAATACCTCTGAAAATTCAGAGGTATTTTTTTTGATAATATAAAGTATAATTCTTTAGGTACAATTCAAAAATGTGCTGTTATTTTATTTCAGGAGCTGTTTCCGGCTTTCACTACTCGCTTTTTTGCGCCTGATTTATTCCCTTGATGCAAAAAGAGCTCAGACATGCCGTTCAATCCGGGCTAAACTATTGTTGCTTCAATACTGCTTCACAGAAAAGTATATGCACGTCTGTAGAATTTGAAAAATCAGTCCTCGTCTAATTACATTTATTTTCAATATTAGTTTGAATTATTATCAAATTATTCAAAATTGATTTGTTAGAGATAATTATTCTCTGTCTAAGTCTTGTTGGCAAGAATTTTGTATAAATCAATGTCATATATTTATACAGACGTTCACTAATCAGCAAAAAAAAATCTGATCATTGTGGATAACTTTGGCAATTGGTTTAATGCCTGTTAAACCAGTATTTTACTTTAATACTTTTCCACAATCAAAATAATCGACTATTAAATATTTGTTTCGTTTAGGTTTGTGTTCTATCTTTGCCCCACTGAAAAACGAGAGTGCTTCGGTAGCGCAGGAGAGCTTTAGGGCGGTTAATTTAGGTTACTTTTAGAGGATT